>DYGX01000029.1 GCA_020724465.1 Thermoflexus sp.
TCGTCCCCACATTCACATGCGGCTTCGTTCGCTCGAACTTGCCCTTGCTCATGCTGCCTCCTGAGATTGCGTCCCGTCGCGCGGCGCCAGCGCCCTAACCGCCGCCCTTGATGATGGTTTCCGCGATCGAATCGGGAACTTGTACGTACTTTTGGAATTCCATCGTAAAGCTGCCGCGCCCCTGCGACATATTGCGCAGGTGCGTCGCGTAGCCAAACATCTCACCGAGCGGTGCTTCGGCGTGAATGGCGGAGACGCCATCGCCGCGCGTGTCGATGCCGGTGATGTTCGCGCGCCGGCTGGACAGATCGCCGATGATATCGCCTGCGTATTCCTCCGGCACGACCACTTCGACCCGCATATACGGTTCGAGCAAGACCGGCTTGCCGTGATGGACCGCGTCTTTGAGCGCCATCGAACCGGCGATCTTGAAGGCCATCTCGGACGAGTCCACTTCATGATAGGACCCGTCGATCAGCGTGGCCTTGACCCGCACCAGCGGATAACCGGCATACACACCGCTTTGAGCGGCTTCGCGTATACCGTCTTCGACCGGGCGGATGAATTCCTTGGGAATGGCGCCCCCGACGATCTGGTTTTCGAAGACAAGGTCCGCGTCGGCATCCTCGGGCAGCGGCTCGAGCCGGATGACGGCGTGGCCGTACTGGCCGCTGCCGCCTGTCTGCCGCACGAAGCGCCCAACGCCCTCGGCCGGCTGCGTGATCGTCTCGCGGTAGGAGACGCGGGGTTTGCCGACCCGTGCATCCACCTTGAACTCGCGGAACAGGCGATCGACCAGCACTTCCAGGTGCAACTCGCCCATGCCATGAATCAGAGTCTGACCGGTCTGCTCGTCGACTTTGACCACAAACGTCGGGTCCTCTTCGGCCAGCTTCGCCAACGCGACACCCATCTTATCCTGGTCGGCCTTGGTCTTCGGCTCGATGGCGACTGCGATCACCGGCTCCGGGAACTCAATGGTTTCCAGCACGATCGGCCGCTGCTCGTCCGAGAGCGTCTCGCCGGTGAAGGTATCTTTCAGGCCGAGCGTCGCGGCGATGTCTCCCGCGCGCACTTCGTCGACGTCTTCCCGGCGATCCGCGAACATGCGCACGACGCGCCCGACCCGCTCGCGGCGGCCTTTCGTCGTGTTGAGCACCGTTGTTCCGGCGCGGACGACGCCGGAATAAACGCGGAAGAACGCCAGCCGTCCCACAAACGGATCGCTGATGATCTTGAACACCAGCGCGGCCAACGGCTCGTCGTCCGAGGCGTGGCGCTCTTCAACTTCGCCCGTCTTCGGGTTGACGCCCCGGATCGCCGGGATATCGAGCGGCGAGGGCAGGTAGTCGACGACGGCATCGAGCAGAAGCTGCACACCACGGTTGCGCAGGGCCGAGCCAAGCAACACCGGCTGTGCCTGATTGCGGATGGTGGCCCGGCGCAGCGCCGCGGTCAGCTCCTCGTTGGAGATCTCCTCTTCCGAGAGGAATTTCTCGGTGAGTTCCTCATCCGTCTCGGCAATCTGCTCGACCATGACGGCGCGGGCGGCTCGAGCTGCGTCCAGCGCATCGGCCGGGATCGGATGGCGCTCAATCGCCGTGCCGAGATCGTCGCCGTAGGTGAGCAGCTCCATCTTCATCAGGTCGATAATGCCCTGGAAGTCGGCGCCTTCGCCGTAGGGGATCTGAATCGGGATCGGATTGCCGTTCAGGCGATCGACGATCATCTGGACGCAGCGCCTGAAGTCCGCCCCGACGCGATCCATCTTGTTGACGAAGCAGATGCGCGGAACGTGATACTCGTTTGCCTGGCGCCAGACGGTTTCGGACTGCGGCTCGACCCCTGCGACGCCGTCGAAGACGACCACGCCACCATCCAGCACGCGCAGGCTGCGCTGCACCTCGGCAGTGAAGTCGACATGACCGGGCGTGTCGATCAGGTTGATCTGGTGGCCGCGCCAGCTAGCCGTGATCGCCGCTGCCATGATCGTGATGCCCCGCTCGCGCTCCTGGTCCATATAGTCCGTAGTCGCGGCGCCCTCGTGCACCTCGCCCATGCGGTGAATCTTGCCGGCATAGTAAAGCACACGCTCGGTGGTCGTGGTCTTCCCGGCGTCGATATGGGCGATAATGCCGATGTTGCGGACCATGCGCAGGTCCTGGGCAAGCTCGTCAGCGGCTTTCTTGGCCATGATTGTGTCTTACAGTTCCGTCTCAACTACCAGCGATAGTGGGCGAAGGCCCGGTTGGCTTCCGCCATGCGGTGCGTGTCTTCTTTCTTCTTGATGGCCGATCCCTGGCCCGCCGCGGCGTCCAGAAACTCGGCAGCGAGCTTTTCGGACATGCTACGGCCGCCCCGCGCACGGGCCGCCGCCAGCAGCCAGCGCATCGCCAGCGATAGCGCGCGGTCGGGGCCGACCTCGACCGGAACCTGGTAGGTGGAGCCGCCCACACGGCGCGGCTTGACTTCCAGGACCGGCGTGGCGTTGCGCAGCGCCTGT
Organism: Thermoflexus sp.; assembly: GCA_020724465.1. Lineage (GTDB taxonomy): Bacteria > Chloroflexota > Anaerolineae > Aggregatilineales > Aggregatilineaceae > DYGX01. Next base: position 2,504 of record DYGX01000029.1, read on the forward strand.
TCGAAGACTTCGATCGGGTCGCGCTTGCTGCGCTGTTCAATCAGATCGAACGCGTCATACAGCACGCGTGTGGCGGTGCTCTTCTTGCCGCCACGCATCATCCGGTTGATGAACATGGCGACCCGCGTGTTGTTGTATTTGACGTCCGGCTCGACAACCCGTCTGGGTGGGCTTGACCGTCTCGGCATGACTTCTTCTCTCCGGAACTACGACTTAGGTTTCTTGGCGCCGTACTTGCTGCGCCCCTGCTGACGCTTGGCGACACCATCCGAGTCGAGCGTGCCGCGCACGATGTGATAGCGCACGCCCGGAAGGTCCTTCACACGGCCACCGCGGACCAGCACGATGCTGTGTTCCTGCAGGCCGTGACCCTCGCCAGGGATGTAGGCGCTCACCTCGATGCCGTTGCTCAGGCGGACGCGCGCCACTTTGCGCAGCGCCGAGTTCGGCTTCTTGGGCGTCATAGTCTTGACCTGGGTGCAGACCCCACGCTTCTGCGGGGCGCCCTTGGGCCGGCGGATGCGCCGCTGCGAGAACGAGTTAAAGGTGTACTGCAGCGCCGGCGCCTTGCTCTTCTTCTTTTTCGGTTGACGACCCTTGCGAACGAGCTGGTTGATCGTCGGCATTCCAAGCCTCCAAACTAATGCCAGTGCCTCTGGCGACTTCTCCTTAAACTTGGCGCAACAACGGGTGATTGCTCACCCGTCTATGTTCTTGCACAACGTGAGGCCATCAAAGACTACGGCACGATGGCCTCACGTACGATGACGCTTCAATTCGGTCGCCAGCGCCCTGTCCAGCAGGGTTAGCGCCGCCCGATATACTCCGATTAGCCCGAAAATATTAACATCTCGCCTGAGGGCTGTCAAGGCTGATTCTCGGCTGTTGGGGCCGGATTTCATCGGTGTGGGCCGGCACGCAGACGGGGCCGGTGCATCGCTTGAGGCGCGCTAACCCTTGCGCTGCTCACTCGATTCGTTACAATCGGTCATGTGAAACATGATCGATGTGTAGAGTCAGGTGCAGCGCATGGCACTCCGAAAGATTATCACGCCCGAAAACCCGGTCCTGCGGAAGAAAGCGCACAAAGTCACCCGCTTTGACGACCCCAAGCTCCAGGAACTGATTGACGACATGATCGAGACGATGCACGCTGCGCCTGGGGTGGGCCTGGCCGCGCCGCAAGTCGAGGTCAGCCAGCGTGTCATCGTGGTCCAGCTTCCGGACGACGAGGAGTCGGTCCAGGAATACGGGAAGGACGCGGGTGTGCTGTATGCCCTGGTCAATCCCGAGCTGGTGCGCGTCTCGGATGAAATGGTCGATGGCATCGAAGCCTGCCTGTCGATCCCGGGCTACTACGGAAATGTCAGCCGTCACGAGGCGGTGACCGTGCAGGGATTCGACCGGCACGGAAAGAAAGTCCGCGTCAAGGCTAAGGGCTGGCTGGCACGCGTCTTCCAGCACGAGATCGACCATCTAGACGGCATCCTCTATATTGATCGCGCTACCGAGATCTGGCGCGCCGGCGAAGAGGAAGAAGCCGAGGAGCAGGTTGAGCAAGCCGCGCCGGAAACCAGCACCGGGCAGGGTGGGGCGGCCTGATCCGGTTCGCCAGCGCCCATCGTGCAACGCTCTGCGCACAGCGCGGGCGTTTCTTTTTTGATTGCACTTAGAACGAATGTTCGCTATAATATCTATAACATGAGCCGGGGTGGACGATGGACGGACACGATCTGCTTTCCGCGCTGGCAGGAACCACCGAGTTTGAAGCCGCGGGCGATACGTCGCGCAGCGAAGCGCCCGCACGCTCGCGACGCATCCCGCCGGATCTCAGCGGCTGCATTACACATGTGATCGCCGGAAGCCGCAAGATGCCTGTTCTCAAGGCGATGGCGACGACGGCCTGCGAGCGCGACTGCTTCTATTGCCCCTTCCGCGCCGGGCGCTCGGCCATGAAGCGCGTCCGGTTCACGCCGGATGAGCTGGCGAGCGGGTTCATGGCGCTCTACCGCGCCGGAGCGGTTGAGGGGATGTTCCTGTCGTCCGGCGTGGTGCGAGGCGGCGTGACCACGCAGGACGCCATCCTCGACACCGGCGCGATCTTGCGTCGTACGTATGGCTTCCGCGGTTATCTCCACCTCAAGCTGATGCCCGGTGTCGAGCGCGATCAGGTGCGCGAGGCGATGCGTCTGGCGACGCGCGTCTCGATCAACCTGGAAGCGCCCAACGCGACCCGCCTGGCTCGCATCGCGCCGGGCAAGCAGTTCGAGCAGGAATTGTTGACACCGCTGCGCTGGGTCGAGGAGCTGCGTCGCGATCCCGATGCCGGGCTGCGGGCGAGCAGCACGACCGAACTGGTTGTCGGCGCGGCGGGCGAATCTGACTTGGAACTGCTCAGCATCACCGATCAGCTTTTCCGCCAGCTTCGCCTGGCGCGGGTGTACTACTCTGCCTTCCGGCCTGTGGCCGAGACGCCGCTGGCCGATCTGCCCGCGACCGATCCCCTGCGCGAACTGCGCCTCTATCAGGCCAGCTTCCTGCTGCGCGACTACGGGTTCGAGCTGGAAGATTTGCCGTTTACCGGTCAGGGCGATCTACCGCTGCACGTTGATCCCAAGCGCGCCTGGGCGGATCAGGTTCTGGTGCATCAGCCGGTCGAGATCAACCGGGCCAGCCGCGCCGAGCTGCTGCGCGTGCCCGGCATTGGCCCGCGAAGCGCTGACCAGATCCTCAAGGCGCGGGTCCAGGGCCGGCTGCGCACGCTGGCCGATCTGCGCCATATTGGCATCCGTGCGGTGCAGCGCGTGGCGCCGTATGTGCTGCTGGATGGCCACCGGCCGGTTGAGCAGCCGCGCCTGTTCTGATCGCCAGGGCAGGTGCCCGGAGAGCGCCAGAACGGTTGCGCCCCGTGGGGGGCGGGGTACAATCGCCACACGTCTTCGCCTGCTCCGGAGCACCGCTCGCGACCATGTCTGGTCTGTACGCCAACCCTTCATCCCGCCGGTTGCTGGCTCTGCTGGTTGTGCTGTTGCTGGGGTGGGCGCTGCGCGTCCACGCCCTTGAGACGCGCAGCCTGTGGGCCGACGAGGGTTGGACGCTCGTCCTCACCCAGGGGCCGAGCCTGGCCGATGTGACCCGCACGCTGGCCGCCGATCAGCATCCCCCGCTGTACTTTGCCGTGTTCCGCGTCTGGCGCAGCCTCACCGGCGAGTCCGAATTCGCGCTGCGTTTTTTCAGCGTGCTGATCAGCATCATCGGGGTTGCGGCGATCTATCAGTTTGGGCGCAGCCTGTTTCACCCGCTGGCGGGTCTGCTTGCCGCGCTCCTGCTCGCGCTGGCGGATAATCATATCGATCTGGCGCAGGAAGCACGTCACTACAGCCTGCTGGCAACGCTGGCGACAGCCTCCAGCGTCTTCTACGTGCGCTGGTGGCGGGAGCCATCCAGAGCGAGCCGGGTTGGATATGTCCTGGCTTCGCTGGCGATGCTCTACACGCATTATCTCGGTGCCTTGGTGCTGCTGGTGCAGGGCGTGCATTTCGTGCTGTTCGCACGGGGGCGCCGTCGCTGGCTGGAAGGCGTGTTCCTTTTTGGCGCGGTCGCGCTGGGCTTCCTGCCCTGGCTGCCGGTTGTGATCGATCAAAACCGGGTGCGCTGGGACGACCCGCTCTATTATCGCAACTCGCTTCCCAACAGCCCGGAGACCTACCGGGCCGTGCGGACGTCGCTGCTCGGCAGCCACTATGGCCTGATGCTTGGCCTGCTGGCGCTCGGCCTGACCTACATCACCTACCGTTGGGAGCAGGGTCGGGAGATCGTCCGCGTCCGGTTGCGCCCGCTGTGGGCGGCGGCCTATCCGGCGCTGTGGATCGCGCTCGTCGTCGGGCTGACCGTGTTCATCAATGCGCGGCGACAGTTCCTCACGGAGCGCAATTTCATCGTCATCGCCCCGGCTGTCTGGGTGCTGGTCGGGCACGGGCTGGCGAACCTGCCGCGTGTCGGACGCTGGCTGCTGGTGGCCGTCATCGTGATTGTCGGGCTGACGACGGTCGATGCTCGCCGCCACTATCCCGACTGGCGCGCCGTCACACACAACATCACTGCCTATCACCTCGACAACGAGCCGGTTCTGATGGACGTCTGGGTTGGCGACTTTCCGGTGCGCTACTACGTCGAGCGGCAGATGGGGGCCAGCACGCCTGCCGTGTCGCTGCGCGAATGGCGCGCCCGCTACGGGGTCGAGTTTCCGCTGCGCTTGCGCGATTATCTGCGCCCGCTAGACGCCTTCTGGCTGGTGTACTGGGGCGACGCGCCGATGGAAGAATATGGCCCGTTAATCGCACAAGCCGGGTTCGAGCAGACGGCGGCTCTGGCGGTCGATCACCTCGGTACGCCGCTGTACAGCTACCGGTACGATCGTGTTCCCACGACGCCCCTGGCCGAGTTCGGCGATCTATTCGCGCTGCATGCCGCGTCCGCGCCGGAGCAGGCCGCCTCCGGCGAGAGCGTCACGGTGGCGCTGTGGTGGCGCGCGGTTGCGCCTGTGCCGCTCGATTACAGCGTCTCGGTGACGGTTACCGACGCCGAGGGGCGAATTGTCGCGCAGCATGATGGCTCGCCGCTCGATGGCCGCACCCCGACCAGCAGGTGGCTGCCTGGCGCGCCGCGGTTTGACCTGCACCGGGTCTCGTTGCCGGAGACGCTGTCTCCCGGCGAATATCGTCTCGGCGTGCGCGTGTACTGGTATGGCGACCAGCAGCTTTTGCCCGTGACGCAAGCCGCGCGCCCGGCAGGTGATTCGTTCGATCTCGGACCGCTGAAGATCGTGGCGAACCGGCGGTGAGCGTCTGCGCGCGGTGTTGAACCCCGGCGCACCACCATACTTCGACGGCAACAAAAAGGACCGCAGACGCGGTCCTTGCATTTGAGTCGGATGGGGTGGGGAAGAGATGCTCTAGGGTAAGCGGGATTTGGGCCGGGAGCATATCCAACTCAAATGTACTTTTATCGTAGCGACGTTTCGTTACGCGTCATATTACGCGTTGGGATGCGAATCAACGGCGCAGACGGATGCTGGCGGCGCCTGACCGGCGGGTTTCGGCTAGCGGTAGAGCGCGGCTTCCACGCGTTCGAGCAGGGCGCGGGGGGAGAAGGGTTTGATGATGTAGTCGTCGGCGCCGGCGGAGATGCCCGCTTCGACATCGATCTGCTGGCCGAGCGCCGAGATAATGATCACCGGCGGGGCGCTGTCCCCATATGCGCTTTTGACTTCTCTGCACACTTCCAGCCCCTCGCGGCCTGGCATCATGATGTCGAGCAGAAGCAGGTCGGGTTTCTCGCGCAGAGCGAGTTCCAGCGCCTGATTCCCATCGGTTGCAGTGGTGACCAGATGGCCTGCCGTCTCAAGCTTCCGCTGGATCAGCAGGAGAATGTGCGGCTCATCTTCGGCAACTAGAATTCGACTCATGCGCATCGTTGATCTTTGCCGCGTTCCCAAATCAGACAGTGGTAACGGCACGCGAGTGCGAAGCTGGTGTTCCCCCACCGTGAATGCAGGTGCCTGTTAACTGCTCTCATTATAGCGGCAGATGGAGTTCTGCAGAGGCTTGAAACCTGAATTTCCGATGAATTTTAATAGGGGGCTAGCGGGGCGTTCCGCGCGATGGGGATCGAGAACGAGAATGTCGAGCCAAGATTTGGCTCGGATTCAAACCACACGCGGCCCCCTTGCAGCTCCACCAGCGATTTGACGATCGCCAGGCCAAGGCCCGTTCCCCCAATACCCCGGCTGGACTCGGTTTCAATGCGGTAGAAGCGCTGGAACAGCCGATGGCTGTGGCTCGGAGCGATCCCAATTCCCGTGTCGCGCACGCTGATGACGACGCAGGGGCAGATCTGGGCGCGAGGTGCCCGCTCGGGCAGGTCGTCGGGGGTCTCGACAGCGCGGGCGGAGACGACAATCTCGCCCGGCTTCAGGGTATATTTGATAGCGTTGCTCAGAAGGTTGGTCACAATCTGCACCAACCGCGCCCGATCGGCCCACACCAGGGGCAGATCGGGCGGGATATCGACGGACAGCCTGTGCCCGCGTTGCACAAGCTGGCTGTTGAGCGCCCTGGCGGCCTGGTCAACGATGTCCGCTGCCGGGCACGGCTCCGGTTTCAGCTCAATCCGGTCCGTGTCGATGCGGGTGATATCGAGGATGTCGTTGATCAAAGTGATCAGGCGGTCCGCATTGAACGAAATGATGCTCAGATATTCGCGGCTGTCCGGATCGAGGCGATCCAGATTGCTCTCCAAAATCAGATCGCTGAAGCCCTTGACCGAGGTGAGCGGGGTGCGCAGTTCATGCGAAACCAGCGAAATAAAGTCCGTCTTCATCCGGTCTAGCTCGCGTTCGCGGGTCGCGTCCCGGAATGCGAAGATACGCCCCAGCAACACGCCGCTGCGAACGTAGACGGGCAGGCTGTACCAGACCAGGACGCGCGGCTGAGGTTCGACCAGCTCGAACTCGCCACCCAGACTCTCGGTGAAGTTACCGGACAGGGCGCGCAGTACATTTGCCAGCGCGCGCGGCAGGCCGGCGTGATCGTCGATGCGCTGCGCGAGCTGCTCGACCGACAACCCCAGAATCTCGTAGCGCGAAATGCCCGTGAAACTCTCGAACTGCGGGGTTGCCATTACCAGCAGATCGTGTGTATCGACCAGCAGAATTGCGTCATTCGTGGCTTCCAGGATGGCTTCGAGCCGGTCGCGTTCTTCGCGCAGCTCGCGTGTTGCGTCGTCCACCGCGGTGCTGCCTGGCTGATCGGCCAGGCGGGTGCTCATTACCAGATGCAACGCCACTGCCGAACTGAAGAACTGCAGCCGGTCCGCAAGGTCGTCTCGAGGCTGGTTGTCGCTGATGGGTGCGCAGAGATCGCCCAGCCACCGCTCGCGATAGTGTAGCGGGATGCGCAGTACCGTGTCTGGTTCCGGGGGTGGATCATCCGGAGACGCGATGCTCAGCGACGGCACTCCGAGGTGATCGGCCAGGGCGGCCAGCAGGATCTCGATGGCGTCCGCGTGCGCGGCCAGGAGCACCAGCCGGTGGAACGCGCGCAGATCGGAATCCGTCACGGTCTCGGGGAATAGCTCTGCCGGGTTGGGATCCATTGTTTAAGCTCGTCGAACGCGCTCTAGGGATGGGTGTGCTGCAGCGAGTCGACGCCGGCTTCCGCTTCAGGGTCCGGCTCGAGCGAACGGAAGCGGTAGCCGGTGCCGCGCTCGGTGAAGATGTAGGCGGGGCGGCGAAAGTCCGGCTCGATCTTCCGGCGCAGGCGGTGCAGGTGGACCCGCAGCGTATCCTCATACACCTCGGCTCTGGGCCAGACGCGGGCGAGCAGGGTGCTCGAAGTGACAACCCGTCCCGCGTTGCGGACGAGAATATGAAGCAGATTGGCCTCGGTCGGCGTCAGCGACACAACGCGGCCGTCAATCAGCAGGCGGCTGTTGCCGAAATCGACCTGAACCCGGTCATCGATCTCAATCGTCGGCGCCTGCGCGTAGCTGAAGTCCGGGATGCGGCTCAAGACGCGTTGCACACGCGCCTGCAGCTCCCGGATCTGGAATGGTTTGGTCACGTAGTCATCCGCGTAGCGCCGCAGACCATGCACGATGGTGTCCGGCTCATTGATGCTGGTCAGGAAGATGATCGGAACATCCCCCAGCGCCTTGAGCTTCTCGGCCAGTTCGAAACCGTGCATCGATGGCAGCTTGAGATCGATCAGCGCCAGGTGGGGCAGGCCCGATTTCCGAACATGCTTCAATACCTGCAACCCGTCCTGGAAGGCCGCGACCTCGTAACCCTCGGCCTCGAATTCTGCCTGAAGCAGGTCGAGCAGGTCTTTGTCGTCATCTACCAGGAGCAGTTTTTGTGGATCAGCGTGCATCATGCTCAGCTGTCCTTTCCCCGATGACAGCGTGTGGACGTGCGATCCGGCCCTGAGTTGTCACGTGTTTTGCGCGCATGCTATGATACCAGGCATTGAGATGCTTGGCACCAGGCATTGTACTCAGTGTAACACAAACGATTGGGATTCGGATAACGGAATCATGATGCTGTTGCTGCGTACCGCCCGCCAACGCCGGTACCGCCGCCAGAGCCGGGGCGCCACCGTGCCGCGCCTGCTGCGCTGGGGGATCGCGCTGGCGGCGGTGGTGGCCGGGTTGGTGTTGGTGGGCGTGCTCGCCGGGCTGGGCGCGGTGGTGGGCATCTACCGCTATTACGCGCGCGAACTGCCCCCTGCCGCAGCGATCATCGCCGCCGAGGAAGAAGCGTTTCTGACCAGCGTGCTGTATGACCGCACGGGCCAGACCGTGATCTACGAGGTGATCGACCCGCTTGGTGGCGACCGCCGCTGGATGTCGATCGACGCGGTGCCGGAATACTTCCTGCAGGCGACCGTTGCCATCGAAGACTCCAGCTTCTACGACAATCCCGGCTTCGATCTCCAGGGAATCGCGCGGGCGCTGTGGGTGAACCTGACCGGCGGGCGGGTCCAGGGCGGCAGCACGATCACGCAGCAGTTGGTGCGCAATGTGCTGCTTGATCCCGAAGAGCGGGCGCGGATCTCGCTCGATCGCAAGATCAAAGAAGTGATCCTGGCCGCCGAGATCTCACGTCTCTACAGCAAGGACCAGATCCTTGAGTGGTATATCAACACGAATTTCTACGGGAATCTGGCCTACGGGGTCGAGGCGGCTGCGCAGCTTTATTTCAGCAAGCCGGCGCGGGATCTAACTTTGGCCGAAGCGGCGATGCTGGCGGCCATCCCACAGTACCCCGCGCAGAACCCGATTGACAACCCGGACGCCGCCAAACGCCGCCAGGAGGTCGTCCTGGACGTGATGGCGAGCCAGGGCTATATTTCTCGCGCTCAGGCGGACGCCGCGGCTGCTGAGCCGCTGGCCGTGCGCCCCTTTGCCGACCGGTTTGACATCATCGCGCCGCACTTTTCGCTGTATGCCCGCGCTGAGACCGAGGCGATTCTCAATGACCTCGGCCTGGATGGCGCGCGGCTGGTTACGCGCGGCGGCCTGCGCATCTTCACGACGCTCGATGTGGATCTGCAAATGCAGGCCGAATGCGCCGCACGCAGCCATGTGGCGCGGCTGGGCGGGGCCGATCCACGGGTGAAGTTCAATACCAGCGCCGGCACGGCCTGCCTGGCGGCCGGGTCGCTGCCTGAGCTGCCGCCGGAGATGATCGGCGTGCCGCGCGAAGTCACGAACGCCGCGGTGGTCGTCCTGCGCGCGGAAACCGGCGAGCTGCTGGCGCTGGTGGGCAGCGTAGACTATTGGAATGCCGGGATCGACGGTAATTACAACGCTGCTCTCGCGCTGCGGCAGCCTGCTTCGGTCTTCAAGCCGTTTGTCTATACGGCGGCGTTTCTGCAGGGGCCGCTGCCGGGCTATCCGAACGGGATCACGGCGGCGACCATGACCTATGATGTGGCGATTGAGTTCGACAACGGCGGACAGCCGTACACGCCGGTGAACATCGATCGCCAATATCACGGCCCGGTGAGCGTGCGTTCGGCGCTGGCGAATTCGTACAACGTCCCGCCCGTGCAACTGGCGAGCATGATCGGGCTGGGGCCAATCGTGCGCGTTGCGCACCGCCTGGGCATCACGTCGCTCAACGAGCCGGATCGCTACGGGTTGGCGCTGGCGTTGGGCAGCGCCGAGGCTTCGCTGCTGGATCTCACCTACGCCTACAACGTCTACAATACCGGCGGCTACATGGTTGGGATGCCCGTCCACAAGAATCAGGCAATTCCGGGCCGCCGAACGCTGAACCCGGTCGCGGTGCTGCGCATCGAAGATGCGGATGGCACGGTGCTGTGGGAATATGGGCAGGAAACAGGAACCTTCCAGCGCCGCCTGATCCTGGAGCCGGCGCTGGCTTACATCATAACGGATATCCTGGCCGATCAGGCGGCGCGCGAGCCGGCGTTTGGGGCTGATAGCGCGCTGAATCTGTCGCGTCCGGCGGCGGTCAAGACCGGCACGACCAACGACAACCGCGATAGCTGGACGGTCGGGTACACGCCGCAGCTTGTCGTCGGCGTGTGGGTCGGCAACAACAATAATCACTCAATGAGTGATGTCACCGGCTCGACCGGCGCTGCCCCGATTTGGCACGCGGTGATGGAGTATGCACATGCCCGCGACGACCTGCCCGTGCTGACCTGGCCGCGCCCGGAGACCGTCGTCGACCGGATGGTCTGCCAGCTCTCCGGCTTGCTGCCCACGCGCTACTGTCCGCAGCGCCACGAGCTGTTTTATGTCGATCCGGTGACGGGCGTCGATACGCAGCCGGTCCAGACAGACACCTATTGGCGCGCCTACGCGGTCAACCGCTGCTCAGGCAAGCTGGCGACGGCATCCTCGCCGCCGGGATGTGTCGAGAACGCGCCCTACTTCGATTATCCCGCCGAAGTCCGCGCCTGGGCGCGCGAGACCGGCCAGCCAATGCCGCCGACCGAATATGACACCGAAGGCGATATCTCGCCGCTGAGTCCGGTCGAGATCACCCGGCCCGGATATCTAGCGCGCGTGAGCGGGCAGGTCGAAGTCTGGGGGACGGTGGTGGACGACGACCTGGCGTACTACCAGCTTGCCTACGGCGCCGGGATGCAGCCGGACGTCTGGAATGTGCTGGTCGAGGCAGGCACGGAGACAGGACGCGACATCCGCCTGGCGGTGTGGGACACGGCACCGTTGAGCGACGGGGCGGTCTATACTCTGCGGCTGACGCTGGTGCGGCAGGATAAGAGCATCGAGAGCGCGTATGTGACGGTGACGGTCGACAAACAGCCGCCGTCGGTGGCGCTGGTTGCGCCGGGTGATGGCGATGTGTTCCGGGTGGGCGATCTCTACGTCACGCTGTCCGCCGAGCCAACCGATAACCTGCAGGTGACGCATGTTGAGTTCTATGCCGACGGAGACCTGTTCGAGACGCGTGAGGAGTGGCCTTACCGCGTGCGGTGGCCGATCGACAGTCCCGGTGAGCACACCTTCCAGGCAGTCGCCTACGATGCAGCCGGCAACAGTGCGCTTTCAGAGCCGGTAGTAGTCCAGATTGCCGGGGACACTGACTGAAAACCTTTTCCTTTGCATACAACATTTCATTTACGTTGACATGGAATTTAATCCATGCTATATCATGGCTATTGCACGGGTTCGGTGCCTTGTGAACACGATTGACGATAGGTCCATGAGCGACGATCTCATCCTAAACAAGTCCGAGGGCCAGCGCAGCCCAAAGAGCAAACTGCGTTCCCGCTGTCCCGCCTGCGGCGCGTGGGTCAACCTGCGCGACACGATCGAAGTCTGGGATCTCGTGAACTGTCCGGAGTGCGACGCACTGCTAGAGGTTGTCGACCTGCGCCCGCCGACGCTCGATTATGCGAGCAGTGACGACGAAGACGACGAATGGGACGAGGACTGGGAGGAAGACGAGTAAGACAAGCGCCTGACTGGGAGGCGCGTTCACCAACCTCGGAATGGACCAGGCCCCTAACGCTTCGTTGGGGGCTTTTTTGGCTGCCGTGGTGGGATGCGCCGGATGAGAGTGATAGAATCGGCTTGATCGGGCTGATGTGAAGGAGAGCAGAATGCATATCCTGGTTTCAAACGATGATGGGGTTATGGCGCCGGGGATCGTGGCATTGGCCCGCGCCATGGTGTCGCTTGGCAAGGTAACTGTGGTGGCCCCATCCGATAACCAGAGCGCCGCCGGGCATCGCAAGACCATGCACAAGCCGCTGCGTGTCAACCGGGTCAAGTTCCCCGTCGACGGGGTGACGGCCTATTCGACGTCCGGCTCCCCGTCGGATTCGGTCGCGCTGGCACTGTTGGGCTTTATCGCCGAGCCGATTGACCTGGTTGTATCGGGGATCAACCGCGGTCCGAACCAGGGGCAGGACCTGACCTACAGCGGCACGGTTTCGGCTGCGTTCGAGGCGGTCATCTGGCGCAAGCCAGCGGTGGCGTTCTCATTGTGCGATCACTCCGAGGATGCGGAGTACGGCGCGGCGGCAGAGATTGCGCGGCAGGTGGTAGCGCTCAAGCTGTACGAAGACCTGCCCCCGCTGACGCTGCTCAACGTCAACATCCCGGCGCTGCCGCTGGAAGCGATCCGCGGTTTCAAGATCACGCGCCAGGGGCTGCGCCAGTACAATGACGAGCTGGTCGAGCGCCTGGATCCGTCCGGCCGCCCGTACTACTGGATCGGGGGTGGGGCGCCCACCGGCGATGTGACAGAAGAAGGCACTGACCTCTGGGCGACCGACCAGGGCTACGTATCGATCACGCCGATTGATCTAGACATGACCAGCTATGCCGTGATCAAAGACCTGGAAGCGCGCGGGATTGCCGAGTTGAAAATCGCGTTGTAGGCCGTGCCGCCGGCGAGCGCCTTCACGCCCGCGCGAGATCGAGTCTTGTTGGCGGCGGGCCCGTATGCTACAATGCTGCGCCGGGCCGGCGTGCGAGGTGCCTTGCGCGCGGTCCGAAAACCACATATCGGGACTCCGCGTGTGTTGTCCGGCCGCAGAGCCGGATTGCAGCGGGGGATGAACGATATGAACGCCAAACACAGTCAGGAGGATATTCCATCATGTCCATTGTCTCCATGAAGGCACTGCTGGAGACGGGGGTTCACTTCGGCCACCGCGCGCGCAAGTGGAACCCCAAAATGAAGCCGTACATCTTCACCGAGCGTAACGGCATCCACATCATTGACCTGCAGCAGACGCTGGCCTATATGAACGAGATCTACGCCATGGTGCGCGATATCGTGGCCGATGGCGGGACGGTCCTGTTCGTGGGAACCAAGCGTCAGGCGCAGGAGACGATCGCCCAGGAAGCGACGCGCTGCGGCATGCCCTATGTCAACCAGCGCTGGTTGGGCGGCACGCTGACCAACTGGCGGACCGTCCGCGAGCGTCTGGAGACGATGAAACGCCTGGAACGCCAGCGTGATGAGGGTGTGTTTGACCGGCTGACCAAGAAAGAGCAACTGCTGCTGGATCGCAAGATCGACAAGCTGCATCTGCGCTTTGGCGGCATCCGCAATATGACCCGCCTGCCGGACATCCTCTATGTGGTTGATGTGCGCCGCGAGGTGACGGCGGTCAAGGAAGCCAACATCCTGAACATCCCGGTGATCGCGCTGGTCGACACGAACTGCGACCCGGATCCGATCGACTATGTCATTCCGGCAAATGACGACGCGATCCGCGCGATCCGCCTGCTAACCAGCAAGATCGCGGATGCGGTGCTGGAGGGGATTGCGCTGCGCAAGACCCGCGTGGACGAGGAAGAATACGAAGAGGCGGACGTCGATTTCGTCAGCGCGATGGCCGATATTGAGGACGATGAGGCGTATCTCGGTGAGGCCACGCTCGCCAAGCTACGCAGCGGCCGTTTGGACTTCGACGACGACCTGGAAGACGAAGACGACGAGCTGGACAGCGTCGATTTCGAAGAGGATGAAGAAGAGAGCGAGGACGAGTAACGCATGGCCCAGATCACGGCACAGATGGTCAAAGAACTGCGCGAGATGACCGGCGTCGGTCCGCTGGAGTGCAAGAACGCGCTGGAGCAATTCGAGGGCGACCTGCAGAAGGCGGCGGATTACCTGCGTGAAAAGGGTCTGGCGAAGGCCGCGAAGAAGTCGGATCGCGCCACCAATGACGGCATCATTCACGCCTACGTGCACCACAACAACCGGCTTGGCGTGCTGCTGGAGCTGAATTGCGAGACCGACTTTGTCGCCCGCACCGAGCAGTTCCGCACGCTGGCGAATAACATCGCGCTGCAGATCGCCAATCTCGGCGCGCAGTATGTTCGCCGTGAGGATATTCCGAGCGCGGTGATTGAGGCGGAGCGCGAGCTTCAGCGCCGCCGCGCTTTGGAAGAGGGCAAGCCGGAGAACGTGGTCGATCGCATCGTGGACGGGCGCATGGAGAAGTTCTACGAGGAGCTGGTGCTCTTCGAGCAGCCCTTCATCAAGGACGACTCGGTGACCATCGGCGACCTGGTCAAGCAGGCCATCGCCGAGCTGGGCGAGAACATCACCGTGAGCCGGTTCGCTCGCTTTGCCATCGGTGAATCCGGCGATACGCAGTAGAGGGCCGGCGAGTTATGGCGTTGTCGGGGGGATGAGGAGAAAAGCCTGATCCCCTTTTTTACGCGTCAGAACCGGCGCGATGAGTGCACGGGGTGCAGAGGCGAGGAGCGATGTCGAACGAAGAGCAGCGTCCTTACTATCGTCGGATCATTCTGAAGCTCAGCGGCGAGGCACTGGCTGGCCCGGAAGGCTTCGGAATTGATCCGGATCAGGTCGCGATCATTGCCGAGAAAATCAAAGCCGTCCACGAGATCGGCGTGCAGGTCGGGTTGGTGATCGGTGCGGGTAATCTCTGGCGGGGCAATCGCGGCGTCCAGCGCGGTATGGCGCAGGCGACGGCCGATCATATGGGGATGATCGCCACGGTGATGAACGCGCTGGCACTCCAGGACGGCCTGGAGCGCATCGGCGTGCCGACGCGGGTCCAGACCGCCGTGATGATGAACCAGGTCGCCGAGCCGTACATCCGGCTGCGCGCCATCCGCCACATGGAGAAGGGCCGCGTGGTCATCATCGCCGGGGGAACGGGCAACCCCTATTTCACCACGGACACCGCGGCCGCCCTGCGCGGGATGGAAGTCAACGCCGACGTCATCATCAAGGGTACTCAGGTCGATGGTGTCTACAGCGAAGACCCGAAGGTCAACCCGGCAGCGCGCCGCTTCGAGCGCCTCTCGTATTCCGAGGCGCTGGAATACCGCGTGCGGGTGATGGACCTGACGGCGATTACCCTGTGCATGGATCACCATCTGCCTCTGATCGTTCTGAACATCTGGGACGACCACAGCCTGATCGACGCGGTCATGGGTCGCAAGGTGGGCACGCTGATTGACGGAAGCTGAGCGCCCTGGCAGCGTGCCGGGCGAACAAGACAGCTTCTTGCAGCCGCGCAGGAAGCTGTTTGTTTTCTGGGAAAGTGGTTACCGCGCGAGCACGTTAGCTGGACGTGCTATCCAGGACGGCATCGACCACAAACTGGTAATCGATCACCCGTGCCGCGTTCGCCAGGGCCACGTCGCGCGGCAGCCCGGGTTGGGGGTCGTCGGGTCGCATGACGTTGCGCAGCGGCAGGACGGATGCGGTTGGGGGAATGGCGTCGGTGTCCAGCGTCTGGAGTTCGGCGGCGTAGTCCAGCACCTGCGAAAGCTGCTCGGCGTACAGCTCGATCTCTTCCTCGCTGAGCTGCAAACGGGCCAGCTCGGCGATGTGCATGACTGTCTCTCGCTCGATCTTCACAAGCACATTGCTCCGGTTGGGCTTGTCGGCGCGGTGAAGCGATTATAGCGCGCCCGGTGCCCGTTTGAAAGCGCGCCCGGCCGCCAAAGCTGGCGCGATCCGGCGAGAGTCCGTACAATCCCGCTAGAATGCAGCCTGACAGCCAGACCGCTTCGGGATCGTGTGCCTGCCGTGAGCCGAGAACGCCCGTATCGCACCCTCAGCCAGCGCCATATCTGGCGCAGCCCCTGGTACAGCCTGCGTCAGGACCGGCTCCAGGCTGCCGACGGCAGTACGGCCGTCTATCATGTGGTCGACAAGCCGGGGGCAGTGTGGATCGTGCCGGTTACTGCGGACGGGCACCTGGTGATGATCGAGCAGTATCGCTATCCGGTGGACGATTGGTGCCTGGAGATTCCCGCGGGGAGCATCGAGCCGGGCAGCACGCCCGAAGCAGCCGCGGCGCGGGAGCTGGCCGAGGAAGTGGGCGGCGTTGCGCGCGGGTGGACGTTTGTGGCGTGGTTTTACAGCCTGAACGGAATCTCAAACCAGATTGCGCACGTGTATGTCGCCTGGGATGTGATGCTGGGGCTGCCCCAGCGCGAAGCGACCGAACACATGACCGTTCACCGCGTTCCGATTGACGAGGCGCTGCGCATGGCTGCAGCCGGCGAGATCAGCGACGGGCCGAGCGCGCTGGCACTGCTGCTGAGCGAGGGTGTCCTGCGTGCTCGCCGCGAAGAGGAGAACGGATGATGCGCGGGGTAGGGTGGCTTGTGCTTGCACTGGCGATCTTTGTGCTATCTGCCTGCGGGGCAGAGGCGCCTGCCGTCCCGCCCGATCCGCCCGTTTTGACCGGGTTCGACGCCCTGCCGAAGCAGCTTGCCACGGTCGCACTGACGCCCACACCCAGCCCGGTCCTGGTCGGCGCGCCGGCGTCGGGCCTCACTTACCCGACCCACACGCCCGCGCCGCCGCGTCCCACGCCGACGCTCACCCCCTACGTGGGCATTTTCCTCGGTCGCCCTACATCTGAGAGCGGCGAGGCGCTCGCCGACGACATTCCCACACTCGCCCCGTTCGTCGTTGGGCCGCTGGGGGGATCGGGCTTGCTCGGCGGCCTGGCCGGCGACAGCCTGACGAGGTGTGCTCTGACCCCGGACCCGCCATTCCTCGCCAGTTACACGGCTGACGCCGCGTTGCAGGAGCGCCTGGGATGTCCGGTCGCCATGGGGCGGGCCGAGCAGCTCGCCGCCCAGCCGTTCGAGCGCGGCGCGATGTACTGGCGGCAGAATGGCCAGATCTACGCCCTGGCGGCGAGCGGCCAGTTGTGGCAGGTGACCGATGCCTGGCACGAAGGATTGCCCCCCGACGACCCGGCTTTCAGCCCGCCGGCCGGGTTGGTTCAGCCCGTGCGCGGGTTCGGGCTGGCCTGGCGCACGAACACAGCCATTCGGGACGCGCTGGGGTGGGGCGTGCAGCCCGAAGCGCTGATCAGCGGATACTGGCAGGATTTTGAGCGCGGCGCGATGCTGCAGGGGCTGTCCGGCCAGATCGTCGCGCTGTTTCCGGCGGAAGGGCAGTACGCCGGCCCGCTGTTGCGCTAAGCGGCTATAGCTTCCGGTCGCCAAGCACGGGGAAGACGCGGCGCACCTCTTTGACGCGCTCGAGTTCGAGCGTCACCGTGTAGACGCCTTCCGGCTCGCCAACCTCGAACACCAGCTCGCCCCAGGGGTCGACCACCATAGAGTGGCCGAAATAGTGGGTGCCGTCGTCTTCGTCCTCGCCGGTGCGGTTGACGGCGATCATGTAGCACTGGTTCTCGATGGCGCGCGCCCGCAGGAGCGTCCGGTAGTGATCCAGGCGCGGGTTGGGCCACGCCGACGGGACAATAACAACGTCGGCGCCGTCGTCGGCATAGCGCCGAAACAGCTCCGGAAAGCGCAAATCGTAGCAGATGGCGAAGCCTGTCCGGCCCCAGGGCAGATCCAGCGCGAGCGGCGCCTCGCCGGGCACCAGCCATTTGTCTTCTCCGGCGGGCCGGAACAAATGGATCTTGCGATAGGCCCCCATGATCCCGTTGACCGGCGAAACCACAGCTACAGTGTTGTAGATTCCCATGCCGCGCTTTTCGTAGAGCGAGCCGAAGATATGCACATTGTGCTGGCGGGCCAGCGCAGCAACCTGGGCAAACAGCCCGCCGCTGAGGTTGCTGGCGATCTCGCGTCCTTTTTCGAACGCGCTTCCGGCGTCCCACAGCTCGGGAAACACAACCATGTCAGCGCCGTTCTGCGCGGCGCGCGCGGTGAATTCCTGCATCCGCGCCCAGTTCGTGCGAGGCAAGCCTTTTCGCACATTCATTTGCGCCAGCGATACGGTCAACGTGCTCATACGTGACGTCCTTTCCAGGCGAAGAGCCAGAGATTACACGGCAGCCCGCTCGCGCCAGAACTCGATGGCGGCGTCAGCGGCGGCTTCGGCGGATAGGCGCGATGTGTCCAGGGTGGTCAGGCCAAGGCCCAGGACGGCCTGCTCGCGCTTGAGGCGGCTCAGGATGGTCGCGCGGTTGTACGGGTTGTGGAACCAGGCACCCCGCGCGACGTGCAGCCGCCGAAGCTGCTCGTTGAGCGGGCAGGTCAGACACAAAATAACGCCCGCCTCGGCCAGGCGCTGGCGGTTGACGTCTGCCAGCATGGCCGGGCCGGGGATGATCAACACCGACTGACGCCGCAGCGCCATCTGCCCGATGACCTCGGCCTCCAGCGCTTTGAGGCGCGCCTCGCCGAAAAGCTGGCGGATCTCCTCGGCGGATTGTCCCTCGCGGGCGAGGATCTCGTTCTCCAGATCGAAGACCTCGACCCGCAGGCGCTCGCTGACCAGGCGGCCCACGGTGGTCTTGCCAACCCCTTTGGGGCCGGTCAGGATCAGGTTGAAGTAGGGCGCGGCTTCGAAGAGGGTCATGTGCGCCGATATCCGTTTCGCCAGCCGGGATACCAAGCGTCAAGCAGCGGAAGAAGCTCGCGCAGGTCGTGAATTGTGCCGTCTGGGACGATGGGCGGATCGGTGAGTGCTTCTTCCGCCGGATTCGCGCGCCAGACTGCGCGCATCCCCGCACCTTGCGCCCCCAGAACGTCCGCTTCCAGGTGGTCGCCAACAAAGATCGCTTCGTGCGGCGCGGCGCCAAGCTGTTTCAGCGCCAGCTCGAATATGCGCGGATCGGGCTTGAGATAGCCTGCGTCGATGGCCGAAATGCGGCAGGTTGGGAAGTAGTCCAGCAGCCGGACGTATTCCAGCTCGCGATCGCGCAGCGCCATCGACTGCGAGGCGTTGGTGATCAGGCCGAGCGCGATGCCGTGCGCCCGGAGCTGCTCCAGCACTTCGGGCACTTCCGGGAAGATCTGCAGGTTGGCGTGCGGCTGCCAGTCGTAGGCCTCTGCCAGCAGTTCAGGGGTCAGGCGCTCTTCGGGGATGCCGCACGCGGCGAGGGTGCGCTTTAGAACACCCATGTGATTGACCGGAACCCAGGTGCGGGTTGCTTCGGCCCATGCTTCATCCAGGGCGAGCACAAACCGCTCTTGCAGGCTGTCGAGCGTGATTCCATTCCACGGCTGGATGCGGGCCGCGATGGTGTCGTACAGCGTCGTTAACCGGCGACGCAGCTCGGTCTGCCATGATCCGGTCGCTTCCCAGTCCAGGAGTGTATTATCCAGGTCGAACAAAACGGCTTTCAGCATCAGCGCTTTCGTCCTTCGCGTGGTGCGCTCGCTGCGAATGTAGCACGCCCGTGCGGAAGTAGCAATGGCGAGGTCAGTCTTGCATCATCCGGTGATACGCGGCGACAGTCTGCCGGGCGATCTGCACCTGGGTGTACTGCGCCAGCACACGGGCGCGGCCTTGCTGTCCCAGTTCCCGGCGCAGAGCGGGGTCGTGCAGAAGCTGCAGCAGGCACCCGGCCAGTTGCTCCCGGTCGCCTTCGGGAAAGATCAGCCCGGCGTCGCCGACGACATCGGGAATGGCGCCGCTGGACGAGCCGATCACCGGCACTTCCGCCGCCATCGCCTCGATGATAACGCGCCCGAACTGCTCTTTCCAGTTCGGCCGGGTGAGCGAAGGAACAGCCAGGACATCGATGGACCGGTAGAAGGCGGGCATCGCGGTTGAAGGCAGCGTGCTAAAGCGCACGCGATCCCCGACGCCAAGATCAGCCGCCAGCCGGGCCAGCGTGTCGCGCTCCGGCCCGTCGCCCACGATCTCGAGGCGCCACGCGTCTCGCGGGAGCCGGGCGAGCGCGTGCAGCAGGTCGGCCCCGCCTTTTTCCTCGCGCAGCCGTCCCACAAAGCCCACAACGAAGCTGTCCGCCGCGCGCGGGTGGTCTGGCGGCGTGAAGATCGCCGGATCGACGCCAAACTGCGGCACGATCGCCAGCGGCCCGCGGTAGCCTTTGACACGCCACACGGCCGCCGCGCTAGACGTGCCCATCAGGGCGAAGTCCACCGAGCGCAGCACCCAACGCTCCAGCCAGCGAACGGGCGGCGGATAGGCCCGGTTGATGTTCTGCCAGCTAAAGAACAGGGTACGCGCGCCGGTGCGGCGGGCGTGCCACAGAGCGTGCCAGGTTGCCAGGTTGTACGGTTCCTCGTCGATGTGCACGATATCGGGGCGGAAGGCGCGCAGCTCGTCGCCGAAGCGGGGATAGTAGTGGATGTGGAAGTGCCCGTTGAAGCGGATCGGCGTTGTGCGCAGGTCGTAACCTTCGGTGTGCGCGCGTTCCAGCACCAGCACCCCGCGGTCGTCGCGCCAGCTTGGCGGCACCAGCACGCGCAACTCGATCCCCGGCAGGCGCGCCATTTCTTCGAGCTTGCGCTGGTAGGCGCCCACTACACACGCCTTGGAGAGCATCAGCACACGCATGGATGCGCGAACTCCTGCGGAAACAGTTGGCACGCCCGATCACGCGCCGAGCCGGCGTGTGATCAGTCAACGCTCAGATTGTACACATCGCGGCGGTTCCAGCCAGACTCCTCGGCCACCGCGCGCGCGGCGGCGCTCCGCGGTTCGCCGCGGGCAAGCCGCTCCCGCAGCGCGCGGCGGACGGCATGCTCATCCCACGGCGCGGCTGAGGGAGCTTCGGACGCGCCGCCGATAACCAGCGTGATCTCGCCGCGCGGCGGGTGAGCGCGGAAGTGGTCGGCGAGGGTGCTCAGCGTGCCCCGGCGCAGCTCCTCGTGTAGCTTGGTCAGCTCCCGTGCAACGACGGCCGGCCGGTCGCCCAGCACTTCGCGCGCCGCGTCCAGGGTGGCGACCAGGCGGTTGGGACTCTCGTAGGCGATCAGGGTGGCACGCAGCGGCGCAAGCTCCGCCAGGGTGCGGCGCAGGGCGGCGGGCTGGCGTGGCAAGAAGCCGACGAACAGAAAGCGATCGGTTGGCAGGCCTGACCCGATCAGGGCAGCGATGGCCGCCGACGGCCCGGGGAGCGGAACGACCGGGACCCCGCGCGCCAGGGCTTCCTGGATCAGCTCGAAGCCCGGATCTGAGATGCCCGGCGTTCCCGCGTCCGACACCAGGGCGACATCTCCTTCGGCCAAGGCGTCAAAGATGGTGTCCAGCTTGGCGAGCTTGTTGTGCTCGTGGTAGCTGGTCATCGGTGTCGTGATGTTGTAGCGGGCGAGCAGCTTGCGCGTGGTGCGCGTGTCTTCGGCGGCGATGAGACGCGCTTCACGCAGCACACGTAGCGCGCGCAGCGTGATATCTTCCAGATTGCCGATCGGCGTGGGCACAATGTACAGCGTTCCCATGCTACTCGCTCCGTCTGCCGTGCGAGTCAGGCGTGCGCCGTTTCGCGGCTGAACTGGGTGTCGTAGAGGCGGGCATACAGCCCGCCCAGCGCCAGCA
>DYGX01000003.1:0-151372 GCA_020724465.1 Thermoflexus sp.
TCGGAGGTCTTTTCTGTTTCTACTGGTCATCCTCAAATTCGGGATGACTCATGTTCTGTGCTCGCGTCGTGCGGGTCTCTCGCCCGCTGTGGCCGCCGGACTAGTCCTCGAAATCTTCCTCGACGTCTTCTTCGAGATCCTCGTCGAGGTCCTCGTCCTCATCGAAGAGATCTTCCTCTTCTTCCTCTTCCAGCTCTTCCGGTTCCTCGTCGATCAGCTCGTCGTCGGCCAGCAGGGCTTCTTCGTCGTCGACGATTTCCTCGTCCTCTTCGATCAGGTCTTCTTCGTCTTCTTCGTCCAGCTCAACCTCGTCCTCGTCCTCTTCGGCGTGGAAGTCGTCCACATCGTCGAATTCTTCGTCGAGGTCTTCCGCCATCAGCAGATCGTCTTCGTCCTCGTCGTCTTCATCTTCGTCGTGGTCATGACGCACGACCTGCCGCTCGAGTTCCTCGTTTTCCACCGCGATCTCGCGATCCTGGTAGGTATGGAAGCCCGTCCCGGCCGGGATCAGCTTGCCGATGATCACGTTCTCCTTGAGGCCATACAGCTTGTCGGCCTTGCCCTCGATCGCAGCGCCTGCCAGCACCTTGATCGTGTGCTGGAAGCTCGCTGCCGAAAGGAAGCTGTCCGTCGTCAGGGCGGCCTTCGTCACGCCGAGCAGGACCGGGATGGCCGAAGCCGGCTCCTTGCCCTCGGCAATCAGGCGCTCGTTGATGTCGAGCAACAGCAGGCGGTCGATCAGCTCGCCCGGCAGCAGCTCGCTGTCGCCGCTGCGCGTGATCTGCACCTTGCTCAGCATCTTGCGGATCATCACTTCAAAGTGCTTGTCCGCGATGTTCACGCCCTGGTTCCGGTAGACCTTCTGCACTTCGGTCAGCAGGTAGTGCTGCACCGCCTCGCGGCCCAGAATGCGCAGGATACGGTGCGGGTTCTTCGACCCTTCCGTAACCTGCTGCCCGGCCTCGATGTGCATCCCGTCGTAGATGTCTTCGAGCAGGCGCGCGTTCTGCGGCAGCTCGTACTCGCGAACTTCCTCGATCTCCTTGCGGATGTAGATCGTGTGATCTTCGAGGTAGACCTCGCCATCCATCCCGGCGACAATCTCTTCTTCCGCAGCGCCATTGGACGACGCGCCGTTGCGCGCCAGGACGGTTCCCTCACGCACGGTGGCGCCGTCTTCGACCAGGATCTCCCAGGACTCGGGCACGTCGTGCTGCTCGCTGATGACGTCGCTGTTGATCACGCGCGCGATGCGGACACCCTCGCGGCGCTCCAGACGGAGCGTGCCGCTGATGTCCACCACCACCGCCTCGCCTTTCGGCTTCTTGCGCGCCTCAAACAACTCTTCCACACGCGGCAGACCGCTGGTGATGTCGCCACCGGCTCCGGCGGCCACACCACCGGTGTGGAAGGTGCGCAGCGTAAGCTGCGTGCCCGGCTCGCCGATCGACTGCGCCGCGACGATACCCACCGCCGAGCCGATCTCGACCAGCTCGCCGCGTCCCAGGTCGCGCCCGTAGCACAGCGCGCAGATACCGTGGATCAGCGAGCAGGTCATCGGGCTGCGCACGACCACCGACTCGACCATCGCGCGCTCCAGGCTCTCGGCGACTTCCTCGGTGATCATCTCATTGCGGCGCACGATCACTTCGCCCGTTTCCGGGTCAAACGCGTCGCGCGCGGCGATGCGCCCGATGATGCGCTCGGATAGTGTCTGCCCGGCCACGTCCGCTTCCGGCAGCGGGTTCCCGCGCCCGTCCTGGTTCTTGGGATGCGCCGGGTTCAGGATGGTGATGCCCGCCTTGGTGCCGCAGTCGTGCCGGTTGATGATCACGTCCTGCGCCACGTCCACCAGACGGCGGGTCATATACCCGGCGTCCGCCGTGCGCAGCGCCGTGTCCGCCAGACCCTTGCGCGCGCCGTGCGTCGAGATGAAATATTCCAGCGCCGTCAGGCCCATGCGGAAGTGGCTCTGAATCGGCAGGTCAATGATGCGGCCCGACGGGTCCGCCATCAAGCCGCGCATCCCCGCAAGCTGGGTGATGGGGCCAAAACCGCCCTTCGTCGAGCCGGACAGCGCCATGACCGCGATCGGCCCGAACGGGTCGAGCGTGTCGCTGATGACATCCTTCAGCTCGGACTTGGCGCGGTTCCAACTGTCGATCGTGATCTGGTAGCGTTCTTCCTCGGTCAGCAGGCCGCGGCGGAAGTCACGCTGTGCCGTCTCGACCGTCGCCGTCGCTTCGGCCAGGATCTGCTCGCGCTCCTCAGGCACGGTCAGGTCCGAGACGGCGATCGTCGTGCCCGACACCGTCGCGTAGTGGAAGCCCAGGTTCTTGATGGCGTCCACCACCTCGGTTGTTTCGTCCGGGCCGTAACGCTGGTAGACCTTCGCCACCAGGTTCTGCAGGCTGCGCTTGGAGACCGTCTCCTGCACGAAGCGCATGCTGTCGGGCAGAATGCGGTTGAACAGCGCGCGGCCCACGGTCGTGATCTCGGGCCGGGGCTGCGGCGGGTGCTCCGGATCGTCGTAGTAGTTCCCCAACAGGATCGGCGTGTGCAGATCGACGATGCCCAGCCCGTAGAGGTACTCGACCTCGTCCAGGTCCGTCACCAGCCGGCGCTCGTACAGGTTGCTCACCGTGAGCGGCACATCGGGGTGCTTCTGCAGATACTGGTCCATCTCGTAGCCGTTGTGGACGCCCACGTCAAAACGGCCTTCGAGAATCCCGTCCACAAGCTGATCGAAGGCGCGGTACATGCGGCCGTTTTCCAGGCGCGTGTCGCGCAGAACCGTCACTTCATTGTTGCGGTCCAGGTCGCGCAGCTCCACCTGGCGCGAGCCGGCCGAGTTGAACACCACGCCGATGCGGTAGCCGCCCTGTGCCAGGCTCTCCCACTTGCGGAATTCCTCAGCCCGGTCGACATGCGTGACGATGTCGGCGGTCGGATCCATCGTCAGGTAGTAGTTGCCCAGCACCATATCTTTGGCGGGCGCCACGACCGGCGAGCCGTCGGCGGGCTTGAGCAGGTTCTTTGTGCTCAGCATCAGCTCGCGCGCTTCCTGAACCGCGCGCTCGCTCAGCGGGACATGCACCGCCATCTGGTCGCCGTCGAAGTCCGCGTTGAACGCCGCGCAGACCAGCGGGTGAATCTGGATCGCCTTTCCTTCGACCAGCAGCGGCTCGAACGCCTGGATGCCCAGGCGGTGCAGCGTGGGCGCGCGGTTGAGCAGCACGGGCCGCTCTTTGATCACTTCTTCGAGCACTTCCCACACTTCGGGCCGTTCGCGCTCGATGATGCGCTTGGCGCCCTTCACATTGCTGGCGTAGTTGTACTTGACCAGCCGGCTGATCACGAACGGGCGGTACAGTTCCAGCGCCATAATCTTCGGCAGGCCGCACTGATGCAGCTTGAGCTTGGGGCCGATCACGATCACGCTGCGGCCCGAGTAGTCGACGCGCTTCCCCAGCAGGTTCCGGCGGAAACGGCCCTTCTTCCCCTTCAGCATGTCACTGAGAGATTTCAGCTCGCGGCGGCCCCGGCGGCTGAGCGCCTTGCCGCGCTGGCTGTTGTCGATCAGGCTGTCGACCGCCTCCTGCAGCATGCGCTTCTCGTTGCGCACGATCACGTCC
This sequence comes from Thermoflexus sp., assembly GCA_020724465.1. Taxonomy (GTDB): domain Bacteria; phylum Chloroflexota; class Anaerolineae; order Aggregatilineales; family Aggregatilineaceae; genus DYGX01. Next base: position 3,636 of record DYGX01000003.1, read on the forward strand.
GGAGCGCCCAGCTCCAGCAGGCGCTTGAGCCGGTTATTGCGGTTGATCACGCGGCGGTACAGGTCGTTGAGGTCGGACGTCGCAAAGCGGCCGCCGTCAAGCTGCACCATCGGGCGCAGATCGGGCGGGATGACCGGCAGCACGGTCAGGATCATCCACTCGGGGCGGTTGCCGCTCTTCAGCAGGCTCTCCACCACCCGCAGGCGCTTGGTGGCCTTCTTGCGGCGCTGCTTGCTGCGCGTCGTGCGGACTTCGTGCCACAGCTCAGCCGAGAGTTTCTGCAGGTCCATGTGCCGCAGAATCTCCAGAAAGGCTTCTGCGCCCATGTTGGCCTTGAAGACCTGGCCGTACTTCTGCTTAAGCTCGCGGTAGCGCGGCTCGCCCAGGAACTGCAACACCTGCAGGCTCATCAGCTCGTCACGGGCTTCCGCCGCCAGGGCGTGCAGGCGCGCAATCCGCGCCTCAAGCCGGCTCTGGATGTCTTGAATCTCGTCCGCCGCCTCTGAGGTGCGCGTTTCGACCCGCGCGTCAAAGAGGTCCAGCTCTGCCCGCCGGCGCGTCTCGATATCTTCCTGGATTTCGTTCAGGCGCGCCTTGGCCGCTTCTTGCACCGCTTCGAGCAGGTTGTACTCAACCGTCTCGCCCGCCTCCGCGATGAGCGCGTTGGCCGTCTCGAAAAACAGGTTGGTCTTCAACACCTGGCCCATCAGCGCGTCGATGCGGTCCTGCAACATCTGCGCTTCGGCCATCACAGCTTCAGACTGCGCTGCCTGCTCGTCGTCGTATTTCTGGTTGACGCGATCGATCTCTGCCTGGATGTCGATCAGGTCGTCCTGGCGGCCCTCGCGCACTTCGTCCTGCTGAGACTGGTATTCGTTGCGAAGCTGCTCAACCTGACGGGCGAGGTCTTCTTCGATGCGCTTGAGCGCTTTCTGGCGCGCTTCCTCGTCCACATGCGTGATGACGTGCTGCGCAAAGTACAGCACGCGGTCCAGATTGCGGCGGCTGATGTCCAGCAGAATGCCCAGATAGCTCGGCACGCGGCGGGTATACCAGACATGCGCGACGGGTGCCGCCAGCTCGATGTGCCCCAGCCGCTCGCGGCGAACCGACGAGCGCGTCACTTCGACGCCGCACTTATCGCACACGATCCCCCGATAGCGCACGTTCTTGTACTTGCCGCAGTAGCATTGATAGTCGCGCGTGGGGCCAAAGATCGCCTCACAAAAGAGGCCGTCCTTTTCCGGGCGCAGACGGCGATAGTTGATCGTCTCGGGCTTGGTCACCTCGCCATACGACCACGACCGAATTTCCTCGGGAGATGCCAAACTGATACGCAGTGCGCTAAAGTCTTTCGCCTCCAAGGCGTGCCTCCTCTGCGTTTGGGTTCGTGCTATCCAACTGGAGTGTTATACCGGTGTAACGACAACAGAGACAGTGATCGTGTGTGAAGCCTCACGGCTACGGCACCTGCCAGAAGCACATCAGCCTCCGCACACGCGGAAACGGCGCATGAAAAGGTCTTTCAAGCGCTTCGTGAAGGTCAAATTGTCACGGAAGCAAGGGATTGCTTGATTCACCACGACATCCCTGCTACACCCGGCTCGACGCCCTACGAAGGTGACCATCGAACAGGGCCTAGCAAAACAGGGCGGCGGTTCTGCCGCGCCCTCCGGATGTTCCACCGCCTACAACGCCAATGTGTAATTTTAGCAAACCGGCAGCGGAAGTCAAGACCTAGAATCGGGAGCGCGCCGGATTCGCCGCCGCTCAGCGCAGCACGCCCGCGGGCTGTTCGAGCGCCAGCGTCACGATGCGCGTGGTCCCATCGCCCGCGCTGAACACCGCCCGCCGGATCGCAAGCCGCGCCGGAAAGCTCGCCGATACCGAGAGCGTGCCCTCGCTGCCGACCGGTTGCCCGCTGGCGCGGTCCAGTTCCGCGCCGGACCGGTCAAAGACGGACAGCGTGTACTCCCCCGGCGCTTCGCCCAGATAGCCCACGCTCACACCGCCCACGTCCGCTCGCTCGGCCACCAGCTGCACGTCGAGCGACACGCACGCCGTCATGTCATCCGGCAGACCCGTCCCCAGGTAGCGCCCCGTGTCGTGCACCACAATCCAGGGCACGGCGCCGGCACAGGCAGGGTCGTCGTTGGGCACAGCCTCCAGCCGCACCCCCCACGGGCTGAAGGTAGTGGGTTCAACCGGGCGCGATTCGTCCACCACAGTCCCGTCGGGCAGCTCCTCGAAGGTCAGCGCCAGCGGGCCATCGCCGGTCACGATCGGGCTGCGCCGGAAATTGTTGAATTCGTCAGTTTCGCGCACATTGTTGGCCGTGTCGATGCGCACTTCCATGACAAAAGCGCCCCACCAGCTAAACACGTGCGGGATAAACAGCGTGGTGTTCTCGCCCGCCGCCAGACGCTCCACTGTGCCGCTTCCCGCCGGGTTCGGGTCAAGTACGTCTTCCAGAAAGCTGTACTCGAACGGACCCGCTTCCACCGGGCCGGCGTTGCTGATCTGGACAATCACCGCTGCCTTCTCGCCCGGGTTGGGGCGCTTGGGGAAGATCTCGATCCGCTCGACCACCAGGTCGGTTTCCACCACCGGGGGCGGGGTGGGCGGTTGGCGCTCGCTCAGCAGCACGGCGAGCAGCGCCAGCGCCAGCACCACGATCACTCCCGCCGCCGCGACAAGCGCGCGCGGTACGTGCGGGCGCGCCTGCTCCTGCCCCGCGAAGTCAAACAGCATGCCGTCCGCGGCCCGCATATACAGCACAGGAGTCGCCCACGCGGTTCCTCTCGAGATGTGGCTGATCGCCCGCCGCGCCTCGGATACGGCCGCGTCGATGGGCAGCCCCTCGGCGACGGCGCGGTACAACTCTTCGGCAAAGACCCGCGCCACATCGTCGGCGATCGCCTGCTGCATGGCGATGACCGCCGGCACGCCGCGCGCCACGATACTGCTCGCCAGCCCGGCAAACGGATCGCGCGGCTGCTCCACCCCGCTCTGGCACGAGTTCAGCACCGCCAGGCGGATCGTATTCTCCTCGCTCAGCTCGCGCGCCAGGTCTTCGGCGCGCACCGGGACGCTGCCGCCATCGCCGAACGGGTCTTCGAGCGCCAACATCCCCTGCCCGGTTGCGGGATCAAACGTGCTGTGGCCGATGTAATGAAAGACATGGAACTCGCGCAAGCGCAGGGTTCGCTGCAGCGCCCGCAGCGACGCGTCTTCGATCCGCTCCAGTTCCAACAGCCCGCGAGCGCGAAGCTGCGCCGTCGCCACGAGCACGTTTTGCCACTCCGCTTCGGCATCCACCGGCGGCAGATCGGCCGGGCTGGAAATCATCACCAGAATGCGTAGCGGCGGACGGAACACAGGGCGCGGGCGAATCACCAGGCGGCGCGGGTGGCGGACCAGCGGGGTCGTGCGCGAGAGGGCAAGATAGTCGATCGCCGGGTCGCGCAGCAGCTCCCAGGGCAACGAGGCCAGGTCCCCGGCGTCGTCAAGCGCCAGCTTGATGCGCAGCCCCTGGGCGGTGCGGGCGCGATCCCGGCTGGAGAAGTAGACCGTGTACACCGGCCCGGCAAACACCGCATCGAACAGCGCCTCGCCAAAGGCGCGCGCGGTGCGCAGCAGTTCCGCCTGCGAGACACGCACGCGCCCGCCCAGGATGTCCAGGATGCGTGCCAGCTCATCCGGAGCAAACGGCAGGCGGAAGTCGTTTGACACCTGCGATGGCCCCTCGCCCAATGGCATGTCGACCACAGTCGCGCGGAAGCGTCCCTCGCCCAGGTCTTCAATGCGCAGCTCGAAGTCGAGATATGCCTGCTGTACGCTCATCGGATGCCCTTCCGTGCCGCCGTACATGCGAGTGCCCGTGCCTCGATTGTAAGAGCAGGCGCCCGTTTTTCAAAGCGCGCGCCCGAATCAAAAGGCTCCCCGCGGGCTGGCACGGGGAGCCGGACGGTCCGATAACGCGCATCGGTCAGGTCGCCGCGCCCACGTGCGCCGCCAGATAGGCTTCCATGAAAGCATCGAGGTCGCCGTCAAGGACTGCCTGCGTGTTGCCGGTCTCGTACCCGCTACGCGTGTCCTTCACAAGCTGGTACGGGTGCAGCACGTACGAGCGGATGGCGTTGCCCCACCCCGCGCTGACGTGCTCGCCCTTTAGCTCGGCGAACTCCTCCTCCTGCTTGCGGCGCTCCAGGTCCAGCAGGCGCATCTTGAGCACCTGCAGCGCGCGCTCTTTGTTCTGCATCTGGCTGCGCTCGTTCTGGCAGCTTACGACCAGCCCGGTCGGCAGGTGGGTAATGCGCACCGCCGTCTCGTTCTTCTGCACGTTCTGGCCGCCCGCGCCGCTGCTGCGGAACGTGTCGATCTGCAGGTCCTTCTCGTCGATGGTGATATCGATTTCCTCTTGCACGTCCGGCCAGACCTCGACCAGACAGAACGATGTGTGTCGCCGGTTGGCCGCATCGAACGGGCTGAGGCGCACCAGCCGGTGGACGCCCGCCTCCGATTTCAGGTAGCCGTAGACGTAATCGCCCTGGATTGACACCGTGGCGCTCTTGATGCCCGCTTCATCGCCCGGCGTTTCATCGACGATCTCCGTCTTGAAGCCCCGGCGCTCGGCCCAGCGCAAATACATGCGCAGCAACATCGCGGCCCAGTCCTGCGCGTCGGTGCCCCCTGCCCCGGCGTGAATCGCCAGGTACGCGTCTTCCGCGTCGTACTTGCCGCCCAGCTTGGCGCGGAAGGCCAGCCGCTCGACGTCAGCGGCCAGCGCGTCGGCTTCGGCGGTCAGCTCCGGCACAAGCGATTCGTCATCCAGTTCCGCCAGCTCGATCGCGTCGTTCAACCGCTGTCGTGTGTTCAGCCACAGCCCGGTAGACTCTTTCAGCCGCGCCAGCCGGCGCATCGTTCGCTGCGCCGTGTCCGGATCATCCCAGAATCCAGCCTGGGTCGATTGCTCTTCGAGGCGCGCGACCTCATCCACATCCGCCGCTACGTCAAAGACGCTCCATAAGCTGTTCGACCGTGCGGCGCATCTCGTTCAATCGGCTCACCAGGTTCTCCACGTTGATTACTCCTCGTCCTCATCCCCGTTTTCGAACAGGCTGTCGACAAACTTGGCGGGGTTGAAAAACACCAGATCGTAGACACTCTCGCCGATCCCGACATAGTGGATCGGCAACCCCAGTTCCTGCTGGATCGCGAACAGCATCCCGCCTTTGGCCGTGCTGTCCAGCTTGGTCACAACCACCCCTGTCACATCGATCGCTTCCTGGAACTTCTTGGCCTGCGTCAGCGCGTTCTGCCCGGTTGTGCCGTCCAGCACCAGCAGCGTTTCGTGCGGCGCGTCCGGGATCACCTTGCGCAGCACATCGCGCACCTTGACCAGCTCGGCCATCAGGTTGAAGTTGCTGTGCAGGCGGCCCGCCGTGTCCACAATCAGCACCTCGGCATGGCGCGCCCGCGCCGCGCTGATGGCGTCGTAGACGACCGCCGCCGGGTCGCTGTTGGGCAGCCCGGCGATCACCGGCACGCCCGCCCGCTCGCCCCACAACTTGAGCTGGTCGATGGCTGCGGCGCGGAACGTGTCGCCCGCCGCAATGATCACCTTGCGGTTGTTCAGCCGCATGCGGTAGGCGATCTTGCCGATGGTCGTCGTCTTGCCAGAGCCGTTGACCCCGGCGATCAGCATGACAGACAGCTCGCGCCCGCTCAGGTTGAGCGGCGTCGGTTCGGTGAGCAGCTTGCGCAGCTCGTCTTTCAGCGCCTCGGTGAGCTGATCCTGCCGCGTGATCCCGTCGCGCCGGACCCGTTCCTTGAGGCGCTCCATGAGCCGCAGCGTCGTCGGGACGCCCACATCGGCCTGAATCAGCAGGGCTTCCACGTCGTCCCAGGTATCTTCATCGATTTCGGTGGCCCCGAACGCCTGGGCAATTCGCCCAAAGAACGACTGTCGCGTCCGGGCGAGACCTTTTCGTAGTGATGTCACGCTTGTTCACCTTCTCCTGATGACTGCGCTGCCCCCGCCAGCCTCGCCTGGCGGCTACGGGACAGCCGGGCGGATGACTCGCTGATACCCGCCCCGGTGGAGTATAGTAATTCGCTCACCCGCCTGCAAACTTCTATATGCAACCCCGTTTGATTCCGTTATACTTACCCGTGGGGGAGCACACTCGCGCCGGATGCACTCGGGCCGCGCCGGCTCAAGCCGTCGTTATTTTGCTGTCACCTGGCTGGCGAACAACATGGATCAAGCCCATATTCGCAATTTCTCGATCATTGCCCACATCGACCATGGTAAGAGTACCCTGGCCGATCGCCTGCTCCAGATCACCGGCACGATCAGCGAGCGCGAGATGCAGGAGCAGGTGCTCGACAGCATGGAGCTGGAGCGCGAGCGCGGGGTCACCATCAAGGCGTCCGCCGTGCGCATGCAGTACCAGGCACACGACGGGCAGACCTACGAGATGAATCTGATCGACACGCCCGGCCATGTTGATTTCTCGTACGAAGTCAGCCGCGCGCTGCAGGCGTGCGAGGGCGCGATCCTGGTGGTGGACGCCACACAGGGCATCGAGGCGCAAACCCTCGCCAACCTGTACATGGCGCTCGAGCAAAACCTCGACCTGATCGCCGTCGTCAACAAGATCGATCTGCCCGCCGCCCAGCCGGACGAAGTCGCGCAGGAAATCGAGGAACTGATCGGGCTGGATGCCGCCGACGTGCTGCAGGTCAGCGCCAAAACTGGACAGAATGTCGAACAGATCCTTGAAGCGGTGGTGCGCCGCATTCCGCCGCCGCGCGGCAACCCGAACGCCCCCGCGCGCGCCCTGATCTTCGACAGCCATTACGACTCGTACAAAGGCGTGATCGCCTACGTGCGCGTCTTCGATGGCACCATCCGCAAAACCGACGTCCTGCGCTTGATGGCATCTGGCGCCGAGATCGAGCCGGTCGAGATCGGCATCTTCAACCCCGACATGCAGCCGATCGATGTCCTCACCGTCGGCGAAGTGGGCTACATCGCCACCGGCCTGAAGACGGTGCGCGAGTGCCGCGTGGGCGATACCATCACCCAGGCGGCCAACCCGGCCCCAGAACCACTGCCCGGCTACAAGCAGGCCAAGCCGATGGTCTTCGCCGGCTTCTACCCCTCGGACAACGACGACTATAACGACCTGCGCGACGCGCTCGAAAAGCTCCAGCTCAACGATGCCTCGCTGGTCTTCGAACCCGAAACGTCTCAGGCGCTCAATTTCGGCTTCCGCGTCGGGTTTCTCGGTCTCTTTCACATGGACATCGTGCAGGAGCGGCTGGAGCGCGAGTACGACCTCGACCTGCTGGCGACCGCGCCCAGCGTCGAGTACCAGGTCGTGCTGCGCAGCGGCGAGGTGCTCACCATCCACAGCCCGGCGGATCTGCCGGATGAAAGCGCGATTGCCGAGATCCGCGAGCCGTGGATGGCGATTGAGGTCTTTACGCCCGAAGAGTTCATCGGCCCCATTATGGACCTCGTCACCAAGAAGCGCGGCATCTACACCAGTATGGAATATCTGGACCAGAAGCGCGTGCTGCTCAAGTACGAGATTCCGCTCGCCGAGCTGATCGTGGACTTCTACGACCGGCTCAAGTCCGCCACACGCGGCTACGCCAGCCTGGATTACCATTTCCTGGAGTACCGGCCAGAGAAGCTCGTCAAGCTGGATGTGCTGGTCAACAAGCAGCCGGTGGATGCCCTCGCCATGATCGTGCACCAGGACGAGGCGTTCCACAAGGGGCAGCGCCTGGTGTCCAAGCTCAAGCGCCTGATCCCGCGCCAGCTCTACGAGGTCCCGATCCAGGCCGCCATCGGCAAACACGTGGTCAGCCGTGCCAACGTCAAAGCCCTGCGCAAGGATGTGCTCGCCAAGTGCTACGGAGGGGATGTTACGCGCAAGAAAAAACTGCTCGAAAAGCAAAAGAAGGGCAAGAAGCGTCTCAAGATGATCGGCAACGTCGAAATCCCCCAGGAGGCTTTCATGGCGGTGTTGAGGTTGGACGACGATGACTGATTGCTGTGGTCACGCACTTCCCGATCTTCCACAGCGCGTCGAGGGCGAGCGGCTGCTGATCCGGCCGACGACGAGGGCCGATCTGCCTCATCTTCAGCGCTGGTGGAACAACCCGGCCGTGATGGGGCCAATCGGTAACGTGGATGGCATGCAGTATGATGAGCGGGATATGCAGGCCTGGTATGAGCGCCATGTCCAGGGCAAGCCCGTCGCCACCCACTTCATGATCTGCCTGCGCAGCGGGACGCAGCCCCCGATTGGCGAGTTCTATATCGCCTGCGACGACCGGCCGGGCAGTATCTCCTTCTCACTCTTGATCGGCGAAGTTGAGCTGTGGAACAAGGGCTATGGGCGCGAAGCCGTCCTCACCTATGCCCGCGCGCTCTTTGCCACCGGCACGTGCAACGCCCTACGCATGGACGTGCGCCGCTCCAACACGCGTGCGCTCGGCTGGTGCGAGAGCATCGGTTTCGAGGTGGAGCACGAATGGGCCAATGGCCGCGCGCTTACCCTGATCCTGACCCGCAGCGCCTTTGAGGGCCGCTACGGCCCGGTACACACCCGTTAGCGCCTGGGCGCGCCCATCATCGCCCGCATCGAAGACCGCGCGCCCGCGCCCAGCAACAATGCAGATCGCTCGATCTGTCTGGTCCCCAATCCAACACCACCCTAGGAGTCGCCGGTGATTCCGTTTCCGCGCGAGCCGTTGGCCGCTGCACCGCGCCCGCCCCGCCCGCCGCTTCCCGGCGCGTTTTACCAGGCGCTGGTGGGCCTGCTGTTGTTCGCCTTCGCGGTCACGATCCTTATTCCTGTCGTCCCGCTGTTCATCACCGACCGCCTCGGCGCCACCGAGCAGTGGATCGGAACGGCGACCCTGATCCTGGCGTTCACCGCTGTCACGTCGCGCATCCCTACCGGGACGCTCTCCGACCGGCAGGGCCGCCGCCGGTGGATGCTGATCGGGGCGCTGTTGAGCCTGGCGGCCAGCCTGTTCTATCTCGCCAGCCACTCCATCGCCGTGTTTCTGCTGGCGCGGATCGGTACCGGCGCAGCGCTGGGCGTTTTCACGACCGCCAGCAAGGCGCTCAGCGCGGACCTGGCGCCCCCGTCGCGGCGGGGCGAGGCGCTCGGCCTGAACAACGCCACCTTCTCTGTCGCCGGGATCTTCAGCCCGCTCGTGGGCGAGGGCCTGAAAAACGCGCTCGGCTTCGAAGCGGTTTTCGCTCTCAGCGGCGCGCTGAGCCTGCTGGCGCTGCTGGTAACCTACACCCTTCCCGCCGACCATCCCGACATGTCGGAATCCAACGGGGCGCGGCGCGACGCCGTCCTTGCCCTGCGCCAGCGCGGAACCTGGGCGGCGATTCTGCTGATCGTCAGCGCGGGCGCGCTGCTGACGCTGATGTTCACCTTCTACCCGCTGCTGGCCGAGCGCAGCGCGCTCTATGACGACGCGCCGCGCCTGCTGGCCGCCGTCGCTATGGGCCTGGGGCTGAGCATCTGGTCGCTGATCGATACCGTCATCGAGCCGGTGGCAGGGCGTGTCTCGGATGCCATCGGGCGCCAGCCGGTCGCCCTGCCGGGGCTGGTGATCGCCGCAGCGGGCGTCGTGTTGCTCAGCCGGGCAGCCGGCACCGCCAGTGCCTACGCTGCGATCGCGCTGATGGCGTCTGGGTGGGGGATGATGCGCGCCATCGCCGACGCGATCGCGCAAGACGCGATTCCGCCCGCGCTGCGCGGCATTGGCACGGCGCTGCTCTACACCAGCTTCGATCTGGCAATCGGGATCAACGCCCAGCTTCTCGGCGGCATGATCGACGGCGCGGACTTCGACGCGTTTTTCACTGCCACGCTGGCGCTGTTCCTCGGCTTTGGCGCGCTGGGGTTCGCGCTGGCGACGCGGCTGCGCACCTACACCGCGCCGCAAGTCGCCCCCGCACCCACCGACCCGGCACGCTGAGCCGCGCGCTGCCCCCTAGAGCGTGTGATGCACTTTTCGCCCTCAATCCCCCCTCAACCCCCGGCCCCTTCTCCCTCGCGCGTGTATCGATTGGAGAGAAGGGGAGCGCGTCGCGGCGGCTCAAAGCCCCTCGCCCCGCGACGCAGTCGCAGAGGGCGAGGGGTGTGAGGTGAGGGGCGAACCCCCGTGAAGTGCATAACACCCCTAGCCACAGCCGGGATCGCGCCGGCAGTCCGCGATCCATTCCGCGACACTGGCGCGCATCACCGGCGGCAAATAGCCCGCCGCCTCAAGCGCAGGCAGTGCCGCGGCCAGCGCCAGCGCCGGGCGCACCGTCCAGCCGCGTGCTTCCAGCGCCTCGCGCGCGCCCAGCCCGAGATCCAGCACGGCGACCAGGGCGCGCACATCCAGCCCCACGCCCCCCGCCAGCGTGATGATCGCATCCGCCTGCCCCGCGTCGAGCAGCACATCCGACAGCAGCGCGGTGGGGTGCCCCACGTCGTAAGCGCCTTCGATCGCATAGGCCGGAGCGTCCGCGCCTTGCACGGTGTACACCGCCGGGATCCCGGTTGCCAGGCTCAGCGCGACCGCGATGGGCAGAGCACCCGGCGCGGCCAGCATCCGGTCGATCGCCAGACCGTCCAGCAGCGGGACGAGCGATCGGGCCACGTCGCGCAGCAACGCCGGGTAGGACGGCAGCCAACCCAGCCGGATCGCAACTGGCCACCAACCCCCGCCCGCCTGCTCGAAGCGGCCAAAACTGATCAACCCTGCCTCAGCCAGCGACCGCGCCAGCGCCGCGCCATCTGCCTGCGACAGCATCACTGCAGTCCTTCTCCGGCAGCCTGGCGCGACAGCCGCCAGGCCATGCTCATCCCCCATGTCCCGGCCCAATACGGCGCCTCGGAATTAGCCCCGCCGAAAGCGTAACACCGGCTGCGCTCCTCGTGTGCGGTGAGCGCCGTGATCCCTGTGCCTGCGTCGAAGGTCACGATCGCGATCACGACATCGGCGCCGGTTTCTGCCGCCAGACGCTTCGCCTCGCTGCGCGACAGGTAACAATAATCCAGCGACGCCGGATCGCTGGCCTCGGCCGGGTCCATCCCCAGCCGCGCCAGCAGCGCCGCCAGATCGTCGTCGCATGTCTCGCAGGTGATCCCGTCGCCGCTCCCCAGCCGCGCCGCGAAGACCTCGCCTTCGGGGCCTGTGTAGCTGGCCGCCAGTTTCCACCCCCTCTCGCGCAGCAGCGCGCGGAACACGTCTTCGAGCTGCTCCGTGCCCGTCCCGTAAATGTACTCGCCGACGCGCTCGCGGATGATCGCCTCGGCCTCGGCGATCATCCGGTCGGCCTCGGCTTCGGTGTCGGCGCGGGCGGTGATGCGGATGTCGGTCTGGCCGGTGTGCGCCGCCAGGCCGACGGTCGGATTGGTCCAGGTCATCAGATCGCTGATCCGCGCATCGATCTGGCTCTCGCCAATGCCTGCCGTGCGCAATACCAGCGCCTTGATGATCCCCAGCCCTCCCATCCGCTCGCGCAGATACGGGATTACGCTCGCGTCCAGGATGTCCTTCATCTCGCGCGGCACGCCAGGCAGGCTGATGACCGTCCCGATCTCGCTCTCGACGATGAAGCACGGCGCCGTCCCCAGCCGGTTGTGAATCGGGATCGACCCGGCCGGGATATACGCCTGGACCCGGTTATTCTCGCTCATTTGCGCGCCAAGCTGGCGGAACCGTTCCGCGATCTGGTCGAGCAGCTCCGGGTGGAACTCAAGCTCGCGCCCGGTCGCCTGCGCGACGGCCTGGCGCGTCATGTCATCGACCGTGGGGCCAAGCCCGCCGGTGGTGATCACAACGTCGGCGCGGGCCAGCGACGCCCGGATCGCCGCGGCGATGCGCTCCAGGTTGTCGCCCACCGTCGTCAGGTAGAAGATGTTCACGCCAATATCCCGCAGCTTGCGCGCGATATAAGCGGAATTCGTGTCTACAATCTCCCCAAGCAGCAGTTCGGTCCCGATGCTGATGATCTCGACGTTCATGCCTTTCCTCTCTCAATCGCACGCGGCAACGGCCAGACACACAGCAACCGCCCGGTGACCCAGGCGGCTACACTCGCACACCATTACGCCAGCGGCGGCGCTTGATCAGAAGAGGTCAAGCGGTGCGGCCCGCACCTCACGACGCCACAGCAGGCTTCCCCGGTGAATCATCCAGTGTAATCGGTGGCGCGCCGCTTTTCAACTGCGCCGCGTCCAGCGCCTCTATTCCCTTGGAGGCAAAACGCGATTTCCCGGGCCTTGCCCGGAATCACCAGGCGGTTTGTACGACGTATCACATAATTGTTAAGATGCATCTTTGCGCCAACACAAATCTCGCTCCGGCAAGCGTCCGATGCTATAGTAGCCATCAGGCAGGCAATTCGGGCTGTGACCTGACACAACGTCATGCTGCAGACATGAGCCAGGTATGACCGACCGGCGGCAATCTCTGGGACGGCACGCCGAAGAACTGGTGGCCGAGCGCCTTATTCGTGCCGGGTATATCATCCGCGCGCGGAACTGGCGCGATCCGCTCGGCGAGCTGGACATCATCGCCGAACAGGACGGCGAGATCGTGTTCGTCGAGGTGCGGGCGCGGCGCGGACCGCTGGCGGCGGCCCGCAGCCTGGCGCTGGAAAGCGTCAGTCCGCGCAAACAGGCGCGCTTGCTGGCTCTGGCCGAAGCCTACCTTGCAGCGCACGATCTGGAGTCCGTCCCCTGGCGAATCGACGTCGCCGCCGTCGCGTTCGACCGGGCTACCGCCAGCATCGAGGTAATCCATCATGCCGTCGCCTGGTAGCGACGCCTGCGGCGTGCAGTGGTCACCCGCGCAGCCAGGCGGCGCCACCACCACAGCGCCCGCGCCGGCTTCCGATGCGCAGCATGCGCGCCGTCCGCTGATCGTCGTGTTGGGACCCACCGCCACCGGCAAAAGCGCGCTGGGCATCGCGCTCGCGCGGCGCTTTGGCGGCGAGATTGTCAGCGCAGACAGCCGCCAGATCTACCGGGGGATGGACATCGGCACCGCCAAGCCCACGCCCGAACAGCGCGCGGCCGTGCCGCACCACCTGCTTGACGTGGTCGACCCCGACCAGACATACACGCTGGCCGAATACCAGCGGGCCGCCTACGCCGCCATCGACGACATCCACGCCCGTGGCGGGCTGCCGCTGCTGGTCGGCGGCACGGGCCAGTACATCAGCGCAGTGCTCGAAGGCTGGGGCATCCCCGAAGTGCCGCCCAATCCGGATCTGCGCGCCGAGCTGGAAGCCTTCGCCGCCGTGCACGGCGCGCAGGCCCTGCACGAGCGCTTGCGCCAGCACGATCCCGACGCCGCGGCCCGCATCGACTATCGCAACGTCCGCCGGGTGGTGCGGGCGCTTGAAGTCTGCCTGGAGACGGGCACGCCGATCTCGGTGCTGCAGCGCAAAACGCCGCCCCCCTATCGCCTGCTGCAGATTGGGCTGACCCTGCCACGCGATCTGCTGCACGCGCGCATCAACCGGCGCGTGATCCAGATGGTGGAAGACGGGTTGGCGGGCGAGGTGCGCGGCCTGCTCGAAGCGGGCTATACTTGGGAACTGCCGTCGATGAGCGGGCTTGGCTACGCGCAGTGGCGACCGTACTTTGCCGGCGAGCAGTCGCTCGACGAGACGGTCACCGCCATCCAGCAGGCCACCCGCGCCTTTGCCCGCCGGCAGATCACCTGGTTCAAGGGGCACGACAGCGGCATCATATGGCTGGATGTGTCTCAGGATGATCCGGAAGCCGAAGGGATACGGCTGGTCGAAGACTGGATCCTGCACGAAGGGTAGCAAGCAGCATGGCGCGTCGAAGCAGTAACAGCATGCGCGACCGGGTTGGGTTCCTCGACCGCACGCGGTTCGCGCTGGTCATCGGGCTGGTGCTGTTGGTCGGTGTCACAGTGCTGCCCCGCGTCTACCCGGCGGCCCAGCTGGGACCTCAATGCACCAATCTCGCCGCGCCCATCGGCGGCAACAACCGCTCGGTGCTGGCTCAGGCCGGCGGCGACCAGCAGGAACTCGGCCTCGAACTGCGCCTGGAAAGCCGCGTCATCACCACCGAGGAACCGCTGATCATTCACCTCACCTTCGCCAACCGCGACATCGGCCCGGTCATCCTCTATCTGACCGACGCTACGCCCCCGCTGACCCGGCTAGAAAACGACACCGGCGTCTCGTTCGAGATCCGGCGTGTGGGCACCGACCAGCCGCTGATAGACAACGCCGCGCCGCGCGGCGCGCCGCAGTCGTACCCCAGCGATCAGCTTCACCTGCTGGGATCGCGCACCCGCTGCACGCAGACCTATCGCTACACCGCGCAGCAGCTCAGCGCGATCGGCCTGCAGCCGGGCGAGTACCGTATCCGCGCTTTCTACCGCAATCCGAGTTCGGGCGTGCTGCCCCCGCCCGCCTCAGGCCAGCCGCCGACCGCCACCCCCGCCTACACCGATCAGGGTGTGTGGGTCGGCCAGACCTCGTCCGGAGAAGTGCTCTTCAGCGTGGTCACGCCCGGCTCGCTGCCCCCGGCGGGCTGATCGTGCTCAGCGCCGCGTTACGCGGTCGATGCCATCGGCCAGCCAGTTGATCGCCAGCACGGTCAGGCTCAGCGCCACACCGGGCGCCAACGCCACCCAGGGCGCGGTGCGGAACGCCTGCCGCCCGTCCGCCAGCATCACACCCCAATCCGGTGCGGCGATGTCGCCCCCAAAGCCCAGGAAGACCAGCGCCGCGCTGTTGAGGATCGCCCAGCTCAGCGTGACGCCTGCAAACGCCAGCAGCGGCGGCGCGATGGTCGGCAGGATATGCCGCACCAAAATGCCGGCCGGACGCGCACCGATGGCACGGGCCGCCTCGATGTAAGGGCGTGCTCGGGCTTCCAGTACGGCGGCGCGCGTCACGCGAGCGTAGGCCGGAATTCCGGCGATCCCCACCGCCGCCGCGATCTGCACGCTCCCGCTGCCCAACAGCGCCAGCAGCGCCAGCGCCAGCACCAGCGCGGGTACGGCCAGCAGCGCGTCCATCAGTGTCATCAACAGGCCATCCACCCAGCCGCCCGTCGCTCCCGCCGCCGCGCCGACCAGCAGCCCCGGCCCCAGCGTGATCACCACCGTCAGCAGCGCAACGGCAAATGTCCGACGCCCCCCGTACAACACGCGGCTGTAAACGTCACGGCCCAGCAGGTCGGTTCCGAACAGGTGCTCGCGCGAGGGGGGTTGGAGTTGCGCTTCCGGCGCCGCCGCGCGCGGATCGTGCGTCGCCAGCAGGGGCGCCAGGGCCGACAGGGCCAGGACCACGCCGCCCAGCGTCAGCGCCACGGTGAACCGGACCCCGCGCCACTGCATGGCCGCCTACCCTTCGCGCCGCGTGCGCGGATCGAGCCGGTGATAGAGCGCGTCCGCTCCGGCGTTGAGCGTGGTATAGACCAGCGCCGCCAGAATGACCAACCCCTGCACCACCGGGTAGTCGCGGTTGGTAACCGCCGCCAACAGCACCTGCCCCAGCCCACGCCGCACGAAAATCATCTCGGTGATCACCGTGCCGCCCAGCAGAAAACCGGCCTGCAGCGCGACCACCGACACCACCGGCAGCAGGCCGACTCGCAAAATATGGTCGATCACGTCGTGTTCGGGCAGGCCTTTGGCGCGGGCGGTCCGGACGAAATCCCCCCGCGCGGCGTCACGCACGCTGGCCGCGGTCACGCGGGCAATGCTGCCCGCCGTGTGAAAGCCCAGCACCAGCCCCGGCAGGATCACGGCCCGCGGCCCGCTCCCCCCAACACCGGGAAGCAGATTGAGCGCGACCGTGAACGTGTAAATCGCCAGCGTAGACGTCCAGTAGACCGGTGTCGCCAGCGCCAGCGCCGCCAGCCCGCCTGCCGCCCAACGCAGCGCCGCAGGACGCCCCAACCCATCCATCACGCCCAGTGTGACGCCCAGCGCCAGGGCCACGCCCAGCGCCGCCAGCGCCAGCGTCAGCGTGGGCCGGGCGTTCTGCGCGATCAGTTCGAGAACCGGCTGGCCGGTGACAAGCGACACGCCCCAGCGCCCGCGCGCCACGTCCAACCAGTACCGCCCATACTGGATCGGAAGGGGATCGTCGAGGCCAAGCCCGGCACGCTGCGCGTCAATCTGCGCCTCGGACGCGCCGGCGCGAGCCATGGTCGCGTCGAGCGCGTCACCCGGCGCCCAGCGCAGCGCCACAAACGACAGGCTCGCCGCCAGCCAGACCACTGCCAGCGCCATCGCGCCGCGCCGCGCCAGAAAGGGCAGCATCGTCGCCCTCAGCCGGTATACTGGAAGTTGCGCAGCAGCGGCCACCACCCCTGCGCGCTGAAGATCACCCCATCCAGGCGCGACGAGACGCCGACCAGGTTGACGTATTCGCGGATCGGCAGCACGACGGCCTGCTCCATGATCCGCTGCTGGGCGGCGGAATAGAGCGCCTGGCGCATCTCCGGCGCGCTCTGACGCACCGCTTCGTAGAGCACCTGATCAAGCTGCGGATCGCTCAGGCCGGACCAGTTATTGACCGCCCCGCTCAGATAAAAGCGGTTCAGGATGCTCGGATCAACGCCAAAGTCGTAGAACGCGATCACGTCGTAGTCATCGTCGCGCACGCGCTGGCGCAGCGTCGGAAAATCCGGCACCTGAACCAGATCGGTCCGAATGCCCAGATCGCGCCACTGGCTTTGCAGAAGCTGGGCCACTTCAGGCATCTGATTCCACGGGCCGAAGACCACCGTCAGCGTGAGCGGCTCGCCGTCCACATCCAGGAACCCGTCGCCGTTCGTGTCGGCCAGTCCCTGCGCTGCCAGCAGCGAGCGCGCCTGGTTCAGGTCGAATGGGTACATCTGCTCGACCGCCGGGTCGTAATACATCACGGTCGAGGTAAGCGGGCCGTGCGCCACCGGCGAGCGCCCCTGATAGACCGCATCCACGATTTCGGTGCGGTTGGTGCCGTAGAGCAGCGCCTGGCGGATCGACGCCGAATCCAGCGGGGCACGGCGCGTGTTGAAGAAGAACTGCTGGGGTGTGCCCGGAATCGGCACCTGGTAAACCGTCACCTCGACGTTCCCCGCCAGCAACTCCGCATCGGTCGGCAGCAGCTCGCCAACCACCTGCACCTCGCCGCTCTCCAGCGCCAGGCTGCGCGTCGCCGGGTCCGTGTAGAAGCGAAACTCGATTGTCTCCAGCGACGCGTCGGTCACCGGCGCGTAGAAGACCGGCCCCCAGGCATAATCCTCGTTGCGCTCCAGGCGAATGAGTTGGCCCGGCACGAATTCGACCAGCCTGTAGGGGCCGGTTCCCACCTGATGCCACTGGTAGCTGTTGTTGGTCGTCGCCGCCAGCGCCGCCGGGCTGGCGATGCCCAGATACACCTGGCTCAACGCGTCGAGCAGCGGCGCGTAGGGCTGGCTGAGCCTGAGCGTGATAGTGTACGGATCGACGATTTCGTACCCGGTGTACGACTCCAGCAGCACCCGCGCCTTCTGCGAACCAACGCTGGAATTCATGATCCGGTCCAGCGTGGTAGCCACCGCCGAGGCGTCGAAGGGGGTGCCGTCGTGGAAATGGACGTTCTGCTTGAGGTAGAACGTCCAGGCCAGCCCGTCGGCAGACATCTCCCACCGCTCCGCCAGGCCCGGCACGAAATCCAGCGTCTGCGGATGCCGGTAGACCAGCGTGTCGTACACCGAAAAGAAGGGGATGCCCAGCTCGTTCGACTGGTGAATGTGCGGGTCGAAGCCGGACGGGTTCAGCGTCAGCCCATAGACGATCCGGTTCCCGCGGCGCGGCGCCGTGCCGTCGTCATCGCCGAGAGCGAGCGCCACAACAATCGCCGTGACCAGCAGGCACGCCACTCCCAAGACGCCCAGCACGCCCAGGCGAAGCGGCGCGCGCCTGCGCTTTCGCTCGATACCCATATGCTTGATCGCTTCCTCTCGCCCGCGCCTGAACTGCATGTGCCCCGCGCTGGTTGGCGCGCGGACGTCAGGCGCGCATTCGCGCACCGCGCCGTAGGCGGCAGGCACGGTGCGCGGTACAATCATCCATCTGGTGGCGGACGAAGTGTACCACCGCCTGAGAGGGTCTTCAATAGGGATCGACGCCGCGCGCACAGCCGGGAGCGACCGTTTTGTCTTTTGAACCAATCTTGCTGGCGCCAGAAGAAGAGCCGGTCGAGGTCTACCCGTACCGGCGCGTCTGGCAGACCACCTGGATCGAAGTCTTACTGCTCTTTTTCGTCGTGGCCGGGGTTTACGCTGCCGCTGAGGTGTTTGGCCTGCTACCGCGCAATCTGCGCGACGGCAACGGCAAGCTGGCGCTGGCGCTGCTGCCGCTGGCCGCCTGGCTGCTGATCTCGTACCGGGGCGAGCGGCGCGCGCCGGAGCCGCGCCCGCACCTGCTGAGCGTGCTGCTGCTCGGCGCGCTGGTTGCCAACGCCATTGCGGTTCCCCTTTCCGAGCGTCTGTTTACGCCGGACCGCTGGCTGCCGCAGCAGGGATTTTTCGGGCGCGTGCTGGGCTACACCTTCACCGTCAGCTTCACGGCAGAGTTTCTCAAATACGCCGTGCTGCGCTATACCGTCTGGATGACCCACATCCATCAGCGGCTGGACGCGGCGGCCTACGCGCTGGCCGTTTCGCTCGGCTTCGCCGTAATGCTCAACGTGCGCTTCGCGCTCGATTCGGACGCGACCGTTGTCGCGACCGGGCTGTGGGTGGCGTCGAACACCTTCTCGCATCTCGCGACGGGTCTGCTGGTGGGCTTCTTTCTGGGCGAGTTGCGCCTTACCCGCCAGCCCGTGTTCTGGATGCCCGCCGGGTTGCTGACCGCCGCGTTTGCGGGCGGGCTGTATTATGGCTTCCGCGGTATCGCAATCGTCAGCGGCCTGGGCATCGGTGAAACCGCCAGCTCGCCGGTTCGCGGGCTGGCCCTCGCCTTCGGGCTGATCGCCGCCGTCCTGCTGAGTCTGGCCTTCCTCATCCAGAGCGCGGACGAGCGCCAGCAAGCCATCGCCAGCCGCCGGGAGTTGCTATGAACCGGTCCGTCTTCTACACCGAAGAACGACCCGCCCTCACCTTTCACCAGCGCTGGAACGGCTACCTATCCATCGCGCTGGCTGCAATCGTGCTGGCGCTAGGCGTCACCATGCGCGACTCCGTCCTGAATGCGACGATCACGGTCGAAGACCTGGAAGCGGGCGTCCGCGCGCAGATTCCGCAGGGCTGGCTGCTCGACCGCGGCAGCAGCGATTACGTCTTCCGCGCCATCGATCCCGACGCGCTCCCGTTCAAGACGCTGCTTCAGGTGTCGGTGCTGCCCGTCGGCCCCGACGCCACACCGGCCAACGTCCTGCACCAGATCGAAATTGACCGGCCGCAGCGCTTCCCTGCCTACCGCGTCATCTCGCGGCGCAACATCACCCTGCGCGACGGCTCGCCCGCCATCCGCCTCACCTACGCCTATGTCGAGAGCGAGCGCAACCCCGCCCTCGAAGCCCTGCCGATCGTCGTCGAAGGGGTGGACGTGGTGGTGCTGCGCCGCACCCAGGCCGTGATCGTGTCGTACCGCGAAGAGCGCGCCAATTTCGAGAACAACCTGTACCGGTTCGAGAATCTGCTGAACACACTGGAAATCTTCTGATGGGTATGCAAGCAAACAATCGCCGGAAGATCCACACTGCCGGCGCCCTGGCGCTGGTCGGCGTTACCCTGCTGAGCGTTTTGCTGGCCGTTCGGCTGCCGCCGGGCGACGTTCCGGCCCAGGCGCAGGATGGGGATGTCACTCCCACTCCGACACCCACGCCGCTCCCACCGCCCCTGATCGAGCTGAACGAAGACGTGATCAAGCGGGCGACCGTCTACCTGATGCAAACCTACCAGAATCAGGGCCAGCCGATCATCTCGTGCGTTGGCTCCGGCACGCTGATCAGCACCGACGGCCTGATCCTGACCAACGCGCACACCGCCGTCTCCAGCGAGCGATGCCGGTCGGACCGGGTGGTGGTGGCCATCACGGTGCGGCTGGACGAGCCGCCGGTGCCCACCTACACGGCGGAAGTGGTCGAGATCAGCCAGGGGCTGGATCTGGCTGTGATGCGCATCAACGGCTACCTCGACGGGCGTCCCATCGAGCCGGGGTCGCTCGCGCTGCCTTTCGTCGAGCTGGGCGACTCGAACGAGGTCAACCTGGACGATACGATCACGATCGTGGGCTATCCGGACCTGGGCAACTCGCCGGTTGAGCTGACACGCGGCACGGTGACCGGCTTCACCGCCGAGGCACGCGCCGGTGACCGGGCCTGGATGCGCACCGGAGCCGTCATCCCCGGCACCATGACCGGCGGCGGCGCCTACAACCGCGACGGCAAACTGATCGGCATTCCGACCATCGCCCCCACGCAGGTCGGCGGCCAGCCGGCCGACTGCCGCGTGCTGCAAGACACCAACCTCGACGGGCGCGCCGACCAAAACGATGCCTGCGTCCCGGTCGGCGGGTTCATCAGCGCGCTGCGCCCATCGCGTGCCGCGCGCGGTCTGGTGCGCGCCGCGACCCTCGGCATCCGCCAGGGTCCGGACATGACCAGCACGGTGCTTCCCCCGCCCGAAGGCGAGCCGAGCTTCAGCCGCCTGTTCTTCGCCACGCGCGTCAACGAGGCGGGTGTCCCGGCGAACGTGGTCGGCAGCGCCCCGGCAGGCATCACCAGCCTGTACCTGTTTTTCGACTATCACAACATGGTCAACGGGATGATTTACGAACTGCGCGTAACGGTCGATGACACGACCGAGGCGATCTACGGCCTGCCCCCGGCGACGTGGAGCGGCGGGCGCAGCGGGATGTGGTACATCGGCAGCTCGAACATCCCCTGGAAGAACGGCGTTTACTTCTTCCGCCTGTTCATCGAGGGGCGCGAGGTCGCCTCGCGCAGCATCGTGATTGGCGGGGGTCCGACCGCCGAGCCGGGCTTCTCCGACATCGTCTTCGGCCTGCTGGATCGCGACTCCGGTATGCTGGTCGGCACCAGCTATGTCTTGCCGGAAGGCGCCGCGATCCAGGCGCGCTTTAACTATCGCAACATGGTGCAGGGCACACCCTGGACCTACATCTGGTACTACGAAGGGCGCGAGCTGGCGCGCAGTCAGGAAGTCTGGACACTGGACGCCCAGGGCACTCACGTGATCACTGCCGAGGCCGAGTTTCTGCCCGGGCGCTACCGCCTGGAATTGGGAGTCAACAATATCCTCAGCGCGACGGCGGATTTCGTCGTTGCCGGCGGGGCCGAAGGCGCCAGGCCGGTCATTTTCACCGACTTCCGCTTCACGACCCAGCAACCCGGCGGAAGCGGCACCATCCAGCCGGCGCGCAGCGAGTTTCCCAGCGGGATCCAGAGCCTGGTCGTCTTCTTCAACTGGCGGCTGCTGGCGCCGGGCACGCCCTGGACCTGGCGCTGGCTGATCGATGGCGACATGCTGATCGAGGTGACCGAGCCGTGGGATGCGGCCACCGACGGCGAAAACTACTTCGTCAGCCTCGAAAGCCTGCAAACGCTGCCGGATGGAACCTATACCCTCGAAGTCAGTATCAACAACGTGCCGCTGGCCTCGGTGAGCGCGCGGGTCGGGCTGGGGCAGCTTCCGGTCGGCGTGTTTGCCAGCGGCGAGGGCGTTCAGATGCTTGGCCGCATCACCGACGCGGCAACCGGCCAGGGCATCCCCGGCGCGCTGTTCATCGTGCTGCGCCCGGAGTACAGCGTCGAGGACTTCACCTGGACACAAAGCCAGGTGCTCGGCACGTCGCTCGCCGACAGCCAGGGCTATTTCCAGATCCCGGTGCTGTTGCCGCGCGGCACCACGACCGCGCCACTGCTGTACAGCGTCCTGGTGCGCGCCGAGGGATATATCCCGGTGTCGGCGGATGGGATCCGCGTGGTCGAAGACACGCCCAGCCCGGTCGAGATCAACGTCGAGTTGAACCGCGGCTGAGCAGGTCTTCTCGCAGCCGGCGCGGGGGACACGCACGCCGGGCTTGAGGTGCGTCCCCAGTTTGGCTATACTTTTCAGTCAGAGGTCTGCATCCGCGACTGCTGGGCCGGTTTCCATTGGGCGGACGGGGTTCGCCATGAGAGGTTGATCAGCCTGGCCCGACGTCTACCAATTTGTCAAGGACGAGAGAACAATGGCAAATGCAGCAGACAAGCCCGTGCTGATCATTCACGAGGGTGAGAGAGCAGGCCAGCGGTGGATCGTCGAAGAAGATGAGCTGGTCATTGGCCGTGGGGGTGAGTGCGGGTTGGTGCTGCCCGAGCGGCAAGTCTCGCGCGAGCACGTCCGCATCTACCGCGCCGGAGACACTTATTACCTGGAAGACCTGGACAGCAAGAACGGCACCTGGGTCAATGGCCGCCAGATCAAAGGCGAGCCGGTGGCCCTGCGGGACGGGGACGAGATCAATATCGCGCTGGCGGTCAAGCTGACGTTCGTCGGCTCGGAAGCGACCGCCCCGCTGATGGTCAACGAGCTTCCGGGGTCGGTCGGGCGGCTCAAGCTCAACCGCGAGTCGCGGCGCGTGTTCATCGGCGGGCGCGAGGTTGACCCGCCGCTCAGCCTGCCCCAATATCGCCTGCTGGAACTGCTCTATGACGCGGGCGGCGCGGTCTGCACGCGCGACGGCGTGGTGGAAGCCGTCTGGCCGGATGCCGTGGGCGAAGGCGTCAGCGAGCAGGCCATCGACGCGCTGGTGCGACGCCTGCGCGACCGCCTGGCCGAGGTCGATCCGGACAACCAGTACATCATCACCGTGCGCGGCCACGGCTTCCGGCTCGAAAACCCCGCCGAGTAGCGACCCGCCGCGCTCGCAACGGGCAAAAAACCGACCGGGGCACGCGAACGGACGCCCCGGTTTTGTTGCCCCCCGGCGTCGCTTTACATGCTGCCGAACAGCGCGCCGATCGCGTACCCGGCCAGCGCCGATACCATCCCGATCAGCATCATCTGCACGCCGCTGCGCGCCGGCCTGCCCACCGTGATGCGCGCCTTGAAAGCCCCCACCCCGAACAGCACCAGCGCGGACGCAATCAGGCCCACCCACATGGCCGTCACGCGCGGCAGAAAGAAAAACGGGAAGAGCGGCACCAGCGACCCCACCACCGCCGACGCACCCACCAGCAGCGCGTCGCTCAACAGGCCGTCTTCCTCGACCGGCTGGAGCTGCAACTCGTGCGCCATCATGATGTCCAGCCAGTGCCCTTCGTGGCGGGTGATGTGATCGACGGAGTCTTGCAGCAGCTTCCCTTCAAATCCCCAGCCGCGGAAGATCGCCTCGACCTCGGCGCGCTCGGCGTGCGGAGTGGCGCGGATCTCGGCGCGTTCCCGCGCGCGCTGGGCGCGGTAGTAGTCGAGGCTTGCCAGGTTGGACGTGTACGCCACCGCCGCCATCGAGATCGATTCGGCAAACGTCGCCGCCAGCCCACCGGCGACGATCACCCGCGTGTCGGTCGTGGCCGCGGCCAGCCCCAGGATCACCCCCGCCACGTTCACCAGACCGTCCTGCCCGCCCAGGATAATCTCGCTCAGCTTGGCAGCGATCCGGTTCGCCCCCGTCTCCGCCCGGTCCCCCATCCCTTTGCCCTGCACCTCGCACCTCGTCTCAGACGGTTGCGCCGCTATCGGCTATAGTAGTACAAAATAGAACTACTATCGATTATGAGGCCAGGGCACGGGCTTGTCAAGCGCGGCACACCAACAGGGCGGCTCCTGTGCCGCCCTGCTCTGCCCCACACATGCCAGAGGCGCCCTTAGTCGGCGCTGCCGCACAGATCGACGTACTCCGTCTTGACGCGATCTTCCGCCGGGATCGCCAGCACATCGCTGAGGATCTCGTTGGCCAGCGCCGCTTTGAATTCGGCATCCGTCTTGGACCACGTGCGCGCTTTGATCTCGATGTAACGCTCGCCCATCTCCGGCTGCATCATGCGGTCGTAGTTGACATAGAACAGCACACCTTTGTACAGGATGTGCCAGCGCAGGCGATCCTTGTGGATTTCGCATTCACTGCGCGCCTGGAAATACTCGCGGTAAAAGCGCAGCGGGCGGTCTGCCGGGGCGATAAAGCGCGAGCGTGAGAGCAGCACCGCCTCGTCGAACTCGCGCTCTTTGGTCGGCGTGGTGTAGGTCAGGCGGGTCCGCACGTTGACCGGCTGGCCGTTTTCGTCGATGAAATCATCCTCGCGGTAGCGCACGCGGCCCATTTCTTCGTCGTCGAACAGGAAATACGTGTCGTACTGACGGTAGTGGTTGTGCTTGACGATCTCGACCGCCGGGTGCGCGGTCAGCGCCTCGAGCGGGCTTGTGTCGCCGGCACGCGCCTTGACCTGGATCTCGAAGCTTTCTTCCTGGTGCAGACCGCCGATTGCCACCAGCTTGTTGAGGACGTTTCCCTCGCGCGCTTCGAGAAAGGCGTCGATCCGGCGCGCGTAGTCGGTCGCCGCCGCGCGCAGCGCGTCTTCATCCAGCGTCAGCAACACGCGGTCGCGCATCAGCCAGCGCCCGTTGACCATCACGTGCTGGACGTCGGAGGCGTGCGTGGCGTAGACAAGCTGCGAGTAGATGCTATCCGGATTGCGCTCGAAGTGCGGCGCGTTGTGCAGCGGGCTGCGATCGACCACGATCAGATCGGCGCGCTTGCCGGGTTCCAGGCTGCCGGCGATGTCGCCCAGGGACAGCGCCTCGGCGCCCCAGCGCGTCGCCATCAGCAGTGCCTCTTTGGCGGGCAATACGACCGGGTCATAGGTCGCGCCTTTGACCAGCAGCGCGGCCAGGCGCATCTCCTCGAACATATCCAGGTCGTTGTTGCTCGCGGCGCCGTCCGTGCCCACGCTGAGCTTGACGCCGCGCTCCAGCATCTCTTTGATCGGCGCGATCCCGCTCGCCAGCTTGAGGTTGCTGGTCGGGTTGTGCGCCACAGCCACGTTGTGCTCGCGCAGTATCCGGATCTGGTCGGCGTCGACATGAACGCAGTGCGCCGCCAGCGTCTTGGCGCGGAACACGCCGAGATCGGCCACGCGCTCGACCACCTTCTTCTCGAATTCTGCCCAGCTATCTTCAGCTTCCTGGCGCGTCTCCAGAATGTGAATTTGCAGCGGCACGTCGTACTCAATGGCGAGATCAGCGCAGGCCTGCAAGATCTCGTCGGTGCAGGTATACGGCGCGTGCGGCGCCACCGACGGTACGATCAAGGGGTGTCCCTTCCACTCCTCGATGAAGCGACGCGTATAGGCCAGGCTCTCTTCGTAACTTTCGGCGTCTGGCGCGGGGAACTTCATCACCGTCTGCCCGCAGACGCCGCGCATCCCGGCCTCGGCGGTGGCCGCTGCCACATCGGCCTCGTAGTAGTACATGTCCGCGAACAGCGTCGTGCCGCCCCGGATCATCTCCGCGCACGAGAGCAGCGTCCCCAGACGGCAGAACTCAGGCGTGACGAATTCGCGCTCGGTTGGCATCATGTAGCCCAGCAGCCACACATCCAGCCGCAGGTCGTCGGCCATCGCGCGCAGCAAAGACATCGGCATGTGCGTGTGGGCGTTGACCAGACCGGGCAAGACGATCTGGCCGGTGCAGTCGACGACTTCGTCCGCTTCGTACCGCTGGCGAAGCGTCTCAGCCGGGCCGACTGCCACAATGCTGTCGCCCCGGACCGCGACCGCGCCGTTATCGAAGCGATCCATCGCCTCATTCATCGGCAGCACAACCCCGCCCACCAAAAGGGTATCGACTTTTTCCATAACCCGGTCCTTTCACGCGTAAAATTCCGCATAGTATAGCAGATTCCCCCCACGGGTGGCATCTCCTCGAACTTGGCGTACAATGATAGGCGGCTGTCGCCAGCCCTGAGACGCCCTGTACCACCTGCGAGGCAATGCCGCCCATGTTACAACTTCGCCGGGATCTGCTCCGCTCGTTAGAGGCTGGGATGGTGGGTCTGCTTCTGATCCAGGCCATCCGCTTTGTGTATGCCAGCCTGTACGCGAGAGCCAGCAGTGCCGATCTGGTCCAGCGTGCCGTCGATCGCGCCGCACTGGAAGGCGTGCCCGGCGTCGTCGAGCTGACGACCGTGCAAAACGAGATCGTCGCGCTGGGTGCACTGCTGCTTCTGCCGATCCTGGCCCTGGTGATCGGGCGCTGGCGCGCCAGCCTGCCCTTCGCGGTGATCCTGGCGGCTTTGGGGCGCTCGCTCGCCATTCAGACGCCGAACCTGGAAGTGGTGGCGGCCTCGCTGGTCATCGGTGCCGGCCTGCTCTACCTCGCGCTGGTGATCATCCGCCGGCCCGCCTTCTTCCCGGTCATGATCCTGGTCGGGCTGGCCGGGGACCAGCTTATCCGCGTGTTGGGCAACACGCAGGACTACACCTGGCAGGGCGGCTATCAGGTGGCCCTGGTGGGGACCGTCACGGTGGCGATCGACATTCTCATTTCGCTGGCCGCGATCGTGCTGATCCTTCTGTCGATCGGGCTGTGGTTCATCGAGCAGCGCGAATCGCGCGCCGAGGGATACACGCCTCCACCGCGCGGCGTGCTCAACGTGTGGGGAGCGCTGGCGCTGGGAGGCATCTTGTTCCTGGAACTGACCGTCCTGGCGCTGCCCAACGTCGTCGCGCGCTGGTCGGGCGTTGAGTACACCGGCGTCGTCCCCTGGATGCTGGCGGCGACTCTACTTCCCCTGGTGCCGGAGATCCGCGAAGGCGCGCGCCGCTTCGCAGGCATGTTCGACGGGGCCTGGCGCGGCTGGCTGTGGCTGTTGCTGCTCGGCCTGCTGCTCGTCGTCGGGCGCCGCTACGATGGAATTGCGGCGGCGGTCGCGCTGGCGCTGGCCCAGTTTGTCGTCGGCCTGACGCTGTGGTGGCTGATCCAGGTGGGCGAGCCGCGCCGCAACCTGACCGGTCTGACGCTTCCCTTCGCCGTGGTGTCTTTTGCGCTGCTGGCAGCGGGCGAATATTTCACCTACGACTACGCCTACGTGCGCGATTTCGCCCCGCCCTATGACCGGGTGGACGACTTTCTGCGCGCCCTGCGCGGGATGGGCCTGGGGCTGGCGCTGGTCGCGGCGCTGCTCACTGCGCTCCCGATGATCCTGGCGCGGCGGCGCATCCCCTGGCGCGGCGGGCGCGCGTCGTACACCTTCCTGACGCTGCTGCTGGTGATCGCGGTCAGCGCGGGCGGAGCGGCTGCGGCGGCGAGCAGTGGCGTCCGGCGCCCAGTCGATCCCGACTGCCTGCGCGTGGCGACGTTCAACATCCACGGCGGCTACTCCCAGTTCTTCGACCCGAACCTGGAGCG
This sequence comes from Thermoflexus sp., assembly GCA_020724465.1. Classification (GTDB taxonomy): domain Bacteria; phylum Chloroflexota; class Anaerolineae; order Aggregatilineales; family Aggregatilineaceae; genus DYGX01. Next base: position 31,055 of record DYGX01000003.1, read on the forward strand.
CGTCGCCCGGCTGATCGAGCAGAGCGGCGCCGACGTGGTCCTGCTGCAAGAGGTCGAGGCCGGACGGCTGGCCAGCTTCGGCGTCGATCAGGTGCTGTGGCTGGCGCGGCGGCTGCGGATGGAGTCGGTGTTCTTCCCGCAGAACGAGGAACTGCAGGGCCTGGCCGTCCTCAGCCGCGTGCCGGTTGCCGGGTCGCAGGGCCTGCTGCTTCCCAGCGAGGGCAATCAGGCGGCTGTGCTGCATGTCGAGCTGGACCCCGAGCGCCTGGTCGCCGACCCGGATGCGGCCTCGTTGGGCGGGCTGCACGTCTACAACGCCTGGCTTGGTTTCCGGCTGGCCGAGCGTAACGGCCAGCCCATCCCCGAAGGCGAGCAGGATCAGAACCGTCAGATGCGGATGCTGCTGGACTGGATCGCGACCGTTCACGGGCCGGACTGGACCGAACGTATTCTGCTCGGCGGGACATTCAACTTCGGTCCGGATTCGCCCCTCTACCGGTTCCTGCGCATGGACAACCTCGCCAATCCCGGCATTCAGGATCCCTTCGCCAGCCTGCGCGAAGAAGAGACGATGACCGTCTTCCTGGTCAACGGGACGGCGGCGCGCTATGACTACCTGTGGACCTTCAACCTGCCGCTGATCGGGATGTTGATTGACCACAGCCCGGAAGCGGCCCTCGCCTCGGACCACCGGCCGGCGATCGTGGCGATTGCGCGCCGCGACGGCGTCACCTGCCAGCCGTAAGCGCGGCGCGGCACACGAAAGGCTCTCTCAATGCTTCATCCCACCGCCGCCGATGCCCATCCCCTGGGCGGCGGCCTGACTTTGCGCTCCGTTTCCGGCCAGGCCGACATCGAGCGTCTGGCCGCCTTCAACGCGCTCATCCACGGCGAGCTGGTCGACGGCATGACGCGCAACCTGATCGTGCACCATCCCCACACCCGCCCCGAGCACTGGCTCTTTATCGACGACGAAGCCGGGCGCGTTGTGTCGTCCCTGTGCCTCATCCCGTGGACCTGGCGCTATGGCCCTGCCACGCTCCGCTCGGGCGAGATGGGGATCGTCGGCACGTTGCCAGAGTTCCGGCACGGGGGGCGAAGCCTGGTGGCGGCATTGGTGGAACGCTTTGACGAGCTACTCGACACGGAAGGCTACGCCCTCAGCCACATTCAGGGCATCCCCTACTATTACCGGCGCTATGGATACGACTACGCGCTGCCGCTTGAGCCGCATCTAAACCTGGAGCTACGCAACATCCCGGACGCACGCTCTGCCGACGACGCCTTCACGATCCGTCCTGCCAGGCCAGACGACCTGCCCGCGCTGGTGGCGCTGTACAACGAGGCCGCTCGCATGCTCGACCTCTTCGCCGAGCGCGACGAGGCTACCTGGCGCTATCTGCTGCTTGACACGGCGGGGACGGCGATGGAAGCCGACACCTGGGTGATCGCCGGGTGGGATGGCAGCGTGATCGGCTACTGGCGCGTGGCCGCAATGGGCTTTGGCGACGGGCTGATTGTCAGCGAAGCCTCGCAGCTTCCTCACCGCGCCGCGCAGGCCGCCCTGCGCCACCTCAAGGCCCTGGCGGAGGCGCGCGGCAAGCCGTACTTGCGGCTCAACCTGGCGGCGGAAAGCTCGCTGGCGCGCATGGCTCAGGCATGGGGCGCCTATGATGCAGGCGGCTATGAGTGGCAGATCAAGGTGGTGGACGTACCGCGCCTGTTCATGCAGATCGCGCCCGCGCTAGAGCAGCGGCTCGCGCGCAGCCCGTTCGCCGGCCTGACCGAAACCGTCCTGCTCAATCTCTACCGTGAGGCCTTCACGCTGCGCTTCGAGGACGGCAGGCTGGCAGCCGTCGAGCGTGCCGGGTTCACAGACGAGGGAACGATCAAGATCCCGCCCTCGCTGCTGCCTAAGCTGGTGCTGGGGCACCGCGATCGCGTCGCGCTGCGCGCCGCCTACCCCGATTTTGCCGTGTGGGGCGAGGCGCGCTATCTGCTGGATGTGCTCTTCCCCCCGATGCGCAGCTTCCTGTACCCAACCTATTGATCGCTTCAGAGAGGGGCCCGAACACGGATGCTAGGCGCGGCGCGCCTCCCACCATGCGCGGGCGTCGGCCAGCGACAGCAACGGCGTCGCGCGCAGTATGGCGCGTGCCCGATTCGTGCTGAGAACCAGCCGGCGCGGCACATTGGACGGCGCCGCCGCGGGGATGACATGCGCCGCCGGGTCGCGGCCAACCGCCTCCAGCAGCGCGCAGCCCAGCGTGTAGCGGCTGACCGGCTCCGGCCCGACGACGTGCAGCAGCCCGGCCGCGCTGCTATCGGTCAGCTCCAGCAAGGCGCTTGCCAGCGTCCAGACCCAGATCGGGCAGCGAATCTGATCGGTATACAGGCGGACGCGCTCCCCTTGCGCGATCGCGCGGAGCATCCAGGCCAGTTGGGCATTGGCCGGGTCGAAATCATAGATCAGGCTGGTGCGCACGATCAAAGCCGCCGGGTAAAGCGTCAGAATCGTGCGTTCGGCGTCCAGCTTGGCGCGGCCGTAAGCATTTCCAGGCGCGGGCCGGGCCAGTGCCGTCTCGTCGTACACCGGCAGGGTGCCGTCGAAGACCAGATCGGTCGACAGCGCGATCAGCCGCGCGTTGGCCGCCCGCGCTGCGCCCGCCACCGAGCGAGCCGCCAGACGGATCGTCTCGGCGTAGTCCGGCCCGCTGCGCTCGGTCACCGCCGTGTGGATGATCACATCCGGCTGGAGCGCGAGGACACTGGCACGCACCTGCGCCGCATCCCGCAGATCGAGCCGGTACGGCAGCCCGGCGCGGATGCGCTGCGGATGGCTCAGATAGCCCGCGATCACATCCCAGCCGGCCGCTGCCGCCTGCGCGCTGAGCGGGCCGCCGAGAGTCCCGCTGGCCCCGGTAATGAACAAGCGCGGTCTCGGGTTCACGTCACTCCGCCGACTCAAATACGATCTCGCCGGCCTCGATCGCGCTCAGGGCTTGCTGGGCGGCGAGCTGAGCGGCGGCTTGCTTGCTGTGCCCCACCCCGCGCCCGCATTCCGTCTGGCCGATCATCACGGCGACCGTAAACTCCTTGGCGTGGTCCGGCCCATGGCTGGCGATTGTCCGGTAGATCGGGGTCTCGCCGAGCATGGCCTGGCTCCATTCCTGCAGCAGGCTCTTCGCGTCTTTGTCGGCCGCTCGTTCAAGAATATCTTTGAGCGCCGGTTCCAGCAATGGCTCGACAAATTCACGCACCGCGTCCATACCCTGATCCAGATACAGCGCGCCGACCAGCGCCTCGAACGAGCCGCACAGGTTCTTCAGCCGCTGGCGCCCGCCCGATTCGTCCTCGCCGCGCCCCAGTAGCAGCGCGTCGCCCAGGCGCAACGACTGGGCAAACGCCGCCAGGGTTTCCGTGCGCACCAGCCCGGCGCGCAGCCGGGTCAGGCGGCCCTCGTCCATCTCCGGAAAGCGGTGATAGAGCCACGCCCCGGCTACGAAGTCCAGCACGGCGTCGCCCAAGAATTCTAACCGTTCATTGTCTTCAAGCGTATGTTCAGGGTGTTCGTTGAGGTAGGAACGGTGGGTCAGGGCGCGTTGCAGCAGCGACGGATCGTTGAATCGGATGTTGAGCCGCTCCTGGACTTTGTTCAGATCTGGCATACGTCCTCGTGCATCGTCTGTGTCGAACCCACCTTCCGGGCGGGATCATGGTCAGTCTGTGGGTTGTTATAGCAACTTTCGCGCCACACAGCGAAAACGCGGCGCCCGTTTGCAAACGAGCGCCGCGACCGCACCTCCGGTGGTAGGCGGATGCGGGGGATCAGGCCGCGCAACCTGCCACCCTACTCCAGAGCGTCGAGCGCCCCCCGCGCGTCGAGCAGCCTCAGCACCTGCGGATCGCCGCCGCACACCAGCCACTCGCCGTTGATCGACGCTACCCGGACCGTCCACGGCGCCTCGGAATCCCGGCGCTCGTGCACCTCGTAGCGCACATGGCGCGCGCGCAGGTGCATCTCCATCTTGCCATAGACTGCCACGTCGACGGCAGAGGCATTACCTTCGTCCGCGGCCTGGTAGCGCAGGTCGAACGAGTAATCCACCTCCCGGTCGCGCCCCATCTCCAGGTTGACGTTCTGCTTGAAGTCCTGGCACAGCAGCGCGCGCACTCCGTCCTGATCTTTGTCGTCCAGCCGGTCGAAGAACGCGTGCACAACCCCTTCAGGCGTGTCCAGGTCCGGGCTGCCGCACCCGGCCAGCCCCAGCACCGCCAGCCCCAGCCCCAGCGCGATTACAAGCCGCTTTCCGAGCATGTCCGCCCCTTTCCCGACGCCCCGGCACCGAGCCGGGCCAGCAGCACCCGGCAGCACCGCCCGCCCCGTTCCACCGCGATCACACAAAACTGACGCGCACCACCAGGCGACCGAGCCGCAGCTCGTCGCCATCGCGCAAGATCCGCTGTTCCATCGGGATCAGGCGCTGACCGTTAAGGAACGTTGAGTTCGCGCTGCCCAGATCAACTATTCCGATGGTATCATGCTGGCGGATGAGCGCCAAGTGACGCCGCGACACCCCATGCTCGACCGCCCCATAGGGGGTCAGGTCGATATCGGGCTGCTCCACGTCCTGCTCCTCGTGGCCCCGTCCGACGATCACTTCGCCCAACACCGGAAAGACCAATTCGTCGTCGCGGTCGCGGAACGAAAAACGAACCCGATTACGGATGTCGAAGTAGGCCGTTCCCCAGCGCCGCCTCGGTGGAAGCGATTCGTAAGCGATGTCCAGGCGAGTAGTCAAGCTGCCCAAACCGGCCAACCCGGCGGGTAAAATGTGACCGCAGGAATAGCAGTACGTGGCCGCCTCGGCGTTGGGTTTCCCGCAATATGGACACGACTGCATCAGGCGCTCCTTGAAACGACGGGATGATGCCCTATGTAGATCATAGTCACCATTATACACCGGCCCTGCTGGCAAGCGAATGTCCGTGTGACCGAGGTACTTGCGCCATCTCTGTAGCAAGTATCGTGAAGCAAGTATCGTGACGCCCGGTTCTAGAGCGGCAGGAAGAATCTCAAACGCGCTTATGAGGATGGGCCTGGATCATTGCGAATCGAGCGCGGTATTACCGGCATGGGCCGCCTGCACCGCCGCGGCGATCAGCGCGCCCCGGTCGGCAGCCGGATCGCCCGGCAACACCAGCCACGCCAGGAACTCGGCGTTTCCCGCCGGCCCCTTGAGCGGCGACGGGATCAACCCGCGCAGACCGTAGCCCGCCCCCTCCGCGAACGTCAGCACCGCGTCGAGCACCTGGGCGTGAATGGCTGCGTCACGCACGACGCCGCCTTTGCCCACCTGCCCCTTCCCGGCTTCAAACTGAGGCTTAATCAGCGTCACAACGTCGGCAGCATCCGCGATCCACCCCCGGAACACCGGCAGCAGCAGGCGCAGCGAGATGAACGACGCGTCCACCACAATAACCGAAACCGGCTCCGGCAGCCGCTCCACGTAGCGGGCGTTGGTGCGCTCCAGCGGCACGACGCGCGGATCGGCGCGCAGGCGGTAGTCAAGCTGCCCGTAGCCCACGTCGATCGCGTAGACGCGCGCCGCCCCTGCCTGAAGCAGGCAATCCGTAAACCCGCCCGTGCTGGCGCCTACATCCGCGCACACCCGCCCCGTCACCTTCAACCGGAACGCGTCCAGGGCGGCGGCGAGCTTCTCGCCACCCCGGCTCACAAAGCGCGGCGGGGTCTGCACCTCGATCGCGGCATCCAGCGGGACCCGCATCCCCGGCTTGTCGCGGATCCCCCCGTCGACGCGCACCTCACCCGCCATGATCATCCGGCGTGCCGCTTCCCGGCTGGGCGCCAGCCCGCGCTCGGTCATCAGCACATCCAGCCGGACACGCTCTGCCATCTCCGCTCCTCTTGTTTGCGCCCGTCCGACGTTTGCTGCCAGAAGTCTACCGCACTTTCGCGTCGAGTGGTGCGGTGCGGCGCCGGACGCGCCCGGTTCGCGCCGTCGGATTTCCCTGGTATAATGCGAGGCGTCGTGCCATGGTGTGAGTGTGAGACTGATGCAGGCAGTGAAAACGCCCCTCAAAACGCTGTGGATCACCATCCCGGCGCCCGTCCGCGGGTTGATTCGCACGATGCGCCCTCTGCAGTGGGCCAAGAACGGCTTCGTGTATGCCGGGATCCTGTTCGACCAGCAGATTCTGGATCCCGTCCCCTTCGCCCGCGTGACGCTGGCGTTTGTCCTGCTGTGCCTGTCCGCCAGCACGATCTACATCATTAACGATCTGGTTGATATCGAGCGGGACCGGCTTCACCCGCGCAAGCGCGAGCGCCCGCTGCCGTCCGGTCAGCTTCCGGCGGGCTGGGCGATGGCTGCTGCGGTTGTCTTTCCGCTGGTAGCGATCGGTGTCAGCCTGCTGGTCAGCCCTCCGCTGACCCTGGTGCTGTTGGGCTATCTGGCGCTGCACATCGCGTATTCGTTCTGGCTGAAGAACATCGTGCTGATCGACGTGTTCACCATCGCGGCGGGTTTTATTCTGCGCGTGGTGGCCGGCATCGTGGTGATCGACGTGACGCACTTCTCCCCCTGGCTGTACATCTGCGCCGGGCTGCTCGCGCTCTTTCTGGCGGTCGGCAAGCGGCGCCAGGAGTTAATCTTGCTCGCCGACGAGGCCAGCAACCACCGCATGACCTACAAAGCCTACAACATGCCGCTGCTGGACGACATGCTGCGCATGGTCACCACCGGCAGCGTGATCACCTATATGCTCTATACCATCGAGGCACAGACCATCCGCAGCAACGAGTATAAGATGCTGCTGACCGTCCCGTTCGTCATCTACGGCATCTTTCGCTATCTCTACCTGATCCACGTCGAGGGCGAAGGCAGCGCGCCGGACGAACTGCTCTTTAAAGACTGGCCGCTGCTGCTGGATGTCGTGCTATGGGTGCTGGCGGTCGGCGCCATCCTCTACTGGCTCTAGCGAGAAACGCACCATGCAGCCTGCTCGTGCTCACGCCCCTGGGAAGCTCATTCTCTTTGGCGAGCACGCCGTGGTCCACCATCGCCCCGCGATCGCGGTACCGCTGCCCGCCGTCCAGGCACGCGCCGAGGCAATCCCGGCAGAATTCGGCGCCGGCCTGACCGTGCACATCCCCGATGCCAATCGCACGCTGCGTGTGACCGGCGAGCTGGATCAGGAAGACCCGCTCTACAACGCGCTGATCTATCCCCTCGAGCTGGCTCTGGACGCGCTGAACGAGGCCATCCCCGATCTGGAGATCACCATCCGGTCGAACATCCCGGTCGCCAGCGGGCTGGGCAGCGGCGCGGCGCTGGCCACCGCGTTGATCCGCGCGCTGGCGTTAGCCCTGGGGCGCCCGCTGAATAACGACGCGCTCAACGCCCTGGTCTACGAGGTCGAAAAGCGCCACCACGGCAACCCAAGCGGCATCGACAATACCGTGATCGTCTACGAGCGCCCGGTGTACTTCGTGCGTGGCACCCCGCCGGAGCCGTTCACCGTCGGCGCGCCGCTGACCCTGGTCGTGGGCGATACTGGCGTCAACAGCCCGACTCATCTGGCCGTGGCCGATGTGGCACGCCTCTACGAGCGCGAGCCAGAGCGCATCACGCCCATTTTCGACCGCATCGGCGAGATCGCCTGCCAGGCGCGCGCCGCCATCGAAAGCGGGAACATCGCGGCGCTCGGCCCGCTGATGGACGAAAACCACGCGCTGCTGCGCGAACTGACGGTCTCCTCGCCCGAACTCGACACCCTGTGCGCGGCGGCGCGCGCGGCGGGCGCGACGGGGGCCAAGCTCTCCGGCGGCGGGCGGGGCGGCAACATGATTGCCCTTGTCGCACCCGAGGCGGCTCCCATCGTTGCCGGGGCGCTGCGCGCCGCCGGCGCGACGGCGTCCTTCGCAACCACCATCGGCTGATCGACCTCAGGTCAGGTAGAGACCGTCTGTGCTGATCTTCGCCTTGCTGTCCGCTGCGGTTCTGCTGGGCGCCATGCTGTGGGTGCTGGCGCGTGGTCTGGACTACCTGCACAGCCACCCAGAGCTGGTCCGGGGCGGCGCGCCACTGGCCTATCGCCAATGCCACGCTACGCTGGCCGAGATCGTGGCCCGCTACCGCCGGCTCGAAGCCGCCGGCCCGTCCGTCGCGGCGCTGACATGGCGCAGCCGTCAGGGACGGCGCTACACCGTGGATTCGAACGGCGTCGAAGAACAGCGCCGCACAGACCGCCCGGCCTATCGTCTTCCCTGGGCGACGATCGGCGGAGTCGGCTTGCGGATGCAGCCGGGCGCGTTGGGTGCCATCCCGGAGCGCGACGCCGCTCAGCCGACCCCAAGCTACACCTTCCACCTGCTGATCGTGCCGGTCAGCGGGCGGACGATTGAGGTTCTGCTCCCGACCGACGGCGACGCCGCCGCGCTCGATTTCGCGGCGCACACGCTCGCCCTGGCACACCGCCTCGGCAAGCGCATCAATACCTTCGGCTTCGACCGCCCGCCGGTTCCGGTCCGCCCGCGCCACGCCGAGCGCTGAGAATCGTGCCAGGCGCGATGATAGAGTTGGGCAAGACCTGGCCGCTGCGGGTCGTCAGGCCGGAGCCAAAGGTAGGGATATGGGTCAAACGGGGACATTGGCTCATGTCCCCCCTGTCAACGAACCGAACACCAAATGAAAGCGGGCCTGAATGCCGCCGAGATGTATGTCGACGGCCGGATCTCGCGCCGCGTCGCGCCCCGCGTGACAAAAGCCAGACCTCTTCCGTTGAAGCCGACGATGCGGAACTACCGGCAGATCGTCGACCAGTCTTTGCCCCGTTGGCCGGCTATCTCACCCACCCTGCATCCGGCCTTTTCAGTTCCCACGCCACCTGTATCTATGTCGCAGTGCCCATAGGCACGGCTCCTGTGCTTGAGTTGTTGATTCGCCCCCACAACCGGATCCCGCAGTCGCATTTCTATTGAGACGACTGCGGGGGACTGTAATTTGGCTGTCAGGGGTATGACTTCTCTCTGTAGCGCGATCCAGGCCGGACGTTATAATCGCGCATGGCCTGGGCTGGCTGGCGATCCTCTTTTCGCGTCTGCTGTACCAGCGTGCCGCCCCGGCGCAGGAGTGGGGCCGCCTGCTACGGTTCTGGGGCGGCCCGGCGCTGTAACTCCGCTGCACTTGGATTGCGTTACGCTAATCAACAGATTAGCTTAGTTGTGCCTCCGGGAGTCTCTATGCTAGACGCATTCTTCAAACCAAAGGCGGTTGCCATTGTTGGAGCGAGCACCGAGCCTGCCAAACTGGGTTATACGGTGCTCGCCAACGTGATCGAATCCGGCTACAAGGGCAACATCTACCCGATCAACCCCAAAGCAAGCGAAATCTACGGCCACAAAGCGTACCGGTCGGTCCTCGACCTGCCCGAAGTGCCGGACCTGGCTGTGATTGTGATCCCGTATCCGCTTGTGCCCGGCGCACTGCGGGAGTGCGGCGAGAAGGGTATCCGGGCGGTCGTGATCATCACCGCCGGATTCCGCGAGTCGGGAGCAGAAGGGATCGAGCGCGAGCGTGAAGTGATTCAAATCGCCCGCGAGTACGGCATTCGCATCATCGGCCCGAACGTGCTGGGCATCATGGACATGTTCACGCCGATCAACGCGACCTTTGCAGCCGGAACGCCGCCGCGTGGCAACATCGCCTTTATGTCGCAGTCCGGCGCGCTGCAAACCGCGATCGTGGACTGGGCGCTTGGCGCGCAGGACCTGGGCTTCAGCAAGTTCGTCAGCCTGGGCAACAAGGCTGATGTCAGCGAGATCGACCTGATGCAGGCCTGGGCGGATGACCCTGAGAGCAAGGTGATCCTGTCGTATGTGGAAGGTGTGTCGAACGGTGCCGAGTTCATTCGCGTGGCGCGTCAGGTGAGCCGCCGGAAGCCGATCCTGGTCCTGAAAAGCGGGGTGACCGAAGCCGGCTCGCGAGCTGTCTCGAGCCACACCGGGTCGCTGGCCGGCTCGGAGCAGGCGTACGATGCTGCGTTTTACCAGGCGGGCGTGCTGCGGGTGAACTCGCTGCAGGAGCTGTTCGACAGCGCACGCGCCTTCGCCTCGCAGCCCCTGCTGGAAGGGGACCGCATCGCGATCATCACCAATGCGGGGGGGCCGGGCATCCTGGCGACGGATACGCTGGAGCGGAACGGGTTGCAGCTTGCACAGCTGGAAATTGAAACGGTCCACAAGCTCAAGGCGATCTTGCCGGAAGCGGCAGCGACAGGCAACCCGGTTGATGTGCTGGGCGACGCGCGCAGCGACCGCTATGCCCAGGCGATTGAAGTCGTCGCGCAAGACCCGAACGTCGATGGAATGATCTGCATTGTAACGCCCCAGGCGATGACCGAGATCGCCGAAACGGCCAACGCCATCGGCAAGCTGTCGCAGCAGCTAACCAAGCCGCTTCTGGGCGTGTTTATGGGCGAGGCGCGCATCAAGCCGGGCGTCGATGTGTTGAACAGCTACAACGTGCCCAATTACAAGTTCCCCGAGCAGGCGGGCGCGGCGTTGGCCGCGATGCGTGACTACCGCCGCCTGCGCGACCGGCCCGATCCCGAGTTTGTCTCGTTTGAGGTCGATAACGCGACGGTGAAAGAGGTCTTCGAGCAGGTGCGCGCCGAGGGCCGGGTGAGCGTGGGCGAAGCGGAGGCGCGCCGTGTGGCCGAAGCCTACGGGCTGCGCCTGCCGGCTAACGAGCTGGCCGCCACCGCCGACGAGGCCGTCGAGGCCGCAAACCGGATCGGCTACCCGGTCGTGCTGAAGATCGCCAGCCCGGATATTCTGCACAAAACGGATGTGGGCGGCGTCAAGGTGGGGCTGCGCAGCGCCCAGGATGTGCGCGATGCCTTCGACCTGATCGTGTACCGCGCCCAGCGTTACGTGCCGGAAGCGCGCATCTGGGGCTGTCTGGTGCAGGAAATGGTGTCGATGGACGGCATCGAAGTGCTGGTCGGCATGAGCCGCGACCCGCAGTTCGGCCCGCTGGTCACGTTTGGTCTGGGCGGCGTGCTGGTTGAGGTGCTGAAAGATGTGACCTTCCGCGTGGCGCCGTTTGGTAAGCAGGACGCCTACGAGATGCTGGAAGAGATCCGCGCGGCTTCGCTGCTGCGGGGCGTGCGCGGGCGCCCGCCGGCGGACGCGGACGCGCTGGCCGAAACGCTGCTGCGCATCAACCAGCTTGTGACCGATTTCCCGGAAGTGGTTGAGATGGACATCAATCCCCTGATGGTCTACGAAAAGGGCCGCGGGGTAATCGTGCTCGATATGCGGCTGGTGCTCAAGAGCTAGCGCCGGTTCCGCGCAACCGCATGACAGAAAACCAGACCTGGCGTAAGCTTATCTAGGCAGAGTGTGCTTTCATTCGCAGCACAAGATACGAAAAAAGGGCAGCAAGCATGAAAAGTCTGTACGTGACCTCAGTCAGCACTTATTCCGGCAAAACCGCCTTGAGCCTGGGCCTCGGCCTGCGCATGCAGGCTGCCGGTCTGAAAGTCAACTATTTGAAGCCGGTCAGCACGCAGCCGCACGAGGTCGGCGGGCGGGTGATCGATGAAGACGCCGATTTTGTACGCCGCACCCTCGGCCTGGAAACCCCGCCGTGGGAGCTGTCGCCGGTTGTGATCACCAGCGAGCTACTCGATCAGGTCATAACCGGGCAGGTGCAGCGCGATTTCCTGGCCGAGATCGAAGAAGCGTATCATCGGGCCGCCGAAGGCCACGATGTGCTTCTGATCGAAGGGGGCGCCAGCATGCGCGAAGGCTACACGGTGGGTGTCAACACGATCAACGTGGTGGAACGCCTCAATGTTCCGGCAGTGAGCGTGGTCAGCTTCCACGGCGAGGAGTGCCTGTCGGGGATGTGCGTGCTGGACGATGTGCTGGCCTCGCAGCGGCGCCTGGGCGATCACCTGCTTGGCGTGGTGATCAATGCTGTGCCGCGCGAAGACCTCACCTATATGCGCGAGCGGGCCGTCCCCTTCCTGGAGAAGCAAGGTATCAAAGTGTACGGCGTGCTGCCCTTTGACCAGTACCTGCGCGCGCTGAGCGTGGGCGAGGTGATCGATCAGCTCGGTGCCAAGGTGCTGACCGGGTCGCATCTGCGCGAGCGCTTGATCGAGCACATGAGCGTCGGCGCCATGTCGGTCGAGGCGGCCCTGCCGCGCTTCCGCCGCCAGCTGAACAAGGCAGTCATCACCGGCGGCGACCGCACCGATATCCAGGCTGCCGCGCTCGAAACCTCGACCACGTGCCTGGTGCTGACCGGCAACCTGCAGCCGACGGCGACCATTGTCAAGCGCGCCGAAGAGCTTAATGTAGCCGTTCTGCTGGTGCCCGAAAGCACACTTGAGACGGTGGAACGGCTTGAGAATCTGTTTGGGCGAACGAGCCTGGTGCAGCCCGAAAAGCTGAGCCGGTTCCAGGCGATGCTCGCCGAGCATCTGCGCTATTCGGAGCTGATCAAAGACCTGGGGTTGTAGCAGGTCGGGGCATGCCGGTTGGTGCCAGGCCCTGCTCGGTGCCACAGGTTTAGCCCGCCGGGTGCGTTTGCGGCGCCCGGCTCTTGTGATGATTGGTGCAATCAGAGGAGAGATAGCCATGTCTATCATTGAGAGTGTTGTCGGGCGCGAAGTTCTGGACTCGCGTGGAAATCCCACGGTTGAGGTTGAGGTGACCCTCAGCGACGGTTCCTTTGGGCGCGCGATCGTGCCAAGCGGCGCGAGCACCGGCGAGCATGAAGCGGTCGAGCTGCGCGACGGCGACAAGAAGCGTTACGGCGGGAAGGGTGTGCTGAAGGCGGTTGGCCACGTCAACAAGGAGATCGCGGACGCGCTGGTCGGCTGGGATGCCACCGAGCAGATGGCGATCGACAAGATGCTGATCGAGCTGGACGGCACGCCGAACAAGAGCAAGCTGGGCGCTAACGCGATTCTGGGCGCGTCGCTGGCGGTGGCGCACGCCGCCGCGCAAAGCGTCGGGCTGCCGCTGTACCGCTATCTGGGCGGCGTGCATGCGCATGTCCTGCCCGTGCCGATGATGAACATCCTTAACGGCGGCAAACACGCCGCGGACAGCACCGATTTTCAGGAATTTCTGATCATGCCGGTTGGCGCGGACACGTTCGCCGAGGCAGTACGCTGGTGCTCCGAGATCTACCAGAGCCTTAAGAAAGTGCTGGCGAACCGGAACTACCGCACCACGGTGGGCGACGAAGGCGGTTTTGCGCCGAGCCTGCCCAGCAACGAAAGCGCGATTGAGGTGATCCTGGAAGCGATTGAGAACGCCGGCTACGTGGCGGGCGACCAGGTCTGGCTGGCGTTGGACCCGGCCGTCAGCGAGATTTACCAGGACGGGAAATATGTCCTGGCGAAGGAAGGTCGCTCGCTGACCGGCGAGGAACTGGTCGATTTCTGGGTGAAGTGGATCGAGAAGTATCCGATCATCTCTCTGGAAGATGGCCTCGACCAGAACGACTGGGACAACTGGCGCCTGCTGCAGCAGCGGGTTGGTGACCGCGTGCAGCTGATTGGTGACGACCTGCTGGTGACCAACCCGGAGCGCGTTCAGAAAGCGATCGACCTGAAGGCCTGCAACTCGCTGCTGTGCAAGGTCAACCAGATCGGCACGCTGACCGAGGCCATTACCGCCAGCCGCCTGAGCCAGATCCACAACTGGACCGTGGTCGTCAGCCACCGCAGCGGCGAGACCGAAGACGCGACTATCGCCGATCTCGTTGTGGCGCTCAACGCGGGCCAGATCAAGACCGGCGCCCCCGCGCGTTCGGACCGGGTCGCCAAATACAACCAGCTGATCCGCATCGAGGAAGATCTGGGCGACGCCGCAACCTACGCAGGCCGCAACGCGTTCCCCAACATCAAGCGTGCGATCTAGCGGGTCGCTGCCGTCCAACACGTCCGTATCGGGAAGCCTGGGACGAGCGCGCCCTCATCCCAGGCTTGTTGTTCAGTTTGGATAGAAAGGACCCGAAAGCATGGGCACCACCGATCACCGCAAGCGGACCAAGATTGTCGCGACGATCGGGCCGGCGACGCAGCATCCAGGGATGCTGCGGGCGATGATCCGCGCCGGGATGGATGTGGCCCGCATCAACTTCAGCCACGGCGATCTGGAGACTCATGCGCGGAATATCGCCACCATCCGGCGCCTGGCGGCTGAAGAAAACGCCGTAGTGGCCATCATGGCGGACCTGCAGGGGCCGAAGCTGCGGCTGGGGACGCTGCTTGTTGAGCCGGTGGAGCTGACCGAGGGCGACCGCGTGACGCTGACGGCTGCCGACCGGCTCGATCCCGAAAACCCGTTCCTCATCCCTTTTCCGCACGGCGACGTGCTGCGCGATTTCAAGGTGGGTGACCGGCTGCTCATCGATGACGGGCAGATCGAGATGGTGGTTCAGGCCAAGACGAGCAGCGGCGTGACGGCAGAAGTCGTCACGGGCGGCCTGCTGTACTCGCGCAAGGGCGTGAGCGTGCCCGATACCACGCTGACCCTGTCGTCGATCACCGACGACGATCGCGCGCACGTGAAGTTCGCGCTGGAGCAGGGAGTCGATTACATCGCGATGTCCTTCGTGCGCTCGGCAGACGATCTGCGCGAGCTACGCTGGCTGATGCGCCATCTAAACGGCGACGCGGCGCTGATCGCCAAGATCGAAAAGGCCGAGGCGATCGCCAATTTCGACGCGATTCTCGAACAGTCCGACGGGATCATGGTGGCGCGCGGGGATCTGGGCGTCGAAACCCCGGCCGAGCAGGTGCCGGTCTACCAGAAGAACATCATCCGCCGCTGCAACGAGGCGGGCCGCCCGGTGATCACAGCAACCCAGATGCTCAACAGCATGATCGATAACCCCCGGCCCACCCGCGCCGAGGCGAGCGACGTCGCCAACGCCATCTTCGACGGCACGGACGCGATCATGCTGTCCGGCGAGACGGCGGTCGGCAAGTACCCCCTGCAGGCGGTCGAGATGATGGTCCGCATCGCCCAGATCGCCGAGGAGTATATGCTGTCGCGCAAGGAGCTGGACTTCGGCAAGCTGTCTGCCGAGGCGCTGCACGCCGACCGGCGGCGGAGCGTCCCGGCGGCCATCAGCCACGTGACCAGCCAGATCGCTCAGATGCTTGACGCGCGGCTGATCGTCGCCAGCACGTATTCCGGCTACACGGCCCGGCGCGTCGCGCGGGAGCGCCCCAGCACGCCGATCCTGGCCACAACGCCGAACCGGGTGACGTACCACCGGCTGGCGCTGGTCTGGGGCGTGACGCCGATCCTCGTTGATGAGTTCAAGACGATTGACGAGATGATCCGCGTGGCGGTCGACAAGGCCCAGGCGCTCCAACTGGTGGAAGCAGACGACCTGCTGGTGATCATCGGCGGCGTGCCGTTCGGCGTCGGCGGCCAGACCAACTTCTTGAAAGTGCTGCGGGTAGGCGACCTGGACGACGCCTAGGCGCCATGACCACCACGTTTGAGATCGCCTATAACCTCATCGCGCCGATCTTCCTGATGGTCGGCGCGTCTATGCTGCTCGACCGGCGTCTGCATGTCGACCCGCGCGCGCTGTCAAAGCTGGTGGTCTATCTGTTTACCCCGTGCATGGTGCTGGACGGCATCGCCCGCTCGGATCTGACCGGCTCGGAAACCGGCCAGTTGGCCTTTGTGGCGCTCACGGTGTCTTTGCTCGTGGCGCTGGCAGCGTGGATCGTGGCGCGCGCCGCCCGTCTGGAGCGCCACCTGGTGAGCGTGTTTGTGCTCAGTGCGATGGTGATGAACGCGGGCAATTACGGCATTCCGCTCAACCGCTTCGCCTTTGGCGAGGCAGGCGAGGCGCGGGCGCTGATCTTCTTCGTGATCACTGTGGCGCTGTCCAACACACTGGGGGTCTTTTTGGCGTCGAGCGGTACGGTTTCTACACGGCGTGCCCTGCGCAATATGCTCAGCGTGCCGCTGCCCTACGCCGTCGTCGCCGGTTTCGTTCTGAACGGGGCCAATGGGACTCTGCCGCTGCCGCTGGAACGCGCGCTGTCCGTGATGGGCCAGGCGGCCATCCCGGCCATGTTGACCGTGCTGGGGCTGCAGCTTTCCCGCGCGACGTTCAACGGCAATCATCTGTGGCCCGTGCTGGCGGCCGCCGGGATGCGGCTGATCGTCTCGCCGCTGATCGCGCTGCCGCTGGTCATGCTGCTGGGTATGGACGGCATCACGCGCCAGGTCTCGCTGGTGCAGGCGGCCATGCCGACCGCTGTGGTCGGGGGTGTGCTGGCGACGGAATTCGGCGGAAACGAGGACGCGCAGTTCATCACGTCCGTCATTCTGCTCAGCACGGCGCTGAGCCTGGTGACGCTCAGCGTGCTGCTGTCCCTGGTAGCGGCCTGACCGCCCGCTCCGGGCGCCGCTAGCCCGCTCCGGTGGTGCCCAACAGATGGAGCGTGCTGTGGGCGGGGCTGGCCGTCACCACAGCCAGGACGGTCCCGCTGTCGGCCAGAAGCATATCGGTCACCGCGCTGCGCGCGCTGCCGGGGAGTGCGACCTCGCCGAGGGGTGTCTGCTGCGCGACGTCCCACAGGTGCAGCCGCGCGCCGGGCGCAGCGCCGGACCCGTCTGGGACGCCACCGCCGGTAATGAGCAGATCGCCTGACGCAGAGAATGCGAGCGCGCGGACGGGGTCGGCGCGCTCCTCCAACACGGCGCTCCCGGTCCCGGCCACATCCCACAGGCGAACCGTGCCGTCCTCGCTGGCCGAGGCGAGCAGCGCGGCATCCGGGCTGAACGCCACTTCCAGCACGGCGGCGGTGTGCCCGTCGAGCACGGCGAGGGGCGTCGCGCTGACGAGATCCCACACGCGGATAGAGCCATCATCTCCGCCGGACGCCAGCAGCGTGCCATCGGCGCTGAAGGCGAGGGCGCGCACGCTGCCGGTGTGTCCCTCGAAGCGCCCCACCGGCCCGGGGATGGTCGCATCCCACAGGACAACCGCAGCACCGCTGCCGGATGCCAGCAGCCGGCCATCCGGGCTGAAGGCGAGCGTGTGCACGGGCGCGACGCGGTCGCCCAACACGGCGATCTGCCCCCCGGTGGCGACATCCCACAGGCGAATCGTCCCGTCGTCTTGCGCGGTGACCATGCGCGGATCGGCGGGGTCCGGACTGAACGCCACGTCGTGCACGGGGCTGCTGCCGGCCCGCAGCAGGCGGGGCGGCGCGTCGAGCGCCTCGGTCTTGAACAGCGAGATCCCACCCTGGCCGGCGACGGCGAGGGTGTGCCCGTCCGCAGACCACGCCACAGCGCCGGAGGGCTGCTCGACCGACACGGTGGCGAATGGCGCCAGTTGTGCCGCGTTCGGGGCAGCGATCACCAGCCGGTCCGCGGGCAGGGCAAGCTCGGCGCGCGGGCGCGGGGTGGGCGACGGGCCGGGAGTCGGCGCGGGGAGCGTCGAGAGCGGCTCGGTCTGCGGTTCCAGCCAGTACACCCGGTTTTGCCCCTCAGCCGCCCAGCCGACCAGCATCCCCGCGCTCACCTGCCACCAGACCATCCCCTCGCCGCACTCCGGACCGCCCACGATTGTGACCGCCTGGCCGGGTTCGACCTGGCCGATGATGGTGCTGGCGGTGGTAGGCGCCGAGCGGATCGGGTTGGGCATGCCGCGCTCGACGGCGCGGGCGCTGCGCCCGGTTGCCAGCCGCGAGGGCAGCGCGCCGGGGCAGACCTCGCGCCCGAGCGGGGTGGGCGTTGGCGGCATAATGGTCGGGAGCGGCGTGGCGACAGGTGTCTGGTCCGGCGTCGGTGTAGGGCCGATGCTGCCCATCGGGCACAGGATGACGATCGCGCCGCTCCGCGACACCCGGTAGTCGTACGTGGCACCGCGGAACGTGATGATCACGCGGTAGCCTGAGGTCGGGCGGGGGTCGTACTGCTCGCCGGGCCGGGGACAGCCGAGGCTATTGTCGTCGAAGGTGCGCGCGCTCCAGCGCCAGTCTTCCAGGTCGGCCAGCGTGACGGCCTGCCCGGTGCGCGCGCTGAGATCGGCCAGGATGGCGGGCATCACGGGCGGCGGCTCGCCCTGCGCCTGCGCAGCGCGGAACGGCACCAGCCCGATCATCAGCAAGAGCACCCCTGCCAGGGTTCGAGTCAACGCAATGCGCATGGAACGCTGCCCGGCCAGACTCGCGTCTCAGTACGAGTCGTTTTCGACGAACTCGACCGCTTCGCTTTCGGGCGCCGGGCTGTCATCGATCGGTGCGGACGGGTTGCCGGGCGCTGGGACCGGGTCCGGCGCGCCGGTCTCATAGGCGACCTGGGGTGTGGCACACACGGGGCAGATATTCCAGGCCAGTTCGAGCATCGTGTCGCAGGCAATGCACGGCTTCTTTAGCTTGGTGTGGCAGTACGGGCAGACCTGCCACTCGTCTTTGACCGGGCGGCCGCAGCCGGGGCACAGCGGTTTTTCTTCGATATTCTGCAGCAGGGCTTCCTCTTCGAGCGAACGCTCGTACGCTTCGGCCAGCGTCTCCGACGGGCGCAGCATGACGTAGACGATCAACCCGAAGACGCCCAGCACCGCCACGACCAGCGCAGCGGCGATCTGGGCGAGCGGGTCCCGCGAGCGCTGGCGGATATCGCGCCAGGTCCAGATCACCATCCCCAGCCAGAGCGCTGCCGTAATCGCGCCGAACGCCGTCACAGCGTAGAGAAGCAGGGTGTTCAGTGTGTCCTGATCGATCATGCTCGTTCTCCACAGACTCTGGGGTGGATTGCTGTCCGGCGCGGCTCGCAGCCCGTCGCCAGTATAGCATGGCGCCGATCGAGCAGCAATCAGCCACCCCCGGCTGTCACCCCGCCGCGCACCATCGGGCGCGCGCTCAGGTCGTAGCGCTCGGCTATCAGCGACACCTCACCGATGATCACATCGACCTTGTGGCCGGACGCGGTAAAGCGCAGTTCCTCGATAATTGCCGGGCGTCGATCCTGAGGCAGGTCGGTCAGCAGATTGGGCGATTCGTAGACATACCAGGCCTGCTTGTTGATCTGCTCGTGCGGCTCCAGACAGGTATCGCAGGTGGTACGCCCGACGTTTGGCGTGATCTCGGCGTAGAAGCCGTGCACCCACAGGAAATCGTTCCCGTCGCGGTCTTCGTAGGCCATGCGCAGCATCACCGGGCACTCGCTGCCCTGCTCGCCACAGGCGCTGATTTCCTGGTAATCGACACGCATCATCACGCGCAGGCGCACGCTGTCGTACTGGATGATATTCAACCCGCCGGCGCCAAAGCTCTGCTGGCAGCCGGTCTCGCCGGGTCCGGCTTCGGGGTGCAACCGGTACAGGTGATAGACGCGCCGGCCATCGATCGTCTCAATCGCGAACTGGCCGGGCGGGCCGTTCGGGTCGTCGGGCGAGGGAAAAAACGCGCAGCCCCACTGCTTGGGCCAGTCCTCGGACTCACCAAACAGGCTGTTGGGAAGCAGGTCGATCGGTCCCTGGCCCACACGCAACTCGGCCTCGCCCGCGACGACGGCCGCTTCTGCCCCGGCGGCGACATGCTGGGTTTGCCCGTGCGGGGAGACCAGCGTCGCCTCACCCGCGCGGGCGGTCAGCGACAGCACGCTGGCTGTGCTCTCGACCAGATAGCTCCCCCCTTCGCTGATGCGCGCCAGCCCGAAGGGGCTGTCGACCTCGATCTGAATCTCGCGCTCGATGTCGGAGTTGACCCAGACTTCGAGCCGCCCATTGAGGCCGCCCAGCCGGATTGTGTAGGCGTTTTCGCTGACGCTGAAGCGCGGGCGGCTGGCCGCCACCAGGCTGATCTGCGTGTTGCTGCGCAAGAACGCAGTGGCGAGCGTCGTGCCCGAATAGGGATCGGCGAACGACAGATAGCCCTGCGCCTCATTGTCGGTGGTCAGGCGGCTGCCGCGCGGCACCGAAACCGGGGCGCGGATGGCCTGCTCGGTGTTCGGGTCGTCGGGCCGCGCCAGCCCGACGGTGCCCCGGCCCACATGCAGCCAGACGTTCAGCTCGGTGGGGGACTCGAAGACGAACCACCGGGCGAACACGATCGTGCTGACGCACAACAGGCAGAAAATGATCAGTCCACCGAGCATTGTCGCCCAGGCCAGGCGTTGCGGGTTTGCGCTCATCGCGTCCTGTCAGTCCACGCCTCAGTAGCGGATGTGAAAACCGTGAAACTCGCCGGTGGCGGGGCCATACTGGATCTCGACCCGGGCCACCTCGGCTGCCGGCGGGCCGCGGTGCAGAAAGCGCTCGAACTGCTCCAGATCGCGCTTTGACCCCTCGGCCACGACCTCAACCGTGCCATCGGGCCGGTTGCGCACCCAGCCGCTCAGGCCGAGCCGTGCCGCCGTGTGCTGCGTGGCCGCGCGGAAGTTCACGCCCTGGACCCATCCATGCACGACGGCATGCAGCCGCTCCAGGTTTTTGTCGGGTGTCTCAGCCATTGGCAGTTGCCCCACTCCAACCACGCGCGGCCATTATAGCAGCCGGACAGACGGCTCACAACGGGTGCTAGTTGCTGAGGGGAGAAGGCGGCAGGCGGCGCAACTCGAAAACGCGGTCGCGCATCACTCGCGCGTCTTTGTCGTGCGGGTTAGTTTCCAGCGCCCGTGTGAAGGCGTCGTGCGCCTTGTCCCACGCGCGCTGATCGACGTAGATCAGCCCCATGTTGTAGTGCACGTTGGGATAGGCCGGGTCGATCTCGATCACGCGACGATAGGCTTCCAGCGCGCGGGCCTGGCGCTCGCTGGTGGACGTGACCAGCTTGCCGAGGTACGCCGCGGCGAGGTTGGACCAGACGGCCGGGTTGTTGGGGTCCAGTTGCGTGGCACGCTCCAGATACGGGATCGCGCGCTGATGATGTCCGGCGAGGATGTACGCTCCGCCCAGGTTGGTCAGCACATCGATATCGTCCGGCCGCAGCGCGAAACAGCGTTCGAGCAGCGGCAGAGCATCGCGGCTTTTGCCTTGCGTGAGCAGGTGCGCCGCCTGTGTCATCTGGCGCTGGAACTGCTCCTCGGACATTTCGTGCAGGCGGCGGTTCAGCGCGTCGCGCTCGTCGTCGGCGCCGGCCTGAGCAGGGTTCATCCAGTTGTGATCAGACATTACGGCTCTCACTCCATTCCAGGTTCTGCGGTTGCAGGCGGTCGATAGGTGAACGGCGCGGCTGGGCAAACCGGGTTGCCCAAGCGCGCGCCTGGACAACCCGGCTGTCTGCGAGGTGCCGCGTGGAGCGGCAGGGATAGCTCAGTTGTAGTACTCCTCGAAGTTTTCGTCGAAGTCGAACTCATCGTCGTCTTCGTCGTCTTCGTCGTCCAGATCGTCCAGATCGATCTCGTCCAGGTCGTCCAGCCCTTGCTCGTCGTAGCGGCCAAAGTCGAACAGCGGGAGCATATCCTCGCCGGCCAGCGCCGCGGTCGATTGCGCGTCTTCGATGGCTTCGAGCAGCGTCTCGTCGCCGTCTTGCTCGGCGCGCGCGGCAAGCTGATCCAGCGCCTTGCGGGCAAGCTGCCCGCCGATCTCGCCGATGGCCCAGATCGCGACTTCCTGGATCTCGCGATCCTCTTCATATGCCAGCTCGATCAGCCGGGGGAGCGCCTTGCGCAGCTCCAGTTCGCCCGCCGCGCGGGCGGCTTCGTAGCGCAGCTCTGGATATTCGCTGGACAGCTCTTCGAGCACCAGCGGCTGCCAGCTCTCATCGCACGAACGCCCCATTGCGAAGACCGAACTGACGCGCATGGGCAGTTCATCGGCGTAGTACGCCTCGCGGATCAGTTCGGGGACGCTGGCGTGACCGCAGTTGGCGATCGCTTCCAGCGCCCGGCGGCGCACGTCCAGGTCTTCGTTGAGGTTGTTGTAGAGCGCCAGCAGGGTATCTTGAAGCTCCTGGTTAAAGCGCTCGGGCAGTTTGCCTAGCTCGCCTTGCAGCACGAAGACCCCCAGCGCCTTGACCGCCGCGGCGCGCACCTCGGAGAACGGGTCGTCTTGCGCCAGGCTGAGCAGCCGGCGGACGGTCGGCAGGTCGCTTTCCTCAAGCACCCCCTCGACGGCGCCCAGCCGGACTTCGGGATCGGGGTCGCCCAGCGCCAGGTGGATGATCGGGCTGAAATCCAGATCGAAGTTGGTCTCTGCCACATCCACCAGCCGTCCGATCACGTGGCGCCGGCGCTCGACCGAGAGGTTCGGCCAGACGATCTGAAAGTCGGCCCAGTTCTGGTCGACCAGGTCGGACAGGCTGTAGATGGCGTCGGCTGAAAGCGGCGCGTCGGCGCGAAGCTGCTCCAGCGTCTCGGTGAAACTGATGGTCTTGCTCTTGCGAATCATTGCGTTCTATGACCCTGTTTTGTTCTCACGCCCGCGCCGTTCAGCGCAGGTTGCTGACGTCGATCGGATTGATGATATCGTTGATGATCGTGATCGCGATCAGGCTGAGCAGGAAGAGCAGGCTGATGAAGTGAATCAGCCCTTCCCGCTCTGGCTCCATCGGCTTGCCACGGATCAGCTCGATAATGACGAACAGGATACGCCCGCCGTCCAGCCCCGGGATCGGCAGCAGGTTGGTGAACGCCAGCGCGATGCTGATCATCGCGGCGAAGCCGAGGATCGGGTAGACCTGCTCGGTTTCGATGCTCTGTTCCAGCACCGGGCCGCCAAGCTGGCCGATGCCCACCGGGCTGACGGGCCGGGCCGCTTCGGCGCCGATCTCGCCCCGGATGATGTCGCCGACAAGCTGGACGATCAGACGCGGCACTTCCACAAACTGGTTAAAGCCCGTCTCGATCGCCTGGCCAAGCGGCAGAGGCCGGGTGTACGTGCGCACGTCGCGGTTAACCGCGGTCAGGCCAATGATGGCCGGCTGCAGCGGTGAGATGCTGACTCCCATCCGCGCTGTGCCATTCGAGTCTTTGACCGGTGTGACCGGGATCTGCAGCGTTTCGCCGCCACGCAGAATCGTCACCACGATCTCCTGGCCCTCGTGCGAGGCGGTGTAATCCTGAAGCTGTTTGATGCTGGTGATCTCGATGTCGTCAACCTTGACGATCACATCTTCCGGCAGGATGCCTGCCGTAAAGGCCGGCATGTCTTCCTCGACCGCGTTGACGTAAGCGCGCGTCACATTTGCCGATTCGACCACGTCCGCCTTCAAGCGGATCGGCTCAAGCACAGCCCCGTCACGCTCGATCACCAGCGTGACCGTCTCGTCGCTCAGCGACGCCAGCGCCGCGTTGAACTCATCCGCTGACTCGACCGGCGCGCCGTTCAGTTCCAGGATCACGTCACCCGGCTGCAGACCGGCCCGTTCAGCCGGCGACCCCGGCATCACGTCGTACACGGTGACGTCGGCGCGGGCGAAGGGCTGGCCGATGAGCGCGATCACCACGAAAATGACCAGCGCCGCCAGCAGGTTAATCGCCGGGCCGGCCCCCATGAAGATGATGCGCTCCCAGGGCGTCGCCTGGTTGACGCTCTTAGGGTTCTTGATCCCGCGCTCGCGGATTTCCTGCTGGTCCGCCGTCAGTTCCGCCTCGGTTTTGGGCTTGACGAAGTCCTCGCCGTAGGGGCGGACGAACCCGCCGATGGGCAGCCAGTTGAGGGTGTAGATCGTGTCGCCGCGTGTGAAAAGGACTTTGGCGCGCGGCGGAAAGCCGATCCCGAACTCCAGCACCGTGATCCCGACGAGCTTGGCCGCGATAAAATGCCCGAACTCGTGAATGACCACCAGCGGAATCAGCACCAGTACAAAGGATGCCAGTCCCAATACGAAATCAGTCATTGTCGTTCCTTTGTTCTCCCGGACGCCGGCCCGCAAGTAAAAAGAGCGCCAAGAGGGGGCGCCCCTGAAGTGTCGATTGATCTCGGCTCTGCATCAGTGGTTACCCTGATTCATCTCACTGAAATTATAGCGGCGGGGCAGGCGAGGGGCAAGGCTTGACGGGAAGTGTCAAGTAGTTGGATATGGCAAAATGAGTGTGCCAACATGTCCTCCCTGCCAAAAAACACAGAGCAGCAAGTGAGAGCCGGGCGTGCCGAAGCCAGCAGCCAACGATTCACCTTTGTCGAGTCGGATACAGCGCCGACATGCTGGCCCCGGCGGACGAGTTGTTGCCTTGTCGGTTGGGCGTGCCCACACGGTTGATGAGCCGACCTGGCAGGACGTGCTGGATCGAGCGCCGCACGCCGCACGGCACAAGAGCAGCGCCAGTTCAGCCTCTGAGGACGCTCCCAGCAAATACAGTCCCCTGACAAACCCCTCAGGCTGCGGTACAATTGGACGGAATTTATCACATGCCGATCAGAGAAAATTTATCACATGCCGATCAGAGAAATTGCAGGACGACAATGACTTCAATCTACCTGGACCACAGCGCGACGACCCCGCTTGACCCGCGGGTGCTGGATGCGATGCTCCCCTATTTCAGCGACAATTTCGGGAACACGCTCGCCGTGCACCGCTGGGGCCGCGAGGCCGAGCGCGATCTGGAAGTGGCCCGCGAGAGCGTGGCCCGGCTGCTCAACTGCGCCCCGCACGAGGTCATCTTCACCAGCGGGGGTACCGAAAGCGACAACCTGGCGCTGCGCGGCCCGGCGCAGGCGGCGCGTGTCGAAGGCCGCCCGATCACGATCATCACGACCCCCGTCGAGCACGAGGCCGTCACGGCCACCGCGCGGCAACTGCGTGACACGCTGGGGGCTGCGCTGCGCATCGTGCCAGTCGATCGCTTCGGGCGCGTGGAGCCAGACGCGTTGCGTGTGGCGCTGCACAACCTGCCCCGGGATGGCGTCGCGATCGTCAGCCTGATCCACACCAACAACGAAGTCGGGACGTTCAACCCCATCGCGGACCTGGCTGCCATCGCCCGCGAGCATGGGGCGCTGGTTCACACCGACGCGGTCCAGGCTGGCGGGCTGGTCGCGCTGGACGTTCAGGCGCTGGACGTGGATATGCTCTCGCTGTCGGCGCACAAGTTCTACGGTCCCAAGGGCGCGGGCGTGCTCTTCCTGCGCGCAGGGACGCCCTTCCTCAGCTCGCAGACGGGCGCCAAACACGAAGATCACCGCCGCGCCGGGACGCATAACCTGCCCGGCATCATCGGCACGGCACGCGCGCTGGAGCTGGCACGCGACGAGCTGGCCGACAACACAGCACGTCTCAGCGCCCTGCGCGACCGGCTGATTGAGGGCGTGCTCGCCCGCGTGCCGGATGCCGCGCTGAGCGGTCATCCCACCGAGCGCCTGGCAGGTCACGCCAGCTTCGTGTTCCGCGGCGTGGAGAGCAACACGCTGCTGATGCACCTCGACCAGCATGGGATCGCCGCCTCGTCCGGCAGCGCGTGCAAAGTCGGCAACCCGCAGCCCTCGCCCATCCTTGAGGCGCTCGGCTACGGTCCGGAGTGGACACGCGGCGGTCTACGTCTGACCCTCGGTCACAGCACCACCGAGGCGCAGATCGACACCGTGCTCGACATTTTGCCTCAGGCGGTCGAGCGGGTCCGGGCGCTCAGCCCGCTCTACAGCGTTTGACCGCAAAGCGCAGGCAGACGATGGGTAGCAAGCCTCGCGTCGTCGTCGCCATGAGCGGCGGAGTCGACAGTTCGGTCGCGGCGGCCCTGCTGGTTCAGCAGGGCTACGACGTGATCGGCATGATGCTGCGTCTGTGGGCCGAAGACTGCAGCGACGAATCCGGCGCGGCCGTCGCCAACCGCTGCTGCACGCCCGCCCAGATGGCCGACGCGCAGCGCATCGCGAACCGGCTCGGCATCCCCTTCTACGTGATCGACACACAGGACGTCTTCCGGCGCACTGTGGTCCAGTTTTTCATCGATCGCTACGCTGCAGGCGACACGCCGAACCCATGCCTGGAGTGCAACCGGCACATCCGCTTCGAGTGGCTGCTCAATCATGCGCTCGCGCTGGGCGCGGAGTATCTCGCCACCGGCCACTACGCGCGCGTTCGCCGCGACGCAGACGGGACGGCTCACCTGCTGCGCGGCCTGGACCCTGCCAAGGATCAGAGCTACGTACTCAGCGTGCTTATGCAGGACAAACTGCGGCGCGCCCTGTTTCCTATCGGAGAGTACGAAAAGGCGCGGGTCCGCGCCTTGGCCGCCGATCTGGGGCTGCCGGTCGCCCGGAAACGCGACAGCCAGGACCTGTGCTTTCTGGCCGACGGCGATTACCGGCGCTTCCTGGCGCAGCACGCGCCCCACGCCGTCCGCCCCGGCCCGATCCTCACCCGCGACGGGCGCGAGCTGGGCCAGCACACCGGTCTGCCGAACTATACGATCGGGCAGCGCAAAGGATTGGGGATCGCCGCGCCGGAGCCGTATTACGTGCTGGCGACCGATCCGGCCCGCAACGCGTTGGTTGTCGGCACGCGTGAGGAATTGGGCTGCAGCACCCTGATCGCCAACCGCGCCAACTGGATCGCGGGCGCGCCCCCTGCCGGGCCGTTCCGCGCCGAGGTGAAGATCCGCTACCGGGCACCAGCAGCCCCGGCCTGGGTGACGCCCGAAGACAACGACCGCTTCTCGGTCACATTCGACGAGCCGCTGCGCGACATCACGCCGGGCCAGGGCGCGGTGATCTACCTCGGCGACGAGTGCCTGGGGGGCGGCATCATCGCGCAGAGCGGCTACACCGGCCTGTGATCGCCCGAACGCGGTCAGGTTTCGCTATTTGGCCGTGTCGTTTTCCTGCTCGCGCAACGCCTGCTCGACATCTTCGCGGTCGCCTTCGGCTTTGTCCGGCGTGCGGCGGTGCCTGTCCTGTTTCGGCGCGGGGTCGCGGTCCCCTTCGGCCTGGCTGGGCACGAACTCCGGCTCGGCTGCCGGCTGCGTCGTGTTTTGATCGTCATCCGCCATCGCGTGCGCTCCATTTGCTGTCCCTGCCTTGAGAATCACCGGCTGACTTGCCTATTCCACACTACAGCAGACGGATGCCGGGCACATGGGCAAGGTGGTGAATGTGCGGCTGGGTGAGATGGGGGATTTCGCGGCGCTCAGAATCCGTTGATGAGCACGTCCTGCACCTGCTCGCGGAACAGGAGCATCACCAGCGTGCCGATCACGATGTAGGGGCCGTAGGGCAGCGGGGTGAACCAGCGATGGCGCCGGCGCAGCACTTGCAACGCAATCACGTACAGCAGCGCCCCCAGCGCGCCCGCGAACACCGTGATCAGCGAGGCGAAGATCAGCGCGCGCCAGCCCAACATGATCCCGCTGAGGGTGCCGAGCATGACGTCGCCAAACCCAAACGCGATCGCGCCCGGCCGCGTGGCTGCCGCGAAGAGCACCCCGCCCAGAAACATCAGGAAATAGAGGGCAAACCCTGCCAGGCCGCCCAGCGCATAGTAGCCCACCGAGCGCTCCGGATCCGGCGGGAGCACCGCGGCCACGATCAGCGCGAAGACGCACGACGGGACGATCACGGCAAACAGGATCAGGCGGTGCTCGATGTCGATGACGGTGATCAGCAGCATGATCGCCACGTAGACCATCCACACCGGCAGGCTGCGCTCGTCGCGAAAACCGAGCACCATCGCCCCATAGGCCAGCCCCAGCGCGATCTCAACCAGCGGATAGCGCCAGCTTAGGCGACGGCGCGGCGCGGCGTCCCCCTCAGGCACAGGATCGCCCGCCCCGCTCGGAGACGTTCCGGGCGGGGTACGCTGCCCGGTGAGAAACGCGGCGATCCCCAGCCAGGCCGACGGCGGGCGTGGAGTGCCGTCCGGGTAGCGCGGCAGGCCGGGCGTGCGGCGCATCGGCAGATCATCGGCGAGAGCGTTCAGTACGCCGCCCACAACAACACCCAAAACGACGGCAGCAGCAGCGAGTAAAAAGTCCATCCGAACGCATCCTTTTGCGCAGAGGCGCGCCCGCTAGTGCGGGCGCGGCAGGGCTTCGGGCCGGTCAAGGATATAGGGCGCAGTCGGCGTGGGGGCTCCGGGCGGCGCGGGCAGCAGGCGCACCGCGCTGACCAGCACCACCAGGCTGATGATCAACACCACCAGAATCAGCAGGGCCACCCGCCCGACCGGAATGCTCTGATCCATCGACCGCTCCTCTGCGGGGCATTATACCAGAACTCACCCGGCGCACACGCCTGTCAGCCAGCACCGCACACCGTCAGGCGCTTGTCAGCCAGATTGATTGCTGGCCCCTGCCCCGGCTCCTATAATAGGGTTGACCCTGTTGGCCTGGCGGCGCCATAGCGGCGGCGCGGGGGCCAGCTAGTAAGAAAGGGATCGCCATGTTCGCCCTGACAGCCAGTATCTTCAGCGATCTGTTCGCGAACAGCATCCTCAACGTGCTTTACGCCGCGGCGCTGTTCGTCGGCGTGATCTATGCCGTCTTTCTGTTGTTTTTCCAGGGAATCGGCAGCGCACTGGGCGACCTGGATGTGGATATCGATCTTGATCTGGATGGCGACGTCGATCTGGACGCGGCGGGCGAGGCCGCAGGCGTCAGCATGCTGGCGATCGCCAGCTTCATCTCGGCCTTCGGCGCGTTCGGGCTGATCGCGGTGACGCTGCTGGACGCCAGCCCGGCTGCCAGCCTGGTTGCAGCGCTGTTCGGCGGCGTGGTGATGGGCCTGGCAGCGCAGGCGTTCTTCATCTATATTCTCTCGCCGACTGTCAGCAGCGAGGTGCACCAGACCAAACTGATCGGCATGGCCGCCGAGATCATCACCCCTATTCCGGAGAACGGCGTCGGGCAGGTGGCGCTGGTGGTCGAGGGCGCCCGCATGACCTATTCCGCCCGCGCGACCAACCAGGGCGAGTCCTATCCGCGCGGGACGCCGGTCCGCATCGAGCGCATCGTCGGCGGCGTCGCCTATGTAACGGCCATCACGTAACACGGCTGCGCCGCCGCCTGGGGGTGGCGCAGCCCTTGCCACCTCACCCACCGAGAAAGGAAGCCTTACCATGGATGTGGCGATTGGGACCCTCGTAATCCTGCTGTTTCTGTTCATCGTCTTCGCGCTGGTGGCGGTATGGGCGTCACGCGTGCGCAAAGTCGGGCCGAACGAAGTTCTGGTCATCTCCGGCCGCAAGCGCCGCAACCCGCAGACGGGCGAGATCGAGCCATACCGCATCGTCAAGGGAGGGCGCGCCTTCATCTGGCCGATCCTGGAGCGCGTCGACTCGCTCTCGCTGGAGATCATGACCATCGAGGTCACCACCGACGATGTCTACACCAAACAGGGCGTGCCGGTGACGCTCGAAGGCGTGGCGCAGATCAAGATCGCCAGCGACGACGTCTCCATCCGCACCGCCGCCGAGCGGTTTCTGTCCAAGTCGATTGACGAGATCCGCACCGTCGCGCACGAGACGCTGGCCGGGCATCTGCGCGCCATCATCGGCACGCTGACGGTCGAGGAGATCTACCGCGAGCGGGATAAGTTCGCCCAGAGTGTGCAGGATGTCTCGGCCAGCGACCTGGCAAACATGGGGCTGGGCATCGACAGCTTCGTGATCAAGGATGTGCGCGACAAGGAAGGTTACCTCGAAGCATTGGGCCGCCCGCGCATCGCCGAAGTCAAGCGTGACGCCGCCATTGCCGAGAACCTCGCCCGCACCCGCGAGGCTGAAGCCCGGCGCGACTACGAATTGCAGCAAGCCGCGTACGACGCCGAGGTCAACCGCCGGCGCGCCGAAGCCGACCTGGCTGGCACGCTGCAGGCCAACATCACCAACCAGCAGGTGCGCGCCGAAGAGATCCAGATCGAGGTGGTCGAGCGCCAGAAGCAGATCCAGGTGCAGGAACAGGAAGCCCTGCGCCGCGAGCGCGAGCTGGAAGCCACCGTCCGCAAGCCGGCTGAGGCCGAGCAGTATCGCATCCGCACGCTGGCCGAAGCCGAGCGCTTCTCGATCGAGGCACACGCCGCCGGCGAAGCCGAAGCCATCCGCATCCGCGGCGAAGCCGAGGCCGATGCCATCCGCGCCAAGGGCCTGGCCGAAGCCGAAGCCATGAAGCAGAAGGCCGCCGCCTGGCAGAACTACAACCAGGCCGCGCTCATCCAGCAGTTGATCGAAGCGCTGCCGGCCGTGGCCGAGGCCGTCGCCAGCCCGCTCGCCAAGACGGAGCGCATCGTGGTCATCAGCAACGGGGACGGCGCCGGGGCGGGCGCGTCGAAGATCAGCGGCGACATCGCGTCGATCATCGCCCAGGTTCCGGCCACGGTCGAGGCGCTCACCGGCCTGAACCTGACCGAAGCGATCAGCCAGCTTCCGGGGATGATGAATGGCCCGCGCAATAGCGGCGACGCCCGTCCGCAGGCCGCTTCGACAGGGGGTGCCCAAACCGGGTGAGTAAGCACGTTCGCCGCCCACGTCGCCAGATCGATCCGGTGGCGTGGGCCAAAGCCACCGTAAACGCAGGGGCCAGACGCGCTGTGCCCCTGCTTCATTCCCATCCGTACACTGGCATCCTGCTGATTGTGGCCGCGTGCGTCTTCTGCGCGTCGAGCGCAATCGGACTGCGCACAGCCTGGCAGATGCGCTCCGAGGCACTGCCGGTTCCGGTAGCAGACGCGACGGGACTGCCTGCGATGTCCGCCACGCCGCGAGCGACGCCCACGCCTGCCGCCACGCCGACCCCCAGCCCAGTCCCGACGCCCATCCCGACCGTGACCGGCGTCGTGTTCGATTCGACGGGCAACTATGCCTTCCCGATCGCGGGCGACCCGGCCACCTACCGCTGGACGCATTACCATTGGGATGGCACGAACGCAGCCGACCTCGAAGCGCGCTTCGGGCTGACGCGCGCCGAGTTCGAAGCGGCCACCAGCGCCCCTCTCGTCGCCATCACATCCGGCATCGCCCGGCAATACAGCGGCAACGTGGGCGGCCTGGGCTACATGCTGCAGGGCGACGACGGCCTGGACTACTATTACGGCCATATGTCCGAGCTGTGGGTGCCAGATGGCACGCGCGTTGAAGCCGGACAGCCGCTCGGCCGGATAGGCAACACCGGCGGCACAGCGCAGTTCATCGAGCCGCATCTCCATCTGGCGATCGGCCCGCGCGACACGCTCTGGGACCAGCCTGCTTCGATCAACACCGCCGAGCATCTGCAGACCTTGTTTGGCCTGGCCTGGCAGGACCGCCCGCGCGTCAGCGTCCCGTTCGCGCAGCCCAGTGGGGCGCCCGTCAACCACCCCGCAGCGCGCATCGTCACCTCGTTCGAGCGGGCGCAGGCCGGGGCGCTGATCGAGCCGGCGGTCGAGATCGGGATCCCCGGCTCCCCGGACGAAATGCTCGACGTAGTGGCGACGCTCGACGGAGTCGTCAACCTCAGCCGCTGGACCAGCATCTACGGCACGCGCATCCAGATCACCAACGAGGCGGCGGACAGCACCGTCGTGATCTCCGGCGTGCAGGAATGGCTGGTCGAGGACGGAGACGTGGTGACGCGCGGGCAGGTCGTCGGGCGCTGGAACCCCGCGCAGCAACCCGCCCTGCACTACATGATCTATCAGGAAGGCGTTATCATTGACCCGACGCCGGGACTGGGGCTGCCCCTCGCGGACTGACCGGCCCGGCGCGACAGATTCCGGCCCTACCCCAGGAGACAGCGCGCCCATGACCACTGCCCGCCGGGTCGCGCTGCTGGCGCTGTGCGCGCTGGCCGCTCTCATCCCGCTGAGCGGCCTCGCCGCAGGACGCGCGCAGCCCCCGGCAGCGATCACGATCGGCACCACCGACCTGCCCCGCTCGCTTGATCCGGGCGATACCCTCGATCTGGCGGCGTGGGAAGTTCTGAGCCACCTCTACACCGGCCTCACGCGCCAGGTCCCCGGCTCAACCGAATACGAACTGGCGCTGGCCAGCGACGTGACGATCAGCGACGACGGCCTGACGTACACCTTCACGCTACGCCGGGACGCCGCCTTCGCCGACGGCACGCCGATCACCGCTGAGGATTTCGTAGCCTCGATTGAGCGGGTGCTGGCGCTGCGCCGCCCGGCAGCCGATGCCGTCGAGCCGTATGTCGCGCAGGTCGCCGCGGATGACGCCGGGCGGCTGACCTTCACGCTCAAGCGCCCGGTGCCGTACTTCCTTGCCCTGCTCGCGCTTCCGCCCTACTACGCCGTCCATCCCACACTGGCAGGCAGCGACCGGCCCGATCCATTCGCCCGGCTTGGACTGATCGGCAGCGGACCCTACCGGTTGGAGCGTTACGAAGTTGGCCGCGCGATCGTCTTGACGGAAAACGACGCCTTTCGCTTTGGCCCGCCGCCGGTCACGCCGCGCATCGAGCTGCGCCAGTTCGCTTTCGCCCGCGACCTGCGCGAGGCGCTGCGCCGCCGCGAGGTCGATCTGGCGTGGCGCGCGCTCGCCCCCGCCGATCTCGACCGCCTCGCAGCGGTCGCTGGCATCGAGCAATACACGGCGCCCGGCACGCGCGCGTACTATCTGGTCATGAACCAGCGGCGCGAACCGACCGACGATCCGCTGGTGCGTGAAGCGATCATCCGGCTGCTGGAGCGCGAGGAAGCCGCCGCGCAGGTCTTCGGCGGGCAGCTTGCGCCCCTCACCAGCCTGGTGCCGGATTTGTTCCCTGAAGCTTACGCTCCCCTCTGGCCGGACGAACCGGATGTGCCCGCCGCCGAAGCGGTGCTGCGCGCAGCAGGCTACAGCCACCGGGGGACGTCCCGGCTATCCTTCTCGCTGACGACCTCGCGCTATCTCTACGGGGATCGCCTCGTCGCCGGACTCCGGCAGCTGATCCGGGCCAGCTTCCGGGGCACGAATTTCGTGCTTGGTAGTGTGAGAGGGGAAGTCGTCGGCGGGGATTTCATGCGCGATGTGCGTTCCGGCACGTTAAGCGCGGCAGTCATCGGCTGGACGCCGCTTGTGCCGCACCCGCTGGCCTATCTGGAGCCGCTGGCGCACAGCCGCGAGCCGATCCCGTCCGCCAACGGGTACGCTTCGCCCGCGCTGGACGCGCTGCTGGACGAAGCGGTATCGTCGCGTGACCCAGCCCGGCTGAGGGCGATCTACACCGAGCTGGCGCAGACGTTGCTGGACGACTACGCCCTCGCCCCGCTGTGGCAGGACAGCCACATCCTGGCAGCCTGGGGCGACGTGACCGGCATCCTCATCGAACCCAACGGGCTGCTGCATTATGACCGGCTGGGCCGGACGGGGCAGCCATAGCGAGAGCCAGGCCGGACGTTTCCCAACACGCACAGGGGTGGCCACCTTGACCACCCCTGAACAATGATGGGGGATGTGCGGTCGCGCCGCACCAGCGCCAGCCTAGACGGCGTCGTAGCCGGGTCCGATCTTGAAGAAGTCGTAATTCGGCTGGATGTCCGCCGTGAGGTCTACGATCTCACCACCCTGCGCGGCATAGCGTTCGCCTCGGAACGGAATCCGTTCCTGGCCGGGGGCCATCTCGTAGGCGGAAGGCACTTCATCTTCCACGAAGATCGCCTCGAACGGGCACTCCGGAACGCACGCGCCGCAGTCAATGCAGGTATCCGGATCAATGAAATACCAGGGCCATTCCTCTTCCGGCTTGCCGGGGACAATGCAGTCGACCGGGCAAACTTCGACGCAGGCGCCGTCGCGCAGGCAGAGGCTGGTAATGATGTGGGTCATGAGTTACTCCTCTACAAGGATTCAAAAGGAGTGCCTAGGCTGTGAGCACTACACACTCACTATACGTGATACCAGGCAACTTTCCATGTGACGAATACAAGCTTGCGCGTGTGACGATAGGCACAGCAGGCTGCACCCCGCTCACAACGCCCTCATCATAGATCACATCTGGCAAAACGCCAAGTTGAAAAGTGCCAAAATGCGCAAGAGCGTTGTGAAACACAAAACGGGCCTTACCCAGTCCGGATAAGGCCCGCCTGTGTTGCAGACGCGCTATCAGCCAATGCTAGCCGCGCGCCGCCTTGAACCGCTCGGCCACGTCGTTCCAGTTGACCACGTTCCACCACGCTTCGACGTAGGCGCCGCGATTGTTCTGATACTTCAGGTAATAGGCGTGCTCCCAAACGTCGAGCACGAGCAGCGGCACGACACCCCACTGCGTCAGGTTCTGGTGCTTTTCCGCCTGCAAGACTTCCAACTGCCCGGCGTTCGGCTCCCACACCAGCAACGCCCAGCCGCTGCCCTCGACGGCACCCGCGGCAGCGGAAAACTGCGCCTTGAACGCCTGGATGCTGCCGAAGTCCTTCGCAATCTGCGCGGCCAGATCGCCGGTCGGCTCGCTGGGGCCGCTGCCAGGGGGCGCCATGTTTGGCCAGAAGATGCTGTGCAGGAAATGGCCGGAGCCGTGGAACGCCGCCTCGCGCGACCAATGCTTGACCATGGCGAAGTCGCCTGCTTCGCGGGCCGCGGCCAGCTTTTCGAGCGCGGTGTTCAAGCCGTTAACATAGCTCAGATGATGCTTGTCGTGGTGCAGACGCATCGTCTGCTCGTCAATATGCGGCTCTAGCGCGTCATACGCGTAGGGCAGCGGGGGAAGCTCATATTTGATCGCCATTCTGCTCGCTCCTTGTGTGACAAAACTGCAGATGTTTCAACAGCGCTCGCCGGTGGATGATGCGTGCGGCGAATGGGAGGGCTTGCAGCGCTGTGTGGACTCTGGTTCGATTATAAGAACGCGTCGCCCGCACCGCCAAGCCACAGGCGAATTTCTATCATAGTTTTTATAGAATTTCGCCGTGTCACCGCCCTCCGCCCCGGTTTCGCGCGGGTCGTGGGCTGTGCTATACTGCCTTGGCGGAACCTGAACGTTCCCTTGAGGCAACGGACCGGCACATATGCTACAGATCTCGATCCTCTATACGGGCGACATTCACGGGCGTGTGGAGCGCCTGACCCGTGCCGCATATCTGGCTCAGGTTCACCGCGCCGAGCTGACCGCCGCCGGCAAGCACGTCCTGCTGCTCGATGCAGGGGATGTTGAGGAACGCCAGGTGCTGGAAAGCGACCTGACCAAAGGTGCTGCGATGTTCTGGCTGCTCAAGACGGCGGGCTACAACGCCAGCGCCGTCGGCAACGGGGCGGCGCTGACCTACGGCCCCTCGGCGCTGGCTGCCATCGCGCGCAGCAGCGGGCTGCCGCTGGTCTGCGCCAACATGCTCACCCGCGATGTCCACCCTACCCCGGTGCCGGGTACTACCCCAACGCTGATTGTCCCCTGCGGGCCGGTGCGCGTGGGACTGATCGGGCTGACCAGCCCCATGCACGGGGCGTACGAGCGGCTCTATCCCGTCAAGATGCCGGATGCGATCGATGTAGCCTGGCGCTATGCGCACGCGCTGCGCGCGCAGGGTTGCGAGCTGGTCGGCGTGCTCTCGCACCTCGGTTATGATCTCGACGTGCAGCTGGCCAAAGCCCTGCCGGACCTGAACTTCATCATCGGCGGGCACTCGCACACCCTGCTGGACTATCCAACGGACGTGGGCGGCGTGCCCATCTGCCACGCGGGGCACTTCGGGCGCTATCTGGGCCGGCTGGATCTCACGCTGGACGGGCATGCTCGCGTCTGCCAGTGGTTCGGCCAGATCATCCAGGTCCCCGAAGACGGTCCCGAAGCGCCGGATGTGGTGCGCGAGTGGCGTCGCATCCAGGCCGAAGCCCGGCGCGTGCTGCGCGAGCAGGTGGGCAGCCTGTCCGACGACGTGGAGCTTGCCAGCGATCGGGCCTGCGGCATGGGCCAGTTGCTCGCCGATGCGCTACGTCTGCGTCTCGAAGCAGACGCGGCGCTGTGCATCACCGGGCACCTGAGCACCGGGTTGAAGGCCGGGCCCGTCTTTTTGGGCGATCTGATCCGCGCCTGTCACTCGCCCGCCAACCCCGGCGTCGCCGAGCTGACTGGCGAGCAGATCGCCCGCGCGCTGGAATTCGGCGCTGCGCCGGACGTCTGGAAACAGACCCCTCACGCGCTGCGCGGAAACACGGTCGGGATCGTTCAGGTATCCGGCCTCAGCTATCACCTCGACCACAGCGCGCCCCCCGGCAAGCGCGTCAGCGGCGTGCGGCTGATGGGCCGCCCGGTGGAGCGCAAGGCGGTCTACCGCGTTGCCGCGACGGACTACGAGCTGATGCCGCAGCGCGGCTACGTGCCCGGCCTGGACCCGGCCGCGGTCCAGTTCGATTCGCGCGTCCAGCTCCGCGAGGTATTGCAGGATCACTTCGCGCTCTTCGACCCGCTGGTGCCCGGCCTGCGCCCGCGGATTCTCTCGCCGCAGTGAGCGATTCCGCTACCGGCCAGCCGGCGGGCGACAGCGTATCACGCCGGGGATGTACATAGCGGGGAATGCCTCGGTTCGACCGGGGGAAAGCACAATGCGCGGGCGGCATCCAACGACCCGCCCGCCGGAAGACAGGCGCGCTACAGCCCCTGGACCGTCCGGCGCAGAAACGCGAGGTCTTCGATGGCGCGCCCCGCGCCCACGGCGCTGGCGACCAGGGGATCTTCGGCGCGATAAGCCGGGACGCCGACCTGCCGGGTGATGAACTCGTCGATGCCGCGCAGCAGCGCCCCGCCGCCGGTCAGCACAATGCCCCGGTCAATGATGTCCGACGCCAGCTCCGGGGGGGTCTTTTCCAGCACGGCTTTCGCCGCGCCGACTATGGTCGTCAGCGTCTCCTCGATCGCCTCGACCACTTCGCCGGTCGTCACCGTGATAGTGCGCGGCAGCCCGCCAACCTGATCGCGCCCCTGGATCTCCATGCTCAGCTCTTCGCCGATGTCCACCGCCGCGCCGATCTGAATCTTGATCGACTCGGCGGTCGGCTCGCCGATGACCAGGCTGTACTTGCGGCGGATGTAGTTGATGATCGCCTCGTCCAGGCGCATCCCGCCCATGCGCACGCTCTCGGCTACGACGATCCCGTTCATGGCGAGCACCGCCGCCTCGCTGGCTCCACCGCCCAGGTTGAAGACCATGTTGCCTGCCGGGGTGCTGATCGGCAGGCCAGCGCCCAACGCAGCCAGCAGCGGCTCCGGCAGCAGATAGGCTTCGCGCGCCCCGGCGCGCACGGCGGCCTCGTGCACCGCGCGCTTCTCGACACTGGTCACGCCATACGGGACGCTGAGCATCACTTCCGGCCCGCGAAAGCGCATCCGGCTGCTGACCTTGCGAAAGAAATAGCGCAGCATGGCCTCGGTGACTTCGTAGTCCGCGATGACGCCGTCGCGCAGCGGACGCAGCACCTCGATGTGCTCTGGGTGGCGCCCGTACATGTCGCGCGCTTCCTGTCCCACCGCGACGACGCGCTCCTCCTCAATCGTCAGCGCCACCATCGAGGGTTCCTGCAACACAATCTGGCCCCCGGCATAGATCAGGACGTTGGTCGTGCCCAGATCCACACCGAGTTTTCGAGAGAACATGCCCATGCAGAACTGCCTTCCCAGTCGCGGGGCCGCCGCGCGGCGGCTGCGCCCCAGGCGCGTGGCGCATGCAGAAAACAACTCGCGCCAGGACGTACATCCTAGCGCGAATTGGCGCCCGCGGCAATAGACAAGTGGCGCGCTTACGCGCTGTTGTTCTCTTCTTCCACGCTGCGCACGCCGCCGCGCTGCTGCATCGCGCGGTACCTGGCGCGGACCGCGATCTCAGCCCGGCGCAGTTCCTGCGCAATCTCGGCCCGCTGCGCGTCGTCCGGCGCGGAGGCCATCAGATCGCGGGCGCGGGCGCGCGCAGCTTCCACCTGCTCCAGATCGATCTCGTACACCGACTCCGCATCGTCCGCCAGCACGGTCACCTTGTCCGGACGCACTTCGACAATTCCGCCGTAGATGACAAAGCTGACCACATCCTCGCCTTCCACGATGCGCAGTTCGCCGAAGCCCATCGTCGTCAGCAGCGGAGCGTGGTTAGGCAGCACGCCCAGCTCACCCTCGCTGCCCGGCACGATCACCATATCAGCCTGCTCGGTGCGATACAGCAGGCGGACGGGCGACACCACTTCCACTTCAATCGGCATGAGCGGCGGCTCCTCTCTCGACGCAGGCGCCGCTAGCCCTCATAATGCTCGGACTCGCGGTAGCGCTGCACCACTTCGTCAATCGTCCCCGCCATGTAAAACATCTGCTCCGGAATCTGATCTACCGGGATGCCCTCGATGTCGCCGTCGAGGATCATACGGAAGCCGCGCACCGTTTCGCTCACCGGGACATAGCGCCCTTCGCGGCCCGTGAACTGCTCGGCGACAAACATCGGCTGGCTGAGGAAGAACTCGATGCGCCGGGCGCGCGCCACCACCTGCTTGTCCTCTTCCGAAAGCTCGTCCACGCCCAGGATAGCGATGATGTCTTGCAGGTCGTTGTACCGCTGGAGCACCTGCTG
The DNA here is from genome assembly GCA_020724465.1 of Thermoflexus sp. Lineage (GTDB taxonomy): Bacteria > Chloroflexota > Anaerolineae > Aggregatilineales > Aggregatilineaceae > DYGX01. The sequence goes on from DYGX01000003.1 coordinate 69,472, forward strand.
AACCTCGCGCGCGGTGCGATAGTGCTCCTCGCCGACCACCAGCGGATCAAGCACGCGGCTGGTGCTGGCAAGCGGGTCAACTGCCGGGAAGATCGCGCGCTCGGCAATTGACCGCTCCAACGCAACCGTCCCGTCCAGGTGCGCGAACACGGCGACCGGCGCCGGGTCGGAGTAGTCATCCGCCGGCACGTAGACCGCCTGCAGCGAGGTGATCGAGCCGGTCTTGGTCGAGGTGATGCGCTCCTGCAGGTCGCCCATCTCCTGCGCCAGCGTGGGCTGGTAACCCACCGCCGACGGCATGCGGCCCAGCAGCGCGGACACTTCCGATCCGCTGAGCGAGAAGCGGAAGATGTTGTCGATAAAGAGCAGCACATCGCGCCCTTCGTCGCGGAAGTATTCGGCCATCGCCAGCCCGCTCAGCCCCACGCGCAGCCGCACACCCGGCGGCTCGTTCATCTGGCCGAAGACCATCGCCGTCTGGCCCAACACGCCGCTTTCCTTCATCTCGCCGTAAAGCTGCGTGCCTTCGCGCGTGCGCTCGCCCACACCGGCAAACACCGAGAAACCGGCGTGCTCCTTGGCAATCGAGCGGATCAGCTCCATGATAATGACCGTCTTGCCCGTGCCAGCGCCGCCGAAGATGCCGGACTTTCCGCCGCGCCGGAACGGGGCGATCAGGTCGATGACCTTGATCCCCGTCTCAAACATCTCGACCGAGGTCGCCTGCTCGTCGAAGGGCGGTGCAGGGCGGTGGATCGGGTAATAGGTCGTGGCATGGACCGGACCTTTGCCGTCAATCGGCTGGCCCAGCACGTTGAAGATGCGGCCTAGCACCGCCTCGCCGACCGGCACCTGAATCGGCGCGCCGGTCGCGAAAGCGTCCAGACCGCGCTGCAGCCCGTCCGTCGAGTCCATCGCCACGCAGCGCACGCGGTTCTCGCCCAGGTGCTGCTGGACTTCCAGGATCAGGTCGTCCTGGCCTTCACGCGGTACGCGAATCGCGTCGTAGATGTCCGGCAGGGATGCGGTCGGCGGGAAGGCAATGTCCACCACACCGCCCAAGATCTGCGAAATCGTGCCTTTTACTTCCTGCTTGGTTTGCGTCACCATAACCTTGCTTCTGTCCTCCGGGTCTGCGTGGCCGGCTAATCTCGGTCTTGCAGCGCCTCGACGCCGCCAATAATGTCCAGAATCTCGTTGGTAATGACCAGCTGGCGCGCCTTGTTGTACTCAAGCTGCAAGGCTTCCGCCAGCGCCTCGGCGCTTTCCGAGGCGTTGCGCATGGCGACCATGCGCGCGCTGTGCTCGCTCGACAGGCTCTCGCGAAGCGCCTGCAGAATCTGAAGCTGCGTCAGGCGCGGGATGACCTCATCCAGAATCGCCGCCGCGTCCGGTTCGTAGATGTAATCCCGCGTGCGGCTGCGTACTTCCGGGTCCGGCTGGACCAGCTCGCTGATACGTTTGACGTGCGTCTCGAAAGGCCGCAGCGGCAGCAGAGGCAGCACGCGCGGCGCCTGGGTCACCGTGTTGATGAAATGAGTGTAGGCGATGAAGAACTCGTGCACCGGCACTTTGAGGAACTCGTCGAACACGATCTGCGCGATCTCCGCGACGTCGCCCAGGTCCGGATCAGCCGGCAGATACGAAAACTCTGCGACGATCTCCTGCTGTTTGAGGTACGCCGGGGCGGAGTCGTCGCGCTCCAGGCGCGCGATCCAGCGGCGGATCGCATCGCGCCCGCGGCGCCCCACCGTCACCCAGTGGATCGGGCGCTCGTACGATTCGGCGAAGCGCATCGCCCGGCGAATGACGTTGGCGTTGTACGCGCCCGCCAGTCCACGGTCGCCGGTGATCAGCAGGATACCGATCCGCTCGACCGGCTCGTGCACATAGAGCAGCGGGTGCAGCGGCTCGCCCTTGCTCTGCGCGGCGACGTTCACCAGCACGTCGTAGGCGTGCTGCGCGTAGGGCCGGCTCGCCAGCACGGCGTTCTGCGCCCGGCGCACATATGAGGCGGAGACGGCTTCCAGCGCGCGCGTGACCTGGTTGATGTTCTTCACCGAGTTGATGCGGCGCTTGATCTCGCGTGTTGTTGGCATAAGCTACTCTCTTCCGGTCCACCCTGGCCGCGCCAGGCACGCTAGGCCATTGACTCGGCCAGCTTGTCCCACACCGCGCTGAAGCTCTCGACCGCCTCTTCAAGCAGCGCCTCGATCTCCTCCGTCAGCTTGTAATCCGCCGCAGCGAGCTTTTCGTCGAAGTCCGGATAGTGGCTGTGGAAATGCGTCAGGAACCGGTCTTCCCATTCCTTGACCAGCGGGACCGGCACATGATCGAGCTTGCCGCGCGTCCCGGCGAAAAGCAGCGCCACCTGATCGCGCAGCGGAGTTGGGCGGTACTGAGGCTGCTTGAGGATTTCTTGCAAGCGCATGCCGCGGTCAAGCTGCTGTTGGGTCGCGCGGTCCAGGTCCGAGCCGAACTGCGCAAATGCCGCCAGGCTGCGGAACTGCGCCATTTCCAGCTTCAGACGCCCGGCGATGCGCTTCATGATGGGCCGCTGCGCGTCGCCACCCACGCGGCTCACGCTCAGGCCGGTGTTGATGGCCGGGCGGACGCCCGAATAGAACAGATCCGTCTCCAGGTAGATCTGCCCATCGGTGATCGAGATCACGTTGGTCGGGATGTAAGCGGACACGTCGCCGAGCAGCGTCTCGATAATGGGCAGCGCGGTCAGGCTGCCGCCGCCTCGCTCGGCGGAAAGCTGCGCGGACCGCTCCAGCAGGCGGCTGTGCAGATAGAACACATCGCCCGGATACGCCTCGCGCCCCGGCGGGCGGCGCAGCAGCAACGAGACCTGACGGTACGCCCAGGCATGCTTGGACAGGTCGTCGTAGATGATCAGCGCGTCGCGGCCCGACTCCATGAAGTACTCGCCCATGGCCGTCCCGGCATACGGCGCGATGTACTGGAGCGCCGCCGGATCCGACGCCGACGCGACGACCACGATGGTGTGCTCCATCGCGCCGTATTCCTCAAGCGTCGCCACGACGCGGGCCACCTGCGCGCGCTTCTGCCCGATGGCGACGTAGATGCAGATCATGTTCTGGTCTTTCTGGTTGATGATCGTGTCCAGCGCGATCGCGGTCTTGCCGGTCTGGCGGTCGCCGATGATCAGCTCGCGCTGCCCGCGGCCAATCGGGAACATGGCGTCAATCGCGCGGATACCGGTCTGGACCGGGCGGGTCACGTTCTGGCGCTCGATCACGCCCGGCGCGATGCGCTCGACGGGCAAGACGGTGTCCGCCTTGATCGGCCCCTTGCCATCCACCGGCCGGCCCAGCGCGTCCACCACGCGCCCAATCAGGCCGTCGCCCACCGGCACCGAGGCCACGCGCCCCGTCCCGCGCACTTCGTCGCCCTCGTTGATGTCGATGTAATCACCCATGATGATCACACCGACGTTATCGATCTCAAGGTTGAACGCCATCCCCAGGGTGCCGTTTTCGAACTCGACAAGCTCCTGCGCGCGCACTTTCTCCAGCCCGACGACGCGCGCAATGCCGTCGCCCACCTCAACCACCGTGCCGACATCGACGGCCCGGCGCTCGCGCGCGAAGCTCTCAATCTGCTCGAGCAGTCCCTTCGTGATGTCGCTGGTTATTTCCGCCATAGATTCTGTTCTCCTCGCGGCCTGGGAATGCATGGTGTGGAAGCTAATCGCTGCTGATAAAAAAGAATGTCGCTGATCCTCAATCACGCGGAGAGCAGCGTGCCAGGCGCCCCTGGACTCACGCTGAGCATGCGCTTGTTAAGAATAGAGCAAATGAAGGAAAAAATCAAAAAACTATGAACAATTTTCACCCCTTGCCGTGCTAGGAATTCGCTTCCTCGCCGTTGTCGCCGTTTTCCGGGTTGCGCCCCGCCAGGCGCGAGACCTTGCGCCCCCCGCCCAGGCTGACGCTGCGCTGGTACGCCGCCCAGATCGCCCGCGCGATCACCGTCCGCAGGCTGCCTTTTTCCAGATGGTAGATCGCTTCGGCGGATGTGCCACCGGGGCTGGTGACCTGATTGCGCAAGACGGCCGGATGCTCGCCGGACTGCGCGGCGTATTCCACCGAGCCACGCATGGTTTGCAACACCAGCTCCTGCGCGACGGCCCGCGAAAAGCCCATGTGCACCCCGGCGTCGATCATCGCTTCCATGAACAGGAAGACATACGCCGGGCCGGTGCCGCTCAGCGCCGTCGCCATGTCGAGATAGTCTTCGTCGTCGACGTAGATTTCCTTGCCCAGCGCGCTCAATAGCAGGCGGGCCTGCTCTCGCTGCTCCGGCGGGACCTCGTTCGTCGCCGTCCACACGCTGATGCCCTGGCCGATGCGCGCCGGGGTGTTGGGCATCACGCGCACCACCGAGGCGTTCGCCAGCCCGTCGGCGATCTGGCGGATCGGCGCGCCGGCCACGATGCTCAGCACCAGCGAGCACGTCCGCGCCCCGCCGCGCACTTCCGGCAGCACGCGCTCCAGCACCTGCGGCTTGACCGCCAGCACCAGAATATCAGCCTGAGTCGCGGCCTCGAGGTTGTTAGTGGTGTTGCGGATACCGAAGCGCGCGCGCAGCTCTTCGCCGCGCTCCACGTGCGGGTCCGACGCGATGATCTGGTCGGCTGCGATCAGCTCGTGTTTCAGCAGCCCGTGGATCATCGCCTCGCCCATGTTGCCAGCGCCGATGAAAGCCAGAGTGGTGTTTTCGAACATCAAAAGCGCGCTCCTCACATGCGGCAGCGCCGCGCCCCGCCAGTCCGCCGGGCATCGGGCATGTGTCAGGCAACCGTCGATTGCATCCGCGGCTTGCTCATGTTAGCGTAAATCGCGCCATCGTCAAAGGGTGATTTTGAAGATGATCGCTCGAACGCGTGCGGGATGGAAATGGTTGTGGACCTGGGGGCCGGTGCTCGGGCTGATGGCCCTGATCTTCGCGGCGTCCTCGCTGCCCAAGCTGCCCTCGGATACTCCCGGCGCAGCCTTCTACTTCTCGGGTTGGATGCCAGTCTTCCCCCCACCCTGGGAAGCGATCATCAAGAAGAGCGGGCACTTCCTTGTCTATGCCCTGCTGGCTGCCTCGCTGTGGCGTGCCCTGCGGAGCCACCACCTGCCGGTGCGTCGCGCGGTCGTCCTGACGGCTGTGATCGCGCTTGCCTACGCCATCAGCGACGAGTGGCATCAGTCCTTTGTCGACGGGCGGCGTGCGTCCGCGCTCGACGTCGCGATCGATGGCATGGGGATCGCCCTGGCGCTGCTCGTCGCGCTGGCCCGCACCCGCTGCCGCGCGCACCTCGTGCGCTCCGCCGAGCCGCCTTCGCTGGCGCGCGAGATCCGCTGACGCCGCCTCAGGTCTTCGGCGTGAGGTAATAAGTCATATGCTGCAGGTGCGCTACCGGGTCGATATACTGCACCTGCACGCTGTCCGGCACCGAGATCGTGATCGGCGCGTAATTGAGGATCGCTTCTACGCCCGCCTCGACAAGCTGGGTGGCGACTTCTTGCGCCGCTTCCAGCGGCACGGCGATCATCGCCACCTGCACACGGTGAGCGGCGATCTGCGACGCCAGCTCGCTCATCGGTTGGACGGTCAGCCCGGCGATCCGCTCGCCGATGCGCGCCGGATCGTTGTCGAACACGCACACCACGCGAAAGCCGCGCGGCACAAACCCACGGTAGTGAACCAGGGCGCGGCCCAGGTCGCCCGCGCCCACCACCGCCATCGGCCACTCGCGATCAACATGCAAAATCTGGCGAATTTGTTCCTGCAGATAGGCGATGTTGTAGCCTGTGCCCTGCTTGCCGAACTCTCCGAAATGAGAAAGGTCTTTGCGGATCTGCGCAGAGCTGATGCCCAGCCGTTCGCCCAGCTCGTGCGACGAGGTGTATTCGCGCTGCTCGGCGAGCAGCAGGTTCAGCGCGCGCAGATAAATCGGGAGCCGGCCAATGACAATATCGGGGATGTTCTTCGAGTTACCCATCCGAATCATCACGACGGCTCCAATCAGCCCCACGCCACGGGCTGGGACTCAGTGGGGCCGTCCCCCTCCTTTCTCAGGCCAAAGGTCTCGTGCCAGATGGCTCTATGTCAACACTTCTCGAAATGTGAATGCGTGAACAAGCCTAGCATTGTTCTAGCAGAAAAACAAGCCGGTTCGTAAACAGTTATCCGCCGTCCGGCCGGGCCACACATCGCCCGGTTCTTGCCCATCCCACCCTGCCGCTGGTATGATCGCGCCACCCGTTAACCAGACCGCACGAGAGGGTTATGCCACGCATCACGCGACGTGAACTGCTCGGCTTGCTGGGTCTCAGTGTCAGCGCGGCTGGCGTCGCCGGGGGCAGCGGGATCATCTATCTGCTGCTCAGCAGCGGGCGGCGGGTGTCGCCGTCAGAGTTGCCAACACCCACGCCCGCGCGGCCCGCGCAGGTCAAGTCAATCGACCGCCCCGCCATCGTCCGCCGCACGGACTGGAACGCCCGCGAACCGGATCACAGCGCTCCCAACGAAACCGGATTCTTCACCCCTCAGAACGCCGAGGGCTGGCTCGACTACGACGGCGATTTGCGTGCCGTCTACCGCACGGTAGTGGTGCATCACTCGGTGCTGGTTGAGGACGACGACCCCGGCACCATGCGCGAGATCCAGAACGAGCATATGGACAAGCGCGGCTGGGCCGATATCGGCTATCACTTCGGCGTCGGGCGCAGCGGCACAGTCTTCGAGGGCCGGGCGCTGGGCGCGCGCGGGACGCACGTCGCCGGATTCAATACCGGCAGCGTCGGGGTCGTGTTCTTCGGCAATTTCCAGGAAGAAGCCCCCACGCCGGAGCAACTGGACGCCGGCAGCCGCCTGATCAACTGGCTGGCGCTGCGTCTGGAGCTGACTCACCTGGCGGGACACGGCGAGTTTAACAGTTTTACGGAGTGTCCGGGGCGCAACCTGGCGTACTATCTGGACGCGCTGGCCGAGAGCGCCGGGCTGCTGCGCGGCACCGAAGGCTACATCGATCCCGATGATGTGGAGTAACCGTTCGGAGAACGGAGCGGGCACCCGCGCCCTAGCCGGGATGCATCCGGATGCGCCCGCGCCACCAGACGAACCACGCCGCCAGCGCCACCAGCGCCACCGCGCCAAGCGCGACCGCCAGCACCGATGGCTCGCCTGAGCCGGGCAGGTCGTCCGCCGGGGGATAGCCTGTGGCGGGCAGGCCGCTCGGCACAAAGACTTCCGTTAGCGCCGTTTCCTCGACCACGCCATCCGGTCCAACCGCCGTCAATTGCGCGCGGTTGGCCAGGCTGCCGCTCGGTGGGGTGCGCAGCACCGTGGTGTTGATGCGCATCTGGAAATGCTCGCCGGGTTGCAAGGTGGGGGTGTTGAATACGACGACCTGCTCGCTGATGGCAAAATCGCCCCGATCGACCTCGACACTGTCGATCCTCAGCTCGTCGTAGACCCGATCGGTGATCTTGATATCCGCGCCGGGGGCGGTGCCGTTGTTGCCCACGGTGATGATCCAGGTGATCTGCTCGCCCGGCAGGCCCAGCGCGCCGGGCGCAAGCATGCCCTTAACCGTCAGCGAGGGACGAAACGTGCCGTCCTGATCCAGAAGACAGCTATAGCCCGCCGCGCCGATCGACCCCGACAGGCCGCCCGCTTCGGCAGCGAACGCGGTGACGTAGCGGGATAGCGGCGGGACGCAGGGCGCAGCCGCAGCCGGCTCGACCAGCACCGCCAGCCACGCGAGCGCCACCAGTACTGTGGCTATCGCGCTCGCCACCGATCGACCCCGCATGGCTACCCCCTCTGGCTGTACTGAAAAAATCTCGCAGGGCTTATCACTGCCTCATTATACCGCCGAGTCGCCGGGGCATAAAAACAACGGCTTCCCTACGGCAGTCTGTGCATTCTTGGGCGTCGTATGGCGGCGCGGCAGAGCAGATCGGGCTTGCCACGCACGCCGCGGCTTGTTACCATCGTCTCTGCCGGCATGCGGTGGCCGAATCATCCCGCCGACAATCCGGCCCGGTCCGCTGCAGGGGCACGAGAACCATGAGCGAGCGCATCTTCCGGGCGTCCCAAAACCCGACCATCCAGGCGGCGAACACCAGTGTGCTTGAGGGCCTTGGTCAGCTCGCGAGCTACTTCGGCTTCAGCAAAGTTATGGGCCAGCTCTACGGCGCGCTGCTGCTCAGCCCCGATCCGCTGAGCCTCGACGACCTGATGGCGCAACTGGGCATTTCCAAAGCCAGCGTCAGCACCAACCTGCGCACGCTGGAGCATATGGGCATCGTGCGCGAAGTCTGGGTGAAGGACGACCGCCGCAAGTATTACCGCGCCGAGAGCGACTTCTGGCGCATCTTAACCAATGTGCTGTCCAGCCGCGAGCTGCGCGATGTCAACCAGGCGTTAAGCGTCCTGCAGAAGAACGCCGCCATGCTGGAAACAGCTCTGCCCACCATGACCGACGAGGAGCGCGCGCTGGCCGAGTTCTATCGCTCCCGGCTGGCGCAGCTTCATGACTTCTTTGGGCTGGCGCGCCTGCTGCTGACGACGATCATCGAACAGGCCCAGCAGCAGCCCGACGTCAGCGAGATTCACCGGGTAGATTTCGAGTGAGCGACGCGCAGCGCCCAAACATGGCGGGTGGCGACGCGCGAAGTTATAATCCATTTAGAAAGTTCTAAAAGACACAAACAGTGCGGGTGCGCTCATGGATGATCGATCGGCGGTGCGATATTCCGGGGAGGTTGCGGCATGGAAGTAGGCGAGGCCCTTCAGCGGGTCGACGATTTGCTGCTTTCGATTGCCGATAGCTCCGTGCCTCTGCTGCGCGAAACCAGCCAGCACATCCTTGGCGCCGGAGGCAAGCGCGTCCGACCCCGGTTGCTGCTGCTCGCTTACAGCGCCGCCGGCGGCACCAACTTTGAGACGGCCATCCCGCTGGCCGCCGCCGTCGAGATCATCCACACAGCGACGCTCGTCCACGATGACATCAACGACCACGGGACGCTGCGCCGCGGTCGCGAGACGGTCAACTCGCGCTGGGGCGGGACCTTCGCCCTGCTGACCGGCGACTACCTCTTTACCCGCACGTACGAGCTGATGGCACCCTACTCGACCGAGCTGAACCGCATTCTGGCCCGCGCTTCGACCGCGCTGGTCGAAGGCGAAACCATGCAGATCCAGGCCGCGCGCGAAGGCACCTTTGACACGGCGACCTATTTCGAGATCATCGCGCGCAAGACCGCGGCGCTGTTCGTGGCCGCCGCCGAACTGGGCGCCACCGCCGCCGAACCGCCCCGCGCCTGGGTCCAGGCGCTCAGCCAGTACGCGTTCAACCTGGGCATCGCCTTCCAGATCATCGACGACGTGCTGGACCTCGTCGCCGATAGCGCGCAGCTTGGTAAGAATGCGGGGATTGACATCGCCCAGGGGCGCGGCATCGCGGTTGCCATCCAGCATAGCAGCGGCGACACCGCCGGCGTGCCAGCCCCTGCGGTCGAGGCCGAAAACGACATCTCGCGCCAGGCGATCCAGCAGGCGATCCTCAGCGGGCGCACTATCGAAGAAGCCGTCGCGAAAGGGCGCGAGAAAGCCACCGAGTTCGCCACCCAGGCCGTCGAGCATCTCGACGCTCTGCCCGGCTCCGGCGCGGTCGATGCCCTGCGTGAGCTGGCACGCCAGGTCGTCGAGCGCGATCACTGAGCGACATCCGCAGCGCTCGCATCGTGCCTGACTCGCGGCGCGCTGGTTGACGCCCCTTCACCCACGCGCTAGACTCCCGCGCTATGGCATACGACGAAGCAAGAATCCGGGTCAAAAGCGGCGACGGCGGCAACGGTATCGTGCACTTCCGGCGCGAAAAGTACGTCCCGCGCGGCGGCCCATCAGGCGGCGACGGTGGCAAAGGCGGCGACGTTTATCTGGTCGTCGAACCCACGCTGAACACGCTGCAAGCTTTCTCTCAGCAGAAGTACTTCGAGGCCGAGAGCGGCCAGCCCGGCGGCCCCAGCAACCGGACCGGACGGAGCGGCGCCGATCTCATCATCTCCGTGCCGCCGGGCACTCTGGTGCGTGATGCTGACACCGGCGTTCTGATTGCCGACCTGGTCCGGCCAGGGCAGAAGGTCCTGGTGGCACGCGGTGGGCGCGGCGGGCGTGGCAACGCGCGCTTCGCAACCAGCACCAACCAGGCGCCGCGCATCGCCGAAAAGGGCGAGCCGGGCGAGCAGCGCACGCTCGATCTGGAGCTGAAGCTGCTGGCCGATGTTGGCATCGTGGGCGTGCCCAACGCGGGCAAATCGACCCTGCTCTCGGTCGTCAGCAACGCCAAGCCCAAGATCGCGGATTACCCGTTTACTACACTGGAGCCGAACCTGGGCGTCGTGCGCCTGGACGACCGCGACATGGTGCTGGCGGACATCCCTGGCCTGATCGAAGGCGCGCATCAGGGGCTGGGCCTGGGGCACGACTTTCTGCGACACATCCAGCGCACCCGCGCCTTGATCCACCTGCTCGACGGCGCCGGCGAAGACCCCCTGGCCGACTTTCATCAGATCAACACCGAGCTGGCGCTGTTCGACGAGGCGCTGGGCGAGAAACCCCAGATCGTCGCGCTCAACAAGATCGATCTGCCGCAGGCGCAGGAACGCTGGCCTGCCATCCGCGACGCGCTGAAAGCCCTGGGCTACGACCCGCTGGCGATCTCGGCGGCCACGCACGAGAACGTGCGCGAGCTGCTGCGGCGCACGGTGGCCGTGCTCGACGCGCTGCCGCCTCAAGCCGAGGAAAGCGCGGAGCGCCCCGTCTATACCCTGGGTGAAGACCCGTTCGCGTTCGAGATCACACGCCAGCCGGACGGCAGCTTCCGTGTGTCCGGCCAGCGGATCGAGCGCGCCGTCGCCATGACCTACTGGGACTATGACCAGGCCGCCGCCCGCTTCCAGCGCATCCTGGAAGCGATGGGCATCAGCCAGGCCCTGCGCGACCACGGGATTCAGCCGGGCGACACGGTCTTCATCGGCGACATGGAGCTTGAATGGGGCGAGTGATGGGCATCGCTCCGCGCGGGAGCTGCCGGCGATGAAACGGATCGGCATTCTGGGGGGGACCTTCGACCCCCCGCACTACGGGCACCTGATCCTGGCCGAACTGGCCGCCGACGAGTTGGCGCTGGACTGCGTGCTGTTCGTCCCCGCCGCCGACCCGCCGCACAAAGAGGCGCTGCGCGCCTCGGCCGAGCACCGCACGGCCATGGTAGAACGCGCCATCGCCGGCAACCCGCGCTTCGCCCTCTCGCGCGTCGATCTGGACCGGCCCGGCCCACACTATAGCGTCGATATGCTGCGCCTGCTAAAGGCGGAGCATCCGCAAGCCGAGTTTGTGTTCCTCATTGGGGGCGATTCGCTGCGCGACCTGCCGACCTGGTCTCGCCCGAATGAACTGATCGCGCTGGCGCGGCTGGGTGTGATGCGCCGGCCCGGCAGCACCCCGGATCTGGCGCGGCTGGAACGGGACATTCCCGGCATCCGCGCGCGGGTAGACTGGATCGACGCGCCCCGGATCGAGATCTCGGCGAGCGACCTCGCCCGCCGGATCAGCGCCGGGCTGAGCATTCGCTACCAGACGCCGGACACGGTGCGCGCCTATATCGAGGAACACCGCCTCTATCGCAATCATGCCGAAACGGTAAAGTGACGGTCCCATGATGATGACGCGACGGATGTTGACAATTGCCGGTCTGGTTCTGCTGCTGGGCGGCGTGGCGTTCTGGGCGCTGGCTGCGGGGCCAGGGCTGCCGCGCACGGCGGCGTCTCCGCCCCTGCAAGACGAGGCGACACCAGCTCCAGAGGAAATGCCGACCGAAGAGCCTTCGTCCACGCCGGAGCCACCGACCGCAACACCAACCGAAACGCCGCTCCCCAGCCCAACTTTCACCCTCTACGCACCGACCCGCGTCCCGCCTACGCCCGTGCCGCAGACTCCCACCACCGCCGCCCCGGTGCGTGTCACCGAATCGGCGCTGGCACGCATCCAGGCAACGCGCACCCTGCGGGTGGGAACATACTTCAACGCAGCGCCGTTCGCGTGGCTCAACGAGCACGGCGAGATCGCCGGGTACGAAGCGGACGTGATGCGCGCGCTGGCGATCGAGTTGGGCCTCGAAGTCGAGTACGTGCAGGTCACGCGCCAGAACGACGCCGAAACGTTACTGCGCGGCGACGTCGATTTGCTCATGGGGCAGCAGACGCTGAGCCGCGACCGCGAGACGATCTTCGACTTCACGCATCCCTATTACCTCAACGAGCATCGCATGGTGATCCGCCAGGGTGAGCCGTACGCCAGCCTGGCGCAGCTTGCCGGGCACGCCGTGTCGGTTGAGATCGGCAGCCGCAGCGAGCGCGCCCTGCGTCATTGGGCCGCGACTAACGGCGTCGAGTTCAACATCATCCCCTACATGAGCGAGCGCGAGGCACTCGACGCGCTGGCCAACGGTGAAGTGGATGGGATGGTCGGCCTGCTGGACAGCCTGCGCCGCGCCGGGCGCCAGCAGATGAGCCTGGTCAACGAGCCGGTGATGGTGGAACCCTACGCCTTCGTTATTCGCCGGGGCGACCCGCACTTTCTCAACGTGCTGAACCGCTCTCTCCAGCGCCTGAAAGCCAGCGGCCGCCTGGAAGAAATCTACCGCGAGTGGTTCGGCAACGAGCCGATGGACTTCGTGACGCTCGTCCCGGTCTACGACGACCTGTACGAGGACACCCGCGGCGTGGACGACTTCCCGGCGGAGCTGGTCACCCCGGCCAGCCCGGTCCGTGCCCGGCTGGAAAGCGGACGGCCGTTGCGGGTGGCGGGTGTCGCCTCAGACGGCCAGGACGCTCCGGCGATCGTGCGCCTGATGAACGCCTTTAACCGCGCGCTGGTCGAGGAAATGGCGCGGCGCTGGGGTGTGCCGGTCGCGTATGTGCCCGACTCGGTCGCCGATCCCGAAGCGGCGGTGGCCAGCGGGGCCGCCGACCTGGCGGTGGGGATCTATCCGCGCTGGGGCAGCGACCACACCACCGACTATTCCCTGCCGTACCTCATGCATGGCGACCGCCTGCTGGTGCCCGCCAACTCGCGTCTATCCGGCTTCCGGGACATGCTGGGCACGAACTGGATCATCGGCTACTTCGCCGACGACCCCGACGGCGAAGCGCAGATCAAGAAATACGCCGAGTTCTTCAACGTCGGGCAAAACCTGCGCACCTTCCAGATCAACCGCGAGTCTGACGCGATTTACACCATGACCGTCGAGAACAACATCTCGGCGATCTTCGGCGACAGCCTGCGCCTGCACGCGCTGATGCGCGAGGGGAATGCAGCGAGCGTCAAGCTGCTCGATGACGTCTTCGACTTGCAGCCGGTAGTGTTCGCCCTGCCCCAGGGCGACTCGGACTTTCGCGTGATGGTCAACACCGCTCTGCAAGACATCGCGCGCGAAGGGCTGTTCCAGACTCTGCGCCAGACTCACCTGGACCTGGGCGAGCCGGTCACGATCCCGGTCTGGCCGTCGTACAGCGCGATGCGGCCGGCTGCGCTTTCCGCCGCGCAGGGATAGCCAAACAGCGATCGGCATCATTGCAGCGAAGCAGCGAAAGCATTGCTCTCGCTGCCTTTTGCTGTCTTTTGCTGCTCGTCGCCGCTTTTAGCTGTTCTTCGCTACACCGGCCGCCGCAGCATATACTGGAACAGCTCCGGCAGATAGCGACGCTGGGGCATATAGGTGAGCAGCGTGTCCTCAAAGCGCACTGGCCGCACCCCGCAGTAGTCGTAGAGGTTGCCTAACTGCGCCGTGCGGTTGCTGGCGAGGATGTCGAACCACTGCACTGTGGCCGGCCAGCGCGGGACAATGCGGTTCATCAGAGCCGTCATGGTGCGCAGGGTGTGCGGTGGGATGCTGATGATCGTCCGGTGCGCGCCGGTCACGCGCATTACGGTGCGCAGCATTTCGTTGAAGGTCACGTACTCTGCGCCCCCGATCTCGATGGTCGCGTCCACCAGATCGATCGCTTCCAGGCTGTTTTCGATCGCCTTGACGAGATCAAGCACATAGAGCGGGTGCAGCAGGCTGTCGCCTTTGCCCGGCTGCAAGAACACGAACGGGTTGGTCCGCAGCAGCATGGCGATGCCGTTGACAAAGCGGTCTTCCGGGCCGAAGATCACGCCGCAGCGCATGATCGTGTAGGCGATGCCGCTGTTGCGGATCAGCGTCTCGACCTGCCCCTTAACCCGGAGCAGCAGATATGCCGACGACGGCTCCGCGCCGAGCTGGCTGAGATAGATCAGGCGCCCGATCCGCGCCGAACGCGCCGCCGCGATCACCTGGCGCGTGCCCTGAATGTCAATTCGCTCCAGATCGCGGCGCTTGCCCCACCACTGCGCGCTCGCCAGGTGAATGACGGTATGCACGCCCTGCATCGCCAGATGCAGCGCCTCAGAGTCGTGTAGCTCGGCTTCAGCAACGTCGACGCCTTCCGGCCAAGTCCCGCCGCGCAGGCGGCCTCGCCGCCCGGCCGGCACAGCGACCCGCACCGGCCAGCCCGCCGCCACAAGCTGGGGGACCAGATGCCGCCCGACCAGACCGGTTGCTCCCGTGATCAGAATCATGCGTCTGCTCCTTCGGCGCCCGATTATACCACGCGCGCCATCCCGGCCATGACGGCACCATCTCGCCGCCTGGCACAGCAACCTTTTGCGCGGCAGCGGGTTATACCCTGCGAAGTCCGCCAACCTCAGGCGGCTTGAGATGGTATAATTACGCCGCGCGGGAAGCACATCGCCCGGCGGCGCGAACCGGGTGCCGGAACCAACCGGCACATGCTCACGGAATCGGAGGGATTGGCAGGTGGAATTCAAACGTGTGGTCGTCACCGGCATGGGGATTATCTGCCCGGTGGGCAACTCGCCCGAAGAGGCCTGGGCCAACGCGGCCAACGGCGTGTCCGGTGCCGAATACATCCCAGAATTTGAGGAAGCCGGTCTAAAAGTCACCATTGGCGCCCCGGTCAAGAACTTCGATGCGGAGGCGTTCATGGGCCGCCGCGAGTATCGCCGCACCGACCGCGTGACACACTTTGGACTGTATGCCAGCACCCAGGCGTTTGAGGACTCCGGCATCGATCTGTCGAAAGAAGACCCGTACGAGTTCGGGGTAGTGATGGGCACGGGCATCGGCGGCATCCAGTCGCTGATCGACGGGATCGTCGGCGTGCTGGAAAAAGGCCCCAACAGCGTCAGCCCCCTGCTGCTGCCGATGATGCTGCCGGACAGCCCGGCGGGGAAGATCGCGATCGACCTGGGGCTGCGCGGCCCGAACATGTCGATCGCCACGGCCTGCGCGACGGGCAACAACTGCATCGGCGAGGCGTTCGAGATAATCCGGCGTGGGGCGGCCACGATGATGATGGCGGGTAGCAACGAGGCCGGTATGGTGCAGCTTGCTGTCGCCAGCCTGGCGAACATGCAGGCGCTCTCGCGGCGCAACCACGACCCGAAAGCAGCCTCGCGCCCCTTTTCTGCCGACCGCGACGGGTTCCTGATCGCCGAAGGCGCAGCCGCGCTGGTGCTGGAAGAGCTGGAACACGCCAAAGCACGCGGCGCGCGGATCTATGCCGAGGTGACCGGGTACGGCAGCACCTGCGATGCCTATCACGTCACCGCCCCGCTGGAAAACGGCGAAGGCGCGCAGGAAGCCATGCGCCGCGCGCTGAAAAGCGCCGGGCTGCGACCCGAAGATATTGACTACATCAACGCGCACGGCACCAGCACGCCCCTTAACGACGTCAGTGAGACGCGCGCGATCAAGGCCGTCTTCGGCGAGCATGCCTATCGCGTGCCGATCAGCTCGACCAAATCCGTCACCGGCCACCTGATGGGGTCGGCGGGCAGCGTCGAGGCCGTGTTCAGCATCCAGGCGATCTGCCACCAGTTCATCCCGCCCACCATCAACCTGGACGTGCCCGATCCCGAATGTGACCTGAACTACACGCCGCACGTCGGCGTGCCGGCGGAGATCACGCATGTGATGTCGAACTCGTTTGGCTTCGGCGGTCACAACGCGGTGCTGATCTTTAGCAAGTACACAGACTAAATGGCCGAGCAAGGATCGCAAACCCGCCCGCTACACCGCAGCCGGCTGGCCGCTGCCAACCGCCCGCGCGCGCTGCGCTATGCCCACATCGTCGGCTGGGGCATGGAAGTGCCGTCGCAGGTGCTGACCAATTCGGACCTGGAAGCCATTGTCGACACCAACGACGAGTGGATCACAACACGGACGGGCATCAAAGAGCGGCGCATCGCCGAGCAGCGCGAGACGACGACCAGCCTCGCCACCCGCGCCGCCCAAAAGGCGCTCGACGTGGCGGATATGCTTCCGAGCGC
The DNA here is from genome assembly GCA_020724465.1 of Thermoflexus sp. GTDB lineage: Bacteria > Chloroflexota > Anaerolineae > Aggregatilineales > Aggregatilineaceae > DYGX01. The sequence continues at coordinate 85,936 of DYGX01000003.1, forward strand.
CATCGATCTAATTATCGTCGCCACCGCCACGCCGGAGTACATTTTCCCCAGCACGGCCAGCATGGTGCAGGATTACCTCGGCGCCACCAACGCCGGGGCGTTCGACCTGAGCGCGGCGTGCTCCGGCTTTGTCTACGCGCTCGACATGGCCGCCAGCAAAATCCGCACCGGCGAGATCGACACCGCAGTCGTAATCGGGGCAGAGACGCTCAGCCGGGTGGTCGACTGGGCGGACCGGGGGACGTGCATCCTGTTCGGCGACGGCGCCGGCGCGGTCGTGCTGCAGGGCAGCGACATCCCCGGCGGGATCCTCAGCAGCGTGCTGCGCTCGGACGGCTCGGGATGGGATATGCTCACCCTGCCAACCGTCAGCAGCCGCGACACCTACCTGCAAGACGGCAAGCACGAGATGCACCGCATCTATATGGATGGCAAGGGTGTGTTCCGTTTCGCCACCCGGATCATCGGGGACAGCATCAAGGCGGCGCTGGAACAGGTCGGCCTGACGCCCGACGATCTGACGCTGGTCATCCCGCACCAGGCCAACCAGCGGATCATCGAATACGCCGCGAAGTCCTTGAAGATTCCTGAGGAGCGTGTCTACAGCAATATCGCACGCTACGGCAACACTTCGGCGGCCTCGATCCCGCTGGCGCTGGCCGAAGTGGCCGAGCGGGAACTGATCAAACCGGGCGATATTCTGGCGTTTGTCGGGTTTGGCGGCGGTTTGAGCTGGGCCGCGATGATCGTGGAGTGGTCGGCGATGCCGGCCCGCACCGCCTACAGCCTGACCTGGGGCCGCCGCCAGGGCGAGTACGCGCTGGCCTGGCTGCGGCGCCCGCTGGTCCGGCTGTGGCGGCGGCTGATGCTGCTCACGCCGCCGGCCATCATCCGGCGCCTGCGCCAGCGTGCCGGGTTGGCCGCCGAAGACACCATCGAAACAGAACCGCCCCGCAGCCGGCCCGCCCAGGAAGACACCCCGCCCGACAGCGCGTCCTGACAGGCGGCGCGATTCGCCCGCCAGACAGGCTCAGGGCAGCGTGACGGGGAACTCGATCAGACAGCGGGTGCCGAAGTCGGCCAGCGGCTGATTGCGCGCGATATATTCGGCACAGCGGGGCACGTCGGGGGCATCGGGATGGCGCGTGTAGCCGTCGCCCGCGAACAGCGCGTTGACATTCAGCTCGTCGCGCAAGAACGCGCGCACGGCGGTGGCCTCGCCCCCGGCCACCAGCGCCTCGTCGTAGCTCAGCCGGCATAGCTCTGGCGCGGCACGTGCAATCCGCCCGGCCCACTCTGGATAGACCTCCCCCGCCAGCGCAAGCAGATTGTCCCAGGTGGCCAGCACCAGGGTGGCCGACGGAATCAGCGCCAGCTTGAAGCGCGTTCCGCGCGCGACCAGGCGCACAATGAGATTCTCGTCGTAGCCGATGTGGCGCAGGATGTCGGCGCCGCCCAGGCCAACCAGCCCGGACAGTCCCTCGCCGTCCAGCAAGAAGACGAGCCGCCGGCCTGGATCATCGCTCAGCCGCTCGAAGCTCGCCGCGTCCGTGCCGCGCAGGATGCGCCCGGCGAAGCCGTTCGCCGGGGCCGGATGGCTCAGGCCGCGCCCAAACGCCTGGGCAAACACGCGGGCGAACCCGCCGAACTGCGCCTCGCCGTCGCCATGATATTCGATCTCAAGTCTCATTCGCCGCGCCCCACCCCGGTCATCCCCGGCATCTTCGCCCCATAGTCCATCCAGCCCGCAGAATGGGCCTGGCTGCAAAACGGGATTATCATACCATGCAGAGCCGCGATTTCACCTGTCCCCTGGTTGCACCACCCCGGCGCCCGAAGACTGCCGTCGAAAACAGCCAGACTCATGTTGCGCGGCGTCGTTCCATAGGTTACGTTCTTATGAGGGGTTGTGAACTCCGCGCGCTGCCGCGCCATTGGGCGGGCGCACAGAGATCGCCGCCCCGCAGAAAGCAAGCGGGGGGGGAATGGCAAGACACGGGTATGGCGCATTTCATGAAGTACTGGAAGTGGCCGACCGTCCAGCCGCGCTATGAGGAGATAATCCCCACACTGCGCCACATGGGCAGCCGCCAGTTCAGTCGAGCCGCACCAGGAGACGTCATCTGGATGGTGACCGTCCAACCGGTCACGGATGTGCTCTTTCTCGTCGGCAAGCTGACGATCGGCTGGCTGGGCGACCGGGATGAAGCCATGCAGCGGCTGGGCGTGCCCTGGCTGTGGGACGCGCCGTTGCATGTGATCGCGCGCGAAGTGATGGACGGCAGCGGGCACGGCGAGCCGTTCAAGGAGATCAGCCTGCGCGACGTGTGCGCCGGCCTGCGCTTCATCAGCCCCGGCGGCAAAGACCGCCTGCGCGCAAGCGCCGGGCGGGTCCATCCCACGCAGCTTCAGACGATGCGCCAGCTTACCGATGCCAGCGCGCGCCTGCTGGAGCAGCTCTGGCAGGCAGCGCCGGCCGGTCGCGCGGATCCGGCCGGCGGCCAGGCAGCCGCGCCGTCCCCTCGAATGCGCAATGAGTCGCCGCAGAACACGCTTCAGCGCGCGCGGTAAGGCACGAAACACCGAATGTTCAGGACACACCGGCGCAAGATCATCGGCGATATCGTCTCACGCAAGACTCGAACGCTGTTAGTATCGCTGAGCGTTTTTGTCGGCGTGCTGGGCGTGGTGGTGCTGGTCACGATGGGCGAGCTGATGACGCGCCAGCTCGAAAAAGACCTTAACCCGTCCGAAATGGCGATGTTGCGCGTCTATCTGGACCAGCCGGTCCAGCGCGTGAACAACGAGAGCGTGCTCGAACTGCTGCGCAGCCGCCCCGGCGTCACGGACGTCGAGGGGCAGGCCGTCTACGGATTCCGGTGGAAGCTGCCGGAAGATGACGAGTTCCGCTCCGGCCAGATGTACGCCTATTCGGAGCCGTTCGGCAGCATCCACCTGGAGCCGGTGCGCCTGATGCGCGGGCGCTATCCCACCCCCGGCGCGAATGAGGTCGCCATCGAGATCCGCATGGCGCAGAAGTACGGTATCAAGCTCGGCGATACGATCGTCGCGCAGCGCAACGGGTTTGGCACGGCTACGCTGAAAGTCGTCGGGTTCATCTTCCAGCCCTATATGTACTTCGGCAGCAACGAGAACACCGAGAACGTCTACGCGACCTATGCGGACGCGCAAAGCATTATCCGCTTCACGGGGTTTAGCTCGCTCTACGTGCGCTTCACAGACTTCGCCACCGCGCGCGAGCGGTCGCCCGAGTTCCGCCGCGTCATTTCGAACTTGACGCCCTACTCCATCGCCTTTTACCTGCTCGACAACCCGCAGCAAAACGCGTTCATCGTCGGCGCGCGCCAGTTCAGCCGGGTGCTGATGATTCTGGCGATCGTGGCAATGATCGTGTCCAACTTCCTGGTCACGAATGTGATCAGTACGGTCGTTGTGGAGCAGCGCCAGCAGATTGGCGCGATGAAAGCCCTCGGCGCGACCGAGTTCGATATCATGCTGATCTATCTGGGCCTGGCGTTTGCCTATGGCGTGATAGGGACCATTCCCGCCGTGCTGGCCGGGCTGCCGCTGGGCCGGGCCGCGGCCGAGGCTGCTGCGCCGCTCGCCAACACCCTGTTGGAAGACACGTCGCCGCCGCCCCTCGCCATCGCCCTCGGCCTGGGCATGGGCCTGGTTGTGCCTGTGCTGGCCGCGATTGTCCCGGTGGTGAACGGCTCGCGCGTGACCATCCTGGAAGCGATCACCGACCAGGGCATCCGTGCGGACTACGGGCGCGGGCCGCTGGCGCACCTGCTGGCACGCATTCGTCTGCCGCTCACCATCGACCACGCGATCAACAACATTCTGCAGCACAAGTCGCGCCTGTCGCTCACCCTGCTGACCCTGATGCTCGCCACCGCGGCCTTCATGGGCATGTTCGCCGTCTTCGACCGCCTCAACGGCGTCATCACCGACATCCGCGCCGAACTCAGCCTGGATCTGTCGGTTGATACGGCGCGCCTGAGCGTCGCCAGCGTGATGCAAAGCCTGCTGTCCGAGGAACCCATTTCGGAGATCCAACCCGGCGTGGCGGTCGAGGTGACCGTCAACGATCCGGTCGATATCACCGTGACATCCGACGAGACCACCACCGCCGATCAGGCCCCGCACATCTTCGTCACCGCCGTCGATCCGGTCGCAAACTCGCGCGACATCAGCCTGATCAGTGGGACAGGCTGGCAGGACGATCCGCAACGGGAAGGGATCGTCATTACGCCGGAGATTGCGGACCGCTTCGACAAGGCGTTGGGGGACGTGCTGACGCTCAGCTCGCCCGAGCAAACGCGCTCGTTCGAGATCATTGGCATCGCCGATTATCCGATTCAGACGGCGTTCATGCGCTCGGACGAGCTGGCTTCGTTCATCGGCACGCTGCGCGACGCGCCGGAACCAAACGCGTACTGGCGCAAGGTGCGCGTCAGCGACGATGGCTCGTTCGAAGCGCTGGAAGATTCCGAAGTGTGGGCAGTGGGCATCGACGACAATGTCGGGCGCTTTCTGGTGCGCAACTTCAGCGTCGAGACGCCCGGCATCATCATCAGCCGCGACCTGGCCGACACGATCGGCGTGACCGACGGCGATACGCTCAGCCTGCGCCCGGCGGACGGCTCGCTGATGGGCGGGCTGATCGAAGCCCCACGCACCACCCTGCCGGTTCTGCGCGTGGTGGATATCGACCCGGCGCAGATGAGCTTCATCTTGCGCCAGGCGCCCGAAGGGACGCTCGACGCGGAACGCCCGATGCTGATTGCGCTCCATTGGACCGTGCTGGCCGATATTGTGCGAGAGGACTACCGGGCCTTCACGCCGCGCACCTTCCGCATCGACCTGGCCGATCCCTTCGACCCCCGCCAGTTCGCCCGGCCCGTCCCGGTCTATACCGATCAGGTGAACTTCGCCGATCGCGTTGCCGATACAATCCTGAGCCTGGGCGTGCTGATGAGCTTTGCCACCCTGCTCATGGCCATCGTCGGCGGCATCGGGTTGTTCACGCTCACCTCGATGGCAGTCCACGAGCGCCAGCGCGAGATCGGCGTCATGCGCTCGGTGGGGGCGACATCGCGCATCATCATCCTGCAGTTTCTGGTCGAGGGGGTCGTCGTCGGCCTCGGTGCGTGGCTGCTTGCCATCCCCATCAGCTATTACCTCAGCCGTCTGCTGCTCGCCTCGGTACCGTTCAACGAGGTAATCAAGTTCAACTACACGCCGTTCGCGCCGATTCTGGGCCTGGTCGGCGTCATGGCTATCACCGTGCTGGCCACCTTCTATCCGGCCGTGCAAGCTGGCCGCAAGACCGTCGCCGAAATCCTGCGCTACCAGTGAACGAGCGCCCCTGCCCACCACTGTAACCGGCGAACTCGACCGCAATCTGTTCACCCCGCGCCCGGCGGCTCGATACGGGTTGGTTTCCGTCCCGGTGCTGCCCAACCGTTGCCAATGACCCGGCGGCTTACTATAATTGCCGCGCAATTTCATTGCGGGCCGATTCGAAAGAGAATCACACACGATGAAAAAGATGACCAGCGCGCAGGTGCGCGAGGCATTTCTGGACTACTTTGTAGAACTGGGTCACAAGCGGGTCGCGTCGTCGTCGCTGGTTCCCGGCAACGACCCCACGTTGCTGTTCACCAACGCCGGGATGGTGCAGTTCAAAGACGTCTTCCTGGGCCTCGACCAGCGCGACTATTCGCGGGCCACGACCGCGCAGAAGTGCATGCGCGTCAGCGGCAAGCACAACGATCTGGAAAACGTCGGCCCGTCGCCGCGCCATCACACCTTCTTTGAGATGCTCGGCAATTTCAGCTTCGGAGACTACTTCAAGCGCGAAGCGATCCACTACGCCTACATGCTGCTCACCCGCGTCTACGAGCTGCCCCCGGAACGGCTGGCCTTCACCGTCTTCGAAAACGACGATGAAGCCTACAACGTCTGGGTCAACGAGATCGGCGTCGACCCGCGGCGCGTCGCGCGCATGGGACCCAAGACGAATTTCTGGCAGATGGCCGAGACGGGGCCGTGCGGCCCCACCAGCGAGATCCACTGGGACCTGCGCCCGCACGAGGGCATTGACACGATCATCGGCGATCTGCGCGCCGAAAGCGACCGCTTCCTGGAGCTGTGGAACCTGGTCTTCATGCAGTACAACCGGCTGCAGCCGGATCCGGATCACACCGGCCAGTGGGACCAGCCGCTCCCCAAGCCCGGCGTCGATACCGGCATGGGACTGGAGCGCCTCTTAAGCGTGATCCAGGGCACCGACGCCAACTATGAGACCGACCTGTTCATGCCGGTTATCCGGCGAGTGCAGGCGCTCACCGGGCACACCGACGCCGAGCGCGACGCGAACATCGTGCCATACCGCGTCATCGCCGATCACATCCGCGCCGCGACGTTTTTGATCGCGGATGGCGTGCGTCCTGGTGCGACGGGGCGCGACTATGTCTGCCGCATGGTCATCCGCCGCGCGGTGCGCTTCGCGTCCAAGCTGGGCTTCGACGAGCCGTTCCTGGCGGATATCGCAGACGTGGTGATCGAGACGATGGGCGAGCACTACACCGAACTGCCCGAGCACCGCGACGCCATCCGCCGCACCATCACCAACGAAGAGGTGCGCTTCCGCCGCGCGATGGACCGCGCCCTGGCCGAGCTGGGCGAGATGCTGGCCGCGCTCCCACCAGGGGGAGAGCTGCCCGGTGCGCTGGCCTTCCGGCTCCACGCCGAGAAGGGTCTGCCGCTGGAAATCACGCGGGATGTGGCGCACGAGCAGGGCTACACCGTAGACGAGGCCGGGTTCCGCGAGGCGCAGCAGCAGCACGAGGCGATCAGCCGCGGGCGCGACGGCGGCGCGTTCGGCGCGATCATGACCGGCGAGGTCTACCAGTCCGCCTTGAACGCGCTGCGCCAGGCAGGCCGGCTCAACGGCGGGGTTCGCCAGGAGCAGTACGGCCCGCTGCGCTGCGAGGCGACCGTGATCGGGATTTTGCGCGACGGCGAGCTGGTCGATCAGGCGCAGGCGGGCGACACCGTCGAGGTTGTGCTCGACGTGACGCCGTTCTACGTCGAGTCGGGCGGCCAGGTGAGCGACACCGGCGTGCTGCAAGGCGCCGATTGGACGGTCGACGTCGAGGACGTGCGCCAGCCCGTCGGCGGGCTGATCGTGCATCGCGGCGAGGTGGTCGAGGGCCAGCCGCGCGTGGGCACGCGCTGCACGGCCCAGGTCGACGGCGAGCGGCGGCTGGACATCATGCGCAACCATACCGCGACCCATCTGCTGCACGCCATCCTGCGTCAGGTTCTGGGAACGCACGTGCAGCAGCGCGGCTCATTGGTCGCGCCGGACCGCCTGCGCTTCGACTTCAGCCACGACCAGCCGATCACGCCGGAAGAGCTGGACGCCATCGAGCACAAGACCAACGAAGCGATTCTGGCGAACATGCCGGTCCTGGCCGTGTGGAAAGACCTGGAGACGGCGCGCGCCGAGGGCGCCATGGCGCTCTTTGGCGAAAAGTACGGCGAGCGCGTGCGGACGATCAACATTATGCAATCCGAAACCGACCGCTTCAGCTACGAGCTGTGCGGCGGGACGCACGTCGAGCAGACCGGCGTGATCGGCCCGTTTGTGATCGTCTCTGAGGGCAGCATCGCGCAGGGCATCCGCCGCATCGAAGCGCTGACCGGGCGCGGCGCCGAGGCGTACATCCGCCGCAGCCTGCATCACCTCAAGCAGATCGCGGCGCGGCTCGGCACCACGCCGGACGCAGTCGAGGCGCGCGTGCAGGCGCTTCAAAGCGAGCTTAAAGCGCAGCAGTCGGAAAACGCGCGTCTGCGGCGTCAGCTCGCCCGCTACGAGTTCGAAGCGCTGCTACACAGCGTCGAGACGATCGGCGACGCGAGCGTGCTGGTCGCGCCGATCTCGCCTACCTCGCCCGACACCCTGCGCGAGATGACCGACTGGTTCCGCGATCGGGTCGCCAGCGGGGTGATCGTGCTCGGGATGGTCGGCGATGGCGGCAAGCCGCAGTTGATCGCCGCCGTGACCAAGGACCTGACGCCGCGCATCCAGGCCGGGGCCATCATCAAGTCCATCGCCGCGACCATCGGCGGCGGGGGTGGCGGGCGTCCCGACATGGCGCAGGCGGGCGGCAAACACGCTGAGCGCCTGCCCGAGGCGCTGCAACAGGCGTCGGCGCTGATCCGCGAAAAGCTAACGGCAGCGCAAGGCAGCTAAAGACAGCCAAATGCAGCTACAGACAGCGAAAGACAGCTACAAGCAGCAGAGAATACCTGCTCTTCGCTGTTCCTAGCTGTTCTTCGCTGCTCTTTGCTGCTCTTCGCTGCTTCTTGCTGTTCTTTGCTGTTCCTTGCTACTCTTCGCTTTCGTGTGCTACAGTACGCGCCATGAAAGCCACCCTGCACGTCCTGCGGCTGGAACCGCACGATGATGTCCTGTCGATCCGCGACCGCCTGACCTTCGTTCGCTCGACGCACGTTTTGCTGGTCTGGCCCGAAGGCGGCATGGCGTTTCCCCGTCGCAAGCTCGATCTGCTGTTGGTCCAGCGGCAAGCGCGGCGGCTGGGCTTTCACCTGGCGCTGGTCACCGATTCACCCGACGTGCTGGCCTACGCCGAAGACCTGAACATCTCCGCCTTCCCCAGCATCGACGCCGCGCGCCGCACGCGCTGGAAAACCCCGCGCGACAAGCTGTTTGGCGAGCGCCCGCCCGGCTATGCGGCCCAGGCCGCGCTGGCCGGGCGCGCGGCGCGCCCGGGCTGGCGCGAAGAGGCGGCGCGCTCGCGCTGGTTCGCGCTGGCGCGCTGGAGCCTGTTCTTGCTGCTGGTCGGCGCGCTGGGCACAGCCTTCTGGCTGGTCGCGCCCAGCGCCACCGTCACCCTCACCCCGGCGACCGATCAGGTGGCGGTCACCGTCGCCATCACCGCCGATCCGGCGCTGACCGATATCGACATCGAAAACGCGCGCATGCCCGGCACAGTCGTTTCGCTCGAAGCGACCAGCCGGGTTACCATCGAATCCTCGGGGCGCGAAGACGCCGGCGCGACGCGCGCACGCGGTCGCGTTCGCCTGACTAACCTTTCCAACGGGCCGGTGATCGTCCCGCCCGGCACCGTGGTTTCGACAGGTGGCACGTTCCCCATCCGCTTCGAGACACTCAGCGAGCTGATCCTGCCCGCCGGGCAGGACGCCGCCAGTGAGGTTGACGTTCTGGCGCTGGCCGAGCACGCCGGGACGGATGGCAACGTGCCCGCCGGGGCGATCACGCGCGTAGAAGGCTCGCTCGCCGGCGTGGTCCAGGTGACCAACCCCAACCCGACGACAGGCGGCGCGTTCCTGGAACGCAAGATCGTGACCGCCGAGGATCACAGCCGCCTGCTTGTGCTGGGGCGCCAGCAGGTTTTGCAGCGCGCCCGCGATCTGCTGCTGCACCAGTACAGCGGCGAACAGTTCCTCGTCCCCGGCTCGATCACCATCATCGAGGAGCGCCCCGGCTGGACGATCTACAGCGCGGTAGTGGGCGAGGTCGCCGACAGCGTCAGCCTGGACCTGCGCGCCCGCGTCCAGGCGGTGATCGTCGACGAGCGGCTGGCGCGCCAGGTCGCCTATGCCGGGCTGCGGCCCCGCATCCGGCCAGGGCTGGAAATCGCCCCGGGCGCGCTGACGTTCACGCGCGGCGCGATCCAGCAGATCGAACCGGACGGGCGCGTCACGTTTTTGATGGAAGTGCGCGGCACCAGCACGGTTGCCATCGATCCGAACACGGTGCGCGCGCGCATCGCCGGGACGAGCGTCGCCGAAGCCCGGCGCCGCCTGGAGCGCGAACTGGTACTGGAGCCGGATCACCCGCCCCGGATCGAGGTCTGGCCGGGGTTCTTGGGGCGGCTGCCCGCGCTGCCGATGCGCATTCAGGTTGAGATCGTCCGCCCATGAGCCGCCCGGCGTTTCCCGGACGCCTGATCGGGGTCGATCACGGCGAGAAGTACATCGGCCTTGCCATCTCGGACCCGACCGGCCTGCTCGCCCGCCCGCTCGACCTGCTGCGCCGCTCGTCCCGGCGCGAGGATTTCGCCCGCATTGCCGCGCTGATCGAGCAGCACGGCGCGGTCGGGCTGGTTGTCGGGTTGCCCGAATCTCCGCCTGAGATCACGGTCTACACCCAGGCGGACCGGGTCCGGCGCTGGGCTTCGCGCCTGGCTGCCGCCGTCCCGGTGCCGGTCTATCTGTGGAACGAGCGCTACTCGTCGCAGGAAGCCGAAGAGCTGCTGGCCCAAGCCGGGCGCAAACGCCGGGACCGGATCGACGCCGTCGCCGCGGCGGTCATCTTGCAGGAGTTCCTCGACGCCCACCGCGCCGGCGAGCCGTGGCCGGAGCCGGTCGCGCCGGCGGATGACACCGAGGCCTGAGCATGCCGCCGGGAATCCGGCGCCTGGGCGCCGGATGGCGCCGTTTACGCCGCTGCGTTTTGACCCTATAATCTCTGCATCCCGGCCTGGACCGATCGCTAGCCTGAGGAGACCTGAGGATGGAATCCGCACCCGCCCCGCCCGCACGCAGCCTGCTTGGCGTTCTGCTCGCGCTGGTCCTGGCCGCCGGGTTGATCGCCTGCGTTGCGGCGGCCGGGTTATATCTGTGGGCGCGGCAGGACGGCCTGAACCCCATCCGGGCGATTCAACTGCGCATCACCCTGTCGCAGCGCGAAGACGAACTGAACACCCCCGCCGGAACCAGCGACGAATACCAGCGTTTCGTCGTCAACCGCGGCGACTCGGCCTACACCATCGCCAACAACCTGCTCGCGCAGCGCCTGATCACCGACGCTGGCCTGTTCGTGGACTACGTGCAGTATCACCGGCTGGACGGCCAGCTCGAGGCCGGCACATTCTACCTGCGTGACCGCCAGACCATCCCCGAGATCGCGCGCGCCCTGACCGACGCCAGCGCCGCGACCGTCCCATTCCGCACCCTGCCCGGCTGGCGCATTGAAGAGATCGCCGCCGTGATCGACACCAACCCCCTGCTCGACTTCAGCGGGGCAGACTTCCTGGCCGTGGTGGGCCGCGGCGCGGATATTCCGCCGGAGTTCAAGAGCCGCAACGCGATTCCGGATGTCATGAGCAACGGGCAGCCGCCTTCGCTCGAAGGCTTTCTCTATCCGGACACCTACCAGCTTCGGCCCGGCCTGAGCGCTCGGGAGCTGCGCGATGAAATGTTGAGCGCGTTCAGCAGGGCCGTGACGGACGACTTCTACCTCAAGGCCGAGCAGCAGGGCCTGACGATGTACGAGGTCGTCACGCTGGCCTCGATTGTCCAGCGCGAGGCGGTCGCCCCAGACGAAGCGCCGCGCATCGCTGCCGTGTATCTCAATCGCCTGCGGCTGCCGATGCGTCTGGACGCCGACCCGACCGTGCAGTACGCCATCGGGAACACGCGCGATCCGGGCACCTGGTGGCCGCCGCTGACTCAGGCGGACTATTACGCGACATCCGGCCTGCCCAACCAGTCGTACAGCACCTATCTCAACCAGGGGCTGCCGCCGGGGCCGATCAACTCGCCCAGCCTGGCCTCCATCCGCGCCGTGCTCGAAGCGCCGGACACCGACGAGTATTATTTCCGGCTGGGCTGCGACGACCGCTATCATGTCTTCTTCGGACTCGACCAGCAGGACGACCACGCCGCCTTCACCTGCCCGTAGCGGCGCGCCGTACACAGCACAGGGCGGTCCCCCGGCGCGAAGGACCGCCCTGCTCCCTAGCATCAGACGACGCGCTGACTTTACTCGCCCGAGCCGTCGTCGACCTCGCGCACAACCTGGATCTGCACGCGCGAAACGAGCGCGGCCAGCGCGCCCAGCGCCGCCATGACCGGCGCGGCCAGCGCGAAGACGCCGCCTGCCACCACACCAACCGTCAGCGGGATCTCGATGTTGAACTTGCCGCCGGGGTCTTTGATGATCAGCCGCCGCACATTCCCCTCCTGGATCAACTCGCGCACGCGATCCATCAACTGGCGGCCTTCCAGCTCGATATCTTCCACAAACGTGCGCTTCTCGCCTTGCGGCTGTTGCTCGTTCTGTTCGCTCATAGCTAGCACTCCCTCCAAAAGATCCAAGGCTCGAAGGGCGTTCTGGACATAAGTTACAGCACGCAAAATGGCCAACGGTCCACACCCCCGAACTCAGTCGTCTCCATAGATCGTAGCATAGAATGGGGGCAGCGGCGCGCTTTCCTCGTCGCCGACGACCAGCGCGCGCTCAAGATGCCCGCGCGCGCGGGCGAGCCGTGCCTCGTCGTTGGCGTGCACGGTGAAGGCCGGCTGCCCGGCTTCCACGCGGTCGCCCACCTTGCAGTGAACAATCACGCCAACAGCCGGGTCGATCGAGTCTTCCTTCTTCTCGCGGCCCGCGCCCAGCTCCAGCGTCGCCTGCGCCACGTGGAGCGCGTGGACCTGCTGGGCGAACCCGGCGCGCGGGACGGGGATAACCTCCTGAAGCCGCGCGCGTGGCAGCCGGTCCGGCTCGTCCACCATCCGCACGTCGCCACCCTGTACCTCGACCAGCTCGCGCAGCTTGGCGAACCCCGCGCCGCTTTCCAGCACGCCGAGCACATCGGCCCGCGCCCGCTCGAAGGCATCCGGCGCGGTGTCTTGCCGGCCCAGCCGCAGCATATGCGCCGCGACCGTCAGGCAGTGCTCGCGCAGGTCCGCCGGGCCGCCGCCGCGCAGCGTTTCGATGGCCTCGCGCACTTCAAGCGCGTTGCCGACGGCCTGGCCGAGCGGTTGGTTCATGTCGGAAAGCAGCGCGACCATCCGGCGCCCGGCACTCACGCCGATATCAACCATGATCTGCGCCAGCTCGCGCGCTTCCTCGATCTGATGCATAAACGCCCCCACGCCAACCTTGACATCCAGCACAATGGCATTGGCGCCGGCGGCCAGCTTTTTGCTCATAATGCTGCTGGCGATCAGGGGCAGGCTGGACACCGTAGCTGTCACGTCGCGCAGCGCGTAGAACTTGCCATCGGCAGGTGCCAGACTCCTGGTCTGCCCGCACAGGACGATGCCATGCTCGCGGACCTGGCGCAGAATTTCGTCGTCCGACAGCACCACGCGGTAGCCCGCGATCGACTCCAGCTTGTCAAGCGTCCCGCCGGAAAAGCCCAGCCCGCGCCCGCTCATTTTGGCAACCGGCACGCCCGCCGCCGCGACCAGCGGCAGCGCGACGAGTGTCACCTTGTCGCCCACCCCGCCGGTCGAGTGTTTGTCGACGGCATAGGGGATGACCGGGGAGAGATCGAGCCGGTCGCCGCTTTCCGCCATCGCCACGGTGAGGTCAAACGTCTCCCGGCGCGTCATGCCGCGCAAATAGACCGCCATCAACCACGCGGCGGCCTGGTAATCCGGAATCCGGTCTTCGGTATAGCCTTTGACAAACCAGCGGATTTCCTCGGTCGTCAGTTCTTCGCCATCGCGCTTGCGGGCGATCACATCCGTTGCACGCATAGCCCCATCCTCAAACGGTCGATGCAGACATCAAGCGGGTAAGCCGCCGCCAGTATACCACGACACCCGGCAAACAGGGCTTGACAGCGCGCGCCGGCACGATAAAGTCATGCCATCCGTTCAGATGTGAACAAAGCTTGTCGAAGCAACACGCAGATGTAAGGATGCCTTATGACCACCAAGACCACCCGATCGGAAGAACCCACGGCTGGCCTGCCCTGGCGAGGCCGGGCCGCCTTCCGCGCCGGCAAAACCCGCAAGCAGCGGCAAGAGCAGTTCCGCGCGCAGATCAACTTTCTGGCGATCATCCTGGTTGTAACGGTCATCGCCGCCGGTGTATTCATTTACGCCAACTGGCTTCAGGCTGGCAGCACCAAGCTGGTGAGTTGTGCGGATTATCCGGAGTTCTGCGTTCCTTTCGCGGGCGGCCTGAGCGGCAGCACCGAAATGGCGCGCCTGGAAGCCCCCGGCGTCCGCACGCTGGACGGCGAAAGCACTGCCGCGCCCGGCGTGGTGCGCGGGATCAACAGCGACCGGATGCCGTTCCTGGGCAACCCGGACGCGCCGATCCACTTCGCGCTGATGTCCGACTACGCCTGCCCGCACTGCCAGAACTACCACAAGGGTGATATGGCGCGCTTCATCGAAGACTACGTCCTGACCGGCAAGGCAACGATCGCCATGGGCCTGCTTACCGGAACGGGCGGCCAATACTCGCAGATGGCATCCGCCGCGGCGCTGTGCGCGGGCGAGCAGGGCGCGTTCTGGGAGTTCAACAGCGAGATGTTCCGCCTGGCCGAGTCGATGGGTGCGGCGCGCGCTTTCAGCCCGTCGCAGCTTCGCGATTCCGCGCGAACGATGGGGCTGGACTGGGACGCGATGTGGACCTGCATCAACTCCGGACGCTACAACGAAGTGATCTCCGGCTACACCACGCTCGCCATGGACGCCGGCGTGACCGGTACGCCGACCGTCCTGGTCAAGCACGGGCAAGACGGCCCGTGGGCGCGCATCACCCGTGACTACGCGTTCCTGGCCGCCGAGACTGAGCGCCTGAACAGCCAGTAGACACTGGCCAGACGACCATCAAAAAGCCCCCTCGTCGCAAGGGGGCTTTTGTGATCGTGGGGTTGGCGCGGCGGGCGCTAGCCCTGCGCCGGCTCCAGCGTGGGCGTCGGCGTTTCCGCCGGCAGGACCGGCTCGCCAACATCCGGCAGGGCCATCACGTCATACGCCTGCCCGCCCCGCGTAATCGTCAGGTACTGGCTGGCAACCCAGCCTTCCAGCTCGACGCCCTGGCTGTTGTAGCGCACGCGCACCCAGGACCCGTCAAAGTTGCGGCCAATCAGCTCGATCACGGACCCCGAAGGAATCCCGACCAGCACGCGCGCGTCGGCTGTGGGACGGTCGCGCAGGTTCAGATTCGCGCCGGGATCCAGCACCACCAGACCGAGCACGGCCTGCTGCTCGATCGGGATCTGCGGCTGCACGCCGGGGGACTCGTAGTAGCCCGGCTCGGCCTCTTCCAGCCGGGGCAGCGCGGTGATGTCGAGCGACCGGCCCAGTTGCGACAGCGTGACGTACTGCGCCGACACCCATCCGACGGTCGCCGCCTGGTTCTCCTTGATGTAGCGCACGCGGATCCAGTTCGGGTCCACCGGCTGGCCGACCAGGCCCTCGCTGGGCGCCTCGATGTAGCCGAGCGCCTCAAGCTGCGTTCCGGCGGGCGCGCGGTCGAGCGCCTCGGCGGTCGTCGCCGGCAGGCGGCGGACCTGCAAGCTGACACCCGGATCCAGGTTCACCGTGGCGAGGATGGCATTATATAGCGGGGTCGGCGGGCGCGCGGTGGTATCGACCGCCTCGCCGGGCTGGTTGAACGGCACTTCGGGCAGCTCGAACAGCTCCTCAAGCGTGTCGAGCAGACGTCCGGCAAACTCCACCCGCAGGTACTGAGCCGCCACCCAGCACGTGATATAACCGCCCGTCTCCTGATCCCACTGGACGAACAGCCACATATCGAGCATATCCTCGATGACCGGCGTTGGCTCCGGGGTGGGCTCGCCCGTGTCCGGCACAATCGGCTCGCCGGGACGCCCCAGCACGCGCAGCGCCGTGTTCGCCGGGATCAGCCCAAGCGAAAACGCGGTTGCCGAGGGGTACTGGCGGCACTGCAGGTTCGCGCCCGGATCAAGCTGCACGTAGGCTATCGGGACGGGCGGGGCCTGCGTCGGAGCCGGGGGCGGCGCCACAGCCGGCGCCTCGCCGGGAACCGGCGTCGGTTCGATCACCAGCTCGGTGTCGATCGGCTGCTCAGGCGCGGGTTCGGTCGCTTCGGGCGCGGGCGTCTCCTGAACGATCTCCGTCTCCGGCAGCGGGGTCACTTCGGTTTCCACCGCAGCAGGGGTTTCTTCCACCTCAGCCGGGGGCGGCGTCTCAACCGGCACCGCGACCACAGCCTCGCTGGCGCCCGGCACACTCATCGGGCCGGCAGCGACCGCCGTCTCGCCCACAGACGCGTCCAACGGCGCGTCTGCCACGCCGCCAAAGACCAGCACGCTGTAGTACACGCCGCCGACCAGGGGCATTTCGGGCAAAACCAGATCGACCGTCTCGTCAGCGGCTTCGACCTGCACAGTAATCCTGTCGCGTCCCGGCTCAAAATCCGCACCGGCCGCCATATCGCCGGCGGCAACATCGCTCGCCAGAACGGTCATCGCTCCGGCCAGCGACACCGAGACCTGCGCCTCCAGCACCGCGTTGATCACGGCCAGCCGCGCCCGTTCGGGCGTTATGCCCGCCAGATCGTCGGGCACCGCCTCAAGAGCCAGGCTGCCGTCGCTCGCCGAGCCTGTGATCACAGCGGTCAGCGCCGAGCCGGCTTCCGGCAGCGACACGTCCGCCGACAACAGCGCGGGATCGGCCGCAGCCGCACCGGCCGGGCGCACGCTCAGCGTGTGATCCCCGGAGGGCACCGGCATGTGAACGGTCATCGCGCCCAGCTCCAGCGCGGGCGCCATCAGCAGATCGTCCATGTACACGTCGACCGGCCCCGCGTCCGGGCTGCCGTGCGCCACGCGCAGCCGCGCGCCCCCAGCCTGCAGGTTAAGCGGCGTCTTCACCACCTGCACCGAGGGGGACGGGGAGCCTTCCAACCTGCCCAGTACCACAAAGGTGTACAGCGCGCCGCTCTCCAGGCTGATCTCGCCGATCTCGGCGACCGCGCTGGCGACCGCGCCGCCCGCCGGAACAACCACCAGCTCCTGGACGCCGGTCCCGATGTTCACCGTGCCAAACTGCACGCCGTAATTCACGCCCTGCAGCAGCGGCGCGTTAACGGTCGTGACGATATCCAGCGGGGGCGCG
The DNA here is from genome assembly GCA_020724465.1 of Thermoflexus sp. Classification (GTDB taxonomy): domain Bacteria; phylum Chloroflexota; class Anaerolineae; order Aggregatilineales; family Aggregatilineaceae; genus DYGX01. The sequence goes on from DYGX01000003.1 coordinate 102,868, forward strand.
TCCGGCACGGCGCTGATCGCTGTCAGGCGCGCCAGGCCCGGCTCCAGCTCGTCGAGAATATCTTCATAGAAAGCGGCCTGGATGCCGTCGGGCGCGCCCTGCACCACGACGGTAAAGGCCAGATCGGCCACCAGGGGAACGGTCACTTCGATCAGGGCAGCAGAATCCGGCGCGCTGCCCTGTGCCCGCAGCGCCACCTGGTGGTCGCCTGCCGGCAGGTTGAGGTGCGGAGTCACCTCGCCATATCCCAACGCAGGAACAATCAGCGCCCCGTCGAAGTAGACGTCGACGTTGGGCCCGCCGGCCACAGCGTGCAAAAAGCGAAGCCGCGAAGTCGGCTCCGCCGTCTGAGCGCGCGCTGCTCCGGTGACCATTGGGCCGACCAGCGCCAGCGCAACCGCCAGGATCAGCGCGCCGGTCAGCAGCCAGTTTCGACGTTTCATAATGATCTCTTCTCCCTCGATCACCTTGCCGTCTGCTGTGGTGCGGCGGGTGCCGCACACGCCAGATTGTAGCGCACGCCAAAGGCGCTACCCAACGCCCGGCTAACGCTTGGCTGCCGGGTTTGCCCCGCGCGAGGCCAGCACGCCTACGTGCCTTCCTGCCACTGGTTGAGATACCGGACCTGCTCAGGCGTCAGCGTGTCAATGCGGATACCCATCGACTCCAGCTTGAGCCGCGCGATCTCCTGATCGATGGACTGAGGAATGGTGTAGACCTTGTTCTCCAGGTTCTTGCCCTCGATCAGCATGTACTCCGAACCGAGCGCCTGGTTGGCAAAGCTCATGTCCATCACGCTGGCGGGGTGGCCTTCCGCCGCAGCCAGGTTCACCAGGCGGCCGTCGGCCAGCAGGTTGATCACACGCCCGTCGGCCAGGCGATACTGCTCGACAAACGGGCGGATGCGGCGCGGCTCGTCAACCGCCAACTGGCGCAGGCCAGGGATGTTGATCTCGACGTTGAAGTGCCCGCTGTTGGCGACGATCGCGCCATCTTTCATCACCTCGAAATGATGCACGTCGATCACGTTGATGTCGCCTGTCGAGGTGACGAAGATATCTCCGATGGGTGCCGCCTCAATCATGGGCATCACCCGGTAGCCGTCCATCACCGCTTCCAGAGCCTTGAGCGGATCCACTTCGGTCACGATGACGTTGGCGCCCATACCGTGTGCGCGCATGGCGATCCCCCGGCTGCACCAGCCATAGCCCGCCACGACCACGGTGCGCCCGGCCAGCAGCACATTGGTGGCGCGGATGATCCCGTCGATCGTGCTCTGGCCCGTGCCGTACCGGTTGTCGAACAGATGCTTCGTCATGCTGTCGTTGACCGCGATCACGGGGAACTTGAGCGCGCCGTCCGCCGCCATCGCGCGCAGGCGAATCACGCCCGTCGTCGTCTCCTCGGTGCCGCCGATCACGCCATCGAGTAGTTCGGTGCGGTTCTTGTGCAGCTCGCTGACCAGATCCGCGCCGTCGTCCATGGTGATCTGCGGGCGGTGATCGAGCGCGCGCCGGATGTGATCGTAGTAGGTGGCGTTGTCCTCGCCTTTGATCGCGAAGACCGGGATTTCATAGTGCACGACGAGCGCCGCCGCGACGTCGTCCTGCGTGCTGAGCGGATTGGACGCCGTCAGCACCACATCAGCGCCGCCGGCCTGAAGCGTCCGCATCAGATTGGCCGTCTCGGTGGTCACGTGCAGACAGGCCGCCATGCGGACCCCTTCGAGCGGGCGCTCCTTGGCAAAGCGCTCCCGAATCTGGCGCAGGACGGGCATATCCCGCTCGGCCCACTCAATGCGATAGCGCCCACCGGTTGCCAACCCCAGATCGCGGACATCATGTTCAACAGTCATAGAGCACTCCTCATTCTGCGGTTCATTCTGCAGTGATTTCTGCCTGACAGCACACAGCGCGGCCAGCCGCGCAGATCCCTAGCCGGCCAGATGGCGGGCCAGGGCGGGTCCTTCGATCAGTGGACAGACCCGATCGAAGCCCAGTTTCTCGTAGATATGGATCGCCGGGTCATTTCCGATCCGAACGTTCAGCACAACCGGATCCAGCCCGGCCGCCAGCGCATCCCGCACGATGGCTGCTGTGCAGCGCGCGGCAAGTCCGCGCCCGCGGCGGTCGGGCCGCGTGAAGACGTTCCCGATCGCGGCCACGCGTTCAGCCTGCGACCAGACGTGCGTCCCTGCCGCGGCGATCAGCGCCGATCCTTCCCACACGCCGTAGAATACGCCGTGCGCGATCTGCCACGGGCTGAACGCGACGATTGCCTCGCCCGGTTCCGTCGCGTGCCGGTATAGATCCGCCAGCGCGCCGGCATCCTCGCTGCCCAGACGCACGGCGCCGTCCACCGAGCCGCCCGGAAAGCGTGCCGGATCGAGTGCCATGCGCCACTCGCGGTGCGGGTTGTGCAGAGCATAGCGCGCCGATAGTACCGGCTCCAGCGCGGGCGGCAGCAGGGTATACATCTCGCCCGGCAGGTCGACCGCGCTCAGAATGGCGTCCACGCCATCCGGAGCGCCGAACGCCGTCAGCACCGTCGGGTCCAGCCCGCGATAGAGCAGCACCAGCGCGTGCAGCTCGCCCTCGCGCCGCGCGCCGTAGAAGGTGCTCTGCGGCCAGAAAGCGTCGTCCAGGTCGCCCAGCGCGTAGGCCGAGAGGACCCGGTCGCGATTCAGAAAGGCGCGGATGGCCGCCTTGTCGGTGAGCAGCACCGGGTGCCACGCTGTCATCTCAGCCACGCGTCCAGCGCCCCCTCGTCGTCGAACGCCGTGCGAAACCGCTCGACAAACTCCGGCAGCGTGTAATGATGGTTCTGGGTGCCGGTATGCTCGAGGGCATACGCTGCCGCCACCGCGCCGATCTTGCCGCACAGCTCCCAGCCGAAGCCGGACGCGACCCCCTTGAGCAACCCGGCACGGTAGGCATCGCCGATCCCCGTCGGGTCGGCCACGCGCGCCACCGGGAAGACGGGGATGATGTAATGCTCGCCCCCGGCGTAAATGTGCGAACCGCTGCTGCCGTGGGTGACGATCAGGGTTTTCCCGGCGCGCACAAGCTGCTCGCGCGTCAGGCCGGTCTTCTTGGCAATCATCTCCCACTCGTATTCGTTGACGATCAGCAGAGTGCAGCGCTCGGCACCGTGCCGCAGAAAGCCGGCATCCAGCCAGATCACCTGCTGGCTCGGATCGAACACGAATGGGATATCGCCCTGGCAGCACTCGTCCACCAGCTCGGCCATCGCCACCGGATCGTTGGGCGATACAACGACCAGATCGGGCCTGGTGCTGACCGCTTCGGCCAGCCGGTAGCCCCGCGCATAGGCCATCGCGCCGGTGAAGAACGAGCCGATCTGGTTGCTGTCGGTGTCGATGTTGGCGAAAAACGACGCCGTGAAGACATCCGGGATCACGCGCACAGCGGATGTGTCCACCCCGTGCGCATCCAGCCAGGCTTTGTAGTCGGCAAAATCCGACCCGGCGGTTCCCATCAGGATCGGGCGCTCGCCCAGCAGCGCCAGATTGTACGCGATGTTGGCGCCCGATCCACCTCGCTCGCGAACCAGCGTCTCGACCAGAAAGCTTACACTGATGCGGTCCAGCTTGCCTTCAATCAGGTGCTCGCGAAAGCGGCCCGGAAAGCGCATCAGGTAATCGTAGGCGATCGAGCCGCTCACAACTATGTTCATGCTGCGTCCTTACACTTTCGTGCAACCTCTGCCCGCAATCGGCACGGCAGGCAAAACACGTGGAGTATACCATCAAATCGGCACCCTCGTAACCTCAAAATCGGCCTGCGGCGCGCAGTTGCGTGGGCGGCGGCCGTGGGCTAAGGTTGCAGGCGGTGCTGGTGTGCTGCGGAAAGTGAGGATACGCGCATGACTCCATCCGATTCGCCGTCGAACGGCCGCCCGCCGGAGCTTTCGCCCCTGATTCCTGGCCGCAGCGGGCGTCCCACCTACTCCCTTGAGGCGCTGCGCGAGCGCGTCGAGCGCCAGTTCCTCGAAGAGACGGCCGGCCGTGACGATATCCTGAACGACCTGGACACAGAAGCCAAGCAGCGCGAGCTGCTGGGGGAAATCGCCGATTACATTTGCGCGCTCGAGTCGATCACGCTGGACGACCGCGCGCGCGCCGCATTGATCGACAGCGCCTATCGCAGCCTGTTCACCTTCGGGCCGTTGGAGCCGTTCCTGACCGACGAGGCCATCACCGAGATCGCGGTCGATGGCGCCACCACGATCGCCGTCCGGCGCGGGCTGGGCCGGCTGGAGCGCGTCGAGGCCCGCTTCGACGACCCGCTGCACCTGGACCGCGTCGCCGAGCGCATCCTGGCGCCGGGCGCGGGCGCGTCGCAGAAAAGCGCTCTCTTCGTCGAGCGCGGCACGACACTGCGCGGCCGTCCGGCGCGGGTGACGGCCGTCGCGCCGCCGCTCAGCGCCGCGCTCAGCCTGCAGATCCGGTTGCACCCGCGCGCGCCACTCACCCTGGACGCGCTGTGCGCCCGCTGCGGGATGCTGCCTGCCCAGGCTCTCGCGCTTTTGAACGGCATCGTGCAGGCGGGGCACGGCCTGCTGATTGTCGGGGAAGCGGGCACCGGCAAGACGACGCTCGCCGCAGCCCTGGTGGCGCTCATCCCGCCCGGCGCAGGTATGGTCGTAGTCGAACGCGCCGCCGAGCTTCCGCTGCCGGGCACCGCCACGCGGCAGACCGTTACGCCCGCGCAGCCGTTCGCCGAGGCGCTGCTCGCCGCGCTGGATCGCGATCCGGATTGGCTGCTGGTCGACGAGTTGCGCGGCGACGAAGGGGCAGCGCTGTGGGATGTGCTCTCGCGCCCGGCACGGACGCGCGCGATCTGGCTGGCGCGCGGCTCGGCCCAGCCGGAGCGGCTGCGCAGCGCGCTCACCATGTTGGTTCGCCGCGATCACCCCGGCCTGCCGCAGCCCGCCATCGACGCGGCCTGGGCAGCGCACTTCCCCTTTATCGCGGCGCTCAAAGCGACGCCCGACGGCGCGCGGCTGGCGTACCTGGCCGAAACCCGTCTGGCAGATGAGGCGCTGCGGATCGTGCCGCTGATCGAATACCGGAGCGGGACCTGGCACATGACCGGCGCGCGCCCGCAGCACACGCTCGATCTGCCAGGGGATATTTGGGCACCCGTGGGAGAAGCGCCCGGCGGGTAAAGCGATCGCGCGCCCGGCGCCGGGCGCTATTTCCGCTTGCGTCGCGCGCGCTCTTCCTGCGCCCGCCGGAGAATCTCACTGACGTCGGTTTGCGGTGGCGCAGCCTGTGGATCCGGCGCGCCGCGCGAACCGGTGGCAGACAGCTCCCCGCTGGGGGGCGGCGTTTTGCCCAACGCGGCGAAGCGGCGCTTCAGCTCGGCCTGCAAAGAGCCGTCCTGTTCCATCGCCCAATAGAGCGCGTTCCAATATAGCAACTTGCCGCTGCGCTGGGCTGCATCGCGCACTTTGTCCGCCGGGTCGCTGACGAACGCCGCCGCCAGATGCGGCAGCGCCGCCGGGTTGTTGATCTGCGCCAGCTCGACTGCGGCTTGCTCGCGTGCAGCAGGCGCCAGCGACTCGCGCAGGCGCTTCACCCAGACGGAAATGTCGTCATCTGTGGGGCGGGTCGCCGGCGTCCGCTGGAGACCGATGGCCGGCCGGGCGCTCCCCTCAGCGATCCCGTCCGCCGTGCCGCTGCCGATTGCCATTCGGGCGGCGGCCAGCCCCCCCAGCGGACCGGCCAGCACCATCCCCCCCATGCCGGCAGCCAGCGTCAGCCCCAGGCGGCGCCTGTTCGACTCTTCAACCTGGCGGCGCAGGTCGGAGTCAAGCTCGTGCTCCATCCGGCGCAGCAGCTCGGCTTCGGCCTCGTCGACCATCCGCTCCAGCTCGCGATCGATGTGGAAGTAATGCCACAACGCGTTCAGCGTGTCGTAGCCCGCCTGCTGCGCGTCGTACAGGCGCCTGCCCGCCCAGGCGATCACCGTGCGCACCGCTGCGTCCGGCTCGTCCTGATAGCGGCGGCGCAGCGCAGGGAGCGCCCGCGTCTCTTCCAGCATCCCCAGCACCCGCGCGACATCTAGCCGCACCGCCGGCTGGGAGTGATTCAGCCCATTGATCAAGGCATCCAGCATGGCCTGGTTCTCCGCGGCGTGTCACTTGCTGTCCCGTTGGCCCCTACTATACACCAGAACGCCCTGCCGTTTGAAAGCCGCGGGCGCGCCCGCACGCCGATTTCGGAAAAGTTTCACATCAGCCACCCCAAAACCCGGCCCGGCGATGGAATTCGTGCCGGTCTGCGCGCCTTAGGGGTGGATTTCGGCACATGAATTCGAGGTATTTTTGACGCTAAACTGATTTACATGCAACTCGTTTGAAATCTGGAATATGCCGCGTGGACCCCCTAGGAGGTGAATAGAAGGTATGGATGCCCTCGATCTAGCGCGGCTACAGTTCGCCGCGACCACGGTTTATCATTTTTTCTTCGTGCCGCTCACCCTGGGGCTGGCGATCCTGCTGGCGATCATGCAGACCGCCTACTGGCGCACCAATAACCCCCTGTACCGGCGTATGGCGCAGTTCTGGGGCAAGCTGTTCGTCATCAATTTCGCGATGGGCGTCGTCACCGGGATCGTCCAGGAGTTCCAGTTCGGCATGAACTGGTCGGAATACTCGCGCTTCATGGGCGACATCTTCGGTGCCCCTCTGGCGATTGAGGCGCTGGTGGCGTTCTTCCTGGAATCCACGTTCCTCGGCGTGTGGATCTTCGGCTGGGACCGCCTGCCAAAAGGCGTGCATCTCTTTTCGATCTGGATGGTGGCGCTGGGCGCGAACATCTCGGCCCTGTGGATCCTGATCGCCAACTCGTTTATGCAGCAACCGGTCGGGTATGTGCTGCGCGGTGGCCGCGCGGAGATGGACAGCTTCTGGGAGCTGATCACCAACCCCAACATCGCGGTCCAATACCCGCACGTGATCGCTTCGGGCATCACCACCGCCGGGTTTTTCGTGCTGGGCATCAGCGCGTGGCACCTGCTGCGCAAGACGGAGCATCACGAGTTCTTCGCGCACTCGGCGCGGATGGCGGCGGTCTACGCCACGATCGGCGTCGTCGCCGTGACGCTCGTCGGGCACAGCCAGGCACAGCATATGGTCGAGACGCAGCCCATGAAGATGGCTGCCGCGGAAGGGCTGTTTGAATCCGAAGACCCGGCCGGGCTGTCCCTGCTGACCATCGGCGACTGGGAACAACGCCGCGAAGTCTTCTCGATTCGCATTCCAGGCGCGCTGAGCTTCCTCTCGTACAACCGCTTCGAGGGCGAGGTGCGCGGCATCCACGACCTGCAAGCCGAGTATGAGGCAACCTACGGCGAGGGCCAGAACTACATCCCGCCCGTGGCGTTCACCTACTGGAACTTCCGCGCGATGGTCGGCGCGGGCTTGCTGATGCTCGCGCTGGCGCTCTACGCGCTTGTCCAGGTGCTGCGCGACCGCCTGCCGCAGCAGCGCCGGTTCCTGCGCCTGCTCGTCTACGCTATCGCCCTGCCCTACATCGCCAACACCGCCGGCTGGTTCATGACCGAAGTGGGCCGCCAGCCGTGGATCGTGTTCGGACTGCAGCGCGTGGAAGACGCCGTGTCTCCCAACGTGACCACAGAGATGGTCGCGCTGTCGCTGGTGCTGTTCGTGCTGCTCTATGGTGTGCTGATGGCGGCGGACGTCTATCTCCTGGCAAAGTTCGGACGCCTCGGCCCCACCGAAGCAATCCCGGCCGCCGAGCCGGTCGCGGCGTAGGGAGGATCGGACGATGAACCTGCAAGATGTGTGGTTTATCCTGATTTCAGTCCTATTTATCGGCTTCTTCTTCCTCGAAGGGTTTGACTTCGGCGTGGGCATCCTCATGCCCTTCCTGGGCAAGACCGACGCCGAGCGGCGGCAGATCATCAACACCATCGGCCCGCATTGGGACGCCAACGAAGTCTGGCTGATCACCGCCGGGGGCGCGGTCTTCGCCGCCTTCCCACACTGGTACGCGACCCTGTTCAGCGGCTTCTATCTGGCGCTGATGGTGATCCTGCTGGCGCTGATCGCGCGCGGTGTCGCGTTCGAGTTCCGCAGCAAAGACGAGAATCCCACCTGGCGCCGGACCTGGGACTGGGCGATCTTCATCGGCAGCCTGCTGCCGGCGGTGCTGTTCGGTGTGGCGTTCGGAGCCTTCATCGAGGGCGTGCCCATCGACCAGGACAAGCACTTCGTGGGCAACTTCTTTGATCTGATCAGCCCCTACACGCTGATCTGCGGGCTGGCGGCGCTGGCGATCTTCGCGCTGCATGGCTCGATCTTCCTGGCGCTGAAAACCGAAGGCGCCGTGCGCGAGAAGGCCGAGCGCGCCGCGCAGGTGCTGTGGGTCCCCGCGCTGATCATCAGCGTGGTGCTGGCGATCGCGAACTACGCGTACATCGACATCTTCGAGAAAGTCGGCGTCAACCCCGGCGTCATGCCGGTTGCCTCGGCAGCGGCGCTGCTGGCAACCGTTTACTTCGTGCGCTCGCGGCAGTTTGGCTGGTCGTTCGTCGCGATGGGCGCGACGATCGTGCTGTCGCTCATCACGTACTTCTGGTTCCTCTATCCGAACGTGCTCGTCTCCAGCCTGGACGAAGCCTACAACCTGACGGTGCACAACAGTTCATCCAGCCAGTACACGCTCCAGGTGATGACCGTCGTCGCGCTGATCTTCGTCCCGGTGGTGCTGTTCTATCAGGGCTGGAGCTACTGGGCCTTTCGCAAGCGGGTCCGTGCGGACGGCCATCTCGAATATTGAGCACGTCCGGCCTGCGCGCAGCGGCGTCCCGGCGGACGCCGCTGCTTTTTCGGGCGGGGATCAGGCCGGCTCGTCGAACAACTCCTGACGCTGCAGGTCCCACATGCGCCGGTAGGCCCCGCCACGCGCCAGCAGGTCGGCGTGCCGGCCGCGCTCGATCACGCGCCCTTCGTGCAGCACCAGGATCTCGTCAACGTGCTCTAGCCCAACCAGCCGGTGGGTGATCATCAACGAGGTACGCCCGCGCATGGCGTGCCCGATGGCATCCATCACCGCCTGCTCGGTCACTGCGTCGAGGTTGGCCGTCGCCTCGTCCAGCACCAGGATCGGCGCGTCCCTCAGCACGGCCCGCGCGATCGCCAGGCGCTGGCGCTCGCCGCCGCTCAGCGTCAGACCCTGCTCGCCGATCCAGGTGTTATAGCCCTGGGGCAGCGCCGCGATGAAGTCGTGAAGCTGGGCCTGGCGCGCCGCCGCAATCAACTCCGCTTCGCTGGCGTCCGGCCGGGCCAGCAGCAGATTGTCGCGGATCGTGCCGCTGAACAGGTGCGTGTCCTGCCGCACCACCGCGAATTGCGCGCGCACATCATCCTGCCGGTAGGCGCGCAAATCGGACCCGCCCAGCTCGATCATGCCTTCGTCGTAATCCCAGAAGCGCAGCAGCAGGTTGACCAGTGTGCTTTTTCCGGCGCCGCTCGCGCCCACGATCGCCAGCGTGCCCCCCTGCGGCAGTGTGAAGCTGATCCCGTCCAGCGCCAGAGGATCGCCCGGCGCGTAGCGGAAGCGCAGATCGCGCACGACCAGATCGCAGCGCGCGGGCGGCGGCAGTGGATCGGGCGGATCGGCGACAGCGGGGGCGGCGTCCACCAGGTCGAACAGCCGGCGGGCTGCTTCCAGGTTGCTCTCGAGATGCTGGAACGCCTGCGGCAGTGGCAAGACCGCCTCGAAGCTGCTGATGGTCGCCAGCGCCAGCACCGCCAGCAGCACGCCGTCGAGCTGGCCCGCGCTCACCAGCGGGATCGCCAGCGCCAGCACGGACAGCACCGCCAGCCCGGTCAGCAGCGCGCCGAGTGCTGCGTCCAGCCCGCCGATGCGCGCCATGCGCGCCTGCTGCTGCCGCATCGACGCGCTCAACGAGCGGATCATCTGGGCCTGGCGCTCTGCCTGCCCGTAGGCGACCAGATCGGGCAGCCCCTGCACGCCGTCCACCAGCGCGGCGTTGAGGTCGGCCCGCACGGCGACCAGTCCCCGCCCGGCGCGCCGGCCCAGGCGGCGCGTCAGCAGCGGCACGCCGATCCCGGCCAGCGCCAGATAGACTACCAGCGCCAGCGCCAGGCGCCGGTCGAACGCGCTGAAGAAGATCGCCATCGCCCCTGTGACCAGCGCCGCGACCGCCGGGGGCGCCAGCACGCGCAGGTAGAAGTTTTCCAGCGTGTCGGTGTCCGCGACGATGCGGCTGAGCAGGTCGCCGCTGCGGTAGGCAGCCAGCCGCGCGGGAGCCAGCGGCTCGATCTGCGTGTAGAACCACACCCGCAGGCGCGACAGCAGCCGGAAGGTCGTCTGGTGCGAGACGACGCGCTCCAGATAGCGGAAGACGCCGCGCGCGATCCCGAAAAAGCGCACGCCGACAATGGCCACCTGCAGCACCGCGATCGAAGGCTGCAGCGCCGCCCGCGCGATGATCCAGGCCGCGGTGGACATCAGGCCGATGCCGCTGCCGACCGTCGCGAAGCCGAGCAGGACGGACAGCGCCATCCACCAGCGATAGGGCCAGGCCAGCGCCATCAGCCGCAGAAAGACCGGCCCCTCGGCCCGCGCCCGGCCGCCGCGCATCCCATTCACCCGATCCCTTCCCCTAACGTCCATACGCCATCGCCAGCCGCTGATAGATGCCGCCCCGCGCCAGCAGATCGTGATGCGTGCCCTGCTCCGCCACGCGCCCGCCGTCGATCACGATGATGCGGTCCGCGCTGGCGACTGTCGTCAGGCGGTGCGCGATGATCAGCGTCGTGCGGTCGTGCATCAGCCGGGCCATCGCGTCCTGCAACAGCGCCTCGGTTTCGGGGTCGAGGTTGGCGGTCGGCTCGTCGAGCAGAAGCAGCGGCGCATCTTTCAGAAAGGCGCGCGCCAGCGCGATCCGCTGCGCCTGCCCCCCGCTCAGGCGCGCCCCGCGCTCGCCGACCGGAGTGGCGTAGCCCTGCGGCAGCGCGCGGATGAAGGCGTCGGCGTGGGCCTGCTCGGCGGCGCGCATCACCGCATCCAGCGGCGCGTCCGGCCACCCCAGCCGGATGTTCTCGGCAATAGTGGTGTGGAACAGGTGCGGCCGCTGCGGCACCCACGCGATTTGCGCGCGCCAGACATCCGGCGGCAGCAGCGCCAGCGGCACGCCATCGATCGTGATCTGCCCGCCGGACGGCTCGACGAAGCGCAGCACAAGCTGCACAATTGTCGTCTTGCCCGCGCCGCTGGGGCCGACCAGCGCGACCTTCTCGCCCGGCTCGACCGCAAACGAGACGCCGTTCAGCGCGGGGCGCTCGCCGCCGTCGTAGGCGAAGCGCACGTCGTCGAAGCGCAGCGCCGTCACCCGGCGGGGGAGCGGCGCGGGCGAATCGGCGGGCGGCGGGGGGAGCGGCGTTTCCAGCACCTCGAAGATGCGCTCCGCCGCCGCAACGCCCGCCATCCCGGCGTGGAAGCGCGTGCCCAGCAGGCGCAGGGGCAGGTAGAACTCCGGCGCGATCACCAGTACGAAGAACGCATCCGCAAAGCTGATGCGCGCGTACAGCAGGCGCAGCCCGATCTCGACCGCCACGATCGCGACGCTGATCGTCGCCAGCAGTTCCAGCGCCAGCGCGGATAGAAACGCAATGCGCAGCACGCTCATCGTCGCATCGCGGAAGCGATCGCTCATGGCGCGGATCGTCTCGATCTCGGTGCGGCTGCGCCCAAACATCTTGAGCGTGGGCAGCCCTTGCAGCACGTCCAGAAAGTGCGCGCTCATGCGGCTGAGCGCGACCCACTGCGCGCGCGATCGCTGCGTGGCGTACAGCCCGATCAGAATCATGAAGAAGGGGATCAGCGGCGCGGTGACCAGCAGCACCACGCCGCTGAGGGTGTCCACCGGGAAGACGGCCAGCAGCATCAGCAGCGGAACCAGCGCGGAGAGGTAGAGCTGGGGCAGATACTGGCGGAAGTAGGCGTCCAGTTCCTCGATGCCCTTGACCGCGGTGTTGGCCAGCTCTCCGCTGCGCTCGCCGCGCGTGAAGGCCGGACCCAGCGCCACGATCCGGACGTAGAGGCGCTGGCGCAGATCGTGTTTGATGTGCCCGGCGACAGCATTGGCCGCGACCTCGCCACCCCACAGAGCCAGCGCCCGCCCGGCGGCGATCGCCCCCAGCGCCGCCAGCCAGGGCCACAGCCGCGAGAGCGGCTCGCCGCCCAGAAACGCGCGGCTGATCGCCTGGGCCAGCGCGTAGGCCTGGGCCACGATCAACACCCCGGCCAGCAGCCCCAGCCCGATTGCCGCCGCGAACTGGATTCGCACCCCGCGCACCAGGCGCAGCAGTCGTTGGTCAAGGTTCATGACAAAACACGCTCAGGCAGCTTCTATCCGAACAAGGACGCCCATCACCGGCTGTCGAGTGTAGCACGAAACCCCCGCACAACACCGTTCTTCGAGGTACAATCACGAATGGTATCGGCATACGAAGCAGCAGACAATGACGTTTCGCTATTTGCTCTGGGATTTCGACGGCACGCTGTTCGACACCTATCCGCCGCTGGTGAACTCGATTCAGCAGGCGCTGGCGGAAATCGGGCAGCAGATCTCGACGGACCGCGTTCGCGCCCTGCTCTCGGACACGCTGTCGGATACGATCGACACGCTCTGCGCCGAGTTCGGGCTGGAGCGCGAGACTTTCATCGAGCGGATCGGTCACTACCAGGCGACCATCACCCCCGCCGACCGGCCGCCCTTCCCCGGCGCGCTGGCGATCTGCGAGCGCCTCAACGCTGCCGGAGGCGCCAACCTGCTCTTCACCCACCGCGACCGCGACAGCCTGTACAACCTGTTGAGCTGGCACGGCGCCGACCATCTCTTTCTGGACGTCCTGACGACCGAAGACGGCTACCCGCGCAAACCCGACCCGGCGGGGTTTGTCGCCCTGATCGAGCGTCACGCGCTCCCGCGGGAGCAGGTGCTGGCCGTCGGGGACCGGGATCTGGACATCCTGGCGGGCCGGCGGGCGGGCATCGCCACCTGTTTGTTCAACGCAGCCCCGTCGCCCGACGCGCCGCCGGACTACGTGATCGCCCACCTGGACGAACTCGCGCCGCTGCTGGGTCTGAACGCCGACTCTGATAGAAAATCGACGCGGCGCTAACGTTCTTTTTGCACAGTTCGGAGTAAAGTGGAGACGAATACAAGGCCGCATCAGTGATAACCGTCATAGAGATGCTGGTGGAATAGCGGAAAGGAAAGAAAGCCATGTCGAGCATGTCCCGTTTTGACCCCATCCGCGAAATGATCACAATGCGCCAGGCCGTCGATCGGATGCTCGGCGAGGTCTTTGCCCGCGGCAGCGAGTCCCGTGGAACCGGCGCCTGGCTGCTGCCCATGGACGCGTACTTCACCGACGAGGCGATCGTCATTCACGCCGATGTGCCCGGCCTCAAGCCGGAAGAGATCGAGATCACGCTGGAAGGCGACACGCTCACCATCCGGGGTGAGATCCGGCGCGAAGAAGCCAACAATCGCAAATACGTGCTGCTGGAGCGCCCGACCGGCAGGTTCGAGCGCACGCTGACGATCAACACGCCGATCGATTCGGATCGGGTCGAGGCCACCTTCAGCAACGGCGTCTTGACGCTGGTGCTCCCCAAGGCCGAAGCCGTCAAACCGCGCCAGATCACGGTTAAGAGCGGGTAGCGACGCCCGCTCCTTGCATTCCGTCCGCCCCCTGCGATCGAGCGTCGCCGCAGGGGTTTTTGTCCTCTGCCCGCTTCGCCGGCCATTTCCCCTGCGTCCCTACCCCGGCTACAATAGTCCCTGCAACGTGCTCCGCCGGATCGGAGGAACCTGATGCGACGCGCTGTGCCTCTGTCTATCCTGCTGATCGCCCTTCTCCTCACGCTGGCTGCCTGTGGCGACGACGAACCGGAGCCGCAGCCGGGACCACGCTTGGTCGCCTCTGCCACTCCGGCGCCGGACACACCGCCCGATCCCACACCCTCCGCCTTCCCGATGCCACAGGTGGACCGCAACCCCGAAACCCAGGCGCTGTTGCGAGTGGTACACGCCGCCCTTGAGCCGCCCGCACTCGACCTCTACCTCGACGGGGCCCTGATCGGGCGCGGCTTCCGGCCCGGGAGCTATCACCCGCAGCCGCAGCCCTTTGCCGCCGGGGATTATACGCTGCGCCTTTTCGCGTCCGGAGCACTTCCGGCCAGCGCCGAACCACTGCTGGAGCATCCCCTGGCGCTGAACAGCGGAGAAGCGCGCACGGTCGTGATCACCGAAGACTCCGGCGCGCTGCAGGTCATCGAGAGCGTCGAGCCGCGCGATCCGCTGGCACGCGACCGCGCCCGTCTGGTCGCGATCAGCGCCGTGCCCGGTGCCGAGCCGCTGGACGTGCGGGCCGGGGGCCAGATCCTGGTGGACGCGCTCGCGTTCGGCGAGCCGGATGGCGCGGTCGAGCTGCCGACCGGGCGCGTGACGCTCAGCTTTGGGCAAGGTAGCGAGACCCTGGCCGAAACCAGCGTTATCCTGAACCCGCATCAGGTGTACACCCTGCTGCTGATGCCCGATTCCGAAGCGGCGTACCGGACCGTGTTGTTCCACACGCCCGCCCGCAGCGAAACTCGCGTGCGGGCCGTTCACGCTGCCGCCGGCATGCCGACGGTGGACATCTTCCTCGGCGCCCGGCAAATCGCCGCCGGCCTCGCCTATCACAGGGCAACGGCCTTCGAGGCGATCGCGTCCGGCACGGTCGATCTGCGTGTCGTGCCCGCCGGCCAGCCGGACGGCCCGGCCCTTTACCATCAGGTTCTCGGCCTGCCGCCCGACCGCGCCGTCGATCTGGTGCTGGTCAGCCCAGGTGGGCAGCTACGCGTGGTGCAGGTGCACGAAGACGGCTCGCCCACGCCCGAAAACGCGGCGCGGGTGATCTTCATCAACGCAGCGGCAGGGACCGAACAGGTCAACGTGCAGAGCGGGGATACCGTGCTGGCGCGCGTCAGCCCGGTATCGTTCGGCGCGGCCAGCCTGCCCATGCTGCAGCCCGCGTCGCGCCAGGGGTTTTCCTTCACCGAAGCAGTCGGCCGTAGCGAGCAGCGCCTGATCGACACGCTCGACGAGCGCGAGTGGCTGCCGGGCGTCTCCTACGCGGTGGTGATCACCGGCTATCCGGAGCTGGCCCCGCTGGTGCTCGAAACCCAGGTCGGGACCGACGCGACGCGCCTGGGCCAGAGCGGAATCGAAGGGGGCCTCGATGCGGCGGCTCGCTTCAGCCAGGTCCGGCTGGTGCACGCAGCTCCGGCGCTCGGCGTCGTCACGGTTGAGTTGAACGGCGCGCCGTTGTTCGAGCGCGTCGCCCCGCTCTCGGGCACCGGTTACCTGCCCATCGCCGAGGCCCGCAACGAACTGGTTGTCCGCGACGCGGACGGCGCCGAACTGGGGCGCGAGACTCTCCCGGCCAGCCTGCCGGAGACGTTCACCCTGTTCGTGCTGCCCGCCGCAGCGGGCGGCGCCCGCCTCGACTACGCGCCAGACACGGCGGGGATCGCGTTCGGCCACGCCCGGCTGAGAGCGGTGCATGCTGCGCCGGATGCGCCGGACGCGCAGGTCTTCTATACGCCGCCAGCCGATCCCGCCGGGGGGACACCCCCGGCCCGCCAGCAAGCCGGATGGCCGCTTGGCTTTGGCGAGATCGGGATGCCGGTTGATGTGCCCGCGGGCGCGGCCGATGTGGTGGTCCTGGTGGGCGAAACCATCGTCGCGCTGCCGGACGCTTCGCTGGAAACGGACGTCGCCTACGACCTGATCCTCAGGCGGGATGAGCGCGGCGAGCTGGCCGCCCGGCTGATCCTCGCCTACCCCGATTGACCGGGCCGGATCGCTTGCCGACGCGGACGCTCAGGGTATAATAACCGCCTTGCTAAGCGCCCGTCTGTCCGAGCGGCCAGCGGGTCCCACGCATCGCGGAGAAGCCCCTGTGCGCGTTTTGATCACCGGTGCCGGTGGTTTTGTGGGCGGCCATCTGGTCGATCATCTGCTCACCCTTCCTGGGCTGGCGCTGCATGCCGCCGTCCTGAATCCCCCCGGCCAGAACCCCCGGCTGGATGGGCGGCCGGTCGTTCAGCACCAGGTCGACCTGCGCGACGCCCGCGCCGTCCGCACGCTGATCGATACGGTTCAGCCGGACCGCGTGTTTCACCTGGCGGCGGTTGCGGACGTGGCCCAATCCTTCCGCGACCCGTGGGGCACGCTGGAGAACAACATCGTCGCCCAGGTCAACCTGCAAGAAGCCTTGCTCCACAGCGGCGCCGACGCCCGCGTGCTGATCGTCAGCTCCGGCGAGATTTACGGCGCGGCGGGCGGCACGCCCGACCCTATCGACGAGAGCTACCCGTTCGAACCGGCCAGCCCGTATAGCGTGAGCAAGGTCGCGCAGGACATGCTCGGCCTGCAGTATTACATCGCACACCGGATGCCCATCATCCGCGCCCGGCCTTTTAACCACATTGGCCCCAGCCAGAAAGGTGGCTTCGTGGCGGCGGACTTCGCCAGCCAGATCGCGGCCGCAGAAGCCGGCCAGCGCGAGCCGGTGATGGACGTGGGCAACCTGTCCGCCGAGCGCGATTTCACCGATGTGCGCGACGTGGTGCGCGCCTATCACCTGGTGCTGGAGCACGGCACGCCGGGCGAGGCGTACAACGTGTGCAGCGGCGTCGGGCACAGCATCCAGGAACTGCTCGACATCCTGTTGAGCTACAGCACGATCCCGATTGAAGTCCGGCACGACCCGGCCCGGATGCGCCCCTCGGACGTGCCGCGGCGGGTGGGGGACGCGAGCAAACTGCGCGCCTGCACCGGCTGGGAGCCGACCATCCCCTTCGAGCGCACGCTGCTCGATATTCTCAACGACTGGCGCCAGGCGCTGGGCGTGCCCATCCGTCCCAATCGCATCTGATATCTCAGGAGTTGTTCTGACTATGGCGAAACGCGCGCTTATCACCGGCATCACCGGGCAAGATGGGTCTTACCTGGCCGAGTTCTTGCTCGAAAAGGGCTATGAGGTCTTTGGCCTGGTACGGCGCACCAGCACGATCAATTTCAGCCGGATCGATCACATCCAGGACCGCCTGCGTCTGATCCCCGGCGATATGCTCGACCAGACATCGCTGCAGCTTGCCCTGGCCGAGTGCCAGCCCCACGAGGTTTACAACCTGGCCGCGCAGAGCTTCGTGCAGACCTCGTGGACGCAGCCGGTCTTCACCGGCGACGTGACCGCGCTGGGCGTCACGCGGCTGCTGGATGCGATCCGGCATATCGATCCGGCCATCCGCTTCTACCAGGCTTCCAGCAGCGAGATGTTCGGCAAGGTGCGCGAGGTGCCGCAGCGCGAAACCACGCCTTTCTACCCGCGCAGCCCGTATGGCGTGGCGAAGGTCTACGGGCACTGGATCACAGTGAATTACCGCGAAAGCTACAACCTGCACGCCACCAGCGGCATCCTGTTCAACCACGAAAGCCCGCGCCGGGGGTTGGAGTTCGTGACGCGCAAAGTGACGCACACCGCCGCCAAGATCAAGCTGGGCATGGCTAACGAGCTGCGCCTGGGCAACCTCGACGCCCGCCGCGACTGGGGCTTTGCCGGGGACTATGTGCGCGCCATGTGGCTGATGCTCCAACAAGACGTCCCCGATGATTACGTGATCGCCACCGGCGAGACGCACTCGGTCGAAGAACTGGTGCGCACCGCCTTTGACTATCTGGACCTGGACTGGAAAGAATACGTCGTGCAAGACCCGCGTTTCATGCGCCCTGCCGAGGTCGATCTGCTGGTGGGCGACGCGTCGAAAGCGGGCAAGCGGCTCGGCTGGGAGCCTACCGTGAGCTTCACAGAGCTTGTCCGGATGATGGTTGATGCCGATCTGCAAATGCTGAAGAACGGTGAGGTGGTGCGCTAGCATCCGATGCGCCTCGTCGACACACACTGCCACCTGGATTTCAACAGCTACGACGGCATCCGCGACGACGTGGTGCGCGAGGCCGCCGAGGCCGGGGTGACGCGCATCATCAACCCCGGCACGGATCTGGCCCGCTCGCGTGCGGCGCTCGACCTAGCAGACCGCTATCCAGGCGTGTACGCGGCAGTGGGGATTCACCCCAACAGCACGGCGGGCTGGTCCGGCGAGGCGCTGGACACGCTCCGCGAGCTGGCCGCGCACCCAAAGGTGGTCGCGATCGGCGAGATCGGGCTGGATTACTACTGGGACGAATCGCCCAAGGCGACCCAATGGCGCGCGTTCGAAGCGCAGCTTGAGCTGGCGGCGGCGCTGGAGCTGCCGGTGATCATCCACAACCGCGACGCCAGCGACGACGTGCTCGATATCCTGGCGCGCTGGGTGGCAACCCTGCCCGCCGCGCTCCGGGATCGGCCGGGCGTGCTGCATTCGTTCTCCGCGCCTGCCGCCGCCGCCGAGCGCGGGCTGGACCTCGGCTTCTATCTGGGCTTCACCGGGCCGGTGACGTTCAAGAATGCAGACGACTTGCGGCGCATCGCAGCACGGGTTCCGGCCGGCCGGATCCTGGTCGAAACCGACGGGCCGTTCCTCACCCCTCACCCCTATCGCGGTAGACACCCCAACAGGCCCGCCTACGTGCGCCTGATCGCCGAGAGGCTCGCCGCGCTGCGCGTCGTGCCGGATGCGGAATTCGCCGCGCAGAGCACCGCCAACGCGGAGCGCCTTTTCCGGCTCCCCGCGGAGCCTGGCGCGTAACGCGGGCTACTCCAGCGCAAAGAAAAACTGGTTCCCCGTGATAAAGCGCGCCGGTTCGCTGCACAGATAGAGAACCGCCTCGGCGATGTCCTGCGCTGTGACGTGGCGCCGCGCTTGCCACGGAGAATCATGGCGGGCGTAGGCGAGCGCCATCTCGATCCCGTCCGGCGCCACGCCACCCCACCCTGGGTGAATCAGATTGGCCGTGATGTTATGCTGGCGTTCCCGCCGCTCGAAGTGCCGTGCTAGAAAGCGACGAGCCGCGGGGACCGAGCTACCCAGCGTCCAGCAAATCGCCTCGAACGGGCCGATCGCCACGATCCGGCCCCAGTGTCTCCGGCGCATCACCGGCAGGCACGCCTCGATGCACCACAACGCGCCTTCGAGGGCCGATTGCACCGCCGCATCGAGGGCAGCGGGCGCCATCTGCGCCGCCGAAGCCGGGTCCCAACCGAATCCGACGCGGTTGACCAGGATGTCCGCGCTGCCAAAAGCGGATACCCCCGCCTCGACCAGCACGCTGGCGTCCTCAGGCCGCTGCGGGTCAACCGGCACCGCCAGCGCCTCGCGCCCCAGGTTGCGCACGGCCCTGACCAGCGCGTCCGCAGCCTGCGCCAGGTCCGGCGCGTGGCCCCATACAATCCGCGCACCGTGGAGCGCCAGCGTCAGCGCGGTGCTGCGCGTAATACTCTCATCGGCTGCGCTGGCAATCAGCGCGACTCGTCCAGACAACATGCGCTTCCCCTTATCCCCTGCCGGCTGCCCGGCCCCTCTCTAAGCATGTCTTATGACATGATTCATGTATGCGCGCAAGTGGACATCTGCCATACCTTCTATACACATCGCTTCTTCGACCGGAAGCGGCTGGCGATCCCACCAGGCGTGGCCAGACGGGCGTACAATAGAGGTGGGATTTCTGGCCGTAACCGCTTGCCGGGAGACGGACACATGACACGCAGCATAGGGCATCTGGTCAGCAGGCTCGCCGTGGTGTTGGCCGCCGCAGCACTGGTGATTGCTGTGCCGGTCGCCGCGCAGACCGGTGAGAAGATTTCGACACCGGGTCGCTACAGCGGGTATTCCAACCCGATCTACGCCGATGTTGTGCGCATCTCGCAGTACATCCCCACCCGCGACGGGACACGCCTGGCTGCCGACATCTTCCGGCCCGCCGAGGATGGCGTTCCGGTCGACGATCCGCTGCCCGTGATCTGGACACTGCACCGCTATCACCGCGCCACCCCGCTGGGTGACCGGCTCAACACCATCCTCGACGTCGCTCCGGAACTGCGCGACCTCATCCGCCACGGTTATGTAGTGGCGGCTGTTGATACGCGCGGCAGCGGCGCGTCGTTCGGCACGGCGCAGGGCGTCTTCACGCCGGAAGAAGCGCGCGATGCCTACGACGTGACCGAATGGTTTGCTGCCCAGCCGTGGTGCAGCGGCGCGGTGGGGATGTACGGGCTGTCGTACCTCGGCATCACGCAGTACCTGGCCGCCAGTGCACAGCCACCGCATCTAAAGGCCATCTTCCCGATGATGGCGATGTTCGACATGTACTCGTTCATCTATCCAGGCGGCGTGCTGGCCGAAAACTTCGTCCTGCGCTGGGGCGCCAACACCTTTCTGCTGGACCGCTTGGTGCCCGCCGCGCCGGTCGATGACGATCCGGACGGCGCGCTGCTGCACCAGGCCATCGCCGAGCACCGCGCCAACGCCAACGTCTACGCGCTGGCCCAGCAGTTCCCCTTCCGCGACAGCACCGCCCCGGACGGCGTGACGCAGTTCCATATCGCGTGGAGTCCGGCCACCTGGCGCGATGCCATCAATACCTCAGGCGTCGCCATCTACCACCTCGGCGGCTGGTACGACATGTACCCGCGCGATACGCTGCTGTGGTACGCCAACCTCAGCGTGCCGCAGCGCATCATCATCACGCCCTGGTCGCATAACGGGCGCGGGCAGTTCGACCTGGGCGCCGAGCATCTGCGTTGGTTCGATTACTGGCTCAAGGGGATCGACAACGGGATCATGGACGAGCCGCCGATCGTCTACTACGTCATGGGCGCGCCGCGCGCCACCGCCTGGCGCACCGCCGGGCAGTGGCCGCTGCCCCAACAGCAGCTCACCCCGTTTTACTTCGCCGCCGCAGACTCATTCGCCGGCGAATCATTGAACGACGGGCGCCTCGCTTTTGAGCCGCAGGAGTCCGGCGCGGACACTTACACGCCGGATTACTCCACCACCACGGGGAAAACCAACCGCTGGACGGACGGCTACGGCGGGGGATTCGGCTACGCCGATATGCGTCCGCAAGATGCCAGGAGCATCACCTACACGACCCCGCCGCTGGAAGCCGATGTCGAGGTCACCGGGCATCCGGTTGTGCATCTGTGGGTATCGGTCGACGCGGAAGACAGCGACTTCTTCGTCTACCTTGAAGAAGTGATGCCGGACGGCCGCTCGCGCTACATCACCGAGGGCGTGCTGCGCGCCTCGCACCGCGCCCTGCACGCGCCCCCTTTCGACAACTTCGGCCTGCCCTATCACCGCAGCTACGCCGCCGATATCGTCCCGCTGACCCCCGGCGAGCCGGTCGAGCTGGTCTTCGACCTGCACCCTACGTCCAACATTTTCGACGCGGGCCATCGCATCCGGGTGCGGGTGTCCAATGCCGACGCCGGGAATTTCGCCGCGCTGGTGCTGGATCCGCCGCCGTCCATCACCATTCACCGCGATGCCGCGCACCCCTCGCGCATTGTACTGCCGGTCATACCACCGGAGTGAAGCGTCAGGCGGAGAAACGGCGAGAGCGCCCGATGGGGCGCTCTCGCGCATAACCGGGGCGCCTAGTTGAACCGGCCCTGGCCCATCATGTGGCCCATGCGGCCAAACCGGCCACCCATTGGCCCGAATGACTCATCCATCGGCCCGAAGCACCCGCCGCGCATCGAGAACCCCATGCCGCCGCCGACACCCATGCCGGGCATGCCCGGCATCCCGCGCACGCCGCCCATCATCGCCGGCCCGCCCGCCGCCAGGTCAAGCTCGGAGATGGGCTGTTGCATAAGTTGGGGATAGTCTGTTGCAGCGGCATCCAGAGCAGCGTCTCTCTGATCGGCTGTGATGCGCTCGCGGTCCACCCACACCTGGAGCTGGTTGCCGAGATGCTCCAGCGCCTGGGCGATGACATCCGCCTCGTCCAGCCCGGCCTCAGCCGCCAGATCGGCCAGCGTCGAGTCATCCTGCGCAGCGGCGAGCAGATCCGCCCGCGTGAAGTCACCCATCAGGCGCAGGGTCTGGACCAGTTGCGCGGCGGCGACACGCTCCAGGTTGGGCGCGCCGAGCAGCGCCGCCATCGGGTGCGTCGACTCTAGCGCAGCATCGATCGCGTCTGGCAGGGCGGCCAGCCACTCATCGGCCTGGTCCTGTGTCAAGCGGCCATTCTCGACAGCGACGGCGATCGCGCTCTCCACTTCGGCAGTGGCAGCGGCGCGCACGGCGTCCAGATCGCAATTGTTAGCCTCGCAGATCGCAGCCAGGGTCATCCCCTCGCGTACCTGCTGGCGAACCTCTGCGTCGGTCAGACCGGACGCATCGCCAACGGCGTCCACCAGCTCGGCCCACATCCAGGGATACCCCAGACACTCGGTCCCGCCGCGCGGTCCCTGCGCGCTGGCGCTCGCCACCCATCCCAGCCCGGCAGCAAGCGCGATTGCCGCCACCATCAAAATCATGCGTTTGTTCATCCTGTGCTCCTTCCATTCATCCCGTTCGGAGCGCGTCGCGGTTGCACCGCGCCACGCACTCGATTGCTCCTAGTGTCGCGCCCATATGTTACGCATTCATCAACAACCATCGGATGTTTTGTAAAATGCTGGTAAAATCGTCCCTGGAACACGCCCGGTACGAACATGTCTGCGCGTATTGACCTGGATCCGGTCGAAGAGACAGACGAGTTATGCGCGCTGTTCGGCTTCACGCCGGACGAGCTGGCGCTCAACCGCTCTGGTCGGCTCAGCCCGCGCCAGCGCCAGACGGTGCGCTTCCGGGCAATCGGGCTGCTGGTGCGCGGCCTGGCGTTTGTGATTCTGACCGTGATTCTGCTGGCAAGCCAGGCCGCCCAGCTTCGGACCGGGTGGCAGCGCGCGCTGGCAATCGCGGTCGCCGCGCTGGCTGCGGCGGTCTGGCTGGCGGGCGTCTGGGTGGTGCTGCGGCCAGGCGTGCGCCGGGTCGCCGGCCCCTGCTGGCGCAACGGCACGCCCCGCCACCCGCTGGTGAATGTGGGGGGCGAGAAGCTGACCGTCTCGTACCGTCGCTGGAAGCGCCTGCCACCCGCCTTGCCGGGAACCTACGTCGCGTACTACAGCACGCCCGATCACGCGCTGTTGAGCATCGAGCCGGGGAAAGGCGACCCGGAGTGGATCTGTCGATCATCATCGTAAGCTGGAACGTCGCGCCGCTGCTGGCGGCCTGTCTGGACAGCATTGCTGCCGCGCCGGTGGTGCGCATCGCGCCGGACGGCTCGACCGCCGGAGCAGGCAGGCCGCGCGTCGAGGTGATCGTCGTGGATTCCGCCAGTCAGGACGGCACCGCCGACATGATCCGCGCCCGCTATCCCTGGGTGCATCTGCTGGCCGAGCGTGAGAACATCGGCTTCACACGCGGGAACAACCTGGGCCTGGCGCGGGCGCAGGGCCGCCATCTGATGCTGCTTAACCCGGACACGGTCGTGCATGGCGACGCGCTCAACCGCCTGATTGACGCCCTGGACGCGCGCCCGGAAATCGGCATTGTCGGGCCGCGCGTGCTCAACACCGACGGCACGACCCAGTCTACGCGGCGGCGCTTCCCCACGCTCGCCACCGCCTTCTTCGAAAGCACCTGGCTGCAAGGGTACGCCCCGCGCGATCTGATCGAGCGCTACACCGTGGCCGACATGCCCGACGACGGGACGTATGAGGTCGACTGGGTGCAGGGCTGCGCGCTGGTTGCGCGGCGCGCCGTCTACGAGCAGATCGGCGGGCTGGACCCCGGCTATATCATGTTTTCCGAGGAACTGGACTGGTGCCGGCGCGCCAGGGACGCAGGCTGGCGCGTGCTCTACCTGGGCGAGGCCACCATCACCCATCACGGCGGCAAAAGCACCGAGCAGGTCGAAACCAACAAGCACATCTACTTTCAGGAAAGCAAGATCCGGTATTTTCGCAAGTTTCACGGGCGTCCGGCGGCCTGGGCGCTGCGGCTGTTCCTGCTGCTGAGCTACGGCGCGCAGCTTGTTCTGGAAGCGCTCAAAGCGCTCGTCGGGCACAAGCGCGATTTGCGGCGGGCGCGCGTCGCCACCTACTGGCGCGTCCTTGGCGCGCTGGCGACAGGCCGCTGGGCGCGCCCGATCACACACTAGGACAAAAGTACGGTATGCGGATTGGTCAGATCACCGGCGAATATCCCCCCATGCAGGGCGGGGTCGGTGCCTATACGCAGGAGCTGTCGCTGGCGCTGGTCGAGCTGGGGCACGAGGTGTTTGTCTTCACCGATCACCGCGCCGCAGAGCAACCCCCAGACAGCCCGATTCACGTCACAGCGGACGCGCATAGCTGGAGCTGGAGCACCCTCAGCCGCATCCGCCGCTGGGTCGCCGCGCAGCGCCTCGACGTGGTCAACATCCAGTACCAGGCCGCTGCGTTCAACATGTCCGCCTTCATCCACATCCTGCCGGTTCGCCTGAACGCCGTGCGGGTCGTCACCACCTTCCACGATCTGCTGGTGCCGTACCTCTTTCCCAAAGCCGGACCGCTGCGCTATCAGGCGGTGCTGACGCTGGCGCGCAGCAGCGACGGCGTCATCGTCACCAACCGGGGCGATCGCGAGCGGCTGGCGGCGGAGAAATCGCTCACCAGCCTGCGGCACATCCCGATCGGCTCGAACATCAAGCCTAACCCGCCACCCGACTACAACCGCGCCGTGTGGCGGGCGGCGCTCGGCTTCCAGCCCACCGACGTGGTGGTGGGCTATTTCGGCTTCCTCAACGCCAGCAAAGGCGTCGATACCCTGCTGCAGGCGGTGCGCATCGCGCGCAACGGCGGCCTGCCGGTCAAGCTGCTGATGATCGGCGGGCGCACCGGGACGAGCGACCCGGCCAACCTGATCTACGCGCAGGAAATCGACGAACTGGTCGAGGAACTGGACCTGCTCGATCACATCCGGTGGACGGGCTTTGTCGACGCGAGCGCCGTCAGCGGGCATTTGCTGGCAGCCGACCTGATCGCGCTGCCCTACCGTGACGGCGTGAGCTTCCGGCGCGGGAGCCTGATGGCGGCGCTGGCGCACGGCTGCACGATCATTACCACCCATCCGGAAGTGGACACGCCCGATCTGGTGGCGAATAAGCATGTGCGCATGATCCCGGCGGATTCACCGACGGCGCTGGCGCTGGCCATCGAAGATCTGGCGCAAAACCCGGAGCTATGCGCCGAAATGGGCCGCAACGCAGCGCAGCTTGCCGCCGAATTCTCGTGGGAGACCATCGCCGCACGTACCGCCGCGTTCTACCAGGACCTGATTGAGCGGGCGGGCTGAGCGCGGGCCATCAGGCGACCAGGCCGCGCGCGTAGGCTTCGACTTCGTCCAGCCAGGCGCGGCGCTGCTCCGGCGTGGCCTTCGACACCTCGCAGAAATTGATCCAGCGCGTCTGCCGGACGCCGCAGAATTCCAGGATCCCCTTGCAGAGCACTTGCTCCACCGAGGTGTAGATCGGCCGGGGCGCGCCCATGGTGGTGATGGCGGTCCCGGTCCGGATATGCGTCAGCAGGGGCGCCGCGTCTTCCTCGCGGAAGGCCCATTCCGGCAGGAACACCTTGTCGAAGAATCCCTTTAGCAGCGCGGGCATCACCTCCCACCACACGGGGAAGATGAAGACAAGGTGATCGCTGCGAGCAATGCGCTCCTGATACTCGCCCACCTTCGGGTCCAGCCAGCCGCCGCGCGTGTAGATCGCCAGCTCCTCGACTGTCATCACGGGGTTGAAGCCGTCCCGGTCCAGGTCGAGCACGTCGACTGTGCATCCCGCCGCTTCAAACCCACGGCGGACGGCGTCCAACAGCGCGAAGTTAAAGCTGCGCTGCCAGGGGTGATCGATCGTGATCATCGCATGCATCGTGGTGCGGCCTTCTCTCTTGCGAAATGCGACACGCCTATTATGCCGCAATCGTCAGGCGGGCGCCCGCTGCTTACCCTGGCACGGCGTCCCGCCATCCGGTAAACTTCGCCCCCGTGAAGCTAACCACCGATTGCACCGCGTAGGAGCGCTATGGCGCGCAGCCCGGCAACAGACAACCCCGGCCAGCGGCTGATTCTGGCTGCCATTCTGATCGGCTATCTGGCGCTGGCTGTGATTTACAGCCTGGTCACGCCACTGTTCGAGGCGTCCGACGAGCTGTGGCACTACCCGATGGTCAAGTACGTGGCCGATCATCACTTCGGGTTGCCGATCCAGGATCCGGCTAACCCCGGCCCCTGGGGCCAGGAAGGCAGCCAGCCGCCGCTCTACTATTTCATCGGCGCGGCGGCGACTTTCTGGATCGACACGTCCGATCTGGCGGACGTCCGCCGGCTCAACCCGCACGTGGACATCGGCGTGGTGGTGCCGGACGGCAACGCCAACATGGTTGTGCACAGCGTCACGCGGGAGGGATTCCCGTGGTCCGGCACGGCGCTGGCGATGCACATCGTGCGCTTTCTGTCGGTGCTGATGGGCCTGGGCACAGTCTACCTGACGTATCGTCTGGGCCGCGAGCTGTTCCCCGCCCGTCCGGCAATCGCGCTGGCCGCCGCCGCGTTCACCGCCTTCAACCCGATGTTCCTGTTTATCAGCGGGGTGATCAACAACGACAACCTCTCCACCCTGCTCGCCAGCCTGCTGCTGGTACTGGTGGCGCGTCTGGTGCGGGGGCGCGGGCTGCCGCCGGTGCGGGACTATGTGGTGCTGGGGGTTGCGGCGGGCGCGGGGATGCTCGCCAAGTTCCAGATCGGCTTCATGCTGCCACTGATCGCGCTGGCGCTGGCGCTTGTCGCGCGGCGCGAGCGCGACTGGCGCCCGCTGGTGATCGGTGGCGCGATCGCGGGCGGGCTGACGATCGCGATCGCGGGCTGGTGGTACTGGCGCAACTACCGGCTCTACGGCGACGCGACCGGCATCAACATCTTCCTCGACATCGTGGGGCGGCGGCAGGTCCCCGCCGACCTGCGCCAGCTCTGGACCGAGCGCGAAGCGTTTATGATGGCCTTTTGGGGCTTCTTCGGTGGCGTGAACGTCCCCATGCCGGGCTGGACCTACAGGCTGTTCAACCTGATCGCGGGAATGGCTGCTGCCGGGCTGCTGGCGGCGCTGGGGCGGCAGGTGGTCCACCGCGCGCGCGGGACGCTCGCCTGCCCGGAGCGGTCGCTGCTGTGGGCGAGGGCTTTCGCCGCGCTCTGGCCGGTGATCATCTTTCTCTCGCTGCTCAGTTGGACGCGCCAGACCTGGGCTTCGCAGGGGCGGCTGTGGTTCAGCGCGATCGCCGCGCTCAGCGTCTGGATGGCCGCCGGGCTGGCAGGCTGGGCGCCGC
This sequence comes from Thermoflexus sp., assembly GCA_020724465.1. Lineage (GTDB taxonomy): Bacteria > Chloroflexota > Anaerolineae > Aggregatilineales > Aggregatilineaceae > DYGX01. The sequence continues at coordinate 130,300 of DYGX01000003.1, forward strand.
GCCGGACGGGCGTGCAGCGGGCCATCCTGACCGGAGCCGCGTCGATCTTCGTCGTGCTGGCCGCCCTCGCGCCGCTGACCACCATCGCCCCGGCCTACGCCTTCGCTCCGCACGCGGCCTTCAGCGGCCCGACGCACGAACTACCGGGGCGGCGAGCCGTCTGCTGGGCGGAGCCTGACGACGCACGCCCGGTGCTGTGTGCGGCGGCGCAGCCGGTCGGCGGCGAGGTGCAGCCGGGCGAGTACGTCCGGTTCGCGCCCACCTTCACCACCACCGGCCGCCTGACGCGCGACTGGAGCCTGTTTGTGCATCTGGTCAGCGCGGACGGCATCATCGAAGCCCAGCGCGACGTCTACCCCGGCGGCGGCAAGCTCGCCACCTCGGAGATCGCGCGTGACACGGCGTGGAACAACCCGATCGCGGTGCGCGTCCCGGCCGGGCTGTACACCCCGCAGACGCTGGATGTCTACCTGGGACTGTACGACCTGAAGACGGGCGACCGTATGGTTCCGAGCGGCGACGGAGCCGACCCGGCACACAACCGGGTTCATCTGGGGCAGGTGCGGCTGGTCGCGCCGCCGGGGGAAATCCCCAACCTTATCGGTGCGAACTTCGACGGCAGGCTGCGGCTGCTGGGTTACACCGTCGATGATCGCTCGCTGGCGCCGGGCGAGACGGCGACCGTCACGCTCTACTGGCAGGCGCCGCGCCGCCTGAGCGAGGAATTTGTCATCTCGGTCCAGATGATAAACCCAACCACGCTGACGAAAGCGGCGCAGCTCGACGCCCAGCCGCAGCCGCCGACGAGTGCATGGTCGCCCGGCGAGACGATCATCGAAACGCGTGCGCTGACCGTGTTCGACGACGCCCCGCCGGGCCGCTACCGGTTGATGGTGCGCGTTTATCCGGCAGGCGAGCCGGGCGAGCCGCTGCGCGTGCGCGGGGACGCAGGCGCGCAGTCCGAGGATTTCGTATGGCTGAGCTGGATGCAGGTCGAGTGAGCGTGCCCGGCCATCCCCTGCGGCCTGCCCCGCGCTGGCTGATCGCGGCGCTGGCCGCGTATGTTGCGCTGGCGGTCGTGTACAGCGCCGTCACGCCGATCTTCGAGCCGCCCGACGAGGTCTATCATTTCCCGCTGATCGATCACATCGCGCAGACAGGGCGCCTGCCCGTGCAGGATGCGGACAATATCGGACCGTGGGAACAGGAAGGCAGCCAGCCGCCGCTCTATTACCTGCTGAGCACGCCGCTCGTCCTGCCACTGGACCGCAGCGACCTCGACGCGCGGCTGGAGCGCAATCCCCACGCCCGGATCGGGATCGGCGCGGCGACCGACAATCATGTCAGCGTGCTGCACGACTGGGACGCCGAGGCGTTCCCCTGGCGCGGGACGGTGCTCGCCGTGCACGTCGTGCGCCTGTTCAGCATCGCGCTTGGGGCGGGAACTGTCGCCGCGATCTACGCTGTCGCCCGGCTGGCGCTGCCCGGCCGCCCGGCGCTGCACGCGCTCGCCGTGCTGCTCGCCGCCTTCAACCCCATGTTCCTCTTCATCACTGCCTCGGTCAACAACGACAATTTGGTGAATCTGCTCAGCGCGGTCACCCTGGCGCTGCTGCTCCACATCTGGCGCAGCGGTCTGAGCACGCGCCGCGTCGTCGCGCTCGCCGTGCTGCTGGCGCTGGCCTCGCTCGCCAAGCTCAGTGGGCTGGCGCTCTACCCGGTGGCCGCCGTCGCCGTGCTGGGTGTGTTGGTGCGCGAGCGCCGCCCCTGGCAAGCCTGGGCGCGGATTCTGTTGATCGTGATCGCCGCCTGGGTGCTGATCGCGGGCTGGTGGTACGCGCGCAACCTGCACCTCTACGGCGATCTGTTCGGGCTGGATCGCATGGTAGAGATCATCGGTCCGCGCGCGCAGACGCCGACCTGGGCCGAACTGGCGGGCGAGTTCGAGGGACTGCGCCGCTCAACCTGGGGCGTGTTCGGAACGCTTAACCTCAGCGCGCCGGACGCGCTGTTTTGGTACGGCGATGTGCTGAGCGCGATCGCGCTTTCCGGGCTGGTAATCGCGGCGGTCCGCGCGCGCGGACAGAGCCAACGGGTCGATTGGCGCGCGCTGGGCTTGCTGGCGCTCCACGCGCTGATCGTGTTCGCCGCGCTGGTGAGCTGGACGCGCCGCACACCTGCCACGCAGGGCCGCCTGCTCTTTCCCGCGCTCGGCGGGCTGGCGACGCTCTTCGCGCTAGGGCTGGCAGGCTGGCTGCCCCGCCGCTGGGAGCGTCTCGCGCCGCTGGCCGCCGCGCCGCTGGTCGCCGCCGCGGTCGTTCTGCCTTTTGCCGTCATCCGCCCGGCGTACGTCCCGCCCCCCACTGTAGCCGGGCTTCCCGCCGATTCCGCACCGGTCGAGGCGCGCTTCGGCCCGATCGAGCTGCTCGGCGTGCGCGTGGCGGACGGGCCGGTCGCGCCGGGCGAAGCGCTCGACGTGACGCTTTACTGGCGACCAACCGATCACACCGTCGAGGACATGAGTCTGTACGTCCAGGTCTTCGGGCACGCGCTGCCGGACAAGCCGGACACGCTCGAAGAGATCGGCAAGGTGGATAGCTATCCTGGCGGCGGGCTGCTGCGCACGACGACCTGGGCGCTCGACCGCATCTACGCCGACCGCTACCTGATCCCGATCGCGCGCGACATCGAGACGCCCGTCCAGCCCGCGCTTAAGATCGGCTGGCGGCGCTTCGGCTCCGGCCAGGACATGGCACCCGAAACGCTGTCCGGCGAGCCGCTCGACGCCGTGATGGTCCACGCGGGCCGCGTTGCCGGAGCGGGCGCGCGATTGAGCAGCGGTGAACCGGTCGGCGCGGTGTTCACCGGGCTGATGCGCCTCAACGCGGCGCGGGTGGCGCCGGTGCGCGCGCGGCCAGGCGAGACACTGGCGGTCGATCTGGAATGGGAAGCGCTCGCGCCTGTGATCGAAGATTTCGCCGTGCTGGTGCACCTGGTCGACCTCGCCGCGCCGGAGCAACCGTTGGCCCAGGGCGACGACGAGCCGCTCGGCGGGCGCTGGCCAACCTCAAGCTGGATCGCGGGACACACCTTTATCGATCCGCACGCCGTCGCGCTGCCCGCCGATCTGCCGCCGGGCGAGTACGCGCTGGCCGTAGGCTTCTACCGCCCCGCCGACTTCACGCGGTTGCCGGTTGAGACCGAACGCGCTACCCTACCCGGTGCGGTGATCCTGCCGCAGACGGTGATCGTCGAGGGATCATGAGCGCGCCACCTGAGCACGCACGCTCCGCCCTGCCTCGCCCGCGCTGGTTGCCGGACGCGCTCGCCGCGCTGGCGCTGATCGCTTTGTGGGCGCTGTACTTCTGGCGGCTGTTCACGCCAAACGATGCCGACGTGCTGTCGCTGCGCGAGGGCGATTTCTCCGGCCAGTTCGTCGCGTTCTTCAGCTATCAGGCGGAGCGGCTGGGCGAAGGCGAAGTTCCGCTGTGGAACCCTTACAACTATGCCGGGCACCCCTTCCTGGCGGACACGCAGTCGGCGGTGTTCTATCCACCGCGCCTGCTGACCGTCGCGCTGGTCAACGCGCTCGGCCGCACCGCGCCGGGCGACCTCTACACCGCGCTGCAAACCGAGATGGCGCTGCACGTGCTGCTCGCCTCGCTGCTGATGTACGCCTTCGTCCGCCGCGTGACCACTGCGAGCGGCGCGCCGCGTCTGGCGTCGATAGCAGGCGGGATGGTCGCCGCGCTGACCTATGCGTATGGCGGCTATCTGGCGGGCTATCCGCCGCTGCAACTGGCCGTGTTGGAAGCGGGCGTCTGGCTGCCGCTGGCGCTGCTGGCGATCTTCGAGGCGACGCGCGCGCCGCGTCCCGGCGCGCTATGCCTGGCGCTGGCAGGGACGGCACTGGGGCTGGCGCTGCTGGCCGGGCACCCGCAGACCGCGCTGTTCGCCCTATATCTGGCGCTGGCGTTCCTCGGTTACCGGACGTGGCAGGCGGGCGCGCACACCTGGCGGGCATGGTTGCCTGGCTTTGCCCTGGCCGCCGCGCTGATGGGGCTGGTCGCGGGCGGGCTGGCGGCAGTCCAGCTTGTGCCGGGGCTGGAATACCTGCGCCACACCTCGCGCGACGCCCTGCCCTATGCGGAGAAGGCGCATGGCTTCCCCCCACGCGACCTGCTGCAGATCGTGTTCCCCGGCGTGATGTCGGAGTGGTCGCCGCTGTACGTCGGGATCGCCGGGCTGGCGCTGGCGCTGATCGCGGTGTGGCGGCGCACCCCCCTGGCGCGCTTCTTCGCGCTCGCCGCGCTGATCGCGCTGGTGTGGAGCTTCGGCGCGAGCACCGTCGTTTTCGAGGTGCTCTATTTGCTCGCGCCGGGGGTAAGCTGGTTTCGAGGGCAGGAGCGCGCCGCCTATCTGATCGCACAGTGCGCCGCGATCCTGGCCGGGCTGGGCACCGCGTCCCTGCTGGCGCACCCCGCCAGCGAACGGCTGGCCCGACGGCTGGCGCGGGCGCTGTGGCTGCTGGCGTCCTTCGCTGCCATCGCCGCGGGTTTGTGGCTGACCCTGTGGCTGAGCGAGGGCGGCGGGCGCTTCGAGACGGCGCTTGATGTCGCGGTATTCGCGGCCATCCTGGCCGGGCTGAGCGCGCTGCTGCTGCCGCGCCTGATGTCCGGACGTCTGCGCGGCGAGTGGGCGCTGTTGCTGGTCGCGCTGGTGTGGCTCGACCTGTTCAGCGTGACGCGCGGCGGTCCGAATTACGAGCCGGTCCGTGCCGGCGAGCGCCTCGCACAGCCGGCCTATCTGGACGCCGTGCGCGCCGATCTCGCGCCCGGCGCCCGCGTCGACGGGCTGCGCGGCGTGTTCGAAAACTACGGCACGCTGTACCACGTGCCGGACATCCGCACGATCAGCCCGCTGCGGCTGGCGCGCGTGGAGCGGATTCTGACCCTGCCCGACGACCGCGCGTGGGAACTGCTGGCCGTGCAGACGGTGCTGATCGACTGGGAACAGCTTATGGCGCCCAGCACGATCGTTGCCACCGCCGAAGACGCGCTCGGACCGTTCAACATTCACCAGCTGGACGATCCGCGCCCGTTCGCGCATCTCGTCTACCGGTCCGAGGTGGTGCCGGACGATGACACGGTCTTCGCGCGGCTGGCCGATCCGGGAACCGGGCTGGACTACATCCGCTCCACCGCGCTGCTGGCCGAGCCGCCCGGCGCAACACTGCCTGCCGCGCCGCCCGGAGACCCTGGACGCGCCGCGCTTGCGCGCTTTGAGCCGGAGCACCTCGTGATCGAGGTTGAGACGACGGCCCCTGCCATCCTGACGCTCTCCCTGCCGCACTATCCGGGCTGGGTGGCGCGGATCGACGGGCAGCGCGCGCCGGTCTTGCGCGCCTATGGCGGGCTGAGCGCCGTCGCCCTGCCGGACGAGGGCGCGCACACGGTGACGCTGGACTATCGCCCGGCGACATTTGCCGCCGGCGCCGTTCTCAGCGTCGGGACGCTGGGCCTGCTGGCCGGCGCCGCCCTGGTCGCGGTGTGGCCGCGGCGCCCCCGCCGCCCGGCAGAACCCGGTCAAAGCGCCGGGGTGAACTAGCATGAAAGGGGTTGGGATGCACCGCTCGCTGATTTACACGCACGATCATCGCCCGCTGGCGCTGCTGGTTGGCACGGCCATCGGCGGGCTGGGCGGCCTGCTGGCGCTGCTGGCTGTGGTGGCCGGGCCGGTGATGGCCTTCGGCGCGGTGCTCGGCCTGGCTGCCGGGCTGTATATGCTCACCAGCCTGCACGCCGCGCTGGTCGGGATGATCGCGGTAATCACGCTGCTGCCTTTCGCCACCTTTCCGTTCGATCTGGGTGTGACTCCCACCCTGCTCGACGGGGCGCTCGGGGTCTTCTTGTTGGTCTACGCCGTGCAGTGGATGTCTGGCCGGCGGCGCTTGCTGCGCACAACGCCGATCACGCCGGTTGTGCTGGCTTTTACCGGTGTCATGCTCTTTGCCTTTCTGATGGGCCTGCGCCACGCCCCGCTGACCTCGCGCGTGCTGCGCAACGTGATCGAGATGGTCCTCAGCCTGATGCTGATCCCGGTGCTGGTCGATGTCATGCGCGACGCACGGGCGCTGCGCCGCGCGGTGGCGGTTTTCATCGCGCTGGGGGCGCTGGCCGGAGCGATCGGGATCGGGCTGTGGCTGCTGCCAGACCTGACCGCCGAGGCCATTCTCAACCGCCTGGGGCGGCTCGGCTACCCGGTGGGCGGCGTGATCCGCTACCGTGAGACCTCGGCCACGTTGCTCAACGAGCGCGCCATCGGCACGTGGATCGACCCGAACGCGTTCGGCGGTTTCCTGATGATGGTTGGAGCGCTGGCCGCGCCGCAGGTCTTCTCGCGCCAGCCGGTGATCGACCGCCGCCTGGCGACGGCGCTGCTGGGCGTGATCGGGCTGGCGTTGTTCCTGACCGACTCGCGCGGGTCGATGATCGCGCTGGGGAGCGCCTTCGTTTTTATCGCGGCACTGCGCTATCGCAAGCTGCTGGTGATCATGGTGCTGATCGGCGTGCTCATGCTGTTCATGCCATTCACGCAGCGCTACGTCGAGAAATTCGAGGCAGGCATCCGCGGCGAGGACGTCGAAACTCAGATGCGCTTCGGCGAATACCAGGACGCGCTGAGGTTGATCGGGCGCTATCCGATCATCGGCGTCGGCTTCTCCGGCACCCCCGCGATCGACCTGTATCTCGGCGTCGCCAGCACCTACCTGACGATCGCGTCCCACGCCGGGATCGTCGGGCTGGCGGGCTATCTGCTGCTGTACGCCAGCGTGTTCGCCTACAGCCGGCAACGCTACGCGTACATCAAGCGCAGCGCGGCGCTCACCGATGTCTGGCTGGGGCTGGCGGCGGCGCTGGTCGGCGTGCTGGTCGGCGGCGTCTTCGATCACTTCTACTTCAAGATCGACCTGTTCCACGCCACGATGACGGCAGAATGGATCGTGATGGGGCTGATGGTCGCGGCGGCGCGGCTGGCCGCCGAGCCGGCAGAACAGCGTCAGAACGCCAGTGGCCGGGCGTCAAGCACGCCGGTGCCGCACGCGCTTTAAATAAGGGCAGCGTCGGCACACTTCGGGAGGCCCCGCCATGTCCCGCCGGTTAACCGATCCGGACTATTTGCTGTCCGAACAATACCGTTCCGACCAGAACCTGAATGCCCGCGCCGAGCTGCACCGCCGCTTCAGCACCAACCGCCACGGCTGGATGCCCTGGGTTTTCGATCAGTTTGATCTGCCAGAGCGCGCCACAGTGCTCGAAGTGGGCGGCGGTCCCGGCTGGCTGTGGGTCGAAAACCGGGCGCGTATCCCGCCGGGCTGGCGCATCACCCTGACCGATCTGTCGCCGGGCATGGTCAACGCGGCGCGGGCCAACCTGGCTGGCGACTCGCGTTTCCACATCCGCACGGCGGACGCTCAGGCGCTGCCCTTCGCCAACGAAACCTTCGACGCGGTGATCGCCAACCATATGCTCTATCACGTGCCGGATCGAGCCGGGGCGCTGGCCGAGATCCGGCGCGTGCTGCGGCCGGGCGGCGCGCTGTACGCCGCCACCAACGGCGTCAACCATATGCGCGAGCTGACCGATCTCGCGCTGCGGCTCGACCCTGACGGGCGCTTCGGCGGGCTGCATCGCTTGCCTGCCGGATTCACGCTCGAAAACGGCTACGCGCAGCTTGCGGCGCATTTTGATGCGGTCGAGGTCCGGCGCTATCCAGATGCGCTGCTGGTCACCGAGGTCGAGCCGCTGGTCGAGTACGTGCTGTCGGGGTTGAAACGCGACGAGCAGACACCCGCGCTGGCCGACGCGGTGCGCGCCGCGCTGGGCCGAGAGATGCAGCCGCACGGCGCGATCCGCATCACGAAAGATAGCGGCCTGTTCATCGCCCGGCGAGCCTAGCGCGCAGATCGCGGGGCGCGCACCGCCTCAAAGCGCAGCGAGGGGACGGCGCGGCTTTCCCAGAATTGCTGGAAGCGCGTCAGTCCCCCCTCGAAATCCTGTGCCAGCGTGACTTCCTCGAAGCACCCGCCCGACCGGATCAGGGCGATCTTGTGGGCGAAAAAGTCGGGATGGTCCGTGACGAAGCGCAGCGGCGCGCCATCGACCATGACCCGCGCCAGGTGTTCGATCACGGCTTCGGAGAGCAGATCCTGTCCGCGTCGCTTGCGCACCAGCGCAGGCGGTGGAAAGAGCACCGTTACCTCGTCCACGGACTCGTCCGGCACCTTCGCCAGCACGCGGCGCACATCCGCCCGGATGAAGCGCACGTTCTCCAGCCCGGCGGCATCGGCCCGGTTGACCGCGTCCCAGACCGATTTCCAGTGAATCTCGATGCCCACGAACAGGCGGGCGGGCTGTGCTTGCGCCTGCGCGACCAGATACTCGCCGCGCCCGCTGCCCAGATCGAGCGCCAGCAGCCCGTCGCGCCCGAACAACTCCCGCGCCGACAGCGAGGGCAAGGCCTCAGGCTGCCGGTAGAGGTCCTCGCTGGCATAGACGCGCAGATAGCGGGCCAGCGCCTCGGGGCGCGGCCGTCTGACGCGAAATCGCTTCAGCTTCAGGCGGGGCATGATTGACGTTCGACTTATGACTCGCCGGCGGGCGGCGTGTGGATAGCAGCCGGGCGCCGGTGGCCCGCCGACGCGTGGCGCGCCCGGTATTGCTGGAGGCTGTCCGGAGCGGTAAGGTTCAGCCCGTGCTGCTCGCAGAAGCGCTCGTACCGGATCAAATGCGGCAACGCGGTTTCGAGTTCGAGACGGAACACGCGCGCAATCACGGCGCGGCTCAGCACCTCGTCGCGCTCCCACGCGGCGTAGACCGGCGCGCGATCGTAGGGGACCGCACGGAAATCGGCCTGCCAGGCGCCGTTGGACGACTCCAGCACCAGATATTGCGCCGCCGGATTGCCGTTGAACGGGAAACCTACTGCTCCGCAGTTGAGCGCCCACCGGCCATCCAGGCGGCGGCTGAACGGGACATGCGTGTGCGCGCCGACGACGACAGGCTCCGGCGCGCCCCCAATCGCGGCGAGCAGATCGTCGTCGGACATCCACTCGCCGATCCCGTCGTTCAGAGCGCGCAGGCTGCCGTGCACCACGCGGATCGCCGGCAGGCCGGGCAGCGCGACGACGTGCGCGCGCGGCAGCGCGGCAAGATAGCCCAACTCCTCGGCGCTAAGCTGCTGCGCCACGCGGACCGGGGGCAGCCACCAATCCGGGTTGTCGTCCGGGGCTGGCAGCGGGCCGGCGGCCCACCTCAGAACATACTCCTCGTGATTGCCAAACAGCACCGTCCAGCCCGCCGCACGGACCGCCTGCAGGCATTCCTGGCTTTGCGGCCCACGGTTGACGATATCGCCGGCGACGATCACTTCATCCGGCGCAATCCGCGCCAGATCCGCCGTCACCGCTTCGAGCGCAGCAAGGTTGCCGTGAATGTCGGCCAGAACGGCTATACGAGGCATTGGGAAATTCTTCCTATCTGGCGATAAACAGCGGCCTGAAGGGGAACCATTATGCCACAATCTACGTCATGATCCCAGACCGTGATTCAGACCGGGAGAGCGTCGGCTGCGGTCGGCCTCTTCCGCACGGTGAGCACCGGACTACAGAAACCCGTACTGGAAGGAGCAAGGAGACAGCCATGTTGAACTCAGCATTCGCACGCATCGTCCGCCAGCAGTGGCTCGCAGCCGGTTTGGTGGCCGTGCTGGTCCTGACCCTGACCGGCGCCGCGGCGGCTCCCGCGCGCGCCCAGGACTCGGGCAGCAGCCCGCGCACGATCACCGTGACCGGGACCGGCAGCGCCAGCGGCACGCCGGATATCGCCGTGGTGCAGCTTGGCGTCGAGCTGCGCAGCATCGATCTCGGCGAGGCCCTCGCCAGCGTTAACGCGACGATGGACGCCGTGATCGCGGCACTGGAAGCGCAGGGCATCGCGCGCGAGGACATCCAGACGGCGAACTTCAGCGTTTACCAGGACTACGGTGTGCAGCCTCTGGACACCCAGGCGACGAGCGAGCTGCGCTTCGTGGTGAGCAACATCGTCTCGGTTAAAGTGCGCGACCTCAGCCAAGTCAGCGCAGTGATCCAGGCGGCGCTCGACGCAGGCGCGAACAACGTCCACGGCCTGAACTTTGGCCTGGATGATCCGGACGCGCTGGAAAGCGAAGCGCGCGCGCTGGCCGTGGCGGACGCGCAGGCGCGCGCTCAGGCGCTGGCGGATGCCTTCGGCGTGACGCTGGGCGCGCCGCTGCGCATTGAGGAGGGCGTCAGCGGGGCGATCCCCGTGCCGCGCGTGGCGACGATGGAAGCCGCCGTGGGCAGCGCCGCCCCCGTGATCAGCGAGGGCCAGCTTTCGGTCACCATGCAGGTGACGGTCGTCTTCGAGATCACCTCGTAACATCTCGACGGTCATGTGGGCGGGGCAGCTACCAGGCGGCCCCGCCCAGGCAGTCCCGCGCTCCCCGCCGCGATCCGGCCTTGTCAAACCGCCGCGGCTGCGGTACGATACTCTCCGCTTAGCACCCCATCCCATCAGTCGGGTGCCTTTCCGCCCGCCGGCGGCTTGCCCAGGCCGCGTGGCGCGCAAACCCATGGAAAGGAGACAAACCAACCATGAATCGACCCTATGAATTGGGCTTTATCATCCCCAGCAGCGTCTCCGAAAGCGAGACACAGGGCGTGATCGACACCGTGCGCGGCTGGATCGAGAAGCTGAACGGCACCGTCACCAACGTGGACTATTGGGGCCGCCGCCGCTTGGCGTATCCGATCGAGGATTATCGCGAGGGCTATTACGTGTTCCTGCGCATGGACCTGGCGCCCAGCCGCGTGAACGACCTGGAGAAGAACCTGCAGTTGAGCGAGCAGGTCATCCGTCACCTGGTGATCCGGCTCGACGAGAAATAGCCGAAACCTGATCCCAACAAACGTCGCGGACGATAGGGGACAACCGAGGAGCCGCACAGCATGGGCCGTGGACTGAACAAAGTCATGATTATCGGGCATCTCGGACGTGACCCCGAGCTGCGTTACACGCCGAGCGGACGGCCCGTTGCCAGCTTCAGCGTCGCGACGACTCGCACATGGACATCCTCGGAGGGCGAGCGCCGCGAAGAGACAGAGTGGTTCAACGTCGTAGCCTGGGGCACGCTGGCCGAGATCTGCAAGTCGCATCTGATCAAGGGCCAGCAGGTCTACGTCGAGGGACGGCTGCAGACCCGCGGCTGGGAAGACGAGAATGGAACGCGCCATTACCGCACGGAGCTGGTCGCCAACGAGATGATCTTGCTGGGCGACCGCCGCGCTGGAACGGGCGAGCTGGACACCGATACGTTTTCGGATGACGAGTACCCGTTCTAGGACTCAAGTTTGACCGACGACAGACATACCCTGCGCCCGGTCGCCGGCCGGGGCAGACTGAGATGAACACCTTGGCAGGAGGGATATTCCGGTGAGCGAAAACGAAACCCCGCGGCGTCGGACTGAGGAAGCGCGCCGCCGCGTAGAAGACGAAGAGCTTCGTTCTGACGACGACTTCGAGGAGCAGGACGACGTCGAAGAGCGCGGAGACCGGGCCGAGCGCCGCGCTGGTGGCCGCCGCCGTCCGGGGGGGCGCCGCAAGGAAGACTACTTCCACAGCAACAACCTGGTCATCGACTACAAAGATGTCGATACGCTACGCCGCTTCATTACCGAGCGGGGCAAGATCCGCCCGCGCCGCCAGACAGGGCTGACCTCCAAGCATCAGCGGCAGTTGGCCCGCCAGATCAAGCGGGCGCGCTTTCTGGCGCTGCTGCCCTACACCGACGCCCACCAGCGCAGCTAGCACGGGTGGCTGCGTGGAATTCCGCGCTGCCGCTTGCTCATCAGCACTGCGCGCAGCAGCATTGACCGGGAGCTTAAGGGGGGCGCGCTGCACCAAGCCAGCCCCCCTTTTTCGGTGATCGACTTTTTGGAGGAGATAGTCCGTTTATGGCCAAGAAATCCACAACCGGTGGGCCGCGGCCTCACCGGATTACCGATGCCGACCTGCAGCGCCGCCGCGAGTATCTCTCGCGCGCCGAGCGTGAACGCCTCTGGCAGCGCCGCGCCCTGATCGCGGTCAGCGTGCTGGTCGGCATCAGCTTGCTGGTGCTGGTGGTCGCGCTGGTATACGAGAACCTGATTCGCCCGCGCGAGGCCATCTCAACAGTCAACGGCGAGACCATCACCACGCGCGAGTATCAGGATCGCGTGCGGTTCACGCGTTGGGAAATGGGGCAGCAGCTTCGCGAGCTGTATCTGCTCACCGGCGATATCAATACGGTCCAGCAGTACGCCAGCCAGTTGACCAACCCGATCGCGATTGGCAGCCAGGTCCTCGACGAGATGGAAGAAGAGATCCTTCTCAAAGAAGAGGCCGAGGCGCGCGGCATCGTCATCGACGAAGCGAAGATCAACGAGCGGGTGGATGACTATATGGCGCAGTTGCAGGGGCTGACCCGCCCCGGCGCGCCCACGGCAACCCCGACGACCGTGCCCAGCGTGACGCCCACGCCGCTCGTTTCACCCACGCCAAGCAGCACCCCTACCCCGACCGCCCCGCCGCCCACCGCGACACCGGCCGAGGGCGAGGCTGCCGCGGAGATTGAAGCGACCGCGACGCCGGCAACCGAGCCGACGCCGACCGTCGAGCCGACCGCTACCGCGACTCTGCCCGCCGAGTCGATCCAGGCCACGCTCGACAAGGCCGAAGCGGACTACTACAACGCGGCCCGCTCCGCCGCGGACGTCAGCCGCGAGGTTGTGCGCGAGGTCTTCTACTACGACGCGCTGCGCACGGCCTTGCGCGACGCCATCGGCGCCGATGCCCCAACCGAGGAACTGCAGGTCCACGTGCGCCACATCCTGATCGCGTTTGATCCGGACAACACCGGCCAGACCGGCCTGCCCCCCACCGACGAACAAAAAGAGGCCGCCCGGCTGAAGGCCGATCAGGTCATGGCGGCGCTGCAGGCAGGCGAGCCGTTCGCGGACCTGGCCCGCTCCATGTCGGACGACACCGGCAGCGCGGCACGCGGCGGAGAGATGGACTGGCAAAGCCCCGATACCTTCGTGCCCGCCTTTGCCGACGCGGTGACCAACGCCGAGATAGGCGCCATCGTCGGCCCGGTGGAGACGGAATTCGGCTATCACATCATCCAGGTGTTGGGCCGCGAAGTGCGCGCCCTGACCGACGCGCAGCTTAACCAGCGCCGCTCGCAGATGTTCACGGACTGGCTGGCCGAGCGCAAGGCCGCCGCGACCATCGTGCGCAGCGATCGCTGGCTGGATCGCATTCCGGACGAGCCGACGTACAACCAGATCATGGGCGATATCCTGCCGCTGCAATAAGGCGCGGCTCCGGCACGCAACAGACGGGCGGCCCATCCATTGAGCCGCCCGTTTGATTCCCGCCCGTCGCTCCCGCGAAATTCAGGCGCGGTCGGGTGACGACGCCGGGGTGCGCTCCGCGCGGCGCCGGGCGAGCGCCAGCAACCCGCGCAGCGTCGCCGCCCCCAGCCCCAGCACGATGAGCTGAGCCACTCGCGCCAGCGTCGCCTCATTCACGCGCAGGTCGTACCCGCCGTAGAAGTCGAGATACGCGCCGATCTCGTTGGGGATGTCGAGAAAGATCTTGTTGTAGTACGCCGTCGCGCCGAGCATATACACCACCTCGACGGCGCGCACCCCGGCGCGGAGCGCCACGGCCAGCCCGATGGCCAGCGGCACGAACAGAAACGTCACAAAGCGCCAGATGTCCGTGCCGCCGTAGAGCGTCAGCGCCAGCACGAGCGCCGTGTAAAGCAGCAGGTCGAAACGCCAGCCGGCCAGCCCGCGCCACAGTGTTTTCAGCCTGCCCGGCGTCAGCAGCAGCCACAGCGGCAGCGTGTAGCTCGCCAGGTTGAACAGCAGGTTGAACCAGCGCCGCCGCGACAGCGGAGTCTGTACCAGGGTCGTCAGCAGCTCCGCGCCGGACTGGTTGAGCGGGTCGAGATATTGCCCGCTGACGCGGATCGGGATCAGCAGGCGCGGCGCCAGAACGCACGCCGCCCCGAGCACAGCGGCGGTTCCGGCCCAGGCCAGCGGCTGCCAGCGCCGGGTCTGCCAGGTTTCCCGCAGCAGCCGCGCCACCAGCAGCGCCAGCGGAATCGCCAGAAACTCGCGCACAAACAGCCCCAGGCATGATACCACCACCGCCAGCACGATTCGCCGCTCGAAGACGGCCAGCATCGCCACCACCATCAGCGGATAGGCCAGATGATCGGGCCTGGCGACGTCGAACAGCAGAAACTTGACGTTGTACAGCGACAGTGCGATCGCCAGAGCCGGAACGACAGCCCGCCAGCCGCGCGCGCCGGCATAGCGCGCCAGCCCGTATACGCTGAGCAGCTGCGCGATGGCCGCGCCATAGGCCACCACGACAAAGCCCGGATAGGTCGAGGTGACAAACACATCCCCTTCGGGCGAGGCGCTGACCGCGAGCGTATGCTCAACCGGCAGCACCCGCGCAATCGCGCCCGCCAGCAGCGGCGTTGCGAAGCGGTAGACGAACGGTGCGATCAGGTTGTCGTTGCCGGTCAGCCCGTGCTCGGCCATGTCGTAATAGAGCGCGAAATCCCAGTAGTAGCGATCGGTGTCGAGGGTGTTGGTGACCAGACCCAGCGCCAGGACAAGCGCGGTAAATCCCAGCGCCGCGAACGCGTAGGGTCTGACAGAAGGGGGAAGCTGGCTCATGGTTTCACGGCACGGGATCGGCCCGCAGCAGATGCTTTGGCACAGCAAGTGTACCCAAACGGTCCGCATTCACAAGCGCGCGTGGCAGGCGAACACCTCTTATGGCAAAATGGGCGATAGTGGTTCAATGGTTTTTGGTGCCAATGTCGCGTGCGTCCGGCACAGGGCAGGCGCGCGAACGGACATCTCTTGGCGAGAAAAGACTTTCAGGAGCAATGCTATATGGTTGTGCCCCAATTCAAGCTGATGACAATCGAGCGCCACATCCTGGAACAGCAGGGCCGCCACCCTGAGGCGACCGGCCGCCTGACCAACCTGCTCTACGACCTGGCGCTGGCGGCCAAGCTCATCGCGCGAGAGACCACCCGCGCCGGCATCGCCAACATCCTGGGCGCGACCGGCGACGAGAACCCGCACGGCGAGATTCAGCAGAAGCTGGACGTCTATGCGGACCAGGTCATCTTCCGGATGAACGACCACACCGGCCGGGTATGCGTGATGGCGTCCGAAGAACACGACGAACTGCTGGCCATTCCGGCCCATCACCGCCCCGGCTATTACGTCTTGATCTACGATCCGCTCGACGGCTCGTCGAACATCGATGTCAACACGTCGATCGGGACGATCTTCGCCATCCACCGCAAACTCACGCCCGGCGACGGGCACGGGACGCTGGCGGACGTTCTGCAGCCGGGCAGCAAGCTCGTCGCTGCCGCCTATGTCATCTACGGGTCGAGCACGATGCTGGTCTATTCCACCGGCAACGGGGTGCACGGTTTCACACTGGACCCCAGCGTCGGCGAGTTTCTGCTGAGCCATGCCAACATCCGGATTCCGCCGGGGGGCGATCACTACAGCGTCAACCATGGATATCAGCACGCCTGGACCGAAGGCATTGCGCGCTATGTGCGGTGGCTGCAAGGGCTCGATGATGAGAAGCGACCGCCGCTCAGCCAGCGGTATGTCGGCAGTCTGGTGGCAGACTTTCACCGCACGCTGCTGCGGGGTGGCGTCTTCCTCTATCCGGGCACAGAAGCCAAGCCCAGCGGCAAGCTGCGCCTGACCTACGAAGCGCAGCCGCTGGCCTTCATCGCAGCACAGGCGGGCGGCTACGCATCGGATGGGCTGGGCGACATACTGGACATCCAGCCGAACGCGCTGCACCAGCGGGTGCCCTTCTTTGTCGGGGAGCGGGAGCTGGTGGAGAAAGCGGAGTGGTTCCTGCGGGAATATGATCGGGCGTATCTGGAGCGCTATGCGCGGCTGCGCGGGTCATAACGCGCCGGCAGGAAAGACCGACGCGCGCCGATCGCAGCCTTGACATCCGCCGCTTTTACGCTAACATTGACCTGTCGACCGATCAACGGGGCGTGGCGCAGCTTGGCTAGCGCGCTTGCATGGGGTGCAAGAGGCCCCCGGTTCAAATCCGGGCGCCCCGACAGAGCAGCAGCAACGGCCCTTAGGTATTCCCAAGGGCTGTTTTCTTGTGCACTCGAGATCCGAAAGGAGCCAGCCCTCAGAGATGTCAGGAGGTCCTGCCATGCCCCAGCCCAGCGAAACCTACCGCGTCGAGGTCGAAGGCGTCGTCCGCGACCTGCCTCTGCTCGAAGTCGCGCCGGGAATCCGGATCGCGTTCCTGGACTGCCTGGTGGATGCCAAGTTCACTCAGGCAGCCGCACGCGGCCTGGCCCGCAAGCTCGCCCCCTTCCAGCCCGAGGTGCTCATCACGCCCGAAGCGAAATCGATCCCCCTCACCTACGCGATGGCGATCGACCTCGGCTGCGAGTTCATGACGCTGCGCAAGACGCTCAAACCGTATATGAACAACCCTGTCGTGGTCCGCACCCGCTCCATCACCTCGGCAGAGCCGCAGACACTCTATCTCGACCGCCGCTATGCCGAGCAGTTGGTCGGTCGGCGCGTCGCTCTGGTTGACGACGTCATCAGCACCGGCAGCACCCTCAACGCGATGATCGAAATGATGGACCAGATCGGCGCTGTGGTGGTGGCCAAGGCGGCGATCTTCACCGAGGGCGATCAGGCGCAGTGGCAGGATATCCTGGCGCTGGGCCATCTGCCGGTCTTTGTCAGCGGCGATGCGGGCACTTAAGCTCTGCTTGACTATACGAAGACACCTTGCCCCGAATCGAACAGCCCTCGTCACTCCGAGGGCTGTTGCGCCAACGCTATGCAGGTGCCGGTTTCCGGCTAGCTCTTGAGCTTCAGCGCCCGCAGGATCTTCGTCACCACGCCGTTGTTCTTCTCGCGCACGCTCTTGCGCGCCCCAAATCCACGCGGCGGCTTGCGCTCGTAGCGCGAGGTGGTGGGATGATGCGCCTGCTTGCGCGGCTTGACCAGCCCAAAGAGGTTCTGCAATCCGCGGCTCTCCGAGCGAGTGGCTTTCTTCACGGTGTTCACTTGCCTCCGGCTATCGCACCTTGTGCTTCAAAAACGCGGTCCAAAAACTTGATGTACCCCACAGCATACCGCGAACCGAGCCGCCCTGACCATGCACGGTTTGCGGCAAAATCGGCTATCAAATGGCACAGACGGCCGCTTCAGTCCGCCGGCCTCACTCGCCTCGATCCAGTGCGCTGATGGCGTCCCGCACGACCTGCGCGCTGGCCCGCAGCTTCTCTGTTTCCTCGGGGCTGAGCGGAAACGGGCAGGTGGACAGCACCCCTCTGCCGCCTACCAGGTTCGGCAGGGAAACCGTCACGTCCTGCACGCCGACCACCTCGTCCATTGGCGTGCAGACCGTCAAAATCGCGCGCTGGTCGCGCAGGATGACGTTCACGATCTGCGCAATCGCGCTCCCGACGCCGTAATACGTCGCCCCTTTGCCCTCGATGATGCTGTAAGCGGCACGCCGGACCTGCTGATCGATGCGCGCTTTGACCTCATCGTCAACCACCTGCGACTCCGTCACGCAAAATTCTTCGAGCGGAATGCCGCCAATCCCCACCTCGGACCAGGCGAGCACTTCCGAATCACCGTGCTCGCCCAGCACGTAGGCGTGCACGTGGTGGGCGTCCACGCCCAGATGCCGGCCCAGCAGCGACCGAAAACGCGCCGTGTCGAGCGTGGTGCCGGTGCCGATCACACGGCTGCTCGGCACGCCAAACGCCGCCGCATAACGCGCTGTCAGATGCGTCATGACATCGACCGGATTGGTCGCCACCACCAGAACAGCGTTCGGCGCGTGTTCGAGCACCTTCGGAACCACATCCTGAAACACCGCCGCGTTGCGCCCCAGAAGTTGCAGGCGCGTCTCGCCGGGCTTCTGCCCCACCCCCGCGCTGATCACTACGACGGCAGCGTTCTGCAGATCTGCGTAGCCCCCCGCTCGCACCTGAAGCGGATGCGCGAACGGGACGGCGTGCGAAATATCGTCGGCCTCTGCCTGCGCGCGCGCCGTGTTAAGATCGACCATCACGATCTCGCGCCCCACCCCGCGCATCACCAGCGCGTAGGCCGCCGTCGCGCCGACCAAACCGCTGCCTACAATCCCGATCTTCATAGGGGCCTCCCTGTGGTCTGTCACCGGCGGGTCAGATTACCATCTTGATTCTGACGGAATCGCGAGTCGAAAGCAACCGATCTGCCCGTAGGCCAATAGTCCTCAAGCGCGCGCGGGTTGACCGGCTTATAATGAAAGCAGCGTCCCGGCGGTACCCGAGAGGTGTGTCTGTGCCATGCTGAACCTTGCAAACCCGGCTCTGCGCAGCGTCCTGGCGCTGAGCCTGATCGCCGTGCTGGCCCTGATCGCGTCGTGCAGCGGGGCGGATTCGCCCCCGGAACCGGCACAGGCGCCTGCCCTCTCCCCCATTTCACCGGCAGGCGCCCAACCCACCCGCACCCCCTGGCCGACCGTCTGGCCGACCGATACGCCGCGCCCGGCCACACCCTATCCCACCCCGGACCTGACGTCCCGCACTGAAGAGCCGCTCGACAACTTCATCATGCCGGGTGCCTGGCTCAACGCCCCATTCACCGACATCGACGGGGCGCAGCGCACACTGGCGGACTATGCGGGCCGGCTGGTAATCGTGCATACCCTGGCGGCAGGCTGCGACCTGTGCATAGACCAGCAGCGGATGCTCGCCCAGGCCATTCAGGATCGCTACGATATCAACGTGCTGCCCGATGCGGTGTATCTCGCCCTGGGAGTCGAACCCGGCGAGACACCGGCCCTGATTGAATCCGTGGTGCGCGAACGGCTCGGCGAGCAGTGGGCCACCATCGAGCTGGTGCACCAGGATGACGTCGCCGGAGACTACATCACCGGGCTGGCGTCCGACGCGCTGCGACGCGAGCTGGAGCGCGCGTTTGGCAGCGGGGCTGTGGACCCGCTGGCGCAGACTGTGATCGTGGTCGAGCCGGACGGGCTGGCGCACCTGACGACCGAGGGATTGGTGGACTGGCGCGAGCTGCGCGACGTGATCACCGCCTATGGCTTTCCGCCCGAATCGCCCTCGCCCTGACCCCGCCGCGGCTGACGCCCGACCGCCGTTTTCCAGACGAAACCAGCGATTCCGCGACGGTGTATTTGGACGCAGGCGCGGGTTGTAATACATTCGATAGAAGAGGAAATGACTCACAATACCGTTTGCGCGACAGATCTTATGTGGGGATTGCGACCTGGTTAGGAGGACGTATGGGACGCGTGGAGCGCGACCGCCGCGGGGTGTGGCTGGTGCTGCTGGTTATCGGCATGGTGGTGCTGGCAGCGCTCGCCTGCAACCTGTCGGGCGGCGACGAAGCGGAAGAAGAAACGGGCACGCCGAGTGCCGGGGCCGGTTTACCCACAGTTGAGATTCAGGCTCCGGAAAACGGCGCGCAGGTCCTGCGCGACACGGACGTGCTGATCTACGCCGTTGCACGGGATTCGCAGGGCGTGACGCGCGTCGAGCTAATGGTCGACAACTTCGTTGTCGCCTCGCAGGCGTCCCCCGAAGTTGAGCGCGGTGAGCGCGAGTTCGAAGTGCTGCTGCGCTGGCGCCCGACCAATGTCGGCCAGCAAAATCTGACGGTAGTTCCCTGGCGCGGAAACGTGCGCGGCGCCAGCACCACGCTGACGCTCAACGTCCGCGCGCGGGCATCCGAAATCACGCAGACGGCGGCGCCCACCCTACCCTTCCTGACGCCGACCCAGCTCGTAGATCGCACCTGCCGGGTGCAGGTCGCGGTGGGGGCGCTGAACGTCCGTTCCGGCCCCGGCCTGGTCTACGACACCATCGACCGGGTGACAATCGGCCAGTCGCTGACCGTCATTGGCCGCCAGCTTTATCCGGACCCGTGGTGGCAGATCTTCCACAATGGCCGCGTCGGCTGGGTGAGCGGCTACTACGTGAACCAGACCGGCGACTGCACCACCATCGGCATCGCTCTACCCCCGCCCACGCCCACGCTGCGCGCAAACGTGACGCCGCCAACGGTTCCGCCAACCAACACGCCGCTGCCGCCCACGCCCACGCCGATCATCCCCACGCCGCTGCCCGGCACGCCCACGCCCACGGCGACGGTCGAGCCGTGCCGGGTGCGAATCACAACCAACGGGCTGCCGGTCTACAGCGGACCCGGCACCAACTACACGCGCATGACGATTCTCTCGGCGGGTCAGGAGTTCTTCGTGATCGCCCGCGATCCGGGCCTGCGCTGGTGGCAGATCGCCATCGCCGGGACCTATGGCTGGGTCGACGCGCAGTTCACGGCGCTGGTCGGCTTTTGCCAGTTCGTGCCCATCGGCGCGATCCCACCCACACCGACCTTCACGCCATCCAGCACTATCACGCCGCTGCCGACCATCACGCCGTCCGTGACGCCGTCCAGCACCGCTACCTGGACACCGACCTTCACGGCGACACCGACCGCTACCTTTACGCCCACGGATACGCCGACGGGCACGCTGCCGCCAACCGATACGCCAACCGACACGCCTACGGCAACCCCGACGGAAACCCCGACGCCGACGGCCACCTGGACGGACACGCCGACGATCACGCCCACGCCGACCGATACGCCGACCGGCACGCTGACGCCGACGGACACGCCGACCATCACGCCCACGCCGACGGATACACCAACCGAAACGCCGACGCCGACCGCCACCGAGATTCCGAACACGCCGCCGGTGATCGCGCCGATCCCCGATCTGGAGATGGTCGCGGGCGACGAGCGGCAGGTTCCGATCAGCGCCACCGACCCGGACGGGGACAGCCTGACGCTGCTGGCCCAGTCCGGCGACGAGAACGT
>DYGX01000003.1:151472-321355 GCA_020724465.1 Thermoflexus sp.
TCACCGTCGCCGCCCGCAACACCGACCCGTCCATCCAGCCCATCCCCGACCAGACCGTTACCGCCGGCCAGACCATCCAGGTCCCGGTGTCTGCCGCTGACCCGGACGGCGATCCGCTCAGCATCGAGGCGACCGCGCAAGACAGCGTGATCGCGTCGGTGAGCATCGCCGGGCCGGGCACGCTGTCCATCACGGGGAACGCACCTGGCACCACACTGATCACCGTGACCGTCTCGGACGGGCGCGGCGGGTCGGCCAGCGTCCAGTTTCCGGTGACCGTCAATCCGGCCAATACCGATCCGGTTATCGAGCCGATCGGCGAGCAGCTTCTGACGTCCGGCGAGCAGCGCGACGTGCCGTACACGGCGTTCGACCCGGACGGCGACACGCTGAGCGCCGTCAGCGCCTCGGACAACGAGGGCGTGGTCATGGCCGCCATTCCGCAGCCTGGCATCGTCCGGCTGATGGCGAACAACCCCGGACAGGCAACCGTCACAGTCACGGTCGACGACGGGCGCGGCGGTACGGCCAGCACACGCTTCCTGGTCACCGTGCAGGCGGCCAATGCCGAGCCGAGCGTCCAGCCGTTCGAGGATCAGACGCTTGAGCCGGGCGAGACGGTCAATCTGGCGGTGAACGCGTCCGATCCGGATGGCGACCCGCTCAGTGTGATCGCCCAGTCCAGCGACGAGAACATCGTCTCGGCAGCGATCGACAACCAGGGCCAGCTTGCCCTGCGCGCCAACAACCCCGGCCAGGCGACCGTCACAGTGGCGGTGGATGACGGGCGCGGCGGCACGGCACGGACGCAGTTCCTGGTCACCGTAACGCAGCCCAACCGCGAGCCGACCATCGAGCCGCTGCCCGAGCAGCAGCTCCAGCCAGGGCAGACGGTCCAGCTCAGCGTGAGCGCGTCCGATCCGGATGGCGATCCGCTGACGCTCATGGCGACATCCGCGGACGAATCGGTCGTCACCGCCTCGGTGGCGCCGCCCAACATTGTTGAGTTGGGCGCGCGCGGCCCTGGCAGCACGGCGGTGACCGTCTCGGTTGACGATGGGCGCGGCGGGATCGCCAGCGTCAACGTCCCCGTGACCGTCCAGGCGCCGCCCGGTCCGCCGACGCCGGAAATTGACCTGGGCGCTCTGCCCGTCGTCGATCCGGTCGAGGATGACGTGCGCGACGAAGTGCGCAGCATCCACCGCGATGGCCGCCGCATGGACCCGCCCGTCAACCCGCGCGTCTTTAGCGTCGTTGGGGACACGCCACCCGCTGCGTTCCTGGCGGACTTCGCAGACGGGCAAGCGAACGTCGATGAGCTGCCGGACGCCGGCAACCTGCGCGAGCTGATCGCGTTCGTCACCCAGGCCGAGCTGCCCATCGGCGGCAACGCCTTCCAGTCCGGCGGCGCGCTCGCTTCGGGTGCGGATTGGCGCGCAGCCGATCTGCTCGACCCGGCGCGGGCCAACGCCAACATCTGCCAGCCGAACGAAACCCCGCTGGCCTGCGAGCTGCGTGTGAACCGTCCGGCGGTCGTCTTCGTCACGGTGGGCCGCGTGGATCTGTTGCGCGGCACGCCGGTCGACCAGTTCCAGGATGCGCTGGAGCAGATCGTCGAAGCCAGCGTCGCCTATGGCGCGGTTCCGGTGCTGGTCACCATCCCCGGCGATCCGAACGCCGTCCCGAACCTGCTAGCCTACAACACCGCGATCGCCGAGCTGGCAGACGACATGGACCTGCCGCTGCTCAACCTGTGGCGCGGGATCACGGAGCGCCTGCCCGGCGCGGTCAACCCAGACCTGACGCTGAGCACGTCAGGTGTGGGCGATCAGCTCACCAACGCCGAGCTGTCCACGTATGGAGCGCCGCTGCGCAACCTGTACGCTCTGCGGCAGCTTGTGACGCTGATCGACCAAGGGGACTTCGGCGACTGAGGCTCGGGCGGGCGCCCGCGGCGTCCGCCTGGCGCTCGAAAACAATCAGGGCGCGGCTTTCCGGGTGGGAACCGCGCCCTGGCTGTTGAAAGGCCGGACTGTGCGCATGGCGCGCACGTCGGACATCGGCGATCAGGCCAGCCCTAGAATCGTCTGGAGCTTGAGAGCGAGCGCCATCTCGCCCTTGACCTTGATTTTACCCTGCATAAACGCCATCATGGGGTTTAGCTCGCCGTTGAACACGGCCAGGAAGTCCTCAGCGGACGCGGTCATGATCATGTCGGGGCTGGCATGCTCGCCGCGCTCCACCTCGATCTGCTGGTTCTGGATGCGCGCCCAGTACTGGCCGCCGCCCTCACCCGTCACGTTGAACTGGAAGACCGCGTTGACGCCTTCCGCCTTCTCGGGGTTAAAGCCTGTCTCAACATTCTCGAAAATCTCTTCTAGCGAGCTGGCTCGTGGCATACCTCTCCTCCTGCCTCTGCGTGCCGGACCGAGCCTTACTATAGCAGAACATGGCGTTCAAGCCTAGATTCGCGGGCGGCTTGGCAGGCAGCAGGCCCCGTTCCACGCCCCGCCCAATCTATTGCTCGCGCCGGGGGCGTTCGCTACAATGGGGCGCACAGGAGGAGGAAGAGCCTTGTACGTCTCGTCCAGCCGGATCGAACAACTCACCCTCGAGAGCGCCGTCCTGCGCGACAATCCCCTGGGTGATCCATACATTCGAACGGTGACGGTCTATCTGCCGCCCGGCCACGACGACCTGCCGGTCCGCGGCTACCCGACGATCTATCTGCTCAGCAGCCACGGCAGCACCGGCCCCAGCATGATGAACTGGCGGCCCTGGGATGTTGACATCCGCCAGCAGATCGACGCGCTGATCGCCTCGGGCGCCATGCCACCCGCCATCGTCGTGATGCCGGACCTGTGGACTCGCTTCGGCAGCTCGCAGTTCGTCAACTCGGCGGGGATGGGGCGCTACGAGGATTATCTGATCGGGGAAGTCGTCCCGCTGATCGACCGCAACTATCGCACGCTGCCGGATCGCGATCATCGCGGGCTGGCAGGGCGCAGCAGCGGCGGCTTCGGCGCCATCACGCAGGCGCTGCGCCACCCTGAAGTGTTTGGCGCCTTCGCCTGCCACAGCGGCGACCTCTACTGGGAGTTCACCTGCCTGCCCGGCATCAGCCGCATGCACCAGAACCTGGCAAAGTTCGGCGGGCTGGACGCCTTTATTCGCGACATCCCGACTATCCGCCCCAAAACGGGCGCCTTCTGGGATCTGGTTATGACGGTCTGTTGGTCGGCGGCGTTTGGCAGCAATCCCGGCGCTCCTCACGGCTTCGACCTGCCCATCGACCCGGAAACCGGCGCGTTGAATGAAACCGTCTGGGCGCGCTGGCTGGCGTATGACCCGATCCGCCGCGTCGAGCAGCCCGCCGCTCGCGACGCGCTGCGCTCGATGCGGCTGATCGTCCTCGACGCCGGCCAATACGACGAGTACCAGCTTCAGGTCGGCGCGCGGCTGCTGCACCGCCAGCTGGACGCGCTGGGCATTGACCACGTCTACGAGGAATACCCGGACGGGCACCGGGACACACACTATCGCTACAATGTCTCGCTGCCCCGTCTGGCCGAGGCGCTCCAATGAGTCGGGGTTCTTTCCGCGCGCACCAGGCGGCTCCGCTGCTGGTCGCGCTCTTGATGGCGCTGGCAGCGCTGGCCTGCACCCAGGGCAAAGGCGAGGTCATTACCGTCACCGCCACGCCGCTCTTTGATGAAGAGGGCCTGGTCATCATCCCGCCTTCGATGACTCCGACCGGCCCCACTCAGACACCGATCCTGCCCACGCCCAACCCGCCGCGCACCCAGCCGCAAACCGGCAGCCTATACGTTGTGCAGCCCGGCGACACGCTGGGAACCATCGGCGCGCAGTACGGCGTCACGGTCGACGAGATGATCGCGCTCAACCCGCAGCTTCCAGATCCCAACACGCTCGAAGTCGGGCAGACGATCAACACGCCCGGCGGGAACATCCTGGTCGGTCCGGATTTCAAGCTGATTCCGGACAGCGAGTTAGTCTACGGCCCCACCGCCAGCGACTTCAGCCTGACCGGCTACGTCAAATACGTGCCCGGCTTCCTGCGTGCCTATTCCGAGCGGGTCGGCGATGAAGTGATGAGCGGCGTCGAGATCATCCATTTCGTGGCGCGCAACTACAGCGTCAACCCGCGCCTGCTGCTGGCGCTGCTCGAACATCGCGGTGAGTGGCTGACGAACCCGTACCCGCCGCAGCACAAGATCGATTACCCGATGGGGATGGTGCGCAGCGGCCGCGAGGGCCTCATGCGGCAAATGCTGGACGCTGCCGACGCGCTCAACGCCGGCTATTACGGCTGGAAGTATCGCGGCGTGACGGCGGTCAGCTTTGATGACGGCGTGCGCGTGCAGTTTGCCCCCACACTGAACCCCGGCACGGTTGGGGTGCAGCGCATGCTTGCCGAAGCCACCTCGTCCGTCCAGTGGCAGCGCGACGTCGCGCCGACCGGCTTCTTCCAGACGTATCTGTCGCTCTTTGGCGACCCGTTCGCCCGCGCCTACGAGCCGATCACCCCGCCGGACCTGTCCCAGCCAGAGCTGACGCTACCGTTCGCGCCCGGCGAAGAATGGGTCTACACCGGCGGGCCGCATGGCGCTTACAACAGCGGATCGGCCTGGGGTGCCGTAGACTTCGCGCCGCCCAAACCGCCCGAAGAGCTGGTCGCCATGCAGGGATCGTGCTACGTCTCGCCCTACTGGGTGACCGCGGTTGCGCCGGGGGTCATCGCGCGCAGCGGCGACGGATACGTTGTGCTCGATCTGGACGGCGACGGCAACGAGTTCACCGGCTGGACGATCGTCTATCTGCACATCGACGATCACGAGATCATCGCGCCGGGCACGCGCGTGAGCACCGGCGACCGGCTCGGCCATCCGTCCTGCGAGGGTGGCTTTAGTAGCGGAACCCATCTGCACATTTCGCGGCGCTATAACGGCGAGTGGATCCCGGTATCGTGCGAAGACTGCATGCCGGGCGTCACCGTTCCGCCCTATGTGCTGGGCGAGTGGACGCTGCACGGCTATCCGAACCAGGAATATCAGGGCTACATGACGCGCGCCGGCGACGACGGCTATCGCCAGGCGGATCAAATGCGTGAGTTTCGCGATAACAAGGTGATCTGGTGACAACTCGACGGGGATATTCGCACATCTCAGCCTGGCTCGCGACCGCTCCGGGGCGGCGCGGCGCCGCGCTGCTCCTGACGCTGGGCCTGCTGCTGGCAGCGGGAATGCTCGCAATCCGCGAAGCGCGCCGCCTGCCGCCCAGCGCCGAAGCGGCCCAGGCCCCAACGCCCACGCCGTTGCAGCTTGAGTTTCCGCAGCCGACCGCGACGGAGCCTGCCCTCACCGCCACCCCGACCCGCACGCCGACGGTCGTCGTCAACAATTTCGTCGAGGCGCGGGCCAACGATACGAACGTCCGAGCCGGGCCGGATATCAACGCCGAGCGCATCGGCCTGATCTACCCCGGCACGCAATACCGGGTCCTTGCCCGGCGGTTCGAGTGGTACCAGATCGAGTTTCCCGAGTCACCCACAGGCAGCGCGTGGGTGCACAACAGCGTCGTCGACCTGACCGGTAACGCGGCCGACATTCCGGAGATCGAGCTGGAGCAGATCCCGACCATCGACCCCACCTTTATCGCGGCGCAGGAAACGGCGCGCTTCGTGCGCGAAACGCCGGGTGCTCTGGCCACGCTGACCGCCGCCGTCGAGGTCACGCCGACCGGCGTCTTCACCACGTCGCCCGACGAGCTGTTCACGCTGGATCCCAGCGCCATCCCGCCCACTTTCACCGAGCCGCCCTACACCAACACGCCGATCGTCATCCCGCGCGGCGCGCCCGCCACAACCGGCACCGGGGGACTGCCGCCCATCGTGCCCATTCTGGCGCTGGCGGCGCTGGGGCTGATGGGGCTGCTGGTCGGGCTGCTGCGGCGGCTCTAGCCGCGCCGCGCCAGGTCGATTGCAGCCAGCGCGACGAGCGTCGCGATCAGGATCGCCCAGGTGGCAGCCGGTCGCACCGGTCGCCCGGCGCTGGCGGGCCGCGCGTTTTGCTCGTCCCGCAGATGCATGACGCGCAGCATCACCGCGGCTACGAAGCCGCCGAGCACCACCACGCTCAGCCACTGCGGGTCCAGGTAGCCCCGACCCGCCAGTGCGCGCAGCAGGTCATCGCGCAGCGCCAGCGAGGCGTAGGCAAAGGTGCCATGCGCCGCAAAGCCCGCCCAAAACGACCGGCCGAGGACCGCCGACCAGCTCGCGACCACGCCCGCCAGCAGATAGCCAGGCAGCGCCGCCAGCCCGCCGGGCAGCGCCGGCTCAAGCTGCTGCGGGGCGCTCAGCGCCAGCACGCCCCCGCCCAACACGCCCGCCAGCCACGCGCCGCGCCGCCAGCCCCACGCCGCCACAAACTCGCGGCGCACCAGGCCCCACAGCAACACGCTCTGCGCCAGCGGGATCAGGACGACGGCGAACAGCACCGCCAGCTCGTACGAGGCCGGGCGCAGGTCCAGGCCGAGCAACCGATCCGGCGCGCGCGACAGAATCTGCGGCAGGGGCAGCAACCCGGCGACCTGCCGCAGCAGGTGATCGGTCAGGTCCATCGCCCACCACGCCACCGCCCAGATGCCCAGGCCCGCCACCCCGCCGAGAATCAGGTTGGCCGGATCAGGCGCCGGAGATCGCCGCCGGGCGGCACGCGGCGTCGCGCGCCACGCGAGGGCTGCCGCACCGCCTGTCGCAAGCAGCGCCAACAGGCTGCGCAGCGTCAGCGCATCCGACCCGGCCAGCGCCGTCTGTGCGGCCAGCAACACCGCCCCGCACACAACCGCCCACCACCCCGCGCCCCATCGCAGCGTGCCCATGATTTCTCCCCGTATCAGCGTGACAGTCGCCCGGCAACGCACCCATTGTAGGCCGATCGCGCAGCCGGCTCAAATCCGGCAGCGACCCGCGACATTTGGGCGCTGTCGAATAAGGGATTGGTGGTATAATGCTGTGCATGCTGTGAAAGGAGCGAAAACATGGCGATGGAAATCATCTCGTCCCAAATGAAGCGGGTGCAGTTGTTCGAGGTCGTCGGGCGTGTCGACAGCACCAACGCTTCGGAACTGGGAGCAGCGATGGATCAGGCGGCAGACGAGGGCCGCAATTATATTGTGTTGGACCTGGGGGGTGTTGAGTACATGAGCAGCGCCGGCCTGCGCGAGATGGTGCGCGTGCTCAAGCGTGTGAAGCGGTCCGGGGGGGATCTGCGTATCGCGAATCCGTCGGAGCGGGTGCGCGAGGTGCTGGAGCTGGCGGGCCTCGATTCCATCTTCGAGATCTATCCCACGCAAGTCGAAGCGGTTGGCAGCTTCTAGGCGCGCCCGCCCACGTGGTACCGGACCGCAGCGTAACCGAGGATACCTATGGGGGAAGTGAACAGCCTGTCCATCGCCGCCCGACTTGAAGAGGTCCGAGACGCCTGCGACTTCGTTGTGCGGGCCGCTGAATCGTCCGGGCTCGATGAGCGGGCCGTGTACCACTGCCAGATGGCCGTGGATGAGGCGCTGACGAACATCATCGAACACGGCTACGGTTACGAGGGAGCCGACAGCACGATCGAGATCCGGTGCCAGACGGAAAACGACCGCTTCATCATCACCCTGATTGATGATTCGCCAGCTTTCAACCCGCTCGAACACGAAGCGCCAGACCCCGACGAACCGCTCGACAGCCGCGAGCCGGGCGGCTGGGGAATTTACTTCATTCGCCGCCTGATGAACGAGGTGTCGTACGAGCGCGAAAATGGCCGCAACCGGCTTACGCTCGTCAAGCATATTGTGCCGGCGGGCGAACTCGAAGCCGGCCAGGGCGGTGAAGCCGAATTGCCCTTTCCGGTCCGCAAGATCGAAAGCGACGCGGTGGTCATCACACCCAGCGGCCGCCTGGATAGCAACACCAGTCCCAAGCTCGAGCGCGTGCTCAATCTGATGCTGGAAGAGGGACATATCTGGCTGTTTCTGGATATGACCGAAGTCACCTACATCGCCAGCAGCGGCCTCAAAATCCTGGTGTCCGCCTGGCGGCGCGCGCAGGATCAAAAAGGGGATGTCTTGCTCAGCGGCCTGCAGCCCCGGATCGTGGAGATCTTCGAGATGGTGGGCTTCGATATGCTGTTCAAAATCTTCCCCACGCTTGAAGCGGCCCTGGCGGCCCGATCCAAGACCGGCTGACCCGCTTCGCCGCTCATAGCGCAGCGAGGTAAATCACCACGGTGGACACCACACTGATCCTGGTAATGGTGGTTGGTGCCACGCTGGCCGTGTGCGGTCTCGCCCTCGGCCTGGTAACCGGCTACTGGCGCGGTCGCCAGCGCGGGCTGAGTCTGGCGGCGCAGGCGCGCCCCAGCCCCGAGTTGGACGTCCTGGCCGGGGTTGGCAACGCGATCTTGAGCGTGCAGCTCAAGGTCGATGCGCTGTGCGAGGTGGTCTATCAGCAAGCGACGCGCATCGTCGATACGCGCAATTTTCAGATCGGCCTGTTCGAGGACAACGACTACGCCATCAAAGTCTGGCTCAAGGATGCCGAGCGCCTGCCCCCGCAGACCTTCAAGGGCGCGGCCAACGAAGGCGTGATCGGCTGGGTGCGCCGCACCGGCAACAGCCTGCTGGTCCGCGATTTCGAAAAAGAGTGGGACTCGCTGCCCGCCCGCCCAAGCCACTACACGGCCAAGCCATCCCGCGCGGCGATCTTCGCGCCGTTGATGTCTGGCGGGACGGTGCTGGGCGTGATCGCGGTCCAGAGCGACCAGCCAGATAGCTTCACAGACGAAGACCTGCGGCTGCTCACCCTGCTGGCCAACCAGGCCTCGGGCGCCATCCGCAACGCGCAGACCTTCGAGGCCACGCAGGAGCGCGCGCGCCAGCTTCGTCTGATCAACGATGTCACGCGGCAGATCACCGCCATCCAACCGCTGCCCGATCTCTTCCGCCAGATCGTCACACTGATCCACGATGCCTTTGGCTACTACGCCGTCAGCATCTTCATCGTGGACGACAAAACCGGCCGCGTCGAGTTGCGCGCCAGCAGCCACGAGACGTTTGAGCAGGCCCAGTTGGTGCTGGAGCCGGGCCAGGGCCTCGTCGGCTGGACGGCCCGCCACGCCGAAACCGCACTGGTCCCCAACGTGGCCGAAGACCCGCGCTTTTTGCCCCACGCCGTGCTGGACGCGACGCGCTCGGAGATCTGCGTCCCGCTGGCAGTGCAGCAGCGCGTCCTGGGCGTGCTGGACGTGCAAAGCAACCGGCAGGATGCGTTCGGGTCGGACGACGTTTTTCTGCTCGAAACACTGGCCGGGCAGCTCGCCATCGCCATTCAGGAAGCGCAAACCTACGACGCCGAACGCCGCCAGACCGAGCGCATCAACGCCATGACAGATGTCGCGCGGGCGCTGGTGTCGATCCTCAACATCGACGACCTGCTCGACGAAGTGGTGGACCTGGTGACCGATCACCTCGGCTACGACCGCGTTCACCTCTTTCTGCGCGTGGGCGACCGGCTGGTTTTCCGCAGCGGGAGCGGCGTGCACAGCGGGCGTTGGGCGCTGGAGCGGCTCTCGTTCGGTATCAACAGCAACGGGGTGATCGCCTGGGTAGCGCGAGAAGGCCAACCACAAGTCAGCGGGGATGTCAGCGGCAACGAGTGGTACCTGGTCGGGCCGGACGTAGCGGATACGCGCAGCGAGATGACCGTCCCGATCCGCATCGGCTCGCACGTGCTGGGTGTGTTCGACATTCAAAGCACCGAGCCGGACGCCTTCACCGACGACGACGTCGCGCTGCTCCAGGCGCTGGCCGATACGGTCGCGATCGCGCTGCGCAACGCCAGCCTGTTTGCCAACGAGTCGCGCCGCCGGATGCTGTCCGAGACGCTGCGCGAATTGAGCACCGTGCTCGGCTCGTCGCTCGATCTCAACAGCGTGCTTGACGGCATCCTGGTCGGGCTGGAGCGCGTGGTCGACTACACCGCCGGCGTCATTCTGCTCTATGACCCAAACACATCGCTCTACCAGATCAGCGCCGCGCGGGGCGAGCTGGTCGATTCGGACACGGGTCCCTGGGACGACCTGATCCACGCCAGCGAGCTAACCGACGCGCGCCTGACCGCCCTGTTGCACCAACTGACGCTGGCCGACGAAGCGGAGCACGACGACAACCACGACCAGATTCTGGTCCCGCTCACCGTCGCGGGCGAGCCGACCGGGTATCTGGCACTGGAGCGCATCGGCCCGGACCGTTTCACGCCTGAAGACAAGGAGATCATCAGCACCTTCGCCAACCAGGCAGCGGTGGCGATCACCAACGCCCAGCTTTACATGGCCCAGCGGGAAGAGGCCTGGGTTTCTACCGCGCTGCTGCAGGTTGCCGAAGCGACCGCCCGCGCCACCACGCTCGACGAAGTGCTCAGCACCGTTGCGCGCATCACGCCCTTGCTGGTGGGCGTCGAATGGAGCGCCGTGCTGCTGGCCGATACGAACGGTTTCCGGGTGGTCGAGGTGGCCGGCATATCGGCAGAGGCCGCTGCCGCCGTGACCGGCTACGTCGTGACGCCGCTCTCCTGGCCGCTGCTGAGCCAGATCAAGCAGGACGGCGAGCCAATTCTGCTCGACGCCAACACCCCCAAGCCGGCCGATCTGCCGGTTGACTTTCACATCGGCCAGGGGGTTGTCCTGCCGTTGCTGGCCAAGGGCGAGGTCATGGGGCTGCTGCTCATCGGCCAGCGCGACGGAAGCGAGCCGATGACGCACCGCAAGATCGAACTGGTCAGCGGCATCGCCAACCAGGCGGCGCTGGCCATCGAAAGCGCGCAGCTTCTGGCCGCTCAGCAGGAAGAAGCCTGGGTCTCGACCGCGCTGCTGCAAGTCGCCGAAGCGGTCAACACCCAGATCGATCCCGACCAGAGCCTGGAAACCATCGTCCGGCTGACGCCTCTGCTGGTCGGCGTCGAGCGGTGCGGCATTTTGAAGTGGAACCCGGAGCAGTACTGTTTCCTGGGTGGTCCGTCGTGGGGCCTGACGCCGGAGAACCGCGAGGTGTTCTACGAGCTGGAGCTGTATGCCGAAGACGAGCCGTTCCTGAGCCGCCTGGCGGAGAGTACGGAGCCGGTCTCGGCCGGTGTCGGCGCGGACTGCCCCACCCCCGGCGTGCTGCAGCGCCTGCTTGAAAGCCCGACGCTGCTCGGGCTGCCGCTGGTGGCGCGCGGCCAGCAGGTGGGCGCGATGCTGGTCGATCATCCGGCGCTGGGCGGGCCAATCGACCGCCGCCGCCTGAACATCCTCAGCGGCATCGCCCATCAGACGGCTCTGGCGTTGGAGAACGCACGCCTGCAAGCCGAAGCCACGACCGCCGAGCGCATCGAGCGCGAGCTGGAAGTCGCCCGCGACATCCAGCGTAGCTTCATGCCCGATACCTTTCCCACTGTTCCCGGCTGGGATGTCTCCGCCTTCTACCGTGCAGCGCGTCTGGTGGGTGGCGACTTCTACGATTTCTTCGAGATCGACGATCACCGCTGGGCCATTGTGGTGGCCGACGTGGCCGACAAGGGCGTGCCCGCCGCCCTGTTCATGGCCCTGAGCCGCACCCTGCTGCGCGCGGTTGGCTCGAACCGGCACAGCCCTGCGGAAACCCTCACCCGCGTCAACGAGATTCTCCTGCGCGACACCCGCTCGGACTTGTTCGTCACGGTGTGGTACGGGCTGTGGGACGCGCATACCGGCGTGCTGCGCTATTCCAGCTCCGGCCACAACCCGCCGCTCCTCATCCACGCGGACGGGACCCCGGAGCTGCTCAACGCGCGGGGGATAGCGCTGGGCGTTGTGCCTAACATCAAGCTCGAAGAGCACGCCATCACGCTCCAGCCCGGCGATCTGGTGGTGGCATACACCGACGGCGTCACCGAGGCGCTGCGCGCCGACCAGACCGAGTTCGGTGTGGCCGGCCTGCAATCGGCGCTGCTGAACCTGCGCCACAAGTCGGCAGAGGACATCGCGCGCGGCGTGCTGGAAACACTGGACCACTTCGCGGCGGGAGAGCCGCAGTTTGACGACATCACGCTGGTGGTGCTCAAACACGTGAGCGGAGCAACACCGCCGCCCGAGCCGCCGCCTGAATTCTCGATCTAGCCTGTTACCGCGCCGCGCCGTGAAAACCGCTTTTGTGTCCGCCAGCTATGCCGACCGGGCCGCGCTCGCCCCGGCGCTGGACGCGATCAAAGCAGCATTGAACGCGGCGGGCTTCCGGCCGCACGTCTTCATCGAGCGCTATGCCTTCGCGCCTGAGGACGCTCGCCGGATGATGGCAACCACGCTGCGCGATCTGCACGCAGCTGACCTGCTGGTAGCCGAGGTGTCGCACAAAGCGATCGGCGTGGGGATTGAGGTCGGCGCGGCAGCCGCGTGGAGCATTCCGATCGTGGCCGTGCGCTGCGCCGGGGCCGAGCCGTCTACGACGGTCGGCGGGCTGGCCGCCGCCAGCATCGTCTACCGCGCGCCCGACGATCTGCGCGCAGCACTGGGCGCGGCACTCGCCACCCTGTCCCTCTAGGCCGGGCGCGAGGCAGCCGGCGCCGGCCTACGGACCGGCACCCCACCCGTTAAACGGCAGGCATTCGCCGGTGGACGGGTTGAACTCGGACGGACCGCCGTAGCACGCGGTCGGCAGCGGGTTTCCGTTCTCATCCAGGCGGTTGGCGTTGATATTGTTCAGATCAACTTCCGCCGGGTTCATGACAGTCACGCAGTGGATCGCGCCGAAGGGGTTGATCGGCGTGCGCCGCTCGGTGAGCGGCGAGTCTGGGTTGAAGAAGTTGTACGTCAGCCGGCTGACTTCCTCGATCAGCTCCCATGTCCCGATCGACATCACGCCGTTGTTGTCGATGTCCTGCTCGTAGACATACATCACGAAGATGTAATCCCCGCCCGGCGAGAAGATAATGCCCGCGTCGCCGGTTGTCTCCGGACCCCATCCGTTCTTGTGCGCCACGCGCGTGCCTTCGGGCAGGCCCAGCTCGATCAGGCGGTCGATC
The DNA here is from genome assembly GCA_020724465.1 of Thermoflexus sp. Classification (GTDB taxonomy): domain Bacteria; phylum Chloroflexota; class Anaerolineae; order Aggregatilineales; family Aggregatilineaceae; genus DYGX01. Next base: position 164,575 of record DYGX01000003.1, read on the forward strand.
CGGTTGCCGCTGAGCAACTCGATCATCTGGCGGCACTCGGTCTGCGTGATGTCGTTCGGATACGCTGCCCGCAAGCCGCTGTCGTGGTACGCGCAGTCGTAGATCTGCATCAGCAGCATCCCCATGTCTTCGGCGGTCGTCTGCGAATAGCGATCCGCGTGGGCGTCGTAATCGGGGTTGGCGGGCTGCTGCGGGCGGCAGACCGGCACCTCGAAAATCAGGCTGGGATCGCCGACGTTGAGCGGCGCGCTGATGTAGGTGTGCTCGGCGCCCAGATCCTGGGCCGTGCACGACACCTGGCGCAGTCCATCGCTGAGCTGGGCGTTGGCGGTCGTCCCCTGCCCCGCGATCTGCATCAGGAAGTTCGACGCCGAATTCTCGCTGCACAGGATCGAGGCCGTCAGCAGGAAGGCGGTGTCCTGATCGACCAGAAGCTGCTGGCGGAACAGATTAACCATGATCGGGATTTTGATCGTGCTGACGGCGCTGTGCGCAACATCCGCCAGGATGGACAGCTCCTCGCCGCTCTCCAGGTCCATGACGAAGACGGACGCCAGCGTCTGCGAGCCGTTCCAGGCAAACCCGCGCTGTTCCATCAACTGGATGATCGCCTCGCGCAACACGGCCATATCCGCCGCGGGCGCCTCGCGCTCGACAACCGGGAGCTGGACGATGCGCCGCTCCGGCTCCATCTCGAACAGGGCCTGCGCCACCAGCTCCATCGCCCGGTCGACATCGAGGGTCATGCCGGGGCGCCCCGACTCGAAGATCAGCTTGTCCGGCTCTTCCCACCGGAAGCGTGGGCGCTGGGGCTGCGTGTTGTACCCGGCCAGATCGCGCGTCAGAAATTCGCGCAGCAGCCCTTCGTTGTACGTCGCGTTCAGCGGCACCTCGACCGCAGCCACCGGCCGCCGGCCCAGATAGTTCCAGAACCCCAGCCAGAAATTGCTGGCAGCCGTGTTGCGTGCCCGCGCCTCGGCCAGCATCGCGTCGCTGTTGGTCCGGAAGCCGACTTCGGCGGGGTCCAGCATGATCAGATGAGAACCGAAGTAAAGCTGCACCGGCTGGAGCATATAGACCTGCTCCCATCGCTCTTGCGCACGGTTGGGATCCAGGCCGCCGACCTGCAACCCGGCAATGGTCAGGTCGGTCTGAAGCGAGTCGCGGGTGCTGCTATAGCGAGCCAGCTCGATCATCGCCAGGACGATCGCGGCCAGCAAGAGCAGCGCCGAGAAGATCTCCAGCAGTGGAAGCTGCATGCGGCGGCGGTCTTCGCGCAGATGCCCGTATGCCATACCCCTGATTACCCTTCCTGATGCAGGTTATGCCACATGCCCGACTCGTCTCGCTCGCGCCGGAGCGCCGCCAGCGCCAGCTCGTGGAAGGCGACCAGCGGGGGCAGGGCGTCGAGCGAGGCCCAGCGGTAGCCCAGCAGCTCGTGGCTCAGCCGGATCGCCTGCGGGCCGTCCTCCGGCTCGCACAGATACACCAGGTCCAGATGCCCGCGCATCCGCGGCGCGCGCAGCACCAGAATAGGCCGCACAGCCCGCACGCGCAGCCCGGTTTCCTCGTAGATCTCGCGCTCGGCGGTGCGCGCCGGATCTTCGCCGCGCGCCATCCAGCCGCCGGGCAGACCCCAGGGGCGATGCGGGTGAAACAGATGCTCGACCAGCAGCACGCGCTCGCCGGATGGGTCCAGCACGATCCCCACCACGCCCACCGAGAAGCGCGGCTGCGCCAGCCGATACACGGCCTGGACCAGATGCCCGGCAGCGGGCACCCGCTGCAGCAACCGCGCCAGACGGCGGTGCCAGCGGCGCCCCGGTGCGCGAACGGTGGACTGGCTCAGCGGAAAGGTCAAGCGCGGCACATCTCCTGGCGCCAAAACCAACAAGAGGCCACTGCGCCGTGTCTTCGCAGCGCCTGGCCCCCCTCTAGGCGAAAACCGGTCGTGAGTGTAACGTGCTCTGCGTCGAAATGCCAAATCGTCGCACCGCGTGTCAGACGCGCCCGGCGGCTGGCGCGCACCAGATTTATACCTGTGCTATACTGAAACCGAACTATGCACCCTGCGACAGACTTCGCAGAGGAGCACTCATGGACTCCACGCCCGAATTTCTGGAACTGTTCGTTGATTCTACCGGCGAACTGCTTTATTTCCTGGCGGTGCTTGCCATCAGCCAGGCGGCGCTGTTGATGGCGCTCGGCCAGCGGCTGCGCGGGCGCAGCGAGATCGCGGCGGGGCGCTTCGTCGTGCTGCTGGCGGGTGTGGTCGTGGCCTGGATCGCGCTGATGGGCGGCGCGCTCTACGCCCTGGCGACAGACACTCCCTCGGATGCCATCCTGCCCCCGCTGGAGCGCGCCGTGAACGCGCTGGTGATCGTGTTCACCGGCGCCGCGCTTTTGGCAGCCGATAGCCCGCGCGCTCAGCGCCGCGCCTGGACGATCACCGCGCTGCTCGCCGCCGCTATCGGCGCAGGGTATTTCTACACGGCGGCGGCGTGGTCAGACCTGGCCGCCAGCGAGCAGTTCAACGCGCACGCGCTCGGCCTGATCTGGACCGTGATCCCGATCGCGCTGCTGCTCGGCGCGATCGGGCTGCTGTTTACCCGCTACCGCCACACGGCGGATATTCCGCTCAAGCTGATTTTCTTCGTGGTGTTGCTGGCCGCGCACGCCTACACAGGGGCGCTGATCGCCGCCGATGAGCTGGAAGGCGACACATCCGGGGCGCTGCGGCTCGGCTTCCTGGTCGCCATGCCGATGATCGTCGCGGTGGTCTACCGCTTCGTCATCGATCGCCTGGACGCTGCGATCGATGAGGTCTCCGAATACGCCGAGGCCGTCTCGCGGCCCCAGATCGCCGTGGCGGCCCCACCCGAAGCCGCACGCGCCGCGCGCACCGCCACCCTCGGTTACGCCAGCACAGCGGAGTCGGTGACGCTGCTGCGCGCGCTGGGGATGATGCTGGAGCGCGACGCCCCGGAGACCATCCCGCGCCAGATCGTCGAGGCGGTTGCCACCGTCCTCAAGGCGGATGTGGCGGTGCTGCTCTCGTACGAGGATGGTGAATGGGCGGATGTCGTCGCTGCCTACAACCATATTCAGGCGCGGATGATCACCGGGCTGGCGCTCAACCTGGAAGAGCAGCCTACCCTGGTTAGCGCCATCGAAAACCGCGCCCAGCGCCCGCTCTTTCCGGACCGCAACCTGGACGAGCTGGTCGACCTCTATACCCGGCTAGACATCAACCAGGTCGGCCCGGCGTACATCCAGCCCTTGACGCGCGCCGGCGAAGTGATCGGTGTGCTGATCGCTGCCCTGCCCTACACCAGCCGCGCCCTCAACGATATGGAGTTGAATCTGCTCGAAGGGCTGGGGCCGATTGCGGCGCGCCTGCTGATGATCAGCCGGGCCGCCCTGCGCGCGCGCTATGAAGCCGCCGATCAGGCCATCCAGGAGCTGATCGCCAGCGGCGGGACGGAAGGCATCGACGCCGAGAGCGCTGCCGCCGCGCGCCAGGCGATGCAGGCCAGCCTGGAAGCGGCCCAGGCGCAGATCGCGGACCTCAATCGTATGGTGCGCGAGCTTCAGGTGGAGCTGGATTACGAGCGCAGCCGGCTGGCGGAACTGCTCGAAGATGGCGACGAAGCCCTGACCATCTCGCAGCGCATCCAGGCGCTGTCGCAGGAACGCCAGGAGCTTGCCAACCAGCGTGCCATGCTCGCTCAGGCGCTGCAAGAGGCGCAGACCACCCTGATCAGCGCCACCGGCGAGGCGGACGAAAACGCCTATGCCGCCATGCTCGAGACGCTCCGCCGCGAGCGCGACGAGCTTCAGGTGCAGAAAGCCAAGCTGGAACGCCAGCTGGAAGAGGTCCGCGCCGCCCGGCAGGAGATCGCGCCCGGCGATCTGACCCAGGTCGTCGCCGAGATCGCCGAGGAAAAGTCTCGGCTGGAAGCCGAGCGCGACACCATCCAGGCGGAGCTGGAAGCCGTGCGCGAGCAGCTTCGCGCCATGGGCCTCGAGGGCGAGACCGGCGCCATCGCCGAAACACTCGCCCGGCTCAACGAGGAACGCGCCTTCTTCAAAGCCCGCGCCGAGCGCATCGCGCAGGAGCGCGATCGCCTGCTGGCCGAGCGCGCCCGCCTGACCGAGCAAATCGAGCGCGAAGCTGAGCGCGAGGCCAAGATCGAAGCGCTCGAAGACGATCTGCGCCGGCTGGCAACCGACCGCGAAGCCCTGATCAAGCAGCGCGACGCGGCACGCGCCGAGCGCGACGATCTGCTCAAGGCGCGCGAAACCTGGATCGCGCAGCGGGCGCGCATCCTGGGCGAGGTCAGCGGCCTGCAAGCCGAACTGGACGACATGCTCGACGAGATCCGGCGCGTCGAGGACGAGCGCAAACAGATGAGCACCGAGCGTGCCGCCTGGGAAGCCGAGCGCGCCCGCCTGCTCGCCGAGCGCACCGCTCTGCAAACCGAGCGCGACACGCTGCTCGCCCGGCTGGAAGGCAACCGCGAGCTGCTGGAACAGCTTGGCGCGGACGGCGTTGGCGCGCTGAAGACCATGATCGACGACCTGACCCGCGAGCGCGAATCGCTGGCCGATCGCCTGGCCGAGGCCGAACGCCAGCTTGCCCTGGCGGACCGTCAGGCCGCGCGCCCGCCCAGCGGCTCGACCACGCAGGCCACCAAGCCGGTCGCGCCCGCCAACTCGGACGTCATCATGTCGATCGCTCAGGAATTGCGCACGCCCATGAGTTCGATCATGGGCTACACCGATCTGCTGCTGACGGAGTCGGTCGGCATCCTCGGCGCGCTACAGCGCCAGTTCTTGCAGCGCGTCCAGGCCAATATCAACCGCCTGCATCACCTGATCGAGGATTTAGTCAACATCACCGCGCTTGATTCCGAGCAGTTCAAGCTGGAGACGTCCAGCATCGACATGCTCGAGGTGATCGAAGACGCGATCACCGAGGCGGGCACGCAGTTCCGTGAGAAAAACATCACGCTGCACATGCGCCTGCCGGACGAATTGCCACCAATCCGCGCCGACCGCGACGCGATGCACCAGGTGATCATCCAGCTTCTGTCCAATGCCTACCTAGCCTCGCCCACCAACAGCGAGATCACGCTCAGCGCTGAGTACGCGCGCGGCTTTGTGCCGCCGCCCATCGACGATCTCTCGCCGCCTGGCGAGCCGCTCGACGCGATCTTTGTTAGCGTCACGGATCAGGGCGGCGGCGTCCCGCCGGACGAGCAGCGGCGCGTCTTCGGACGCCTCTACCGCGCCGACAATCCGCTGATCGAAGGGCTGGGCGACACCGGCGTAGGGCTGTCCATTGCCAAGGCGCTGGTCGAGGCGCACGGCGGGCGCATCTGGCTGGAAAGCGAGCCGGGCCGGGGCAGCCGGTTCCAGTTCATCATCCCGCTGGCCGAGCAAGTGGCCAGTCGAGAGGAGGCTTAAGTGACGGAACGCCGCCGCAACCGGGCTAACGAGCTGATTGTCGCGCTGGCGGTCACGGCCACGTTGGCGCTGGCGTTGACCTTCGCCATCATTCTGAGCCTGAGCACCAGCGCCAACGCCGACGACCGCGCCCAGTCGCCTCAGGCCACCAGCGCGGCCCTGGTTCCAACCGACACGCCGCCCGCCGTGGTGTTCCAGGCCACGCATACCACCGAGCCTTCACCGACCCGGACGCCCTCAGCCACGCGCACCCAGGCGCCGACGGACACACCCGAACCCACCGCTACGGCGCTGCCGGCCACCCACACGCCAACTGCGACTCCATCGGCAACGCGCACCGCAGCCGCGCAGCAACCCACCGCCCCATCATCGCCGGTCGAGGTCGCCGCCGCGGCGACGGCCAGCCCGACGCGCACACTCACGCCGACGCGGACGCCCTCGGCCACGCGCACGCCGCCGCCAACGCGCACGCCGCTGCCGACCCGCACGCCGACGTCGACGGCCACGGTCACGCTCACCCGCACGCCAACTGCAACCCGCACCGCGATCCCAACGCGCACACCGCTGCCGACCCGCACGCCAAGCCCAACCCAAACCGCGACAGCGACGCCGACGGCAACCCGCACGCCGACGCCGACATTCACGCCATTCCCAACGCTGACACCCAGCGTCACGCGGACACCCACCCTGCGGCCGTCCGCCACGCACACGCCATCCGCGACCCACACCGCGTCACCGGTGCCAACGCGCACGCCGCGCCCGTCCGCGACGCCTGTGCCCACCGCTACACCGAGCGCGACACTGACGCCCACGCCGTTGCCGCCGACCCGGACACCGACGGTCACGCCTTCGGTCACGCGCACACCGACGCGCACACCGACGCCGCGCCCGTCCGCGACGCCTGTGCCCACCGTCACGCCGAGCGCCACGCCCACAGCGACGCTGACGCGCACTCTCACGCCGAGCGCCACGCCAACCTGGACGCGCACACCCACGCCGACGCCATCGCGCACCCCGTCGGTGACGCGCACGCCATCGCGCACGCCCACGCCGACGATCACACCGAGCGCGACCGCGACACCCACCCGCACGCCGAGCGCAACGCCAACCAGCACTGCGACGCCCACCCTGACGCGAACGCCGTCGCGCACGCCCACGCCGAGCCGCATCCCGCCGACCATGACCTTCACCCCCTACCCGTCGCTGACGCCGAGCATCACGCCGTTCGGCGGCGAGCGGACGCCCAGCCCGGCCCCGTCCGGCTGCGACGTGCCGGCGGGCTGGCAGCAATATGTCATCCAGCGGGGCGACACGCTCTTCGCGCTGGCGCGGCGCTGGAGGATCACGGTCGAAGCACTGGCGCGCGCGAACTGCATTGACGACCGCAGCAACATCACCGCGGGCCTGATCCTGTACGCGCCGCCCGGCAGCAATGTGACACCCTTCCCGACCGCGACAGGAGTCGCTGGGTCTGTCGCCACGGGCAACTACACCAGCTTTGACTGCGGCAACCCCGGCGCGACGATCACCGATCCGCGCCCCGGCGCCATCCTGCGCGGCACCTTCGCCGTGTATGGCTCCGCCACCCATCCGGACTTTCAGTTCTATCGCCTGCAGGTATCCGGCGCGGGGACCGGCGACGGCGAGTTCGTGACGCTCAACGTCTATCACGAGCAGGTCAGCGGCGGGCAGTTAGGGACGATCAATACGCTGGCATTCACGCCCGGCGACTACTGGATCCGTCTGACCGTCGTGGACAACACGGGCAATTACCCGCCGCAGTGCACGGTCAAGGTGCGCTTCGCGGAGTGAGTGCCCCACGCGCAGATCGAAACCGGCCGGGGCCGCGCCGCCAGACAGCCCCGGCCTTTCACGTTGCAGGAGACCTGATGAACAGCCTGACCGCCTATCTGACCACTCCCATCGGCACGCTGGCGATCAGCGGAACGGAAGCCGGCATCCGCGCAATTCGGTTCCTGGACGAGCCGGTCGAGCAGCCTGCCCCGGTCCCGCCGGAGCTGGCCACCTGCATCCGGCAGCTTGAGGAGTACTTCGCCGGAACGCGCACCACCTTTACCGTCGAGCTGCTGCCTGAGGGAACGCCCTTCGAGCGGCGTGTCTGGGCGCATCTGCTCGACATCCCGTTCGGCGAGACGCGCACCTACGCGCAGATCGCCGAAGCCCTGGGCGACCCCAAGACGATCCGCGCCGTGGGCCGCGCCAACGGTCGCAACCCGATCCCGATCATCATCCCCTGCCACCGCGTGATCGGCAGCGGCGGCGAGCTGGTCGGCTACGGCGGCGGGCTGTGGCGCAAGGAGTGGCTGCTGGCGCATGAGGGGCGGCCCACGCAGCAGACCCTCTTCTGATCGCGGTCCGCTCGCGCCTTCCCGGCTTTTGCCCGCCGCCTGGCTGCCGCCGGGTTGGAGATCCCCCCGTCTCGCGCTACACTTGCGCTGCACGCTGCCCGAAATCCGACCCTGGGCAGCGGCACCCTGACCTTGCAAGCGGAGTAGAGGATCGATGCGCGCTCGATTTTCCCTGGTTTCTCTCGTCCTGCTCGCCGCGCTGGTCGCGGCGCTGGCGCTGGTCAGCCTGGCGTCGCCGGACGGCGCGCGGGCGGTCCAGCAGCCCACTCCGCCGCCCACCAACACCCCGCGTGTCGCCGCGCCGCCCACCAACACCCCGCGGGCGATGGAACCTGCGCAGCCGCCCGCGCCCAGCGCCACGCCGCTCCCATCCGAGACGCCCACACCAACGGCGACCGAGCCAGCTTTCCTGCCCACGCCGACGCTCTACTACCCGCCGGACGTGCCCGTCCGCCAGCAGCCGGCGACCGCGATCCCCAGCCCGATGCCGCGCCTGCGCGCCTACGATCCGAGCGGCACGCCCTATGACCTGCTCAACGTTATGCTGATCGGCCACGATGGGAACGTGATCCCCAGCGACCCGAACTTCCATACGGACACGATGATCGTGGTGTCGATCAACCGCAACACCAACACCGTCAGCATGATCTCTCTGCCGCGCGATCTGTTCGTCTACATCCCCAACTGGGGTATGCAGCGGCTCAACCAGGCGTACTGGTACGGCCAGGCCATCGGGTGGGAAGACGGCGGCTGGGGGATGCTGCGCCAGGTTGTGCTCTACAACTTCGGGATCGAGCTGCACTATTACGCGATGGTCGATTTCGAGGGATTCGAGCAGATCATCGACACCATCGGCGGCGTGACGATCGCGGTCGACTGCCCGATTCAGGACATGCTGTGCACGGGCGAGCGGTGCCGCGACGGGATCCCCGGCAACGAGACGGACGAGGATTACGAGCTGTATACACTGCCGGTCGGCGTGTACGAGATGGACGGCGAGCAGGCGCTGTGGTACGCGCGCAGCCGCAAGAACACCATCGACTTTGACCGGGGCCGCCGCCAGCAGCAGCTTCTGCGCGCCATCTGGGCGCGCGCCGTCGATACCGGCCTCATCCCGCAGCTCCCCGACTTGTGGAGCCAGCTCACATCGGTCGTCGAAACCAACATGCCGGTCAACGCCGTCTTGCCGCTGATTCCGCTGGCGCTGAGCATCGAGCCAAACGACATCGAAAACCACTTCTTCCGCAAGAACGTCGAGACGGTCGCCTGGACCGACCCGGCCACCGGCGCCAACGTGCAGCTTCCGAACCCGGACGGGGGAATGCTGCGTATGATCGAGAACTTCCTCAGCCCGCCGACGCAAAACCGCCTGCGCCTGGAAAACGCGCGCATCGCCATTGAGAACGGGACAGACAACCCCGGCTGGGATCTGGTCGCTGCCGACCGGCTGATCTGGGAAGGGTTCGCGCCGGTTGCGATGGGCCAGGCCGGCGAAACGGGCATCGCCCGGACGGTGATCTACGACTACACCGGCAGCAGCAAGGGCAGCAGCCTGAGCGAGCTGGTGTCGCTGCTCAACATCCGGCCGGAGAACGTCATCATCGAGCCGGATCCAAACCGCACAGTCGATTTCCGCATTGTGCTCGGTGAGGACTATAATTCATGTGTCGGACGCCAGTGGGTCGAACCCCGGCCCACCGGCGAGGAACTCGCCGGGTACTAGCAGGCGGACGGCCAAGAGTCCATGAGCGAATCGCTGTTGATCACGGCGGCGCTGGTGCTGATGGGCATCAGCGTCTTCGTCTCGGTCGTCCCCTTCGTGCCGGGGCCGCTGCTGGTCTGGGCGGTGGGTTTTGGCTTTGCGCTGCTAAACGACTTCGAGCGCCTCACCTACCTGGCCTTCGGCGTGATGACCGTCTTGATGCTGATCGGCTCTACCTCGGATTACTGGCTGCCGACGCTGGGCTTCAAGATCAAGGGCGGCTCGTGCCTGACCTCGCTTGGCAGCATTGCCGGGGGCATCGTGGGGACCTTCTTCATTCCCGTCCCGCTGTTCGGGACCGTGATCGGGATGGTGCTTGGGGCGCTGGCGGTTGAGCTGATGCGCGCCGGTGATCTGCGCAGCGCGCTCGGTGCCGGACGCACGACCTTCGAGCTGTACCTGATCGGCGTCGCGTTCGAGTTCACCACCAGCCTGATCATCGCCGCGGTCTTTGTGCTGAGCCTGTGGCAGACGGGGTAGACATGACGCGGATGCTGAGGTTCGTCGGGCTGGTCGTTGGGCTGGCGATCGGGTTGTGGGGATGCGGCGCCAACGAAGCGCCGGGTCTGCCGCCCAACATCGTCATCACCCCGCCCTCCGTTCCGCTGGGGACGGTCGTTTCCGGGTGCCGCGCCGCCGAGCTGGAAGCCTGGTACGAAATCGCCAGCACGGTCACGCGTAGCTTCTCCGCCGAAAGCCTGGCCGCGCTCAACCGGCCACGTGAGGACCTGTCGGATTCGCTCGGTCGCCAGAGCGATCTGCTGGCGCGCATGCTGCAAGAGCCGGCGCCCGAGTGCGCGCAGGACGCCCAGGCGGCTATCATCCGGCCGCTGCAGGCGATCCTCGACGCCTTTAGCGCCTACTACGGCCAGCAGATCACACACGACGAACTGCGCGCGCGCGTCGAGGCGCAGCACGCCACGCTGAACACCGAGGTCAGCGCGCACCTCGGTGATCTCGCCGCCGGCCTGGATCTGCTGTTCGAGCTTGAAACGTCCGGCCCCACCGCGCCGCCGGGCGAGTAGCCCGCCCGGAGATTATTGCTGGCGAAAACCAGCATCCGGTATAATTGGGGCGTTCAGCCGGCTGTCCCTGATACCAGGATCGGCAGCCCGCCCAGGTCGAAATTTTCACCCTTATGCCACCCAGAATGTGTGCAAATGATGGAGATCATGAGGAATGTCTGGTCACAGTAAGTGGTCAACGATCAAGCGCAAGAAAGGCGCTGAGGACGCCAAGCGCGGTAAGATCTTTACCCGCTTGGCCCGCGAGATTACGATGGCTGCCCGCGAGGGCGGACCCGACCCCGAGGCCAACGCCCGTCTGCGTCTGGCGATCGACAAAGCCAAAGACAACAACATGCCCAAGGAAAATATCGAGCGCGCTATCCAGCGCGGCGCGGGCATCGGCGATGACGCCGCTCAGATGGAAGAGATCGTCTACGAGGGCTATGGGCCGCACGGTGTCGCCCTGGTGTTGGAAGTTGTCACCGACAACAGAAACCGCACCCTGGCGGACATCAAATACGTTTTCAACCGGTCGGGTGGTAACCTGGCAACCAGCGGCGCCGTGACCTGGCAGTTCGACCAGAAGGGTTATATCGAGATCGAGCGCGCCGGTGCGGACTTCGAAGAAGTCTTCATGATGGCTGCCGAGGCCGGTGCCGACGACGTGCAGGAAGAAGACGACCGGCTGGTGATTTACACCCCGCGCGAAAGCCTGGGCAACGTCGCCCGCACCCTGCGCGAAGCCGGCTACAAGATCCGCGAAGCCGAGCTGATCTGGATGCCCAAGAACGAGGTCGAGCTGGAGACCAGCCAGGCCATGCAGGTTATGTCGATGATCGAGAAGCTCGAAGACCTCGACGACGTGCAGAGCGTGGCCTCGAATCTGCGCCTGACCGACGAAATCGCCGCCGCGTTCGAAGCGGCCTAGTGCCCAAATCCCCGGCCGCCCGCCAACCGCCCTGTCTGCGGTGCGCGTTGCGTGCCCCGGTAAGGAAACGAGCATGCTGGTTCTCGGTATCGACCCCGGCACCGCGACCACCGGCTACGGCCTGGTTCGCGAGCATCCCGACGGGCGGCTGGAAGCGGTCGCCTACGGGGTGATCGAAACCAAGCCGCGCCAGCCAATGCCGCAGCGTCTGCAGCAGATCCACGCTGAAATCACCGCGCTGATCGAGCAGCACGCGCCGGATGCTGCGGCCATCGAGGCGCTGTTTTTCGGCAAGAATGTGACAACGGCGATCACGGTGGCGCAGGGCCGCGGCGTGATCCTGCTGGCCCTGGCGGAAGCTGGCCTGCCGATCCACGAGTACAAGCCATCCGAGATCAAGCAGGCCATCGCCGGCTATGGCAACGCCGACAAGGGGCAGGTGCAGGAGATGATCCGCCAACTGCTGGGGCTGGACGAGGTTCCCCGTCCGGACGATGCCGCCGACGGATTGGGCGTGGCGATCACCGATCTCAACAGCAGTCGCTACGAGCGCATGGCGTCTGGCTGACGCGGGGAGAGTGCCCGTCATGATCGACATGCTGACCGGTCAGGTGGTGGCCCTGCGCGAGGGCTACGTGGTGATGCTGGTTGGCGGCGTGGGGCTGCGGGTGTACGTTCCGGCGTCCGTGTTGAATGCGGTCGGGGGCCGCGGCCACCTGCTGACGCTGTACACCCACCTGGTCGTGCGCGAGGATGCTTTCGCGCTCTACGGCTTTGCCGAGCAAGACGAGCGCGCCCTGTTCGAGACGCTGCTCACTATCCCCGGCGTCGGGCCGCGCCTGGCGTTGTCGATCATCAGCACCCTGACCATCAGCCAGCTCAGCCAGGCCGTCGCCAGCCAGCAGCCCGAGCTGCTCACCCGCGTGCCGGGCATCGGCAAAAAGCTGGCGCAAAAGCTGCTCTTCGAGCTGAAAGACAAGCTGGCTGTGGACGCGGCGACCGGTCTGTCGACCGTCAGCGAAATTGACACCGACGTCATCGCCGCCCTGACCGCGCTCGGCTACAGCGTCGTCGAGGCCCAGGCTGCGTTGCAGTCTATCCCGCGCGACGCCCCGCCCGACATCGAGGAGCGCGTCCGGCTGGCGCTCGACTATTTCGCCTGACCGCTTTTTTCACGGAGAAACAAACGTGACCGACCAGACTCCCCGCCAGGCGCTGCTGGGCCGCCGCGTCGACGTGCTTGACAAGGGCTGGATCGAGCTTCAGGACCTGATGGGTGACGACCGTGCCATCGTCAACGCGGCGCGCGTGTCGTTCCTGGGCGAAAGCAAGGGAGACGAGCGCGATAAGAAGCTGTTGTTCTACCTGCTGAAGCATCGCCATACCTCGCCTTTCGAGCAGGTCGAGTTCAAGTTTCGCGTGCGCGCGCCGCTGGTGACCTGGTGGCAATGGGTCCGCCACCGCACGTGGAGCATGAACGCGCAGTCTGGTCGCTATACGCCGTTCGAAGAAAATGACTTCTACGTGCCGGAGAGGTGGCGGCTGCAGGCCGCCGACAACAAACAGGCCAGCCTGGGCGAGCTAACCGGCCCAGACGCCGACGCCCTGACCGACAGGCTGATGGCGCACTACCACCAGGGCTTCGCCCTCTACCGCGAGGCGCTGGATGCGGGCGTCGCGCGCGAGATGGCACGGCTGTTCTTGCCCGGCTTCGCAGTCTATTACACCTGGGTAGTCAAGGTGGACGCGCACAACCTGATGCACTTCCTGCGGCTGCGCATGGCACCGGACGCCCAGTACGAGATCCGCGTCTACGCCTGGGCGATCTACGACCACTTCTTCAAACCCGCCCTGCCCTGGACCGCCGAAGCCTTCGAGCGTTACATTCTGCCGGACCTCGGCCCCATTCAGCGCGACTGAGCGGCCCCTTTTCCGGACACGAACACGGGCGGCTCGATAGTGCGAGCCGCCCGCTGCATTTGACGCGCCGCATCTGCTAGGACGGCGGGACCCGTACCACGATCTCGTCCGAAAGGGAGTAGCAGATCGGCGTCCCATTCTCGGCCAGCGGCGTGACTTCCCAGCCATAGGCGCCCACCGTCTCAAACTGGTCGCCCCCAAAGGTGAACTCGTTGGTCGAGATCACCTGGCTGACGAGTAGTCCCCCACCCGGATGCCGCAGTTCCACGCGATACAGCGGCACATCCGGCAGCGGTGTCCAGATCAGCGAGACGGGGTGCCCGGTGTACGAGACGCCCGGCGCCGAGAGCGTCGTCAGCTCGAAGCACCAGTCTGGCAGCGGCGTCCAGGTGGGCGCGGCGGGGAACGGCGACGCCGTCGATCGCGGTGTGAACATGGCCTGCGGGGATGGGCGCGGTGTCCAGGTGGGCGGCAGGGCCTGTCCCGCCCCGGCGGCAGTAGCCTCTGGGCTGGGGGTCCAGGTGGGCGGCAGCGTCTGACCGCCGGACGGGGTCACCGTCGGGGTCGCGCCCGCTTCGTCCTGAGACGGCGAATCGGCCGCATCATCGCCGCCGCAGGCCGCCAGCGCAAGCGCCAGCAAGAGCACCAGCATCACTCCGGGTGCGCGCATCGGCCAAACCCTCGCCCTACATCAGATATCCGAACGCCAGTCCAAAGACGGCCACCATGATCAGCACGACCATCCCGCCCAGGCCCACCGCCAGAAACCACACCGCGGGTCGCCCCGCCCGCCAGGGATGGTCTGGGGCGTCGTCGAAGCCCACCAGCGCCCACCACCCGATGGCATAGGCCACCAGCCCCACCACGACCGCCACAAAGGTCGAGGTCATGCTGCCGAACTCGTTGATGATGACGCGGTCGACAACCACCCAGGCCAGAATCGCCAGTTCCAGCGTGATGAGCAGGCTCAACATAATCCGCCACAGGCGCGGGGTGCCGGTCAGCCGGGCGGCCCACCGCTCGAACGGAGCTGCTGCGGACGAGGAACTATCGGGGTCACCCATCGCGCTTGCCTCCACATCATTCCGGAAAGTAGCTGTTGATCAACCCCGTGGCGGTCCGCTCAAAGTACTGGCGCATGGCGCTGTGGGCCGGCTCGGGGATGGCGCACTCGTCCAGGGCGGCCAGCATGTGCCGCACCCAGACGTCGCGTGCAGTCTGGTTAATCCTAAATGGAGAATGGCGCAGGCGCAAGCGAGGGTGGCCGCGCTCGTCCGAGTAGGTCGTCGGGCCGCCGAAGAACTGGATCAGGAACAGCCGCAGCCGTCGCTCGGCCGGGGCCAGGTCGGCTTCCGGGTACATCGGGCGCAGGATGGGATCAGCCGCCACGCGGCGGTAGAACGCGGCCACCACGCGCCCGATGCCTTCCGCGCCGATCTGCTCGTAGACGGTTGGGGACGATGCTGCCATGTCGCTGAGTGTGTCCTCCCTTGCCGAAACGCAGCCGGTATTATACCATCCCCCTGCTGGCGCCGCGCCGGATGGAGCGCGGGCCGTGGAAAGGCGTTGGAATGGCATCACTCGACCGGGTCACGATCTACACCGACGGCGGCGCGTCGCCTAACCCTGGCCCCGGCGGCTGGGCCGCGCTGCTGATCGCCGAAAGCGGCGCGCAGCGCGAGCTTTCCGGCGCGGAGCCGCACACCACCAACAACCGCATGGAACTGACCGCCGCGGTCGAGGCCCTGCGCGCGCTCAAACGCCCTTGCGACGTGACGCTCTACACGGACTCGGAATATCTGCGCCGGGGGATCACCGAGTGGCTGGCGGACTGGCAGGCGAACGGCTGGCAGCGCGCCCGCGGCCACGAGCTGTCCAATCAGGACTTATGGCAGGCGCTCGCCGCCGAGACGCGCCGCCACCGGATCACCTGGCGCTGGATCAAGGGACACGCCGGGGATCCGCACAACGAGCGCGTTGACCGGTTGGCAGCCGCCGCCCGCGCCCAGCTTGCGCCGTCCGAGGCGCCGGTGCAACCCGCCGCCGCCGCCACGCAGATCGCACTGCGCGTGTCGGCGCTGCCGGGCGGCCAGGGCGGATGGGCAGCGCGCCTATCCGCGCCCGGCGCGGACGCACCCCGCGTGCTCACCGGGCGGGCCGACGCGGCGACCAGCAATCAGCTTGAGCTGCTCGCGGCGCTCGGCGCGCTGCGCGAATGTCCTCCAGGGGCCGCCGTCCACGTGTACTGCCCGTCCGATTATCTCTACCAGGGCATCACACGCTGGATCGCCGGCTGGAAGGCGCGGGGCTGGACAACCAGGACGGGCGGCCCGGTGCAGCATGCGGATCTCTGGCGCGCGCTGGAAGCAGAATCCAGACGCCGCGAGGTACATTGGGCGCCCGCCCGCGAAACGCCCGTGGACCTGGCCGAGGGCCTCGACCGGCTGGCGGCGCAGGCAGCGCGCGGCGAGCAGGGCTAGCGGCGGCGCTTGCGGCGCTCGGGCAGGGGCAGCGTCTGCGCGTAGGCGGCGCTCCGCTCAACCCAGGGGCGCAGCGCTGCCGGATCGGTCAGCGCTTCCGGCACCACTACATACTGCCCGCTGATCGACCACGGATGCGCGCCCGGCAGCGCCAGCAGCGCCTCGCGATCGGCCGGGGCCAGCTTGAGCGCCAGCCCTTCGCTGCCGATCACCGCGAAGAAACGCCCGCGCGAATAAACCCCGTACGCGCCAAACATCGGGCGAAATTCGAACTCAGCACCGGGCAGATCGTCGCCAATCCGCGCTATCAACCCCCGCAGCCGTCCGTGTCGCTCGCTCGTCATGGGTCCGCCCTTTCGCACATATGTTCTGCCATGACCGAGTATACCGCAAGCGGCCTGCGCCTGCCAGAACTATCGCCGCCGCAATCCGGCCTCATCAGCGCACGCGCGTTGTGGTAGAATTGGCGCTATGACGACGGCCCAGGCAGCACCCACGTTCAATGACTCCGCGCACGAAGTCCGGCGCGTTTTGTGGATCGTGCTGATCCTCAACGCCCTGGTCGCGGCGGCAAAGCTGGCCGTCGGCATCCTGACCGGCGCGGTCGCCATGATCGCGGACGGCTTCCACTCGTCAATGGATGCTTCGTCGAACGTGGTTGGGCTGGTGGGCATCAAGCTCGCCGCGCAGCCGCCGGACGAAGAACACCCCTACGGTCACCGCCGCTTCGAGACGCTGGCGACGCTCGCCATCGGCGGGCTGCTGCTGGTCGCCGCGTGGGAGATTCTGCAAACGCTGCTTGATCGGCTGCTGTACGGCGGCCGCCCGGATGTGACGCCGATCAGCTTCGCGACCATGATCGGGACGATTGTGATCAATCTGGGCGTCACCCTCTACGAGCGGCGGCGCGGCCATGCGCTCCGCTCGGATATTCTGCTGGCGGACGCCTCGCACACGGCCAGCGACCTGTTTGTCTCGCTCTCGGTGATCGCCAGCCTGGGCGCGACCGCGCTGGGCTATCCCTGGGCCGATGTCGCCGTCGCGCTGGTAATCGTCGTCGTCATCGCCCAGACGGGCATCCGCATCATCGGGCGAACAAGCAACGTGCTGGCTGATCGCCAGACGCTCGATCCGGACGACGTGGCTCGCCTGCTTCGGGAAGTGCCGGGGATTGAGGAAACCGTCCGCGTGCGCAGCCGGGGACCGGCGGACGCGGTGCACGTCGATATTGACGCGCGCATCAATCCATCGGTGACGACCGATCACGCCTACGCAATCGCCAAGACGATCAAAGAGCGCATCCGCGCCGAGCATCCTGAAGTCGAAGAGGTGCAGGTACACTTCGCGCCGCAGCGTAACGCGCCGATCGATTACACGCTCGAAGCGCGCGCCGTGGCGGATGGGCTGGGGCTGGGCGTGCACGAAATCGTCACCGTGCCGCAGTCCAACGGCGTGGCGCTGGAGATGCATGTTGAGGTCAAGCCCGGACTCTCGCTCAGCGAGGCGCACCGCCAGGCGAGCGAGCTGGAGCGCGGGTTGAAAGAGCGGCTGCCGTCGGTCAAGGCGGTGCTGACGCACATCGAGCCGGGCAACGAACATGGCTCGGAGTTGCTGCTAACGGAAGCGGCGCTTCACCTGCGCGATGAAGCCCTGGCCCGCGCGCGAGCGCTGTTTCCCAACGCGGAGTGGGATCAGGCCGTGCTGCGGCTGGCGCTGGGGGGCTACGCGCTAACGGTGCGCTGCCGGCTGCCGGGCAGCATCAGCGTTGACGAGGCGCACAACATCGCCGAGCAGGTCGAGACGACGATCCGCAACGAAATGCCGCTGATCCAGCGGGTGACCATCCACACGGAGCCGCTGGAACCCGGCGCTGCCTGAGCGCAACGCCGGATCAGCGCCCGGCGTATAGATAGTCGGCAGGCATTTGCCCCGGGCCTGCCCGGCGCCGCGAGCGATCCGTCGCCGGTTCGAGACAGGAGATCCCAGGTGGATCACATCGCCAATCACCACTATCCGTTCGATCTGTCGGTCGTGCTGCCGGTATATAACGAAGAAGACAACATCCGGCCGGTGCACGACGAGCTGGTCGAGGTTCTGTCCGGCCTGGGCCTGCGCTACGAAATCATCTACGTAGACGATGGCAGCCGCGACGCCAGCGCCCGGATCCTGCTCGAGCTGGCCGAAGCGGCCCCCGACACGGTGCGCGTGGTCCTGCTGCGCCGCAACTTCGGCCAGACTGCTGCCATCCAGGCCGGGATCGATCACGCCAACGGCGCGATTATCGCCCTGATGGATGCCGACTTGCAGAACGACCCGCGCGATATTCCCCTGATGCTGGCGCAGATGGAAGACGAAGGGTATGACCTGGTCAGCGGCTGGCGCCGCCACCGCAAGGACCGGGCGCTTTCGCGCAAGCTGCCCTCGCGCATCGCCAACAGTCTGATCTCATTCGTCACCGGCGTGCGCCTGCACGACTACGGCTGCACGCTGAAGACCTATCGCCGCGAGGTGCTCGATCACGTCCGGCTCTACGGCGAGATGCACCGCTTTATTCCGGTGCTGGCGAATGCGGCAGGCGCGCGCATCATCGAGCGCGAAGTGAATCACCGCCCGCGTATTCACGGCAAGTCCAAATACGGGCTGTGGCGGACGATCAAGGTCGTGCTGGACCTGATGACCGTAACCTTCCTCACCAAGTACAACACGCGCCCGATGTACATCTTCGGCGGGGTGGGTTTTCTGCTCAGCGTGCTGGCGGGTGCGGGTGTTCTGGCGATGCTTGTCAGCGGTATCACCGGCGGCGGCTGGCTGATCGATACCACCCTGCCGGTGCTGATCGCGCTGTGTGCGATCACTGCCGCTCAGTCCGTGCTGCTCGGCTTGATGATGGAAATGTTGATGCGCACTTACTACGAGTCGCAGGGCAAAGGCCCGTACGCCATCCGGCGGGTGATCAACGGGCACCGGCACATCCCGCTGGATACGAGCGCCGGCTACGCGACCTCGAACGGGACGCCCAGCTTATCGCACAGCGCGGCAGCTTCTTCGGCCAGCAGCACGCGATAGAACGGGCGATAGGCGGCGCAGTACGCCGGCGAATGGTGGACCGCCGGCCAGTGTTCCGCTGCGCGCACCATCCCGAACAGCCGCACCTCGCGGGTGGAGAACTCGCCCGCCAGAAGACCGCCGCGCTGGCACAGGTCCTCAAACACCTGCCAGCGGGCGGCCATCAGCCCCGGATCGCCGTGCACGGCGCTCGCCGAGCGCACAAAGGCGTCCAGCAGCCATTTGAGCTGCCCGCCCTGGAGCAGGTAGGGCCGCACCTGCAAGCGTACAAGCTCGCCGTCCGGGTGCACGCTGACGATCAGCGGTTCGGACAGCGACAGGTTCGCCTTGCTGGCTTCCTGTTCCAGCCATTCGCGCGCCGCTTTTTTGCTGACGACAGCGTGCCCCGGCCCAAAGGTCGCCTGGTACAGCAGCTTATACACATCGGCCACTTCCAACGCCGGATAGCGCGACAGGTGCGCCTGGATCAGTGCGGCGAGGCGTTCTTCCCCCATCCGTTCCCCCTTTTTCCGCGGCGAACAACCACCCGGCCCAGCCGGACCCAGACGATTATAGCGGGTTTCGCCCGGCGCGCATCGGTGCGAATTGCGTACAACAAATGCGACCCCGGACGCGTCGAGCGTGCCGGGGCCGTGAATCGCAGACCGCGAAAGGGTGCCGCTACTTGATGACGTTCAGCGGCACGACGTTTTGCTGGCCCAACAGCGTGACGCTCACCCGCGCCGCGACAGCTTCGGCCAGTTTGCGGAAAGCCTGGCCCGCCGGCGAGTCCGGATCGTCGGCAACGATGGGATGACCCGTGTCCCCGCCGATGCGCACTTCCGCCGCCAGCGGCACGCGCCCCAGGAACGGCACGCCGCGCTCGGTCGCCAACGTCTCGCCGCCCCCCTCGCCGAACAGCTCGCCGGACATGTTCTCGATTACACCCAGGATCGGCACGTTCAGCTTTTCGAACATCGCCAGCCCGCGGCGCGCGTCGTCGATCGCCACGCTCTGCGGCTGGGTCACAATAATCGCGCCGGTCAGCGGGACCGACTGCGCCAGGCTGAGCTGAGCGTCGCCCGTGCCCGGCGGCAGGTCGACCACCATATAGTCCAGCTCGCCCCACTCCACATCGGTAAAGAACTGGCGAATCGCGCCATGCAGCATCGGGCCGCGCCAAATCATCGGCGTGTTGGGATCCGCCAGAAAGCCCATACTCATGACTTTCAACCCAAAGACCTCGAACGGCACAAGCTTCCTGTTGGGCGAAATGGGGGGCTGGGCGTATCCCAACCCGACCATCTTGGGGACGTTTGGGCCGAGAATGTCGGCGTCCATCAGACCCACGCGCGCCCCGGTCTGTGCCAGCGCCACCGCCAGATTGACCGCGACGGTGGTCTTGCCGACGCCGCCCTTGCCACTGCTGACCGCGATCACGCTGCGAATCGGCGTCTGGATCTGCCCAAAAATGCGCCCGTCCGTCGGCACACTCGAATCCCACGCGATGTCCACGCCGGTGATGCCGTTCACGCGGGCCAGCGCCGCCCGGATGTCGCGGGCCATCACGTCTTTGAGCGGGCACGCCGGGGTCGTCAGCATGACGCGCAGATGCGCCACGCCGTCGTCGTCAATCGTCAGATCGCGCACCATGTTCAACGTCACGAGGTCGCGGTGCAGTTCGGGCTCCATGACCGTGCTCAGCGCCTTCATGACCTCGTCGTGCAGTTCTTGTTTGCTCACGCAGCACCTCTCTATCCCATCCGGCTTTCCGGCGTCCCGCGCGGGACAACGCCGCCATTATAGCGCAGTTTGTGCGGGGTGACTGGCTTTGCCGGCGCGAATCGCGCCAGATCGATCCTTTTGACGGTCTTTTCTATGACATTCGTCTTTCTTATTATGTGCGATTGTACCCTGGAGTGCCCGTCCAGACCAGTGATTGCCATCCTGATCCGGCCAGAATAGCACGCGCGGCTTAACGGGTTAGAGCGCCGTTGCATACCGGTAAGAAAGAAGTACATATTCCGTGCCTTTAAGCCCAATCCTTATCATACTCAAACCAGCCATGCACCGGCGCCGCTGTCGCCCTATCGGCACCCGGAGTACAATGAAGGTAGATCGGCTGCTACCTGTGGGGCTGAAGTTTTCGTGGGTACCCGTCATCACACCACGCACCATTCGCTGAATCAAACGACCGGCACGCCCTTCGCGAGCATTCTGCTCGCTATGGGCAACCGCAACGTCGAGCTGACCCTGCGCCGCGCCTTGCAGGCGGACGGACACACGGTGGTCACGCTGGCCGATCGGGAAGCCATCCTTTCCACACTCTACGCCGAGCGCATCGACCTTGTGATTCTGGATGCGCAGAGCGACCGGGACACCAGCTACGCGCTGTGCAGCGAGATCAAGAGCCGGGTCGAGCTGGGGTTCGTGCCGATCGCGATCCTGGACGAGACGGATGCCCGCTGGCAGGATGATAGCCTGGCGTTCCAGCCGGATGTCGTGCTGCTGACGCCGGTGGACCTGCGCGAGCTGCAGGACGCGATCCGGTTCCTGATGCGCCTCAAGCGCCAGTTCAACTACCTGCTGCCGGGCGCTCCCGCTGCCCGCGCCCGCGAGATCGAAGTGCTGCGCGCGGATATCATCCGCAATGTCTCGCACGAGCTGACCACACCGCTGCTGCAGATCAAATCGGTGATCGCTCTGCTGCTCGACCCGGCCAGTAGCGCGGCCCATTCGGCCACGCTGGACACCATGGCGCGCATGGCTGCCGGGCGGCTGGAAGAGATCATCGACAACATCCGCCAGCTTGCCCAGGCGCACGATATCACCCCGGAGCCGTTCGTTGCACACGACGCGCTGACCGGCGCCGTGCGCTATCTGGAGCGAAGCTGGACCTGGCGCGGCGAGGTGGGGCGGATCCAGATCGACAGCCGCGCGCACGACCAGGTGGTGCTGGGCGACCGGGCCGCGGCGGCCCGGCTGCTGCAGCTTCTGCTGGAAAACGCGCTTAAATTCAGCGCCAGCGAAGCGCCGGTCTACCTGCGCGCCGTGCCGGTCGAGCCGCAGCACGTCTGGTTCGCCGTCGAAGACTCGGGGATCGGCATCGCGCCGGAAGAACAGGAGCAGATCTTCGAAGTGTTCTACCAGGTCGACCGCTCGCCGCGCCGGCGCTATTCCGGCGCGGGCATCGGCCTGGCGCTGGCGCTGCTGCTGGCAGACGGGATGGGTACCGCCATCGAGGTCGACAGCGCGCCCGGCGAAGGCAGCACGTTCTCGTTCCGCCTGCCCCTGGTTGAATCCGGCCCGCCAGATCCCGCTCGCCACGCGTGATTTGCCCTTTCCGAAACCCGGATTGGCTTTTATAATCAAGCATCGATCCACCCCAGGGGAAGTGGCGGAACTGGCAGACGCGCATGACTTAGGATCATGTGGAGCGATCCGTATGGGTTCGAGTCCCATCTTCCCCACAGCGCGGGGCGCACCAGGGCGCCCCGTTTTCGTGCGTAAAAGCTCTGTTAGAAGTGCTGCCACGCATAGTCGCCGGGCGGTACGAGGTGCTATAATCGCAGCGTTGCGAGACTGTGAAGGACAGAATGCTGAACATCCACACTGAATACCTTGAGAACCATACTGCTCGACTGATCGTCGAGGTCGACGAGGAACGCTTGCAGCGTGCCATGGCGCGCGCCGCGCGTGACATCTCTCGGAAGGGCCGCATCCCCGGCTTTCGTCCGGGCAAGGCGCCGCTCAACGTCGTGATGAACCTCTATGGCCGCGAGTACGTCTTGAGCGAGGCGCTGGATAGTCTTGGCAACGAAATCTATCGCGAGGCGCTGGAGCAGGCCGAGATCGAGCCGTACGCGCCGGGCAGCCTCGAAAATGTGGACAACGACGGGCGCACCCTCACCTTCGTCGTGCCGCTGCGGCCCACCGTCGACCTGGGAGACTATCGCTCGATCCGCGAGCCGTACGAGGTCCAGGACGTCACCGAGCAGATGGTGGAAGATGCCCTGGAAAACCTGCGCGAAGAACAGGCCGACCTCGAACCCGTCGACCGCCCCGCCGAGATGGGCGACCGCATCACCTTCGATCACATCGAGATCGTTGCGCTGGATGACGAGACGGACGACGACCGCGCCGGAGAAGACGACGCAGCGGAGGACGAGGGCGAGCAAGACGAGCACCACGAGCACGACGAACACGACGAAGCGGGCCGCGTGATCTTGCACCAGCACGGTTGGGATCGTGTTCTGCGCGACGACAACCGGGACCTGTTCCCCGGCTTCTCGGCGCAGTTCGTCGGCGTCAGCGCGGGCGAGGAAAAGACGTTCACTCTGGACGTGCCCGAAGACTTCGACGCGGAAGATATCCGGGGGCGCACGGTGCGGGTCGAGGCGCGGGTCGGCCAGATTCGCGCGCGGACGCTGCCCGAATGGAGCGACGAGCTGGCGAGCAAAATCAGCAACGGCGAGCACGAAACCATCGACGCGCTGCGCGCCTATGTGCGCCAGCAGCTTGAGGAGTCGGCCCGCCGCCTGGCGGATCAGAAGGCGCTCGAAGGGGCGCTGGAGAAGCTGGTGGCCGGGGCGACGCTGCGCTATCCCGACGAGCTGGTGGAAGACTATCTGTCCGACCTGGTGGCCGAGTTCGATTACTCGCTGCGCCAGCAGGGTCTGACGCTTCAGGACTTCATGAAGATCACCGGTCAGACCGAGGAGCAGATCCGCCAGCAGTACCGCCCGCGGGCGATCCAGCGTGCGGAGCGCGCGTTGGCCCTGGGCGAGCTGGTGCGCGCCGAAGAGCTTGACGTCAGCGAAGAAGACATCGAAGCTGAAGTGGACGAGATGAGCACCGCGCTCGGCGGCGACCAGGCCGGCCAGTTCCGGCAGTTCCTGATGTCGGACCGCAGCCGCGCCAATATCGCCAACCGCCTGGCGACCGACCGCGCGACCGGCCGCCTGCTTGCCATCGCCAAGGGCGAAAACCCGCCCAAGGGACCCACCCCGAAGGCCGAGGCGCAGACCGCGCCCGCGGAGCTGTCCGCGCTGGTGCCTCCGCAAGAAGGCCCGGTGACCAAGGGCGAGCTTCAGACCACCGGCGCTTCGGATGTTCCGCCGGACGAAGATACCGATACCGATCACGAGGCCGCTTCTGCGGAAGAATAATGTCTCAGGCGGCACCGGCCAGAGCCGTGCCGGTGCCTGGCTGCGAAGGGAGCAACTATGCTTGACTCGTACAACGGCCTGATCCCGATGGTTATCGAGACCAGCGGGCGTGGCGAACGTGCATACGACATCTACTCTCTGCTGCTCAAGGAACGCATTGTGTTCCTGGGCACGCCGATCAACGACCAGGTGGCGAATCTGATCGTCGCCCAGCTTCTGTTCCTCGATCGCGAGGACCCGGATCGCCAGATTCAACTCTACATCAACTGCCCCGGCGGGATGATCTACGCAGGGCTGGCGATCTACGACACCATCCGCCAGATCCGCCCGCCGGTCATGACCGTCGCCGTGGGGCTGACCGCCAGCTTCGGCACGGTGTTGCTGGCTGCGGGGACCAAGGGCCGCCGCTATGCCCTGCCGAACGCGACCATCCACATGCACCAGCCCTGGTCATCGGGCGGGGGCGGCCAGGCGTCGGACATCGAGATCCAGGCCCGCGAGATCCTGCGCCAGCGCGACCTGCTCAACCAGATCCTGTCCGAGCGCACCGGTCAGCCGCTGTCGCGCATCGAAGAAGATACGGACCGTGACTTCTATATGACGGCCCAGCAGGCGCTTGATTATGGCCTGATCGATGGTATCCTTTATCCACCCGACAAGGCGGGTAAAGGTGACAAGTCTGAAGAAGGCAAGTCGAAGTGACCCAGTTGATCGGACCCCAACGCTGTTCGTTTTGCCGGCGCCCGGCTGACGAAGTAAACCGGCTGATCTCCGGCCCGGATGGCGTGTTCATCTGCGATGAATGCGTGCATCTGTGCATGGATGTGCTCAATGACGGCCTGCCGCACGCGCACGACGGCGAAGAGTTCGTCGTCGAGCACGTGCCCTCGCCGCGCGAGATCGTCGAGCACCTGGACCAGTACGTCATCGGGCAGGAACAGGCCAAGCGCGTGCTGTCGGTGGCGGTCTACAACCACTACAAGCGCATCAACGCGGGTAGCCTGAGCGCCGATGTCGAGCTGGAAAAAAGCAACGTCCTGTTGATCGGCCCGACCGGCAGCGGTAAGACGCTGCTGGCCCAGACCCTGGCCCGCATGCTCGATGTGCCGTTCTGCATCGCCGACGCCACCTCGCTCACCGAGGCGGGATATGTCGGCGAGGATGTCGAGAACATCCTGCTGCGCCTGATCCAGGCGGCGGATTTTGACATCAAACGCGCCGAGCAGGGCATCATCTACATCGACGAGATCGACAAAACCTCGCGCAAATCGGGCGACAACCCGTCGATCACGCGCGATGTGAGCGGCGAGGGCGTCCAGCAAGCCCTGCTGAAGATCATCGAGGGCACATTGGCGAACGTGCCGCCTCAAGGCGGGCGCAAGCACCCCCACCAGGAATTCATCCAGATCGACACGCGCAAGATCCTGTTCATCTGCGGCGGGACCTTCGACAAGCTCGAAGAGACCATCGCGCGGCGGATCGGCGTCAAGGGCGCCCTCGGGTTCGGCGCGCAGGCCAACGACGAGCGCGTCAACCGCTCCAGCTTGCTGCACCACGTCGCGCCGGAAGACCTGATCAAGTTCGGGATGATCCCGGAGATGGTCGGGCGTCTGCCGGTGATCACGGTCGTTGATCCGCTCGACCGTGACGCTTTGGTGCGCATCCTCAAGGAACCGAAGAACTCGCTGGTCAAGCAGTTCCAGCAGATGTTCAAGCTGGACGGCGTGGACCTGGAGTTCACCGAAGACGCGCTGCACGCCGCGGCGGATCTGGCCGCCGAGCGCGAGACAGGCGCGCGCGGGCTGCGCAGCATCATGGAGGGCGCGCTGCTTGACGTCATGTTCGAGATCCCGTCGTTCAAGGGGATTGTGCAGCGCGTGGTCGTGAATGCGGACGTCATTCGCGGCATCGCGCGGCCCCAGATCATTCTGGAGAACAACCGCGTGCTGCGCTGGCGCGAGGACGGCACGCTGGACAGCGCGGCGTAACGCGCGAGCGAAACTGAGCACATCGGGGGGCGCACACGCGCCCTCTTTTTTCGCCAGCGAGCCGCTGCGGTGTGTAAACTTGGTCAATAAGGTGGAAAGGACCGCGCAACGAAATTCATGAGTCGCTTCGCCGTAAAGAGCGCCGGATTGGCCTTCATCGTCATCGCCCTGGCGGCGCTGGCCGGCTGCACGCTGAGCCAGGACAGCGCGCCGCGCGTCATTACCGCGACGCCGGCGCTGCTGTTGGCGACCGCGACGGCGGCCCCGTCTGAAGCCGCCAGCCCGGTCGCCTCGCCGACCGCATCGCCCACCAGCACGCCAACCGAAGCCGCGTCGCCGACGCCATCCGAGCCAACCACGACGCCGCTCCCCATCGACACCCCCACCCCAGAGCTCAGTCCCACCCCCTTCCTACTGCCACCCACGCTCGCACCGACGCGCACGCCGTCCATCCCGCCAACCGTCCCGCCGCTGGACGACGGCAGCGGCCGCGCCATCGCCGGAACCGGGCGCGATCTCTTCGCGATGACCGGGCTGGAGGACATCGACGCGCTGCCGGAAACGCTCTACTATCTGGGCGGGGACGCCGGAGCGCCGCAGGTCTGGCGGCTGCAGTGGGGTCTGACAGCGCCGCAGCAGCTCAGCTACACCCCCTGGGGCGTGATAGCGTACAGCGTCGCGCCGGACGGCACGCTGGCTTATGTGGCGAACAACGGAGAAATGACCATCGGCGGCCTGCCTGTTATCCCGCCTGCCGGGCCGGATGGAGTCCGGCTGACGTTTCAGGCGCTGGCGTGGTCACCGCTCGGCGGCTGGCTGGCGTACGTGCTGCAGACGCCCGGCATCGAACCGGGCGCCGGGGGCGATTTCCCCCTGGATGGAGTCTGGCTGCGCGGAACCGATGGCCGCAGCGTGCATGTGGCGCGCAGCAGCGCGAGCGGAACCGACGCGGTGATCTACACCGGGCCGCTTCACTGGCGCCCGGACGGCACGGAGATTCTGGTTGGCGCGCGGACCGCGACCGGGTTCGCTGCCGTGCGGATCAACATCTCCGCGGGCGAGATCATCCCGGTGTGGAACGAGGCGGCGCTGCCCCCGGGCAGCTATGACGATGCCCGCTGGTCGGCAGACGGCAGCGCGATCATCGCCGCCGGGAGTGGCCAGGTGCTGCGCATCGAGCCGGACACGCTGGAGACACAAGTGCTGGTCGAGCCAGACGCCGCCCTGCAACCGCGCCTCGCCCAGCAGCTTCCCAACGGCATCCTGACGTTCACCGCCCAGCCCGCTGGAGCCGCCGAAACCTGGAGACTCTATGTCAGCGCGCCGGGCCAGGCGGATCCGGCGCCGGTCACCGACCCGCTTGTAGACGAGGGATGGCTCGAATACCTGTGGGACAGCCGGGGAGAAGAAGCGATCCTGGTGGCGTATGCCTCGCCCGATGCCCCGTACGGTACGCCCTATTACCTGGACGCCACAGGCGCTCTGCGCGACCTGTCGCCTGTCCTCGGCGAGATCGCCGCTCCATCCTGGGGTCCGGTCGTGATCCGCACCGACAGCGCGCTGATCGTCACCGGCGGTGAGCAACCGCTCAACATGCATGCCGCGCCCGGTGGCGCGGCGCTCGCAACCCTGCCGAATGGCACGCTCGTGACGGTGCTCGGCGGTCCGCGGGTGGTGGATGGGCTGCGCTGGTGGCAGGTGCGCACGGCCAGCGGGGATTCCGGCTGGGTGACCGAAGCCGTGACCGACGAGCGCGGGCGCCGCGTCCGGACTCTGATCCCGCTGCCCTAGAGCATATGACGGATTCGACATGTGGCGCCGGCCTTGTCCCGCGATCCCGTCTGCCAAGTTCGTATCAGCCTCGAGCCAGGGCATCCATTGGGACAGAAAAAGCGAGGCGGCTCGCGACGAGCCGCCTGAAAAACACTTTCTTTCAAAACAGTTGCACTAAGTACGTAAAGCGTTCCAGTTAGACGAGGTGGTCAAAGCTCGCATTTAACGAACTAACTTGTCTAGTTTCTTATGACCCGACTAGTTCACCCAAACGCACTAACGCACAAAAACGTGTCTCTTGGCCGATCAAACGCACTTTTCGTCGCTAAATATCTTGAGCACAGCGCAAACTTAGTTAGTCCATAAATCACTATACCATAAAAAACGGCGGATGCAAGATGTCTCCGCCGATTTCTTACCGCACCGTTTCGTGCAAAACAACCGAGATCCCGCCGTCCAACGCCCGCTCAAGCATCTGCACGTCGAGCTGAGTGCCGGCCAGCGTGCCCCAATGGCTTGGGATCACCCAGCGGGGCCGCATGGCGTTCAGGAACTCCGCCGCGCTTTCGGGTGTCATCGTGCCTTGCCCGGCGGCCACGGGAACAATCGCGATATCGGCCTGCACGTGCTTCATCTCCGGGATGACGTCCGTCAGCCCGGCGTAGTAGATATCGTAGTAATCGAGGGAAATGATATACCCCAGCCCACCCTTGGCGACCGGATGGTGTGCCGTGAAGGTGTAGGCCGGGACGGCTGTGATCCGCGCCGGGCCGATGTTGATGCTTTGCCACGGGCGCAACACCGACGTGTGCGGACCCAGCACCGCCGCCGCCCCCGCGTTGCCCAGCACGACTGTGTGCGGGCCGCTCAGCTTGTCAATGTCGGCGGGGGAGCAGTGATCGTATTGATCGGTGGAAACCAGGATGACATCTGCGTGAAAGGCGTTACGCGCGACTCGCCAGGGGTTGATGTAAATCAGAGGGGGACCCTGAATGCGAAAGCTTCCGTGCCCCAGCCACTCGATTCGATCAATCATCAGCGATTCCCGTACACACCGGCAGATAGAGGTTGGGCGATTGCGCGCCAGTATAACACCCGCACCCAGGGCCGACAACCTACGTTGAGCCAACAAGCGTTAGGATTCCGTTACAAAATCCTAAGCTTTTCCGCCCCTGTCCGGGTATCCCGCCCAGACGCAATGAGTATAATTAGGGCCAGCTTGGGCGTCCACATCGCCCGATTGTGCTCGCACCACGGAATGACGAGGGAATAGTGACCAACCAGCCTGCTTACGATCTCGGGGCAGTCCGCCGGGCCTTTCCAATTGCGGACCGGGTCGTCTATCTCAACCACGCCAGCATTTCGCCTCTGCCGCGCCCGGTGCAGGACGCAGCACACGAGGCCGTGGACCGGCTGGCGAGCGAGCCGCTGTCGTTCTTCGTTCCGGCTTCCGCTGACGACCAGCTCGCCGATATCTTCACCCGCTTTTCGACCAGGCTGGCGTCTTTCATTCACGCCGCGCGCCCGCAAGAGGTGGCCCCCCTGACCAGCACATCCGCCGGCATGAACGCCCTGGCCCGCGCGGTGGATTGGTCGCCCGGCGACAACGTCGTGATGTGCGACGTCGAGTTCCCGTCGAATGTGTATCCGTTTATGGCGCTGGCTCGCGAGGGTGTCGAGCTGCGGCTGGTTCCGGCGGATCAGGGCGGCCTGTCGCTCGACGCGCTGGCGCGGGGCGTCGATGCCCGCACCAGGGTTGTCGTCGTCAGCTCGGTGCAGTTTCTCACCGGGCACCGCGCCGACCTGGACGCATTGGGCGCATTCTGCCGCGAGCGCGACATCCTCTTCGTCGTCGACGCGATCCAGTCTGCGGGGCACATCCCGGTCGACGTGCAGGCCACGCCGATCGATGTGCTGATGGCCGGCGGGCAGAAGTCGCTGATGGCCGCGCCGGGCATGGGCTTTCTATATGTGCGCGAAGCGGTCGCCGAGCGGCTGCGCGTGGGGCTGGTCGGCGTCAACGCGGTCGAGGGCTGGGAGCACTGGCTGCGCTACGACCTGATCCCTCGCGAGGCAGCCTTGCGCTTCATGATGGGCACGGCCAGCCTGATCGACATGGCGGCGCTGCTCGCCAGCGTGCGCTTCCTGAGCGACCTCGGCTTGGCCAACATCCAGGCGTGGACCTCGCATCTGGCAGCCGTGGCGATGGACGACTTGAGCGCGCGCGGCTACGAGGTGATCACCCCGCGCGATCCGGCGTTGCACGGCCCGATTGCCACTTTCCGCGTGCCCGGCCGCGACCTGGACCAGGCCAGCCGGATGGCGAGCGCCTATCTTGCCGCGCTCAAGGCGGCGAACATTCGCATCACCAAGCACCTGGATGCCGGCGGCTGGCCGTACATCCGGCTGTCGATGCACTGCTATAACACCGAAGATGAAGTTCTGCGCGTTGGTGCTGTTTTGGAGGATGTCACCCTATGACCCGGCAGCCCCCTGCTACCCCGGCGCGCTCTCAGAGCGGGCCGTGGTCGCCACCCCCGATCCGCACCCTGAAGGATGTCGGTCTCAACATCGGCATACTCTCGGACCTGGCGATCAAGACGCTGTATTTCGGCGGCTATCTTTCCGGCAATGACGTCGCCGACCAGATGCATTTGCCGTTCACCGGTGTCGTCGAGTTTGTGCTGGAAACACTCAAGCGCGAGAAATTCGTCGAGGTGCGCGGCGGCGGGGGCCTTGGCTCCGGGGCCTACGAGTATGTGCTGACCGCGCGCGGACTGGAAAAAGCGCACGAGGCGTTGGCGCGCACCCAGTACGCCGGGCCGTGCCCGGTCACGTTGGAGCAGTACGTGGCGGCGATGAACGCGCAGGCCCGCGCCCGGCTGACCGTTCACCGCGACACGCTCGAAAAGGCGCTGCGCGGCATGACCCTCGGCGAGGACATGTACGGGCGCATCGGGCCGGCGGTGAACTCCGGCAAGGCGATCTTCATGTACGGCCCGCCTGGCAACGGTAAGACCACCATCGCGCAGAAGGTCGGCGCGATGATCCTCGGCGCGCCGATGTGGATCCCCTACGCCGTCGACGTGGACGGGCAGGTGGTGCGTGTCTTCGACAACATCAATCACCAGGTCCTGCCCGACAACGACGATCCGCAGCGCCGCGCCACCGCGACCGGCGAGCGCCGCGACCCGCGCTGGCTGCGCATCCGCCGCCCGGTGATCATGGTCGGCGGCGAGCTGACCCTGGAGACGCTGGACCTGGTCTACGACCCGATCAACAAATACTACGAAGCGCCCTTCCAGATGAAGGCCAACGGTGGCATGTTCCTGATCGATGACTTCGGGCGCCAGCAGGTTCGCCCGCGCGACCTGCTCAATCGCTGGATCGTGCCGCTCGAAAGCCGCGTGGATTTTCTGACGCTGTCCACCGGGCGCAAAATCGAAATCCCGTTCAACGTGCTGATCGTCTTCAGCACCAACATGCCGCCCGCCGACCTGGTGGACGAAGCATTCCTGCGCCGCATCCCGCACAAGATCGAGGTCGGCGACCCGACACCCGAACAGTTCCGCGAGATCTTCATCAAAGTCTGCGAGTCCCGCCACATCCCCTTCGACGATCGCGCGTTGAACTATCTGATCCAGGAGTGGTACGTCAAGGCCAACCGCAACCTGCGCGCCGTTCACCCGCGCGACATCGTCGAGCAGCTGATCGACATTGCCCGCTACCAGAACACGCCGCCCGCGCTGACGAAAGAGCTGCTCGACCGCGCGGCGTCTGCCTATTTTGTTGACCTGGACGCCTACTAGGCGCGACGCTACTCAGGCTGCTTTCCAGGAGCGCGCAGGTCTGCGCGCTCTGCTTTTCTTCCGCTCAACCCGCCGAACCTGCCCCGGTCCTGCTATATTCTATACCTGCGAACAGAGTCAACGGAGAACCTCATGAACGCAACTGTCTTTATCGCCCCCACAGGTCCGGGACTGGCCCGCGCCACACGCCAGGTGGACGACACGTGGACGGTCGAAGCCGTGCTTCCGGACCTGGACGTCCGCTCTCTCGCCGTCGATCCCCATCATCCGGATACGCTGTTGGCAGGGACGCAGGGGCGGGGTCTGTGGCGCTCAACCGATCGCGGCGCAAGCTGGCAACCCCACGCGCTCGACGGGCAGATCGTCAAATCCATCACGGTCAGCCGCGCCGTGCCTGGCCTGATGGCCGCCGGCACCAAGCCGCCGCATATCCTGCTGTCGCGCGATGGCGGCGCGACCTGGCACGAACTGGACGCGTTCCGCCGGATTCGCTCGCGCCGCCTCTGGTTCTCTCCGGCAGAAGCGCCGGGGACCGCCTATGTGCTTGGCCTGGCGCTGTCGCCGGTTGATCCCGACGTGATCGTCGTCGGGATCGAGGCGGGCGCGACCGTTGCCTCGTTCGACGGTGGGCAGACGTGGACCAACCATATTCCCGGCTCGATCCGCGACTGTCACTCGCTAACCTTCCACACCACCGACGGCAACTGGGTATATGAAGCCGGGGGGTCGGGCGCGGGCGCCGCGTTCAGCCACGATGGCGGGCGCACCTGGCAGCAGACCGGCGAGGGGATGGATCGCCATTACGGTTGGGCAGTTGGTGCTGACCCTGCCGAGCCGGATCTGTGGTATGCTTCAACATCGCCCGGCCCGCGCAAAGCGCACCAGGCCGGCCATGCCGAAGCGCACATCTACCGGGCGCGCGGCGGCGGCCCCTGGCAGAAGCTGGGCGGCGGCCTGCCGGACCCGCTGATGGATATGCCCTACGCGCTGCTGACCGACCCGCGCGCGCCGGGCCATGTCTACGCCGGGCTGCATGGGGGCGCAGTCTGGTTCTCGGCGGACCACGGCGACCACTGGGAGCCGCTTCCGGTGCGCCTGCCACAGATCGACAGAACCATGATTGCGCTCTTTGACTGATCGCACAGATCGCTCAACGAGGTGAGGCGTTGTATGGCCAAGATTGTCACCGCTGAACAAATGCGCGCTATCGAACAAGCATCCGACGCCAGAGGGCACACCTACGCCGACATGATGGAACTGGCCGGGCGCGCTGTGGCGCGGCGCGTGGCCGAGCTGCTGGCCGGGATCGAGCAGCCCCGCGTCGCGATTCTGGTCGGACCCGGCAACAACGGCGGGGATGGGCTGGTTGCCGGGCGCGTGCTGCTCGAAACGCTGGAAGGCGCCAGCGTGGGCGTTTATCTGCTCAAGCCGCGCGATCCCGACGACGACCCCGTCTTTTCCGCTGCGCAGCAAGCCGGCGCATTCGTGGCCGACGCAGAAAACGACGCTGCGCAGGGCTACCGTGTGCTGCAGAATCTGGTCGCTAACGCGGACGTGCTGATCGACGCGCTGTTTGGCACCAGCGTTCGCCTGCCCATCAAAGGCGAGGCGGCCAAGGTGCTCCAGGCCGTGCGCAAGGCGCTGATCGCGCGCGAAGCCGAGACGCTGCGCCCGCCCCTGGTTACCCCCGCCCATCCGCGCGACCCGGGTCGCGCACGCCGCCCGCTGATCGTCGCGGTTGATCTCCCCAGCGGGCTGGACCCCGACACGGGCGAGATCGACAAGGCGACGCTGGCGGCCGACGAGACCATCACGTTCGCCGCCGCCAAGCCCGGCCTGCTCACCTTCCCCGGCGCCGAGGCGGTCGGCGTGCTGCACATTGCCGACATCGGCCTGCCCGAACGCCTGGACGAGCTGGAACAGGTATCCCTGACGTTGATCGATGCGGGCGAGGTTGGCGCCCGGCTGCCCCAGCGCCCGCGCGACAGCCATAAGGGGACGTTCGGCAAAGCGATGGTCGTCGCGGGCAGCCTGACTTACACCGGTGCCGCCTACCTGGCCGCTGCCGCCGCCTATCGCTCCGGCGCGGGTCTGGTGACCGTCGGCGCACCGCAAATCATCGTACCGGTGCTGGCCGGGATGCTGCCCGAAGCGACCTGGATCCTGCTGCCGCACGACCTGGGCGTGCTCAACGAGGCGGCGGTCAAAGTGCTGCGCAAAGAGCTTGAGGGGTACACGTCGCTGCTGCTGGGGCCGGGCTTCGGGCGCGAGGAAACGACCGGCGAGTTCCTGCGCGAGCTGCTGCGCCCGCGCGAGGAACGCCGCCCGGAGCGGATCATCGGGTTCGTGCGCGTCGCCGGGGTCGAGGTCGAAGCGCCGGAAGAAGATTTGGGCGCGCTGCCGCCCCTGGTCATCGACGCCGACGGGCTAAACCTGCTGGCCGGGATCGAGGACTGGCCCGCGCTGCTGCCGCCCAACACGATCCTCACACCCCACCCCGGCGAATTCGCCCGCCTCTCCGGGCTGGAGATCGCCGAGATCCAGGCGGACCGTCTGGCGCACGCGCGTGACAAAGCCGCTGCCTGGAACGCGATCGTCGTGCTCAAGGGCGCGTTCACCGTCGTCGCCGCGCCTGATGGCCGCGCCGCCATCGCGCCATTCGCCTCGGCGGCGCTGGCCCGCGCCGGAACAGGCGACGTGCTGAGCGGGATCATCGCCGGGCTGCTCGCTCAGGGTCTGGAGCCGTTCGACGCGGCCCTGTGCGCCGTGTGGCTGCACGGCGCTGCAGGAGAGCGCGCCGCCGGGCAGATCGGGACAACTGCCGGCGTCGTCGCCGGCGACCTGCTGGAACACCTGCCGGGAGCCTTTGCCGACGCCGAGCGCGCCCGGCACTGATGCGGCGATCCGGCTCGCCAGACACCGAGGGAAAACACAGCGGCGGTTCCCCCGTGCGAGGAACCGCCGCCTGTCTTTCCACAGATCGCGCCATGCCCTCAAGGCTGCGCCCCGCCGCGCCGCCGCGCCGCAATCGCCCGGCCCTCTTCCAGCGCCGCACTGATCGACTCGCTGCCGCGCACTTTGCTTTGAAGCTGCCCCACCTGCGCGCCGATCTGGTCCTGAAGCTGTTCAACCTGCTCGCCGACCTCTTCGCCGATGCGCGCCGGGAGACGGGTCACCTGCTGCGCGGCGCGCTCGGCCCTGTACACCATCACCCGCCCCTTCTGGCGGATCTCCTGGCGCAGCGCCCGCCCGCTGCGCGGGCTGAGCCAGGCCGCAATCGGGGCGCTCAGAAACAGGCCCAGCAGCAGCCCGCCCAGGAAGCTCCGCGCCTCGCCATCGTCATACTTCGCCATCGGTCATCTCCTCGTCAGCGCTTGTCCTTCGGCCCGCGCATGGCGCGCCGGATGCCGAGCAGCTCGCGCAGAATCGCGCCCGCCGCCGCGGTTAGCGCGGTGAAGCGCACCACCGGCTCGACCAGGTTCTGGCTCATGAACTGTGCCGTCCCGCGCACGGTCGACACCGTCTCGCTGGCGTTGTCGACAATGGGCGTCACCTCGTTTTGCAGCAGGTTGATCAGCGCGGCAAGCTGCACGACCAGCACGATCAGCGCGATGCCCATCAGCATCCCTTCCAGCGCCAGCACGATGATGAAGATATCGCGGATCAGACCTACCCAGTTCGCCGCGTCTTGGGGGTCGGCCAACAGCGCGATCGCGATCGCCGCCACGAGGCCCACCACAAACACGACCACCAGGGCGATCAGGCCCGCCAGCACCCAGAAATACCACTTGCGCCCCTCGCGCGGTTCGGTATCGCCCTGGTAATTGACTTCGGGCAGCGCTCGCTGTGTATCGGCCATATGGGTTACACCCCCTCAACTGCGCAGCTCAGATCGGTTCCCTACAACTATAGGTTAGCGAATCGGATCGCGAATGCCACTTTCACGGCGGCGGACGGCGGCCCGGCGAACGCGTCAGCAGGCGCGCCACGACCAGCGCCAGCCACGCCCCAACCGTCGCCGACAGCATGTGCAGCGATCCGATGTCCAACAGAGTCAGGTCGAACAGCTCGCCCAGCGCGTGCCCCAGCCCGAAGCCCAGCCACGCTGCCAGCAGAAACAGCGCCAGCCGGCGCGCATCCCCCCCGCTGACCAGGTGGAAGGCCGCCCCATACAGCGTCGCCAGGATGAAGCTGAAGATAATTGACGGTCCGGGCATGCGGTTCCTGTCACCCTGCGTCTGTGCAATCCGGCACGACCGCAGCATAGTGTAGCATACTCCGCCCGGCGCGCCGAAGAGCCGCCCTGCCCCGGCTCCGGGCGCGGCCAGGACTTGCCAATCCCCGGCACAAGCGGCAAAATCACGGCCAGTGTGCGAGCGTCCAGGTGGTGGAACTTGGATGCATCCGCGGGATGCGTTAAGATGAAGGCACCCCGCACTCCGGACACGCGCCATGGAGAGTTCTCGTTTGCCTGCACGCGGAATGGATGGTTGCTTGTGCCGCTGATCGACCAGCGTATCTTGATTGACGCGCCACCCGAGGCGGTCTGGCAAGTGATCGCGGATCAGAACCGGCTTGCCCAATGGCACGCCGGCTGTCGCAGCGTATCCGTGCTGACCACGCAGCAGCGCGGCCCCGGCGTCCGGCGGCGCTGCACGTTGGTCAACGGCAAGGATGTGATCGAGGAGATTACAACCTGGGTCGAGGGCATGGGCTACGAGTACCGCCGGGTGGAAGGCGGCCCCTATAAAGCCTATCAGGGGCGGCTGCGCCTGCAGCTTGGGCCGGATGGCACCAGCGTCCAATGGACGATCAACTACACGCCCAAAGGCCTGATCGGCTCGTTGCGCGATCGATTCGGCGGGCAGCGAGCCCTGGCTCAGATGGTCAGCGCCAGTCTGCGCCAGCTTCGCCGCGAAGTGGACGCCCTCGGCCAGCGCATGAACGACGAAGCCCGCGCGCGCGCCGCCATCCGCGAGCGGCTGAACGCCGACGAGCGCGCAGCCGCCTACCAGCAACGCCACGCGCAGACGGCCCAGGGCGCGCCCGACGCGGAGGCGATCGCTGGGGAACCGGCGGAACAGGCGACGTTTCGCCCGCAGGCCGAACCATCGTTCGTCAGCCAGCTTGCCGCGGTCGAGGAGCCGCCCGTCGATCCGTCCGCCGACACCCAGCCCCAGGACGCGCCCGAAGGCGAGGCGCCAGCGCCGCCCGCTGCCGAGCACATGGCCCCCGGCGACGAGACAGCCGGCGAAGAGGACGTGCCGCTTCACCAGCGCGTGACACCGGCGCGAGGCACGCCGTCCGTCCAGCCCTCGTCGGGCGTGGTCGAGCGGCCCGCCCCGCCCGAGTCCGAGCCGCCGATCCCGCTGCCGACCGAGATCAAGCCGCCGGTTCCGCCGCCGGACCTGTCAGCGATCCAGCCGCCGGTCGAGGCGCAGCCTGACGTCGATCCGTACCGGCGCTTCCGCCGCCCAGCCGACGCGACCAAACCCTTGAGCGACACGCCGCCGAAAGGCATCCGGCCCGCCGAACTGGTCCGGCAGGAATCCGCAGCGCCCGCCGGGGCACGCCGCGGTCTGCCCCCCCAGACGCCCGAACACGACACGGGCGAGATCAGCATTTGGGATGTCTTTGGGATTCGCCGCCCCAGCGAACAGGACGCCGACGCGCTCGACGACCTGATCCAGTCCATTCAGGCG
Organism: Thermoflexus sp.; assembly: GCA_020724465.1. Classification (GTDB taxonomy): domain Bacteria; phylum Chloroflexota; class Anaerolineae; order Aggregatilineales; family Aggregatilineaceae; genus DYGX01. Next base: position 201,995 of record DYGX01000003.1, read on the forward strand.
CGACAGATGGCCGAGCAGCGGCTGCAGGGCCGCTTCTTCCGGCGGTCGGCGCGCGTGCGCTACCGCGAGGGCGTGCCCGGTTTGCGGCTCAAGCTGGCGCTGCAGGGCGCGCGCGTCCGCCTGGAGCACCGCCTGGGGACCCGTATCCGCAACGCGAAATAGAAAAGGCCGGCGCGCGCGCCGGCCTTAGGGGTGACTGGAGGGATTTGAACCCTCGACCTTCTGATCCACAGTCAGACGTGCTAACCACTGCACCACAGTCACCACGACGTCAGGGATTGTAACATACTTGGCCAAGGCATGCCAGGGTAGATTTCCGAGCACCCGTCACGCAGCCTTGCGCACCGGAACGTTGCATATCATCTCGCGTAGAGGAGCCAACCAGCCGCCCATGATCGCCGACACGCACAGCCGGATCGTCTTCCTGGGAACGCCGGAGTTCGCCGTTCCGTCGCTGGACGCGCTGCTGCACGCGCCCGACATGCACGTGGTGGGCGTTGTGACTCAGCCGGACCGCCCCGCCGGGCGCGGGCAAGCGGTCCGCGTCTCGCCGGTCAAGGCGCTGGCGCAGCAGGCCGGCGTGCCCGTGATTCAGCCGGAAAAAGTGCGCGAAGAGTGGGCGATGGCACAGATCCGCGAGTGGGCGCCCGATTTCCTGGTGGTGGTAGCCTTCGGGCAGATTCTGCGCCAGGAACTGCTGGACGTGCCGCGCATCGCCCCGATCAACGTGCATGCCTCGCTGCTGCCACGCTGGCGCGGCGCAGCCCCGATCCAGGCGGCCATCCGCGCCGGAGACACTTACACCGGCGTAACGACCATGATCATGGACGCCGGCCTCGACACCGGCCCGATTCTGCTGCAGGACTCCATCCCGATCGCCCCGCAGGAAACCGCCGAGAGCCTGCACGACAAGCTCGCTGTGCTGGGCGCCAACCTGCTTGTCCACACCCTGCGGTGGCTGCGCACCGGCAGCATCGCTCCGCACCCGCAGCCGACCGACGAGTCGCTGATCACCTACGCGCCGCAGCTCAAAAAAGAGGATGGCCTGATCGACTGGACGCGAAGCGCCACCGAGATCGACCGGCACGTGCGCGCTTTCACGCCCTGGCCGGGAACGTACACCTTCTGGAATGGACAGCGTCTGAAAATCCTGGCGGGCCGCCCGCTGCCGGTTGACCTGGACGTAGAACCCGGCGAAGTCGCCTCGACCCAGGGCACCGAACTGGCGAAGATCGTCCCGCTCGTGATCGGGACGGGCCGCCATGTCTACGCGCCGACGCAGCTTCAGCTTGCCGGGCGGCAAGCGGTCGGCGCGGCGGATTTCCTCAACGGCGTGCCGGGCTTTGTAGGCAGCAAGCTGGGAAGCTGAGAAACCGGCAGTCCATACCCACCGGCTGCCTTCTCGCTGCTTCTTTCACCACCGCTCCCAGCGCACCACGTCGTCAAACGCCTTACGCCCGCCGGCACGCGGCGGTCGATGACGCGGATCGGCTTCGGGAGCCGGGTAGCCGAACGAGATCGCCCAGGGGACGGCGCGCTCCGTCGGGATGCCGAGCAATGCGCGCACCCGCTCCGGCTCGTAGATGGTCGCCATGCACGAGCCGATGCCCAGCTCCCACGCGGCCAGGATCATGTTCTGAGCCGCCCGCCCCAGGTCGAACGGCTTGGTGAGCGTCGGCGGGTCGTGCAGGTCGTCCGCCGTCAGCACGACGGCAAACGCCGCCCCGGCCAGGTGGCTACACCACGGGCCGCACTCGCTCAGCCCGCGCAGCGTCTCGCGCCGGGTGACGATCACGAACTGCCACGGCTGCGCGTTCTTCGCCGAGCCGGAGAGCCGCCCGGCGTTAACGATGCGCTCGATGTCTTCACGGCTGACCGGGCGATCCGTGAACTGGCGCACCGACCGGTTGGTCCGGATCGCCTGATAGACTTCCATTGCTTCCTCCTTCGTCACGCAGCGAGGGATTTTCCGTGCGCTGCTCGGCGCGAGAAGGTTGCTGGCGCAGCCGGGCCAGCTCGACCGAGAAGATGCGCCGCAGCGTGGCGATCGCGGTCGCGTAAGTCGGCTCCGTGCCGGGATAGCTCAGCCGCACCGCCCCCAGGTTGCGCCCTTTGCTCATGGGGGTGTCGCTGGCGTAGTGGAGAAAGCCGACGTCGAACGGCGCAATGTACAGGTTGACGATCTCGTTGATCGGATGCCGCTGCGCGCGCACCATCTCATAGATCGCGGACAGGTACGGCCCTGCTTCCATCTCTACGATGGTATAGCCCTCGCGGTAGAACACATCCATGTAGCGCGCGTTCTGCAGAAATGTCCCGCGCACCGTCACACCCTTCTGATTGTCCAGCACGCTGCTCATGGTCAGATAGGGCAGGATGTCCGCGGCGGTGAAGCAGTTGCCGAACAGATACGAATTCTGGCTGTGCTCGTCGTAGATCACGTTCGCGAGCATCACGTCGCCGATCCGCGCGTTGAGCGTCGCCGCCTTGCCAATGACGTAAACCCCCTGCATCTGGGTCACGTACTGGCTGATTTTCGCCATAACGTGATAGGCCGCCATCCCCAGCGGGTAATCAATGTTGATGATCACCGCGTCACTGTCGCGCAGGCGGCGCATCTCCGCCTCCGAGCAGCAGATCAGGCGCGGATCCATGGCGTCCAGATCGAGCTTGTTCAGCTCGATGACCTGCGCCTCGATGTCGAAGCCGTGCGCGCTCGGCACCCGCCGGATCCCGACCGCGCGCTCGGCCTCGCTGCGCCGCGCGTCGACCTCGGGCCGGCTGGTGTAGCGGCGCAGCGCGTAGTAGAGGAAGTTGTTCTTGTTGTTCAGCTCTTCCCGCACGCGCACATAATCGTATTCGGCGGTCAGCGCCGGGTCGTTGGCCTGGAGCACGTACTCGAAGATCGCCTCTTCTTCACGCAGCGCGAATCCGCTGAGCAGGTTCGGGATGGCGTGGATGTTGCTGGAGACGAAATAGGCGGGCCGGTCTTCGAAGACCACCGGCTCGACCTTCTGGCGCACATTCAGCCACCAGGTCGACGTGGCGCGCTGGTAATTGACGAAGGTGCCCGCCAGTAGCCGCACGGCGAACTTCTTCGGCCCTCGCGCGATCTTTTGCAGCGTGGCGGACATCTGCGGACCCCACGCTTCCTGCAAGCGGCTCAACTCGTCGGGCGTGATGCCCAGCACGCGCGCCAGCTCCGCCGTGCGAGACAGCGTCCGGTCCGCAGCGTAGGCAGCCAGCGTCGCCTGGGCGCTCACCGACTGCAACAGCGGATAGAGCTTGTTCCACTCGATCTGATAGGCGACCAGCGTCGGGATCAGGTCGTCGATGTCGGACTGGCTGGCGATGTAGACGGCCAGGGTACCCTTGCCGTCATAGAGAGTTCGGCGGCGTCGTCCCGGCGCGGTCACGCTTTCCCACTCGCTCACGTCCTCATAGCCGTAGTCGCGAAACACCCGGTCCATCTGGCCCATCACCACCAGGTTCACATCGGCGATGCAGGCCGGCAGGCGCATGACCGCGTAGAACAGCGCCGAGGCGTCCAGCCCCGGCTGGCGAGCGTTGATATGCAAAGACGAGTTCATCGCCACGTGCGCCTCGATCAAAGCGTCGAGCTGCACGGCATGAGATGAGCGCAACAGCGAGTAGATCGTGCGCAGATAAAGCTCAATTTCCTCGCTGCCGGTCTTCGGTACGGTTCTGTCCATCGCCTGATCCTCGAATTCTGCACGCCGGGCCTGTGCCGCGCGCCGGACGGTCGACTCTATCCTACCCCGTGAGCCAGCTAAAAACGAGCACCACAGCCGCGCCCAGCGCGATCAGCAGCGCCGCCCACCCCGCCCACGCGATCCACCGGCTGCGCGCGGCCTGTCGCCGGAACCGCTGCTGCCGGCGGATGGGCAGGGTTTCGGCGGCAAGCTGGCTGGCAGGCGGCAGCGCCGCCAGCAGCCGGTCGCGCACGCTTTCGTACGGTTCGGAGCAGTCGAACACCAGCGCATCCCTCAGATAGCGCGGCAGCGGCCCAGGGGCGCGGCGCAGGACAAACACCGGTTTGCGCCCGCGCCGCGCCAGAACCCCCTCGTGCCGGATGCCGATCCGCCGCCACCGGACGCCCAGGATCATCACCATCGCCCCGCTCGCCCGGATCGCGCGGCGGGTCTCGGCGGACCACGCCAGGCTGCCCGGCTCGCTCACCGCGTCGATAAACACGGCATAGCCCGCCGCCTGCAGGTCGTCCACCAGGCGGTGAGCCAGCTCGTACTCGCTGCGCGGATAGCTCAAGTAGATGTGCTGCATCGTATCGGGGAAGCGCTGCCTAGTTGACTATGCGAACCGCTGCACGAAGTATTCGGGGCGCAACGGCTCCCCCGTCGCGGCTTCGAGCTGGTGGTTCCAGTGCAGCGTGTTTCCTGGCGCGAAGATCCGCTCGCGGAAGAACGCGCCCGCCTCGGGCCGGCCCACGATCCCCCCGGCGTGCTGGCGCAGCCAGCTATCCCACTGCAAGGACATCATGCGCCCCAGCAGGTAATTCTGATAGTACGCCGGAGCCAGCGCGATGTGATATTTGGTGGCCCAGTCCGGCTGGCGCTGGCGCCCCTCGGGCACGTTGAGAAGCTGGTATTTGCGCACCAGTTCCCACCACAGCGCGTCCAGGTCCTGCGACGGATCTTCATACAGCCGCCGCTCGAAGTTGACGACCACCATCACCCACCGCGCGAAGATCAGCTCGCCCAGCCGGAAGCGCCGCGCACCGTCGTCCGCCGCCTGCTGCGCGGTTTCAGGCGAAGCGCCGAGCACCGTTTCCTGCCAGTCCCGGTCGAATGGCAGCGTCCCCATCAGCAACGCCATGGCCTCGGTCGTCAGAATATGCGGGAATGTACGCAGCAGCCAGGGCAGGCTGTGCGGAATATTCGCGTCGTAGACGGCATGGCCCAGCTCGTGCAGCAGCGTCTCCATCCAGCGCAGGGACGGCTGCAGATTGCACAGGATCCGCACGTCGCCCTCGCGGTCGACGTGCATGCAGAAGGCGTGCTGGTCTTTGCCCTCGCGCTCGTACAGGTCGCTGCGCGCCAGGATCGGGCGGACGTCCATCCCCAGCCCGTCATACGTCGCCAGCGCCAGCTCGACCAGATCGCGCCCATCGAACAGGCGGTTGAAGTCCATCCCGTCCACCATCGGCGCTTCCTGAAAGAACGGGTCGGCGTAGTGCCAGGGCATGAGGTCTTCGGGGGGCACGTTGAAGCGCTCGCTCAGCTCGGCGTCCATTGCGGCTTTCAGCTCGCGGAAGGCCGGTTCCGTCTGCCGCGCCAAATCGTCCAGCAACCCGAAAAGCCAGTCCGGATCCAGCTCGTTGAGCGTCAGGCTCATGCGGTGAAAGTTGGGATAGCCCATCCGGTGTGCCGCCTCGTTGCGCAGCACGGCCAGCCGCCGGATTTGATCGGCCACGCGCGGCCCGATCGTCTTGCTGGCTTCCCAGGCAGCGCGCCGCCGGTCGCTGTCCGTCTCGTTTTCAAGAATCTGGCGGATATCATTGGCCGTCAGGCGGCGCCCATCCACTTCGGGCCGGAAGTTGGTGTAGGCGTCGGTGAGCGCCTTGGACAGCGCGGCCATCTCGTCGATGGTGGCCGGATCGCGCTGGCCCTGGGCGTACTCCAGGTGGAGCAAATGGACCATGCGCGCCAGGTGCGGGTCGTCGCCTGCCGCGCCCTCGTCGTCCCAGGCTTTGTAGCGCTCATACGCAGCCGGGTCCGCCCAGAATCGCAGCCAGGCGGCTTCGGCCTGAGCGGCGGCAGCGAGCGCCTCGGGAGTGCCCGTTGTCGCGGCTTCCCAGCTTGTCAGATGCAGGTCGATATAGAGTGGGCGAAGCTGTGCGGCTGTCGCCTCGACTGCTTCGCGCACGATAGCGGACATGTTTTCCTCTCCAGTCCAGTGTTGATACATACCCCCGGCAAGATGCGCAAGATATACCACAAACACCCCCGAAAAACGAACCGTCTCCCGGCGGGCGCGCACCGGAACCGGCGATCACTTGCACACCCAGGGAGTCGTAGAGCATACTAGGCCAGACTGCCGTTTGCGTCGCGTCAGGAGAGTGCAGCCGATGAAGCAGTTGATCGTCAACGCCGATGACTTTGGCAGCAGCCCCGGCCGGAATCAAAACACCATCGAGGCCCACCGCAAGGGAATCGTGACCTCGGCCACGCTTCTGATCAACCGGCCGGCTGCCGCGGCAGGCATCGAGCTGGCGCGGGCGGAAGCGCCACGCCTGGGCCTGGGGCTGCACCTGAACCTGACTTCTGGGCAGCCAGTGCTTCCGCCACAGCATGTGCCTTCGCTGGTCGACGAAACCGGCAACTTCTATCCCATCAGCCGGTGGGCGGCGGTCATGGACCAGTTCTCACCGGACGAGCTGCGGGCCGAGATCGAAGCGCAGTTCGACGCTTTCGTCCGGCTGGCCGGGCACGCCCCCGACCACCTGGACTCGCACCATCACGCCGCCTACCTCCACCCCGCCGGGCTGCGCACGCTGCTCGACCTCGCGGTGCGGCACAACCTGCCGATCCGCTACCCATTGCTCGATCTTCCCGACGAGCAGGCGCAGGCGCTGATGAGGCGAGTCCTGGTCGGCATGGAGCCGGAACGCACGCGCGCCCTGCAGGACTGGCTGCGCGCCGTGCTGGACGACGGTCCGCGTCCCCGCTGGCCAGACCGTCTGGTGCTGGACTACTCGAATGACCGGCCCACCCTCGGGGCGCTGCTGGTCGCGCTGACCACGCTTGAGGACGGCAGCATCGCCGAGCTGGTGGTCCACCCGGGCTATGTCGCCGAGGCGGTGCGCGCCGGCCGGCTGGACGAGGGGCGCGAGGATGAGCTGGTTCACCTGACGCACGCCGCAACGCGCGAATGTGTTCAGTCTGAAGAGATCCATCTGGTAACGTTCGACGCGCTACGCTGAACGTAAGAAAGCCATGATCAAGCCGCCTCATTTCGCACAGGATGATTTTACGGGCACCGGCTCCGATGATGACGAGATCGTCTACGAGCCGCTCGACGATGTGACGTGGGTGGACGAGGACGAGATCGAGGTTATTGAGCTGCCGGAAGAGCCGGCTGTCGATGTAACCGAGGTTCCGCCCGAGATACCAGCCGGCGATGCCGTCGAAGAGACCGGCGAGGCGCCTGCCGAAACGCCCGCCGCGTCGGCGCCTGCTGCCGTCCCCCTACCGCTGCCGCTCGAGCTTCCGCCCGAAGCCGGGCCAGAACAGGCCGCCGAGCCGGTTCCCGCGCCGGGCGGACCGCCGTGCCTTTATCGCGTTGTGATCCCGTTGGACGAGGCGCTGCGCTCCACGATCGATGCCGTGCGGGGCGAGCACGCGCTGGGCGGGCCCGCTCCTGCCGCGCTGGAACTGATCGCGCCGTTCCGCAGCGACCACCCCGACGCCCTGGCCGACGCGCTGCGCACCTGGTCCGGGGCCTGGCTGCCGCTGGAGCTGGCGCTGGACGCGGTCAGTGCCGAGGTGATCGGGCCGCGGCGCTATGTCGCCGGTTGGTCGCTGGAGCCAGCCGGACGCCTGATCGCGGCGCAGCACGCGCTGGTCGACGCACTGGACGGCCTGCGCGAACCCTGCGAGGGAGAAAGCGAGCCTTTCGAGCCGCGGATCGTGGTGGCGGATCGCGTGCCGCCGCATGTCTTCCCGCACCTGATCGCGGATATGCAGCGCGCCTTCGAACCGCAGAGGCGGGCAATCACAGCAATCGTGCTGGAAGAGGCGACGCCGGGTCCGCAGCCGCCGCGCTGGTCGGTGCGCCTTTCCGTGCCCTGACGGGTTCCGCCCCGCCTCTATTGGCAGCGGATATTGGCGAGGTGCTCCTCGTAGGTGCGGGCAAACGCCGCCCCGCGCCCGCATCCACCGCTGTGGTAATACAGATCTGTCTCCGGCGCGTAGACCGTTGCCACGATCGCGTTGATGTCCGGGCTGTTGATCGGCGTGGGCGGCAGCCCCGGCCGGGTGTAGGTGTTGTAGGGCGAGTCAACTTCCATGTTCGAGCCGGTGACGCGCGGCCACCAGTTCCCCGGACGGCCCAGCGCGTACGACACGGGCACAGTCGACGCCAGGCGGTTGCCGTCGCGCAGGCGGTTGAAGTAGATGCTGGCAATCAGCTTTTGCGTTTCCAGCACGCGGGACTCGCGCTGGACCACCGAGGCGAGGATCAGCGCCTGGTAGAACGTCACCCCTTTCGCGGCGGCGTCCGTGCGGACGGTTGGGCTGACGTTGGCGGCGAACGCGTCCAGCAGCATATCGCGGAACGCTTCGGCGGTGGTGTCGTTCTGCACCGTGTACGTGCCCGGATACATAAACCCCTCAAGCGAGGTGCCCGGCGGGCGCTCTTGTGTGAAATCGTACGGCGTTTGCACCCCCGGCCCAACCGCCGCCAGAAAGTCCGCACCCGTGAACAGGGTCGACGATGCGTCAATCGCGCCCGCGATCTGCTCCAGCCGCCAGCCCGGCGGGATGACGATCGTGCAGGGGCAGTTCGGCGGGCGCGGGCCGCGCGCCCCGTCTGGACCCGCCGCGGCTTCAGGGGCGGACGGCGGCGCGTTCTCTGCGGCGCCCGGCGGCAGATAGAGAAGCTGCCCCACCTGCAGATAGCGGCTGCTCAGGCAGTTGGCCGCCATCAGATCATCGACGGTGACGGTTCCGCCTGCGCCCAGCACAAACGCGAACAGCGTGTCGTCCTGTTGGACGGTGTACGGCTCCCAACCATCCGGCGGCAAGCAAGCGCCATCCGGGAAATCGTCGGGGACGGCGGTCGCTTCGTCCGGGAGAGCCGGCTCGTCCGGCGCGGCACCCTCGCCTGAGGCCGGAACGTTGTCGGGCGCGGGCGGCGCCTCGCCGTCCTGGGGTGCAGGCGGTGTCTCCGGCGTGGACGTGCGGGTCGCGGTCGGGACCGGGCTGGGTGTGAGGGTCGGGGTGGGCGTTACGGTGGGTGTATCGGTCGGCGTGCTGGTCAGCGCGGCGAGCGTCGGGCGCCCGGCCACAGCTTCGACCGGCGCTGTGGCGTCGTCCGGCGGCAGGGGATCGTCCGCCGCCAGCAGTACCACGCTGACGGCCAGCCCCCAGGCCAGCACGCCCCCCGCCAGGATCGCGACGGGCAGCAGCCAGGCCCGCCGCGCGGCATTCGTCGTGGAATGAGACCGATCCTCAGGTATCATCACGCTGCCGATTGTACCGTCTGGCTCCGATCCGGCAAGCCGACCCGCGCCCCAAATAACACAAAGCTCTCTCCACGCCGGGAAAGAGCTTTGGTGTAACGCTCAAGCCAGAGACGTTGCAGCGCGAGACGATGTCAGCCGGTCTGTGCGGGATGCTGCCCGTTCTGGAACAGGTACGAACAGGTTTCGTCATCCTCCTGGCGCCAGCTAATGCGGCGGGGTCGCGCGCCGACCAGGTTCGCGATCAGCTTCTCGTCCATCTTGCACAGCTCTGGATTCGAGCACGAGACCTGCTCGTAGGGGCAGTTGGTGATCGACAGCACATGCCCGCCGTCAATCTCCTGCCAGGTCGCGGCGTAACCGGATTTGTTCAGGAAGGTCACGACATGCTCCAGACGCACGTCGATCGGGCCATCCGGGATGACCGCCTGATTCGCCATCGAGTCCGCCACACCCTCAAGAATCTGGTTGACCTGGACGGGCGGAAGCTGCGACTTAAGCTGTGCGAGCAGACCGGTCGCCAGCCCCTGGTAGTTGTTGGGGAATACATCAGCGGCGCGCTCGGTCAGGGAATAGACGTACTGCGGACGGCCCGGCGCGCTGCGACGGCGCACCGTCGGCGCTGCGACAAGGCCATCCCCCCGCAAGATCTCGAGGTGATGGCGCACCGTCACCGCTGTGATCTTGCCGATCCGGTCGCTCAAGGCCTCGACAATCTCATCGATCGTCGCTTCCTTGTGCTCCTTAAGAATTTCCAGGATGTGTCGTCGTGTTTGCTGCATGTCTCACGGCTCGCTTTGTTCATATTTACGAGTTTGTTTTTACGATATTGTTGATAAATTTTAAAAATCTTACCATGCGGATTCCTGCGTTGTCAAATGACAGGCGGCAGGGTGCAGCGTGCCAATCATCACCCTTCGAGTGCCGCGCCGGACAGGACACATGCCCGCAAGCGCTCCCCTACTAGGCAAGTTTGCCGCAACTTCTCTGCGCCAGACAGTGACAAATACCCCGATTTCGAATTGACATTTTACAGATAAGTTTTATTCTAATGATGTCCAACCCTCAGGCCACTGTGCCGCTTTCCCCTGTCGCCAGTTTCCCCAACGCGCGTTTGAAAGCTCGGGCCGAGTCGGCTACACTTAGGGGGTGTTCCGCAGCCCGGACCTGCGGCGGTATTCTTTTTGGAGCATCCCTCTTTTGGTAAGGAGCCGGCGCATGACGCCTCGCGCAACAACTTATGCGGTGGTTATTCTGCTGGTGACATTAGGGGTTATCTTTGTGTTGGTGGGCGAAAGCGGTGTCTCGACGGGCGTCTACCTGCCCAACCAGCCCACCAGCACGCCGGAGCCAACCGTCGGCCCCAGCCCAACCCCCCTGCCCGATCCTGCTGTTGAAAACTGGCAAGAAAACGCCCCCGGCCAGCTCACCTATATCGCCCGGCCAGACAGCCGGGTTCAACTGCTGTACAACACCACCACGCTCGAGACGTTTGTGCGCGGGATGGGCGCCGAGCTGCCGCCCGCCGACGATCCGTACCCGCTGCTCACGGCGCTGCAATCCCTGCGCGACAGCTTCGAAGAGCAGATCGCCGAGCTGGGGCTGACCCCCGGGCCGGATGCGCTGGACGGCCCCGCGACAGAACTGGTAGGCGGCGTACCGTTCTCGCGGCTCCGGGTGCGTCTGGATCCGCAGCCGGACGGCGAAGGCAACCCGTTCTCCGGCCTGGATCTGGTCATCGGCCTGATCGACCGTCCCGGCGACGAGGTCGAGGTGATCCAGTACCGGTTGCAGGGCGCGCCCGACCCGGCGATCTATCAGGACTTCCGCGCGTGGCTGGCGGTGAAGGCTGCCGAGCTGGCAGGCAGCGAGTCCGGGGAACAACCGGCCGAGGACACCGCCGGGGAACCGTCTGGCGAGGCCGGCGACGAAGGCACCGGCGCGACCGCTACACCGACCGCCGAGCCAACCCCGGTTGCTATGGCGCCCGATGAAGCGGCCAGCCCGTGGTCCGAAGTAGCCGAGGGCGTGCTGCTGTACAGCGCGGATCCCGCGATCACCGCGCAGGTCGCCTACCGCTCGATGCCGGTGCAGGCCTTCATCGCGGACAACGGGTTCGCCGCGCCGGCAGCGGACGACGAGGCCCCCATGCTCGATCTGCTCACCCAGCTTCGCAACTCGCTGGCTGCGCAGCTTCAGCCGCAGGGTGTCGAGCTGGGCGCCGAGACGGACGAAGGCCCCGCCGCAGTCGTCCTGGCCGGCCAGCCTGCCGCGCGCCTGCGGATCCGGCTCCCCGCGCAGACGCTGGCTGGCGGGCAGCCGTTTCCGGGCATGGATCTGGTTATCATTCTGATCGACGTGGGCGACGAGCAACTGACGGCGATCCAGTACACCTATCAGGGCGCGCCGGAAGCCAGCGTGTATCCGGCGTTCGAAACCTGGTTGGACGAGCACATCGCTGCCGTCGCCATGCCTGATCCCGCCGCGGCGGCGCAGGAAGCGGACGGATAAGCTGGCATCTGGCGGCGGAAAGCGCGGCATCTGATACGTGTCAGGCTGGCGGCAGCCTGCTATTATTAACGGCACGCTGCGAGCGATGAACGACGAGGAGCAGCCCAAAGCGCTTTACTGGGAAGCGTCTTACGAAATCGTGCTCAGCCTGATGGAGCACCATCCGGACGCCGACCTCGACGCGGTGGGGCTGAACGAACTGTTCACCTGGATCATCGCGCTGCCGGGGTTCGCGGACGACCCGCTCCTGGCAAACGACGAACTGCTCACCGAGATCCTGCGCGAGTGGTACGAGGAGATGAGCGAGGCATCATGAGTGATTTTCTGCGAGAACTGCACGACCCCGATATCCCTGTGCCGGAAGGGATCCAGTCGGCAGTAGCCGTCACCCGGCTCGACAAGCTGCTCTCCACCGTCTACAACTGGGGGCGGCACTACTCCGTCTGGCCGATGGCCTTTGGCCTGGCCTGCTGCGCGATTGAGATGATCGCCGCCGCGTCCAGCCGCTACGATCAGGCGCGCTTCGGAATGGAAGTGTTGCGCCCCAGCCCGCGCCAGGCCGATCTGATGATCGTCAGCGGGACGGTCACCAAGAAGATGGTGGTGCCGATTGTCCGGCTGTACAACCAGATGCCAGAGCCGAAATATGTGCTGGCGATGGGCGCTTGCGCGTCGGGCGGCGGGCCGTTCAAAGAGGGCTACAACGTCGTGAGCGGCATCGACAACTTTCTCCCCGTCGATGTCTACGTACCCGGCTGCCCGCCCACCCCTCAGGCGCTGCTCCACGGTTTCATCACCCTGATCAAGAAGCTGGACAGCCAGAATCTGGGCAACCGCAACAGCATGCCCTGGTACAGCCGGGGTCCGAGCGACGCGGTTCCGATCCCGGTCCTGGGGCCAGACATCATCGACCCGCGCCAGCTTCATCTGATCCGGCGCTACGCCGCCCAACCGGAACCCGCCGATGAGTCCGCAGCCGTCGAGGCCGAGGCGTGATCAGGCACCGCCGGCCACCAGCCCTGCACGTGAAGGAGATCGTATGACCGAACACGCTCCCACCGCCGACACCGTTCTCCCGGCGGACGACGCCCTCAACCAGCTTTCGGCGCGCTTTGGCGACGCGCTCCAGCGCGACACACGCCCCGGCTATGAAGGGCTGATCGTCGATCCGGATCATCTGGTAGCCGTCGCAACGGCCCTGCGCGACGACCTGGGGTACGATTATCTCGCCAGCGCGACCGCCGTCGATTACCTGGGCAAAGGCGACCATTTCGAGATGGTCTATCACCTCTGCCAGACCAGCGGCGGGCCGCCGCTCGTGTTGAAGGCACAAACCCCGCGCGAGACCGCCACCCTGCCCTCGCTGGTCGGCGTCTGGCCCGGCGCCGAGTTCCAGGAGCGCGAAGCCTGGGACCTGATGGGCATCCGCTTCGAGGGGCATCCGGACCTGCGCCGCATCCTGATGTGGGAAGGGTTCGCCGGCCACCCGCTGCGTAAAGACTGGAAAGAAGCCTATTACGAGCAAGACCAAAAACCGTTTGACAGCCGCTGGCCGGGCGGCCACGTCCGGCGCGCGGAAGAGCTGGTCCCGTACGGCCGCAACGTGCGCTACCCGGACGGTTTCTCGCCGGAAGACTACGAGGAGATCGCCGAGACGCCGCAGGCGCGCGGGCTGTCGAGCTTGGGGCCGGGCGTCGAGGTCGAGGAACTGGCGACCGACCGGCTGGTGGTCAACCTGGGTCCGCAGCACCCCAGCACCCACGGCGTCTTCCGCATGTCGATCATGCTCAGCGGCGAAGAGATCGTCTCGCTCAAGCCGATCATGGGGTACCTGCACCGCAACCACGAGAAAATCGGCGAGCGCAACACGTTTATCCAAAACATGCCCTTCACCGACCGGTTGGACTACATTTGCAGCCTGTCGAACAACCTGGGCTACGCGCTGGCGGTCGAGAAGCTGATGGCGCTTGGTGCGCGCTACCAGCCGCCCACCTATCGCGCCGAGGTCATTCGCGTCCTGATGGCGGAGCTGACGCGTATCGTCAACCACATCTGGGCCATCGGCTTCCTGCTCAACGACCTGGGCGCCTACTTCACGCCCATGATGTACGTCATCAACGAGCGCGAGTTAATCCTCGACTTTTTCGAGGCCGTCACCGGCAGCCGCATGATGTGCAACTACATGCGTTTCGGCGGTGTGGCGGCGGACCTACCCGAGCGCATGCGCAGCGAGGCGCAGTTGCTCAACGACCGTGTGCGCGACGTCAACACGATGGAGTACCTGCGCGATCTGATCACGGAGCGCCTGCCGCGCGCCATCGACCAGATCGACACCTACCTGACCACCAGCGAGGTCGTCACCAACCGCTGCATCGGCGTCGGTGTGCTCACGCGCGAAGACGCCATCGCCACCAGCGCCGCCGGACCGGTCCTGCGCGCCAGTGGCGTGCCCTACGACGTGCGCCGCGCCGATCCGTACAGCATCTATCCGGAGCTGGAGTTCGACGTGGCGTGCCGCACGCACGGCGACGTCTACGACCGCTATCTGATCCGCCTGGACGAGCTGCACCAGAGCCTGCGCATCCTCAACCAGATCCTGCCGCGTCTGGTCGACACCGAAGGCGAGCCGATCTTCGCGGGGCGCGGCGGGATGTACAGCCCGCGCGTGCCGGCTGGCGAGGCATATGGGCGGGTGGAGAACCCGAAGGGCGAGCTGGGCTTCTACGTCGTCTCGGACGGCGGCCAGAACCCCTGGCGCTACCACGTCCGGGCGCCCAGCTTCATCAACCTGACGCCGCTGGAGCGCATGTGCGTGGGGCACAAGGTGGCCGATGTGGTCGCCATTCTGGGCAGCATCGACATCGTGTTAGGCGAGACGGACCGCTAGAGAGGAGCGTCGGATTCTCATGTACGGGACTGGTCTCTGGCGCGGGCTGCGCGTCACGCTGAAACACTTCATCGACACCTATCTCGAAGACATCCGCTATGGCTTCCGCCGTCATGTGCCGGTCGAAGCGTTTCCGGAGCGGCAGGGCCTGGAAGCGCGCGGCACCTTCACCGTGCAGTATCCGGAAGAGAAGCTCGCCACGCCCGAGCGCTTCCGTTTTATCCCGTTCCTGGTGGTCGAGAACTACGACCACCCCGAGCGGCCGGGCCACGACTGGTGCACAAGCTGCGGCATCTGCGCCAAGGTCTGCCCGCCCCAGTGCATCTGGATCGTCCGCAGCGACGACCCGGAAACCGGGCGGCCTATCCCGGAGCCGGCGGAGTTCTACATCGACATCGACATCTGCATGAACTGCGGCTTCTGCGCGGAATTTTGCCCGTTCGACGCGATCAAGATGGATCACGACTACGAGCTGGCGAGCTACGACCGCACCACGGCACACATCTTCGACAAGCAGCGCCTCTCGAAGGAATTCCGCTACTGGCAGAGCATCGCGCCGACGCGCGCCGCCGAGGAAGCCGCTGCGCGCGGCGGGTGGGAACACAAAGACGTGCTCAAGCAAAAGCAGCGCGAGGCAAAAGACAAGGGCGCGGCTGCCGAATAGCGCCGCCTTCCAGCTCGATCCGCTTGTGAGCGATCCGGGGCAGCCGGCGGGCTGCCCCGGTTTGATTTCCGTTCGCGTCCCGGTTCAGCATACAATGAGGGGTATCACCCCTGGGCCGAGAGCTATTGAGGAGTATCCGATGATGAGTCGCCTGCTTAATCTTGCGCTTTCCCTGTCGCTGATCGGGGGAACAGGCGCGCTGCTTCCGATGACCATTGCCCGCCCTGCACCGGTCCCCACCGAGCCGGACCGGCGCCAGGCAGACCCCTTCGCCATCCCGGACGAAGCCTGGTCGCGGCCCATCGGCGAGCCGATCGCCCGCCCGTCCCGCGTCAAAACCCCGTACCCGATGGTGGACGATGGCCCGCGCCAGGGTGCGCCGCTGGGCGGGATCGGCGCCGGGACGTTCAGCCGCACCTACGCCGGGGACTTCGCGCGCTGGCATCTCGACACCGGTCACCACGTCTACGGCTCGGTCCCGTCCATGATGTTCAGCGTCTACACGCACCAGGGCGAGCGCACGCTGACCCAGGCGCTGTGGACCGGCCGCCCTTCGCGCAGCCTCTCGGCGTGGCAGTGGGACTACCCGGTCGGCGCGGGGACATATTACGCGCTCTATCCGCGCTCGTGGTTCGTCTACGATTGGGACGCCCTGCCCGTCGAGCTGGCGGTCGAGCAGTTCTCGCCGGTCATCCCGCACAACTACCGCGAGAGCAGCTACCCGATCGCGATCTTCACCTGGCGCGCCCGCAACCCCACCAGCGAGCACGTGACGCTCGGCCTGATGTTCACCACGCCCAACCTGCTCTACCCCGGCGCGGGGCACGTTCACCGCGCGCGCGCCGAGGATACGCCCGCGGGCCGCGTCGTCGGCGTGGAAATGACCACCGCGCAGCCCTTCGAGCCGGGCGAAGGCATGGGGTCGCTGGCGATCAGCGCGCTCGAGTTGCCCGGCGTCGGCGCCAGCACCCGGACGCGCTTCCTCACCGCCGGGGACGGCGCCGATATCTGGGCGGACTTCAGCGCCGATGGCCGCCTGGACGATGTGGACGATCAGACGCCGGGAACAGCGGGCGAAGTGCTGGGAGCAGGCGTCGCGGCGACGGTTGAACTGGCCCCCGGCGAAACACGGCGCGTGGCGTTCGCGCTGGCCTGGGACATGCCTGTCATGACCTTCGGCCCCGGCGAGCACTGGTACAAGCGCTACACCGCCTTCTACGGCCGCGACGGTAACCGCGCCTGGAACATCGCGCGCGACGGCCTGCGCGACGCGGATGCCTGGCGGCAGGCGATTGTCGATTGGCAGGCGCCCATCCTGGCAGACGAATCGCGCCCGGCGTGGTACAAAACCGCGCTGTTCAACGAGCTGTACTTCATTGCGGACGGCGGCACGGCCTGGGAGCATGGCCAGGTCGGCGATCCCCCGCCCGCCGACGACTACCTGGGCCGCTTCGCCTACATCGAGTGTTTCGATTACCCCTACTACAACACCTTCGACGTGGACTTCTACGCGTCCTTCGCCTTGCTGGAGTTGTGGCCGGACCTGGAGATCAACATCATGCGCGACTTCGCCGCCGCCATCCCGCTGGCCGACGAGACGCCGTTCATCGTCGGCTACAGCGGAACGGTGGCACCGCGCAAGCTGCCCGGCGCCGTCCCGCATGACCTCGGCGCGCCCAGCGAAGCGCCCTGGAAGCGTGTCAACGCCTTCACCTGGCAGGATACCAACCGCTGGAAAGATCTCAACGCCAAGTTCGCGCTGCGCCTCTACCGCGACGTGATCCTGCTCGACCGGCCCGATCTCGCCGCCGAGCTGTGGCCCGCAGCGGTGGACGCGATCGACTACCTCGCCGCGATGGACGCTGACGGGGACGGCATCCCTGAGAACGAAGGCGTGCCCGACCAGACCTACGACACCTGGCCGGTGCGCGGCATCAGCGCCTACAGCGGCGGGCTGTGGATCGCCGCGTTGGCAGCCATGCGCGAGCTGGCGCTACTGGTCGGCGACGAGGACGCGGCGGCGAGCTACGCGGCGCGGTTCGAGGCGGCCCGCACCGTCTACGAAGACACGCTGTGGACCGGGCGCTACTACGCCTACGATGCCGATTCGCGCGCGATCATGGCCGACCAGCTTGCCGGGGAATGGTACGCCAGCATCAGCGGGCTCGAGGTGCTGCCCGCTAGCCGCGTCGACGCGGCGCTGCGCACCATCTACGATCACAACGTGCGCCGCTTCCAGGATGGCCTGATGGGCGCGGTGAACGGGATCGAGCCGGACGGCTCCCCGGTCCGCTCCGAGCAGGCGGAAGAGGTCTGGACCGGCACGACCTACATGCTGGCGGCACATATGCTGTTTCGCGGCCTCGACAGCGCGGCGTGGGCGACTGCCTACGGCATCTACCGCCACACCTACGAAACAGGCGGGCTGTGGTTCCGCACGCCCGAAGCCTGGGACGCGGCGGGCAACTACCGCGCCGGGATGTACATGCGCCCGCTGGCGGTCTGGGCTATCGAAACGGCGCTGGCCCGGCGCGCAGGCTGAGCTGCACACCAGTGCGCCGCAATCCACCGCCCCCGAAGGGCAGCCGCCGCGCTGCCCTTTTCGGTTCGCCTGTGCCGCGTCATCGCACGGTGAGCAGAAGTTGGCTGGCGCGCTGCGATTGGCGGATAATCAAAACGTCCGCTGTCGTAGGAGGGGTCGTATGTTCAGCAAAGCGCGTCTGCTCGACGTTCTGAGCTTCGCCCACCAGCAGGAAATGGCCTTCATCGACACACTGCCCGACGATGAGCGAGCGGCCAGCGGCGCACCCGACCAGTGGTCCGCTAAAGACATGATGGCGCATCTTGCCACGTGGAAGCTGCGCCTGCTTGACCGGCTGCAGGCCGTCGCGCGCGGCGAGCCGCTCCCCGACGACCCGCGCCCGGACGACCAGATTAACGCCGAAATTTACGCGGCGCACCACGCCAAGACGTGGGACGAGGTACGGGCGATGGTGGCCGAGGCGCACAACCGTACCCTGACCTACGCGCGTACTGCTCTCGAGGCGGAGCTAACGAAAGAGGACCGATCCGTTCACCCCGACGGCCGCCCGCCCTGGATCGCGCTGCTGGCCGAGAATGTCTCGCACGCCGTCGCGCACCTGTGGGACTACCAGCTCCACCACGGGCGCCCCGCGGAAGGGGTCGCCTTACAGGAGTCGGTCACAGAGCGGCTGCGGGCGTTCGACGACCCGGGTATTGTGGCCTTTGGGGTCTACAACCTGGCCTGTGTCTATGCGCGAGCAGGGCAACATGAGCAGGCCATCGAGGCGCTCGGCGAGGCGCTGCGCCTCAGGCCGGCGTTGGCCGGGTGGTCGCAGCAGGACCCCGATCTGGATTCGCTGCGCGATCTGCCGGGCTACGGAGCGCTCTACGCCTGACGATCGCCATCTGCCGCCAGCCGTGCGATCGCGTCCCGATCCGCGGCAGCCAGCCGCTCTGCTTCGGCCAGCAGCCCATCCGTCCACGCTGCCGGGTCGAGCCGGCGCAGCCAGTCGATCGTCATCTGGCGCTCGGCGGCCAGCCGCGCCACCCCGTCGACCGGGCCGGTATCCGGGTCGGGCGTCGCGTCAGGCCCAGGCGGATCACCGCCTGCCAGCGTCGCCAGCCGCGCCCGGACGGCCCGCTCGCGCGCGATCAGATCGCCCAGCAGCGCCGTGCGGTCGCTTTCCCCCGTTTCGCATAGCATGCCAATCAGCGCTGCCAGCGACCCCATCAGGCGCGGAGCGATCTGCTGCGGCTCAACGGGACGCGGCGCCAGCCGGCTCAGCCACCCCTCGTCCAGCGCCGCCCGCGCGAAGTCGTCCAGCGAGCCGCAGCCGTCCGCCCGGATCGGGCCGGATGTCTCCGGCTCCGCGCCCGGCGTCCCGATCCAGAAGGTGCGTAGCCCGGCGCGCCAGGCCGGGACGATGTCGTTGAACCAGTCGTCGCCCACCATCACGGCCTGCGCGGCGCTCGCCCCCACCCGCGCCAGCGTTTCCTCGTAATATTCGGGGCGCTCTTTGGTGAAGTGCATGTTCTCCAGATGCGTCACCAGCGCAAACGGAATCTCATCCACCGGCACGCCCGCCCAGGCCAGCCGCTGCTCGACGGCGTCGCGCGGGAAGAACGGATTGGTCGCCACTACAAGCGTGTACCCGCGCGCCAGCAGCCCTTCGACCAGCCGCCGCGCGATGGGGCGCCGCACGGTCCCCGCCCGCAGCGCGGGATACGCCTCGCGGTAGAAGCCGCTTACCGCCGCCTGGAACGCCTCGGGCGAGACGTCGCCAAGCTCCGCGGCCAGCGCCGCGTAGAACCGCTGGATGTTGGTCCGCGTGGGATCGCCCTGGCCGACGATCGCGCGCACGGCGTCCAGCAACGGGCGGCTGATGGACGCGGGCAGGTAGCGGTTGAGCGCGGCAAAGTAGTTCTCGACGAACTGCGCCGTTGGGTTACCCAGCAGCGTATCGTCCAGATCAAGCAAAATGGTGGTGATCATCGGCTCAGTCCAGCGCGTCCTTGAACAGGCGCAGAGCGGGGTTTTCTTCCGCGCACAGCGGGCAGCCGACATATGGATTCTCGATCGGCACGTCATGCCGCTCGCACCACGCCTCAACCCGCATCTGGCGCACGAAGCCGAGCAGCACCGGTTTGATCGTCAGGCGAAGCTGCATATCCGGGCTGGCGTTGGCGCGTACGATCTCAGGAACCGGGCAGCGCGCGCAGTCCTTCGGGCGCCACGGCGCGGACTCAGGGTTCGCCTGCGCCAGCCGACACTCCTGCACCGATCGCCCGCGGGCGAAATCTTCGTAATAGTGCGGGCATTCCTGCCCGGCGGGTGTGCGCATCATCGCCATCCTTCACCCCCCTGCACGGTCCAGGCGCCTGCGCGGGCGCGGCAGCAACGCAAAACAGGCTGGCGGAGACTCCGCACAGCCTGTCTGAAACCTGGGGCCAGCATGATCCTCAGCCTAGACGCGGGTGATATACGAACCGTCGCGGGTGTCCACGCGGATCTTGTCGCCCACGTTGACAAAGAGCGGAACCGTCACCTGCAAGCCAGTTTCGGTCGTCACCTTCTTGGTGGCACCCGTCGCCGTGTCGCCTGCGATCGCCATCTCCGCTTCGGTCACCACGTGTTCAACGGTGGTCGGCAGCTCGTAGTCGATGATCTCGTTCTCATACGACAGCAGCTTGAGCCGCGTGTTTTCCTTCAGATAGAGGACGTCGTCTCCGAAGATGTCTTTGCGGAGCTGCGGCTGATCGTAGGTTTCCACATCCATGAAGTTCAGAAACTCGCCGTCGTCGTACAGATACTCGACCTCGCGGGTTTCGATATGGATATCTTGCACGCGGTCGCCGGACGTGAAGGTCATCTCGCGCGTCGTCCCGGTGCGCAGGTTGCGCACCTGCACCCGGATCGTCGCGTTGCCACGCCCGGTCTTGTTGTGATGGTAATTCAGCACCTTGTACAGCTCACCGTCGAGGGTGAAGTTGGTGCCGTTGCGGAGCTGGTTGACATCGATCATAGAGGTCCTTGTCCCTTAATACGCCTGGTGGACGTCTGGTTTTTGCAGCCGAATTATAGCAGGAAAAGCGCGCGGCTTAAATGGGAAACCGGCGGGCAGATCGCTATATTCTGACACAGGGGTGCGCGGGCGCGCGCCCGCCTGACGTTGGTCTGATCCTGCCGGTCTGAGGCAGCCTGAAGGAGCACCGTGAACGAACTCTTCCGCAAGTTCGCGCAAAAGACATCCGCCGTCGTTGGGTCGCCCTGGGCATTCGCCCTGGCGCTCATCGTGATCGTGGCCTGGGCCATCACCGGGCCGTTGTTCGGCTTTTCCGACACATGGCAACTGGTGATCAATACCGGGACGACCATTGTCACCTTTTTGATGGTCTTCCTGATCCAGAACACCCAGAACCGCGACACCCGCGCCGTGCACCTCAAGCTCGACGAGATCATCCGCAGCCTGGAGCAGGCGCGCAACAGCATGCTGCTGGTCGAACACCTGCCCGACGAGGCGCTGGCCGCGCTCCAGGATGAATTCGTCGAGCTGCACGACCAGGACGCCCGCCAAAACGACGCGCCAGACGACGGAGAGCCGACGCTCGTGCCCAACGAGGACTGACAGGCCGGGCCGCCTCAGGATGGCTCGCCGTCGATCCAGGCCGCCGCCAGGCGCGGCAGCTCGGCCAGCGGGCCGCGCCGCACCGTGCAAACCGGCAGGCTATCCAGAAACGCCTGCCCGTAGCGTTTGGTGATAACGCGGTTGTCGAACAACGCCACCACGCCGCGATCGCTCTGCGTGCGGATCAGGCGTCCGAAGCCCTGCCGGAAGCGCAGGATCGCGTCCGGAACGGCGTACTGCATAAAGCTGTTTTCGTACTGCTCGCTGCGCGCCGCGAAGATCGGGTCGGACGGCACCGCGAACGGCAGCCGGACGATCACCAGCACGCTGAGGTCTTCGCCGGGGATGTCCACGCCTTCCCAAAACGAGCGCGTGCCCAGCAAGACGGCACGCTCGGCCTTCTTGAAGCCCTCCACCAGCGTCTGGCGGCTGGTGCCGTCACTCTGATCGAAGACTTGAATCTTGCCCAGTGCCAGCCGGGGCGCGATGGCCTGGGCGGTCTGGCGAAGTTGCGCGTAACTGGTGAACAGCGCCAGCAGGCGCCCACGCGTCGCCGCCGCCAGCTCGATCAGCCCGCGCTCGACATAGCGTTGATACTCGTCGCGCTGGCTGGGGTCTGGCATGTCGGTCGGGATGTACACCAGCGTCGCGCGCTCGTAGTCAAACGGCGAGCCGATGACCGCCTCGTCTACATCGTATGCGTTCAGGCGGTCGCGCAGATATTCGAACGTGCCGTTGGTGCGCAGCGTGGCACTGGTCAGCACGACCGCGTTCTTCGGCCCCCAGATGTGCTCTTCCAGCAGCGGCCCCACGTTGAGCGGCGCGGCGTGCAGGGCCATTTGCTCGCGGTCCTGCTGCATCTCCACCCAGTAGATCATGTTCTCGTCCGGGTTCTCGGTGAATGCGCCAAGCTGGTAATGCACCGCTTCCAGGTGGCGCGCCGCTGCCTGCACGCTCGACAGAAGATCGTCAAAATCGGGCACGTCGAATTCGTCCAGGCGCCCCAACCCGCGCGCCAGGTCCACCATCGCCCGTGCGATCGCCTGCGTGAACTGGCTGAGCACCGTCCAGGCCGCCTCGACCTGCTCCCAGCCGGGCTGCTGGCGGAGCTGCGGCGTGATGCGCACCTGAATGATGTACTCATTGCGCCGCAGCAGTCCGGCGCCGTCCAGAAAGCGGTAGATCGTCTCGAAGTACCGCTCGGCATAGCGGCCCATATCCTGCACCGCGTGGCTGACGTTCGTCACATATTCTTCGATCTGCTCAAAGTAGCGGCCGGGGACGCTGCCGCGCGTGCTGCGGATCACGTCGCCCAGCAGGCCGCGCCGCGTATCGCCCAGGTCATCCAACTGGCGCTGCAAGGCAACCTGGTTGGTCTGAAACGACAGGCCGCTGGTGGTGGCTTCTTCCAGGTGGTGGCCTTCGTCGATGATCAGGTAGCGGTAATCGGGCAGCACGCGATTACCGATCTGGACATCCGACAGCAGCAGCGCGTGGTTGACAACCAGCACATGTGCAGCTTCGGCAGCGCGCCGCGCCTTGTAGAACGGGCAGACGCCGCGCATCTGGTCGTGGCAGCGATCCATGGTACAGCCTTCGTCCGCTGCGCTCAGCCGCGCCCAGATCGCGTTCTCCTCATACCCGCGCAACGAGATCTCGCCCCGGTCGCCGCTGTCCGATTCCAGCAGCCAGACCAGGATCTTCGCCAGAACGCGCAGCTCCGCCACCGACGTCGGACCACGGCGGCGCAGCGTCAGCAGGCGGCGCGGGCATAGATAGTTGCTGCGTCCTTTGACGACCGCCGCCTCGAACGGCAGGTCCAGCGCCCGCTGCAACAGGGGCAGGTCCTTGTTAAGAAGCTGATCCTGCAGATTGATCGTCGCAGTGCTGATGACGACGCGCTCGTTGTTCAGCGCGGCCCACAGCACCGCCGGGATCAAATAGCCCAGGCTTTTGCCGACGCCGGTCGCCGCTTCGATCATCAGATGGTGATCGCGGTTGAAAGCATCTGCCACCCGGCGCAGCATCTCGACCTGTTGCGGCCGGTCCTCGTACCCCTCGAACACGCGCGACAGCTCGCCGCCGCGCTCGATGATCGAGGCCGCCCAATCCACGTCAATCAATGTGCGGGTCGGGTTGGGGCGCAGCGGGCGCCAGGTGCGATCCGCCGGCTTGAACAGATCGGTGGGCGTCGGACCGGAGCGCCGCGCCGGGCGCGCCCCCTCGGTGAAAACGGTCTGGCTGCGTTCTTGCAGCGCCGCCAGAAAGACAGGACTGGCGCTCCACGGCAGGTCGCCCGCCGCCTCGACGATCTCCTGCAAAATTGCCAGCGGCAGGTCCAGCGCGCGCTGCCACAGCTCCCAGTACAAGTGGCCGGTTGCCAGGGAATCACTCAGCGCCCGGTGGGCATTCTCCAGGCTCACATCGAACTGGTCGCTCAGATGCGCCAGGTTATAGCGCGCCGTGTCCGGCAGCAGAACGGAAGCCAGATCGTACGTATCGATCGCCACATTGTCGGTCGCCACGCCGTACCGCGCCAGAAAGCCCAGGTCAAAATCGACGCGGTGACCGACCACCGGATGGGTTCCGATAAAGGCGCGCAGGGCGGGCAGCACCTCGCGGATATGCGGCGCGCCGATCAGGTCATCGGTCTGGATGCCGGTGATAGCCGAGACACGTTCGGGGATGCTGCGGCCGGGGTTGACCAGCGTGCTGAAGGTGTCGAGCACAACCCCGTTTTCGAACAGCGCCGCGCCGATCTCGATGATCGCGTCCTCGTCGCGGTTCAGGCCCGTCGTCTCCAGATCCAGGGCGACGATCGCGTCGCGCATGGCTATCTCCTTCTACGCGGCCAGGCCGCGACCTTGAAAGGCTCTATTGTAACATATGTTCGCCCCGCCGGGAGAAGCGAATTCGCGCGGGGGCAGTATAATGAAGGCCAGATCACAGCAAGCGCGCTGCACCGGGCGGAGCCTGCCGCCGCCCACCTGCTCTGCGGAGAGACCGCCATGCACCGACCTGTCCGCGCCGTCGCACTGTTGCTGGCCGCCGTGCTCGTACCAGGGCTGGCCGGGTGCGCCAGCACCCGATCCGAACCAACATCTACCCCGGCGACTCGCACGCCCACCACGCCGCCGGTCGTCACGCGCATCGTGCCGCCGCCCCCCACCCCAACCGCGACGCCCGTCCCGACCCTGGCCTTCGACATTCAGGACGTGCTGGGCAGTTGGATGTTGCGCTTCACGCTGGACATCACCGGCTCGACCTTCGTCGAGCGCCTGAGCTATTTCGGCGCGGCACGCTTCGACGTGTCCGAGCGCGGGACGATCAGCGGCAGTGGGTATTTCCGCCCCACGCTGCACGGCGGGCGCTGCCAGACCTTCGACCTGACCACGGAGCCGCTCTCGTTTTCCATCGAGGGTGAGGTCCGGCCAGACGGCGCGAGCCGGATCGCCCACCTGCGCCTGGTCCCCGACCGCCCGGACCTGCCTGAAGCCTACCGCGTGATCTGCCCCGACACCTTCGCCGACGTGCGCGAGCGCAACGGGCCGCTGCTGTGGCCCGCTCTGGACGCCGCCGGACAGCTTGAGCTGGCTCTGCGGCTGGAAGGGGGCGATACCGCTACGTTCCAGGCGGATCTGGCCGCCATCACCACGGTATTCGACGGCGTGCTGGCGGGCCACGTCGAGATCTGGGCCGGTTAGCTGCGCCACAATTAAAGCGCCCCGACCGTCCCGGTGGGGGCGCTTGCATTGCCGGGTGGCGCAGCGTCAGTCGCCAGACGGCGTTGCCGTCGCCTCAGGTTCCTCGGCGGCGTCCGGGGTCTCCGTCATTTCTGGTGCCGCTTCTGGCTCGTCCGCCGGCTCGTCAGTCGGCTGCTCAGACGGTGCCGGCTCGAAAGCGGCCAGGAAGTCAAACGCGGCGCTGCGCTCGTCTCCGGCCCACCGTTCCAGATCAAGACCGGCGAACGGCGTCTTGCTCAGGCGCTCGACGGTGGTCTGATCGTAGAACTGCCACAGGAACGCGCGCACCAGCGGCCTGGCGAGCGATCCGGTGGTGAAAACATAGCGCACCGGGTACGCCAGCGCGTAGCTTCCATCTGCAAACGTCTCAACGGATGGCGCGACGCACCCCTCGCCTGCGTCGATGGCGAGCAGGTTGATGTCGGCCTGGCTGCCCTGAAGCGCGCTCCACCGCAGGTAAGTCAGGCCGTTGTCGGTATTGGCGACGCCTTGCGCGCGGTAGAGCGGATCGTTGCTGGTGACCACGTCATCGCGCATGACAAAGTCCAGCCGGCCCAACAGGCGGAACGCCACGAAATCCGTCTCGCCCGTGCTGAGCGGCGGAACCACCAGCAGCAGGTCGCTTTCCGGCCAGTCTGCGTTAATGGCATCCCAGGATCCGGGTGCCGGGCTGTCGTCGGTGGCGGCGGCAAAGATCGCCTCGAACGTCTCACCGTCCAGGCACTGAAGCCAGTCGTTGCTGGCCGGCACGGCGAACACTACCGCCTCGTAGCCCAGATCGAGGGTGTGCAGATCCAGACGGTTTTCCTCGCACAGCGCGCGTTCCTCATCCGTCGCTTCGCGCGTGGTCTGGAGCACATCCGCTTCGCCGGAGCAGAGCGCCTGCCAGCCGGCTGCTTCGCCAAGCGTTTCCGTTTCAACCTGGGCCTGCATAAAGCGCGCCGTGAAGCTGTCCGCAATATCTTTTGTCAGCCCGCCGAACAGCGACGTCCCCGCCACGGTGATCGTCCCTGCTTCCGTCGTGGCGATGTTGACCGGCGACAGCGGGCGGGTAAAGCTTCGTCCGACCGTCCCGTTCAAGACGTTATTCAGGCCCAGGTTAAGCGTGGCCGTCGTCGGAGAGAGGAAGCCGTGCTCCGGGGCCGCCGTCTGCGCGCCCGCCTCATCCGTCAGCGCGAACTCCAGGAACCGGCGGACCGGCTCGCGCCCAGCGCTGTTCGCGTTGACGTACAGATAGCCGTACTGCGCCAGCGGATAGCTGCGGTCTTCAAGCGTATTCAAGCCGGGCGGAACGCACTCCCCGGCGTTATTCGCGATCGACACGGCGACCGCGCCTGACGCCGGCAGCGCCTCATAATCGGCCAGCGAGACAAAGCCCAGCGCCGGCGCTTCAGCCGACGCCACCGCGTCCGCAATGGCCTGCGGGTCGTCAAACGTCTGGATGTCATCGCGCAGCTCGCCGGCGGGCAACAGCGCCCGGAACAGCGTGTAGGCGGGGCTGAAGTCGCGCGGCCCGGCGAAGCTCAGCGTGCCGCTCAGCGTCACCGTCTCAAGATCGGCCCACGTGAGATCGGTCGGGGCGCCCAGCGACCAGGTCTCCGCGATCTGGTCCTGCGTCAGGCAGGTCAGCCCGGCAGCCGCCGGCGCCAGAATCACCACCGCCTGATACGTGATCACCGTCTCGATGAAATCCTGGCCCTGCTCGGCGCAGCGGGCGATCAGCGCGTCGGAGATCGGCTCGGTCGCCATCACGATGTCCGCTTCGCCGCTGCACAGAGCCTCGAAGCCGCGGCTCGGACCCTGCGGGTCGATCTGGACGTCGGCATCCGGCGCGGTTTCCAGGTACCGCTCGCGGATCGTGCGCAGCACATCTTCAAGCTGCTGCGATCCCTGAATCAGGACGCGCGCTTCGTCGTCCTGAGCAAGACTGACCGGCACGGCCAGGGGAAGAATCAGGAATGCGAGGACGGCCAGCGCAATGGGCCGCATTAAGTGCCACAGAGATGGCATAGGGCTGTCTCCTTATGACGTGTTGCCTGTGTCGCGCCGAACCCCCGGCGCCTGGATGGCGGAAGCACTGCGAGTATACAGCATGGACGCGGCGCTGTCAGCGGTGCGCTGCGCCAAGCCGCCCGTGAATTTTACCCCCTCGCGCCGATCTGTCCACAAGCGCCCGCCGCGTGCGGTATGATGGAAGGACTGATCCGCACCGCGCAGGATGGCATGTGATGACCAACACCCGATCAGCCCGTCCCACTCCGCTGGCGCGCGCCTGGCGACGCGTGATCCGCCTGGGTTTCCGGCTGCTGTACAACGAGCTGGCCTTCACCTACGACGCAGTGGCCTGGATCGTGTCGTTGGGCGAATGGCGGCGCTGGCAGCGGACGGCGCTCAACCACCTGACCGCGCCGCCCGGCGCGACGGTCCTGGAGCTGGCGCACGGCACCGGCGACCTGCAGCTCGACCTGCGCGCCCTCGGCTACCGCACCGTTGCGCTCGATCTCAGCCGGTCGATGGGGCGGCTGGCGCGGCGCAAGCTCCGGCGACGCGGCATCCCCGCACGCCTTGTGCGCGGGCGGACTCAGGCGCTCCCCTTCCCCGCCGAGCGCTTCCCGGCGGTGATCAGCACCTTTCCCGCCGAGTTCATCTTCGACCCCGCCACGTTGGCCGAAATCCACCGCGTGCTGATCCCCTGCGGGCGGCTGATCGTGGTCGTCAATGGGCTGTTGACTCAGGGGGGAGCGGCGCGTGACGCGCTGGAACTGGCTTACCGAGTCACCGGGCAGCGGGGACCCTGGCCCGCCCAGGCAGACAAACGCCTGGCCGCGGCGGGGTTCCGCTCAAGGCTGGTTGTCGAAACGCTGCGGCGCAGTACGGCGCTGGTGCTGATCGCAGACAAGCCGCCGCGAAAGGCGCCTATGGTGTGATTCATGCAGGAGCGCAGCTCGCGCCGCCCGTTGCACACAAACCGGTCTGCCGGCTTCCTAATCCGCCGCCACAGCCGGAGCCGCGGCCTCAGCAGGCGCAGACTCAGCCGTCTTCAGGGCGGCGCGCTCCGCCGCCAGCACGCGCTCCAGCGCCGCGATCGCCACTTCCAGCATGGACTCGTCGGGCTCGCGCGTGGTCAGGCCCTGCAACGCCAGATTGGGCTTGATAATCCAGCGAATCAGGCGGTTGTCCAGGTGCCTGGCGGTAAAGCGGATCACTTCGTAGGCCAGCCCGGCAATCGGAAAGATCAGCAGCACGCGCGACGCCAACAGCCCCAGCAGGTTATCGGGCCGCCCGGTGACGATGTGGATCAGCACCGACAGCACGACCAGCGTCAGCAGGAACGCAGTCCCGCAGCGCGGGTGCTGGATCGGGAAACGCGCGACAGACTCCGGTGTCAGCTCCGCCCCGGCCTCGTAGGCGTTGATGGTCTTGTGCTCGGCGCCGTGATAGCCGAACAGCCGCCTGACGTCTTCCATCCGCCCGATCCCCCAGATATAGCCGATCAGGATCGACAGTTTGATCACGCCTTCGACCACATCCGTGAGCATCTTGCTTTCCAGCCCGGTCAGGCTGCGGATCCCCGCCGAGATCGCCGCCGGCAGCACAAAGAACAGCCCGATCCCCAGCCCCAGCGAGACGACGACCATCCCCATGCCCGCCGCGCTTTCAAATGAGAACTCGACGTTCTCTTCTTCCAGCGCCACATCCGACGACCACAGCAGCGCCCGCGTGCCCAGCCCCAGCGCGTCCCACAGCCCGATCAGACCGCGCACGAATGGCCAGCGCGCCACGCGCCCCCGGTACAGCGCCGCGCTGAGCGGGATCTCTTTCAGCTCGATCTCCCCCAAGCGGGTTTCGGTCGCCAGCGCGCCGGTATATTCGCCGACGATCCGCACGCCTTCCACCACCACGCCGCCGCTGCCGCGCGCCATCGCGTAACGCGGGGTTTGCTCGCCCTCGGGCAGCCGGACGATCAGCTCGTGGCGCGACGGTTTGCGCACCGCCACCGCGGCGATGTACTGGCCGCGCATCATCACGCCCTCGATCACTGCCTGGCCGCCGTACGAGAACTGGAGTGGTTTTTGCTGTGCCATGATCGCCTCATCCTCTCTGCCCGGCCGCCACACGCCACCGGTACAGTCACGCTGCCGCTTGCCGGTCACCATTGTGCCGCGCCACCTGCCGCTTTGCAACCGGGGCTTTCCGCGCGCCGTCCGGCGGACAGCCGCCCGGCAGAAGTTGGGCACGCGCCGCGTTCACTCTGCTAAAATCGCTCATATGACTCGACGCCGCTCCATCGACTGAGGACACCATGAGCCACAACCGCATCTTGCTGCTGATCGCCGCGCTGATGGCTGCTGCGCTCGCCTGCTCGCTGAGCACCGGCGGCGACGCGGTCGCCACACCAACCAGCCTGCCGACTTCATTCGCCGGGCTGCCGACCGCCACCGGCCAGCCAACCGCCACCAGCCAGCCGACACCGCTCCCGACCCCGTTCGCGACGCTGACCCCGCTGCCCACCAGCGCGCCCTCGTGCATAATCCGCACCGACTGGCCGACCATCGTCGTGCAGGCGGGCGACACGCTGTTCGGCATCGCGCTGTGGACCGGGACGACGGTCGACCAGCTCGCGCAGGCCAACTGCCTGTCCAACCCGAACGCGATCGCTGCCGGGCAGGTGTTGCGCGTCCCGCGCATCCCCCCGGCTCCCCCCACCGCGACACCCGTCCCCGGCTGCCCGAACCCCTGGTTCTTCACCTTCGAGCCGGGCAAGCGCCTGCCGACCGATACCTGCCCCGCCCCGGTGATCCGCGTCGAGGCTTTCGGGCAGGACTTCGAGGGCGGGCGCGCCTATTACTATGGACCGATGGGCGGCGACGCGCGCGGCACGATCTACGTGATTTACAACAACGGATACTGGGAAACCTACCCGGACACATTCAACCCCGGCGACCCGGCCCCGGCCATGCCCACGCCGCCGCCCGGACGATTCGTGCCCGTGGGGCCAATCGGCAAGGTGTGGCTGGAAGCGCCCGGCGTGCGCGCCACGCTTGGCTGGGCGTTCGAGCCGGAAGCCACCTTCACCGGGCGGCTGCAAACCCTGCCCACCGGCGGACCGTCCTATTTCTACGTCGATCACGGCAAGTGGGGCGTCGTGCTGCGCCTCTACCCGGTCGATATGGGGCCGAACCCCTGGGAAGTCGCCGGGCGCTACTGAGCGCGCGGCAACCCGGCACTGCGTAGAGCGGCGCTGCGGGGCTGAGTCGGGCGGCGATCAGGGGGCGCGCCCGCGCCGCAACGGGCGCGCCACAGCCCATCCGCCGAGCGCCATCCCGGCCAGCGCCGCCAGTGGCACACCCACGGTCCAGGCGCGCGGCAGTCCGCCGCCGGCCAGATGAAAGAGCGCCAGCGGCTCGGTCTGCCCGGCGAGCGCTCGCTCGACCGCAACGGCAAGCGGCGTCGCGCCCGGCGTCCAGTGCAGGCGGTCATAATCGGTCGCGCCGGCGTCGCTGGCCTGCGCGTATGCCGCAACCGGATCGGTCAGCACGCCCAACGCATTGATCGCCGCGCCAAGGGCGATCAGCCCGACCGCAGCCGCACGCCAGCGTTGCCCGTCCGGCAGCGCGCTCAGCGGCAGGCAGCTCAGCGGCAGCAGCGGCACCAGCAGGCGCGGTCCCCAGCACCAGCCGCCGTGCCACGCCCACCACACGCCGTAGAAGCCCAGCGCCGCGATCCACGCCAGCGCCAGGAACCCGGCCATCCCCGGCTGGCGGCGGGCAAAGCGCGGGCCGAGCCACCCGCCCAGGATCAAGGGCGGCGCGTAAAGCAGAACGCTCTTGCCGGGGCTGAGCAGCAGTCCGGCTACGCCGTCAAGCGGCGGCGTGGTGAAGCCCTCGCCCGCGTACCCGAACCGCCACAGCGCGCCAAAGCGCAGCACGTTGTGCGCCAGCACCCCGGCGGCAAGTGGCAGCGCGCCCAACGCAAACGCCGCCCACCGCGCACCAACCGAGCGCGCGTCGCGCACGGGGCCGGTTCGCGCCAGCAGCCAGGCCAGCGGCAGCGCGTAGATCGCCAGGCTGGCGCGCGCCAGCACGCCCAGGCCGAAGATCGCCCCCGCGCCCGCCAGCCGCCGCGTCCGGGGCGGGCCGCTCAGAACCAGTGCCACGCTCGCCGCCAGCGCGCAGGCCAGCACCGCCTCGGCGAACAGCATCCGGCTGTAGGGCCACAGCGGGGTCGCCAGCCCGGCGGCGAGCGCGACCGTCACAGCGCGCCCGCCGCCAGCCCAACGCCGCGCCAGCCGGTACAGCGCGGTGATCGTCCCCGCCCCGGCCAGCACGGGCAGCAGCAGAACAGCGGTCGCGGCGACCTGCGTGCGATGCGCCGCGTTGATCGCGGCGAGCCGATCCCCCGCGGCATAGAGCGGGACTGCCAGAAGCGGCAGTCCCGGCTCGTACTTGGAGTAGAACCGCCCGCTCCGCCCGGCGACGATCTGCGGCAGGGCGGGGTCGGGCGGCAGCTCCAGCGCGCCCCGCGAAGCGAGCGCGGCGGCGGTGTGAAACATCACCTCGCCGTCGCTGCTGTAAAAGCCGCGCCCCAACGAAAGCGCATACAGGCAGGCAAAGAACAGGAAGACGCCCCACGCGGGCGCGGGCCGGGACACGCCGCCACCCTAGCGCAGGCGGCGCCGCTGGCCGTCGATTACCGTGTAGACCACGCGGTACCAGTCGCCCGGCGGCTCGAAGATCATCAGGACCGGCGCCCCGGCGACCGTCACAAAGCCGTTCTGGTCCCGACTCACCGGGGGCGCTTCGACAAAATAGGCCGCGGGGAAATCGTACGGCTGCGAGCGCACAAAGGTTCGGCGTCCCGATGCGTCTTCGCGCAGCGCGCGCTCGTTGACCTGCCCGGCGGTGATGACGAACTCCACCGGCCGGTCGCCGCGCGCCCACATCACATAGATGTCGCGCGCCGCCTGGTTCAGCTCGACCAGCGCCGCGCCGTCGTGGGCATAAAGCGCGGCGCGCTCAGCCGGCGCGAAGAGAGCGATCGCCCGCTGGTAGGCCGCAAATGCGGGGCGCCGCGTCCCGTCCTGCGCCATCAGCCCTGCGCCGGGCTGATCGTCGGGGTCGGCCAGCGGACCATAGGCGAACCGCTCCACACCGGCGGCCAGCGCCAGCGCCGCCGCCTGGACGACGAAATCGGCCTGCATCTGGGGTGTGATGCCGAACAGCGGCACGCGCCCGGCGCCGCCGTCTTCGACCGTGACGCGGGCGCTCACTTCCAGTACGAGCGGCATGTCCGGCAGGCGGGCCGTGTCCAGAATCGCCCGCGCCGCGCCCAGCACGTCGGCGACCGATGCGGTGCTATCGCGCACGCGCAGCCGGACCGCGTCGAACGATGCTTCCGGCGCGTCGAGAGCCGGGTTCGCCCGCCAGGCGCGCAGCAGCCGCGCCAGGTACGGCTCGCGCCCGGCGGCCATATCCACCCACCAGTTGAGCGCAGCCAGGTGAATCTCGGCCTGCGGATCGACCGACCGCGCCGCCTGCGCCGCCACGTGCACCATCTGCGCGTAGGCCGTCACGTCGCCGGCGAAACGGACTTCACCCTCGCCGGGCCGCACATCCGGCTCGTCGTAGATCACCCAGGTGTGAACCCCCAGCGGAGCGTAGCGGCGGACCAGCGCCCGCACGAACGCGGCCCAGCGGTTGCGCGGATCCCGGACGGGCAGCGCCAGCCCGTCGGGCACGGCGTCCGGCTCGCCGCTGGCCGAGGCCCAGGCAGGCGTGCGCGCGATCAACCCGACGACCTCGCGCCCGGCTGCCCGCGCTGCCTCAAGCGCCGCCGGGTCAATGGCGCTGGTATCCAGCCCGCCTACCCCGTCCGGCTGAAGCGCGTCCCAGGCGAAGGTGATCTGCTCCCACCCCGCGCCGAGCGCCTCGAGCGCGGCGTGCTGCCCTGCTGCCTCGATGACACCGAAACGCAACGCGCCCTGGGGCGCGCCGTCCTGGGCGCGGCTCGCAGAAACAGCCCCTGCCGCGACGCACGCCGCCAGCCCAAACGCCGCCAGCCCACGCCGCAGCCGCCGGATCATGCGTCCCCCTTGCTGAGCTGCCAGGTCACGCCGCCCACCTCGATCCACACCGCGCGCGGCGGGCCGCCGATGACCAGCACCGCCGGAGCGCCCTCGACCAGGATCGCGCCGTCGGGCTGCGCGACGGCGCCGGGCGTGTCCACGACGTACCACGCCGCCTCATGGCCGGGCACGATCTCCGAGCGGACCGAGCTAACCTGCCCGTTGGACCGATACAGCAGGCCGGTTTCGCCGGCGAAAAGCGAAAAGACGTGGAACCGCACGGGTTCTCGCTCGCGCGCCCAGACCACGTAGACCGTGCGCCCCGGCTGGCGCAGCGTGACCATCGTCGAGCGCGCGCTCAGGTAGCGTTGCGCCGACAGCGTGTGCCCGAAGGCGTCGATCACCATCCGGTACGCTTCAAACGCGGGGCGGCGCGAGCCGTCGGCGCGGACCAGCCCCCAGGGTTCGGTTTCGCCCGGCCGGTAATTGTCATCGTACAGGCGATAGACGGCGATCCGCTCCGCCCCGGCGGCCAGCGCCAGCGCCGACGCCTGCACAATATAGGCCGCCTGCTGCTCCAGCGAGACGCTGTACGACGAGGGTGGCAGCGCGGCGAGCGGATCGATGGACGGGCTGGCGTTGGTCTCGCCGATCCAGATCGGCTTGTACCCCAGCCGGTAGTGCTCCAGGATTCCGCGCGTTTCCACGACCAGCCGCCAGACATTGCGCGGCTCGAAATAGACGTGCACCGTCGCCACATCGAAGAAGAACCCGTGCGCGTAGGCGTCCGGGTCTTTCGCCGCGATATCCAGCACCCGCTTGAGATACGGCTCGCGCCCGTTAACCACGTCCACCCACCACGCCATCCCCGCCAGGTGAATTTTAGCCTGGGGATCGACCGAGCGGGCCGCCAGATAGGCGACTTTGAGCATCTGGTAATAGTCGGCTTCCGTCCCGTCGAACTCGTACCACGGCAGGTCGCCGGGCCGGATGTCCGGCTCGTTATAGATGATCCAACGATGGACGCCCCACCGTTCGCTGTAGTAGGCAACCGTCCGCCGCACGAACGCGGCCCAATAGTTCGCCGGATCGTCGATCGGGCGGTCAAGGCCGAGCGGCGGCGCGCCGAGCATCTTGATCTCCGAGGCCCACAGGGGCGTGTTCTTCAGCAGACCGACCACCTCGCGCCCGGCGTCGCGCGCCTCGCGCAGCCAGGCTTCGGGCACAGCGTCGAGGTTGTACTGGTGGGGGCCGTCTGGCTGGAAGCGCGGCCACTCGAAAATGATTCGCTCCCACCCCGCGCCGAGCTCGCGCGCGTCGGCGGGCCGGTAGTACGCCTCCACCACGCCAAACGGCGAGGGGATCGCTTCCCACTGCTGGGCGCTCGCCGGCCACGCGGCAGACACCACCGCCAGCAGCCCCACCAGCACGGTCACGCGCCGCATGATCGAGGCCAACGGGAGTCCGAGTCGGAGGCACATCGCCAGCCGCTGCATCAACGACACTCCGGCGGTGTATCAGCCCGGCCGGCCAGCCGGGCGCAGGTCCTGGATGTTCAACTGCGGCCGCCGGCGCCCGTTCCACTCGTTGATTTCCAGGTGATAGGCAATATCCATCATGCCTTCCAGGCGTTCGGCCCAGTCCCCAAACTTGAAGGCAATCCCATCCAGGAACTGGACGCCGTTCGACAGGCGCAGGCGCAGATGTTTGCCTTCCTGGCCGACCCGCCGCGCCTCGACCACGCGCACCCCGCGCGTGACGAACAGCGGCGCGTCGTTTCCGGCGCCCGTGGGCTCCAACCGGCGCAGTTCGTCCGCCAGCGTCTCGGTAAGCTGGTCGAAGGGTACCTCGGCGTCGACGTCCAGCGACGGACGCAGATCTTCGCCATCCAGCCGCTCGGCGGCAAGCTGCATCAACCGCTCGCGCAGCTTCGGCAGGTTTTCGTTGAGAACGGTGAAGCCTGCCGCCTGCGCGTGCCCGCCGTGCCGCACCAGCAGATCGGCGCACTCATCCAGCGCGTCGGTGATGTCAAACTCGTCGATGCTGCGGCACGACCCGCGCGACTCCGTCTCGCCCTGCTGCACGACGACCGCCGGGCGGTAGAACTCCTCGCACAGGCGCCCGGCCACCAGGCCCACAATGCCGGGGCGAAAGCCAGAGCTTGTCGCGAAGATCAGCGGCAGATCCTGGCCGCTGTCAAATGCCTGCTCGCGCGCCACCTCGACCGCCTGGAGCGTGAGTTCCTGCCGCTCAACGTTGAGCGCCTGAAGGTGCTGCGCCAGTTCCGAAGCACGCGCCATATCCTGCGTGCTCAGCAGTTCATAGGCGATCATGGCGCTATCCAGCCGCCCGGCGGCGTTGATACGCGGCCCCAGCATGAAACCGATGCTCGTCGCGTTGCATTGCTCCGGCCGGACCCCCGCGACTTCCATCAGCTCGTACACGCCGGGCCGCTGCGCGCGGTTGAGCACTTGCAGCCCGCGCCGGACCAGCTCGCGGTTTTCCAGGCGATCAAGCGGCACCAGGTCGGCGACCGTCCCCAGCGCGACCAGATCGAGCAAATCGTCCAGGCGCAGCGGCGGCGGACGGCGATCCTGGCTTTCGGCCACAGAAAACAACGCCTGCGCCAGCTTGTAAGCCACCCCCACCCCGGCCAGCATATCCTCCGGGTAACCGTTGGTGCGGCCCTCTTCCAGCCGCCGGCGCGTGTCGATCTTGGGGTCGATGACCGCCACTGCCGGGGGAAGCGCCTCGCCGACCGAGTGGTGATCCGTCACGATCAGATCGAGACCGAGCCGCTGCCCATACGCGACTTCTTCGACCGAGCGAATGCCGCAGTCCACCGTGACAACCAGCGAGGTCCCCTGCTGGTGCAGCGTGCGCAGTGCCTCGAAGTTCAGGCCGTACCCCTCGTCGACGCGGTGCGGGATGTACGGCTCGACATGCGCCCCCAGCGCCCGCAGCGCCTGGACCAGCAGCGCCGTGCTGGTCACGCCGTCTGCGTCAAAATCTCCATAGACGACGATCTGCTCGCCGCGTTTGATCGCGCGGCGGATGCGCTCCACCGCCTGCGCCATGCCGTGCAGCGCGAACGGATTGTGCAGCGCGCCGTCGCCGCCGTCGAGAAAGGCGCGCGCTTTCTCCGGGGTATCCTGGCCACGGTTGTAGAGCACCTGAGCGATGACGGGGTGGAACTCGCGCAGCGCGGCGAGAACCGAGGGTGGAATCTGTAGGGCGATATTCCAGCGTTTCTCGCTTTCGGAGAGCACGCGCAAGTCAGACACGGTCAGCCTCAGTCAGTCCATTCCGCCCGATGCAAAGCCGCGATAGTACCATGCCCGCCGCCCGGCTGACAACTCAGCGCTGAGCCGCACGCCCGGCTTCGATCTCGCGCAGCAGGGCGCCGAAGCGCTCTTCCAGCACGCGATACGAGAAGTGCGCCAGGCCCACCTGATAGTTGTGCTCGGTCATGTGCGCCACCCGCGCCGGATCGGCCAGCAGCGCCTTGACCCGCTGGGCCGTGTCCGGGGTCACGTACTCGTCAATCTCAATCGCCTGCACCCCTGCCGGGGCGATATCCGAGCGATAAGGCAGATAGCGGTTGACGACCAGCGGCTTGCGGAAGTACAGCGTCTCGATCAGCGCGTTGCCGAAGCCTTCGTAGCGGCTCAGATAGGTGATGATATCCGCCTGGGGATAGACATCCCACAGCGCGTAGATGCGCTTGCCGTCGCGCTCGCCGCGCTGCGCCCCGATCCGGTCCCCGATCCAGTGGGCGCGAATCCCGGCGCGCTCGGCGTAGCCCTTCAGCCAGTCGGCGTACGGGCCTGGCTCGTCGCCCGGTTCGCCAGTGACCACATAGCGATAGACGCGGTCGTCGCCCAGCAGCGCCACCAGATCGATCGCCCGCTCCATCCCCTTGCGGGCGATCAGGCGCGTGGGCTGGAGCAGGATCACGTCGTCGGGGGCGAATCCCATGTCGGCGCGGAACCCGGCGCTGTACTCGTCCGGCGGCGGGGGCGGGTTGTCGAAGTCGAACACATTGGGGATCACCGTCGCCTCGACGCCGGAGCGCATCCACAGCTCGCGCTGCATCACAGTGTTGATCACAATGTGGCGCACCGAGGGCAGGATCGGCGGGAAGGCACGCTTGAGAATGTGCGGGATGCGGTTGACCAGGAACCGCTCGCGCTCCCAGTACAGGTCGTGGTTGTGGGCCAGCGTCGGGATGCGCGTCTCCGCGACGAGATCGGCCAGCGCCACGCCCAACGGCAGATGCATCGGGATGGCGAAGACGTTCTGCACGATCAGCACCTCGATGGCGAAGTCGTCGATAAAGGCACGGAGCTCGCCGCGCAGGGCATCCGCCAGCCGCTGAATCTCCGCGTCGAGCGCGGGGCGCGGCTCGGTTCCGCTGAAGGCGTCGCGCTGCACGTCCTGAATCGAGGGGTGCTTGAAGTGCATCTGAGGGATCAGCCGTCCGGGTGGGCCGCCCGGCTCCAGCTCGCCCGCGCAGTAGAAGACCTCGTGCCCCATCCGGGCCAGCACGGTGGCAATCTTGGCCGTCTCAAGGCTGACCCCGTCCACCCCGGCCAGCCGCGTGGCCACAAACGCGATGCGCATCTCAACCCCCTTCAGACGGCGCGCGGCGCTACTCGTCCTCGATCAAGCGCTTTAGTTCGTAGAGCTTGGTCAGGGCGTCCAGCGGCGTCATCTCGTCGATTTTCAGCGCCTTGAGCGCCTTGACGACCGGATCGGGATCGGTCTGGAAAAACGAAAGCTGGACCGTCCCCGGCGGTTTCTCGCGCTTCTCCAGCCGAAAATCGCTGCCCGCCGCCTCAAGCTCTGCCAGAATCTCGCTGGCGCGGTTGGTAACCGCTTTGGGCACGCCGGCAAGCTGCGCGACGTGGATGCCATAGGACCGGTTCGCGCCGCCGGGTATCAGCTTGTGCAGGAAGACCACCTCGTCGCCTTCTTCCGCCACAGCGACGTTGTAGTTCGCCACACCGGGCAGGATGTTCGCCAGCTCGGTCAGCTCGTGATAGTGGGTGGCGAACAGCGTGCGCGCGCCCAGGCGCGGGTTGTTGTGCAGATATTCCACCACCGCCCGCGCGATCGCCATGCCGTCATACGTGCTGGTCCCGCGCCCGACCTCGTCCAGAATCACCAGACTGCGGCGCGTGGCGTGGGTCAGGATCAGCGCCAGCTCGACCATCTCGACCATGAAGGTCGACTGCCCGGCGTGAATCTCGTCCTGGGCGCCGATGCGGGTGAAGATGCGGTCTGCCAGCCCGATGCGCGCCTCGCGCGCCGGGACGAAGCTGCCGATCTGCGCCATCAGCACGATCAGCGCCACCTGGCGGATGATCGTGCTCTTGCCCGCCATGTTCGGCCCGGTGATGATGTGAATCCGCTCGTGGGCGTCGAAGTGCGTGTCGTTGGGCACGAACCGCTCGCCAGTCAGCATCCGCTCCACCACCGGGTGCCGCCCGTCGCGGATGTCGAGCGCATCCTCATCGGTCAGCTCTGGGCGGACGTAGTTCTCGCGCGCGGCGACCTCGGCCAGCGAGGCGAACACGTCCAGATGCGCGATCGCGCGCGCCGTAGCGAGCAGCGCGCCGGACCGCGCCGCGACCCGTTCGCACACTTCACGGAACAGCCGCGCCTCGATCTCGAGAAGCTGTTCTTCGGCGTTGAGAATCAGCGCCTCGTATTCCTTGAGCTCCGGCGTGATATACCGTTCCGCGTTGACCAGCGTCTGCTTGCGGATATAGTCGTCCGGCACGCGTTCGGCGTTGGCCCGGCTGACCTCGATGTAATAGCCGAAGACCTTGTTGTAGCCGACCTTAAGCGACTTAATCCCCGTGCGCTCGCGCTCGACCTCTTCCAGGCCCGCCACCCACTCGCGCGCGCCGCGCGTAGCCTGTACCACGTGGTCCAGCTCCGGTGAATAGCCGGGCCGGATCACGCCCGTAACAGTGAGCGTGGCCGGGGGATCGTCGTTCAGCGCCCGCGCGATCAGCTCGCGCACGTCGTCGCAGGGGTCCAGCCTGTCGTAAAGCGGGGCCAGCGTCTCGGCTCCGGCGATCGCCTCGCGCAGTGCCGGGACGGCGCCCAGCCCCTCGGCCAGCGCCAGCAGGTCACGCGGACCGGCCCGGCCCACCAGCAGGCGGTTGGTCAGACGCTCCAGATCGCTCACCGGGCGCAGCGCCGCACGGACAGCCGCCCGCATCGCCGCCGAGGCATAGAGCGCCTCGACCGCGTCCAGGCGGCGCTCGAGCTGGGCGCGATCCAGCAGCGGCTGACCGATCCAGGTGCGCAGCAGGCGCCCGCCCATCGGCGTCACGGTGCGGTCCAGCACATCCAACAGCGAGCCGCGCTTGCCCCCCTCGCGGATCGTCTCGGTCAGCTCCAGGTTGCGGCGGGTGGCCGCGTCAAGCGTCATAAAACCGGACGTGGAATAGCTGCGCAGGGCGGCAAGCTGGCCGAGCGCGCCGCGCTGCGTTTCCTGCACGTAGACCAGGATCGCCCCGGCAGCCCGCACCGCCAGCGGCTTGTCCTGCAAGCCGAAGCCGTCCAGCGTGGCCGCCTGGAAGTGATCGAGCAGCGCCTGCCGGGCGAAGCTTTGCTCGAAGCGATAATCGGGCAGCGGCGTCAGGTGCGCGCCGTCCGGCAGGCGCACGCCGCGCTCGGCCCAGCGCGCGGGCAGCAACACCTCGCGCGGCTCAAGACGCGCCAGTTCTTCGACCACGCCCATCGTTGCGGAATCGCCGATCAGCTCGGTAGCAGCGAACTCGCCCGTGCTGATGTCCACGTACGCCAGCCCGACCGCTGCCCAGCTCGCGCCCGAACTATCCGGCTCCGGCGCCAGCGCCATCAGGTAATTGTGGCGGTCGTCAGGCAGCATCCCCGGATCGATGACCGTCCCCGGCGTGACCACCCGCGAGACCTCGCGCGGCGTCAGGCCGTTGACCGGCTCGCTGCCGACCTGCTCGACCACCGCGACGTGATAGCCTTTCTCGACCAGCTTCGCGATGTAGCCCTCGACGGCGTGATAGGGCACGCCGCACATCGGCACGCGCTCGCCCTTGGCCACGGGGCGGCCGGTCAGCACCAGATCCAGCTCGCGCGCGGCCACCTCGGCGTCCTGATCGAACATCTCATAGAAGTCCCCCAGGCGAAACATCACGATCGCATCGGGGAACTGCTTTTTGAAATCGAGGTACTGCTTGCGAGAGGGCGTCAGCTTCGCCATGAGCTTTGTCTGTTCGGTCCTGTTCGGGGATCAACGCTATAATGAGCGCACATCCGGCAGACGGGCGCTGCACGCGCAGCGGCCTGGTGCCGTGCGTTGTATTCTATCAGGGGGGCAGAACCCCGACAAACGCCCCCGCAAGCAGCCCGGCTGCGGTTCGCCGCGCAGCCGGTTCCAAGGGAGTTAGCCAAGCCATGGATCAAGTGATCATCGGCGTCGATCTGGGCGGCACGCAGGTCCGCACCGCGCGCTTCAACCTGGCGCTCGACCTGCTGGAACGGTGGGCCGAGCCAACGCTGGCGCACGAAGGGCCACAGCGCGTCATCCCGCGCCTGCTCGACGCCATCGCCCGCGTGATGCCAGACGATCCGAGCTCGGTTATCGGCATCGGTGTGTCTGCGCCAGGGCCGATCAACCCGCGCACCGGCATGATCGTCTCGCCGCCCAACCTGCCGGGCTGGCACAATGTGCCGCTGCGCGCCATCGTGCAGGATCGCTTCGGCTGCACCACGTACCTGGGCAACGACGCGAACGTCGCCGCCCTGGCAGAAGCCACCCGCGGCGCAGCGCGGGGGTACAGGCATGTGATCTATGTGACCGTCAGCACCGGCATCGGCAGCGGCATCATCGACGAGGGGCGCCTGATCATCGGGGCGCAGGGCCTGGGCGCCGAAGCCGGGCACATGATCCTGCTGGTGGGCGAGCGGATTTCCACGCTAGAGAAAGAGGCAGCCGGCCCCGCCATCGCGCGCAAGGCCATCGCCCGCCTGCAGGCTGGCGCGCGCTCGATCATCACCGAGCGCGTGGACGATCTGCAGCAGATCACCGCGAAGGTCATCGGCCAGGCCGCCGCCGAGGGCGATCTGTTCGCGATCGAGCAGATCGCCGAGGCGGGGCGGCTGGTTGGGCTGGGGCTGGTCACGCTGCTGCACCTGTTCAACCCTGAGGTGATCGTCGTCGGCGGCGGGGTCACAAAAACCGGCGATCTGCTCTTTGAGCCGATGCGCGCCGCTGTGCGCGAGCATGTGCTTGACTCCGCCTATTGCGACGACGTGCCGATTATCCCCGCGGCGCTGGGAGACGACGTGGCGCTCATCGGCGCTGCCGCACTTGTCACAACCCGCGGGGGCAGCTATCTTTAGGGACACGGATTGGCCGGGTTAGCAGGCGGCGAATGCTGTAACGGAACGGTCGGATGACTGCACACGCGACGATACTTGTCATTGACGACGACCTGGCCTTGCGCCAGCTTGTCGCCAGCACGCTCAAACAAGAGGGTTACCAGGTTCTGACCGCTGCCGACGGGCAAGAGGGTCTGCGCCAGATGTACCAGGGCCACCCGGATCTGCTCATCCTGGACATCATCATGCCGGCGATGGACGGCTGGACCGTCTGCCAGCGCGTGCGCGAGGTCAGCAACATCCCGATCATCATGCTCACCGCGCAAAGCGAGCCGGAAGAGATCGTCAAAGGGCTGGATCTGGGCGCGGACGATTATCTCGTCAAGCCGTTCGAGATGAGCGTCCTGCTGGCGCGCGTGCGCGCCAACCTGCGCCGCGCCGCCAGCGAGCCAACCGTGATGCGGGGGAACGTCGTCTACAGCGATGACTACCTGACCGTCAACTTCGACGAGCACCGCGTCACCGTGCGCGGTGAGCCGGTTCGCCTGACCCCCACCGAGTTCAACCTGCTGGCGCATCTGGTCGAGGCATCGCCGCGCATCGTGCCCTACCGCGAGCTGCTCGAACAGACGTGGGGGTTTGAATATATTGATGATATCGATTACCTGCGCGTGTATATCTGGCACTTGCGGCGCAAGCTCGAGCCGAATCCCAAGGAGCCAACTTACATCATCAACGAGTTGGGCGTCGGCTACCGCTTCGAACAACAGCACTAGCGTCCCTGCCCGAACCATCCCGGAGCGGGCACGGCTTGCTTTCCCGTTTTCCCGGCGGGATAATTAATCTGCGCTGTTTTTCACAAGAGCGCGTCGTGCCCAAGACGTGTTTTTTGGTCAATCCGCTTGCCCTCTGGGCGAGCAGCAAAGGCAGTTTGACACTATCCATCCAGGAGATTCAACACATGACTACCGTCCAACGGGTTCTGCCCGGCCCTCGCGCCCAGGCTCTGATCGCGCGCGATGCCGCGGTCATTTCGCCGTCCTATACACGAGGTTACCCGCTGGTGATGGAGCGGGGCCAGGGTGCCCTGGTCTGGGATGTCGACGGCAACCAGTTCCTGGACTTCACCACGGGCATCGCGGTGACGGCGACAGGGCACACACACCCGGCCGTCGTCCAGGCAATCAAAGACCAGGCCGAGAAATTCATCCACATGTCCGGCACGGATTTCTACTACGCACCCCAGATCGAGATGGCCGAACGCCTGGCGTCGGTGGCACCGTTTGGGGACGACGAGGCGATGGTCTTCTTCTGCAACAGCGGCGCCGAAGCGATCGAGGCGGCGGCCAAGCTCGCGCGCTACTACACCGAGCGCGGGCGCTTTATCGCCTTTCTGCGCGGCTTCCACGGGCGCACGATGGGCGCGCTGAGCTTTACGGCCAGCAAATATATCCAGCGCGAGGACTTCTTCCCGCTCGTCCCCGGCATCACCCACGTCCCCTATCCCAACCCGTACCGCCCCCTGCTGAACGACGCGGGTTTCGCCGACTATGGCGAGCGCATTGTGGACTACATCGAGAACGAGATCTTCCAGACCATCGTGCCTGCCAAAGAGGTCGCCGGCATCCTGGTCGAGCCGATCCAGGGCGAAGGGGGCTATGTCGTGCCGCCGGATGGCTTCCTGCCCGCGCTGCGGCGCCTATGCGACAAATACGACATTCTGCTCATCGTCGACGAAGTGCAGTCGGGCATGGGCCGCACCGGCAAGTGGTGGGCGGTCGATCACTGGGGCGTGCAGCCAGATATCGTCTGCTCCGCCAAGGGAATCGCCAGCGGGATGCCGCTGGGCGCGATGATCGCCCGCAAGAAGATCATGCGGACCTGGGCGCCCGGCGCGCACGCCAGCACCTTCGGCGGCAACCCGGTAAGCTGCGCGGCGGGCATCGCCACCTTCGACCTGCTCAAGAATGGGTTGATTGAGAACGCGGCGAAGATGGGCGAGTATATGATGGACAAGCTGCGCGCCATCCAGGACCGGCACCCCAGCATCGGCCAGGTGCGCGGCAAGGGGCTGATGATCGGCGTGGAGTTCGTCAAAGACCGCGAGACGCGCGCCTACGCGCAGGAGCTGCGCAACGCCGTGGTCGATTACGCCTTCACAGAGAGCCTGCTCATCCTCGGCTGCGGAACCAGCACCATCCGGCTCATCCCGCCGCTGAATGTCGACCAGGCGACCATCGACGAGGCCCTGTTGCTGCTGGAGCGCGCCATCGCCCGCGCCGAAGAAGACTATCTCTAGCGGCTGCTCCGAACGTTGCAGACCGGAGCGTGAGGGAAACCCGGCGCGCGGCGCCGGGGCCGCCGGGTTTGCTCGGCCCGTGCTCAATCCGAGGTCAAGCGCGCAGGGAGTTGGGTGCGGGCATCATTCCCCTCACCCCAAACCCCTCTCCCTCTTGCGACTGCGTCGCGGGGCGAGGGGTTTTCGGTTGCCGCGTGCTCCCCCTTCTCTCCAGTCTATACAGCCTGCGAGGGAGAAGGGCCGGGGGTTGAGGGGCGCGCTGGTGGATGTTCGGGCGCCCGGTGATGGGTGCTGTCGCATTAGAACTGCGCAAGAAATGCGCTAGAAGCGCGCAAGAACGCGCGCTGCTCCCTGCCGCAAGATCGCAAGCGCAGGTACAATCATAGTATGTTTCTTTTGCCTGACTACCGTGTTCGCCAGCGCGATTACCTGCTGAATATCAGCCGCGCGCTGACCTCGCGCCTCGATCTGGGCGAGGTCCTGCGCATGATTCTGCAGGCTGCCGCCTCGATGCTCTCCGGCGAGATCGGCTTGATCGCGCTGCGCGAGGGCGACACGTTCCGCGTGCGCGCCGTGATCGGCATTACGGCTGAGGACGCGCACCTCTTCGACGCCATCCTGCGCGATCTCTCGCCGACCGCCAAGGGCGAGCTTGACCTGGCCCCCACCTATACCCAGATGCGCAAGGTGGCGCGCAAGCTCGACTTTACGCTGCGCCAGGTCGTCGCCCTGCCGATGGTCATGGCGGGCGACATGCTCGGCATCTTGTTTGTCTTCCGCGCCTATGCCGGCACGCCCACCGACAACGATTACCGCCTGCTGCAAAGCTTCGCCGATCAGGCGGCCATCGCCGTGCACAACGCGCGCATGTACGAGTTCGCCAACCAGGAACGCCAGCGCCTGGCCGCCATCCTCGATCACAGCGCGGACGGCATCATGATCCTGGATGCCGACCTCGTCGTCGAACGGTGGAACCGCGCCCTGAGCTGGATGACCGGCCTGCCGGCAGAACAGGCGCAGGGGCGCCCG
This sequence comes from Thermoflexus sp., assembly GCA_020724465.1. Classification (GTDB taxonomy): domain Bacteria; phylum Chloroflexota; class Anaerolineae; order Aggregatilineales; family Aggregatilineaceae; genus DYGX01. The sequence continues at coordinate 246,938 of DYGX01000003.1, forward strand.
CACGATGTCGTCATCCGCTGGAAGCGGCGCACGCTGGGGCCGGCGCTGAGCGAGGCCATCGCGGCAGGCTGGCCGGGTGAAGTCGACAGCGAAAGCCACGAAACGCTGTACGTCGAAGGCGACCTGGAGCGCGTGGACGGGACGGCAATCAGCGTCGGCATCACCTACGCCCCGCTGCGCCGGCCCAACGGGGCGCTGCAGAATGTGATCGCCAATGTGCGCGATATCACGCATTTCCGCGAGGCGGAAGAGCTGAAATCGACCTTCATCTCCGTCATCTCCCACGAACTGAAAACGCCCGTCGCGCTGATCAAGGGCTATGCCGACACGCTCCGCCGCGAAGACGCCAACTGGGACCGCACAACCATCCAGAACGGGCTGCGCGTCATCGAAGAGGAAGCCGACCGGCTGGGCGAGTTGATCGAGAACCTGCTGGCAGCGTCCAAGCTGCAGGCCGAGGGTATGCGCCTGGAGCTGGACGATGTGAACCTGGAAACACTGGTCAGGCAGTCCATCGAGCGCTTTCAGACGCAAACCACCAAACACACGCTGCGCGCCGAGTTCCAGGATGATTTTCCGATCATCACGGGGGATCATGCCCGGCTGCGCCAGGTGATCGACAACCTGCTGAGCAATGCGATCAAGTATTCGCCCAAGGGCGGCCAGATCACCGTGCGCGGCACGTACGATTCGAAATGGGTGCACATCGCCGTCAGCGATCAGGGCATCGGGCTGCCGCCGGATCAGCTCACCCGTGTCTTCGAGCGGTTCCACCGCGTCGAGAGCGCGCTGACCAGCAACACCCAGGGAACCGGCTTGGGCCTCTATCTGGCACATGCCGTCGTCACGGCGCACGGCGGGCGCATCTGGGCAGCCAACAATCCGGATGGCGGCGCGACGTTCCATTTCGTTCTGCCCCGGAATCTGGGAAGCTGAGTGCTGCCGTCTTGGTCAGCCGGGGTCGACGCGGCGGCGGCCCTGCGGTACACTTCCCGCGATCGTTTACCAGCAAGCCGAAACGGACGGCGCCGCATCTGGCGCTGACGAGGAGTTGTCTGCATGTCGCAAGTGGTACGCACTCAGATTACCTGCCCCCGCTGCGGGCAGCGCTTCACCGGGATCATCGAGCAAATCATCGACGTCGGCCAGGACCCACAGGCCAAGCAGCGTCTCCTCTCCGGGCAGATCAACACCCTCACCTGCCCAAGCTGCGGCAGTCCGGTCAGCATCGGCACCCCGCTCGTCTATCACGATCCCAGCAAAGAACTGCTGATCGTCTATATGCCGATGGAGCTGAACATCAACCAGCAGGAGCGGGAGCGGGCGATGGGCGAGCTGCTGCGGCGCGTGACCGAGCAGATCCCGCAAGAAAAGCGCCGCGCCTATCTGCTCCAGCCGCGCCAGGCGCTGACCATCCCCGGCATGCTGGACATGATTCTCGAAGCCGATGGGATCACCGCAGAAATGCGCGAAGCGCAACGCGAAAAGCTGCGCATCATGGAGATGTTCCTGCAGGTGAACCCCGACCAGTGGCCGGCGATGGTCCAGGAGCAGGACGCGCACATCGACGCGCAGTTCTTCCAACTGCTGTTGATCACTGCTGAGAACGCGGCCAAGACGGGCCGCCACGAGATGGCCGAAGGTTTGATCCAGTTGTACAACTTCCTGGTGCAGAACACAGCCGCCGGGCGCGAAGCCATTGCCGCCGCCGAGGCGCAGGAGCGTGTCATCCAGGACATCGGCGCGGAGCTGGAAGCCCTGGGCGAGAACATGACGCGCGAGCAATTCATGGAGCTGGTGCTGCGCCACGCCGAAGACGAGGAGCATCTTCAGGCGCTGGTGGGCGTGATGCGCCCCGCCTTCGACTATGTCTTCTTCCAGTCGCTCTCCGAGATGATCGACCGCGCCGAGGGCGACGAGCGCAACCGCCTGACGCGCCTGCGCGACCGCCTGCTGGATCTGACCGCGCTGCTTGACCAGCAAACCCAGGCCGTGCTCAAGCGCGCCGCCGACACCCTGCGCGTGATCCTCAACAGCCAGGACATCGACGCGGCCATCCGTCCGCGCCTGGACCAGATCGACGACACGTTCCTGGCAGTGCTCCAGGCCAACATCCAGGCTGCCGAGCAGCAGGGAAACGTGGAGCTTTCCGCGCGCCTCAAGCTGGTGCTGGAGCGGACGCTGGCGATCCTGCGCGAGAGCGCCCCGCCCCAGATTCGCTTCATCAACGAGGTGATGGCGGCAGAAAGCGACGAAGCCGCTCAGGAGTTGATCGCCACCGAAGGCGCGCGTTTCGGCAGCGAGTTACTCGACCTGATGGACGCGATCGCCGAAGACCTGGACGCCAACGCGCAGACTCAGTCGGCCGAGCGCCTGCGCACCCTGCGCCGCTTCGCCGAAGAACACGTCGCCCGCTAGGCCGCGCCGGGCACCGGGCAACCAATACCAAACGGGCGTGGGTGCGCACAGCATCCACGCCCGTTGTTGTCACCCGATCGCGTCACACCGTCAGCGGCGGGCGCGCGCGCGGCGGAGCAGCCACACGCTGCCCGCAATCATCCCGGCCGCTGCCGCTGCCAGCAGGCCCCACAGACCGCCCAGCGACTTGCCCGCGCCGCCATCCACCGGGTAGCCGGTCGCCGGAAGCTCGGTCGCGATGGCGACACTTTGCCCGCCCTGGGCGCTGACCGCAACCCCATCCGGGCCGAAGCCGCGCACCGTGACCTCGTTCCGTGCCTCGCCCAGCGGGCTGCTGAGCACGGTCGTGTTGATGCGCATCCGCGCGATCTGGCCCGGCTCCAGGCGCGGGATGAAGAAGGTGACGGTCTGCCCCTCAATGCGGAACGTGCCCTGCTCCGTCTCGACGCTGTCGATCCGCAACTCAGGCCGCACGGTGTCCACCACCTCGATTTCGGTTCCCGCCGCCGTGCCGGTGTTCGTCACGGTGATGTGCCAGGTGAGCGCCTCGCCCACCAGCCCGATACCGCCCGCCGGCAGCTCACCCACTTTGCTCACTGCGGGGTCGAACACGCCGATCGCTGGCGCGCCGCCCTCGCCCGCTGCCGGAGTTGGCTCCGCCTGCGCGGCGTCCAGCCGCAGCCCGATCACCAGCGGGTCATGGTCCGCCGAGCGGTAAGCGGTCGGCGCGTAGAAAGCCGCCGACTGGCGTGTATCCGCTGCACTCTCGCCCGGATCGGCGACGGTGTCGTTGTAGTCCAGCACGCGCGGCTCGTCCGCGTTGATGTGCCAGGGCGCCGCCCCGGTCACCAGCGGCTCCAGCGCCGCGCTGGCGAGCGCGTGGTCCAGACTGCCGCGCAGCCCCGAAAACAGGTAGCTGTAGGCTTCATAGCCGCCGGCACGCGCGATCAGGTTGGTGTAGCCCGCCGCCTCGAGCGCCACAACCGGGTCCTCGCGCGCGTAGGCGTTCAGATCGCCGATGATCAGAACACGGTCGGTTCCGCCGCCAGTCGGATCGGTCGCCAGCCACTCGGCCAATGCGATTGCGGCATTCTCGCGCGTCGCGTTGCAGTTGCCCTGACCGGTCGAGAGATCGTCATCGCCGGGGCCGCAGGCCGACCCCTTCGACTTCAAATGATTCACGACCACGGTAAAGCGCTCGCCCGTGACCGGGTCTTCGAAGGTCTGCGCGACGGCGGGCCGGTTGCGTGTGTCGTCGAATAGCGGGTGCGCCGCCGACGTCAGCACCGCAGGCTCGCCCACCGGCTGGACCATGCCCGGCCGGTAGATCAACGCGACGCGGATCTCGTCGCCGCCGATCACACCAGTGCGGATGTAGTCATAGACCCCTGCGCCCAGCGCAGCGTTTAGCCCGCCGACCAGGTCCGCGATGGCGCTCTGCGGGCCGTCGCCGTCGTTCTCGATCTCCATCAGGCCGACCACATCCGCCCGCAGCGCCGCCAGCGCCGCGATGATCTTGGTCCGCTGGCGCTCGAACTCGGCGGGCGTGTCTGCCCCGCGCGAGGTCGGGAAACCACCGCCCAGGCCGTCGCCGTTGAAGTAGTTGAGCACGTTGAAGCTGGCAACCGTGAGCGTGCCACCCACAGCCGGCGGCGACTCCGGGCGCGGATTGGCGCGCGTCCAGACGACCGGCTCGACCGGCTCCACGCGGTAGAGATCGAAGCTGTAGTTCACCACGCCGGTCAGACCGGTCACCGTGTCGCCCGCGCGCAGCGTGTTGGACGCGGTTAGTTCGGGCGCCGGGTGGATGACTACAGGCGGATTCTGCACGGTGCTCCCGTCGTCCAGCCAGACCGCGCGACGGGTAAGCGCCTCTTCATAGGCGTCGAGCGCCGCCGCGTCCGGCAGGTGGATCTGCGTGAACTGGTAGGCCGGGCCGCCCGCGAACAGGCCGACCTGGCCATAGCGCCCCAGGTTGTACGTGTCGCCCACGGTGAGCGTCTGCGGGATCACCACGCGCATCCCTTCGACCGCTTCCCAGTCTTCCGGCCCGCCCACCGGCAGGCTGAGCACTGCCGGGCCGGGCAGCGGCACGCCGCGGCTGCAGACGTCCAACGCCGTCACGTCTGTGATCTCGGTCAGGTTGAAATATTCAGTGACACGCCCGGTCACGCGCACGCGGTCGCCCACCGCCACATCAACGCCAAAGCTCCCGTCGAAGACGAAGATCCCTTCCGAGGTCGCGGAGTCCGTGTCGGCGTCGGACTCTTCTTCCTGGACGAAGAACCCGCGCAGCCGGCTCGCTCCCTGAAAATCGCCGACCACTACGCCCTCAATCGTCTGGACCGTGTTGTTCATCGGGCTGGCCGCGCCGCTGCCCTGGATCGCGTGGATCAGCGTGGCGGGCGCGCCGCAGCCCTGTGCTGTGCCCGCCGTCGAGAAGGAGAAGACATAATCGCTGGCCAGTGTGTCGGGCGGATCGTCGCCGTCCGTGTCGCTCACCTGCCCCGCGACGACCGTCACCGTGCAGGTGTCTCCGGCGGGCAGGGTCATTGCCGGGGACAGCGTGTAGGTCGTGCCGGAGCCGCCCGTCGTGACGCTGATCGGGCCGCTGCTGCCGCACGCCAGCGCCGCCCAGGCCGCGCCGACGGTCACCGGCTCGCTAAACACCACCGTGATCGTCGTGTCGACCGGCACGTTGCTGGCGCCGCTGGCAGGCGTCGTGCTCATCACCACAGGCGCCAGGTCCGCGATCTGGCACGGATTCGGCGCGCCGGGGGTATCCGTCGTGCCAATCTCAAACGGACCCACGAGCCACGTTGTGCCGCAGCGGTAGACGTGCCCCGGCACGAACTGCCCATCCGGCCCAACGGTCGGCGGGCCATAGTGGTATTCGGTCGTGGTGGGCGGGTTGCCTTCCTTGATTACCGCGATCTTGTCGATCACGGCTATCCACGGCGTTTCGTCCAGCACGCCGTCATCGTCAATGTCGAGGTCCTGCCCGTCCGTTCCGGTGAAGCCCTGCACCAGCAGATGTGTGACATTGTCGGAGTTTTCGAAGTTGAGATATGCCTCAAGATCGGCTGCGCCCAGCGAGAAGGAGATTTCGGCCACCACGAAGAACCCGCTCGCGGGGATGGTGTGGCCGCCCAAGGGCACAACCGCTTCGATCACGCCGCTGCCAACGGAACCGTCGCCGAGCACAATATAGGTCAGGCCATCCAGCGATGTTCCCGGCGGCCCGGCCAGCTCGAAGTACTCATCGGTGTCGGCCCCGCTGTGATCGATCCGGATCTCGGAGATCACAACCGGCGGTTGCTGCGCTGCGACGGGTGCAGCCGGCGGTCCGGCCAGCCCGCCGAGCAGACTCAACAGCAGCACCGCCAACACTAACCACTGCGCGCTGCGGCGTGTGACGGCAGTCATCTTCTCTCCCCCCTCTTGGCCCGCGCCGAGCCATGCTAGAGTGGCGCAAACACCTTTCGTTCTAAATCCCATACTATAGGCTTGATCGGCGCGCCAGGCAACCGGCCTGCCGGGGCCAGTCGCGGGTGGCGTACGCGGGGGTTCATCCCGTCCCCAGCCGTCGCAGCGCCCTGACGATCTCCGGCGGCGCTTTATGACGTGCCAGGCCGTTCGGCACCACGACGAGCGCGCCTGGCTGCCAGACGACGATCCCGCTCAGGTGCTGGTAGTATCTGAGGAAATCGGCGGCGCTTTTGAAACCGCGCCGCGTGAAGAAGTCCTCTATCTTGCGTTCGGCCAGCTGGCGCAGCAGCGCCATCGCGTCGTTCACATTCGCTTCGGAAAGCGGGCAGTCGGCCGCCAGCCACAGCAGATTGACGATCCCCGGCGGCATCTGCCCCACTTTGTCGCACAGCACGGCCACCAGCTTCGGCGCGCGCGCTTCGGCGTCTTCATCATCCAGCTCCGCACAGCGAATGCGCCGGACCTCGACGTTGAAGGGCGTATGGGTCTTGAACGTCACGGTGAAATCCGGCCCGCGCTGCTTGAGGGCAGCGTACTTCTCGTATTCGAGCGCAAACTGCCGGTCCTGCAGCAGAAGCGCGGCGACTTCCAGTTCGGCGCGCAGATCCAGCAGGCCGCTCTCACCAGGCGCGTTTCTCAGCTTCGCCCGAATTTTGCTGTGGTAGAGGGTAGCGAAGTCCCTAAACCGGCGCGAGCTGCGCGCCCACGCTTCGAACTCCGCATAGAAAACCGGCCGCGAGCCGTCAAAAATGGCATTGAGCAGATCGGTGAGGGTCTTCATGGCGTAAACCGGGGTGCCGCATGAACGTCCCGCTGCGATCGTTCCGTTTACGGGGGTGGGCCGGCAGCCGCCGCGAGCGCATCCCCGGCGACATGCGCCGCCGCGGCGGGGTCGGACTCACCTTCCAGCACCACCACCACCGCGATCGCCGCCGGCGTATCGCCCAGCGTTTGGTCCACAAACCCGAGGAACCAGCTATAGGGCCGTGCGTCCGGCCCGGCGTAGCTGATGCCGGTGTGCCCGTAGAGCACCAGCTCGCCCCGCTGCGCCGCGCGCACGTGGGGACTCTGCGCCGCCGCCTGAAGCATCGTCAGCCGCACCACCTCGGCCACGTCCATCCGCAGGATCGCCGGATGATGCATCGGGATCTCGACCGGTTCCCAGTCGTCCGCCCCGGGCGGGCGCAGCGCGTCCACCACATGAAGCGGAATGCCGTTGCCCTGGTTGGCGATGGCCGCCACGATCTGGAGCATGTGCAGCGGGGTGACCGTCAGGGCACCCTGGCCCGTCGCTGCCGCCAGCAGGTCCTGGGCGGATGTGCCCGCGCCGAGCGGCTCGATGGCCGGCGGGGCAATTGTGCGGAAGCCGGCGAGTTCGGGCGCACGCAGCAGCCCCAGCACATCGAACCGCTCCCACAGGCGCTCAGGCGAGACACGCTCGCCCAGCGCTGCGGCAAACGGGCCAGGACAGCCGTAGGCGTAGGCTTCGGCCAGTGTCAGCGGATCGCCTGGCGTGCCCGGCAGGCAGCCCAGCTCCAGCCCGTTGACCTGCACCGGAACGTGCGCCAGAGGTAGCTCGGTGTTGAGCACGAAGCCCGCTTCCTCGCTCAGGTTCGAGTACGATCCCAGAATCGCGGCCAGCATCACCGTCTGCAGCGCCCCGCCCGGCTGGTACAACCCGGTCGTGACGCGGTTCAGCAGCGGCGATGTGGTGGCATCGACGGTCAGGCGCTCCCAATCCGCGTCGAGCGTGTTGGGGTCGTAGCCCGGCAGGCTAACCATCCCCAGCACCCGGCCCGACGGGACATGCGCGACCACCGCGGCCCCGGCGCGGCCTTTCATCGCGGTCGCTATCGCCTGCTGCACGTCCAGGTCGATGGTGCTGCGCACGTCGCCGCCTTCCTGCGGGCGGTGCAGCGTGCGGTTGACAAATGCGTCCCAGGCCGAGATTCCGTCGCCGCGCAGCACGCCGTTGAACGCTTCTTCGATGCCGGAGGTGCCGTATTTGAAGCTATAGTAGCCGGTTGCGCCCGCGGCTTCAGGATACGGGTAGACGCGTTCGGCCAGGCCCAAGGCGGTCGCCCGTGAGTAGGCGAGCGGCTCGCCGTCCCGGTCATAGATCGTCCCGCGCAGGATGCGCTGCTCGGCGATCACGTTGCGGGCGTTGTCCTCGCGCGCCAGCAGCCGCCCGCCCTCAACCACCACCCAATAGCCGATGGCCAGCACGATGATACCGAACGCCAGCACCAAGGCGCGCGTCACCCGGTTCAGCTCGGCAGTCATGCGGCGTCTTTCTCCCGGTTGCTGAGGACCAACAGCAACCCCGTCACAACGAACATGGTCAGCAACGAGCTGCCCCCGTAGCTAACAAATGGCAGTGTGACCCCGGTCAGCGGCACCAGCTTGAGCACGCCCGCCAGGATCAACAGCGATTGAACCGCGAGTGTCACGCTCAGCCCCGCCGCCAGCAAGCGATCGAATGCCTGCCGCGTCTCGACCGCAACCCGCATCCCGCGCACGACGATCACGGCCAGCGCCGCCATCACCGCCAGCGCGCCCAGCATCCCCCACTCTTCGGCGATCGCGGCAAAGGCAAAGTCCGAATGCACGACCGGGATGATCGTCGGCTGCCCCTGCCCGATCCCCTGCCCAAACAGGCCGCCCGCTGCCACTGCCATCAGGCTCTGGACGATCTGGTAGGCATCCGAGTCCGCCGTCGACCACGGGTCCAGCCACACGCGCACGCGCAGCGCCACCACGTCGAATAACTGCATAGCGGCAAGCCCGGCCAGCGCCAGCAGCCCCAGCCCGCCCAACAGCAGCGCCGCCTGCCCGCTGGCGAGATAGAGCATGATCATGAACACGACGAAGAACAGCGTTGCCGTGCCCAGGTCGCGCTGCCAGACCAGCACCACAATGCTCACGCCCCACATCAGCAGCACCGGCCCTAAGAAGGCCGGCGCGGGCACCGACCAGCGCCCCAGGCGGCGCGAGTCCAGGCGCATATACGGCTCGTGATCGGCGAAATAGCTGGCCAGGAAGGCCACCAGCAGGATCTTCAGCAACTCGGAGGGCTGGTAATACAACCGGCCAAAGCCCAGCCACAGGCGCGGGCCAAACCCGGACGGGTTCGTGCCGAGCACGATCGTCACGCCGAGCAGCGCCAGCCCGCCGATCAGCCACGTGTAGCGATAGCGCCGCAGCCAGCGCAGATCGCCCGGCAGGATGGTGAGCGCCAGCAGCGCCGCCAGCCCGATCACCAGCCACAGCGTCTGCCGGTCCGCGAAGCCGGGGACAAGCCGCGAGATCAGATTCAGTCCCCAGCCGGTCAGGAACATCGCCAGGGGAAAGAACAGCGGGTCGCGGCGTGGCAGGCGGCGCTCCAGCACGCTGTGACCGATCGCCGCGCACAGCGCCCAGACACCCACCGGCCACAGCGTCTCCCAGCCGCGATCGCGCGCGACGATCAGCGTGACCTGGTTGAGCAGGATGAACAGCCCGGCCAACGCCAGCAGCAGCCGCTCGCGCCGGGCCTGCGGACGGATCCGCTCCTCGTCCATCTCGTCCAGGTCGAGGGCTGCCATTTCCGCCGTGGTCGTGCTCATTTCCTCAGCCAACGATCCACACCATCCCTCATCTTGCCGCTGCCCAACCCCGCCGCCCGATGCCGGGTTCCCTCACAATCCGGCCTGCAACGGCTGCAGCCGCCTCTAGCGCGCGGCGAGGTATTTGCCGACCAGCAGATCCAGGCGCTCGCGCGTGGTGGCGGGGATACGCTTCGGGTCGGTGATCAGGGCTGACTCCAGCGCGTGGTAGCACGCGCAGTCCTCGAAGCCGCCGGCCAGCCGCTCCACCACGCCGATCAGCGCGCGCTGAGCCAGCCGGATATTGGCGTTCAGCGTCTGGACGACCAGCTCGACCGAGACGTCCTCGGCGGACGCGTGCCACACGTCGTAGTCGGTGACGTGTGCCATAACGCTGTAGCACATCTCGGCCTCTCGTGCCAGATACACCTCGGGCGAAGTCGTCATTCCGATGATATCCATGCCCCAGGCACGGTACAGCGCGCTTTCGGCCCGCGTGCTGAAGCGCGGCCCTTCGATGGTAACATATGTCCCCCCACGGTGGACCGTGCCGCCCGCCGCTTCGACCGCATCGGCCAGCAGCGCATTGAGCGGCCCGCAGAACGGATCGGCGACCGAGACGTGCGCCACCAGCCCGTCGCCAAAGAAGCTGCGTCCGCGCTCGTCGCGCGTCAAATCGACCACCTGATCCGGCACCACCACATGCCCTGGAGCGAAGTCCTCGCGCAGGGACCCGCACGCGCTGACAGCGATGATCTGCTGCACGCCCAGCGCCTTCAAGGCGTAGATGTTCGCGCGGTAAGGCACCTCGGACGGCGTGAGGACGTGACCGCGCCCATGCCGTGGCAGGAAGGCCACGCGCTGGCCCGCCAGGGTTCCGATCAGCACCGCATCGCTAGGCGGACCAAAGGGCGTGCTCACGCGCCGCTCCTCAACGTCGGTCAGCTCAGGCATGCTGTACAGCCCCGATCCGCCGATCACGCCGATTCGTACCGGGTCCATAGGCCGCTTATCTCCTTCCAGCAATCAGGCGCGAAACACTCGCCGCAAGTGTACCGCCAAACCGGGCCGCGCCCCAACTTAGCGCGGGGCCGGGTACAGGGCGATCACATCCTCGGGACTGAGATCGGGCGGCGGGGTGGGCGTTGGCGTAGGCGTGCTGGTGGGAGCAACATAGGGCTGAGGGGTCGGGAAGACGATCACCGAGCGGGTGGTGGTAAATGGCACGAAAAACAACACGAAACACGCGACCAGCAGCAACACCCACAGCGCCGACAGAGCCATCCCGATCAGCCCGTAGCGCCGGGTGCGAGCCGGGTCGTGGGCGTTCTTGGCGTTGATCACGGCGAGCAGCGAGAGAATGAACCCGATTGGGGGCAGGCAGTAGATCCCGCCGCCGCAGGCGGCCAGCGAGAACAGCGCGATCAGCAGGGCGATCAGGCCGAGCAGATCGGTCGAGTTGCCGCGGTAGAGTCCGTCATCGTCGGATTTACGCTTGCGGGCAGCGCCGGCCTGCGCCCCGAGAAGCTGCCCGGCATACTGAGCCGGGTCTTCCACCGCCACACCGCGCAGCCGCGCTTCCTCGGCGTGTTCGGCGCACAGGCGCTGGCCGTCCGCCGTGTAGTACAGGCAGTAGGCGCACAGCGGCTTGCCACACACCTCGCAGCGTTCCAGTGCCAGCCGGCCCGGATGATTTGCGCAATGCAGCGTCTCCCAACCGCCCATGCCAGTCTCCCCCACGCCAGAGACAACCTGTGCCGCCTGGCACAGGACCGGGCCATGCCGCCATCATTCCGCGGTCAGCGCGCGCCGCACGCTCTCCAACGCCGCCAGCTGACGCCCTACCTGGTGCCGAGCCAGCACCTCGCGGGACTGCTCCAGCCGCGCCAGGACGGGATCGCGCTCCGCGCCCTGGCCGGTCAGCACGTGCCGCGCGTCGAGCTGGTGCGCGCGAACGATCAGGTCTGCCGCGCTGCTCGCCAGAGCCGGCGCGTATACCTCGTTGGCGATCGCCAGCGCGCGGTAGATCAGCGGCAGCGCGTCGCCCGGTGCTCCCGACGCAATGCGCAGCTTGCCGAGCGTCAGCAGCACCCCGGCAAGGTGAGGCGCGTCGCCGAGGCGCTCGTACAGTGCCCGGCTGCGCTCGGCCAGCGACGTCGCCTCGTCCAGCTCGCCACGCCGCGCCAGCAGACGCCCCAGCTCGTGAAAAACCTGCGCCAGATCGTCCCCGGCGCTGCCCGTCAGCAGATCGGGTAGCGCGGCGCGCAGATGCCCTTCGGCAGCGGACCAGGCCGCGTCTCGTTCGGCTGTGCGCCCCAGCCGGTGGGCGTGGGCCGCGCGGACCAGATGCGCCAGCCCCAGGCGAACCAGGATCTGGCCGCGCAGCAGAGGCGGCTCGATGCCACATGGCGCGCTCAGCGCGTCCTTCAGAACCGCGATCGCCCGATCCACCTCGCCCAGGCGCAGCAGCGCCTCGGCCAGATCGCGCTGCATCGCCGCTGCACGCTCGATCAGCCCGGCTTGGCGATAGCCCGCCAGCGCCGCTTCATAGCGCGAGAGGGCAGCTCGCCGGCGCCGCTGCGCGATCAGCGCGCGCGCCCAGCTTTCGGCCAGCGCCGCCGCTACCCTCACGCTGGCACTCTTCCCGGCCAGCAGCGCCTTGAGCGCCGCGCCAATGGTCTCCTCAGCCGCGTCGATCTCGCCCAAAGCCAGCAGGTGCTCGCCGTAGGCTCGGCTCGCGCTCGCCAGCACGTTGCGGTCGACGCCAGCCAGCGCCTGCGTCATCTGCAACAGGTAGCCCGCTTCCTCGCGCCGCTCTGGCAGCAGGCTGAGCGCCTCGCCCATCGCAATCTGCAGCCGGGCGTAGTCGGGCCCCTCGCCCAGCGTCTCGCGGACCGGTTGCGCGCTGCGCCAGAATTCGTCGGCCAGCCCGGCGCGGCGATAGGCCGGGGCTGCCGTCACCAGCAGACGCGCCACCATCGCGCGCGGGAGCGTGCTGTCGGGCCGCGTCTGGCGGCGGATCACGGCGCGGGTGTTGTTCAGCCACGCCTGCTCGACCCGGCTTAGCGGCGCATCGAGCGGGCGCTCCGGCGCGCTCGCCCAACATTGCACCAGATAGCGCATCACATAGCCGTCCACCTGATCGCCGCGAGCGCCATTGAGCGGGCTGAACGCCGCGACCTGCGCGCGCACCTCAGGCGGGATCGCCAGCAGCCCGTCTTCTTCGCGCAGCAGCCCGGCCGTCAGCAACTTCTCAAGCTGCGCCTCGACCTGCTCCGCGCCGCCCAGCAGCATCCCGGCCAGCGCCCGGTCGAAGGCGTCCGACAGATGCTGTGCGCGCACCAGCAGCCGGACCGGGTTCCCGGCCTCGCCCGCCAGCAGAGTCAGGCGCCGCCGCAAATACAACGCCAGCGGATCGGGCATATCCGGGCGGTAGCTCGCCAGTTCTTCCAGCGCCGCGTCCAGCCCGTCGGCGCGGGCCAGTGCCACGCCGTGATCGATCAGCCAGGGGATCGCGTGCGTGCGCTCCAGAAAGTCGTCAAGAGTATCGACGTCGAGCGCCTCGACCTGGCGCTCGACCGCCAGCCGCAGCGCGAGCGTGCGGGCCGCCTTCGCCGGCAGATGCTCGACGGCAACCGTCCGGCTCGCCACTGCCGGAGTGAGCAGAGCGCTTGCGTCCGGCGCAGTCAGAAGGACGCGCGCCTGCGTCTTGGTGCCAAGCTTCTCCAGGAACGCCCGCAAAGCCGCGCGCTCGCCCGCTGCGTCCAGCCGGTTCACCCCGTCCAGCACGATCAGCGCCGGCTCGCGGCCCAGGCGGTCGATCACCGCGTCTTCGGGTGCATAGGGCGGCAGCGCGACCAACTGCGCCACCTGCGCTGCGATCTCGCGGGCCAGCGTCTGCCCTGTGATCGTCACCCACAGCACGCCGGACGGGTAGCGCCACGCGAAGCGCCCGGCATATTCCGCTGCCAGCCAGCTTTTGCCCTGCCCCGCCGCGCCGTGGAACGCGATCAGGTGTGGCGCTTCGCCGGGCGGATCCTGCGCCAGCGCGCTGAGCTGCTCGCGCCGCCCGACGAACCCGGTGTGTTGCGGGACGTTGACCAGCAGCGGATCGCCGCTGATCACCAGCGGGCAGCTTGCGCGCCCCTCAGGCGGGGGCAGCGGCAGCGCCGGATCATCCACGGCGTCCGGCGCGTCCCGCTCGACGTATTCCAGGCGCTCCGCCTGGCCGTTGGGCTGTTGCTTGAGTACGGCGAGCGCGCCGCGGTAGGCGCGCCGAATCGACTCGCCCCCGGCCAGCGCAGCGTAGAAATGCGCGGCAAACAGGCGCGCGTTGGCCGGCAGCAGCTTGCGCCGCGCGCCGATCACCGCCTGGATGCCGGTTTGCTCGACCAGCAACCGCGCCATGTGCTCGCTGAAACAACCGTCGAAGATCGCCACCAGCGCGCCGCCGGGCTTGAAGACGTTGGCGACATACTCCGCTACAGCGTACGACTCGTGGCCGTTCTCGTCCTCAAGGTAGAGCATGTCGCGCTCGCCGTAACAGACGAAGTGCACCACGCGGTAAGCGTCGGGGCCGCCGTGGCTCAGCGCCGCAGCAAGCTGCTGCGACGTCGGCGGGGTAAGGCGGACCAGCGCCAGCGGCGCAGCCTCGGCCCCCGCGCGCGCCGTTGCATCGCGCAATGCTGCGCGCATCACGTCCCACTCGGCGACGCGATCCAGCGGGTTGAGCGGATCCTGCCCGCTGCTCATCGCGGCATAGGGAGCGGCGATCACCGCCAGGACCGGGAGATAGCGGCGCAACGCCGCCGCACCCGGATCCTCCACGGCAGCGCGCCCGTCGGCGATCATTTGGGGGGCCGGTCCCTGGGGCGGAAAAGCGGAAAGTCTCGTCTGTTCCATAGGGACGCAGTATAGTGCAAAGCGCGAAAAAGCGAAACGCGCGCGCCCTACGGCGCGTCATCGATCAGGCCGCGCGCCCGCAACCGCTCGTGAAGCTGCTCGTAGCTGATGCCATAGCGGGCCGCGATCTCGCGCGCATAGCTGCGGCCGCGCGGCGGCCCCGGCACGATGCGATAGGTCTGGCGGATGCCGACGCCGTTTTCGCCCGGCTGCTCCTCGGCCAGCGAAACCAGGCTGACCACGCGGCTGTCGCCGCCCGGCTCGGCGTTGAGCGCGTCTACCTCGGCGGCCAGGTCGTGCAGGTGCGTCGCATAGATCGCTCGCGCGCCCAGCAGTCGCAGCACGCGCACCACGTCCGCCGCCAGATACAGACTTTCGCCCGCGCTGGTGCTGGAGAGCGATTCGTTGAGGATGATCAGGCTGGCGCGCGTCGCCTCGCCGAAGATCGCGCTCAGGCGGGCGGCTTCTTCGCCCAGGCGCCCCGCTTCGGTTTCGGGCGCTTCTTCCGCCGGAAAGTGCGTGTAAATGGCATCCACCGGGCTGATGCGCGCCCACGAACCGGGAACGTACAGCCCGGCCTGCGCCAGCACCTGTGCCAGCCCGATCCCCTGCGCGTAGGTCGTCTTGCCGCCCTGGTTCGGACCGGTCAGGATGAAGACGCGGCCCGCGTCGTCGAAGCGAACGGCGTTGGTGACGATCCGGCCAGCGCCGTCTTCGGCCAGCGCCCGCAGCGCCAGATTGAGGTTGTACGCGTCATCGATCAGGCAGATGCGCTCCTCAACCGGCGCGATCTCCGGGCGGCAGACGGGTAGCCCGGCGGCGCGCAGCCGTTCGATCAGCCGCGCCGCACCCAGGTAGAAGGCCAGCTCGGCTTGCAGCGACCCCAGAAACGCTCCACCCAGCGCGACATATCGCTGCAAGGCGCGCGCCACAGGGCGGCTGGCCTGCTTGAGCACATCGGCCAGGTCGCGAAACAGGGGGTAGAGCATCGGGTTGGTGACGTCGACCCCCGCCGGGTCTTGGGAGCGGCGCTCGCGCGGGATGGCGTGCAGCGGCCCGATACTTTCCTGGGCATCCGCCTTGCCGCGTCCGAACAGCGCGGCGAACAGCGACGGCGTCTCGCCGCGAAACGGGCGGTCGTGCACGCCGAGCAGCGCCGCCCCCACCGGGCGAAGGCGATCGTCCAGGTTGACGCCGATCGTGATGCTCGCCACACTGCGCACAGCCTGGACCATGGCCGGGAGATCGCGCTCCAGCTCGCCAAAAAGCGGATCCCGCGCCGCGGCCAGGGCGTAATCCCGCAGCGCGCGCAGCCCCGCCGATTGGACGCCCGCGCCCTCGCCCTCGAACGCCGCGCACAGCCCGCGCACACACTCAACGTACGATTCGAGGTGACCCACGCGCCAGACAACCTCGTGCAGCGGGGTCTGGTCGGGGCGTGCTGAATAGCGGAAGCGCTCGACGGCGCGGATCGACGGGAGCAGCGCGTCCAGCCGGGCCGCCAGCGCCGGGAAGCGGAGCAGGTCATCCAGCACAGCCTGGCGATAGGCGATGACGGCGGGATCCGCGCAGAGATGCGCCAGCGCCGCGTGAATCGAGCGGGGGTCGCCGCCCGGCGCAGCGCACAACCCGCGGACGGTCGTTTCCAGATCCAGGTCGGCGGCAGCCGTGACGCTCAGGCGTGGAGCGGGCTCGCCCAGGGCGGCACCGGCTTCGGGCGGCCAGAGCAGGCTGATGGATAGCGGTGGGTTGGGCGGCATCGATCCGGCGAGGGACCTCGCATCACAGCGTGGCGCGGATCGACCCGCCATCGACCGGGATCATCGCGCCATGCACATACCCCGCCGCCGGCGAGCACAGGAACACCGCCACGTTGGCGAATTCCTCAGGCGTGCCCATGCGCCGCAGCGGGGTTCCGGCGGTTTGCTCGGCGGCGATCTCGTCCGGCGTGCGGCCCTCGCGCTCGGCCCGCGCGGCGTTCAGCTCGGTGACCCGCTCGGTGCGCGTCCAGCCCGGCAGGATGCTGTTGACGCGGATGCCTTGCGGCCCCAGCTCGTTGGCGAGCGATTTGGTCAGCCCGACCACGCCCATCCGCACGCTGTTGGACAGAATCAGGTTGTCGATCGGCTGCTTGACTGAGACGGACGCGATGGTCAGGATCGCGGCGCGGTTGCTCTGGCGCAGGTACGGCAGCGCGGCGTGAATCAGGCGCACCGCGCTCATGACCGACAGCTCGAAGGCGCGCTGCCAGGCGTCCAGGGGAACGCTCTCGAAGCTCCCCGGCGGCGGCCCGCCCGCGTTGGTGACGAGAATGTCCAGCCCCCCCAGCGCCGCTACCGCCCCGGCGACGATGCGGCCCGCGTCGTCCGGATTGGCGACATCACCCACCAGCGGGACGACTTCGCCATCGGTTTCGGCGCGAATCGCCTGTGCAGCCTGTTCCAGCGCCGCGCTGTGGCGCCCGTTGATCGCCACGCGCGCCCCTTCCAGGCTGAACCGGCGCGCGGTCGCGCCGCCCAGTCCCCGGCTGCTCGCCGCCACCAACACCCGTGCGCCTTCAAGACCCAGATCCATCAGTCCGCCTCCTTCACGGAAAGTCGCAGGATCAGTCGATCGACCCCATCGCCATAGTAGTTTTCTTCAATTCGCTCCCGGACAAACCCGTTCCGCTCGAACGTGCGAATGCCCGGTTCGTTCTCCGGGTGGAGCGTGGTACGGATCTCGTGCACGCCGCTAGCGCGCAGTTCCTCGACCACCTGCGCGACCAGCCGGCTGCCGACCCCGCGCCCGCGGCTGTGCGCCTGAACGGCCAGATTCAGGATCCAGCCGGTGTGTCCGGTCTGGTTGATGGCCCCGCAGACATGGCCGACCAGCAGCTCACCCCGCTCGGCGACCCACACCAACCGGGGAAAGAGGTCGTGCAGTTGGCGGAAGAAATAATACGAATAGGCGCCGCTGCCGTAGACTTTACGCTCAAGCTCGGTAATCTGGGCAAGATCGGACGGACGAAAGAGACGCAGTATGATCTCCTCGCCTGCCTGCCACACCATGGTTGCCCCCAATCCGCGGCCTGCTGCCGCCGGTGTTTCCTGCGCCGCACCCCTATTCCAGTTCCAGCTTGAGCTGGATCTGGCCGATCCCGATCACGTCTCCGGACGAGATCACCGTCGGTTCGCGCACCGGCTCGCCGTTGAGCAGCGTGCCGTTGCTGCTGTTGCGATCTTCCAGCCACCACTGCCCCCCGCGCCGGGTCAGGAGGGCGTGTTCCTGGCTGCAAAAGGTGTCGTCCAGCACAATGGTATTGGTCGGCGCGCGGCCTACGCTGGTCAGCGGCAGCAGCGGAAAAGCGGTCCCAACCTCGGCGACGCCGTCCTTGGAGCGGATCACCACCAGCCGCCCGCGCTGGCGGCGGCGGTCTTCGGCAGCATCTGCCGCCACGCGATAATCGCGCCACACGATCACAAACAAGGCGCCCACAAACGCCAGCAGCGCGGCGCTTGTCAGCACCCGCAGCACGAACAAAAGCGCCTCAACACTCAATCGAACTCGTCCTCTTCCAGCTCGTCGGCCAGGCCGGCGGCCCGCTCGTCCAGCGACAGGTTGAGCTGCGTGTCGCGGTGCGGCTCGTATTCGCTGGTCGTCTGCTCGTCCACCGTATACACCAGCCGCACCCCCGCCAGCGCGATGACGTCCCCCGGCTGCAAGACGCACTCGGACACGCGCTGATCGTTGACGAATGTCCCGGCGCGGCTGCCCAGATCATACAGCACATACGCGCCGAACCGATAGCGAAGCTGGCAGTGATGGCGGCTGACGCGCGGATCGTCCAGCACGATCGTGTTGTCGCGCCGCCGCCCGATGTTGATCACCGTCCGGTCGAGCGGGATATAGGTCTGGCCGTTAACCACCAGATAGGCCTGGGGCAGCGACGCTGAATCTGCCCCCCTGGCCTCTTCGGCAACGTCCAGCGTTTCCATCACCTGGGTTGCCTCGCGCGCCACCACGGCGTGATCGGCGTGCACCACCACCGTGTGCAGCGTCACCGCGTCGTCCGGAACCAGGTCGACCTGAGGCGGGGCGTCCAGACGCAACCCGCTCTCGCGGGCCAGATTGACCATGTGGGCGGCCAGCATCCCCGCCAGATCGGGCTGTTGGGCGGCCAAAGCCTCGGCATCCGCCGGGTGCACGTGCACGGCGTAATGGTTGGGCGCCAGCCGCGTCCCATCGGGTCCGGGCCGGGCAAGATCGTCCATGGCGTGCGCCATCCGCAGTGCCACCTCGCGCGGATGCAGCCGCCCGGCAAACAGGCGCGCGAAGCCCCCTTCGACCAGCGCCTGAATTCGTTCTTCAAACCGTGAGAACTGGCGTTTGTCCATACGTGCATTATACCAAGTCCGCTCCGGATTCACTTGGCCGATCCGCGCGGATGGACCACGTCTACTCTACGCAGAGATGACGCGAGCCACGTCAGATAAGACGAAGGGCGCTGCCCTGGCCGGTCCTGGCCGGGAACAAGCGCCCCTGCTGTGTGGTTGAGAGACCGCCGCGAACCGAATTTACCGGTCTTTCGGCCGGTTGCGCCGGATGAACGCCTGCGGATCGACGTAGTTTTTCATCAGGCTGTTCCAGTCGAGCTTGGGCCAGTGCCAGGGTTGGGTTTCCAGAACCGACGTCGGGCTGAGATCGAAGTGCAGATGATAGGCAAACAGCCCTTCGGCGTTGCCGACTTTGGCGATCTGCTGGCCGCGCACGACGCGGTCACCGACCGACACCAGCACTCCGGTCACGTGCGAGTAGCGGCCGTACATCACCTGGCCGGTCGTGATCAGCGGGTCGTGGCGGATGATGATAATGTAACCCCAGCCCGACACCCGGTTGGCGAAGGTGACCACGCCGGACGCCGCCGCGTACACTGGCGAGAGCTTGTCCGCGTCCCAGTACGGGTCGTTCAGGTTGAGGTCAGCTCCGGTGTGGTACGCCTCGCTGGGCGTGCCGACACGGTAGCGCCGTGCAAACCCGGTCGCGTCGAACCATTTCCCCGGCCAGATGTCGTCTTCTTTACGCTCGGCAGCCGTCCCCACCGGGCTGTCGTAGCCGTCAGCGAGGTACTTGTTCGTCGGCGTGATGCCCACCACCTGGCGCCAGCGTAGGGCATCGAAGGCAATTTCCTTGCCGTCCTCGCCAGTCAGATCGTTGAGAAAGACCACGCCCGCGCGGTCGTCGTTGGCGTCGAATTGGTAGACGCCCAGCGGCACCCAGAGGTTGTAGTAATCGGTCTGCCGCACGGGGACTTCGAGCTCGTTCGCCGCGCCGAGCACGCCGTGGATCTTGAAGCGTGCCCGCTCGGTGGTCGCGTGGCGCGAAGGCACAAACGCGGATATTTCGTACCAACCGCTCGCCACAAGCTGCGGGTCCCACCGCGCCCAGACCTGGCTGGTGGTGCGCTCGGTCTTCTTGTATTTCGTGGTCCAGCCCCAGGTGCCGCGGAAGGTCTGCATCAGGTTGTCGACGTTCTGGCCGCCGTGCGCGCCGTCGCGGTAATTCGGATGATCGGGCGTCACGACAACCTCGATGCCATAGCGTCCCTGAGCGGGCGGCGGTTCCGGCTCCGGCTCCTCGCCCGTGCCCGGCGAAACCGGGTGGTTGAGCGCCGGGAACTCGACCGGGCCGATTACGCCGAAGCGCCACCAGCTAATCCCGGTCGCCTTGTACTTGCTCACGACGAGCTGGCGCGCCCGGTTCATTTCATCGCGCGGGGCTTTGCCCTGCAGCACGGGGAAGATCGGCAGTCCAAAGTCCGCCCACGTGCTAAAGCCTTCTTCCAGCACCTCGTCGACGGAGCGCTGAAAAGTATTCCAGTAGAGCTGCAGGTGCACGCTGTTGACAAATGGCCGCCATTCTTCGGGGAAAATGCGCGGCTTGTGCTGAGGGCGCGGGTCAACCGCCATCGCGATATGAAACCGCCCGCCGACCCCGCGCCGGATGCGCGTCATCAGCGGGCGGATGGGGTCCTTGCCAACCGTCCAAAAGCCGGAGTATGGCTCGACATCCAGCACCATCGAGCGCACGCCGGGGCGGTTGCAGACCTCGATGATGCGGTCGGCCTCGCCCTGGATGTTTTGCCCCTTCACAACGCACCAGGCGTGAAACTCCATCCCGTTCGCCTCGAGCACGCGCACCCACTTGTCCACGCTGGCGACGCTGTCGATGGCCATATCGCGGTCGCTGTCGAACTCGCCCATCCAGTTGTGGCCATCGCTCGTCTTGACCCAGACCTGCGTGACGTTCGGGGCCCACTGCTTGAGGGTTCGAACAACATCCTCGATCGTGTCTTCGGCAACCGAGTCGCCCTTCCAGAACCAGACCGCCACTTTCCCATCATACGGCGTCGCCATAAGCCCGCTCCTTCTGCTGAGACAACTGCACGCCTACTATATATGTGGTTCTGGAAATTCCGCAAAACCCGCCCCGGCTTCCCTGCCCCAGATGGCGAACCGGCGGGCTGTACGCTCGCCGGTTATCGCAGGTATGGGTCTGTCAGAGGAGCACCGGGCGATCACGGCGCGGCGCGATGCTGCGGCAGCGTCCGGCCTTCCCATCCGACCGGGAAAAGCACCTTGTCCAGCATGGCCCACAAGCAGCGCGCGTCGGCTTCCGTCACCGGCACCGACCACGACCGGCGCTCGATCCAGCCCACCAGCAGATACATGCCGCCGCCGTGATCCGTCAGATCGACGCGCGTTGTGATCGCAGGGTGGTGCGGTTCGCACAGCGGCGCCGTCGCGGCGACCCCCAGCACAGTCCGCGCCCGTTCCGGGTAGAGGCAATGAGTCAGTTGCATCCACAGCAACTGGGCGGCGAAATGCGTCAGCACGTGCGCCCAGCGCCGGGAGCAGTCCCTGCCGCCCAGCACATAGCGCTCGCGGCCCGGCATCCGCTCCACAAACAAAGAGTCACTCAGGCCGTGGCGCTGAACGGCCGGGGCAGCACCCTCTTGAGGATCAACTGGCTCCATGCGGTTGATCACCTGCCGCAACTGCAAATGCCGCTATTAAATCCAGTATAAACCGGCGGGCTGGCGCCTTCAACGCTTTGCACGGATCTGCAGGCAGTTCTTGACAATCTTTGACAATCGCCCCGCCCAGCGCGCTCCGGGGCGCGCGCAGACCGGGCCGGAGAGGCGAATCTCACCCCCGACGTGCAGGCAAGTCGGGGGTGAGACACCTCGCAAAGCGGGCAGGCAGCCCGCGCAAGAGCAGGACCTAGAACAACCCCCAGTCGCTCAGCACGCCCTCTTCGGCCATGCTGGGATCCCACAGCTCCGGCCCAACCTCGATCGTCGTCGGCACGCCCAGAGCTTCCTGTGCCTTCTGGCGCGATGCCTCCAGAAGCTGCGGGGCGTAGGGGCAAAACGGCGTCGTCAGGATCATGACCAGATGCGCGTGATCGTCTTCGATCTGGACCTCGCGCAGCAAGCCCAACTCGGTGACGCTCAGGCCGATCTCGGGGTCAATCACGTGGCGGAGCGCGTCGCGCACGATCTCGATCTTCTGCTCGCGAGTAAACTGCTGTTCGGCCATGGAATACTCCTTGTGGCACTCGTCTGATGATGTTGCGTCGGCGCGCTGCTTCCGGGCCAGCATCATCGCTCGCCGACCGGGCGCGCCTCGCGCGAAAGCGCGTCTCGGACCAGATTCTACCTCAATCGCGACCAATTAAATAAATCATCATCTATTTAATTGACCGTTTCCGCCCGCAATGTTATACTCTCGTCAGATTTATTGCAAAGGGTTCTCAATTGGGGCAAACTCTACCGATGCACAGCGTGCATCACCGCCACCATCCAAACCGTTCACTGATAACCCGGCGCAGTTGCTCAGCGCAGACTCAATCTGCAGAACCGTATCGACTAGGAGGGACTCCGTATCCATGGGTGCCGCGTTGGAAATTCGTAACCTGCACGTCAGCGTCGAGGGACAGCCGATCCTCAAAGGCGTCAACCTGGTGGTCAAACAGGGTGAGATTCACGCCTTGATGGGGCCGAATGGCTCCGGGAAAAGCACTCTGGCAAACACGCTGATGGGCCATCCCGCCTATGAAGTGACGGCCGGCCAGATCATCTTCGACGGCGTCGATATCGTCGAGCTGGAAACCGACGAGCGCAGCCGCATGGGCCTGTTCCTGGCCTTCCAGTATCCTGTTGCCGTCCCCGGCGTAACCGTCGCCAACTTTCTGCGCAATGCCATCAACGCCCGGCGCAAAGCCCAAAACCCCGAAGATAAGGGCATCCCGATCCCCGAATTCCGCAAGCTGCTGCTCCAGAAGATGGAGCTGTTGCAGATGGACCCCAGCTTTGGCGGGCGCTATCTCAACGACGGATTCTCGGGCGGCGAGAAGAAGCGCGCCGAGATTTTGCAGATGGCGATGCTCGAGCCGCGGATTGCGATCATGGACGAGACCGACTCCGGGCTGGACATCGACGCGCTGCGCGTGGTGGCCGAAGGCGTGAACCGGCTGCGCGGCCCCAACCTGGGCGTGCTGGTGATCACCCACTACCAGCGCATCCTCAACTACATCAAGCCGGAGTTCGTGCATATCATGATGGACGGCCAGATCGTCGAGAGCGGCGGCCCAGACCTGGCGCTGCATCTCGAAGAGCACGGTTATGTCTGGCTGCGCGAGAAGCAGGCCAACGGCGACGCGTAGCAACCCGACAGGCGATCCCGCATCCACCCGGCCGCGCCCCCTGCGGGCCGCCGGGCCATTCCAGACCGGGCAGCCGATGAGGAGAGAGTGACATTATGACGAGCGATGCCGAACAGCTCCAGGGAATACGCGAAGCGTACGACGAGCAGTACGGGTTCCGCGACCCTGATACCTTCGTCTTCAAGGCGCGCAAGGGCCTTGACGCCGAGATCGTCGCGCAGATCAGCGAAATCAAAGGCGAACCGCAATGGATGCGCGAGCAGCGCCTCAAGGCCCTGGAGATCTACCAGAGCAAGCCGGTTCCCACCTGGGGGGCCGACCTCTCGGGCCTGCGCGAGGACGACATCTACTTCTTCGTCAAGCCTGCCGAAAAAGAAGGGCGAAGCTGGGACGAAGTGCCGGAAAACATCAAGCGCACTTTCGACCGCCTGGGCATCCCTGAGGCGGAGCAGAAATTCCTGGCAGGCGCCGGCGCGCAGTACGACTCCGAGATGGTCTACCACCGCATCCGGCAGGAGCTGGAAGCGCAGGGCGTGATCTTCAAGAGCATCGAGGCCGGCCTGCGCGAGCACGAAGACCTGTTCCGCGAGTACTTCGGGACGGTTGTCCCGGCGCATGACAACAAATACGCGGCGCTGAACGCGGCGGTGTGGTCCGGCGGATCGTTCATCTACGTCCCGCCGGGGGTGCAGATTCAAATGCCGCTCCAGGCGTACTTCCGCTTGAACACCGCCAACATCGGCCAGTTTGAGCGCACGCTGATCATCGTCGACGAAGGCGCGTTCCTGCACTATGTCGAGGGCTGTACCGCGCCCACCTACAGCACCGATAGCTTGCACAGCGGCGTGATCGAGATCGTCGTGAAGCGCGGCGCGCGCTCGCGCTATACCACGATCCAGAACTGGTCCGACAATGTCTACAACCTGGTGACGCAGCGCGCGCTGGTCTACGGCGACGCCACGCATGAGTGGGTGGACGCCAACCTGGGCAGCAAGGTCACGATGAAGTATCCGTCGGTGTATCTGATGGAGCCGGGGGCGCACGGCGAGATTCTGTCGATCGCTTTCGCGGGCCGCGGCCAGGTTCAGGACGCGGGGGGTAAGGCGATTCACATCGCGCCGCGCACCACCAGCCAGATCATCAGCAAGTCGATCGCCAAGGATGGCGGGCGCAGCAGCTATCGCGGTCTGCTCAAGGTCTACCCGGACGCCAACAAGTCGAAGAGCACCGTCGTTTGCGATGCCCTGCTGCTCGACGAGTACAGCGAGTCCGACACCTATCCGTACATCGAGATCGAGGCGCCGGAAGTGACCGTCGGGCACGAGGCGACCGTCAGCAAGATCGGCGACGACCAGGTCTTCTATCTGATGAGCCGCGGCCTGACCGAAGACGAGGCCAACGCGATGGTCGTCAACGGCTTCCTGGAGCCGCTCACCAAAGAGCTGCCGATGGAATACAGCATCGAAATGAACCGGTTGATCCAGCTCCAGATGGAAGGGTCGATCGGCTGAGGCAGCAGGCCGGCGCCTGCGCACAGCAAGCAGGGGCGTACCGCCTGAGCAAGCCAGCGGGTACGCCCCTTCCCGCGCCCGGCCCGCCTGCCCTACCTGCGATACGGAAATGCGATCAAGAGAGGTAAGACCTGTGGCAACTCGCCGTCGTGTTGCACGAGAATTCCAGGCCCCGCCGCTCAGCCGGGCCGATGTCCTGGCGCTCAGCGAGCGCCTGAACGAGCCGGATTGGCTGCGCGAGCAGCGCCTGGCAGCGTGGGATCTGTACGAATCGCTGCCCATGCCCACGACCCAGGACGAAGCCTGGCGCCGCACCGATTACCGTCACATCGACTGGGAAAGCGCCGGGCATCTGTCGGCCAATGGCGGCGGCGCGCGCTTCGAAGATATCCCCGCCGCCAGCCGCCAGCCGCTGCTGGGCGACGAGCAGGGCGCGATGCTCGCCTTTGTCAACGATCACCTGGTGCACCACGAGGTCGCGCCGGGCCTGCGCGAGCAAGGCGTGATCGTGACCGACCTGCACACCGCCGTGCGCGAGCACGCCGACCTGGTGCGCACGCACCTGATGACGCACGCCGTCACGCCCGATATCGACAAGTTCGCCGCGCTCCACGCCGCGCTGTGGACGCACGGCGTATTCGTCTATGTGCCGCGTGGGGTCCAGGCGACGCTGCCCGCGCACAGCATCTTCTACACCACCCAGCCGGCAGCCACCCTCGGGCATCTGCTGATCGTGCTGGAAGAGGGCACCCGGCTCGACTACCTGCACGAGTCGCTCTCGCCGACGCTCAACGCAGACGCCAGCTTCATCGGCGTGGTGGAGCTGATCGTCGGCCCCGGCGCCAATCTGCGCTTCGTCAACCTGCAGGACTGGGGCCATCATATGTTCGAATTTAGCCACCAGCGCGCGCGCGTCGCCGCGGATGGACAGCTCGACTGGGTCACCGGGCAGATGGGCGGCCGGCTGGTCAAGGCTTTCATGGAGATCGATCTCGACGGAAAAGGAAGCTGGGGCCGCATGAGCGCGCTCTACTTCCCATCCGGACGCCAGTTCATGGATCTGGACACGCAGCAGAATCACAACGCCGCCTATACCACGTCTGATCTGCTTTTCAAAGGCGTGCTCAAGGACGAGGCGCGCTCCGTCTGGCAGGGGATGATCAAGGTGCTGCCCGGCGCGCAGAAGACGGACGGCTTCCAGGCCAACCGCAACATGCTGATGAGCGACAAGGCGCGCGCCGACAGTATTCCTGGGCTGGAGATCCAGGCCAACGACGTGCGCTGCACGCACGCCTCGGCCACCGGCCAGATCGAGGAAGAGGTCATCTTCTACCTGATGGCGCGCGGCATCCCCCGCCCCGAAGCCGAGAAGCTGGTGGTCGACGGCTTCTTCGTGCCGGTGCTGGACCGCATCCCGTTCGAGAGCGTGCGCGATCGCATGATGGCCTATGTCGAGCGCAAGTTGCTCGGCGAAGTCAACTAAGCCGCAGTGCCAGGCCGGCGGCGCCGGCATCCGTCTTTGCCATATCTCAGCCGGACCGGGTGCCCCGCCGCCCGGTCTGTTGTTTTCGGCTCATGCCGGCCAATTTTGTTGACGAATATCTGACTTATATCATGTCTTTTCCGGTGAGAGAATACTGCCGGGCAGGGCCGACAATAGGGTATCATAGGGTGGTCAGCATCCGGCGCGTGAGCCGCGGCGGATTAGGCAAAAGGTAAGCCTGAATTGATGACGCATCCAACCACAACACCTCTGAACATCGAAGCGATTCGCGCCGACTTTCCGGCACTGGACCAGGAAGTGCACCCCGGCAAGCGGCTCGTGTTTCTGGATTCGGCGGCCAGCAGCCAGAAGCCCCGCCAGGTCATCGACGCGATGAGCGACTATTACCGGACGAGCCACGCCAACGTGCACCGGGGGATTCATGTCCTCAGCGAGCGCGCCACCGCTGCCTACGAGGGCGCGCGCGATAAGGTGCGCGCCTTCATCAACGCCGCCTCGCGCCGCGAGATTGTCTTCACGCGCAACACCACCGAGAGCATCAACCTGGTAGCCGGGTCGTGGGGCCGCGCCAACCTCGGCCCCGGCGATGTGGTTGTCCTCAGCGAGATGGAGCATCACAGCAACATCGTGCCCTGGCAGATTCTGGCCCAGGAGCGCGGCTTCACCATCCGCTACATCCCCATCACCGGCACGGGCGAGCTGGACCTGGACGTCTATGCGCGGCTGCTGCGCGATGAGCCGGTCAGGTTGGTGAGCGTGATGCACGTCAGCAACGTGCTGGGGACGGTTAACCCGGTCGCGGAGATCGTCCGGCAGGCGCACGCGGCTGGCGCGCTGGCGCTAATCGACGGCGCGCAGAGCGTCCCGCACCTGCCGGTGGATGTCCAGGCGCTCGACGCGGACTTCTACGCGTTCTCTGCCCACAAGATGGCCGGGCCGACCGGCATCGGCGTGCTGTACGGCAAGCGCGCGCTGCTGGAAGCCATGCCTCCCTACATGGGCGGCGGCGAGATGATCAAGCGCGTCACGTTTGAAGGCAGCGAGTGGAACAGCATCCCGCACAAATTCGAAGCCGGCACGCCCGCCATCGCCGAGGCAGCCGGGCTGGGTGCCGCGATCGACTACCTGACCGGGATCGGCATGGAGAACGTCCTTGCTCACGAGCAGCTTGTGGTCAATTACGCGCTGGACCGGCTCAGCGAAGTCCCCGGCCTGACGCTCTACGGCCCCGCGCCGGAGCACCGCAACGGGGTGGCGAGCTTCACGCTGGCGGATATTCACGCGCACGACATCGCGCAGCTTCTGGACGCGGAAGGCGTCGCCATCCGCGCCGGGCATCACTGCGCCATGCCGCTGCACCAGCGGCTGGGCGTCGCGGCGACAGCACGCGCCAGCTTCTATCTGTACAACACTCAGGACGAGGTCGATGCGCTGATCGCGGCGCTCGAACGGGCACGGAAAGTGTTTGGCATTTGACCAGCTGCAGGCACACAACCAGGTGAACCGGTATGGACCTGTATCTCGAAAACATCGTGGATCATGGCCGCAATCCCCGCAATTTCGGGCCTCCGCTCGATCCCGCCGACATCGACTACGCGGACGAAAACCCGTTCTGCGGAGATTACCTGCACCTGACCGCCCAGCTTGACGACGAGGGGCGCGTCAAGGCAGTCTCATGGGAAGGGCACGGCTGCACCATCAGCCAGGCTTCGGCGTCTATGCTCGGAGAGCAGATGATCGGCAAGACGCTGGATGAGCTTCAGCATTTCGACCGCCAGGACCTGCTCGATCTGCTGGGGATCGAGCTGAGTCCGACGCGGCTCAAGTGCGCGTTGCTGTCGCTGAAGGTCCTCAAGGCGGGCGCCTATGGCCTGCACGCGTGGACCGGCGAAGACGAAAGCTGAGCGCGCGGCCACGATGCAGTCCCAACCGGCCCACCTCACCGACGATCTCAGCCGCGTGTTTGGCGCGGCGCAGGACGAAGCGGCACGCCGGCACGGCGTGTATGTCGACATCGAACACCTGGCGCTGGCGCTGCTGGCGCAAAAGGACGGCCCGGCGCGCGCGATATTGGCGCAAAGCGGGGCGGACACCGCCACGCTCTACGAGCGGATCGCGGACGCAGTCGGGGTCGAACGCCCGACGCCCGCCCCCGTGCGCGACTTCAGCCGGTCGGCCAGCGAGGCGCTTGCCCAGGCGGCCGCCGTGGCGCGCTCGCTCGATCAGCGCATGGTCAACAGCGGGCACCTGCTGGTCGCGCTGCTGGAGCACGGCGACGGCGTCGTGCAAGAGGCGCTGGCCGCGTCCCCGCTCAGCGCTGAGGCCGCGCGCGACTATCTGCGCGCCCATCCCGACGCCGGCAGCCCTGCCGCGCCGCCCGCCCGCTCTCCCCGGTCTGCGGCACAGGAGCGGGTCGAGTACGTGCTGATCCCCACCCGCGCCCGCCGCGCGCCGAAAACCCGCGGCGGCTGGCTGGACCGCATCGGGCGCTGGCCGCTGATCCTGGGTGGGGTGGCGGCGCTGCTGGCCTATCTGGCGTTCGCCCTGCCCGGCAGCGATCTGACGACCTTCATCATCGTGCTGCTCGGCTGGGTCTTTTCGGTGACTCTACACGAGTTCTCGCACGCCATCGTCGCCTATTGGGGCGGCGATCATACCGTCAAGGACAAGGGATATCTGTCGTTCAACCCGCTCAAATACACCCACCCCATGCTGAGCATCGGGCTGCCGCTGCTATTCCTGGCGATGGGCGGGATCGGCCTGCCCGGCGGCGCCGTTTACATCGAGCGGCATCGCCTGCGCAGCAGGTGGTGGGGCGCGGCGGTCTCGGCAGCCGGACCGCTGGCGAACCTGATCCTGGCCGTGATGCTGGCGGCACCCTTCCTGCTCGGCAAGGTGGACGCCCGCCTGATCTACTGGAGCCTGCAGGGGATGCCCGTCGAAGACGGCGGCCTCTGGACGAACGCCACGCTGTGGACCGCGGCGGCCTTCCTGGCGATGCTGCAGGTGACCGCCGTGTTCTTCAACCTGATCCCGCTGCCGCCGTTGGACGGCTTCGGGATCATCGAGCCGTTCCTTGATCAGCGCACGCGCCACCAGCTTCGCCAGTTGGGCGCCTACAGCCTGATGCTGATCTTCGTGGCGCTGTGGTTTATCCCGCCGGTTGCCAGCAGCTTCTGGAACACGATTTTCAGCGTGACGGATGCGCTGCACATTCCCGGCTGGCTGATCAACGAAGGGTTTCGCAATTTCATGTTTTGGGTCCCGCGCTGACCGACGCGCGGTTTACAGGCTTGTCGTAAGGAGAAGGAAGGAGTGCCCCGTTTCGTCACCGTAGCCAAGACGGCCGACATCGGCCCTGGCGAGCGCGATGTATTCGAAGTTGAGGACTACTGGATCGCAGTGTTCAATGTGGGTGGGCAGTATTACGCCATCGAAGACGTCTGCACCCACGATGACGGACCGCTGGCCGAAGGCGAGCTGTACGGGTATGAGATCGAGTGCCCGCGGCACGGCGCGCGCTTCGATATCCGCACCGGCGCGGTGCTGCGCATGCCTGCCGTCGTGCCGGTCAAATGGTTCCCCACGCGAGTAGAAAACGACGAAATCCAGGTTGGGCTGGACGACTGAGCGAACGGCGCTATGATAGAGCGCAGCGGGACGCCGGGCGCGCGCTAAGCCTGCCCGGCCCTCGCCGAGCCTGGTCATGGTGGGGCTTCGAGGGGGAGAGCCAATGCGCGTCGCCCGGTCCAGTCGCGCCCGCGCGGGCTGCGTGACGACCTGCCTCGTCCGTTTGGTAGCCGTCTTGCTGCTGGGCGGGCTGGCGGCCGTGGTGATCGTCACCGTCGTCATGGTACGCACCGAGCGGCTCGCCCCTAAGCTGGTCGGCGAGCTTGCGAATGCCCGCAGCAGCCAGCGCGCCGCCTACGGCCCGGTCACGCTGCTGACCGGCGACGCCGGCGAGGTTGGGTTGCTGGTATTCACCGCCCGCGACGAGGCGTCTCCCCCGGCGCTGAGCTACCTGAGCGGCGACCCGCTGGCCGTCCGCTGGGACAGCGCGGCGCTCGAAAGCGGCAGCATCCGCACGCCGCCGGTGATCGACGCGGACGTAGCCTACCTGCGCGACGGCGAGCGCTTGCTGGCCCTGGACCTGCCGGGCGGCAGCCGCCGCTGGACGGCTGAGCTGGGCGCTGCCATCCCCGACGGATGCGCGAGCTGCGTCCAGCCGCTGGAAGGCGCGGTCGCGGTGTTGACCGCCGACAGCACGCTGCGCGTGCTTGACGCTGCAACCGGCGATCTGCGGTGGCAAACGGCGCTGGACACCACCCCGCGCGAGCTGCACGTCATCGCCGGGAATCCCGCCATCGTCACCAGCGTGCCCGAAACCGACAACACCGCGCTGCTGATCTTCGACGCGGCTGAAGGGAGCCTGCACCGGCGCATCCAGCCGCGCTGTGAGGCCGACGGCACGGTCGAGACGCTGACGCCCGACTCGCCGGTTCTCTACGATCCGTCCGCGCGGGCGATCTATTTCCTGTTTGGGTTCGAGCAACAGGGCTGCGCCCAGCGGTGGGCTGCCACAACCGGCGAGCGGGTGTGGTCCAGTTCGATTCCGCTCAGCGACGTCCCCTGGCCGCGCGCCTGGCGTACCGACGGCCCGCTGCTCAGCAGCAGCGCGATCTATCTGGCGGGCGAGAACGGCACGTCCTTGCTGGCGGTCGACACACAGGACGGCTCCGTGCGCGTCATCTACCAGACCGGGGCCTACGCGCTCGACCCCTGGGCGCAGGACGGCAATGTGCTGCTCGTCCACGCCGAGCGCCTGGACGATGTGGAGAGCGACGAGCTGTGGGGGATCGACCTGACAACAGGCGAGCGGCGCTGGCACTACCCGATCGCGCTCAGCACCAGCAGTTGGGCGGCGCACCGCGCGGCGCGCGGCTTCGCCGTGAGCCAGTTGCTGTCGAACCCGCCCCGCCTGCAAGTTGACATCCTGGACGCGGCGCGCGGTGTCCCCTTGCGGCGCCACACGCTCCCGGTGGGCAGCGCCGCCTGGACCGGTACCGCCTGGACGGACGACACCGCCTGGCTGACCATCGGCGCGCTGTACGCCGTCGATCTGCGCACCGGCATCCCGGCTCAGGTCTGGCCGCCGGAGCAGGAACAGCGCTTCCAATGAGAAACAAGGAGCAGACCATGTCTTCCTCGACAGCCTTTGCCCGGCGCATCCTGGCGGCTGCGGCCGGCACGGCGCTGCTCGCGCTGGTCGTGGCGGCTGTGGCTCTGATCGTGGCCGTCCAGCCGGCTGAACCGCCCGAATGGCCACCCACCCTGACGCCCAGCCCGGTCCCCAACGGCGCGATGTGGTCCATCGGCACGGGCGGGTTCGACGAGCACCCCTACGTCGAGTGGGTCGCGATCTACCCCGTCTCGACCCTGTGGAACATCCTGGGCGCGCCGTCGCTGCGCTTCACCGATCACGCGCCCGAGCAGCCTGATCGCCCGCGCAGCTTCGAGATCGGCTTCTACAAATACGGCCCAACCTGGCACACGCGCAACCCCATCGTGGAGTTCTGGCTGGGCGGGCCGGAACACGGCGGCGGTTCGCTCTCGATCATCGGCAACGACGGTTCGGGCGGCCAGCTTGAGGTGCGCAACCCCAGCGACACCGAGCAGATCGCGCTCGATTACCGCGACCCGGATCGCCCCACCCTGCGCAGCACGCACCCGACCCAACCGATGCGCATCGTCAGCCGCAACGGGATCGTCTCGGAGAACCGGCACACGTTCGCCGACGGAGTTGCCATCCCGCCGTCCAGCGGGCGCAGCGGGCAGGTGCGCGGTGGCGACTGGGTTACGGGCGCGCTGACCGTGCCCGCCCCGGCGGTCGCCCGCAGCAGTCTGGTGATCATCACCCCCATCAGCGAGCCGCGCGGGCGCTGGTGGGTCGATGCGATCGAGCCGGGCGAGTCATTCACGGTGCGCAGCAGTGCGCCGGACGAAGACATGGCCTTCAACTGGCTGCTGATCGACACTGAGTGAGCCGCTTTTCCACCCAGGAGCGCCGACCGATGACCCTCTTTCGCTACCATCCCGCCGTGCTGGAGCGTTTCCCCGCCATCGTCGGGGGTGTGATCCTGGCGCGGGACCTGCACAATGGCCCGACCCCGCCGGACCTGCGCGACGCCTTCACCGCCGAGCAGCGCGCCGCGCTCGACCGTCTGGGCGACACCCCGCTCTCCGAACTGCCCAGCCTGTCCGCCTGGCGCCGCGTCTTTAGCGGGTTCGGGGTCAAGCCAACCCAATATCGCAGCGCCGCCGAAGCCCTGCTGCGCCGGCTGACCAAGCACGGCGACATCCCTTCGCTCAACGCGCTGGTCGACCTGGGCAACCTGGTCAGCATCCGCTACGCATTGCCGGTCGCCGTGTTCGATCTGGCGGCGACCACCGGCGCGATCACGGTCGCGCTGGCTCAGGGCACCGAGCGCTTCACGCCGCTGGGCGAGACCGGGGTCGAGCATCCGGAGCCGGGCGAGGTGATTTTCGTGGACGAGGCCGGGCTGGTCAGCGCGCGGCGCTGGTGCTGGCGGCAGAGCGATCAAAGCGCCGCGCGCGACACCACGCGCGACGCGCTGATCACGGTCGAGGGACACCACGACCGCGCTACCGCCGACGTTCGCGCCGCCCTGGACGATCTGACGGCGCTGCTCGCCGCCTACCAGCCTCAGGCGTCTTTGCAGGCGGCACTGCTCACCCGCGACGCGCCCGCCTTCGCACCCTAACTGGCCGGTTCGGTC
Source organism: Thermoflexus sp. (assembly GCA_020724465.1). GTDB lineage: Bacteria > Chloroflexota > Anaerolineae > Aggregatilineales > Aggregatilineaceae > DYGX01. Next base: position 279,849 of record DYGX01000003.1, read on the forward strand.
GCCACCCCTTCCGGCACGGCGACCGGCTCGAAAGTCTCGTCGAACTGCCGGTAAGACTGCTCTTCGACGCCCTCAAAGCGGAAGGAGAGCATCATGCCCGGCGGAAAGTCGTCCGGGCTGAGCGCGGCAGCGTCAATGCCCTCGGCAACCAGAACGATCTCGGTGCGCACATGCAGCGGGCGATTCTCCGCATCCAGCGTGACGATCAACGCGGCATAGCTGGCGTCCGACATCGCGCCGAACAACGCCAGTTGGAACGCGTCTTCGACGTCTTCAGTCATGACGGCCAGCAGCGCGTCACGCCCGAAAGTCACCGTGATCTGATCGGCCTGGGTGCCGTCCGCAAGCTCCGCGCTCGCCAGTTGCACATCGGTCGCCGTGTCGCGAATGAGCTGCTGGTTTTCGAGCAGCGGCGCAGGCTCGCTGCGGGAGACGTTGTCAAGCTGCAGAGCGACCAGCGCCGGGTACTCTTGCTGCGCCGCTTCAATATCCGGCACAGCGAACCACCCCTCGGGCAGCGGCGGCAGAGAGGCGTCCGGCTCCTCATAGCTTGCGTTGACGTACAGCACGTCATCCACCAGGCGCACCTCGCCGCTCACGACATAGGGCGGCCAGTCCTCTCCGGTGACGGCGGCGCGGACCTGCGCCTGGGCGTTCGTCCCGGCGGCCGTGTTGATCACGGTCTGAGCCTGCTCCCATTCGGTTTCGTCGTAGAATTCAAAGACCTGGTCTTCCCATTCCAGCGTCAGAAGCTGCGTTTCCGTGCCGGTCCGATCCTCGGCGTAGCTGCCGACCACTTCCAGGTATGCGCGCGCCTCGAAGACGCGCTCCAGCAGAGCAAGCTGGTCCGCGCTGAGGCCGCCGTTCTGCGCTTTGATCACCGCCGCGCTGCCCGGCGCCGCCAGCGCCAGCGCCGCCACGATCACGATCACCACTATCCGGTTGCGCATGATTCGTTCTCCTCCGTTCAGCCCATCCAGGCAAAACCAAAGCACAGCGGCTTATTCGGTCGCCAGGCCGGCGGCCAGCCGCTCGAGTTCGGCGGCGCTCAGAAACCCATCCGACGACGAAGCCGCACCGAGCTTGTAGGACGCAAAGATCATCGCGCGCTCCAGGGCGGTGTAGGGATCGTCCGTCTCAAGATAGACGTGGACAAAGCACGAGAGCAGCGCGTCGCCCGCGCCGATGGTGCTGACGATCGGACGCGTCGTGACGGCGGGCAAACGCGTCAGCAGATCGTCGTCGCGCACGCCGAGCAGCGCTCCCTGCGCGCCCAGCCCCACCACCACGATTGGGGTGCCGAAGCGATCCCAGACGGCGCGCACCCAGTCTTCAGGCGAACAGGGCAGATTCTCGTCGCTCAGGAACAGAATCGAAGCGGCGCGCATGAAGTCCTGGTTGAAGTCGTCATCTAGTGACGAAATGGCGTGCACATCCGTAGCGATCGGCACGCCGCGCGCCTGCATCGGCTCCAGGAATGGCCGCGAGAAGTTGATGTTGCACAGCACGGCCAGGTCTGCATCCTCTGCCGCCTGCTCGAACACGACGGCCGGATAGGCTCGCTGCTGGACGTCCTTCAAGTCCACGTTCACCTGCCGCCGGCCTTGCCCGTCGTAGAGAATGACCGAGCAGGCGGTCTCGTCCAGCTCGGCCAGCACATAATCGGCGGGCAAGCCGTCCGCTCGAAGCTGAGCGAGCGCCTGCGCCCCGCCCAGATCGCGCCCGACGAGCGACAGAAAGCGCGCGCGGGTGCCCAGGGTCGTCAGGGCTTTGGTCACGTTGTAGCCCACGCCCGCCACGGTGGACTGGATGCCGCCAAACAGATAGCGCACCGGCGTGTAGTCGATGGGGAAACGCTCCACGCGCAGCGTCGTCTCGATATTGATCAGGCCCATAACCAGCACGTCGCCCATTCGCCCTGCCCTCATTGGAGCGCGGCGCGCCGGAACGGTATCCGGCGCGCACACTTCACCCGAAACCGAACGTGTCCCCGCGTGCTGCGGGCGCGGTGCTGCTAGAAGCGGAACAGCGCCGCCAGGTCCCCACCGCCCGGCACGTCGTCGCGATCGACCACGTAGACCTGGCCGCCGTGCGCGTAGGTCATCACGGCTGCCAGATCGAGCAGGTCCTGGTCGTCCGGCTGGCGTTCCGGATGCACGTGAACATTACCGGAGCCGGGGCGGTAGACGCCCCAGTAGCGCAGATCAGCCGGGACAAACAACACCGCCACACGGCCCTGATGGGCAGCGCGCAGCACCTCGATCAGATCGGCGGACGCCAGCCCGTCGGCGCGGCCAGCTTCCTGCTCATAGCGGGCGCGGGCTTCCGCCTCGGCTCGCTTGAAAATCGGCTCCACCACCGCCCACGCCCGCTTGTGTAGTTCTTTGGCGCTCAGCGCCTCCGGGTTGCCGGTAATCCCCTCTTCAACCAGATAGGGATAGGTGTTCGCCTCCGCATAGAGCGGCAGCAGATAATCGACGCCGGCCAGCACCAGCGGGATGTCGCGCTCCTTCAGCAGATCGCGCAGGCCGCGGTCGACCATCTGAAAGTAACGCAGGATGCGCAGCTTTTCCTCTTCCTGGCCGGGACCATGGCCGTGATACATCCCCCCTTCGGTGTGCCCGCCGCCTGGCCCGCTGTGCCCCAGGGCGTGCCACTGAAGCTGCCGCTCGATCACCTCGGCAGACAGTGCCTCGACCAGGCTCGTCGGCAGGTCCGCCAGATCCACCTCGCTGACGCTGTCGCGCGTGCCTTCCAGCAGCCGCAGGTCCCCCTGGCTGAGGGCCAGAACGTAGAAGCGGCCATCGCCGCTCAACAGCGGCAGCAGCGGCTTGATGTGAAATCGCTTGCTGACCACCACCAGCTCGTCAAAGGTGAGCGGCAGGCGAAACCGGGTTAGCGAAGCGTCCGGGGCGATAAAGAGCGCCAGACCGTCCCCCTGATGGCGCCAGAAATCGGCGTCGTTCAGAAGCTGCTGAGCCGGCTCAAGCTGCCGGTCGATATCCGGTTGGCGCAGGCCAAGCTTCTTCAGCCGATCTTCCGCGGCGCGCAGCACATTCTTGAAGCGGATCCCGTTTTGCTGTGTCTCCTGGCCGGCGCGCACCGTCGGCATATAGATCGAAACGCACCATTCCCCGTGCGTTTCCAACAGCGTGTTGAAGTCTTCGCGTGACAGGTTGTCCATATGAAGAATCTCCTTCTTTCCGCTTCAGTTGTGTCTGCTCCACTTACCCAGAACGTAAGGCTTTTTACCTTCGCGCGTCAACCGGCGCGCGTCTGGCTCCACCCGGCAGCAGTCCGGGGTCATTCGGCAAGCTCAGAGGGAACAGCATACAGGCGCTGCGGCGGCACGTGCACGCGCACGCTGTCTCCGGCAGCGATGACGCCGGGGCGCTCCACCCACCCAACCAGCCCGCGCCGGTGAAGCCCGGCTTTGGGAAAGGCCGACGCCAGCTTCGGGATCGCCGGATAGGCTGCCTGGATCGACTGTCCGGCGGTTGTGCAGGGGTGATTTTCGCCTTCGACCACCAGCACAGCATCCTGCGGAAAGAACAGCCGCGTGCCGGGCGGCAGGAAGGACAACCGCGGGATTCCGCGCAGCAGCAGGTTGGCCCCCAGCCACTCAGGCAACAGTTCCGGGATGTTCAGCGCAGCGGCGATCCCGTCCAGTTCCTCGACCGAAACCAGCGAGATCTGCCGGGTGTTGCGAATTTCCATGCCACGCGGGTAATGGGGAGTGCGCCCGCCCGAGCGCATGGTCAGCCCGGCGTGCCGGTCGCCTTCGAAGCCGGCAAACGTGACGCGCACCTGGGGCAGCGCGCGCGAGCGCAGCGAATCGGGGTCAGGAGCGACCATCACGCGCGCCACCTGCCCAAGCAGCGTCTGCTTCATCACGGATCCCCCTCGGCGAAGTCCTAATCTTGATTCTGAGTATACACGCGCACAGGGCTTTTGTCGTTTCCCTGGCTTCTGTGGCACAATAAACGCGCACCGACTACCCCCTGCGCCCGTCGACCGGGGCGCGGCGCAGACGGTCTCGCACACGAAAAGGGAAGGTGGCTGTGCCTGCCAGAGAGAAACTCACCCCTGTCGAGCAATACCTGGCCTACGTGATCGGGCTGGGAATCGCGCTGGCGATCGTCGCCATGATGCTGACCGGCTTTGGCACCGTCAGCACCACCAGCACAACCGGGATGTTGCTTGCCGGGCTGGCGCTGACCGCGATCGGTATCGCCGCATGGATGTACCTCGTCCGCCCGTGGACGCAGTTCGACGACCTGAAAACGCCCTATTACACCGGCCACGAAGAACACGCTCTGGAGCATGCGCCGGATCAAGCCCTGGTCGCAGCGCCCGAAAGCGCACTGCAAACCGTCGAGTCCCATGTCCTGGTCTCGCACGAGCCCGCTGCCGCAGAAGTCGCGGCAGCGGCCGCCGACGCGCGCGACGACCTGACCGTCATTGACGGGATCGGGCCGAAAGCGCAGAGCACGCTGTACGCCGCGGGCATTACCACCTACCGCGCGCTGGCAGAAAGCGATCCGGACACCCTACGCGCCATTCTGAAGGGCGCGGGCCTGCGCCTGCTCCAGCCCGACACGTGGCCGCAGCAGGCCGCCCGGCTGAGCCAGGATGATCACGAAGGCCGCGACGCGCTCCGCCGGGATTGAATATCCCAAACATCTCGACGAATCAAAGCAGCGCGCCCCCGCCGGCTTGGAGCGGGCAGCGCGCTGCCGATGTCTGCGTTTAACGAGCGGTCGGTTCGGGCTGAGGGGTGTGCAGCGCGGCGTCGGCCGGGGCCGGGCCGCCGGCTGAAACGCGTTCCTCAATGGACATCACCGCCGGCACAAAGAAGGCGCTGATCCCGGCCAGCATGCACAGCAGCCCGGCGCTGACATACCAGACCTGGATCCCGATCGCGTCCGTCACCGGTCCGGCGATCAGCAGGCCGATCGGCGAGGTCACCGTGACCAGGCTGCCGAAGAGCATAAACACCCGCCCCTGCAGCTCCGGCGCGATCGACCCCTGCAACACCGCGAACAGCGGGCCGTCCGTCAGCGCGATCGAAGCGCCGAGCAGGAACAGCACGGCAATCGCCGCCGGGAACAGGTCAGGGGACAGCACGCCGAGCACCAGCACCATCAGCCCGACCAGCGTGATCCCCATCATGGTGGTGGCGATGCGCCGCTTGAAGCCGCCCCATACACCGAGCAGCAGCCCGCCGAGGATCGTCCCCACCCCCAGCGCCATCTCCAGCCCGGCCAGATCGGCAGCGCCGCGCCCAAAGTGATCCTTGACCAGCAGCGGCAGCAGCGAGAAAGCCGGGGTCAGGGCGATCTTGAACAGCATCGCCATAGCGATGATCAGCACCAGCCCGCGCCACCCGAACAGGTAGCGGATGCCCTCGCGCAGCTCGCCCAGCATGGACGGCCTGGCGCCAGCCGCCAGCGCGGCGCGCGGCGGCTGCGGGACGGCCACAAACAGCAGGGGAACCACCGCCAGCGCCGCCGTCGCCACGTCGATTCCCATGATGCCGTGCATCGGCAACAGGCTAAGCAGCAGCGCTCCCAGCGCCGGACCGACGATCGACAGCACGCCAAACATCGCCTGGTTGACGCCCGCCACCCGCGCCAGATGTTCCTTGGGAACCATCAGCGAGGTGGATGCCTGCATCGCGGGCCAGTGGAAGATCCCGCCCAGCTCGCGCGCCAGCATGATGGCGTAGACGTGCCAGATCGCGATGTTGCCGGACCAGAACAACCACGCCAGCCAGAGCGACACCAGCGCGATCAGGCCGTCGGCCATGATCATCACCCGGCGGCGGCTCCAGCGATCAACCAGCGTCCCGGCCAGCGGACCCAGCACAATCTGCGGCAGCATAGCGAACAGCGTCGTGGTCGCCAGCACCGTGGCCGAGCCGGTTTCTTCCGTCAGCCACCAGATCAGCGCGAAGCGGGCCACCCCGCTGCCCATCAGCGAGAGCGCCTGTCCGCCCCAGATGGTAAAGAAAGGGATTTTCCAGTTTCGAGCGTGTGTGGAGGCCGTCTCCGTCATTGTCTCCCCTTCCCGGATGGGCTGCGGACAGAGTCCCCGCCGCGCCCCAAGCGCACGGATTCATCGGCACATGACCATATATAAGGTTATATCTTCATTTTGTCAACATATCGATTGAATTTTTTAATAGAGTGTGGGCGAGAATTCACGCTAATCTTATACGCAAAATGGCCCGGCCCGGTTGCGCACCGGGATCAGCACACTTCAGTCGTAGTGGCAGCGATAGAGGTAGACGCGGTCGATCGTGGTTTCCAGAGCGCAGTGCGCCTCGACGAAAGCGAACAACCCGCTCAGGTCCGGGATGTCGCGCTGCCAGGGGTTAGCGAGCCACACCGCCCGCCGCTCCGGCGTGATCGGGGGCACCACGTCGCCGTCCGACCAGGCGGCGTCCACCACCAACACCGGGCGCTCGCGCCGCAGATCGTCGAGAAAATCAGCGATCTGCGCCCCGGTCGTGTAGCCGGGCACCAGCAGGGGATAGCTGTAGTGGAACTGAGTCGGGCTGAAACGCCGGGCCTGGAAGTTGTAGTCGCTCGACGCGCCCCACACCAGGACGCGATCATCGGGCGCGGTGTGCTGGCGGATGTAAACCGAGATCCGGTCCTCGCGCACGGGCCGCGCCAGATCCCAATCCGCCCAGGACCATTTGCGGAGCGTGTCCTGCGCCGGGCGAAAGAGCAACAGCGCCAGCAAATAGACCCACGCCGCCCGCGCCAGCAGATGCGGGCGGCGGCGCGGCCAGCGCGCCACGCGCACGAACGACACGCCAAACGCGACCAGGATCGCCAGCGGCGGGACCGGCGTGATGTAGTAGTGCCGGTAGCCGCGCGCCGTCAGGTTGGTGAGCAGCAGATCCGCAGCAAAGGTCAGCAGCGCCCACAGCGCCAGCGCGCGGGTAGACGCGGCGTGATCCGGCGGCGCGTCCGGCGCCACCTTGCCGCGCAGGGTCTGCACCGCCCCCACCCCCCAGAAGACCGCCAGCGGCCCCATGACCGCCGGGACGGTGCTGAGGATAAACGTGCGATAGAGCATCTCGCCGAGCGTCGGCGGCCCGCCGCTGAGCCAGTTGTGGAAGGCGCCGGGCGCCACGATAATCGCGTCGTAGGCCGCGCCGAGCGCGCCATGCGCCGCGAAGTACAGCGCAGCGGCGCCAAGCCCCGCCAGCCCGCCCGCAATCGCCGCGCCAAGCCAGCGCCAGCGGCCCGGCGCGGTCACGACCGGGTGGCACGCCAGAATCAGCGCCGGGATCAGCACCAGCGCCATGCCGACCGCGGTCACCTTGAACAAAAAGACGGCGGCGGCGCTCAGGCCGATCAGCGCCGCCAGCCCGCTTGATGGCCGGCGCAAAAAGCGATAGCCCAGCGCGAAGACGATCGCCTGCGGCAGCAGGGCGTAGGTTTCTGTGAAGTTGGAGTCCGCGGCCAGATCCGGATGGCGCGCCAGCAGAATGAAAGCGGCGGTCCCGGCCAGCACCACGCTCAGACGGCGGAAGACGGCAGCCAGCAGCCCGGCCATCACCAGCCCCGCCAGTGCGACAAAGATCAGTTCGATCCCCCAGATCGCCCAGCGCCCCACCCCGAACAACGCATAGCCCACGGCGATCGCGTACAACGCGCCGGGCGGTTTGTTCTGCCAGGTGTCGCGATACGGCACGCCGCCGGCATGGATCACCATCCCGTCGTAAGCGTAGATGCCGTCGTCGCGCCCCTGCCAGTAGACCTGCGGCGAGTAGCGCAGCGAGGCGAGCAGCGTCACCAGCAGCGCGAAGAGGGCAATGCCCGCCCGCGTCCGGACGGGCCAGCCCGCGTGCGGCGAGCGATCGGGCCGGTCCATCACCTGCGCCTGCTCCATATCGGTTGCCGGGCCAAGAACAGCGGCGCGAGGTCATCGCCGCGCGCCGCCGGGGTCAATTCCGGGTGCGTCACCCGCTCACCATCACTTCAACAGCTCGGCCACCGCCTCGCGCTCTTCGCGCAGCTCGTCCGCCGAGATCGCCAGCTTGCGCCGCGCATAGTCGCTCAGCTCTAACCCTTCGACAATTGACACGCCGTTGCCGGTGGTGCGCAGCGGGAACGAGTAGATCAGGTCTCCGGGCACGCCGTAGGGATTTCCCGCCGAGAAGACCGCGGCGCTGAACCAGTCCCCTTCCGGCGTGGGCCGGAGCATGCTCTGGATGTGATTGATGGCCGCGTTGGCGGCGCTGGCAGCGCTGCTCTTGCCGCGCGCATCGATCACCGCCTTGCCGCGCTGCTGGACGACGGTCAAAAACTCGCCCTCGAGCCACGCGCGGTCTGTGATCACGTCGGTGGCCGGGCGCCCGTCGATCCGGGCGTGCTCAAAGTCCGGGTACATCGTGGGGCTGTGGTTGCCCCAGATCGCGACGTTGGTCACGCTGCTGACCGGCACGCCAGCCTTGCGGGCCAGCTGGGCCTGAGCGCGGTTTTGGTCGAGCCTGGTCATCGCCATCCACCGATCGGCGGGCACATCCGGCGCGCTCTTCATAGCGATCAGCGCGTTGGTGTTGCACGGGTTGGCGACCACCAGCACGCGCACGTCTCCGGCCGCATAGTCGTTGATGGCGCGGCCCTGCGTCACGAAGATCGGCGCGTTGTCCTTGATCACGTCGGCGCGCTCCTGGCCCTTGCCACGCGGCTTGCCGCCGACCAGGATCGCCCAGTTCGCATCGCGGAAAGCCTCTTTTTCATCGCTGGTGGCGATCACGTCCTGCAGCAGCGGGAAGGCGCAGTCTTCCAGCTCCATGACCACCCCGCGCAGCGCGTCCAGCGCCTCGGGGATCTCCAGCACCTGCAGGATCACCGGCTGGTCCGGGCCGAAGGTTTCGCCGCTTGCCAGACGAAACAGCAGACTGTAGCCGATCTGGCCTGCGCCACCCGTCACAGCCACACGAATCGGGTTCTTCATAGGGAGTCTCCTCGCAGTGAATAAAAACAATTACACGTGTGACAGTCCTGATTATAGCACCTCTGCACCTGTGCTCCACCCGCTTGGCGGGCCGGGTCGTTGTGGTATACTCGGGCGCGTTTGCGCCGCTTGCTTTTGGCCGCTCAGCCGCACCGAGCCACCATGCCCGATCGCTTCCTCAACCTGACCGGCGGCGTCGCGATGGTCGTCAGCGATCTACACGGCGACCGCGCCGCCTTTGACCGCTGCCTGGCGCACTTCACCGCGCGCGCGGCGCGCGGCGAGGTCCAGCGGCTGATTCTGCTCGGCGACCTGATCCACAGCTACGGCCCGCCGGATGACGACGCGAGTTTGAGCATGGTGTTGGATATCATGCAGCTTCAGGCCGAGCTAGGGGACGACACGGTGATTGTGCTGTTGGGCAATCACGAGTTGCCGCACATCTACGGCGTGACGCTGGCGAAAGGCGACCGCGAATTCACACCGCGCTTCGAGCACGCGCTGGGCGCTCACCGCGAGGACGTGCTGCGCTTCTTCCGCAGCCTGCCGTTCTACATCCGCACCGCCGCGGGCGTCGCGCTTGGGCACGCGGGCCCGGCGCCCGAAGCCGCGCTGCACATTGAGACGCTGCGCCACTTCGATCACAACGCGCTCCTCGCCGAAGCCGATCGCACCCTGGCCCAGATCGGCGATCTCGACGCCGTTTATGCGCGCTATCGGCAGCTCCACGGCGTGCCCTACGCTGAGCTGGCCTTCCGCTATCTGGCGGTTCAGGGCCAGGACGACCCCCGCTACCCGCATCTGCTGCGCGGCGCTGTGATCAGCCAGCAGAGCCGCGCGTTCCAGATGCTGTGGAGCGCGCTCTTCACGCAGAACGAAAGCGGGCTGCGCGGCGAAGTCTACGCCAACGCGTGCCAGGCGTTTCTGCAGGCGCTTTCGACCGGTGCGCCCGCGCCGCAGCAGGTGATGATCAGCGGCCACATCCCCACGCGGGGCGGGCATCAGGTCGTCAACCCCTATCACCTGCGGCTCTCGACCGCAGCGCACGCCCAGCCCCCGCGCGCCGGGCAGTACCTGCTGCTCGACTGCGCCCGCCCGGCGACGAGCGCCTCGGATCTGCTCGGCGGGCTGCGCCGGCTGGCCGACGAGCCGCGCTGAAGGAGACGGTTATGAGCGCGCAGAACGGATCGCGGCGGAAACACAGCGCCACGCGTAGGGGCCGGGCAAGCCCGGCCCGCGCGAAAGACAGGGGTCAAACGCCCGGCGCCTGGGCAGCGGGCGATGCAAGCACCGCCCCGACGGACGACCCCACGCCGCCGCTTCCCGTCAGGTACATCACACGTTCTAGCCCGTAAATGACGCAAAGGACCGCACCGAACATGACAACTCAAGTGCTGCTGATCCGGCACGGCGAAACCGACTGGAACGCGTCCGGCCGCTGGCAGAGCGGCGCCCCAGTCCCGCTCAACGCCACCGGCCAGGCGCAAGCACGCGCCCTGGCGCGCTATCTGGCGGCGCGCGGGCCGCGCATTGATGTGATCTACAGCAGCCCGCTGAACCGCGCCCTGCAATCCGCCCGCATCATCGCGGCGGCCCTGGAGCTGCCCGTCCACACCGACGAGCGCCTGCGCGAGGTCGATCTGGGCGACTGGCAGGGGCTGAACCGCGCTGAAGCGATGGCCTGGGACGGTGAGCGCTATGCCGCCTATGAGGCGGACTGGCGCAACGTGCGCCCGCCCAACGGCGAGTCGCGCCGTGAGCTGCAGGCGCGCGCCCGCGCGGCGTTCGACGAGGTCACCGCGCGACACCCCGGCTGCACCATCGCGCTCGTCAGCCACGGCGGAACGCTGGGCATGTTGATCGAGAGCCTGTTCGGCCCAGTCGAACGCCCGACCCTGGCGAACACCTCGTTCACCGTGGTTGAGCAGGCCGCACCCGGCGCGCCGTGGAACCTGGTGGCGGTCGCGCTCGCCCCGCACCTGGACGAAGCGCCGCTCGGCGAGACCTGGTAGCGCCCCGGGGGGATTATTGCTGATTTGCCAGCCCTGTCGCTAAACTAGAATTGTCGGAGCCCGCCGGGCACGCCCTGCGCATGCGTCACCCGGCGGCCCGAACACGTTGCCCCTGATGGACCTGCATCGACTCACTGCTGTTTCTCCGGCGCACAAGGAAGATCGGGGCATCAGTCTTTCTGCGCTGGCCTGAACGCACCCGCGCAACCTGCGGCCTGCTCGACCAAAGGAAATGGGAGGATGCACATGGCAACTGAAGAATACCGCAGCAGCTACGGGCTGGATCGGCACGGCTTCCACAACCTCGAGCGCGAATACTGGAACCTGACCACCCCCGCGCTGTACGAACAGGCGATCCGCTTTCGCGAGGGCTTGATCGCGCACCTCGGCCCGCTGGTGGTCCGCACGGGCGACCACACCGGCCGCTCGCCGAACGACAAGTTCATCGTCCGCGAGCCATCTTCCCAAGACCGCATCTGGTGGGGCACGGTCAACCGCGCGTGCAGCGAAGAAAACTGGGAACTGATGTACCAGCGCATGATGGCCTATTTTGAAAACCGCAGCGCCTTTGTACAAGACTGCTACGCCGGCGCCGACCCGCGCTACCGCGTGCCGATCCGCGTCGTCACCGAGACGGCCTGGCACAGCCTCTTCGCGCGCAATATGTTCGTGCGCATCTTCGATCCGGATCAGCTCCGCAACCATGTGCCGGAGTTTGTCGTCGTCGATGCGCCAAATCTCCAGGCGCCGCCGGGCTTCGCCTGCACCGCGTCGGGCGCGTTCATCCTGGTCAACTTCGGCGCGAAGATGGTGCTGATCGGCGGCACCCGCTATGCCGGCGAGATCAAGAAATCGGTCTTCACCATCATGAACTATTTGCTGCCGCAGCAAAACGTCATGGCGATGCACTGCTCCGCCAACTACGGCAAAGACCGCGACGACGTCGCCTTGTTCTTCGGGCTGAGCGGGACCGGCAAGACCACGCTTTCCAACGACTCCACCCGCACGCTGATCGGCGACGACGAGCACGGCTGGAGCGACGACGGCATCTTCAACTTCGAGGGCGGCTGCTACGCCAAAGTCATTAAGCTCTCGCCGGAAGGCGAGCCGGAGATCTGGAACGCGACGCGCCGCTTTGGGACGATCCTCGAAAACGTCGCCATCGACTCGAACCGGCGGCGGATCGACCTGAACGACGCCAGCTTCACCGAGAACACGCGCGCCGCCTACCCGATCACGCACATTCCCAACGCGGACTACAACGGGGTGGCCGGCCACCCGAAGCACATCGTCTTCCTGACCGCCGACGCCTTCGGCATCATGCCCCCCATCGCCCGGCTAACCCCCGCCCAGGCGCAGTACCACTTCCTGGCGGGCTACACGGCGAAAGTCGCCGGGACGGAGCGCGGCGTCACCGAGCCGAAAGCGACCTTCAGCACGTGCTTTGGCGCGCCGTTCATGCCGCTGCACCCCACCGTTTATGCCAAGCTGTTGGCTCAAAAGGTCGAGCAGCACGGCGCCAAGCTGTGGCTGGTGAACACCGGCTGGACCGGAGGCCCCTATGGCGAGGGCAGCCGCATGAAGCTGGCGTACACCCGCGCGATGGTCCGCGCTGCGCTGAACGGCGAACTGGATGACGTGCCCACCGTCACCGATCCGATCTTCGGCTTCGCGCTGCCGACCGCGGTCCCCGATGTGCCAGCGGAGCTGCTGCAGCCGCGCAACACCTGGGCCGATCCGGCCGCCTATGACGCGCGGGCGCGGTCTCTGGTCGGGTTGTTCCACGAATACATGGAGCAGTTCGAGGACGCGATGAGCGACGAGGTGAAGGCGGCAGCGCCCAAAGTTTCCTGATTGCGTTGGCCGGCCTACAGCCGGCCTACCAACGAGGGACCGCCCCGGCCGGGGCGGTCCCTTTTGTGCTCACTGTGGTCTGCCGCGCCAGCGTGCCGCAGAGGGTTAGTTTGCGCGCGCCGGATCCAGCACGCCCAGCTCGCCCAGGCGCTCGGCGTCCCAGCCGCGCTCGATCAGCGCCGCGTGCGCCGCCGCCAGACGCGCCACCGGCACGCGGAACGGCGAGCAGCTCACATAGTTCAGGCCAATCTGGTGGCAGAACTCGATCGAGTTCGGATCGCCGCCGTGCTCGCCGCAGATGCCGACTTCCAGCGTCGGCCGGGTCTTCCGGCCCTGCTCCACCGCCATCTGCATCAGCACGCCCACGCCTTCCCGGTCGATGGTCTGGAACGGATTCTTGGGCAGGATGCCCTGCTCGACATATTGCAGCAGGAAGTGACGCTCGGCGTCGTCGCGGCTGACGCCGTAGGTCATCTGCGTCAGGTCGTTGGTGCCGAAGCTGAAGAACTCGGCCAGGGTGGCGATCTCACCCGCGGTGATGGCCGCGCGCGGGATCTCGATCATCGTCCCGAACTTGTACGGGACCTGGCGCCCCTTCTCCGCCATAACCTGCTGCGCTTCCTTCTCCAGCAGGGTCTGCAGGTACTTCAGCTCGTTGATGTGAGCGGTCAGCGGGATCATGACTTCGGCATGCACGTCGATGCCTTCGGCCAGCGCGTCGCACGCCGCCTCGAAGATCGCGCGGACCTGCATCCGGTTCACGTCGGGCATCAGGATGCCCAGGCGCACGCCGCGCAGACCGAGCATCGGGTTGAACTCCGCCAGCTCGTTGGCCTTGTGCAGCAGCGCTTCCTGCTTCGAGACATCCTGGCCGCGCTCGCGACCCAGCGCCACCTCGACCATCAGCTCCTCGCGGCTGGGCAGGAACTCGTGCAGCGGCGGGTCGAGCAGGCGGATCACCACCGGCAGCCCGTCCATCGCCCGGAAGATGCCGTGGAAGTCCTCGCGCTGCAGCGGCAGCATCTTGTCGAGCGCCGCCTGACGCTCCTCGTCGGTATCCGCCAGAATGTAGCTCTGGAAGATCTCGGTCCGCTCGCCGAGGAACATGTGCTCGGTGCGGCACAGGCCGATGCCCTGCGCCCCGTAGCGGCGAGCGCGCGCCGCCTGATCGGGCGTGTCCGCGTTGGCCCAGACCATCAGCCGGCGGATGTCGTCCGCCCAGCCCAGGATCTGGCGCAGCTCGTACTGCTCCTCGAAGTCCGGGACTACGACGGGCAGCTCGCCCAGGTAGACAGTGCCGGTCGCGCCGTTGAGCGAAATCACATCACCTTCGTTCACGGTGACGCTGTTGACGGTGAACTTGCGCTCCTGCAGGTTGATGCTGATCTCCGTGGCACCGGCGACGCAGGGCTTGCCAAGCTGACGCGCCACCACAGCCGCGTGGCTGGTCGCGCCGCCTTCGGCGGTCAGAATACCGCGGGCCGCGAGCATCCCGTGCACGTCGTCCGGCTCGGTCAGCGGGCGAACCAGAATCACCGGCTCGCCGGCTTTGGCTTTCATCTCGGCCGTGTCCGCGTCGAAATAGACCTTGCCAACCGCCGCGCCCGGCGAGGCATTCAACCCCTTGGCGAGCGGCTTGGCCTGCTCCAACGCCTTCGGGTCGAAGCGCGGGTGCAGAAGCTGGTCGATCATGTCGTCGTTAATGCGCGCGACGGCCTCTTCCTTGGTGATGAGACCCTCGTTGACCATATCCACGGCGATCTTGACCGCCGCGCTGGCCGTCCGCTTGCCACTGCGTGTCTGCAGCATCCACAGCTTGCCGGATTCGATGGTGAACTCAATGTCCTGCATTTCGCGCAGGTGCTCTTCAAGCGTCCGGGCGACCTGGAGCAGTTCCTGATAGGCTGAGGGGATCTCTTCCGCCAGCTTGTCAACGTTAGTCGGCGTGCGCGCGCCGGACACCACGTCCTCGCCCTGGGCGTTCAGCAGATATTCCCCGTAGAACTTGCGCTCGCCGGTGGAAGGATCGCGCGTGAACGCCACGCCCGTGCCGCTCTTGCCGTCGGCGAAGTTACCGTACACCATCGTCTGAACGTTGACAGCCGTGCCCCAGTCGTGGGGATAGCCAAAGTTGTTGCGGTAGTCGGTGGCGCGCTTGCTGTTCCAGCTCTTGAAGACCGCCTCGACGCCCAGGCTGAGCTGCTCGAACGGATCTTCGGGGAACGGCTTGCCGGTGTGCTGCTCGACCAGCGCCTTGAACTGCTCGGCGCACTTCTTCCAGCCTTCCGCCGAGATCCCGGCGTCAGTGGCGGCCCCTTCTTCTTTGCGAATCTCGGCGATAATCTCCTCGAACGGCTCGCCCGGAACTTCGAGGACGACCTTGCCGAACATCTGGATCAGACGGCGATACAGGTCCCAGGCAAAACGCATGTCACCGAACTTGGCGCCCATGGTTTCGACACCCGCCGGCGTCAGGCCCAGGTTCAGGATGGTGTCCATCATGCCGGGCATCGACACGCGCGCGCCCGAGCGGACCGACACCAGCAGCGGGTTGGAATCGTCCCCGAACTTGCGGCCAAGCTTGTTGCCCAGCGCTTCCAGGTATTCCAGCACCTGGTCCCACATTCCTTCGGGGAACTTGTTGCCGTTTTCGTAATACGCGTTGCATGCCTCGGTCGTCACAATAAAGCCAGGCGGAACCGGAAGCCCGATGCGGGTCATCTCGGCCAGGTTGGCGCCCTTGCCGCCCAGCAGGTTACGCATGCTCGCGTCACCTTCTTCGAACGCGTAGACCCACTTATGTGCCATGCAAATCTCTCCTGAACTTGTGCAGTGTACTGTCCCGTATGGAACCAATGGACCGAATCGCGGTGGCTATCTGTCGAGCGCGATGAGGTTAGGCCAATCCTGCCGCCGTGCCGCGGCGCGCACGGTGCAAACAGTGCGAGTTTCCCACTTCGCGCGCGATCACTCCAGTGAATTAACTCACCAGACTGCGTGACGGGTGTCATGCCCGCACAAAAATACCCCGTCCGGGGCGCTCCGTCAACCTGTTTTCGCCGAGATGCGCGCCTGCCCGCCGCTTGCCTGACTGCTGCCTGGCCGCGCCCTGGCCGTACTTGACATCCGTGCCGGGACGGGTCATAAAAGAGTCGGCATCTGCCACAGAACACCGGCCTGGCCGCACTTGTTGGAGAGTGCTATGGTCCTCAAACGCGTCCCGATTGCTCTGCTGCTCCTCGCGTTCGTCAGTACAGCGCTTCTGGCGCTTCCTGCACCGGTTGGCGCGCAAGACGACTCTGGGCTGCCTGTCCCCCCTGGCCGCCTGCTCGTGGGCGACGACACCGGTCTGTACGCCATGCTGGCCGATGGCTCCGACAGGACACTGCTGGTCGAAGAGACCGAACCCGGCTGCTGGCTGCGTGACGGCGCCTGGAGCCGCGACCGGCAGTGGATCGCCTACACGCGCATCTGCGGCGGCATCGCGCCCACCGACTGGCACGCCCCCGAACGCACGGCCACGGTCCATCTTTATGATCTGGCGTCCGGCACAACCAGCGAGCTGGTGCCTAACGACGGCACCTATCAGGATTACGTCGGCGGCTGGAGTCCCGACGGGACGCACATCGTCCTCTACTCCAACCGCGCCAGCGAGCATTACAACCTGTATTTGTTTGACATTGAGACCGGCGAAACCACGCAGCTGACCGATTTCGACAACGACATCGGGCGCGTGACCTTCCACCCGTCCGGGCGCTACCTGCTCTACAATCGCTATGTCATCACTACAAGCGACGTGCGGTGGGAAGTGCGCGCGCTGGACATCGAGACGCAAACCGAGACGCGCGTTGCAGTCGGCATGACGCCGCGCTGGAGCCCCGACGGGCAATGGATCGCGTATACCACCGAAGGCGAAACGGCTGATGTGTTCGTCATGCCGGCAGACTGTATTCTCAACAACGCGGAGTGCAACCCCACCAACCACGCGCGCAACATCACGCAGACGCCCCGCATCATCGAGCGCGAGCCGCTGTGGAGTCCGGACCAGACTCAGATCGCGTACCTGCGCGATACCAACCCGGAAGCGGCCACCACCACCTGGGATATCTATCGCCAGGAACTGCGGACCGGCCGCCTGGAGCGCCTGACCAACACGGGCGATATCAGCGAGCGCCACACGGATTGGGAGCCGGTTGAGACTGCGCGCGCCGAGATCCGCGACGAGCTTCCGGTCATTGTGCGCATCATCGCGCGCGAAGGGACGGTCAACCTGCGCGAGCGCGATTCGACCAGCA
The DNA here is from genome assembly GCA_020724465.1 of Thermoflexus sp. Taxonomy (GTDB): domain Bacteria; phylum Chloroflexota; class Anaerolineae; order Aggregatilineales; family Aggregatilineaceae; genus DYGX01. Next base: position 296,989 of record DYGX01000003.1, read on the forward strand.
GCAATATCCTCGGCGTGGTCAGCTTCGGCCAGCTCATGTTCGTGCAGGGGGTCAACGCCGGACGCGACTGGTACCGCATTACCCTGCCCGACGATGGCGCGCAGGCGTGGGTCTTCGCCTCGCTCACCGAGCCGGTCGTGGGCGACCCAAGCGCTCTGCCGGAGATCGCCGCCGAGTAGGATTCCGCCTGGCCCTGCTGATCGCGCGGTGCGCCCCGCCCCTCGCGGGACGCGCCGCGTTTCTTTGCGCCGGGGTGATTGGTGGACTCGACTTCGCACCCGACCCGCAAAAACCCATCGCGCAATACCGCCAACAGCGGCATGCCGCTGCTGGCGGTTCCGCAAGAAGATTTACTGTACAGCAGACGCATTGCCGTTGCGGACGGAACTCGACGCTGCTATAACCCTGGTCCACTTTTCAAGACACAAGGTTACCAAAGGCTTGAAAAACAAGCGATGAGTCGCCGCTCGGCAACTTGGCTTCAGCAACGCGATGGCTATTGGAACGTATCACGACTGTCTTTTCCAGCCTCGTCTGGCAGCTTAGTCGATCAAACCCCGCTGCAGAGCGTATCGTATAAGTTCGCTGCGCGAATTGAGGTTCAATTTGCGCATCACATTGCTGCGATGAAAGTCAACCGTTTTAGGCGTAATGAACAATGCCTCTGCAACTTGCTGATAGGTATTGCCGCGTGCCAGCAAGACAAATACTTCACGCTCGCGCTCAGTGAGTGTGTCCAGTAAGTCAGTTGGTGTCTGGTTATCACGGCGCACGCCGTCCACCAGGACGCCGGTGATTCTTGGATCAAAGAACGTGCCGCCAATAGCAACAGCACGAATAGCTGAAAGCAATTCATCACCGTCAGCCCGCTTGAGGACATATCCGGAGGCACCGATCTTGAGCGACGGAATGACATACTCTTTGTTCTCGTGCTGCGTCAAGATCAATATTCGAGTTTCGGGGAAGGCATCCTTGATAGCCCGCGTCGCTGCCAGCCCATCCATGCCCGGCATACCAATATCCATCAGGACCACATCGGGCTGCAACTCGCGCACCCGTGCCAATGCTTCCTGGCCGTCGCTCGCATCACCAACAACCTCGAAATCGGGTTGCACCTTGAGCAGAGCACGAATGCCAGCGCGCAAGACTGAGTGATCGTCGACGATCAAAATTCGGATTTTTGAGAACATTGGCATTGCTCTATCAGCCCTCAGAAAGCCTTTGTATGGCCAGATCGTACCCCAACAAAAGAAATTATGGCGAAGTCTCTTCCGGGTGATGTGATCGCACGTCGTGCTCTATGGTGAGTGGAATCTCTGTTCGTACACAGGTCCCGCGGCCCAACTGTGACTCGAGATGAAAGCTCCCAGAGAGTAGATCGGCGCGTTCTCTTATTCCTAACAGACCCAAACCGCGCCCTTCTCTTTCGCGGATCTCCAGGGCGTTTGCGAGGTCGAACCCTTTGCCGTTGTCGTGTATCTCCAATACGATACGATCGCTTTTCGCCTGCATCTTGATCTTAACCTCGCTCGCTTCGGCATATTTGGCGATGTTGGTCAATGCTTCCTGGGCGATTCGAAAGAGTGCGGTTTCGATATCTGGCGCGAACCGCACCTCATCATTTCCCTCGATTTCCCATATCACCTTAATGCCGTGCGTCTCCAGGCGAGATTCAGCATACCAGCGAATGGCCGGGATCAAACCCAGATCGTCCAGCAGGCTAGGACGCAGATCGTAAATAACCGTCTGCAATTCCCGCACAGCGTCACTGGTGGAGACACGCAACCGCTTGAGAATTTCCCCCGCATCCATAGAAGGATCCGTCAGCGCCAGTTCAACCGTTTTCAGGCCGAAGATCAGTGCATTGAGGGATTGACCGAACTCATCATGGAGTTCGCGGGCGATACGCTTCCGCTCATCCTCTTGTGCGCGGATCGCTTTTGCCAGCAGTTGCGCCCGCAGGTGCTCTTTGTCTTTCAGGTCGTTCCACAACCGGGCATTCTCCAGCGCGACACCCAGTTGAGAACCGATCATCACCATGAGACGGAAGTTCTCTTCGGTGAAGAATGAAGGGCTATGAGCGGCCACATTCAAGGCTCCGATGACCCGACCGCCCCCAATGAGGGGAACGCTGGCATGACAATGCACCGGCTTGCCGCTGCTGCTGTGAGAATGGGACAGGACGCAGTTATGTCCTGGCGCTACGATGATCGGGCTTTTAGTGCGAAGTACAAGCCCGCAATCGCACTCAGGAAAGCGCACGCCGAGCTGCATAGGCGGTTCAGCGAAACCGGCCACGGCGGCCAGATAAGGCGGTGAGTTCTCATGCGCAATGGCGATCCACCCTGCCGGCAAATCGAGCACTGCCAACACCTGTTCAAGAGCTTCTTGCAGCATATGCTCAATATTGCTGCTGTGCCGGTTCATGATCGCAGATATGGCATTCAGTGCCGCCAGTTCGCGATTCTGGCGCTGGATTTCGGCTTCTTTTGCTTTGCGCTCAGTGATATCCCGGGTGAACCAGGCTAGGGCACGCTTCCCTTCGTATTGAATGAGAGTGCCACTTGTCTCCACAATGACCGCACGCCGATCCCGCGTAAGAAGCTGCACTTCATGCCTTAACGCCGTGCTCTTCCCGTCCCGGATTGTCTGCCATGCCTCATACGCGGTGTTTAGGCTGTTGGGATGGAGAACCTCTGCCGCATTGAGGTTCAGTAGATGCGTGCGCCCATAACCGGTGAGACGACAGAACTCATCGTTAACGAATAAGAAATTGCCCTCATTAACCGCTTCATCGCAAATCAAGGCAATGCCTTCGCCAACCTGTCCTGCAGCCCTGAGCAGCTCGCGATAGCCTGCCCGCGAGTCTTGAAGCTGGGTAATCGTTCCTTGCAGGTCTGCCGCCATGGAGTTAAACGCACGCGCGAGATCGCCTATTTCGTCTCGATTGTTGATGGAAATGGTCTGGGTCAGATCTCCGGAGCCGAAGCGCTGAACCCCTTCGGTCAAGCGGGAGAGAGGCCGCGTGACGAAGCGTGCAAAGACAATCGCAGCCACGACTCCAGCCATCATCCCAACAGCTGTTAGGCCGAAAATAATCCAGGTTAGATCTTGAAGGACATCGGTTATGCCGGTTTGACTGAAGCCAAGATGGAGTTCGACATCGAGTTTGTCCGTCAGGCGCCAGCCGAAATCCTGAATGATACCTGCTTCGGTTCTCAACAACGTCTGTTGTGTAAGCTGCCCGGCAGGCATGGCATTTGCGGCCAGCAAGTCTGCGGGAAACCCATCAGCAAAGGTGTGGACGACAACACGTCCCGGAGTGCTAATGGCATAGGCATAGGTAATGTTGGGATTAGAGCCTTTCAGATATTGGAGAAACTCCTGGACCGCTACGATATCGCCTTCTAGCAAAGCGTTGGCGAGAGCATTTCCGGATATTTGCACCAACGCTGAGCCATGAGCGTCCAGCTCGTTGCTCAATTTATCGGCAACGACTGTGTTGATCGCCCCGATTGTCAGCACGCCCAGGCTGATGACAGTCAGAGAGGTGAAGATAATGATCTTGGTACGTAGTTTCATGGCTGCAGCAGACCGTATGCCCTGGCCCAGTGGCGCAGGTCATCGTAGGCACTATCCACGACTAACCCAAAACCATTGGGCATTTCGGTGCGCTCCCAATGATATAGCTCTAACCCATTCAGGTGCTTTGGGTTGAAAGCAAGCAATGCCTGCTGTACTGCGTCGGCCACTTCGGCAGGAACATGGGCGCCGGCGATGATCCCGCTAGACGGAAACAGATCTGACTGAGCGATGATACGGACCAGCCCTTGTTCTACCAGAGTTTTTCCCAAGGTGTCCTGCAATGCACCGGCATCGACTCTGCCGCTAATCACCGCATTAGAGGTCTCAAAGTGCGACCTTGTAAACTCGTGAGACTGCAAATCGCCAAGCTCAATGCCCGCCTGGGACATCATAATTCGGGGAATAAGGTACCCCTGAGTGGAGTTGTTGGCCCCGAAAGCAAAGGTGTGGCCTGCCAGATCGCGTAATGATCGCAGGTCGCTCTCAGGTCGGGAAACAATCAGCGAACGATACGAGCCTTCACCGTTTGAGTTCAACCCGCATACCAGCATGGTGGCTGCCGAGACTTCGCGTACCTGAAGGTATGTAAGCGTGCCGGCTATGGCGAAATCTACTTGTTCCGCCAGGATCTCGTGCACCAGACTCCCAGCCTTAGGGGTAACGTGCAGCCTGAACTTGTAACCTGTTTCATTTTCAAGGTATTGGAGCAGCCCAGAGTATATACGCACATCTTCTTTTGGCTCAAGCCGCCGGTCAAAGCCGAAGATGTAAACCGGCTCGGTTTCCGCTGTAGCGGGCCAGCGGACTTCCCCACGAATCAGGTTGTTCTCTAGCGACACATTGGCAGGTTCTTTGCCTATATTAAGGCAAGCAGAGCTAGCCAGAACGATACTGAGACCGAGCACCAGGCCCAATGCAACTCGGAGCTTGCTTCCAGGCAAGATGCCCGCCGAAATGCTGTACAACCACGAAAACTTTGATGACATCGCTTGCATCACCCGCGATCAACCCACCTCGCATTTGACACTGGAGGAGCAAGCTTCCCACACATGACACCAGATCCTCCCGTGTTCCGGTCTGCAAAGCTAATAATAGCCTTCAGCCTTCTTGGACAAGACACTTTTTTCCCTGGCGAGTATGCCACAAGCCACCCTTTCGTCAAAACGACTGCGGAAGATTCCTAGGAAGTCCCCCAGGTACAACCCCGGTTCCTTCCCCAGTTAACTTGCCCATTCCGGCTGTCTACAATCGAAGGTGTATCAGTGTGCGTATAGCAGTGTTTCCCTTGCGAGAAACCAAGACAACAAGGAGTGTGACCTGTGACTGGAGAATCCCTTGACGTGGGCCTGATGCCATGAGCGTGCCTTCGGGGTATGTGCTGTGGCAAGAACAAAGGAGAAATTAGACATGGCCAAAGATGACGATCTGTTAAGAGAACCGCTTGCTGGTGACGAGACAAACCGCCGCTCTTTTCTGAGCAAGTTTGCAGGCGGGATATTTGCCGGCCTGGTAGCGCCTACTCTGATAAGTGAGGCGCGCGCCGCTCACGCCGCCCCTGGTACCCAGGAGCAGCAAGACCTTGCGCCACTTCCTGACCTGCCCGAGGCGATCGAAGGGGAGCACCCGGTTGTGCGCATGATGGAAGACCTGCGCCGCGCTTTGCAGAAGCCGATGGAAGAGCGTAAGTGGGCGATGGTGATCGATCTGCGCAAATGCACCGGCTGCAACGGCTGCAATATCAGTTGCGTAACCGAAAACAAACTGCCGCCTGGTGTCACCTACCGTCCGGTAATGACCGAAACCCAGGGAACCTATCCGCATGTTTCGCGTCGGTTTGTTCCACGCCCCTGCTTGCAGTGTGAAGATCCTCCCTGTGTGCCCGTCTGCCCGGTCAGGGCAACGTACAAACGCGCGGATGGCATCACGGTCATCGACTACGATCGGTGCATTGGCTGCCGATATTGCATGACAGCCTGTCCGTACTCAGCCCGGTACTTCGATTTCGGCCAATTCTATGGGGACAATGAAGGCGGCGAGCGCCAGCCCTATGAGCTACTGCCCACGCCGGAATATGGCAAGAACTACCACCGGGCCGAAGGCGGATCCCCAATCGGAAACGTGCGCAAATGTCATTTCTGTATTCATCGCATCGAGCGCGGTGAACTGCCAGCCTGTGTGCTGAGCTGCATGGGCCGGGCAACCTACTTTGGCGATATGAACGATCCTGCCAGTTTGGTCTCGGAACTTATCGCTCAACCCAACGTCATGCGACTTAAGGAAGAGTTGGGAACCCATCCCAAAGTCTTCTATCTTGTCTAGGAGATATGACCATGACCAAGCAACAGGGACCGACCTTAACGCGGCGTAACTTCCTAAAAGTGGGCGGGTTGACGACCGTCAGTGGCCTGGCAGCGTATAGCGGACTTGGCACCGGGTTCCAGCGGATCAGTGCCCAGGAAGCCCAGAACCGTCTGCAAAGCACGATCGTCTACACCGCCTGTGTGATGTGTCCGGCTGAATGTGCCCTGGCCGTGCGGGTAGAAAACGGTGTCGCCTCAGCTATCTATGGGAACAATTATGCGCCATTGAACTCTGGCGTTGTGTGCGCAAAAGGGGCGTCCGGTCTTCAGATGGCCTACAATGCGAATCGACTCAAGTATCCCATGATTCGCGTCGGTGAGCGCGGCGAAGGCAAATTCCGTCGCGCTTCGTGGGACGAGGCCTTGGAATACATTGCCGACAAGTTGATCCAGATTAAGCAGGAAAGCGGGCCAGAAGCGGTCATCATGGATACCGGTGATGTCACCGACCGTGACCCGTACTACTATCTCTTCCGGGCCTTTGGCACACCGCATACTGTGGAACACGGCTCCATCTGCGACACACCGCGCCGCCATGGACCCAAGCTAATGTTTGGCGGCAAGCGTGTTGAACCAGACATCATGCGTCCGGTGCTGGTGCGCCAGCCTGACGGTAGCTTGAAAAACGACTACCGCTATCGCACACGGCTAATCGTCTACGCCGGTTGGAATCCTTTCACGGCCACCCGCATCGTCTACGAGTCACGCGGGACCGTGGAAGCGAAACTGGCTGGCGCCCGCATTGTGGTCATCGACCCCGCTTTGTCCAATACGGCGACAAAGGCCGACCAGTGGATCCCGATCCGCCCCGGTACTGACCCTGACCTGTTTGCGGCAGTGCTACGCTACATTCTGGAAAATCATCGCGACGACAATCCCTTCCGAAAATACATCGATTGGTCGTTCCTGGAATACAGCCAGGGATGGGAAGAGTTCGAGGCGGACTTTAAGAGCTGGTGGAGTAAGGAAGACCCCATCAATGGCCTGAACTACTTCACCCTGGAATGGGCGGAACAACGCACCGGTATTGACGCGGAGACAATCGCCGAACTGGCCCATACCTTCGGCATCACCAAACCGGCGGCCTGGGTATGGGGAATGAACGGCATCGGCCACCACTACAACGGGTATGTCGCCTCGATCATCGGTACAGCCCTGAACGTAATAACCGGCAATATGGAAATCCCTGGTGGTGCAATTGACACTGAAATTGTCAAGAGCAGCAAGGGCGGCAGTGCGGGTGGTGGTCAATTTAACCAGCGCGAAGTCACACGGCGTATCAATGGCCGCACTGTTACCGGCAAGCAGGAACAACTGCATATGGACTGGTACGGTGATTGGCCGGCGAGCTGGGACGATGTGGTCGGTGATTATCCGCGCCGCTTTAACGAAGGGGTTACGCTGCGCTATGGACCGTTCCGCGGGCACCACTACCCCATCCGAGCCTTCTTCCTGCGCACCGGCAATCCGGTGATTACTGCCAGCCACACCGAAACCTGGATAGAGGCGTTAACCCGGAAGAACGGCGACAACTACAATGTGGACCTGGTTGTCTATATCGACACCCCTTTCCTGGAGACGGGTATGTACGCGGATGTGGTGCTGCCGGAAGCCAGCTTTCTGGAGCGGATGAGCCTCTCCGACATCTACCCCAGCCACCCGCTCATCTACCTGCGCGACTTTGTGATTGACAAGATGTACGAATCCAAGACGCAGTATGACATCATGATCGCCCTGGCTAAGAAACTGCAGGAGAAGGGTGACCCGGATATCAATCCCGCAGATTTCTGGGAGAAATATCCCACGGAAGAGGACTTCTGGAATGAGGCTCTAAAGGTCTCGCCCGGACGGGCCAACTGCGGACAGCCGCTGCCATATCCTGACTATCCGGTCAATTACAAACTGCTCGGCACGCCCGAATCACTTGAAGCAGGCCGGGCAAAAGTTGACGATGAGAAGAAGGAAATTCGAGGCGAGCCGGTTACGGTGCAATGGCTGCGTGATCACCATGGCGTCGCTGTGTGGCCGATGAGCTGGTATCGCTTCCATGAAGGCGGCGTCCTGCAAACAGATAGCAAGAAGGTCGAGTTTGTTTGGGACTTCGAAGTTGAATCGGACGATGAGGTGCAGCGCAAAGGCCGGTATGCTAAGTACAACAAGCTCATCGAAGAGACCAACGATACCCCGCCCAGCCTGAGTAGGCTCGGTTGGGAGAAATACCCCTCGAGCTTCTACTGGTTCGAGACGCGCTGGAACCCATATACCAACCCGGACTATGCCCAGTACAAAGACGAATATCCTTTCCTGCTGGTCTCCGGACGGGTCCATCACGCCATGTCTGGCACGCAGATGGTGGACTGGCTGGGTCGCATTCCGACTGAAGACTTGTGGATGCCGCTGAACGACGAGCGCGTAGTTGATGAGATCCTTGTCGGGCCGGATGGCCCTACACCCTCCGGTCGCCGCGTGCGAATTGCAAAGGGGACGTGGTGCATCGGCGTGATCCAGATGAACGCAGCCGACGGTGCCCGGCTTGGGCTTGAAACCGGTGACCTGGTCGAGCTTTCCACGCCACTGGGGCAAACCACCCGTGGGAAAGTCTATCTGGTGGAAACCATACGGCCTGGCGTGTTACGCGTTCCGCTTGGTGGCGGTGGGCGCTTCAGCCCGGGCTTGGGCAAGACGTACGACTTCCGCGACGAGTCGCCCAACCACAACGCTCTCGTGGATCCAGAATGCCTCTCACCGATCATGGGACAACCGGCTTATTGCGACATGATCGTCAAGGTAACCAAGATATGACGGCGACAGAACAAACCCTAGCTGAGCGAGCAGGACTTTACAGCCTGCTGCACGCCTTCTATACCTATCCTTTGACGGAGTCTTTGCTTGCTGACATAGCTCGCCTGTCTCTACCGGCTGAGTCGCCGTTGTTCGACAGCCTGGTGCAAATGCAAACCAGTCAACTAAGCGCTGAGGCGCTAAATGTGGAGATGACTCGATTGCTAGAAGCCCCTGGTCGCACACCGGCTCCGCCTTATGCGTCCTACTATTTCAATGACAAGCAGCTGATGGGGCCGCCTGCTACGATGGCACGTCAGACTTATCTGGAGTGGCAAGTCTACCCGGAAGGCGACCAGTGCATACCGGACGATCATCTGGCTCTGGAATTGGGCTTTATGGCCTATTTGGCCCAACTGGCCCTCTCATCAGAGCCGGACCGAGACAAAGCACTGGTGGCGAGCTACCGATTTCTGGTCGATCAGATCGTGCCCTGGTTGCCTCGCTTCAGCAGAGCGCTAACCCAAGCAACGGAGGAACCATTCTTTGTCGGGTTGGTACGGTTCACGCAAGCAGCCATTCAGTCGGACCTTGAGTGGTTGGAAGCGTACCTGCGTGCAGATCCGCGCCAGACGCAATCCGTCCAAACGCCTGGCGTTTAGGAGGAAAGAAAATGGCTCAAACAACCGCAATACGACCCGCAGCGCCTGAGCGTCGCTTCAGTTTTCAACTGACAGATCTGTTCTGGCTATTGGGGATTGTCCTACTTGCTGCTGGTGCATGGGGGATGTGGCAACGGCTGAGCGAAGGGCTTGCCCCGACTGCCCTCAACAGTTATGTACCCTGGGGTCTGTGGGTTGGTTTCTATGACTATCTGGTGTGGTTAGAAGTCGGCAGCCTGCTGGTCTTTACCACTGTGGTGTATCTGGTAGGCTACAAGCCTCTGGCTGCACTCAAGCCGCAGATCTACTTCACGGGTTTCGTGGCCCTGTTCATGGCACTGCTTCTCGTCCTGCTCGACTTGGGGCGGCCGGCCCGCTTCTGGCATGTCTATCTGTATCCGGACTTTGGCTCTATGATCACCTGGATGGTATGGCTGCATACCGCCTATTTGGTCATCCTGTTGGCCAAACTTCTACTGGTGACCGATAGAGTGCCAGTTGGGCCAGAACAGAGAGATTGGTTTCTGCAAAAGCTGGCCTATCTGAGTCTGCCTATGGGCCTGGCTTTGATCATCGTCAGCGGCTCGATCTTCGGCGTAGTTACCGCGCGGCCCCTGTGGAATACCTCATCACTTCCCTTGATGTTCCTGCTCTCATCCCTGGCTGCAGGAAGCGCGCTCGTCACACTCCTGGCAGTGTTGTTCTGGCCGAATCGGCAAGCAGATGAGTATCGTCAGGTTATGCGGCTGCTGGCCCGGATGACGGCCTGGCTGCTGCTGGCTGGAGCCTTTGCAGCAGGTATCATCGGGTTGACATTCCTGTATCAGGGCAGTCCAGCGCGAGCGGAGGCCGTGAATCTAGTTCTGACAGGGCCTTACTGGTGGAGCTTCTGGATTGTCCACCTGTTACTCGGCGTGCTGATACCCTTACTGATCCTCTCCACCCAGGCGAACAGACCAGCTCTGGTCGGCTTTGCCAGCCTGTTGGCTGTGGTCACCTTCGTGGCAGTTACACTCAACATCGTGATCCCGGCACTGGCTACGCCGGAGCTGGAAGGTCTGGTGCTGGCGTATGTGGATCCGAAGATGAGCTTTGATTACGTGCCCAATCTGACAGAATGGATGTTGATTTCGTTCATTTTCGGGTTGGGTGGTGTTGTGTATGGCCTGGGTCTTCGCTGGCTGCCGGTAAAACCGGCGGCCTAGGACCCCACGGGCAATCGCCGCAATCGGTCGATGTGAGCCTGACAGATCGATGCTAGCAGCCTGGGCCGGCTGGTTACAGGTCAAGTCTGATAGCCCGGCCGGCCCACTGGCTTACACAGCAAGCTTGGAATAGCTGTTTGCGTACGCTGATCCTGTAAGGACATAAAAGGTACTGTGCGGTTTTGGAATGTTCCAGCGGGCTATTTGAGGCCGTTTGTGTTGGCGCCTATAAGCAAGAGAAACCGCGATCACCGTGAGTGAGGCAAAAATGGGTGGAACCGGATGTGAATGCGGACCGAACGAGTGAAACCTTGCACCCGCGCCGCGTTTCTTTGCGCCGGGGTCAACCGCCCGCCGCGTCATGCCTGGCGCTCGACGCCGCGTCGGGCGCATCCGCGTTGCGCCTGACCACGCACACCCGCGCCACGCGCATCTCGTCCATTTCCTCGACGATCACGTCGTACTCCCCAAAGCGCACGACATCGCCCTTCTCCGGGATGCGCTCAAGCTGCTCGGCGACATATCCGCCGATGGTGGCAGACTGCGGCGAGCCGTCCGGCGGGCCGAAGCGCTCGATCAGCTCATTCAGGCTGGTCAGCCCATCCACCACGGCCCTGCCCTCGTGCGCCTCGATTGGCATCAGCTCGTCGATGTCGAATTCGTCCTGCACCTCGCCGACCAGTTCTTCGAGGATGTCTTCCATCGTGGCGATCCCTGCGACGCCGCCGTACTCGTCCAGCACCACGGCCAGATGCTTTTTGGTGCGCTGCATCCGCTCCAGCACCTCGTCCACACGCACCACCGCCGGCAGATAGAGTGGCTCGCGCAGCAGGCTTTGCAGGTCGAACGACGCGTTGGGATCGGTCAGCAGCTCCGGATGCTCGACGACGGCATCGAGCAGGTCTTTGGTATGCAGAACGCCCACCACGTTGTCGATCGAGCCACGGTAGATGGGGTAGCGCGAGTGGTGGTGCTCGCGCGCAATGCGCTGCAACAGCGTGTACACCGGTGTATCAATGTCGAACGCCTCGACCTCGACGCGCGGCTGCATCACCTCGCGCACCAGAATATCGGGAAAATCGAACGCGCGGCGCAGCAGCAGCTCTTCGCTTTCCTCGATCAGGCCCGCTTCCTGACTGGAATGAACCAGCATCTCCAGTTCCTCAGCCGAGTGCACCTGATGATGCTCGGCTGCCGGCTCGAAGCCCAGCAGGCGAACAACCCCGTTGCCCACCGTGTTCATCACATGAATAACCGGGTTGAACAGCTTGAGAAACCAGGTCGTCGGGCGGGCCACGATCACGGCGGTTGCTTCGGGGCGCTGCAACGCGATCGATTTGGGCGCCAGCTCGCCCAGAATGATGTGCAACATGGTAACCAGCGCGAACGCCAGCGCCACCGACACCCCGTGCCCCGCCGCGTCGGCGATCCGCCCCGGCAGCAGGTGAAGCAGCGGCTCAAACAGATGCGCGACCGCCGGCTCCCCGATCCACCCCAGCGCCAGGCTCGCCAGCGTGATCCCCAGTTGGGTGGCGGCGATGTAGTTATCCAGATGGCGCATGGCTTGCTGCGCGGCCTTGGCGCCCAGGCTACCCTCTTCGGCAAGCTGGGCGATGCGCGTGCGCCGCGCGCCCACCAGCGAAAACTCTGCGGCGACGAAAAACCCGTTCAGAAATACCAGCACGAAGACCGCGCCGATTCCTGCCAGAGTACCCATGCATGACTCCTGGCCCGGCCCGCGCCCCGCCGAGCAAGCCCGCCGCCCCGTCCCACGCTTCAGACGGCCAGACCGGTCCGGGCGCACGAACTTGCAAAGCGTGGACGGCAACAGCCTCGGCGATCTATTGTTTAGTTTTACCCGAATCTCTGTCCGGCGCACACAAATCCCGCGCGCGCCGCTGAACGCCGGGCCGGTGCGGGCGAATTTTTATGATCGATTTTGAAATATCCCGCCGGCTCGTTATAATGCCCCCTATGAACGAGCAGATGCCACACTCCGCAAACGCAACCCAAGACACCCAGCCGGTGACGCTGGTCTACCGGCGCGAGCGCTTCACGGTGCGCCCCGGCATCACCGTGCGCGACGCGATCACCCGGTGCGGGCTGAACCCGGAAGCCACACTTGCCACGCGCGGCGGCACGCTGATCACGGACGACGTGCTGCTCCAGCCGGGCGACGAGATCAAGCTGATCGCCACCATCTCAGGGGGCTAGGCCGATGAGCCGCTCGCGCAAGCCGGTCATGAAGTGCCGTCACTGCTCCGAGCCGCCGGTGATCAACATGCGGCAGCACAAGCTGGCGCTGTGCGGCCCGCATTTTGTCGAATGGGTCCGCCAGCAGACCGAGCGCTTCATCGAAAAGTACCGCATGTTCACCCGCGACGAGCGCGTTTTGGTGGCCGTCAGCGGCGGCAAGGACAGCCTGGCTCTGTGGGATATCCTGCTCGCGCTCGGCTATCAGGCGGACGGTCTGTACATCGATCTGGGGATCGACGGCGGGCTGGGATACAGCAGCCAGTCGCTGGCCTGCACGCAGGATTTCATGGCGCAGCACGGCGGCGATCTGACCCTGCATGTGGTCAGCGTGGCGGACGACTACGGCGCCACTATTCCGGCAGCGGCGCGCATGTCTCAGCGTGGGCGTGGCAAACCGTGCTCGCTGTGCGGCCTGACCAAGCGCCACATCATGAACCGCGTCGCCCGGGACTACGGCTACGACGTCCTGGCGACGGGGCACAACCTGGACGACGAGGTCGCCGTCCTGTTCGGCAACACCATGCAGTGGTCGGTCGAATATCTTGCCCGGCAGGGTCCGGTGCTGCCGCCCAGCCATCCCGGCCTGGCCCGCAAAGTCAAGCCGCTCTTCCGCTTCTACGAGCGCGAAATGGCCGCCTACGCCATCGTGCGCGGCATCGAGTACGTCTATGACGAATGCCCGCACGCCGCCGGCGCCAGCACCATCCGCTACAAGGAGCTGCTCAACCAGCTCGAAGCGGACAGCCCCGGCATCAAACTGCAGTTCTACCTGCGGTTCCTTCAGGCGCGCGAGCAGCACGGCCTGTTCGAAGCGGTGCGCCAGCAGGTGGAGCTGTTCACCTGCCCGTCGTGCGGCCAGCCGACCACCAATGACGGCGAGTGCTCGACGTGCCGGACCTGGGACCGCATCCGCGTGCGGATCGCGCGCAGCGCCGATCACCCGGCGGGCTGATCGCGCCACATCAGAAGCGCGGCCATCCTGGCGCCTATCTTGCCCTGGGGCAGCGGCGCCGGGTGTGCTAAAATGGCGGGCATGGCCAACTATTCACCCTCACGCACCTACCGCTATTACGACCTGATCATGGCGTTGTTCGTCACGGTGCTGTTGATCAGCAACCTGCTCAGCAGCGCCAAGATCATCGACCTGCGCTTCAGCCTGGGGTCGCTCAAGTTTGCCTTCGACGCCGGGACGCTGGTGTTCCCGATCAGCTACATTTTCGGCGATGTCCTCACCGAGGTCTACGGCTACCGCCGCTCGCGCCGGGTGATCTGGGCGGGGTTCGGCGCCAACGTGCTGCTCGGCTTCTTTGTCTGGCTGGCAGGCGCGCTGCCGGGCGAATCCGAGTGGCAGGGCTACGCCGGGCAGGAAGCCTACGACGCGATCCTAGGCGGCGTCAGCGGGCTGATCGTCGCCAGCCTGGTGGCCTATTTCCTCGGCGAGTTCTCCAACAGCTACGTGCTGGCCAAGATGAAAGTCTGGACCGGGGGGCGCTGGCTGTGGTCGCGCACGATCGGCAGCACGCTGATCGGGCAGGCGGTGGACACAACCGTGTTCATGGTGATCGCGACCGCGCTCGGCGTCTTTCCGCTGGGGCTGCTCCCCTCGCTGATCGCGACCAATTACGTGCTCAAGGTTGGCTTCGAGGCCCTGCTGACGCCGCTGACCTACCGCATCGTCAACCTGCTCAAAGCTGCCGAGCACGAAGATTACTTCGACCGCCAGACCGATTTCAACCCGTTCAAGCTCACCGTGTGAGAGAACCGGATAGGATGCCCCAGATGACTGACGAACCGTCCGACGACCTGCTGGACACCATCCCGCCGCCCGAAGAGCTGCCCCCAGGGCACAAGAGCGGTTTTGTGGCCGTGATCGGGCGCCCTAACGTGGGCAAATCCACGCTGATGAACGCGATGCTGGGCCAGAAGGTCGCCATCGTCAGCCCCAAGCCCCAGACCACGCGCCTGCGCCAGCTTGGCATCTACACGCGCGAGGACGTGCAGGTCATTTTCGTCGACACACCCGGCATCCACAACCCGCGCACCGCGCTCGGCCAGTTCATGGTGACCGTCGCGCTGGACGCCCTCAAAGACGCGGACGTGATCCTGTTCGTGGCGGACCTGAGCGAGCCGGTCACGCCGGAAGACCGCCAGATCGCCGATCTCGTCCGCCAGGCCCAGGCGCAAACCCCCGCCCTGCTGGTGCTCAACAAGGTCGATCTGGTCGGTGGACCGGATCGGCTCCAGCGGCAGGTCGAAGCGTTCCGGGCGCTGGTTCCCGACGCGGAATGGCTGACGACCATCGCCACGACCGGCGAAGGCGCGCAGGCCGTGATGGACGCGATCATCGCCAAGCTGCCCGAAGGACCGCGCTACTACCCGGCCGACCAGATCTCGGACATCGCGGTGCGCGACATCGTCGCCGAGATCATCCGCGAGAAAGTCCTGCTCAACCTGGAGCAGGAAGTGCCACACGGCGTGGCAACAGTAGTCGACGAATTCAAGGCGCGTTCCGAGGACCTGACCTACATCAGCGCCACCATCTACGTCGAGCGCGAATCGCACAAGGGCATCGTCATTGGCAAGCAGGGGAAGATGCTGAAGACCATTAGCCAGCAGGCGCGCCAGGATATCGAGTCGTTCCTGGGCACGCGCGTCTATCTGGAGCTGTGGGTCAAGGTGCTGAAGAACTGGCGCAAGGACGAAAATATGTTGCGCCGGCTGGGCTACCGCATCCACCGCGACGTGTAGCGCGGCGCCAACGCCTTCCACATTCCGAACCCGATTCCCAGCGGGTGGCTTTCACAGATAACAAAGCGCCTCGCCGGGCATCAGCGAGGCGCGATTAAGGACGGAGTGCCGTGCTAGTCCGGCCTGGGCAGGCTGCCCAGCAGCGCGCGTCCGCGCTCAGCGTCGCGCCGGATCTGCGCGACCAGCGCGTCGATCCCCTCGAAGCGCATCTCGTCCCGCAGGCGCGCCACGAACGAAAGCGCCATCGTTTCACCGTAGATCGAGCGGTCGAAGTCCAGCAGATGCGCTTCCACACGCACCGTGTGCCCTTCAAAGGTGGGGCGCACGCCGACGTTCGACACGGCCATGTGAACCTCGCCTCCCAGACGCGCCCACCCCGCGTAAACGCCGTTGGCAGGCAGCATTTGCTCATCCCACACATCCAGGTTGGCGGTCGCAAACCCGATTGTTTTGCCACGGCCGTCGCCGGGAACCACCTCGCCCTCGACGCTGTACGGGCGGCCCAGCCAGAAATTGGCCCGCTCGACATCGCCCGCTGCCAGCGCGGCGCGGATCGCGCTGCTGTTGATAATCACACCCGTGTCATCATTTGTCACCAGGTCGATCGCTTCCAGGACAAAGCCCTTCTGCGCGCCCTGTTCCCGTAGAAACGCCACATTCCCCTCGCGCCGGTAGCCCAGCGCGAAATCCTGCCCGACCCACAGCTCGCGCAGGTTCAGGTGCGCCAGCAGGCGGTCGACGAAATCGGCGGCGCGGATCTGGCGCACGCTGTCGTCGAAGGGGTGCGTCACCACCAGCTCGACGCCCAGCGCGCCCAACAGCGCCGCCCGCTGCGCCGGTGAGGTCAGGTAATAGCGGCCTTCGGCGCGGCCCAGCACTTTGTCCGGGTGTGGGAAGAAGGTCAGCACAGTGGGCGTCAGGTTCTCGGCGCGTGCCCGCTCCACCAGGCGCCGCAGCAGGTGCTGGTGGCCGCGATGCACCCCGTCGAACATGCCCACCGCGACGATTGTCGGTCCAGGGGGGTTGGCTTGCTCTAGCTCGGTGACATGCTGCATCCTGTTCCGTCCTTTACGCGTCGCTGCATGCATCGCACGGCATTCTGGGCCGCGCGCAACAGATTCTACACTTCGCCCGCCAGAAAGACTTTCTGCGGTTTCCAACGCGCCCCGCGCGCCTCAAGCACGGCCAGGAAGGCGCCCGCGTCATCGTAGGCGCGCGCCAGGGCGCCCGGCTCCGGCAGCGGATCGGCGTCAAGCCACTGGCCGCGCCGGACCGCTTCGCTCTGCGCCGCGTCGAGGTACAGCGCGGACAGGTCGGCCACGGCCTGATCGGCGGGCAGGACATAGCGCCGCCACGACCGGTCAGCCATCGCCGCCTCAAGCTCGTCCCAGCACACGGCATCCTCAACGGTGAAGTGGCCGCTCGCCACACGCCGGAGCGCCGCCAGGTGCGCGCCCGTGCCCAGCGCCTGCCCCAGATCGTGCGCCAGGCTGCGGATGTAGGTGCCCGGCGAGCAGGCGATTTCCAGCTCGGCGTCCGGCGGTTCCCAGGCGATCAACGCCAGCCGGTCAATCGTCACCGGGCGCGGCTCGCGCGCCACCTCTTGACCGGCGCGGGCCAGCTCGTACAGCCGGCGCCCACCCCGCTGAATGGCGCTGTACATCGGCGGAACCTGCTCAATCGTCCCGCGAAACGCATCCAGCGCCGCCTCGACCGCCGCCCGATCCAGCGCAACAGGCCGCTCGGCAACTACGGTCCCCTCGGCGTCGTAGGTGTCGGTTTCGATGCCAAAGCGCACCCGCGCCCGGTAGACCTTGCCCGACGCCATGACGTATTCGCTCAGGCGGGTCGCCGCGCCCAGGCACAACACCAGCACGCCGGTCGCCATCGGGTCCAGCGTCCCGGCGTGCCCCACCTTGCGCACGCGCGTCCCGCGCCGAACCCGCGCCACAATATCGTGACTGGTCGGCCCGGCGGGCTTGTCGATATTCAGCAGGCCGAACACCGAAGGCCGGTTCGCCATGCGAGCGCCCCGCTAGGTCACGACCGGCGCGCCGGCGCGCACCGCGGCCTTGAGCTGCTCAACGACGCGCGGGACGAGCGTCTCCAGCGGCTCGCTCACCGTCGCGCCCGACGCCAGGCGATGCCCTCCGCCGCCCAACGACACCGCGACCGCCGAGGTGTCGAACCCCGGCACGGCGCGAAACCCGATCTCGATCGTGCCATCCGGCTTCTCGCGGAAGACCGCCGAGATATAGGCTTCTTCGACCTGGATCAGCATGCTCACCAGCCCGTCGTCGTCGGAGCCGTTGAAGCCGGACTGCCGGAACATCTCCTGCGTGATCACCGCCCAGATGACGTGATCCTCAAGCCGGATGGTCGGCATAACCGCCTGCCACAGCCGCAAGCCGGCGTAGGTCTTGCGATTGACGGTGCGCTGCACGATCTCGGACAGCGGCGCGCCCAGCCGCATAAGCCGCTGCGCCTTGCCGAGCGTGTCGGGCGTGACGTTGTCCGTGCGGAAGCACAGCGTGTCGGTGACCAGCCCTGTCAACAAGCAGGTGGCGGACGTCCGGTCGAGCGGCACGTGCATATAGTCGAGCCAGTCCAGCACGCCCTCCGCGGACGCCACGGTCTGCGGATCGACCAGGTTGGCGTCGCCAAAGAGCGTGTTGGTCGGATGGTGATCCAGATTCACCAGCGGACGCCCGGTGCGCAGCGCCGCCTGCCCGACCGCGCCCATCCGGCGCTCGTCGCCGCAGTCGACCGCGATACACACGTCGACCTCAACCATATCCAGCGTGGCGCGTACTGCATCCGCGCCGGGCAGAAAGCGCAAGCCGACTGGCACGCCGTCATCCACGGCGCACGTGACCGTTTTGCCCTGCCCGCGCAGGGCGTGCGCCAGCCCAAGCATCGAGCCGATCGCGTCGCCATCGGGGCTGATGTGCGTCACGATCAGCACTCGTCCGGCGGGCGCCACCAGCGCGCTGGCCTCAGCCCAGTCCAGTTTCATCGTCGGCTTCGTCCTCGTCGGCTTCTTCCGCGCCGCCCGGCTCCGCCAGTGGCGGCAGATCCAGCGACTCCAGCAGGCTGTCGATGCGCTCGCCGCGCTCCATCGCCACGTCCCAGTGGAAATGCAGCACCGGGACGTTGCGCAGGCGCACGCGCCGGGCCAGCTCGCGCCGCAGGTAGCCGCTCGCCCGCGCCAGCCCGGCCATCACCTCGGCCTGGTCGTGCAGCGAATAGACGTACACATCCGCGTACTCAAACTCCCGATCGACCCGCACCTCGGTCACGGTGACGCTTTCCAGGGCCGGGTCGGTCACCTGGGTCATCAGCAGTGTGCTCAGGATATTGCGGATCAGATGCGCGACCCGCTCTTGCTTGATCGTCATCCCATTATCCCTTCGGATTGGGTGTGTTACCCCAGAATCTACATCGCGCTCAGAGGGCTGCCAAAGCGTCCAGCAGCGCGCCGCGTGTAGTATACCGCGGCGCCCAGCCCGCCTCACGCAACCGGGACGTGTCCAGCACGCCGCCGCCGTACAGCGCCCGCAACGCATCCGGCGAAGGCGCGCTGCCGCCCCGATGCTGCGCCAGCCAGGCGCGCAGCAGGAGCAGGCCGAGCGGGGCGCACGCCCCCGCACGCCCGGTCACCTGAGCCACCGCATGCAGCGGCAAAGGCTCCGCGCCGCCCGCGTTGTAGACGCCTGCCAGCCTGCCCCGGAGCGCCAGACACACCGCCCCAACCAGATCGCCGGGATGGAGCGCCTGAAAGAGCCGCTCGCCCCGCCCGCAGGCGATCACCGGAACACGCTGCCACCAGCGCACCAGACGCGTCGCCCCAGGGCCGCACAGCCACGCCGCGCGAAGCTGCACCAGCGTGCCGGACGGCCACCGCGCGGCGACCGCGTCCAGATAGTCGGCGATCTGCGCCTGCGCCCGCACCAGCGATCCGGCGCTGTGCCCGCGAACGCGATCCGCCTCGCTGTGCGCGGCTCCGGGTGGGCCGCCATAGACCGCCCCGCTGAGAATCACCACCAGCCGCCGGACGTTCGCCGCCTGCGCCATATCGACCAGCCGCTTCGTCCGGTCGACCAGCACGCCATCCGGCACGCGGCGCGAACCGTCCGCCCCGCCGTCGAGGCTCGCCGGGTGCACGATCGCGTCCATCCCGGCCACCAGCCCGCTTGCTTCAGGCTGGTCAAGCGCGGCGCGGACAAAGCGCAGCCCCGGAATAGCCGGGCGCAGCGGGTGCTCGTCCAGGCCAGTCAGCGCCGTTACTGCCGGATCAGCCAGCAGGCGCTGCGCCAGCAGCCGCCCTGCCCCACCCGCGACGCCGGTGATCAGGAGACGCATGGGAGCCAGGCAACATACGAGCCAGGAGACCCTTTCGCCCCTGGCTCGCGTTGGAATGCTGCGAACAGGCCGGGCATCGCGCTCTCAGTTCACGCGCTCGCGTACGTAGAACTCG
Source organism: Thermoflexus sp. (assembly GCA_020724465.1). GTDB lineage: Bacteria > Chloroflexota > Anaerolineae > Aggregatilineales > Aggregatilineaceae > DYGX01. The sequence continues at coordinate 317,063 of DYGX01000003.1, forward strand.
ATCCGGTCGCCCTCTTCGAACGCATCGAAGTTCGACAGGCGAATGCCGCATTCGAAACCGGTGCGGACCTCGCGCACGTCTTCGTCAAAGCGCTTCAGGCTGCTGACGTTGGCGCTCTCGACGATCACCTCGCCGCCGCGCACCACACGCGCTTTGGCGTTGCGCCGTGCCGTGCCTTCCACAATGTACGACCCGGCGATATTGCCCACACGCGGCACGCGGATCACCCGGCGCACCTCGGCCACGCCGACCGTCTTCTCTTCGTAGACCGGCTCCAGCATACCCTTGAGGGCCAGCTCCACACTCTCGATCAGCTTATAGATCACGTTGTAGGTGCGGATCTCAACCCCCATCGACTCGGCAAGGCGCTGGGCCGCCGCGTCTGCCTCGACGTTGAAGCCGATGATGATCGCGTCCGAGGCGCTCGCTAGGTTGACGTCGCTCTCGGTGATCTCGCCCACCTCGGCGTGCAGCACGCGGACGGTGAAGTCGCCTTCCTTGATGTTCTTCAGCGAGTTCACCACCGGCTCCAGCGAGCCATCGACGTCCACTTTGACGATCAGCAGCAGTTCCTTGGTCTCACCGGCCTGCAAGCGGCTGAAGATATCGTCCAGGCTGATGGTCGGCCGCTGCGCTTCGGCGGCGCGCGCCGCGCGGCGCTCGGTCACAATCGCCCGTGCCTCTTTGACGCTCTTGACCACGCTGAACATATCGCCCGCGTGGGGCGGCTCGTCGAGGCCCATGACGGTCACCGGTTGGGACGGCTTGGCTTCCTTGATCGGCTTGCCCGATTGATCGAACATCCCCTTGATGCGCCCGGATGCCAGCCCGGCGACGACCACGTCGCCGGTGCGCAGCGTCCCGTTCTGAACGAGCAGCGTCGCCACCGGGCCGCGCCCGCTCTCCATGCGCCCTTCGAGCACCGTGCCCGCCGCCTCGTGATCCGGGTTGGCGAGGATCTCCGTCTCGTCGGCCACCAGCAGAATCGCCTCCAGCAGATCGTCGATCCCCTGGCGCGTGACGGCGCTGACCGGCACCACCAGCGTATCGCCGCCCCACTCGTCGGTTTTAAGGTCGAGGTCGGCCAGCTGTTGCTTCACGCGCTCCGGGTTGGCGTTCGGGCGGTCGATCTTGTTCAGCGCGACCACAATCGGCACGCCGGCTGCGCGCGCGTGGGCCAAAGCCTCGCGCGTGGTCGGCATCACCCCGTCGTCGGCGGCAACCACCAGCACGGCAATATCTGCCCCCTGCGCCCCGCGCGAGCGCATCGCGGTAAAGGCCTCGTGGCCTGGCGTATCGAGAAAGGTGATCACGCGGCCATCCTTCTCGACCTGGTAGGCGCCGATGTGCTGGGTAATCCCGCCCGCTTCCGTCTCTTGCACGTGCGTCTCACGGATCGCATCGAGCAGCGACGTTTTGCCGTGATCGACATGCCCCAGCACAGCCACGACCGGCGGGCGCGGCTTGAGTTTGCTCGGGTCCTCGCCGGCATACAGCTTGCGCCAGGCAGGACGCGCGGCTTCCTCGGCCTCGGGTGCAGGCTCCGGCGCGCGGATCGGCTGCGGCTCGAAGCCCATACCGTCCGCGACAATGGCCGCCGTATCATAATCGATCTGCTGGTTGATGGTCGCCATGATCCCGTTGCTGATGAGTTCCTTCATCACCTCAATCGGGCTGGCATCCATCAGATCGGCCAGTTCGCGCACCGTCAGAAAATCGGGAATTTCGAGTACTTGTTTTTCTTGAGCCATAGAATCAGCGGCAGGGTGTCACCCGCAGGCGACAGAAGCCGCTAACCTCCTTTCCGGGTCATCGCAGACTGCTCAATATGCGGTTGTTGGGCGGGCGCCCGTCTGGGCGTGATTGCTCAGGCAGCCCCGGACGGGCGGCCCGCGCGGATTCGCTCGCGGTCGGCTTCGGTCAGCGTCGTGCGCAGGGCATGCGCCAGCACGTCGGTGCTCAACGCGCGATCCCAGCAAGTCACCTGATCGCAGAGATACGCCCCGCGCCCATTGCGCTTGCCGGTTGGGTCGATCTGAACGCCTTCATCGGGCGTGCGGACCAGCCGCGTCAGGCGACGCTTGTCGGATGTGGTGCGGCACACGACGCAGGTGCGCTGCGGGATATGGCGCCGGCGCGGCGGTTTTGTGCTTCGCTTCGCCATCGCCCCGTTATTCGAGATCCTCATCCCACAAATCGCGCTGGCGGCTGCCCTTGCGGCGGCGGCGCACCACGACCTGGCCGCGCTCCTCATCGAAGATCAACTGCTTGCGCTTCTTCTTGGAGTGGCGGCGCCGTTCCAGCTCGTCCAGCTCCGGCTCAACCAGCTCCTCCGACGCAGGACGGCGCGGCTTTTCCTTGCGGCGCGGCTTTTCTTCGTCCTCGGCTACCGGTTCCGGCTCGACGAACGCGGGCGGCACCAGGGCCTCGTCGATCTCCTCCGGCGCAGCCTCGACGACCGGCACAGCCAGCTCGCCCTCGCCCGCCGCCTCGAGGGCCGCTTCCGGTTCCACTTCGAGGGCAGGCGCTTCCTCTGCAACCGGCGCTGCTGCCTGCGCCTCAGCCGGCGGTTGCAGCATGACGAGATCATCGAGCGCGTAGCGGATGGCTTCCATGGCGTCCTCACCGGCGCCACCCTGCTTCAACAGGTTCGCCAACCCTTCCTCGTCGGACAGCATGCGCATCATCAGCTCGCCCACGTTCGCCACGCGGCTGAGCGCCCGGTTGATGTCGTCGTCCAGCTCCAGTTCCTCGATTTCCATCTGGAAGGCGTGCTCGGGCACGACATTGCGCACCATCTCCATCGCGGAGCGGCGCTCCGAACGCGCTTCCTCACGCACCTGCAGCAGGCGGCGCTCGGCAATCTTCACGAAATCGGTGAGCGTCTTGTATTCTTCCGGCGGGATGGCGCGGTTGGCGCGCTTCTTCTCGATGATGCGCGTCACCTCGGCGATCAGCGCCGGCTCTTCCTCGTACAGCGCGTTCAGCGGCGGCTGATCGAGGCGATCAAATGCATCCAGGGCTGCTTCCGAGACGCTCTTGATATCAATGCGCCAGCCGGTGAGCTTGGCCGCCAGACGCGCGTTCTGCCCCTCGCGCCCAATCGCCAGCGAGAGCTGGTCGTCGGGCACGATGACGGTCGCGGTCCGCCCGGTATCCAGGTCTTCTTCGAGCAGCATATCGCTCACCCGCGCCGGGCTGAGCGCCTTGGCGATAAAGATGGCCGGGTCTGCGTTCCACTCGATGACGTCGATCTTCTCGTCGCTCAGTTCCTTGACGATGTTCTGGATGCGGATCCCGCGCATCCCCACGCAGGCCCCAACCGGGTCCACGCCTTCCTGCAGCGCGGCCACGGCAACCTTGGAGCGATGCCCCGCCTCGCGCGCGATGTTCTTGATCTCAACCTGGCCGTTGTAAATCTCAGGCACTTCGTATTCCAGCAGGCGGCGGAGCATGTTCTTGTGCGCGCGGCTGACGACGATCTGCGGGCCGCGGCTGTTACGCTTGACCTCGAGCAGCAGGGCGCGCACCTTGTCGTGCGGGCGATAGCGCTCGCCGGGAATCTGCTGGTTGCGCGGCATGACGGCCTCGGCGCGCCCCAGGCTGAGCGTGATCGCCCCGCTGGTGACGCTCTGCACCGTGCCGGTTACCAGATCGCCCTCGCGCTCCACAAACTCGTTGTAGAGCGTCTCGCGCTCCGCCTCGCGGATGCGCTGCAGAATCACCTGCTTGGCCGTCTGCGCCGCGATCCGCCCGAAACTCGCCCGCGTCTGTACGGGTACCATCACCGTGTCGCCCAGTTCGGCGTCCGGGTGATACTTGATCGCCTCTTCGTAGGCGACTTCCGTCTGCTCGTTCTCGACCGACTCGACGACCTCTTTTTCGAGCAGAATCTGGGTCTGCCCGGTCGGGTCAATAGTGGCCTCAACCCGCTGGTTGGACGAAATGCCCGCGTCGCGCCGGTACGCAGACACCAACGCCTGCGCCAGCGCGTCCAGGACAACCTCGCGGGGGAGCGCGCGCTCGTCGACGATTTCGTTAAAGGCCAAGGTGAAATCGTTCTTCATCGCTTTTTCTGTCCTGCCGGACTCCTGTTCCTTTGCTCTGAAACGGCCTGAATACGGGTATACGGTCATATACAACGAAAAGTGGGGGGTGCCCACTTTTCGCGTTGGGATCTTCAACTAGGTGTTTGTAGTATAGCACACTGCCCGGCGCTCTGCAAGGGTGAGAAGGGGGCGGGGTGTATTTCAAGTTTTAGGCAAAAGCGGATAAGATCGGCGGACCCCAAGA
>DYGX01000030.1 GCA_020724465.1 Thermoflexus sp.
ACCTACAACCCTCCGGTTAACAGCCGGATGCTCTGCCGTTGAGCTACTGAGGAATAACCGCCAAAAGCATACCAAAGCGCCCCTGGGCTGTCAAGGCTGCCTTTTGTGGCAGAACACACAAACGCCCCTGCCGCGCGCCATATGACGCGCGCCGTGCCAGGGGCTGATGGGCCGCCGGACGCTAGCCGGTGCGGCTGACGTAGACCCTGTCCTCGACCACCCGCACGTGCCACATTGGCAGCCAGTGCGACGACAGCGGCGACAGCCCGCCGCCGATGTAGCGCCCGGTCGCCAGGCTGTAGCGCGCGCCCGTGTTGGGCGAGGTCAGGATGCAGTCGATCACCTCGCCGGTCGCCAGCGAGCCGCCGGTCTGAGGGTCGCGGTCCTCAAGGGCGTACAGGCCGCTGTCGCAGGCAATGAGCAACAGCTTGACGTCGTCCAGGTGAATCGCCTTCTTCCCACGGGCCGGCAGGTCGGCCAGGTCGCACACGTAGCGGTATCCTTCAAGCGTCGTTGCCATGAACTTCACTCCACACGCTCACAATCGGCTTCGGCATACATCTTCGGAGTGAGGGCTGGCACTACAGCCGGGACGGGACGGGCAGAAGACCCCAGGGGCGCGCCATCAGTGGCGCTTGCGTGCTTACCCTCATTATACACGAGAGTGGCCCCGCTTTGGGCGCGCCATCAGCAAAAGCATTGCCAGCCGCCCGCCCGGTGAGTATTATCGTCCGGGTGGGCGGCCCTGCCCGATTGTGATACGATCTACAAGCTTTTAGTTCGTTTTGAATGAACTAAACGATAGTTTCCCGGCGGAGAGCCCTGCACAATGGCCTACCACGATCTGCACGCGTTTGTCGCCCGCCTGGAAGCGGCGGGCGAGCTGGTGCGCATCAGCACGCCGGTCAGCCCGCATCTGGAGATCACCGAGATCACCGATCGCGTCAGCAAGGGACCGGCGGGCCGCAACAAGGCACTGCTGTTCGAGAACGTCGAGGGCAGCAGCATGCCGGTGCTGATCAACGCGTACGGATCGCCCCGGCGCATGGCCTGGGCGCTGGGCGTGGACGATCTCGAAGACCTGCGCCGCAACCTGGCGAAGCTGATCGATCCGCGCCTGCCCAAAGGCAAGCGGGCCATGGCCGCGCGGGGGCTGGGGTTGCTCGGCGCGCTGCGCAGCGTCGGGCTGGGGCCGAAGCGCGTGCGCCAGGGCAAGGCGCTCTGCCAGCAGGTGATCATCACCGAGAACCCGTCGCTGGACCGGCTGCCGATCCTGACCTGCTGGCCGGGCGACGGCGGCCCGTTCATCACCCTGCCGCAGGTCATCACGCGCGATCCGGCGACCGGCCAGCGGAACGTCGGGATGTACCGCTTGCAGAAGGTAGACGAGCGCACGCTGATGATGCACTGGCAGCGCCACAAGGGCGGCGCCGATCACGAGCGCGAGGCGCGCGCCCTGCAGAAGCCGCGCATCCCTGTCGCCGTGGCGCTGGGCGGCGACCCCGCCGAGATGTGGTGCGGCTCTGCGCCGCTGCCGCCTGGCATCGACGAGTACCTGCTGGCGGGCTGGTTGCGCGGCAAGCCAGTCTCGTTCGTCAAGTGCATTACCCAAAACCTGGAAGTGCCCGCCGACGCGGAGATCGTGATCGAGGGCTATCTGGACCCCAACGAGCAGCGTCCCGAAGGACCGTTCGGCGATCACACCGGCTTCTACACGCCGCAGGACCTCTTCCCGGTGATGCACGTGACCGCCATCACCCACCGGCGCGACCCCATCTACCCGACGACCATCGTCGGCAAGCCGCCCATGGAAGATTACTGGATGGGCAAGGCGACCGAGCGCCTGTTTCTGCCGCTGATGCAGCTTTTCCTGGGCGAGATTGTGGATGTCAACATGCCCGCCGAGGGGGTGTTTCACAACCTGGTGATCGTCAGCATCAAGCCGCGCTTCCCCGGCCACGCGCAAAAGGTGATGTACGGGTTGTGGGGGCTGGGGCTGATGATGCTCGCCAAGGGCTTCATCATCGTCGATGCAGACGTAAACGTGCACGACCTCGACGCGGTGGCCGAGGCGGTGCTGCGCAATGCGGACTGGAAGCGGGACGCGACGGTCGTCGACGGCCCGGTCGATCAGCTCGATCACTCGGCCATCCGCGACTCCTATGGTGGTAAGATCGGCGTGGACGCTACGCGCAAGCCCGATCGCGCGCCGGTCGAGGCGGGCGACCGGCTGGACCGCACCGGGCTGGACCGGCTGCCGGGTGTGCGCGCCTGGACAGCGGTCAAAGACGGCGTGCTGATCGCCGCGATCGACAAGACGCACCTGCCCGTCGCCGAAGCGTACGAGGCCCTTTGGGCGCTGGCGCCGGGGTATAACCTGGTGCTGCTGGATGAGAGCGTCGATGTCCACAATCTGTCGGACGTGGCCTGGCGCGCGTTGGGCAATGTCGACTGGCGGCGCGATATTCTGATTCAGAACGGCGGGATCGATCATTTTGCGGCGCCGGGCGTCCCGTCCTGCATCGGGATCGACGCGACGGCGAAAGGTCCGCGCGACGGACACCCGCGCGGCTGGCCGGATGAGATCGTCATGAGCGACGAGGTCAAGCGCCTTGTCGACGAGAAGTGGGCGCAGTATGGGATCGACTAAACGCGCGCTGGAGAGCGCCGCAGCGCGCGGTCTGCGGCCCGGCACGCTGGCCTATAAGGTCCGCGTCTTTCTGGACCTGGTGCGCTTCGAGCACACCATCTTCGCCCTACCGTTCGCCTATATCGGCCTGGTGCTGGCCGCCGGGGGGCTGCCCACGCTGTGGGATTTCGTGTGGGTGAGCGTCGCGATGGCGGCGGCGCGCACGCTGGCTTTCGCCGTCAACCGGCTGGCGGACCGGACCTACGACGCGCGCAACCCGCGCACGCGCAACCGGCCCAGCGTCACCGGCGAGATCGCGCCCGGCACGATCGCGCTCTTCGCGGGGGTGGCGCTGGCGGTGCTGCTGATCGCCGCCGCGCTGCTCGACCCGCTGGCGCTCAAGCTGGCGCCGCTGGCGGTGCTGTTTCTGGTGGGCTACAGCTTCACCAAACGCTTCACCGTGCTGGCGCACTGGGTGCTGGGCTTCACCGACGCGCTGGCTGTGGGCGGGGGGTGGATCGCGGTGCGCGGCTCGTTCTTCGCGCCGGACGACCTGCCCGCCTGGCTGCTGATCGCGGCGGTGATGTTCTGGATCGCCGGTTTCGATCTGATCTACGCCTGCCAGGACTACGATCACGACGTAGCGGAGGGGTTGCACGCCTGGCCCGCCAGGTTCGGGATCGCCGGGGCGCTGCTGCTGGCGAAGCTCAACCACGTGGCGTTTCTGGCCTTCCTTGTGCTGGCCGGTCTGGCTGCCGGGCTGGGGTGGCCGTTCTACGCGGCTGCCGCGCTGACCGCCGCGCTGCTGGTCTACGAGCACCGGCTGGTGTCGCCGGACGATCTCAGCCGCGTGAACGTGGCGTTCTTTAATATGAACTCGTATATCGCCGTCACACTGCTGGCCGGGACGCTGCTGGCCGAAGTGATTTAGCGGCCAGCCGGTCGGTTCGTGTTTGGCGCTGGTTGCTGCTTTGGTGGTTTGCTTTCATCACAAGGAGAGTTTCTGACAATGCGTACTCTGTGCCTTTCTCTCGTGCTGGCGCTGGCGCTGCTGCTCGGTGCGCTGGCGCCGGGTGTGTCGGCTCAGGACGAGCCGCTGCGGATGGGGCTGCTGCCGATTCTGGATGTGCTGCCCTTCTACGTCGCGCAGGAAGCGGGCTATTTCGCGGAAGAAGGCGTTGAGCTGGAGCTGATCCCGGTCAGCAGCGCGCTGGAACGCGACCAACTGCTGCTCGCCGGTGAGATCGACGGCATGCTCAACGACCTGATCAGCACCGGGATCTTCAACCAGGACCAGACTCGCATTGTAATCGTCGCGCTGGCGCGCAAGGCATATGAAGACGCGCCGCAGTTCCGCATCCTGGCCGCGCCGCGCAGCAACATCACCATCCCGTCCGATCTGGTCGGCAAAGAGATCGCGATCAGCGAGAACTCGGTGATTCACTACATTGCCCAGCGCATGCTGGAGCAGGCCGGCATCAGCGCCGATGACATCACCTGGCGGCCCGAGCCGAACATCCCCGTCCGCTATCAGCTTTTGATGGAAGGCCAGCTCCCCGTCGTGGTGCTGCCGGACCCGCTGGCGCAGGCGGCGATGGTGGGCGGCGCGATCCTGGTGATGGACGACAGCGCCCTGGTCGAGACTGAGTTCAGCCAGAGCGTGCTGAGCTTCCGCAAGGAGATCGTGGACGAGCAGCCGGAGAAGGTCGAAGCCTTTCTGCGGGCGTGGATGCGCGCCGCCGAGGACATCAACGCCGATCCGGAAGCGTATCGCGAGCTGTGGATCGAGCACACCAACGTGCCGGACAGCGTCAAGGACAGCTACCAGCTTCCGCCCTTCCCAACCTATGCCATCACCCAGCCGGAAGCCTGGGAAGACACAGTCGATTGGCTGATCGAGCAGGAGATCATCGACCAGCGCCCGGCGTATGAGGACACGGTTGATCCCCGCTTCATCGAGGCGATCGCGCCTGAGGCGGCTGCCGGTGACCCCGAAGCGGGCGCCGCGGTCTATGCCTCGCTGGGCTGCGCGGGATGCCACGCGACGGAAGGCGACACCGTGATGGTCGGGCCATCGCTGGCCGGGCTGGCCGAGCGCGCGGGTGAAGAGGTCGAAGGGCTGAGCGCGGCGGAGTACGTCGAGCAGTCGATCGTCGAGCCGGACGCGCACATAGTCGAGGGCTTCAACCCCGGCATCATGCCGGCCTACACCAGCCTGAGCGACGAGGACCTGGCGAACCTGGTCGCCTACCTGCTCTCGCTCGACTGATCGCTGCATTCGCTGAGCCGGGGCGGCCCCGGTGGCGGCCCCGGCGCCGATGATGGAACGACGGAAACAAGAGAAACGAGACGTATGGCTGCTGTTGATTCACCGCCCGAGGTGATGGTGACGGTGGACCGGCTGACGTTCCGCTATGGCGCGCGGGGCACGCCGGTTTTTCAGGATTTTAGCTGGCAGGTGCGCGCGGGCGAAGCGTGGTCGATCATCGGCCCGTCCGGCTGCGGCAAGACAACGCTGCTGACGCTGATCGCCGGGCTGCGCCGCGCCACCGCCGGGACGATCACCGTCGGCGGGACGCGCATCGAGCGCCCGCGCCCGGAGACAGGGCTGATCTTGCAGGATTACGGCCTGCTGCCCTGGGCCACGGTCGAGGACAATGTGGCGCTGGGCTTGCGCGTGCGGCGCTTCTACGGGCCGGATGGCAAGCACGCGCCGCGTGCGGAGAAAGTCCTGGGGCGGCGCGAGGCCCGCGAGGTGGTCGAAAGCTGGCTGCGGCGGCTCAACATCTATGAGCAGCGCGCCAAGTTCCCCGGCGCGATCTCGGGCGGGCAGCGCCAGCGGACCGCCATCGCGCGGACGCTCGCGCTCCAGCCGGACCTGCTGCTGATGGACGAGCCGTTCAGCAGCCTGGACGCCCCGACACGGGAAGATCTGCAAAACCTGATCTTGCAACTTCAGCGCGAGATGAACCTGACCAGCATCATCGTGACCCACGCCATCGAAGAAGCCGCCATCCTGGGCCGGCAGATCCTGGTGCTGGGCCAGCCGCCGAACACCGCCCCGGTGATCGTGCCGAACCCCGAGGCGGGTACGCCCGGTTATCGTAGCACATCAACCTTTCTGGACCGATGCAACCAATTACGCACCCTTCTGGGTCTGAAAGTCTGACCACGACGCGGCCCGACGCCGCGCTGCCCGCGCCGCACCCGCTGCGCCTGGCTCTGCACCAGACGGGGCGCCAACTGCTCAATCTGGCGCTGGCGATCGGTATTTTCCTGGCGTGCTGGGTCGCGCTGGCGGCCTATCTCGACCGCGAGATCATGCCCTATCCCTGGCAGGTGATCCCGGTCTTTGTCAAAGAAATGCAGGGCAGTCTGTGGGATCACACGCTGGTCAGCGCGCGGCGCGTGCTGAGCGCCATCGCCGTGGCGGTGCTGGTCGCGACGCCGGTGGGGCTGGGGCTGGGGCAGATCCGCGTGCTCAACCGCATCTTCTCCCCGCTGATCGGGCTGGTGCACCCGATCCCCAAGGTCGTCTTCCTGCCTGTGATCCTGGTGGTTATGGGCATCGGCGAGACGTCGAAGGTCTTCCTGATCGCGCTGATCCTGTTCTTCCAGATCCTGGTCGTGGTGCGCGATGAAGCCGCCAGCCTGCGCCCGGAACTGATCCAGTCGGTGCGCTCGCTGGGGGCCGGGCGGCGCGCGCTGTTCCGCTATGTCTACCTGCCGGCCTCGCTGCCGGCGGTGCTGACCGCGCTGCGCGTCTCGGTGGGCACGGCGATCGCGGTGTTGTTCATTGCGGAGCAGTACTCGACGCGCGACGGGCTGGGGTATTATATTGTGACGCTTACCTGGCAGCGGCTGCGGTTCGCGGAGATGTACGCCGGGATTCTGGCGATGTCGCTGCTGGGCCTGGTGCTCTATCTCGTCGTCGATGTGCTGGAGCGGATCGTCGGGCGCTGGCGGCTGGCCGGTGACGCGTAATTGCCCGGCTTGCGTGGCCGCCCGACCCATCAACGCAGCTTGAGTCGCCGGATGAATGACCGGCGGAAGGAGACCCCTATGAGCACGGACACTGTCCTGCGCGAGCAAGTGCTTGGGCTGCTGCGCGGCGGCCACGCGCATATGTCGCTCGACGAAGCCGTGGCCGATTTTCCGCTGGACCGGATTAACGACCGCGCGCCGCACGTGCCCTATACGCCCTGGCATCTGTTGGAGCACATTCGCATCGCCCAGGAAGATATTCTGGAGTTCACGCGCGACCCGCAGTGGGTCTCGCCCCCCTGGCCGGCAGGCTACTGGCCCGCCCGCGACGAGCAGGCCGACGCGGCGCGCTGGAACGCGACCATCAACGCGATCCGGCGCGACCTGGAAGCGATGCAGGCGCTGGTCGCGGACACGGCCAACGACCTGACCGCCGACCTGCCGCACGCGCCCGGCTACACCCTGCTGCGCGAGGCGCTGCTCGTCGCCGACCACAACGCCTATCACCTGGGCGAGTTCGCTATCCTGCGGCAGGTGATGGGCACCTGGCCGGCCAACCGCGCCGGCTGAGCCGCGCCCGCTCTGTACGATGACCGAACCATCTCCACCCACCGACCACGCGCGCTATGTGCAGGATATGTTCGGGCGCATCGCGGCACGCTACAATTTAATGAATCGCCTGATGACCTTCGGGCAAGACCGGCGCTGGCGGCGCTTCGTCGTGCGGCAGGCGCAGCTACCGCCGGGCGGCTGGCTGCTCGACATCGCCACCGGCACGGGCGACATCGCCCTGGAAGCCCGGCGTCAGGTCCCGACAGCGCGCGTGATCGCGGCGGACTTTACCCTGCCGATGATGCAGGTCGGACGGCAGCGGGCGGGAGCGAGCGCGATTGCCTGGCAGGCCGCCGACACGCTGCGCCTGCCGTATGCCGACGGCGTGTTCGACGCGGTCGCCAGCGGCTATTTGTTCCGCAACGTGAGCGATATCCCCGCCGCGCTGCGCGAGCAGGTGCGCGTCCTGAAGCCGGGCGGGCGGCTTGTCACGCTGGACACGACGCCCCCGCCTCGCGGCCCGCTGCGCCCGCTGATCCAGTTTCACCTGCGAGTGGTGATCCCCCTGCTGGGGCGGCTCGTCTCCGGCCAGGCCGACGCCTACCGCTATCTGCCGGAAAGCACGCTCGGCTTCAAGAGCGCCGAAGAGCTGGCCGGGCTGATGCGCGCCGCCGGGCTGGTCGAGGTCGGCTTCCGGCGCTTCATGTTCGGCACGATGGCGGTGCACTGGGGCACGCGCCCCGCTGGGGCTGTGCCGGAAAGCTGACAGTGTGCTATTATGAGTCTGGTGAATTGGCGGCGAGTCACGCCGCGGGGAGAAGCGACGATGAAAACCAGTGCCCGGAACCAGCTTAAAGGCACGATCAAGCGCATCACGCCCGGCGCGGTCAACGCCGAGGTAGTGATCGAGCTGCCCGGCGGCATCGACATCGTCTCGGTGATCACCCTGGCGTCTGCGCAAAGCCTGGGTCTGCGCGAGGGGCAGGACGCCTACGCCGTGATCAAGGCGTCGGATGTGATGATCGGCGTGGATCACGACTGAACAGCCGCACGGTGTACCGCGCTACCGCCGGGCTGACCGGCTGCCTCGCCGGAGTGGATCGCATCTCATGACCCAGGCACCCCAACGTGTTGTCGTCGGCATTTCCGGCGCCAGCGGCGTGATCTACGGCATCCGCCTGCTGGAAGCCCTGCGCCAGCATGGCGCCATCGAGACGCACCTGATCATCACCCCGGCGGCGCGCATCACCATCGCCCAGGAAACAACATGGTCCGTCGGCCAGGTCGAGGCACTGGCGGATGTCGCCCACAAGCCGGAGAATATCGGCGCAAGCGTCGCGAGCGGCTCGTTCGTCACGCTGGGGATGGCAGTCGTGCCGTGCAGCATCAAGAGCCTGTCCGCGATCGCGCACAGCTACGCGGACGATCTGCTTGTGCGTGCAGCGGATGTGCACCTCAAGGAAGGGCGGCGGCTGGTGCTGGTGGTGCGCGAGACGCCGCTGCATCTCGGCCATTTGCGGCTGATGGTGCAGGCGGCGGAGCTGGGCGCGGTGATCCTGCCGCCGGTGCCCGCCTTCTACGACCGGCCGCAGACGGTGGACGACGTGATCAACCAGACGGTTGGTCGCATCCTGCTGCGGCTCGGCATCGACAACGACCTTTACTTCGAGTGGCTTGGACTGCGAGGGAAGCCGGTATGAATGAGCTGCCGCTGCTACCGGATGACTTGCGGCCGATGCTGCACGCTTTTCTGGCGAGCCAGTCGACCATGGCGCTGGCAACGGCTGGCGATCAGGACGGCCGGCCCCAGGTGGCGCCGCTCTTCTACGCCAGCGACGAGGCATTCAACATCTACTGGATATCCAGCCCAGACAGCCGTCACAGCGTCAACATCGCGAGCTGGAACGATGTCGCCGCCACGATCTACGCCCCGACCTGGGACTGGGCCAGCATCAAGGGCGTGCAGCTTGCCGGGGACGCTATGCCGGTCACCGACGAGGAAGAGCGCCGCCACGCCCTGGCGATCTACAGCGCCAAATTCCCCTTCGTCAACGACCGCTTCTCGGACCTGATCGAAAACAGCGTGTTCTATGTGCTGCGCCCCACCTGGCTCCGCTGGCTGGACAACGAGCGCCGCTTCGGCTACAAGCAGGAGTTCCGCCTGGAGCGCAGCGAGTAGCGCGCACGACGCGCGGTCCGTCAGCGCACGCCATGCTGTTCAAACAGCTCGATTAGGGCGCTGTTGATCATTTTCTGGCCGAGCAGCTCCCGGAAGCGCACGGTCTTTTGCTTCCCCTCGCCGCGCAACCGCTCCAGCTCGCTCAGGATGCTGTCCTGCTGGGCCAGCAGGTCTGCGTGGGCGTTCTCAAACCGGGCCAGCCGCTCGATCGCCTCGCCGGAGTATCCGCCCGCCTCGTGGGTGATATACGCTTCGTCCACCACATAGCCCGCGCCGTTCGCGCGCGGGCGGGTCAGTCGTGCCATGTCGCCACCTCGCTCTTCGTCTCCACGGGCTGATCTTGCGCTGCGGCCCAGAAAACAGAAAGAAGACAATTCCGGTGGGCAATTGGCTTCTTTCGGCGTGAGGTGAAAGTTGAGGTGGGCCCAGCAGGATTCGAACCTGCGACCGACCGGTTATGAGCCGGCTGCTCTGACCGCTGAGCTATAGGCCCGGCTGTGTCGGTGTGCAAAAAAGCCCAGAGAACCTGGGCAGCCTAAGCGGGCAACGGGATTCGAACCCGTGACAACAGCTTGGAAGGCTGTTGTGTTACCACTACACCATGCCCGCGCCTTCCCCCATAATCTTACCCGATGGAGTGGCCCTTGACAATAGCCGGTTGGCCGGGCGGGCGCTCAGGCGAGCCACTGCAGCAACCACAGCGCCGCCATGCCGACCGCAATCGGCAGCAGGGTGCGGCGCGTGGCCCAGGCGACCAATGCCGCGACGATCCCGGCCAGCAGTCGCAGGTTCCCCGCCGACAGATCGAGCGTCCCGTCCGGTGCGACCAGCGCGGGCAGCACGATCGCGCTCAGCGCCGCCGGGGGCACGTAGCGCAGGGCGCGCATGAACCCCTCGGGCAGCGTCCCGCCGCGCAGCAGCGCGATCACAGACAGCCGCACCCCATAGGTGACGACCATCATCCCCGCCACGATCAGCCACAGGCGCATCACGGCTCGCGCTCCGGGTTCGGGGAACGCGCCATCAGGCGCGGCCCGCGCAGGCGCTCGGCGGCCAGACCGGTGGCGATGCCCGCGATCACCCCCGCGCTCAGGCCCAGGTTGTAGGGCAGCCCGCGCGCGGCAACGGCCACGACGCCTGCCGCCGCGCAGGCCGCGACCGCCGGACGGTCCCGCAGGGCCGGTGCCAGCAGCGCGATAAAGGTCAGCGGCAGGGCAAAATCGAGCGACCAGCCTGACGGGATCTGGGCGCCGAGCAGGTAGCCCGCCGCGCTGCTGAGCTGCCACGCCGCCCACAGCGTCAGGCCGGCGCCGAGGTAGAACCAGTGCAGCGCCGTGCCCGGAGCGTCCTCCGGCTGGTGCGGGCGATAGTGGGTGATGGTCACGGCGTAGGTTTCATCGACCAGCAGAAACGCCAGCAGCCATTTCCATGCCGGGGACAGATGGCGGACGTACGGCGCGACCGATGCGCTGTACAGCAGGTGGCGCAGGTTGACGACGAACGTTGTCAGGACGATCACCGGCCCGCCCGCCCCCGTGGCGAATAACTGTGCCGCGATGAACTGCGCCGACCCGGCGAAGACGAGCATGGACATCGCCAGGGCGACGCTCATGGGCAGCCCGGCCTCGTGTGCAACGATGCCGTAGATCATCCCGAAGGGGCTGACGCCGAGCAGGATGGGCAGTTGGGTGCGCACACCGCCCCAGAACTCGGCGCGTGGGGATATCAGCATAACGGGTTCCTGTGGGATTAGGGTGCCGCAGCAGAGTGTACTGCGCGGCCCCGCTGTGGGCAATGGGCAGTCTGCACAAGCAAGCCGCTCCGCCGGGTCTACGCTATAATCTGCCCACGAACGCCGCGCCGGACCGCCAACTTGCCGCCGGGATCGATCATGAAGCTCTCGTCACGCGCTTACAGTCTCTACGACGCGTTCTTGAAGCCGGGCTGCCCGGTCTGCCGCCTGACGCTGGACAGCGTGCATCACTATCTGGATAGCCTGATCTACGAGTACATCAACGATCCGGACACGCATCAGACCCTGCGCGCGGCACGCGGCTTGTGCCCGGTCCATGCCTGGCATGTGCAGGACGAAATCAATGCCAGCGCGCTGGGTATCGCCGTGCTGTACGAGGGCGTGCTCCGGCATCTGCTGGCGGATATGGGGCCGGTCGCGGCGGGTGGCGGGCGGCGCCAGATCAGCCAGGTGCAGAGTGCGCTGGCGGCGCGCGGGCCGTGCCCGGCCTGCGAGCATCAGGCGCATGTCGAGGAACACCTGCTGCTCAATCTGCTGAGCCACATCGCGCACGCCGAGTTCGCCACGCGGTTCCGAGAGTCAGCCGGGCTGTGTCTGCCGCATCTGCGCCAGGCGCTGGATCTGAACGCCAGCGCCGAGCACAAGGCGCAGATGCTCGCCATCCAGCAGGCGATCTGGGGCGAGCTGCAGGCGCAACTGGCGGAGTTCATCCGCAAGCACGACTACCGCTTCACCGCCGAGGGATTTGGCGACGAAGGGTCCAGCCCGCGCCGCTCCATCGAGGCACTCGCCGGGCAAAAAGGGCTGCGCTAGGTGGCGCTCTCGACAATCAGGAAGACTTTGTCGCCTTTGCGGACTGGCGCGTCAACCTGAATCGCGACTTCCTCGCCCCCCGGCACCTCGGTCACGGCCTGGTGGTCGATCTCCATGGAGCGCACCTGCTGCTCGAAATCGGTGTGCTTGCCGAAGAACGCGACCCAATCGCCCTGATAGAGTGCCTGCTCCAGACGGACCACTGCCACGCCGAGCCGGTCGAAGTAGTGCGTCACTACCCCGATAAACTGGTATTCTGCGTCCATAGCCGTCTCTCCTGACCTGCTTTGATTATCTGGCAGGCGGAGACGGCGGTCAAGCAAGCTACCAGCTAAAGACGCCGATGCGCCCGTCCATCAGGGTGCGCGGCGTGCCGGTGCCGGTGGTATCGACCAGCGAGACGACGCTGCGGCCATCGTCGAGAACCTCGGCATAGGTCAGATAGCGGCTGTCTGGCGACCAGAGGCGGTGGCTGCGCGCGAACTGGTCGAAGAAGCGCAGGTAGTAGATCATCTCCAGGTTCGGCACGAAGCTCGCCAACCGGCTGATGATGCCCGAGTCCGGCTCGAACACCACCCACTGCAAGAGCGGCCCGCCCCGCTGGCGTGTGAGGACCTGCTGGCCCGGCGTCGGGAGTGTCACATAGGCCAGGCGGGCGCTATCCGGCGCCCAGAAGAACGCGTACACATCGTCCGGCGCGGCGGCGACCGGGGCACCGGTGCGCGCGTCGACCACCGTCAGGGCGGCGCGCTGCTCGTCCAGAAACGCGACGCGCCTGCCATCCGGCGACCACTCGAACGAGACCGCCCCGCGCAGATGGTCGGCCAGGACGACGCGCTCGGCGCCGTCGAAGATCGCCAGGCTGTTGCCGCGCCCCGGCTGGTGGATGGCGGCCAGGAGCCGGTCATCCACCGGCGACCAATCGACGGCGCGCTGGAAACCGGGCCGGTCGTCAAACGTCTCGGCAATCGCGCCGCTGGTGCTGTCGAAGATCGCCAGCTCCGACCCATAGCGCACCCAGAACATCGCCGCGCCGTCCGGGGACCAGTCCCAGTAGTGCGGGCCGCCCTCCGATAGTTCGGTGATCGAAACGGTGCCGTCGACCCGCAGCCGGCGCAGCGCCAGGCTGCCGCGGGCCGTGGTGTAGAGCACAGCCAGATCGCGGCAGTTGCCGGCGGGGCAGTCGGCGGGTGCCCAGTTGGCGTAGGTGAAGGTTTCGTTGCGCGATGTATACAGACGCTCGGTCTCGCCTAACGCCCGCTGGAGAAAGATGCCGAGCTGGTAGCGATCGCCCGGCAGCGTGCTGGTGCCGAAAAACGCCAGACGGCCATCGTTCGACCACGTCGGCCAGGTGTAGACCTTGCGGTTGGCGACGGCGTCCTGTGTCAGTGGAACGGTGAGATCGGCGGCCAGGTCGTAAAGGTAGATGTTGCCATCCTGCGCGGCAATCGCGATCTGGCCGGCGCTCTGAGCGCGCCCGGCGAGCGCGGACCCGCCGAGCACCAGAAGCACGGTGAGGACAATGAGCAGTCGGATGCGAATCATGGCGCTTTGCCTCCGGCCTGGATGACGTTAGCTCCATTATCGCAGACTCGGCGCCGCACGGGCATGAACGTTCGATGAATCTGAGGAGAAGCCACGCCTGTGGGGCGCAAAAAAGGGCGGGCGATCAACGACCGCCCGCCAGATGTTCGCTTCCCGGTGCGGGTTCTATTGAGCAGGCGCCGCGATCTCGGCCTGACTCAGCAACGACTCCAGATCGAAGAGGAACGGGCTGTTGGATGGGATGATCATCAACTGCACGTTCGGGCCGAGCGACTCGATATAGCGCCACTGGAGCAGCAGCGGGTTCTGCGAAAGCTGCTCGTTAATCAGTTGCAGCGCGGCAGCCTCGCCCTCGGCGCGGATGCGCGCGGCGTCGGCCTCGCCGCGCGCCAGGGCGCGGGCCTGCTCGGCTTCCTGCTCGCGCTGGCGGACGCGGAACTCGGCTTCCTGAGCCTGCTGTTGGGCGACCTGCTTCTGCTCAATCGACGCCACATATTCCGGCGAGAACGTGATATTGCGGATCAGTACGTTGGTTACCTCGAACCCTTCCGGCTCGATCAGTTCGCGCACGCCTTCTTCGACAGTCTGCTCCAGCTCGCTGTGTTCCGTGCCATAGATTTGCTCAACGCGGAACTGAGTCAGCGCGCTGCGCACCTGGTTGCGCAGCGCCGGGCGCACCAGACCGTTGACGTAGCGATCCTGCCAGTTGCGGTGCACAATATTGGCGTTGGCCGGGCTGATGCGAAAGATAACCGTCACGTCCAGTTCGACGCGCTGCCCGTCCTGCGTCAGCGCGACCACGGCGTCATCGCCGCGCACGGCCCCGGTGCCGACTGAACCGGCCATCGTATATTCTTGCTGCGCGATGGAGTAAATCGTCGCTTCCTGGATACCGGGGATGATCACGTGCAGGCCGGGGCCGAGCGGCGTGTCGAGCAGCTCGCCCGTCAGGACATTGAAGACGACAGCGACCTCGTTGGGCTGAACCTCGATCAGACCTGCACCCATGATGAAGAACACAATCGCCAGCAGCAGCCCGACAATCGTGATCAGCACCCCGCCGCGAATAGATGCATTGCGGGACAGTAGTTGGATAATCATGAACCCGCCGAACCCCGCGATGGCGAGCCCGGCCAGCGCCAGCACATTGAAGACAATGTTGATCATGCTGCAATCACTCCTCGCTTATTCACGCTCGATCTTCTGGGAAAGCGCCGTCTGCTCTGCGCTGAAGCGGCATAAGGCAGTGTCCCCGACCATTATAGCCGGTCGGGCAGCCCTGCGGCGGACGCCAAGCTGACATTCTGGGGACAGCGCCACGTGTTGACACCGGCCAGATTTGGCTTTAACGTGGGGAAGATTATAGGATATCTCACGACTGAGGTCGAGTTTCTCTGGCATGAGGCCCGCCGGTCAAGGGAGCGATGAACCCGATCCTGATCGAAGCCGGGCCGCTCACCCTGCGGGCCTACACCGTCTGGCTGGGGGGCGGCCTGCTGCTGGCGCTGGGCGTGATCGCGTGGCGCGGGGAGCAGCGCGCACCGGGCGCGGCGGCCCGCTGGCTCGACGCGGCGCTGGCGGCGCTGGCGGCGGGCGTGGTCGGGGCGCGGCTGCTGCATGTCGCGCTCGAATGGGACTACTTCGCCGATCGCCTGGGGGAGATCCCCCGCGTGTGGCTGGGCGGGCTGGCGTGGCACGGCGGCGTGCTGCTGGCGCTGCCGGTGGCGCTGGTGGCCGTGCGCTGGCGGCGCGTGCCGCTCGCTGCCTGGACCGACGCGCTGGCGCTTGGCTGGCCGCTGGCGATGTTCGCCGCCTGGACGGGCTGTCGCACGGCGGGGTGCGCCTATGGGTATGAGGTCCGCACCCTGGCGGACTGGCCCGCCTGGATGGTGGCCGAGCTGCCGGATGTCTACGGCGTGGTCGCGCCGCGCCTGGACGTGCAACTGGCCGGGGCGGTGTTCAGCGCTGCGCTGCTGGCGCTCGTTCTGCTGCTGACCTGGCGCGGCTGGCTGAGCGGGCTGCGCTTCTGGCTGGTGCTGGCGCTGAGCGGCCTGGGGTTGTATTTGCTCGGCTTTTTCCGCGCGGACCCCGCCGCCACGCTGCTCGACCGGCGCGCCGATCAGGTGTTTGACTTGATGATTCTGCTGCTGGGGACGGTGGGGGCTTGCCTGGCCTGGATCGAGCCGCGCCGCGCCGCGCTTGCCCGGCAGCATGCAGAGGAGACACGCGATGAAGCTTACTCTGGGGATCGCCCAGACCAGCCCGAAGCTGGGTGATGTTCCGGCGAACCTGGCGCACCATCTCGAGCTGATCGAGCGCGCGGCGGCGCAGTCGGTTGAGCTGCTGCTCTTTCCGGAACTGTCACTGACCGGCTACAACCTGCAAGACCTGGTCTACGAGGTCGCCGCCCGGCCAAGCGCAGACGATCCGATCTTCGGCCCGCTGCTGAGCGCGACGCGCGCTCACGGCGTGGATGTGCTGGTCGGGTTCGTCGAGGAAGACCGGCGCCATCGTTTCTATATCTCGCAGGCCTACCTCAGCGGTGGGGCGGTGGTGCATGTGCACCGCAAGGTCTACCTGCCGACCTACACGCTATTCGACGAGGGCCGCTACTTTGCCTGGGGCGACAGCGTGCGCGCCTTCAACACGCGCTTTGGGCGCGTCGGCGTGCTGATCTGCGAGGATTTCTGGCACGCCTCGCCGCCGTATCTGCTCTGGCTGGACGGCGCGGACATACTTCTGCTGCACAGCGCCAGCCCCGGCCGTGGCCTGGACACCAGCGACCGGCTAGCGAGCGCGCGCTGGGTGGAGCGCATCAACCAGGCGTACGCGGGCCTGTTCACCAACTTCGTGATCCACGCCAACCGCGTTGGTTTTGAGGACGGCTTGAACTTCTGGGGCGGCAGCACCATCGCGGACCCGGACGGCGAGTTCCTGATTCACGGGCCGTATTTCGAAGAGGCGTTGCTGGTCCACACCATCGATCTCAACCAGCTTCATCGCACGCGCAGCCGCCTGCCCCTGCTACGCGACGAGCGCACCGGCCTGCTGGCGCGCGAGCTTGGGCGTATCCTGGAGCACAATGCTGAGGGATTGCGCTGATTCTTCGCCCCACGCAGCCCTGACATTTGCCACTAGTGAGTCCATTGCCCTGATTGTACGCTGGAGTCGTCGGTAACTGAGAAGGGCTGCGTCATGGATTTACTTGAAGGTATCCTCTACTGGGTCGCGATCGCGCTCTTGTTCGCGGTGCCGATCGGCGTTGGCCGGTATTTCTTTCTCAAACACTGGCGCTCCATCGGCGGCGGCATGGACCGCAAGCGGATGCTTGACTTGATGGATGATCCCGACGAGCGGCGGCGCTAGCGAATCAGTTGACCGCTCATGAGGACAAGTAGATTGGCTATCGCCGCCGGGTGCGTCAGCATCGCGAAGTGGTGCAGGCGGCGGCGAATGACCGGCCAGCCGCGCGCACTGGCCTGCTCCGCATAGAAGCCATACGTCTCCGAAAGCTGGATGTAGGCGCAAGGAGTCGCGTCCCAGGCGGGCGGCGGGGTGATGCGCTCCAGAAAGAAGTCGAGCGCGCGCGGGCGCATGTCCGCCAGCAAGCGTTGGCGCAGCGCCGGATCGGGGATCGCCTCGCGCAGCGTGTCATCCGTCCAGTCCGGAAACACGCCGCCGGCTTGAAGGTGGCGCTGAAACTCCTCTCCCCAAGGCGGGTCTTCGGCGCGCATCAGATCGAGGCGTGTGGCTGGTTCAAAGAGCAGCACCGCGTCCACGAAAATCATCGCGCTCGCGCCGAGCTTTGCGGCCATTGACGGCAGCAGCGCGCCCGCGCCGCTGTGCCCGACCAGCACAGCCCCGCGCGCGGGGCTGTGCACGCTCTCGACCTGCTGCCACCACAGCGGCTGATCATTCTCCGGGCCGTCCACGAGTTCCGGCGTGAAGACGGTATATCCATGCGCGCCAAGCTGCTCTGCGACCGGCTGCCACGTGAGCGCGCCAAGCAGCGGGCTGTGAATCAGGACGAAAGGGCGAGCAGTTCTCATCGCGCACTCCTTCTCACCGCTCGTCAAGCTGTGTTCTTCTGAAAGTTTGCAGGCGCATGCGCCGGTCTGGTGATCTGCCGCCACCTGGCCGCCGATGACGCGCTTCTAACGGCGCGCTGACGCCATTCTAACGCCTCCTTGATAGACTTACGCTGCGATAATCAGATTTATCGGAAGTTGTGAAGCACGAAAAACGACAACAAACAATCCAAACATGGGGGATGACGAGAGATGGATCTCAACCGGTTTACGACCAAAGCGCAGCAGGCGGTGATCGCGGCCCAACGCCTGGCTGAGTCTTACAATCACAGCGAGCTGGAGCCGCTGCATTTGCTGCTGGCGCTGCTCCAGCAGACTGACGGCGTCGTGCCGCAGGTGATCAGCAAGATCGGCGCGCGGCTGCCAAGCGTGCTGGCCGACGTGCAGAGCGCGCTCGCCAGCCGACCGAAGGTCTACGGCAGCGCGGCCCAAGTGGGCGCCAGCCGCGCCGCAATTGACGTGCTGACGCGGGCCGAGTCCGAAGCGGGCAAAATGCGCGACGATTATGTCAGCACCGAGCATATTTTGCTGGCGCTGACCCAGGACCGCACCGCCGGGGATCTGCTGGCGCGGCATGGCGTCACCGCCGACGAGGTGCTCAAGGCGCTGACCAGCATCCGCGGCGGGCAGCGCGTCACCACGCAAGACCCGGAGAGCACGTTCCAGGCGCTGGAAAAGTACGGGCGCGATATCACGGCGCTGGCGCGGCAGGGCAAGCTCGACCCGGTCATCGGGCGCGACGAAGAAATCCGCCGGGTGATCCAGGTGCTCAGCCGCCGCACCAAGAATAACCCGGTGCTGATCGGCGAGGCGGGCGTCGGCAAGACCGCCATCGTCGAGGGGCTGGCGCAGCGCATTGTCAACGGCGACGTGCCCGAAGGGCTGAAGGATAAGCGCATCGTCGCGCTGGACATGGGCGCGCTGGTGGCGGGCGCCAAATTCCGCGGCGAGTTCGAGGAGCGCCTCAAGGCCGTGCTGAAGGAAGTCAGCGACGCGCAGGGGCAGATCATCCTGTTCCTGGACGAGCTGCACACCATTGTCGGCGCGGGCCGGGCCGAAGGCTCGATGGACGCCAGCAACATGCTCAAGCCGATGCTGGCGCGCGGCGAGCTGCACGCCATCGGCGCGACGACGCTCGACGAGTATCGCCAGTACATCGAGAAAGACGCCGCGTTGGAGCGCCGCTTCCAGCCGGTGTTTGTGGACGAGCCGAGCGTCGAGGACACGATCAGCATCCTGCGTGGGCTGAAAGAGCGCTACGAGGTGCATCACGGCGTGCGCATTCAAGACAGCGCCGTGATCGCGGCGGCGATGCTGAGTCATCGCTACATCACGGACCGGCAGCTTCCCGACAAGGCCATCGACCTGATCGACGAGGCGGCCTCGCGCCTGAAGATGGAGATCGACTCCAAGCCGCAGGTGCTGGACGACGTGGACCGCCAGATCATGCAGCTTGAGATCGAGCGCGAGGCGCTGAAGAAGGAGCGCGACAAAGCCTCGAAGGAGCGTCTGGCGGCGCTGGAAGAGGAGCTGGCGAACCTGCGCGAGACCTCGCGCGCGCTGCAGGCCCGCTGGCAGCAGGAGAAGGACGCCATCCAGAGCATCCGCCAGACCAAGGCGGAGATCGACGAGGTACGCATCAAGCTGGAACAGGCCGAGCGCCGCAACGATCTGGAGACGGCGGCACGCCTGCGCTATGGCGAGCTGCCTCAGCTTGAGCAGAAGCTGGCCCAGCACGAAGCCCGCCTGAAAGAGCTGCAGGCGGACGGCGCCATGCTCAAGGAAGAGGTGGACGCCGACGAGATCGCTGCGGTTGTCAGCCGCTGGACGGGCATCCCCGTCTCGCGCCTGATGGAAGGCGAGGTCGAGAAGCTGTTGCGCATGGAAGAGCGGCTGCATCAGCGCGTCGTCGGCCAGGACGAGGCGATCCAGGCGGTCGCCAATGCCGTGCGCCGCAGCCGCGCCGGTCTGCAAGACCCGCACCGGCCCATGGGCACCTTCCTGTTCCTGGGGCCGACCGGCGTCGGGAAGACCGAGCTGGCGCGCGCACTGGCCGAGTTCCTGTTCGACGACCAGGACGCCATGGTGCGGATCGACATGAGCGAATACCAGGAGCGGCACACCGTCAGCCGTTTGATCGGCGCGCCGCCGGGGTACGTCGGTTATGATGAGGGCGGGCAGTTGACCGAGGCGATCCGCCGCCGGCCCTACGCGGTGGTGCTGTTCGACGAGATCGAAAAGGCGCACCCCGAGGTGTTCAACCTGTTCTTGCAGCTTCTGGACGAGGGGCGCCTGACCGATGGGCATGGGCGCACGGTGGACTTCAAGAACACCGTGATCATCATGACCAGCAACGTCGGCAGCCACCTGATCAAAGAGATGAACGCGCGCAACGAGAGCGAGATCCGCCAGGCGGTGCTGGCCGAGCTGGACCGCACCTTCCGGCCCGAGTTTCTGAACCGGATCGACGAGGTGATCCTGTTCCACAGCCTGACGCGCGAGCATCTCAAGCAGATCGTCGGCATCCAGCTCCGGCATCTGGAGCGCCTGTTGGCCGAGCGGCACATCACGCTGGAGCTGAGCGACGCGGCACAGGAGTTCCTGGCCGAGCGCGGCTTCGACCCGGTCTACGGCGCGCGCCCGCTCAAGCGCACCATCCAGCGCGAGCTGCAAGACCCGCTGGCGCTGGCGATCCTCGAGGGGCGCGTGCAGGAAGGCGAGCACGTCTATGTGGACCTGGCGCCGGAAGGCGATCATCTCGTCTTCAGCGTAGCCGAGATCATGCCGGCCTGAGTGCCGCGCATCACCACCTGACAGCGACCGAGGCGGAACATGACGTTCCGCCTCTTTTTTTGCGCCGGGCGTCCATTGCCGCCTGCCAGCGTTAAGATACAATCGCGCCACCAGCATTTCACAACAATTTCACGGACTCTGCTTCCGTCTTCTGTTATGCTGGATACAGCCGTCTCACCTTGTCTGGTCTGTTGAGGGTACCGCGACCATGGCGCTCATTCTGGCCGGTCTGATGCTGATGATCTACGGCTACAGCCGCATCTATCACAAGGATTTCTGGTGGTGGGATACGGTCCTGCTCTGGCAGCGCCTCAACCGCCCGCTCGAACGCTCCGCGAGCTGGGAGCGCCAGCAAGATCTCTTCGGTCTGTTCTGCATGAGCGTCGGGGTTCTGCTGCTGGTCATCTTCGCCGCCGGCGGCCCGGCGTGAGGCAGCGCGAACCAGCGAAATGCAGCCGGAGACAGCAAAAAGCAGCGAGAAGCAGTTGGGCCGCGCCTCGCTGCTTTGTCGTTGTTCCTGGCCATCTCCCCTGCAGTATACTTGCACCCGCTCAACCGGCGACAGGTCTGTGAGGGGGGTATGACCGACAAGTGCCCGGAATGCGGCGCCGAACTGGGGCCGGGCGAATCGTGCCAGGCGTTCTTCGAGAGCCTGCTATTCGAGGAATACGCCGACATGGAACACAACGGCCCGGTGCATCCCCAGATGGTGGCAAGTTTCATGCTGACGCACGACCGTTACGCCGACGCGGTGCGGCCGCAGGCGATCGCGCTGCTGCGGGTTGCGCTCGAAGACCGGCCGCCGCCCCACCACTTGCGGCGGGTGGCGAGGGAGCTTTTCGGGCTAGACGCGCCGCGCATCGGCTCGATCCTGCGCGGGGATCGCCCGCCGCGCGCTATCGCCTGGCCGATCACCGTGCGGGATGTGGCGCGGCATCCGGAAGAAGATTACCCGACGCGTATCAATCGCTGGGCGCGCTCCGTGCTGGACACGCTCGAAGCGCTTGGGGAGTAGCCGGCGACGCGTTTTTGGAGCGATTTTCCTCTTGCCAAGCCGCCGATCCTGGGCTATACTATCGCACACTGAGACCATGCGGGCGTGGTTCAGTGGTAGAACGTCTCCTTGCCAAGGAGAAGGTCACGGGTTCGAATCCCGTCGCCCGCTCAGACAGCAGCGCGCACTCGGAAGGGTGCGCGCTGTTTATTCCCCGCAGCCGTCCACACCTGTGCTATCATAAAGCCATAGAACATCTGAGCGTGTGAAGTTGACATGATGCGCACACACGACGAGCACACTCCCCCGGCTGCTGGAACCCGATCCCGCCAACCCCGGCGTGCGCCAGCCTAGCTCGCTCCGCGCGCGCCGCGCCGGTAGATGAACCAATAAATCGCGGCGGCCAGTGCCGCTCCGCCGCGCGGGGTGTATTTCAAGTTTTAGGCAAAAGCGGATAAGATCGGCGGACCCCAAGA
>DYGX01000004.1 GCA_020724465.1 Thermoflexus sp.
CTCATACCCCCAGTTTAGCATCGTCCATTTCAAAAGTGCATAACACGCTCTAGGGTTCCGCCGGCCACCGCGCCGGGCCTGGACCGAGCGCGACGTAACGCCGCAGCCGCGGCAGGCACCTTGAGGCACAAAATGCCGGAGGGGATAGGTTGGCGCGCGTGAGCGTGTCTCGATCCCGGTTGTGTCCGAAAGGTGCCGTGCTGATGTTCTCCATTTCCCCCCATCTGCGCGCCGTGTTGCAGGCGCTGTTCGTCACGCTGCTGTGGTCGTCTTCGTGGGTGCTGATCAAGCGCGGGCTGGAAGACATCCCGGCCCTGACCTTCGCCGGTCTGCGCTATGTGCTCGCCTTCCTCCTGTTGCTGCCGCTGGCCGCCCGGCGCGGTGACCTGGCTGCTCTGCGGCACCCGTCGCGTCGCGACGCGCTCACGCTGGCGGCGCTCGGCCTGCTGCTCTACACCGTGACGCAGGGAACCCAGTTCCTGGGGCTGGAGCGCCTGCCGGCGGTGACAACCAGCCTGCTGCTGAGCTTTTCGCCGGTAATGGTCGGGCTGCTGGGGATCGCGCTTCTCGGCGAGCGTATCACGCGCGCGCAGTGGGGCGGAATCGCGCTCTATCTGGCAGGCGTGCTGGTGTACTTCTACCCGGTCGCGATCCCCGCGCGCGAGGTTGCCGGGCTGGCGATCGTGCTGGTCGGCGTGGTCGCCAACGCGGGATCGGCGGTGTTGGGGCGCGGCGTCAACCGGCAGCGCACGCTCTCGCCGCTGGCGGTGACGGTCGCCAGCATGGGGATCGGCTCGGTGGTGATGCTGATCGCGGGGATCGCGACGCAAGGGCTGCCCGCGCTGAGCGCGGAAAGCTGGGCGATCATCGCGTGGCTGGCAGTGGCGAACACCGCGTTCGCCTTCACGCTGTGGAACCATACCCAGCGCACGCTGTCCGCCATCGAGACCAGCATCATCAACAACACGATGCTGATCCAGATCGCGGTGCTGGCCTGGCTGTTTCTGGGCGAGCGCCTGGGCCCCCGCGCGATCGCCGGGCTGGCGCTGGCTGCCAGCGGCACGCTGATCGTGCAGCTTCGCCGGGCCGCGCCGGACAGCTAGCGACTGCCCTGGATATTTTTCTGAAATCCGCTAGACTTTTAGGCATCCGCGTGACAGGCGGCCGGTAGGCAGGTGATCAAGGCGGGCAGCCATGCCGTACTCCCAGCTTCTGGTCCCCGCGCGCAGAGGGCGCCGGCCTGGGCGCCGGTGGCGCTTCTGGCGGGCCGTGTGCCGCAACGCGCTGGTGATCTGGCGCGAGTTCCGCAAGCCGATCCTGGTTTTTGCGGCGGCGGTTTTCGTCGGGGGGTGGCTCTACGGCGAGCTATGGGTCCGGGCCGGGTACGAGCGTCTGCCGTATATCGACCTGCCGTACACCATGCTCGCGCTGATGATCTTCGAGACGCCGACGGATCTCCCGCCTCAGCCGCAGCTTGTGCTGTTCTGGTACGCCATGCCGCTCGTCGCGGCGTATGTGGCGGGGCGCGGCGTGTTCGACATCGTGCGGCTCTTTTTCAACCCGAACGCGCGGCGGAACGCCTGGGAGGAAGCCGTGGCCTCGACCTATCGCCATCACGTGATCGTGTTGGGTGTGGGCCACCTGGGCCTGCGCGTGATCCGCGCCCTGGCGCAGATGGGCGTAGATGTGGTCGCCATCGACTGGGAGACGGACAACGACAAGCTGGCCGAGCTGAAACGGCTCGGCGTGCCGGTCGTCGGCGGCGACGGGCGGCTGCCCGCGACGCTCGAAACGGCGGGCGTGCGGCATGCAGAAGCCCTCGCCGTCTGCACGTCGAACGACTACATGAACCTGGAAGTGACCATGCGCGCCCGCGATCTCAACCCGGCGATCCGCATCGTGGTGCGGATGTGGGAAGATCGTTTCGCCGCGCAGATCCGGCAGTTTATGAACGTGGAAGCGGTGCTGAGCGCGACCGATCTGGCGGCGCCGTCCTTCGCGGCGGCGGCGCTGGGCATCGAGATCACGCAGACGATGCGCGTCAACGGGATCGATTACAGCATGATCCGGCTGAACGTCGCGCCCGGATCGTTCATGGACGGGGCGACGGTCGGGCAGCTTCAGAAGGTTCACGAGATGGACATCGTGCTGCACAGCGACGGCGGCGAGGTGACGGTCCACCCACCCCACGACCGGCAGCTTCACGCCGGGGATACGGTGGTGATCTTTGCGCAGCACCGCAAGATTATGGATGTGGTGGCGCGCAACCAGCCGCGCCCGGTGCGCAGCTCCGGTTGAGCGTGCGGAAACAGGCATGATCAAGATCAAACGCGCTTACGAGCCGCCCGCCCCCGACGATGGCCGCCGGTTTCTGGTGGATCGCCTGTGGCCGCGCGGCGTGAAGAAAGAAGCCCTGGCGCTTGAGGCGTGGGCCAAAGAGGTTGCTCCCAGCACAGCGCTGCGCCAGTGGTATCATCACGACCTGGCGAAATGGGATGAGTTTCAAGCTCGCTACACTGCCGAGCTGGACGCCAACCCGTCCGCCTGGGAGCCGCTGCTCCAGGCCGCCCGCCAGGGGACTATCACCCTGGTGTACGGCTCGCGCGACGAGACGCACAACCAAGCCGCCGTCCTGAAACGCTATCTGGAGCGCCAGCTTGAGCGCGAAAACCCGGCAGAATGAGCACCATCATCACAGCCATCACGAAGCCGTTAGGATGAGGTAAACCATGCAGTATCACATCTGGACCCTGGGCTGCCAAATGAACGTCGCCGACTCGCAGCGTCTGGCGTCGGAGCTGGAAAGACTCGGCCATCACGCCGCGCCGAGCGCCGACGAGGCCGATATCCTGGTGATTAACACCTGCGTCGTGCGCCAGTCCGCCGAGGACAAAGCCTACGGCCGGCTGCGCGAGCTGGCCCAGGTCAAGCAGCTGCACCCCGACAAGGTGATCGGTCTGATGGGCTGCCTGGTCGGCGTGCGCGATCCGCTCCGCCTGCGCGAAAAGCTGCCGCAGGTGGACGTTTTCCTGCCACCGTCCGACCCGGCGCCGATGGTTGAGTTCCTGCGCGACCGCGCAGCCGAAGCAGCCCTGCGCAACGACGAGGCACGCGCCCGCGCCGCCCGCGACGAGATGCTCGACACGCTGGACGAGGGCACGCTGATCCTGCCCGTGCACGAGCGGCACCATCTCGTCAGCGCGCACGTGCCGGTCGTCTACGGCTGCTCGCACGCCTGCACGTTTTGCATCATTCCCTACCGGCGCGGGGTGGAAAAGTCGCGGCCCGTGGGCGAGATCGTGGCCCACGTGCGCAGCCTGGCGCGGCAGGGCGTCAAAGAGGTGACGCTGCTCGGCCAGATCGTCGACCGCTACGGCAAGGACGTGCCGGACGGCCCCAACCTGGCGCAGCTTCTTCGCATCGTGCATCAGGTGGCGGAGCAGGAAGGCGTCGAGCGGATTCGCTTCCTGACCAGCCATCCGAACTGGATGACGGACGAGCTGCTGGACACCGTCGCCGAGCTGCCGCGCGTCATGCCGCAGATCGAAGTGCCGGTCCAGGCGGGCGACGACGAGGTGCTGGCGCGGATGCGGCGCGGCTACACCGTCGCCCAGTACCGCGCGCTGGTGCAGCGCATCCGCGAGCGCATCCCGGACGTGGCCATCCACTGCGACGTGATCGTGGGCTTCCCCGGCGAGACGGACGAGCAATTCCAGCGGACCTACGATCTGCTGGCCGAGCTAAAGCTCGACAAGGTGCACCTCGCGCGCTACAGCCCGCGCCCGCACACGGTCAGCATGCGCACCATGCCGGACGACGTGCCGGACGCGGAGAAGCGCCGCCGTCACGCCGCGCTCGAAGCACTCCAGGCGCAGATCGTGGCGGAGATCAACCGCCGCTACCTGGGCAAGACGGTCGAGGTGCTGGTCGAAGACAAGCACAAGGGCAAGTGGCGGGGGCGGACTCCGCAAAACAAGCTGGTCTTCTTCCAGGACGACACGCAGGACTGGCGCGGCAAGCTGGCGCCGGTGACGGTCACCTGGACCGGCCCGTGGAGCATGCAGGGACGCCTGGCGTCCGCGCAGCCTGCCACCAACGATTCGATCCCGGTAATTGCTGCACGTAGCTGACTGCTGTCGATTTACAGAGAGGGCGAGCCGTGTGACTCGCCCTCTCTGGTCCTCACTACAATCAATGAACCATAAAGGCCATTCGCAGAAGCGGCCATTATCCTTATAATACGCGGTGACCGGCGCGCCCGAACCGCACCGCGGCCAATGGCATGCGGACTAAATTCGCGTATACTGGTGCGTGGTGGCAGCCGCGCGCCTCGCGGCGGCTCGCACCCACACATCGATTGGAGGATCAGGCACGATGCCACCGGAAAAGAGCGGGTTCAACTATCCGAACAAGTTCGCCCGGATCACGATTGAGGCGCTGGAAGAGGTGATGGGCAAGAATGGCCTCAACGCGATCCTGCATCTGGCGGGCCTGTCCGAGTTTGTCAACAACTATCCGCCCGACAATCTTGAGAAAGAATTCGATTTCGCTTATTTCACCGCGCTTTGTGTGGCGCTGGAAGAAATGTACGGTCCGCGCGGGGGCCGCGGCCTGGCGCTGCGCGCGGGGCGCGCCACCTTCGCCGATGCGCTGCGGGGCTTCGGGGCGCTGGCAGGGGTCGGCGACCTGGCTTTCAAGGTGCTACCTCTGACGGCCAAGCTCAAGATCGGTCTGCCCGCCATGGCAAACATCTTCACCCAGTTCTCGGACCAGATCTCGAACGTGCACGACGAGGGCGACAAGTACGTCTACACGCTGGAGCGCTGCCCCATGTGCTGGAACCGCAAAGCCGACCGACCGGTGTGCTATGTGGGTCAGGGCTTGCTGCAAGAGGGCCTGCGCTGGGTGTCGGGCGGGCACGAGTTTAAGGTCGACATCTCGACCTGCATCGCCAAGGGCGACGACATGGGTCGCTACATCATCTACAAGCAGCCCATTGACTGAGCTGGCTGCCGCGCCGCTCCCCGGCCCCTACCGCCCGTAGGGGCTTCTTGATCCGGCCGCCCCCTGCCCTGCTGCGAGTCAACGCTTGACTGACGGCTGGGGGGTGTTCGCCTTACAACGGTTTGCAGGCGCTTTCAATTGAACTACAATGCAAGTAGCCAGCCGTGATGTTCGCAAGCGGCGCCCCTGATTTGCGCCGCGCGGGCTGGCGGCGCCCACTCCGATTGAACGTGGGGCGGCGCCATGCGCGTTTCGCAAACAGAGTAAGCGGGTATTGACTTCATGAATTCACGCCCATACACACTCGATCGCGCCGCGCGCGGTCAGGAGTTTGAACGATGATAAGCCGCTATTCGCTTTGGCGACCGCTGGCCGTGCTCGCGCTGCTGGGTCTGGCGGCGCTGGCGTGCAATCTCCAGCGCGGGGAGCTGGAACCCACCCCGGCGACCTCGGCCCAGGTCGAGCGCCCCGTCGTCGAGATCCTCGAACCGGCGGAGGGCGCCACGCTGACTCAGGGCGAGCGCTTCTCGGTCAAGGCCACGGCCAAGTCTCCGTCGGGGATCACCCAGGTCGAGTTGCTGGTCAACAACATCCCGGTCACCACCCAGCCCCCCGCCGAAAACCTGCGCCCCGAAGAACTGACGGTGGTGCTCGACTACACGCCGCAACAGTCCGGCACGCTCACGCTCAAGGTGCGCGCCTACAGCGGCGGGGTCACCGGGGAATCGGCGCCGCGCCAGGTGCAGGTGGTCGGCCCGCTCGATCCGGGCCAGGGTGGCGCGGGCACGCCGATCGTTGGCGTGACGCCGACCGTCTTCAACCCTCAATGCCGCGCCCGGATCAACACGCCGCTGCGCTTCCGCACGGGGCCTGGCACGAACTATGACATCATCCTGACCTTCGCGGCGGGCGACGAGCCGCCGATCATCGGCTATGCCAACCAGCCGGACGGCCAGTGGTGGCTGGTCAGCAGCGGCGGGCGCACCGGCTGGATCAGCGCCGCCTACACGACGCAGTTGGGCAACTGCGCCGGCGTTGGCCCCGCGCTCGTGCCGCCGTCACCGACTCCACCGCCCACCGCCACCCCGCCACCCACGCAGCCAGGCGCGACGCCGACGCCCACACCGCCCGATCTGCGGTTGAGCGTGCTCGAAGGCCCGCGCGATGTGACGCTCGACGCCAGCGGCACGGTCAACGCCACGTATATCATCCGCGTGCGCAACTACGGCGGGCAGCCAGCCGGTCAGTTCAATGTGGCCGCTGCCGTGCTGGGCCAGCAGCCGCGCGATCTGGGGATCGTCTCTGGCCTGGGGCCGGGGCAGGAAGTCGAAATCCCGGCCGGCGGCCTGACCGTCACCTTTAACACGCCCGGCCTGACCCGCCTGCTGGTCACAGTGGACACCGGCAACACGGTCGCAGAAAGCGACGAGGGCAACAACCAGGCGTACATCGACATCAACGTGAACCCGGGGCCGCAGGCGCTGCAAGTTCAGCCACCGCCGCAGCCGCCGGTTGTCGAGCCGACGGCCATCGTCAGCCAGCCGCAGGTCAACATCCTGCCGACCCAGCCGGAGATCCAGGCGTTCGCCCAGCCGCCGGCCGAGCAGACGCAGCCCGAACCGCCCGTCGAAGCAGCGCCGCTGGCCGAACAGACTCAGCCCGAACTGCCCCCCGCCGAGCAGCCACCGGCTGACCAGCCGCCCGTTGAGCAGCCGCCCGTTGAGCAGCCACCCGTTGAAGAAGCGCCAGCCGAGCAGGCGATTGGAGCAGCCGCCGTGCCTCTGCCGGTGATCGACGCCGGGAACGCGGCCCAACTGCGCGAGCTGATGGTCCTCAGCGGGCACGGCGGGAATGTGTCCGGTGTGGCGTTCAGCCCGCAGGGCGGGCAGCTGGCCTCGGTGAGCTGGGACGGCACGATCCGCCTGTGGGACCTCGCCAGCGGCCAGCAGGTGAACACCCTGCCCGGCCACGCCGACCGCATCACCAGCCTGGTCTACAGCCCGGACGGCACGCGGCTGGCGTCCGGCAGTTGGGACGGCACGATCCGCCTGTGGGACCTCGCCAGCGGCCAGCAGATCGGCATGTACGAGCATGGCGCGGAGATCAACACCATCGCCATCAGCTACGACGGCTCGCGCATCGCCGCCGGCGGCCTGAACCCCGAAGGCGGCGGGCTGGACGGCCGGGTGCGCGTGTGGGATGTCGCCAGCGGCACGCTGCTGCGCGAGATCACGACCTACGGCGTCGTCAGCGGGATCGATTTGATCGGCACCAACCTGGTGGCCATCGGGTCCACCGGCAAGAGCTGCTCGCAGGGCGGCGACGGGGTCGAGCTGATCAACATTGACACCGGCGAGCCAGCCGCTGCCATCGAGGGCGAGAGCGGCTGGATCAACAGCGTGGCGGTCAGTGCGGACGGCGCGTGGATCGCCGGCACCGGCCAGATGGAGCTATGCGCGGGGAATGGCGCGGTCTGGGTGTGGAACAGCGGCAGCGGCCAGCTTCAGATCACGCTGGATACGGGCCAGAGCAGCGCGGCAACCGCGGTGGCGTTCGGCGCGGGCAATCAGGTCGTGGCCGCCGGCGGCGAGGACGGCGCGGTGCGCGTCTGGTCGATCAACAACCCGTCTCCGCTGGTCGTGCTGCCCGGACACAATGGAGTCAGCAGCCTGGCCTTCAGTCCGGATGGGACCATGCTCGCCTCAGGCGGCGGCGACACCCTGATTCGCATCTGGGGCGTGCGCTGACCGGCTGCGACGAGCCGAAGCAAGCGGATTCTTCTGGTGGGGCAGCTAGCGTCTAGCTGCCCCGTCGCGTTCGGGCGGAGCAGCGTTCGACGCCGCGGGATGAATCTGCTACAGTGTGAATAGATTCTTTGTGGGTGGAAAGAGAAGCATGACACGACCCGTTGTGCCTGCTCCCCTGTTGATCGTCGCCCTCGCGCTATTGGCCGCGGCGCTGGCCTGCTCGCTGGATCTGGCGCGCAGCAGCGCGCCGGCGGAGCCGGGCCACCCGGCCCCGCCACTGGCCGACGGGAGCGAACCGGCGCCCACCGTGCGGATCACCGCTCCGGCGGATGGCTCGACCGTCCCCGTCAACCAGCCGGTGGATATCGAAGTCGAGACGGACCGCACGGCGACCGGCTTCTTGCTCAGCGAGGGCGGCCAGGTGCGCAGCATCATCAATATGCCCGAAGGCCAGACCGGCCCCACAAAGGCGATCCTGTCCTGGACGCCCACCCGCGAAGGCACGTTTCATCTTGAGGTCATCGCCACCAACCGGAGCAGCACCAGCGCGCCAGCGGCCCTGGTACTTCAGGTTTCCGGGACAGCAACCGCGCCCGGCGCCACGATGTGCAGCGCCCGTGTGATGGTCACCGAGCTGAACTTCCGCGACGGCCCCTCAACCCGCGCCGCCAAGCTGGGGCAGTTCACCGTGGGCGAGACCGTCATGGTAATCGGGCGCAACGCGGATACAAGCTGGTACCGGGTGCAACGGATGGACGGGCAGCAGGTGTGGGTCATCAATA
The DNA here is from genome assembly GCA_020724465.1 of Thermoflexus sp. GTDB lineage: Bacteria > Chloroflexota > Anaerolineae > Aggregatilineales > Aggregatilineaceae > DYGX01. The sequence goes on from DYGX01000004.1 coordinate 8,534, forward strand.
ACGCGCAGTGGCTGAAGCTCGAAGGCCCCTGCGACAACCTGCCCTTCGCCCAGTAAGCTCGCCGCACGGCCTTTGCTCCGCGAGCCGGCTCGCAGTACAATGCATTATGCAGGCAGATCGCAGCGCGCGGGCGGGTCAGAGCCATGTCAATCCGTGTTTTGATTATCGATCCGAATATCCCCTTCATGGTCACGACCAAGCAGGCCCTGGAAGCGACCGGCGAGTTCGAAGTGAGCGTGTCGGCCAACGGCCTGGCCGCCCAGGAAGCCCTGCGCCAGACGCGGCATGACGTCGCAGTGATCGATTTCAACGTGGCCGATATGGATGTGCTGGAGCTGATCGGCCACCTGCGCCGCTTGCAGCCCGATCTGCGCGTGCTGCTGACCTATTCGAGCGACGCGCAGGCGGCCCGCACCCCGCACCTCGGCGCGCAAGGCTCGATTGCCAAGCCCTACACTGCGCGCGCGCTGATCCCGCATCTGTTCCGCGCTGTCACGCGGCACGTGCCCTTGCAGCCGCCTGCAGAAGCCGCCACCCCACCCGCCGAGGACGAAACGGGCGAGGTCCCACCACGCGGCCCGGCGCCCTTTACCGAGGTGCCCGACACTGCCGGTAAGGAGCCTGCCGCAGCGGATGAGCAGCCACCAGATGAAGACGCCGCGCCCACCGACGCGGACCTGCAGCGGCTGGCCCAGACCCGCTACTTCGGCGACGAGCCGGACCTGGGGGGAACCGACGCGCTCTTCGAGTGGCAGGACACCGACCGCACCGGGCAGCTCCCCAAGACGGATTCGCTCGACGGGATGCTCGAGCAACACGGGTGGCTGGAGAGCGAGCCAACACCCCCCTTCCTCGAAGATTACCTGCCACCGCCTCAGCCGGACGACACTCCGACCGTCCCGCCGCAGGATCTGGACGGCGTGCGCCAGTTTCTGGCGACCGACCTGCCGGAGCACGACCCGACCACCTTCGGCGAAGTGCTCGACGCGCTGGCCCAGTCTCCCCTGCCGGATACCGAGCCGTCGCCCGACGATCAGGCGTTTCACGAACTGGTCGATTCGCTGCGCGCCCCGGCTGCTCCGCCCCGCCGCGGGCCGCTGGACGATCTGCTGGCGCCGCGCGCGCCCGACAGCGACGAAGAGCCGCCGCCCAACCCGCTCGACTACGTGCTGGAGTCAATCCGGCGCGGGCACCCGCCCCAGGAACCCGATCTGGGAGACGAATCCGAGCTGGACGACACGACCATTGGGGACGTGATCAGCGGCCTGTTCGACCCATCCTTCGAGAGTGTGCTCGCAGCGCTGGCCGGCAAAGAAGTGGGAGAAGACGATCTGGCCGAGCCGACTTACACCGCCGAAGAGACACGCGCCCCGTCGAGCCTGAAGCCAGACATAGTCGATCAGATCGGCCTGGAAAGCCTGGATACCAACGCGGCGCTGCCTGACTGGCTCGCGTCCGCCGACCTGCCCGAACCCGGCGCGCCAGCCGCCCCGCCCGCCCACGAGCCGGCGCCGGACGAAGAGGACTCGTGGCACTATCCCGCCACAACCGCGCTGCACGCCGTCACGCAAGACGACGCAGAGGCCGAGTTTTCGCTCAACGACCTGCTCAACCAGATCGAGCAGCAGCTACCGCCGCCGCGCGACCGGCGCCCCCGGCTGCGTCCCTTGCCTTCGTGGGAAGAAAACGCGACGCCGGAAGAAGCCGAGCAGCTTCGCCAGCTTTTCCCCGACAGCGGCGAGTGGGAGCCGGCCGACCTCGAGGAGCTGTTCAGCCCGCCCGCGCCCCTGGCCGGGCCGGCGCCGGATGAGACGGCACAGCCCGCCTTCGACGAGGAACCGCCCCTTGCCCTGCCCGAAGCACCTGAGGAACATTTCGACGCCGGGTGGACGGATGAGGAAGCAGGCGAGCCAGCGGCGGAAGAGGCGCTTCCGGCTCACTTCGACCGCTTCCGCGATCAAGCTCAGGAAGCAGAGGTGGCCGACAGCGACGAGCGGGACGAGCAGGACGCGGTTGGCGACGCGCTGGAACTCGACCTGGACGCGGACCTGATCGAGGCGGCGCAGCACGCCGGGCCGGATGACTTCTTCACCGGGCTGCCCGACATAATGGAAGAAGAAGATACACTCGCAACAGAGATCTCGGAGGCGTTCTACGAGGGGGTGCGCCAGACGGCCTATACCTGGGACGAAAGCGAGGGCGACACCAGTCAGGGCGAAGCCGCCGCGCCCGATTGGATCCCGCAACCGGTCGAGGACAGCGCCGGCGAGCCGGAGGTTGAGGAGATACTGCCCGCGCTCGACTATCCGGCGGACGAGGCCGCGCGCAGCGCAGAGCCGGCCGAAATGCCCGCCGCGCACCTGCTCATCGAGGAGCCGGAACCGGAGCCGGAAGCCCCGCCGCCCGAAGACGACGAGGAAGCGGCGCGGCTGGCCCAGATCGCCCTGCAGCTGACCCAGTTCTCGCTCGAAAGCTCGGCGCAGGCGACGCTGCTGACCTCTGGCGGCGAGTTGATCGCCGAAGCGGGCGACCTGCCCGCCCCCGCGCTGGAACGCCTGGAGCAGACCATCGCCGTGGCGTGGTCGACCAGCCCGCCCGATCACGACTCGCTGAGCCGCTATGTGACCTTGCCCGACGCGGGCGAGTTCCTGCTCTACAGCACGGCGGTTGGCGAGGGGATGGTGTTGAGCATGGTCTTCAGCAGCAACACCTCGATCCGCACCATCCGGCGCCAGGCCCGGCGCCTGAGCGAAGCGCTTGATCTGGTTCCGGAGCCGGTCGAGACGCCCGAGGCGCCCGCTGCCGTCACGCACCCCAGCCGCCCGACCGATCTGCGCGCCCCGGAGGGGCTGCGCGCCGCGCCAGCCGGGCGCGAGCAAGGCGCGCCCGTCCGTCACGCGCCGCGCCCCGACGTGCCGTACACCAGCTATTGCCTGCTGTGGCTGCCCTGGGATCCGCGCCTGGAGCTAGAAGGCGACTACGCCGCCGCGCTGCGCGGGTGGATCGCAGACATCGCCGCGCGGAATGCGTGGGAAATCGACGAACTGGATATTGAGACCGACTACATCCGGCTGACACTCAAGGTCCCGCAGAAAAGCCTACCCGACGCGGTGATCCAGATGCTCTTCGACGAGACGGCGCGCCTGACTCAGGAGCACTTTCCGGAGCGCATCGACGCCGCCGGGCGGCTGTGGGCCAACGGCTATTACGTCGTCACGCCGCCGCGCGCGCTCAGCGACCGCGAAATCGGACGCTTCATCACCTACCAGCGCCAGGCACAGGCCAGCTAGATACCCCCCATCCCCCGGCCTCTTCTCCCTCGCGCGCGGAAAAGGGGAGCGCAAGCACGGCATTTGAAACCCTCTCTCCCTCTGCGACGCGTCGCGGGGAAAGGGGCTTGGGGTGAGGGCACCGCTCAGTTCAGGCGGGTGGCGCTGCCGGTCAACACCCACTGAACATAGGTGCTCGTTCCACCGGTTGCCGTGATGGTGACCTGCCCGGTGCGCGAGTCGTACGTCACCTCGCGATCAACCAGTGTCTGCCCGCAGCTATACGTCTGCCCGCCGGTGAAGAATTGAATGTTCTGTGTGCCGGTTCCGAAGCACGACGCGGTGATCACCAGCCGCGCACGCCCGCCCGACAGCGCCGGATTCGGATTCATCCCCGTGATGTCGAAACGGACACGGTCTTCGCGATCTCCGCCGGGGTAGGACACGAAATCGGTGGTTGAGGCGGTGCTATCGAGCGGGATGTTAAGGGGTGCATTGAAGTTCGCGTCCGGCGCCGCTTCGGGTACCGGCGGCGACGGGGTGAAGCTGGGCGTGTAGGTCGGCGTCCGCGTGGGCGTATAGCTCGGCGTGTAGGTCGGCGTCCAGGTGGGTGTGTAGCTGGGCGTGTAAGTCAGTGTCAGCGTGCGCGTGGAGCCTGGCGTGTAAGTGGGCGTATGCGTGAGCGTATAGGTCGCCGTCGCGCCGGGCGGCGTGGACGACGGGGTGAACGACGGCGTATAGCTCGGCGTGCGGGTCGGGGTGTAGCTGGGCGTATCGGTTGCTGTGCCCGCCAGCAGGCCGCGCGGCGTCGGCGAGGGGATCGGCGTCGCGGTCGCGTCCGGATCGGGTGTGAGCGTGGCCGTCACCATGAGCGTAGAAAGCGGTGTCGCCGACGGGGTGGCGGTCAGGCTCGCCTCAGGTGTGGGGGTGGTGGCAGGCGCGCTCACTGCGCCACCGGGTACCTGGGCGGGTCCGCCATCGGGTGCGGCGGCAGGCGCGGGAAGCGTCCCTTCCCAGCGCAGCGCGATCTCAGCCTGCTCCGGACCCGGTTCGAGCGCCAGGAAGTAGGAACGATCCCCTGGCAGACGGAGCGCCGCGCCGGGCAGTGAGCCATCGCCCAGCTCGGCGATCACGCGGGAGTCCTCGGGGTCGATCAGCACCACGCGAGGGAGCGCGCCCTCACCTGTTTCGAGCGGGGCCATGGTCAGCAGCGTCTCGAGGTAGTCCGGCTGTGTGTCCAACCGGAAACGTATCACGTTTCCGGCGAGCGGGGCAATTGTCACCGTGTTGAAAGGCAACGGATCAGGCAGGTTCGCCGCGGCGGTCAGTTGGATGACCAGATCGCCGCTCGCTGCGGCCTGATCAATGACCAGCGTGTAGCGCCCGCTGCGCGTCGCGGGATCGACGGCCAGCACGGCGTTGCCGGTGCCATCGACCGCCAGCGGCGCGAGCGCCTGCAACGGATCGATCAGCGTCGCGCTGTACGCAACCGGCGCCAGCGCGAGCAGGCGTAGCTCAAACCGGTCACCGGCCAGCGCGACAAAGGCAAGCTGCTGAACGGCGCCGGGGGTCAAGGTTACGATCAGCGGTTCGTCAAAGCGGATGATAAGCGGGTCGTCCTGAGCGCGGACGGGGGCGGCGCCAAATATCAGCGCCAGGATAAGAGCAGCAAACAACAGGCGGTAGAGCATGGTGGCGCCTCCAGGTGACGTTTGAGCGCGACGGGAAGCGTCGTTCTGCAGGGCAGCATCCGGCAAGAAACGATCAGTACGATTGTATCATATGTTTCGTAATATTTTGTAAAATAATAATATAAAGCGGAAAACTGCTCGCTGACCGGCCTGGTTGGCGGTCGAGGCGTCAAAAAGAAACGCCCCGGCGGGCGATCCACCGGGGCGCATCGAGTCGGTCTGACGCGGTGCGGCTACTCCACGACCGTCATCGGCAGCGGCGCGCCGCCCCACACCTCGTCAAAGTTCGGCCCCATCGTCTCCACCGGAACCCACAGGTACGTGCAGTTCAGCACCACCTTGCGGAACTGCCCGCTCTCGTCCACGCCGAACGTCCACAGCGTCGTGTTCCAGGGAATCAGGACCTCAGGCTCGGTCTTCTTGCTGAAGTCCGGCGCCCAGTAGGTCTCGGCGGTGTGCACAAAGCGCCCGACCACCGCCCCTTCGAGCGGGATCGTCACATCGCAGCCGGGCAGAATGACCTCTTCAACAGGCTGCTGATCGGCAGGCAGTTCATCGACAGGCTCTTCGCCCTCACCCGGCTCCTCGCAAACCAGTTCGCTGACGGGGATGCTTACCTCGCGCGACAGGCTCCCATCCACCGTCACTGTGAAGTAGAGTGTCTCGGCCCCTTCCGGATATTCGACCGAGAGCGTACCGCTCATCTCCTGCGGCTCGGCCCAGTCCAGGTCATGAGTGGCGCTGTCAATCTCAGTTGTGTCTGCGCCAATGCCGTAACTGGTCGTCACCTCTACCGTGGCTGTGCCTTCCGTTGGCGCTCCTTCCAGCACTTCGAGGGTATAGTCCCCGGTGCAGAAATCGTAAGAGAGGAACCCCACCGGACCCTCACCGACTTCTTCCTGGGCGGCAACCGGACCGCGCACAGGAAGAACCGCCGCCACTGCCAGAGCGGCTACCACAGTCAGAACGAATGCGATACGCGATTTCATCTTTCCTTCCTTTCGCAGAATCCTAGAGGTGCAAATCCCACGTCGGGAATTAACTCAATTATACCGGCTGAAACGTTGGATTAACATAAGAAACATATGACGATTACATAACGCAGTACACCCCTTCGGCCCTGGCAGCACGGCGTTTGCGGCGGCGCGATCAGCGTTGCCAGCAAGCGCCGCATCCGGGCTGCGGGCAGCGATCGCGCCCGGCGAATCCGTATCGCCATCGGGCGCGGAGTGGTATAATACGCACATCTGTTCCGAATCCCAGCGATAGGAATGACGCCGATGGCACGCCCCACCCTGGTTCTGATCGACGGCCACGCGCTGGCGTACCGCCAGTTCTTCGCCCTGCCGATTGAGAGCTTCAGCACCCGCAGCGGCGAGCCGACCAATGCCACCTTCGGCTTTGCCCGCACCCTGCTGGATATCCTAGAGAAAAACCCGGAGTACCTGGCCATCAGCTTTGATCAGGGCCTCACCGGGCGTGAGCAGCTTTACGGCGAATACAAGGGCACGCGCGACAAGATGCCCAACGAGTTGCGCGTCCAGATCGAGCGCATCCGCGAGCTGGTGCAAGCATTCAACATCCCGATCCTGGAGCTGGAAGGCATCGAAGCCGACGACGTGATCGGCTCGGTCGCGCCCCAGGCCGAGGCCGAAGGCGCCGACGTCCTGATCATCACCGGCGACCGCGACTTGCTCCAACTGCTGACCGAACACACCCGGGTGCAGCTTCCCGGCAAGACGCTCGGTGACGCGCGCGTCTACGATCTGGCGCGCTTCCGCGAAGAATACGGGATCGAGCCGCACCAGCTTCCGGAGCTGAAAGGGTTGATGGGCGACGCCTCGGACAACATCCCCGGCATCAAGGGGGTGGGCGAGAAAACCGCCAAGAAGCTGATCATGGAGTACGGCAGCGTCGCCGGAGTGTACGAGCACCTTGACGAGATCAAGGGGGCGCTGCGCACCAAGCTTGAGGAAGGGCGCGACAGCGCGTTCCTGTCGGTCGCCCTGGCGACCATCCGGCGCGACGTGCCCGTCCGGCTGGAGCTTTCGCGCTGTGTCGCACGTGATTACCGCTATGAGGACGTCGAGCCAATCTTCCGGGCGCTGGAGTTTCGCCAGTTGATCCGGCGGCTGCCGGGCCGCCCCGGCGCCGACTTGACCGGCGCTCCCGGCCAGCAGTTGACCATGTTCGACACGGCACACGAGGCCGAGATCCCGCTGCCGCCGGTCGAGGGCGTCGTCCCGTTCGCCGTAGTGGACGACGAAGCCGCGCTTGCCGCGCTGGTCGAGCGGCTGGCGTCCGCCGAGGCGATTGCCTTCGACGTGGAGACAACCTCGACCGACCAGATGCTCGCCGATCTGGTGGGCATCTCGCTGGCCGTCAGCGAGGATCAGGGGTTCTACATCCCGGTCGGGCACATCGCGCCCAACGCGCCGCCCCGCCCCGCCGCGCAGACCCAGCCCGATCTGGTCGAAGGCCACACGCCCCGGCAGCTTCCGCTCGACCGGGTCATCGAGGCGCTGCGCCCCGCCCTGACCGATCCCGCGATCCCCAAGTACGGGCACAACGCGCCGTATGATCTGGTCGTGCTGCGCCGCTACGGGATCGACGTCAGCCCGATCACGTTTGACACGATGGTGGGCGAGTGGGTGTGCGATCCGGGCAGCCGCAACCTGGGCCTGAAAAACCTGGCCTGGGTGCGGCTGGGCGTGCAAATGACCGAAATCGCCGACCTGATCGGCGCTGGCCGGAATCAGATCACCATGGACCGCGTGCCGGTGGAGCTGGCTGCGCCGTATGCCGCCGCCGACGCCGCCCTGACCTTTCGGCTGGTGGGCGTGCTGCGGCCCGAACTGGAAGAAAAGCAGGCCTGGAAGCTGTTCAGCGAGATCGAGATGCCGCTCGTCCCGATCATCGCGGACATGGATATGGCGGGCGTGCTGCTGGACGTGCCCTTTCTGCGCGAGATGAGCGCCGAACTCAGCGAGCGACTGCGCACACTGGAGCAGGAGATCGACGCGCTCAGCGGCGGCTACGGGCACTTCAACCCCGGCAGCCCGAAGCAGCTCAACGAAGTCTTGTTCGACCACCTCAAGCTGACGACCGAAGGGCTGCGCAAGACGTCGCACGGCTTCAGCACCGCCGCCGACGTGCTCGAAAGCCTGCGCGGCGAGCATCCAATCGTCGAGAAGATCCTGCACTGGCGCGAGCTTCAGAAGCTGCAAAGCACCTATGTGGACGCGCTGCCCACGCTGGTCAACCCACACACCGGGCGCGTGCATACCAGCTTTAATCAGACCGGCACCTCGACCGGGCGCCTGTCGTCCAGCAACCCGAACTTGCAGAACATCCCGATCCGCACCGAAGAGGGCCGCCGGGTGCGCCGCGCCTTCATCGCCCCGGCGGGACACTGCCTGCTCTCGGTGGACTACAGCCAGGTCGAGCTGCGCATCCTGGCGCACTATAGCCAGGACGCGGCTCTGCTGGCGGCCTTCCGCGAGGGGCAGGACATCCACCGGGCCACCGCTGCCGCCGTCTACCACGTCCCGCTGGAAGAAGTGACCTACGAGCAGCGCAGCTTCGCCAAGTCGGTCAACTTCGGGTTGATGTACGGGATGGGCGCGTACCGGCTGGCGCGCGAGAGCAACCTGACGCTGGCCGAGGCCGAGGCGTTCATCGCCGGGTACTTCCAGCAATTTCCCGGCGTGCGCCGCTATCTCGACGCCTCGCTGCAGCGCGCGCGCGAGCTAGGCTACGTTGAGACGCTGCTGGGCCGCCGTCGCTATTTCCCGATCCTGCACGACAAGGGTCCGGTGCAGGCCAGCTTCCAGGCCCGGCAGCGCGCCGAGCGCGAAGCGATCAACATGCCGATCCAGGGCACGGCGGCGGACATCATCAAGATCGCCATGATCAACCTGGCGCACGCGCTGAAGGATGGCGGCTATCAGGCCAAATTGATCCTGCAGGTGCACGACGAGCTGGTGCTCGAAGTGCCCGACGATGAGATCGAGACGGTTGCCCCGCTGACGGTTGAGATCATGGAATCCGCGTTCACGCTTGACGCGCCGCTGGTGGCGGACGCGCGCGTGGGGACTAACTGGGCCGAGATGACGCCGTACGGGCGCTGAGCCTGGGGCGAGCCAAAGCGGCGATTTGGTGGGGCTGCCCCCTCTCGTCCGGCGCGGCGGTGCGACGTGAAAAGGTTTTCAAAAAACCGGCTATCGGATACAATAAGCCGAAAGCAGCCCTCGAAAATTCAGGGTGAAAGGACACGGTCACAGTAAGGAAGGATCACCAGCGTGGACGACCAGCAGAACTACAGCATCAACCTGGACGTAAAGTTTGGTCCTTTGGAACTGATTGATGTGCCGACCCTGATCGCTGAGTGCAAAGAGCAATGGTTCAACCAGACCCTGTGCCAGGTGAACGATAGCGTGATTCGCCTTGGGGTCATGCAGGGAGAATTCCACTGGCACAAGCACGATGAAGAGGATGAGTTCTTTTTCGTGCTGCAGGGCAGGTTTCTGATTGACCTGGAAGATAAGACCATCATCCTGGAACCGCACCAAGGGTATGTCGTTCCCAAAGGTGTGATCCACCGGACGAGAGCGCCGGAGCGGGCTGCGATCCTGATGGTCGAACGAAGCTCGGTCAAGCCAACGGGAGACTGAATGTTCGCCGGTTCATTTGAATCGGATACGACTTATTGGGACAGTACGATGCGCAACCAGTTCCTCAGAGTGCGATCGGGCGTATCCAACAAAGGCTGCGTCTGGCCGCAGCTCAAGATCAGAAGCAGACTCGTGCGCTTTTTGCTGGGAGTTAGTGTGTTTTTAAAAGACGGCTGACCGAAGTAGAAAGTTTTGGCTATGGCGAGAAATGTACTGGTCACGTTGTTTGACGACGTGGACACGCTCGATTTCTGCGGCCCGCTGGAAGTCTTCGCCATCACCGGGCAGCGCGCAACCGGCCCCGTCCCCTTCACGGTGACGACCGTTGCCGAGCGGAACACGCCCCCCATCACCACCCGCAGCGGCCTGCGCGTCACCCCCTACTACACCTTCAAGAACGCGATCCAGGCCGACATCCTGGTTGTGCCGGGGGGGTTGGGCGCGCGCCACGAAAGCAAGAACCCGGCCCTGCTGGAGTTCATCAGCACCCAGGCCAGGCGAGCGGAGATTGTGCTCTCGGTGTGTACGGGCGCGCTGCTGCTGGGCGCTGCCGGGCTGCTGGACGGCCTGACCGCCACAACCCATCACGCCGCGCTTGACGAGCTGCTGGCTGTGGCACCCAACTGCCGCGTGGTATCCGGCCAGCGGTTCGTCGACAACGGGCAGATCATCACCGCCGCCGGCATCACCGCCGGGATCGACACCGCGCTGTATATCGTGCAGCGCCTGCTGGGGGCAGCCGTCGCGCGGGAGACGGCGAATCATATGGAGTACAACTGGGTGCCGGTCAGCGCCTGACGCCGTGCCCCTTCGCGTTCGATCGTCCACTTAACTGCTATCGAACCGCTCTCACACAAGACAAGTAATCAATATATCCGGCGTTGCGTGGGCATTTGTGCGTTTTCGTTAACCGGAAACTTGCAATTTCCCCACGCGTGGTTTATACACTGAATATGCTTGCCGCGCGCCATGACACCCACAGCAATCGCCCCACCCGGACTGGTTCCCGCGCCGTCCAGGCTGCCCCGCGCCGGACCCGACAAGACACTCAGGCGCGTCTGTGGACAATGGCCGCGTTACCAGGAACGCGCACGGGCCTTGCCATGCCGGTTGCACCCCGGCAGAGGCAGGCCCGTTTTGTCTGCCCCCGGCCCGGTGCGGCCGGCTCACGGTATGGTGTTTCGATCTTCCATCCTGTAACAGGTGTTCATGACGGTAACGGGTTGGCCAGAGGGTAAGGAGGGGTGTCTATCGAAGGGGCAGAACCAGGCTGCCGAGGCAAGTGGTCGGCCAAGAGGAAAGAGGTCTAACAAGAGGATTAAGTTCTTTCGACAGACACAATGGAGGAACGTGGTATGGGCAACCGAATGTATCGAGCGCTGCCGTTCGCCATCATTCTGACCATGGTTGCGGCGCTGCTGCCCACCGGCTTCGCGCTCGCCACCAGCACCGATGTGACGCTGGTCAGCGTGATGCGCCAGACCGAACCGATCACGCTGTATATCACCAGCGGGTCTCAGATCAGCACGCTTGACCCGCAGCGTGCATCCGACCAGATTTCGATCGCCGCCATCGAGCAGTTGTTTCTGGGCCTGACGGATGCCGATCCGCTCAACCCCGGCAACATCCTGCCCGAGCTGGCGACCGAATGGGAATTCGACGAGACCGGCACGGTCTGGACCTTTACCATCCGCACTGACGTGCCCTGGGTGCGCTGGGATCCGGTCGCCGACGAGGGCGAGGTTTTGGGCATGGTCACCGCCGAGGATATCGCCTACGGCATCAAGCGTGCCTGCGACCCGCGCCTGGGGGCCTACTACACCAGCGTCGCGGACAAGATCATCCTGGGCTGCAACGACGTGTCGACCAAGCCCGTTGACGAAGTGACCGACGCCGATTATGACCTGGTGCAGGTCTTCGCGCTGGACGACAGCACCCTCGAAGTGCATCTCCAGTTCTCGGCGGGCTACTTCTTCAGCCAGACCCCGATGTGGATGTACCGCCCGGTGCCCCGCGATGTCATCGAGGAATTCGGCGATGACTGGACCGAACCCGGCAACATCGTCACCAACGGCCCGTTCGTGATCGACGAGTGGGTTCGCGGCGTGCGCCGTGTCTTCCTGCGCAACCCCTATCTGCCGGAAGACCTGCGCGGCCCTGGGAATGTCGAGCGCGTGATCCAGACCGTGGTGGAAGACCAGGGTACGGTCTTCGCGCTGTACCAGGACAACCAGATCGATGCATCCGGCGTTCCCCCGGCGGAACTTCAGTCGGTGCTGAATGACCCGGCCTACGCCGATCAGCTCAGCCAGACGTCGGACCTGGCCGTGTTCTACTTCGGGTTCGCGCACGACAAGTCGCCGTTCGACAACGTGCATGCCCGCCGCGCCTTCTCGGCTTCGGTCGACCGCAACGCGTTCGTGCAGGAGATCCGCCAGAACCGCGGTGTCCCGATGATCCACCTCACCCCGCCCGGCATGTTCGGCGCGCCACCGATCAACGAGGTCGGTGTGGGCTACGATCCGGAATATGCGCGCGCGGAGATCGAAGCCGCCGGCTACCCCAACTGTGAAGGGCTGCCGCCGATTGAACTCGTTGCCTACACCGGCGCGGGCAACTGGGCGGAGTTCCTGGCGGCCTCGGCCGAGCGCGAGCTGGGCTGCGACCCGAACATCCTGACCGTCGAGCAGCAGGAGTTCTCGGTCCTGCTGGAGACGGTCGACCCGCGCAACGCGCCCGAAGATCGTCCGAATGTCTGGACGCTCGGTTGGGGGCCAGACTATCCTGACGCCAATAACTGGGTGGGCGACGTGCTCCACTGCGAGTCCGAGAACACCTTCAAGCGCCCCTGCACCGAGGTCGACGACCTGATCACGCAGGCCGCGCGCGAGAATGACCCGGACACCCGCATCGAGCTGTACTACCGCATCGAAGAGATGTTCTTCGGTCCGGAAGGCGACCACCCGATCATCACGCTCTTCATGCGTCTGGACTACGCGCTGCAGAAGCCGTGGTACACCGGCCCGTTTGAGACGGACGGTCTGTTCGGCGGCCCGCACTACAACTATCGCAGCATCGATCAGGCGGCGCAGCTTGCCGCGCGCGGTGGCTAGTCCCCCGTCCGGCTGAGCGCGTCATCTCTCCGGCGGCGTGTCAGTGGCATGCCGCCGGATTTTCTCCCTGGCACGCGTCGCCCGGCTGCAAGTACCGCACAGCAAATTGTGCTATACTACTCCCCGAAATCCCTGTTCGAGAGCCTTCCTTCCGAATCCGCGAGGTAACACGGTGAAACATTTCCTGGATATCGCTGACTGGTCTTCCGCCGATCTGTGGGACATGCTCAACATCGCCCGCGTGCTCAAAGAGCAGTACAAGACGAAGGGCGCCAACAAGCCGCTGCTCAAGGGCAAGGCGCTGGGCATGATCTTCCAGAAACCGTCGCTGCGTACGCGTGTCAGCTTCGAGATGGCGATGCAGCATGTTGGCGGGCACGCGCTCTACCTCAGCCCGCAGGAGATCGGCCTCGGCAAGCGCGAGAGCATCGCGGATGTGGCGCGCGTGCTGGGCAGCTATGTCCACATCATCATGGCGCGCACCTTCGAGCACGAGCACGTCCTGGAGCTGGCGCAGTGGAGTCCCGTCCCCGTGATCAACGGGCTGACCGACTATAACCACCCGTGCCAGGCGATGGCCGATATGCTGACCATCTACGAGGAGTTTGGCCGGCTGGAAGGGCTGCACCTGGCCTACGTTGGGGATAGCAACAACGTCGCCACCAGCCTGATGATGGCCGCCGCGCAGTTCGGTATGCAGATGACCATCGGCAGCCCGCCGGGCTACCAGCCTAAAGAGGAAGTGATCGAAAAGGCGTTCCGGCTGTCGCGCGGGCGGCTGAGCGTCGGCGTGACCAGCGACCCGGTCGCAGCCGTGCAGAACGCCGATGTGGTCTATACCGATACGTGGACCAGCATGGGACAGGAAGAGGAAGCCGAGCGGCGGCGCCAGGTCTTCCCGCCCTATCAGGTCAACGCCGAGTTGCTCAAGCACGCTGCGCCCCACGCGATCGTCATGCACTGTCTGCCGGCCCATCGCGGCGAGGAGATCACCGACGAGGTGGCCGACGGCCCGCAGTCGCGGCTGTTCCCGCAGGCAGAAAACCGCCTGCACGCGCAGAAGGGCATCCTGGTCTATTTGCTGGAAGACGCCGGGCAGCTCACCAAGAAATCGCGCCAGCGGTTCGAGAAGATCGTTCAGGTGATTCGGGGGCAGGAGTAAGCCGGTCCCTTTCCGACGGTACGACGTTCGGGCGTAGCCGCAGCCACCGAGGATTGAGCGCGAGATGGCAGGGAACCGTCACATCTACGAACAGGCGATGAACGCCGGCCACAGCGCCGCCTGGGACCAGCACTGGGACCGGGCGATTGCCGCGTATGGCCGTGCCGTTCAGGAATTCCCGGACGACCCGGCGGCGCATAACAGCCTGGGGCTGGCGCTGCTTCAGGCGCGGCGGCTGGAAGATGCGCTGAAGGTCTACACCCGCGCGCACCAACTCGCGCCAGACGACACCATCCCGCTGGAAAAAAGCGCCGACGTCTTGGAGCGGCTGGGGCGGCTTAAGGAAGCAGCCCAGCAGTACATTAACGTCGCCGAACTCTATCTGGCGCAGCGAGACCTGGAGAAAGCCATCGCCAACTGGGAGCGGGCCACCCAGCTTACCAGCGGCCTGGTGCAGATCCACCAGCGGCTGGCGCTGGCCTACGAGCGCACCGGGCAGCGCCGGGCCGCGATCCGCGAATACCTGACACTGGCCTTCACCTTCCAGCGCGCCAACCGCCCCGACATCGCGGAGCAGGCCGTCCAGCGCGCTCTGCGGCTGGACCCCAACCACCCGCAAACGCTCAACACGCTGCACGCTCTGAACACCGGCCAGTTGATCTCGCCCGATGTGCTCGAAGATCACGAGGCGGCCAGCGTGCTGCGCCGCGAGCGCGCCTTCGATGCGTCGGTGCTGGCAGAGGAAGCCGCAGACACCGATGATCCGCGCGGGCCGCTCGGCGAGGCGATGGAGAACGGCCTGGCCGCGCTGGCAGCGGCCGTCTTCGAGGCAAACGAACTCGACGATGGCGGCATGCATGTGCTGCAGGCGATTGAGTACCAGCGCGTCGACGCGGTTGAAGAGGCGGTGGCAGCCTACCGGCGCGCGCTGGATGCCGGCTTCCGGCACCCCGGCGTTTACATCAACCTGGGCGTGCTGCTGTTGGACCTCAACCAGACGAAGGACGCCGTGCGCGCCCTGGAGGAAGCGGGCAAAGACCCGCTGCTGGCCCCCGGCGCGATGCAGGCCCTCAGCCTGGCGCACTTCGCCCAGCGCAATCACCGCGCCGCCGCTTACTACCTGACTCAGACGCTGCGCCTGGTCGATACCGGGCAGGCGATGCGCCCCGACGAAGCCGCGCAGCTTGGCACCATCTACGACCGGCTGACGGCCAGCATCGACGAGGCCGACGACCAGCAACTGCGCAATATGAACGAGCGCTTCCTGGAACTGCTCACCGGGCCGAACTGGAAGCAGCGCGTCGCCAAGACCCGCCGCCAGCTTGAAGAGGCGATCACGCTCGAAGAGCCGGAATCGCTCATCAGCATCGTGCCGTACATCAACGACCGCGTCACCGAAGGGCTGAACCTGGTCGAAGAGTATATGCGCAGCGGGCTGTACACGCTGGCGATGGACCAGGCGCATTACCTGCTCGAATCGGCGCCGGACTACCTGCCGATTCACTATCGCATCGGCCAGATTCTGCTGGAGCGCGAGAACATCCAGGAAGCGATCATCAAGTACGACCTGGTCGCCAACGTCTACCTGATGCGCGGCGATGTCCAGCGCGCCGCCGAGATCCTGCAGGAAGCGCTGAAGATCGCGCCGATGGACGTCAAGCTTCACCACAGCCTGATCGATCTGCTGGAAAAAGAAGAACGGTGGGACGAGGTTCTCAACCAGCATATCGACCTGGCCGACGCATACTACCAGCTGGCGGACCTGGATGCCGCGCACGCGACGTACCAGGCCGCGATCCAGCTTGCCGAGCGGGTCAACGCCCCAACCGAGAAGGTGGTGCATATCCTGCACCGCCTGGGCGATATCGACGTCAGCCGGTTCGAGCTGCGCCAGGCGATGCGCACCTACGAGCAGATCCGCAAGCTCGACCCGAACGACGAGCGCGCGCGCCGGATGCTGGTGGACCTGAACTACAAGCTCAACGACCCGGTTTCGGCGGTGCGCGAGCTGGACGGCCTGCTACGGGTCTATGCCCGCCAGCGCCGCGCCGGTCAGATTATCAAGGTGTTGGAAGAGCAGGTCACGCGCTACCCGCAGGATATGGCGCTGCGGTCGCGCCTGGCGGCGGTCTATCGCCAGACGGGCAACCTGGAGAAAGCCGTCGAGCAGCTTGACACGCTGGCCGAGCTTCAGCTTGAAGTGGGCATGCACAACGACGCGCTGGTGACTATCCGCCACATCATCGCGCTGAACCCGGAGCATGTCGAGGATTACAAACGGCTGTTGAGGCAACTGAGCGGCTGACGGTGTATTGTGAGTGGTGAACGGAGAATGGCGGGCAGGTATGAAAGCCTCTGTACGAAATGGATGGCACGATCTGGATGCGTGGGGGGCACGTGAGACGAGCGCGCGCTTGACGCGAGGCGGCACAGCGGGACCATGAGACTGATCTGGACGCTTCAGACCTTCCGGTGGAGTGACGTGCCGGATGTGCTGGTCGTCGCGGCGATCATTTTCGCCGTCGGCCTGATGATGCGGGGAACCCAGGCCGTCCCCCTGCTGCGTGGCACGCTGGTTGTGATCCTCGTCATCGGTTTCTTCGCCTCGATCCTCGATTGGGTGGCGTTCCGCTGGCTGCTTAACAACCTCGTGACGGCAGCCGTCGTTGCCATTCCCATCATCTTCCAGCCAGAGCTACGCCGCGCGCTGGAACGGGTCGGGCGCACGGGCTTGAGCAACCTCTTCAGCCGTGCGCCGACCTACACGGCAGACGAGCAGGTGATTGACGCGATCTGCGCGGCGGCGGCGCGCCTGTCGGAGCGACGTCACGGCGCGCTGATCGTGCTGGAGCGCAACGATTCGCTGGAAGAATTCATCAAGACCGGCGTGCCGCTCAATGCAGAGGTCAGCCCGCAGCTTTTGTTGACCGTCTTCTGGCCGAAAACTGAGCTGCATGACGGCGCGGTGATCATTCGCGACGGGCGCGTGGCGAGCGCGGCTTCGGTCCTGCCGCTGTCGTCCGGGCGCCAGCTCACCGATCGCAAGCTGGGGACGCGCCACCGTGCCGGGTTGGGGATCAGCGAAGTATCCGATGGGCTGTGCGTCATCATCTCCGAGGAAACCGGGCGCATCTCCGTTGCCAACCGGGGCCGGATGATCCGCCGGCTCGATGCCAACCGCCTGCGCACCATCCTCAGCGCGTTCTACACCAACGACCGTCCGGAAGAGGCGCACGCCTGGCCGTGGACCGCCCTGATCAACCGCGCGCGCGACGAGATCGCCCGCCTGCGCCAGGACCGCGACGACACCGGGCGCGGGCGCAAAGCGGCCTAGCCGCCGCGTGCCGGTCAGGAGAGAGGCGACGGACTGATCATGCGTGACTCGGCTCTGCTGCAAACCATCGGCCGCAACCTGGGCTGGATGCTGACCTCGCTCTTCCTGGCGCTGGTGGTGTGGGTCGCCGCGACGATGGCGAACAACCCGGTCGAGGAGCGCGAGCTGAAGGGGGTCGAGGTCACGTACGTGATCCCCGACGGGTACGTGCTGGTCAACCAGCAGTCCCTGCCGCAGACGGTCAGCGTCTTCATCCGCACGCAGCAGAGCGAGTGGGAGCTGCTGGTTCCCGAAGATGTCGTCGTCACCGCCGAGCTGGATGATGTGCGCGGGCCGGGCGAATATCGCGTCGAGCTGGAAGCCGATATCATCTCGCCCCGCTACGGGACGGTGGTCGCCGTTCGTCCCAGCGCCTTGACGCTGGAAGTCAGTGCACGAGCCGAGGCACGCGCGCCGATTGAGGTCGTGGTGCGGCGCGAGCCGCCCCTGGGTTATAGCTATCCCTCGGAGCTGGTCTGCAACCAGACCGAAGTCGTGGTGCGCGGCAGTGCCGAGCGCGTGCAGAGCGTGCGCGCCGCCGAGGTCCGCATGGATCTCAGTGACAAGCGCAACCCGTTCACCGAAACCTTTGACCTGATCCCGGTCAACGCCGAAGGGCGGACCGTGTCGAACGTCGAGCTATCGCCGAGTAGCGTGATCTGCTCGGTCGACATCCAGGCACGCGAAGACGTGATCCCGATGGAAGTGCTCCCCGCAACCACCGGCGCGCCGCCCGATGGCTACATCTTCGAAGGCTACGCCAGCTTCAGCCCGCGGACCGTCGGCGTTTCGGGCGACCGCAGCGCGATCGATAGTATGAACCGCGTGGTTCGCACCGCGCCGATCGACCTGCGAGGCCGGACGGAGACATTCACCGTCGAGGTTCCGGTCGTCCTGCCGGAAGGTGTGCGGCTCGTCCCCGAGGATCAGTTGATCAGCGTGACGGTGCGCATCTCGCCGCAAACCAACACGCGCCAATACGAAGACGTGCCGGTGGGCATCACCGGCCTGGACACGAGTCGCTACCGGGTCTCCGGGCTGGCAGGCACGGTCACAGTCTTTATCACCGGCCCCGAAGATCGGCTGCCCGCACCCGGACAGGTCACGGTCGAAGTTAATCTGTCCGGCCTGGGCAGCGGCAACCATCAGGTGCGCCCACAGGCGTTGATCGACGGCCGGGCGGCCCCTCCGGGCCTCACCATCAGCGTCCAGCCGCAGGAACTGAGCGTCACGGTGGAGCCGCTTACCGCCGCCGCCACGCCGACCGCGCCCGCCGGCGGCATGGAAGCGATCGAAGTCACCAGCCCGACCCCATCTCCGGCGCGCACTCCCACACCCCGCCCGTGATGCGCCGCCCGGCAGGAATCGTAACGGTTTTCTATGGTTTTTTAATTCCAGCTTTATTTGGCCGTGATATGTTTAGGGTGGTCAGACGATTGGCTGGTGTATGGCAACCGTCGGTATGACCGGGGTATCGCAAACCCGTATGCTCCCCACCCCCACCTGATATACCTGTTGAGCGATACCCTGAGCAAAGTGGACGGGCGCGGCGCGCCCGTCCGCTTTCTTATTCCATCTGGCGGGCGCACAGCCCCGGTCTTCCAACCCTCTGCCGGTTCTGTTAAAATCATCCTCAGTGCTTACTTACCGGCAGTGATCCCATGAGAAAACCGCTCGTTGCCCTGGTGGGGCGGCCCAACGTAGGAAAATCGGCGCTGTTTAACCGTCTGGTTGGCCAGCGCAAAGCCGTGGTATCCGAGGTGCCCGGCACGACGCGCGACCGGCTGTTCGGCGAGGTCGAGTGGAATGGCACACTGTTCAACGTCGTGGACACGGGCGGCCTGGAGATCTACCAGCCCAAGCGCGGGCAACACAGCCCGCTGGAAGAAGGCAGCGAGCGCTTCGTGGACGAGATCCGCGCCCAGGCCCTGATCGCCATCGAAGACGCCGACGTGATCGTGTTCGTGGTAGATGCGATCCAGGGCATCACCGCCGCCGATCGGGAAGTGGCCGAGGTCTTGCACCGGTCGGCCAAGCCGGTACTGGTCGCCGCAAATAAAGCCGACAGCCCTCAGCGCCGCGCGGATGCGTTTGAGTTCTACGGGCTGGGCATGGACGAGGTCTTCCCGGTGTCCGCGCTCCACGGCACGGGGACGGGCGACCTGCTCGACGCCATCGTCGAGGCGCTGCCGTACCGGCCGGACGCCAGCGCCTTCGACCAGGCCGACGACGAGGACGAGTCGATTCGCATCGCCATCGTCGGGCGCCCTAACGTCGGTAAAAGCTCGCTGCTGAACCGCCTGCTCGGCCAGGAACGCGCCATCGTCAGCCCGGTCCCCGGCACCACGCGCGACGCGGTGGACACGGCACTGACCTGGAACGAAATGCCGATCACGCTGATCGACACGGCAGGGATCCGGCGGCGCGGGCGGATTGAACCCGGCGTCGAGAAATACAGCGTGCTGCGCGCCTTGAAGGCCATCGAGCGCGCGGACGTCTGCCTGCTGGTTATCGACGCGACCGAAGGCGTGACCCAGCAGGACGCGCATATCGCCGGGATGATCCGCGAGGCGATGAAAAGCGCGGTAGTGGTCGTCAACAAGTGGGACGCGGTGGAAAAAGACACCCACACCATGAACGAATACATGGAGACGATCCGCCGCGACCTGGCCTTTATGCCCTACGTGCCGGTGCTGTTCGTCAGCGCGCTGACCGGCCAGCGGATCCACACCGTGCTGGAGACGGCCATCCAGGTGCAGGAAGAACGGCTGGTGCGCATCCCTACCAGCGAGCTGAACGAGATCGTGCGCGAGGCAATGCTGCGCCACGCTCCGGCGACCAAGCAGCCCCGCCCGCTTAAGATTTTCATGGCGCAGCAGGTGCGCGTAGACCCGCCGACGTTCCTGTTCCACGTCAACGACACGCGGCTGCTGCACTTCACCTACGAGCGCTATCTGGAAAACCAGATCCGCCGGCACTACCCCTTCACCGGCACCCCGATTCGCCTTAGCTTCCGTCCGCGCGACGAGAAGCGGGCCGGCGTGACCCCCCGCCGCAGCACACGTTAGGCACCCCCCACTCGGCGCGCCGCCCACCTCACGGGGAGTCCGGCACGGGCGGTGCGGGCGGTTGCCCGTCCTGCGACGGCTGGCGCTCGAACGAGATGCGCAGCGCCAGCCGCCCAAGCATCAGTTCGTCGTCGTGGCGCAGGATGCGCGGCTGGCGGGGCAGCAACCGCTCCCCGTTGAGAAATGTGCCGTTGACGCTGCCCAGATCTTCAACTTGCACCGTGCCAAACCGGCGCAGCAGGCGCGCGTGCTGGCGCGAGACACCCATCGCCAGCGCGCCATGCGGGCTGAGGTCGAGATCGGGCACCAGATCGCCCGCCGCTCTGCCCAGCACACACTCGCGCCGAAACGACGCCTCGACACAGGCGCCGCTGTGCAGGATGCGGATCTGCAGCACACTCTCGTCGCCAAAGTAAGCCGTCCCCCAGCGCGAGGGCCGGTGCAGCGTCTGTGTGGCATGCGGCGACTCCAGGGCGCGACGGTGCTCGCTGGCCGGGAGCAAATGTCCGCACCCCACGCAGATCAGCGCCTCTGCCGGATTGGCTCGCTGGCACTTCTGGCAGATCTGCTCGCTCATGGGACAACCTCAATATTCACGCCGGACACTGGGCGCCACCAAAGTCTGTTCGGTGCCGTCCGCCAGACAGAGCGTGCGCCCCGGCACGATCTTCACGTGGAAGCCCTGCTGCGCCGCCCAGTCAAGCGCCCGGTGCAGCGCGGTCAGTCCCTGCACCACGCGCTCGGCACGCGCATACCCCAACCGGTAGCCCAGAAAGACCGGCGTGCGGCGGTAGAAATCAAGCGCAACACCGAGCGCATCCCGCAGGCGAGCCGGATCGGTTAGTACCGGATAGTCCGCCAGGGGGCGCGCACCGGTCAGCTTGTAATTGCGGTAGACGACCTCAAGCAACACGTGGCGATGGAAGAAGTAAGCCAGGTCCGGCCCGTGTGGGATCGCGTGTTCTGCCGGCAGCGGGACGGGCCGACCGTCACGGCCTGTGACGTCCAGCCGAAAAGCGTAGCGTTCTCCAACCGGCTCGGCGCCGTGCCCGTTCGACGCGGCGGGGATCAGCGCCTGGATGCGTGCCATAATCTCCTCGCTCGCCTCGTCGATGGCGGCGCGCCGCGCGCGGGCGGAGCGCGGGTTAGGCACCGGCGGCATCAGCGGGCCAATGTTGACGCTCAACCGGGGGCGGCCCAGCCGCAAGCTTCGCCCGACCGCCCCGCGCACCCCGCCAAACCCGATCGGCAGGATCGGCGCGCCTGTCCGCTGGCTGAGCCACGCCACACCGGGCCGCGCCGAGCGCACCGTGTCGTCCCAGATGCCGCCTTCGGGAAACGCGCCGAGGACATGGCCCTGCTCCAGCACGGCGCTGGCCTCTTGCAGAGCCGCCCGGTCCACATAGCCGCGCTTGATGGGGATGAACTTGTACCAGTCCGCGAGCATAGAAAAGAGAGGGTCCATGGGGACATCGCCGTTTCCCACCAGCTCCGGGATATGCGGCAGGTTAACCACCATCAGCGCCACTTCAATGGCGGCCAGGTGGTTGCCGACGGCGATATAGGGGCCTTGCGGGGGGACGTTCTCGAGGCCGGTCACCGTCGTGCGCGTCAGCAGCAACTGGAGTGCGCGGCCTAGCCACCGCACTGCCTGCCGGCGATAGAAATAGCGACTGCGCGTGGACATTCTGCTGCGCGAAAAACCTCGATGCACTTATACTCAGCCGGGAAACGAACTCCAACCCCGGAACAGACTATAGCGTAACAGAGCGCGCGCTGCGTAATTTTCGGGGTCTGGAGCACACAAAGCCGGCCGGACCCAAGCGGCCCGGCCGGCAGTGGTTGAATGTGCTCTAAACAGCCCGTGGCGGGCTAGTCGAGATAGTCGCCCAGGCCATATTCGGCCTGCATCTGGCGCAGCTTGCTGAGCGCCGCGTGCTGTAGTTGCCGGATCCGCTCGCGGCTGTAGCCCATCAACTGTCCGATTTGCGACATGCTGTGGGTGTCGCCGTCATCGAGTCCGAAGCGCAGGCGGATGATCTGCGCCTCGCGCTGAGGCAGCGCGCCGAGCAAGAAACTGATCGACTCGACCAGAAGCTGGCGGGCTGCCGCTTCTTCGGGCAGCTCACTCTCCCGGTCGGCGACCAGATCGGCGCGCGGGCGGTTCTCCTCGTCGCCGATCAGCTCGTCAAGCTGGACCGGCTCGCGGGCCGCCATCATGGTCGTTTCGACCTGCTCGGCGGTCAGCTCAGTTTCGTTGGCGAGTTCCTCGTAGGTTGGCTCGCGGCCAAGTTCCTGCGCCAGCCGCTCGCTGACCCGGCGCAACCGTCCCCAGCGCTGTCCCTGGTTGATCGGCAGGCGGATTGTGCGGCCCCGATCACCCGCGGCGCGTGCGATAGACTGGCGGATCCACCAGGTGGCGTAGGTACTCAGGCGCACCCCGCGCGCTGGGTCGAAACGGTCCACGGCCTTCATCAGGCCCAGGTTGCCTTCCTGGATCAGATCAGGCAGGGGCAGGCCCCGCCCCTGATATTTCTTGGCAATAGAGATCACCAGGCGTGTATTCGCCATAATCAGCTCGCGGCGCGCAGCGTCCCCCAGTTCAATCACTTCGTCGAGCGCATCGCGTGTCTCGTCGGAGATCTCGCTCTTGAGGCGTTCCTGTGCCTCGTTGGCGGCCTGAACTAGACGCGCCAGCGCCTGCTCGCGATCCGCCGGGATCGGCTCGGAAATCGGGCGAATGTCCCGGAAGTAAAACTGCAGCATGTCGGCGTCAGCCGGGGGGATGAAGTTCGCATTGTTGGCATACTCGGTCGCGTCCACGATTTCTCCGTTCCTTTCGGGTTGGGTCTCGGCCAGCTCGGCAAGCAGGGCCTCGACTTCCTGAAGGTCCTGAGCATCAAACAGCTCGGAGAGAGTCGTGGGGTCAACCGAATAATCGGTGAGGGGTGATCTGGCTACCATCATTGTACGCCTTTCCACGTGCAAGCGGGGGAGCTTGCTGGCCGCACGGTGATCGTTCACCAGCACCTACCATCGTACCCGCTCTGACCCCATATTGCAATATATTTATGATTAGAATAGGATAAATGTCTCTTCGGCGGGCAGTCAGCAGCGTGCATTTATCCGTTTCCGGGGTCCATTAAGCACAGTGACTCAGCGAGGCTGTTTGAACTCAGTTTTTAACGAGCAGCTTGCGTGAGACAATCTGACATCACGATAAGGTATTTTCAGGGGGCCTACATCGACTAGGTGGTTTATTTGCCAATAGGTCAGGTGGGGGATATCCCCGGCGCCGGCGAGCGGGGGTCACGCCTCGCCGCGACACGTGAGGCATTTTCATTATATGCCCACAGGGCGCTGGCGGTCTGGTTTTTCGCCCGGAGTCGGGTTAGAATTGTGTCAATAGTTTTCCTGTAATGTTTCTGTTACCGGACGCAAGCCGGCGTCGCCCACGGCCAGGCGTCGCAACATGGCCTGACCGGAGCAAGCGAATGAACGTATCACCCTTAAACGCACCCAAACGTAAGACGGGCGAACTTCCGCCGCTCGATCCGCGCGAGCCGGGTGGTGGCCCGCCCCGCCCGCTGCCCGTCGAGCCGCCCCCCACCCGCCCAAGCGTGCTGGCGACCTACGGTATCCTGCTTGGGATCGTGATGATCGCGGTGGCGGTCATCTGGCGGCTGGTGCTGGGCGATGGCTCGCTGGCGCGGTGGTTCCCGGCCCAGACATGGGCGCTGGACCTGGCGCTGGGCGCTTTCATCGGGTTGTTCTTCTCGGTCGCGGCGTGGTCGGTCTTCAAGCACGTCCCCTCGTTCCGAGACATCAAAACCCTCATCATCCGCTCCATCGATATGCAGACTCTATCGCCGCGTCATGCGGTCATGTTCGGGCTGATCGCGGGGATCCCCGAAGAAATCCTGTTTCGCGGCGCGATCCAGCCGGTGCTGGGCTGGTTGCTGACTGCCCTGCTGTTCGGCGCGCTGCACGGCGTGACGCCCGCGTATTTCGTCTACGCGACGCTCGCCAGCGTGCTGCTGAGCGGTCTGTCGATCTGGCGCGACGGATTGTGGGCGCCGATCGCCGCGCACACCGTCATCGACATCAGTATGTTCCTGCTGTTGATGCGCACCTGGCGGCGGCGCCAGCGCCGCGCCCGGCGTCAGGCCGCCGTCCACTAACGCTTCCCGCCCCCACCCTTCCCCCAACGCAGGTTGAGCTTTGCCCGCCAGAATGGTACACTGAGCCGGTCCTTCTCTCGCCTGCCTCATGTCTATCGGCCGTCACGCTCCGTGTCCCCGTGACCCCAGCAGCGGAGCCAGGCGTGTGGC
The DNA here is from genome assembly GCA_020724465.1 of Thermoflexus sp. GTDB lineage: Bacteria > Chloroflexota > Anaerolineae > Aggregatilineales > Aggregatilineaceae > DYGX01. The sequence continues at coordinate 33,214 of DYGX01000004.1, forward strand.
GTTGCGGCGGGCGGACGGATCACGGCGCGCTGATGCGCCGCGCTGGTACCCTGGCGCGTGTCCGGATTTCTCACCCGGCGGCTTCGTGAATCCACACGAGGGAGTGCATGGGATCTCTGCCAGCCACGCGCCCACTGACGGAGGTTTTTTTGCATGTCACCAAAAGTCCGCGTTGCCATCATTGGAGTTGGCAACTGTGCCAACTCGCTCGTCCAGGGCGTGCACTACTACGCCAATGCCAGCCCGGACGAGATCGTCCCCGGTCTGATGCACGTCGACCTGGGCGGGTACCACATCCGCGATATCGAATTCAGCGCCGCGTTCGATATCGACATTGAAAAAGTGGGCAAGGATCTCAGCGAGGCGATCTGGAGCGGCCAGAACAACACGATCAAGTTCGCTGACGTGCCCTACCTCAACGTGCCCGTCCATCGCGGCATGACGCACGACGGCCTCGGCAAATATCTCCAGCAGAAGATCACCAAGGCTCCCGGCCGCACATCCGACATCGTCCAGATTCTTAAAGAAACCCGCACCGACGTCGTCGTGAATTACCTGCCGGTGGGCAGCGAGCAGGCGACGAAGTGGTACGTCGAGCAGGTGCTCAACGCCGGCTGCGCGTTCGTCAACGCGATCCCGGTGTTCATCGGCCGCGAGGCGTACTGGCAGCATCGTTTCGCCGAGCGCGGCCTGCCGGTCATCGGCGACGACATCAAGTCGCAGGTCGGCGCGACGATCCTGCACCGCGTTCTGACCAACCTCTTCAACGATCGCGGCATCCGTCTGGAACGTACCAGCCAGCTCAACGTGGGCGGCAACATGGATTTCTTCAACATGCTCGAGCGCGAGCGCCTGGAAAGCAAGAAGATCTCGAAGACCAACGCCGTCACCAGCCAGCTTCCCTACGAGCTTCCCGCCGACGACGTCTACATCGGCCCCAGCGACTACGTGCCCTGGCTAAAGGATCGCAAGTGGGCGCATATCCGGCTGGAAGGCACGGCGTTCGGCAACGTCCCGCTAACACTGGAATGCAAGCTGGAAGTGTGGGACAGCCCGAACAGCGCCGGCGTGATGATCGACGCGGTGCGTTGTGCCAAGTTGGGTCTGGATCGGGGGCTGTGCGGCACGCTGGAAGCGCCCTCGGCCTACTTTATGAAGTCACCGCCGGTCCAGTATCCGGACGACGTGGCGCGCAACCGCGTTGAAGCCTTCATCCGGGGTGAAGACAACGCCGTCGTGCGCCCGCCCGACGGCCATCAGGGCGAAGACCGGCCCTCCGTGCCCAGGCTGCCCGCCGACTAGCGCGCTGCCGCGCCAGGTCGAAGCGCACGAGGGGCGACGCGGTCGGTGTCGTCCCTCGCATTTTTGCACCAACAGCGCCCTAGACGCGCGCTTCCAGCGATTCGACCACGCGCCGGAACAGATCCAGCCGCAGCGTCACGTCGGGCTGGGCGGTGAGGTTGGCCTGTTCGATCGAGACGATCTCCAGGCCAGGGAAGAACCGGGCATGATCGATGTGCTGCAAGATGGCCGGCTCGTCGATGTGCACGATCACCGGTGCGGCGTGGCCGTTGCCGGTATAGAGGCGGGCCACACCTTCCAGATCGCCCACCGACAGCACAATCAAAAAATCGTGACGGCGGTGCAAATCGATCTCTTTGGGATGCGCGTAATACGCCAGTTCCAGGCGGTCGCGCACGTAGTGCGACAGCAGCGCGACAACCGCCTGCGAATCCTGGCCGGGTGTGGCGACGACACCCCCGAACAGTTTGCGTGAATGCTTCATCAAACTCCAGTTCCTCGCCGAACGAGCAGGATCGATCCTGCGCGTACACATAGCTCGCATCATTGTACCGGGAACCTAAAAAACGTAAAAGTTGCCGCGCCGGCCAGCCGGATCGCCGCTCGCCGCGCGATTTTTAGCAGAATCTTTATAGGTCCGCGACGCGCAAGACGTGTATACTGGCGTATACTGACATGAGACTGCAGCATATTCACAGGAGGTGAGCCGGCCCAAAACGAGGGGACACTAGCGCAAGGCCCTGCCTCACCGGCAGGGAAACGAGGTGGCGGTTTCTCACCAGGGGGTGAGACTAACCCCGGACGCTCCGGGGGAAAATCGAGATTTCTGCGGATGCCGCCAGGGCGCACACCACCGCCCTCGTGCGTTCCCCTCCCAAACGCAGCCGTGCCACAAAGACCACGGGTAACCGTGGCCCAGAACCGCCCGGCAGTGGTGTATCCCAATCCCGTATCCTGCTTACATTCTGCAGCTTGGCCGCGCCGCGCACGCAGGCGATGTCGACCGTGCCGCGCCCGGCCGGGGAGGACTCTGATCATGTGTGGAATCGTGGGTTACATCGGCCCTCGCGACGCGACGCCGATCATTCTATCGGGCCTGCAGCGCCTGGAATATCGCGGCTACGACTCGGCGGGGATCGCCGTCTTGCAGGGCGGCGAGATCGCCATCCGGCGCGACGTCGGCAAGCTGAGCAACCTGATGCAGCTGGTTAGCACCGAGCCGCTCAATGGCCGCATCGGAATCGGGCATACCCGCTGGGCGACGCACGGCGTGCCCAGCCCGCACAACGCCCATCCCCACATCAGCCGCAACGGGCGCACGGTCGTTGTGCACAACGGCATTGTGGAGAACTTCCGCGAGCTGCGCGCCGAGCTGGAAGCAGAGGGGGTGCGGTTCGCGTCGGAAACCGACACCGAGGTAATCGTGCACCTGGTCCAGCGCGAGCGCGACGCCGGCCACACGCTCACCGAAGCGGTGCGCCGGGCGGTCCGGTTTCTGCGCGGCGCCCATGCCATCGTCGTGCTCAGCGCGGACGATCCGGACCGGCTCGTCGCCGTGCGGATCGGCAACGCGGGCGGCGTGGCGCTCGGCCTGGGCGACGGCGAGATGTTCATCGCCTCGGACATCCCCGCGATCCTGGAACACACCCGGCGGATGGTCTTTCTGGAGAGCCGCCAGATGGCGACCGTCACGCGCGACGCTTACCACGTCCAGACGCTCGACGGCGAGCCGGTCGACGCCGAGGTGCACACCATCGCCTGGGATCCGGTCAGCGCGGCGCGAGGCGAGTTCAAGCACTTCATGCAGAAGGAAATCCACGAGCAGGCGCGCGCCCTGACCGATACGCTGCGCGGGCGTATCGACTTTCACGACGGGTGCGTCTCTCTGCCGGACCTGACGATCACGCCGGAGCACGCCCGGCGGCTGAAACGGATCGTGACCGTCGCCTGCGGCACAAGCGCCTACAGCGGGCTGGTGGGCAAGTTCATCCTCGAAGACCTGACGCGCATCCCGGTCGAGGTGGACTACGGCAGCGAGTACCGCTATCGCAACCCGATCCTCGATGAAGACTGCGCCGTGCTGGCGATCACGCAGTCCGGCGAGACGGTCGACACGCTGGCGGCGATGGAAGAAGCGCGCGAAAAAGGCGCGACGCTGTGGAGCATTGTCAACGTGCTCGGCAGCCAGGCGATGCGCGTGGCCGACGGCTACATCGCCATGCAGGCCGGGCCGGAGATCGGCGTCGCCAGCACCAAGGCGTTCACCACCAGCATCGTCGACCAGTACCTGCTGGCGCTCTACCTGGGCCAGCAACGCGGCGCGCTAAGCTGCGAGCAGTCGCAGGCGCACGCCGGGGACCTTGCCCGCCTGCCCGATCTGGTCGGGCAGGTGCTGGAGCGCGAGGCGGCGATCGAGGCGCTGGCCGCCGAGACCTATCACTACACGAACTTCCTCTACCTGGGGCGCGGCATCAACTACCCGATCGCGCTTGAGGGCGCGCTCAAGCTGAAGGAAATCAGCTACATCCACGCCGAGGGCTATCCCGCCGGGGAGATGAAGCACGGCCCGATCGCGCTGATCGACGAGCACATGCCGGTCGTGGCGATCTGCCTGCAAGATGCCGTCTACGAGAAGATGCTCAGCCAGGTCGAGCAGGCCAAGTCACGCGGGGGGCGGGTGATCGCGATCGCGACCGATGGCGACACGCTGATCGCGGAGAAGGCCGACCACGTGCTGTATGTGCCGCCGGTCCCGCCGCTGCTCAGCCCGGTGGTGAGCGTGATCCCGCTGCAACTGCTGGCCTATCACATCGCGGTGTGGCGCGGGGCAGATGTGGACCAGCCGCGCAACCTCGCCAAGAGCGTCACGGTCGAGTAAGCGCGCAACATTGTGCGTGATACGGGGCGAGGCGCGGACTATTGCGCCTCGTCTTTTTGCGCCCGGCAGCCAAACCCGCCGCGCCGGGTATAATCATGCGCGGTAAGAATAGCTTTGCATCCATCCGAAAGGCCCGTCCATGACCGACATGCTCGTCAAGCTCTACGACCTGCCGCCACTGGAGCCGCACCTGGAGCGCGCCCGCGCCGCCGGGATCGACGTCCGGCGCGCGCTTCCGCCGGAGAAACACCATATCCTCGCCTGGGTCCGCGCGCATTTCCACGAATATTGGGCCAGCGAAGCGGATGTCGCGTGCAGCGCCAAGCCGCCAACCTGCTTCATCGCCACGCGGGACGGCGCGCTTGCCGGCTTCGCCTGCTACGACGCGACCGGGCTGGGCCTGTTCGGTCCCATCGGCGTGGACGAGGCGCTGCGTGGCAGCGGGATCGGCGCCGCGCTGTTGCTCGCCTGCCTGCACGCGATGGCCGTGCGCGGCTATTTCTACGCGGTGATCGGCGGGGTGGGGCCGAAGGAGTTTTACGCCCGCATCGCCGGCGCGGTGGAGATCCCGGACTCCACGCCGGGGCCCTATCGCGGGCTGCTGCGCGACCCGCAGCCGTAGCGATCCGGCCGCCGCGCTGCTAGAATCAGCCCGTAGAACGGCGACGCGCACAGAAGGAGCACACCGTGAGACGCCATGCCGGGCTGCTGGTCGCGGCGGGGATTCTGCTGTTTGCAGCGGTTTTCTTCGGCGTGCTGATCGTGATCGCGCTGGATCGCCTGGACGAACAAACCGCTGCTGACAGCCCGCCCGAAACGGCGACCGGCTGCGAATTCGTGCCGTCCGGCGGGCCGGTGCTGGTCTACGAGCGCTACGACAGCGGCGCGCCCGACGCGACCAACGCCCTTCCCGCCAACCAGACCTATCCCGCCACGCAGTTGAGCGCGCAGCGCGTCCGCATCGCGATCGGCGAGGGCAAAACCGGCTGGGTGGACCGCGCGGCGGGGGTGCTCGACGGCACCTGCGACGGGCTGCCGGTCGTGGACGAAAGCTGAGCGCTTTCCGGCTGCCTCACGCCGCGTGCGCTAGAGCGTGTGGTGCGCGTGCCGGAAAGCGCCGATGCTGGATGTTCTCGCAGGGGCGATGCTCGCATCGCGCGCTGCCCCACCGCCGCGCGTTTGACCCCGCATCTGGCACGAGCCGGGCAAGCCCGGCCTCGGCGCGTGGCGGCTTTCTCTCACGGTCCGGTCTGCAAAGTTCAACACAGCCCCTAAAGCCAGCCCTTCTTGCGGAACTCGGCAAGCTGTTTGTCCGGCACGCTGGCGCTCAGCGCCTCTTGCGGGCTGTCCTGCGCGTAGTTCGCCGCAAACACGACAAAATCCTTCGTCGTGTTGAGCACGCCCTTCCATTTGTGATCCATCAGCGCCAGCGCCACATCCGACAACAGCTCGCGCACCGGACCGGTATCGCCGCTGAAGGCAAGCTGCTGCTCGAAGACAGCCCGATCGCCCGCCGTGACCGGATCGTCCAGTTCAAACACGGGATCGGTGGGCTGCCACAGCGCGTATTTCAGGCCCGCGCCCGCCCGTTGCCGGGTCAGCGCGTCGCGCGTGCGTTCCAGCCCCAGCGCCAGGCGGGGCAGCGTTTGCATCCCGTCGTGGATCAGGGCCAGACAGTAGACTTTGTCGCGCACCCGCGCCTCGGCCAGCCGCTGCGGGATGATCTCCAGCAGGCGCTGGTAGATGCGCCCCGTCTGCGTGCCGACGCCGTAAGAACGTTCGGGCCGCTGGTAGATGGTCTGCGTCGAGCCGTCGGGATAGTGTCCCTCAATGTAGGTCACGCGCCCAAGTTTGTCATAGCGCAGCACTTCCTCGTGCAGGAACGGCGCGCCCCCGCCCCACTCGTGCCGCACTTTGATCCGTTCGAGCCGTCCGTCGCGGTAGACATAGCTCTCGTGATAGTGCGCGATGCCGTTTTGCGCCGCTGCCTGCGCCAGCGCCTGATCGGCGGTTAGCTCGCCCAGAACCGGGCCAGGCTCAATCGTAAAGGCGCTGTAGGCTTCGGGTTGGCCGCGCTTGCGCATCTGGTGGGCGACGCGCACCGGGATCTTCGGCTGGTACTGCGCGAAGCGAATCCACTCGACCAGCGCCTCGCTGTACAGCGTGAACTCCTCCAGGCACTGGTCTTCGTGCAGCGCCCGCGCCGGATAGCCGCGCGCGTAGATCAGGCGATCCGCGCCGTCGAAGCCGTACTGCCACAGCCCGCCGAGGTCGTCTTCTGGACCGGGGATGACCTGTCCGCGCCGCAGCTTGCTGCGCTCAAAATAAAACGGGCGGGGGTCATAGCGTTCGTCATCCGCCCATTCCCACCGCGCCACCTGGTTCTGCACGCGCGCCCGCAGCGTATCGTACGCTCCGAAAGCCTGCCGCCAGCGCTCCTCCTGCTTGGTCATGCGGGTTCCTCCTCTGACCGCTCGATGTGCGCCCGGCTCCATTATACAATCGGCCCTGTGCAGACTGGCAACCGGGCGCCCCGTTGCCCGCGCGCCGGATCGCGAGTATTCTGGTGCGCGCTGATCTGGCGCATCCGAAGACGAGCGAGGACCTATGAGCCAAACCATGCAGCAGGTGCTGCCGGTTGTGATTTCGATTCTGGTGATTATTGCGATCGCCCTGCTCCAGGCGCACTCGAAGACGGTGGCGGCGGTGACCGCGACGATGCCCCTGACGATCCCGCTGGCGCTGTGGATCGTCTACGCCGCCAACCGGGCCGATCGCAGCGCCATCACCGGCTTCACCGAGTCCCTGTTGGTCGGGGTGATCGCGACGCTGGTTTTCAGCGTCGCGCTGTGGCTGGCGGCGCGCGCCGGGCTGAGCCTGGGACCGATGCTGTTGAGCGGCTACGTGGCATGGGCGCTGACGCTGGGCCTGCACGCCGCGCTGCGTGCTCTGTTCTAGCCCGGCGGTTTGTATCAGCGGTGCGTCGGGCGCTCGAAGCGGCCCATCAATTCGGCTGTTGCCAGCACATGCCCGTCCATCGCCGCCAGCAGATCGGCGCGGGTGGCCCCTGGCGGCAGCGCGAGCAACGTATCCAGCGCGTAGAGACGAAAGTAGTAGCGGTGCGGGCCGCGGCCGGGTGGCGGACATGGCCCTCCGTAGCCGAGCCGCCCAAAATCGTTGCGACCCTGGCGGCTGCCGTCGGCCAGCTCCGGATCGGGTTCGACGCCCTGCGGCAGGCCCCGCACCTGGGCCGGCAGGTTAAACAGCACCCAATGCACCCAGATCCCCCTCGGAGCGTCCGGATCTTCGCACACCAGCGCGAAGCTCCGCGTGCCCTCAGGCGGATCGCCCCAGGTGAGCGGGGGTGAAAGGTCGCGCCCTTCGCACGTGTGCCGGATCGGGATCATATCGCCGCTGAGAAACGCATCGCTGGACAAATGAAAAGTTGACATGTCTGGCCTCCTTCCGGTGCTTACCTCTATTGTAAGCGTGTTTGGCGGGCCGCGGGCGCGGCGCAGACGCAGGTCAGGCGCAGCGGGCGCGCCCGGCAGCGGGCAGGCAGTCGGGGCGAAACGGGGTACAATGGAGAGCGTAGCCGACAAAGGATTGAGCGAGTGCCCGAACTACGTGTTTGCCCAAGCTGCGGCGCGTATGTGATCACCGAGCGCAACACCTGCCCCCGCTGCGACGCGCCGCTGGACGAGCCTGACGCGCCGGACGAGCCGGCACAGCCCCCTGCGACCGAGACAGGCCGCCCCACGACCGACGTGCTGCCCGCGTTCGAGGCAGGCCCGCCGGCAGACGACGAGCCGCCGGCCGGGCCGCCGCGCCCCTGGCTGCCGCAAGTCGACAGCGCGCCCGAAGCGGCTGGCGAGGGCGTTGAACCGGCGCCGGGCGAAGACGAACCACTGCCGGAGCGCCCCGCCGAGCGACCGACTATGCCCGGCTGGCTGCCGGAAGCTACGCTGCCCGCCGTCGACGCCGGGCGCGCGCCGGACGAAGCCCGCCCGGCCCCCGAACCCCCGCCGGTCGAAGCCGAGGTGACCCTGGCGCGGCTGCCGGAGAACATCGAGGACGAGCTGGGCAGCAGCCCGAACGAAAGCCCGACGCTCCAGTTCGACCGCCGGCTGCACGCCGGGCCGTCCGGCGAGGCCGACATCACCAGCCCGTCGTTGGGCCTGGCCCCGGTGCCTGCGCCGCCCGCGTCCGCGCTGAGACCGCCGCTTCAGGGCTGGATGCCGTATCCCTATGGCGGGGCGCAGAACTATTGGGACGCCGCGGCCCGCTTCTACCAGCAGCGCGTGCAGGCCTATCTCGACGCGGGCTATCGCGCGCATATCCACGCCGCCCACGAGGCGACGCTCTCGCTCGGCAAGCAGCTTGGCGCGCTCGGCTGGGTGCTGGCGCTGGTCACCGGCATCGGCGCGCTGTGGTATCTGCTGATCCTGACCCTCAGCGGTTTCCGGCCCGACATGGTATATCTGACGCTGGAAGCGGACGGGCGTGTCTACGAAGATGGCCCCGGCGCGGCGCACGTCCGGCGCGAGCAAGCGCGCTCTGGCCGCCGCTGGAGCCTGATCGGGCTGACGATCCTGGTGCTGAGCCTGGTGCTGGTGCTGGTGCTGGGGACCATCGTCGGGCTGGCGCTGCGGGACGATCAGAGGCGCGCCGCGGTCAGCCAGATCGACCTGCTGGGGGTGCCGCTGGCCAACGTGTTCGAGGCATTCAATGCGGCTCCGGCTGTTACAGCCAGCGAGGCACAGGTGGCCCAGGCCAGAGATGCCGCCATCATGGTATCGCTGCTCGGCGGGCTGGCGCTGGTCGGCATCTGGGGCGGCGCGACCCTGCTGGTGATCGGAACGGTGCACGCCCTGGCCTACCGGACGCGCGTCCCGCCGTTGCCGGGCTACGCTTGATCTCCGCAGGCGCGGCCCATCAGTGGACGGCGCCCGCCTGACTGGCAGCCGGAAGCAGCATATAGACGGTCGTCCCCCGGCCCGGCACGCTATCCAGCCAGATGCTTCCCCCATGCAGCTCGACAAGCTGCTTGGTGATCGCCATCCCCAGGCCGGTCCCTTCTCCCCCGGCGGCGCCCTGCACATCGACCTGCTGGAACGCCTCAAAGACGACTTCGATCTGGTCCGGCGGGATGCCAACGCCCGAATCCGCCACTTCCAGACGCACCATATTTCCAGCCGGCACGGCACGCACCACGATCGTCCCCTGATCGGTAAACTTGCACGCGTTCGCCAGCACATTCGTGACGATCTCGCGCGCGCGGACCTCGTCGGCGTAGATCGGCGGCGCATCCGCATAGTCGCGCACGAACGTCAGCCCTTTCTGCGCGGCGAGCGGACTGCACGTATCCAGCACGGCATCCAGCAGCGGCGGGACTTCGACGCGTTTGCAGTCGAGCCGCAGCCCGCCCCGCTCGATCTGGTTGAGATCGAGCACATCGTTGATCAGGGTCAGAAGCTGGCGCCCGTTGCGCAGCACCTTCTCCAGCCGGTCGCGCTGTGTGTCGTTGAGCGGCCCGTAAACCCCGTCCAGCAGCAGCTCCGAATAGCCGTTGATCGAGTTGAGCGGGGTGCGCAGCTCGTGGCTGACGGTCGCCAGGAACTGGCTTTTGACGCGGTTGACGCGCTCCAGCTCGCGGTTTTTGCGGGCCAGCTCGGCGTGGGCGTTGGCCAGCGGGTTGAACAGCTCGCGCCGCAGCACGGGCAGCCCCAGCGCGAACGCCGTCAGGGCCAGGAACACCGCATTGAGCGGGATCGGGACGCGCGGCCAGATGACGGTGGCCGAGAGTGCACTGGCAATGGTCATCCAGGGGGCGAAGCGCAGGCTGCGGGCGCGCTCGTCCTGACTCTGCGCCAGCACCATCGCGGTCGCCACCAGATAGGCGATCAGGGTTGCGCTGGCGAACACCCCCAATGGAGTGATGTCCCAGGCATAGCTGCCCTCGTCGTGCGGCAGCGGGTGCGCGTTGACCGTGACCTTACCGGACCACAAGGCAACCGCCTGCACGATCACCAGCACAACCCCGGCATAACGCATCCAGCGGGTGGCGCGCGTTCGCCCGGCGGCAAACTCGGACGCGAAGAAGAAGATCGAGACGACGAACATCCCATAGACGCTGGCCGCCAGATAGAACACCGGCAGCGGATCCGTAAAGAGGCGGCCCACAAACCGGGCGAAGGCGTTGATGGCGGTATACGCGGCCAGCAGCCCCATGGAGACGGCAAACCACCGGTTGGCGCGCTGGCGTGGATCCTGCCAGAGGACCAGCATCAGCAGAGCCACCGCGATCACGGCGGTGATGCCGTTGGCGATGAGCACGATCCAGGTCGTCGGCGATAGCGTCATAGGTCCCGCTCCTGCTGGACGACGCGGGGATGCTCGGCGGTCGCCGTCTTGTCTTGGAGCGCCGGGAACGCCACATAGAAGGTCGAGCCTTCGCCCAGCACGGTATCGAACCACATCCGGCCCCCGTGCAGCACCGCCAGCCGGTAGGCGATCGCCAGCCCCAGCCCCGGCCCTTTGCGCGGGTCGGCGCGGCGGCCACTGCCCGGCAGAAAGGCGTCAAACACCAGCGCACGCTGGGCCGGCTCGACGCCGCACCCGGTGTCCGCCACGCTCAGCACAACCTCATTTTGCGCCGCGTCGTACCCGGCCCGGACCGTGATCGAGCCATGATCGGTGAAGGCCACCGCATTCTCCAGCAATTTCTCCAAAATCTGGTGGATGCGCATCTCGTCCACCCAGACCGGCGGCAGATCGGGCGCGATCTCGATGATCAGCTCCAGCTCTTTTGCGATGGCGCGCGGCGCCATCTCGACACAGATTGTCTCGACCAGCGGCGAAATGGCCACGCGGGCGCGCGCCAGTTCCAGCCGCCCCGCCTCGATCTTGCTCAGGTCCAGCACATCGTTGATCAGGCTGAGCAGGTGGATGCCGTTGCGGTTGATGCGGCGCAGCCGGTCGAGCTGGCGCTCGTTGAGGCCGCCGTAGGTCCCCGCGATGATCATCTCCGTGTAGCCGATGATCGAATTGAGCGGCGTGCGCAGCTCGTGGGTCATATTGGCGAGAAACTGGCTCTTCAGGCGCGCGGCTTCCTGAAGCTCGGTGTTTTTGACGATCAGCGCGGCGTTCAGGTCGGCCAGCGGCTTGAAGACCTCGTAGCGCACCAGCGTGCGCCCCATCATGATGATGGCAACGGTCACGGCGCTGATGTTGACCGCATAAATGCGCAGCGGGACGGCCAGGCTGTGCAGCACCACGCCCGCCGCCAGCAGACCGATAGGCTGGACCAGCGCGCGGCTGCGTGTGGTCCCGTGCCGCCACAGCAGCACCACAATCGCGCCCAGATAGGCGACGGCGGTCAGCACGCCCACCAGCCCGGCGGGCGTCATTTCGTGCCCGTACGCGCCGCGGCCAATCAGGCGAATGTCGGTGTACATCTGGCCGGTCGCGCTCAGCGCGACAAACACGCACGCCAGCGGGATGCTGAACGCCACCGCCAGACGCCGCACGGGCACCGGCAGCCGGCCAAATGCCAGCGCGAACAGGCTGAGCAGCGTGATCCCGACTGTATAGAGCGCGGTGGCGGACTCCAGAAACGGGCGCGGGGCGAGGTCAAAAGGCCAGGCGACCTGCCACAGCAGATCCGTCGCGGCATAGAAGGCGAACACGACCATGCACACGGCAAATGCCCGGCCGCGCGGGTGCCGGTCTTGCCAGAGCATGATCGTCGCCAGCGCCAGCGCCGAGAGCAGCAGCGTGACATCGGCCACGATGTTGAGCAGGGCGATCGGTCCCAATATCATCCTCGACCCCGTCACAAGGAAACAGTCTTGGTCGCGGCAGGCGGCCGGGCCGCCCGCTGAAGGGCAGCTTAGCACACCTGCTCGGTGAGCGGCAGGCTGACCGTGAAGCGGCTCCCCTCGCCCGGCGCGCTCTCGACCTGGATGGAACCTCCCATCATCTCGATCAACCGCTTGCTGATCGCCAGGCCCAGCCCGGTCCCATCGTAGGCGCGCGTGCTGCTGCCATCCGCCTGGCGAAACTCGTCGAAGATGATCGTCTGATCGGCCTCAGCGATACCGATCCCCGTATCGGCGACGGTAATCGCGAGGCACGACTGCCGCGCCTCATGAAGCGCCTGAGCGCTGACGGTGATATGCCCTTCCGGCGTGAACTTGATCGCGTTGCTGAGCAGATTGCGGATCACCTGCTGCAACCGCTGCGCATCGACACACACCGGCGGGAGATCGGCGGGAAGATCGGCAACCAGGGCCAGCCCGCGCGCCTGCGCTTGCGGCTCCATCTCCTGCACGACATCCCGCACCAGGTCAGATACAGAAATGAGCGATGGGGAAAGCGTCATCCGCCCGGCGTCGATCTTGGATAGATCGAGCAGGTCGTCGATCAGGTGCAGCAGATGCTGCGCATTGCGCCGGATGCGGTGAACCCGATTGGTCTGCGCTTCGTTGAGCGGGCCGTAGAGGTTACTCAGCAGCGCGTCGCTGAACCCGATGATGCTGTTCATCGGCGTCCGCAGTTCGTGGCTGATCGTCGCCAGGAACTGGCTCTTCAGGCGGTTGGCCTGGGCCAGCTCCTGCGCGCGGCTTTCGAGCTGCTGGAACAGCAGCGCGTTGTCGAAGGCGATCGTTGCCTGGCCGACGAGCGTCTGCGCCAGGCGGATGTCGCTGGGGGTGAACACGCGGTTGGGTTGGTGATCCGTCCAGTCCACCACGCCGATGACGCGCTCCCCGGCCACCATCGGAAGAACCAACTGGCTCTGCACGCCCCACTGGTCAAGCAGAGCCTGGGCATCCGGCGCGCTGTCTACCGCGTCGCGATAGACGATCACCGGCGCGCGCGTGCGGATAGCGCGCTCCAGCGCCGGGCGCGCGCTCAGCGCCAGGATGCGCCCGGACGCCGGCGTGGCATGCGGCGAGGGATGGTCGGGATCGCGGTATGCGGCGCTGATCCGCACTGCGTTTAGCTCCGGCACATACAACCCGACAACGCAGCTTGAGGTGTTGAGAGCGCGATTCATGTGCTGGACCATCGCCTGAGCCAGCTCGCCGTAGTCCAGGATCGACGCCAGATCTTGACCGATCTGGTGCACGATTTCCTGCTCAAGCAGGCGGTGCTGCGCCTGGTCGTAGAGGTGCGCGTTCTCCAGCGCGATGCTGATCTGTCGGGCGAGCGTCTCCATCGCGTCGCGCTCGGTGTCGCTGAACGCGTTGAGGCGCGTGGAGAGCACGGAGATCACGCCGATCGTCTCGTCGCCACGCCGCAGCGGGATCGCCAGACAGCTCTGCAAGCCGCGCAGTTCGGGCAGATGCAGAAAATCCGGGTCGGTGCGGATATCCGGCACGATCTGGGTCTGGCCGGTCTGCACGGTGCGGCCCACCACCCCTGCCGCAGCCGGGATCACGAGATCGCTGTCGAGGATCAGGCCGGGCGTGGCGGTCGCGGCGGCGCGCAGGCGCAGCGTCTGGCGGTCGTCGGAGAGCAGCAGGATGTACACGGCGTCGTGCTCGAACACCTGCAGCATACGCTGAGCGAGCTTGCGCAGCAGCCCCTGGACGTCGAGCGTCGCGTATAGCTCGCGGCTGACGCGGTTGACCTGGTTGATCAGGTCGGCGCGGCGCACTTCGGTGCGCAGAAAGTGGCCGGTCACCGCGCTGAGCGCGATCTGATCCGCGATCGACTGCGCCAGTGCGATAGCGTCCGGGTCAAACGGCTCCGGGCGGTAGCGGACGACGTAGAGCACGCCCAGCGTGCGCCGGCGCGCGTTGAGCGGGCACGCCAGCGCGTGCGCGTACCCCGCGCCGGCCAGCTCATCCTCGCCCGCGACGCGCGCCGTACCGGTGTGGTACGCATCGACCGGCGCCCCCGGACCATCGAGCGCCCAGCTCAGGCCCGTATACGGTTCTTGGGCGGCCGGGCCGGTCGTCTCCTGCACCACCAGCCGGTACCCTTCGTGATCGGGCAGCAGCAGACACGCCCAATCGCAGTGCAGCAGGCCGGCGGTCTCGCGCATCACCGCCGCCAACTCGTCCAGGGATTCACCCTGAGGCGCCGCGCCAACATTCGCGATCCGGTGCAACAGGCGAATTTTGCCCAGCTCGCCCTGCAGCGCAGCCGCCTGGACCGCGTGCAACCGTTCCAGCGAGCGGACATGACGCAACACGTGCAGTTCGACCGCGATCTGCTCGGCCTGGTGCTCCAGCAGCGCGATCTGCGCGTCGGTGGGCGGCGCCGTCCGGCACGCGCCGAACACCAGCGCGCCGTACAGCGTCTCCTGGTAGGCGACCGGCAGCCCCACCTGCCAGCAGGTCCCCTCGTGTTCCCAGACCACCGCCCGGCGCTCGGCAGCCTGACCGGCGGCGCCCTCGCCCGGCCGCGCCGCCTCAACCGCACCCAGAACGGCGTAGGGGACCAGCACGCCCTGCTCCGGCTCGTAGAGCAGCAGACCGCCGTCTTCAAAAGCCATCACGCCGCGCAGCGCGCGCAACAGGGCGCGCAGGCGGTTCGCCAGATCCAGGTTGCGTAGGATGGGTGACGCGGTCGGTGCGGCCATGAGTTCTATCGGTGCGTCCGTAAGCGAACGCCTAGTAAAACACGCGAGTTGAGTCAGTTATCGGCAAACGCGCCTGCTTTGGCAACCGGGCGCGCCGTGCGCCAGTCTACACCATTTCGGGCGGGAACTTCTTCTTGTAGCGTTCGATGGACTGTGTGATCACACGGCGTGCGGCCTCGGCGTCATCCCAGCCCTTGGCCGTCACCTGGATGCCCTGAAGCTGTTTGTACGTCTGGAAGAAGTGAGCAATTTCGCTCAGGAAGTGCTTGGGTACGTCGGTGATGTCCTGATACTCGTTGAAGAGGGGGTCCGTCGTTGGCACGGCCAGGATCTTATCATCCGGATCGCCGCGATCGATCATGTGGAAGATGGCGATCGGGCGGGCCTCGATCACGCAGCCGGCGAAGGTCGGCTCGGTCACAATCACCAGAATGTCGAGCGGGTCTCCGTCCTCAGCGTATGTCTGGGGGATCAGGCCGTAATCGCTGGGGTAGTGCATCGAGCTATAGACGACCCGATCGAGCTTGATCACCCCCGCAACCTTGCTGTACTCGTATTTGTTGCGGCTTCCTTTGGGGATCTCAACGATGCAATAAACCGCGTCCGGCACGTTCGGACCCGGCGGAAGCGAGTGCCACAGATTGCGTGTCTGCATGATGGTGTCGTTGTCTCCTGATCGCGCGCCGCTCAGGGCGGCGGATATTAGCCAGGCTGTGCCCGGTTCACCCTATTGTAACGGATCTTATGGCCGGCCCGGTTACTCCCCGGCGCTATGGCTCCGGCGGGCGCGGCGGATCTTCGGGGAGATCATCACGCGAAGCGATGTCCGGCGGCTCCGGAGCGGGCACAGCCCGCCCTGGTGCAACATTCGGCGGCGGCCCCGACTGGCCGACCAGCAGATCGATGCGTCCGAGGGCCGTTTCATCGAAGATCACCAGATGACACACGTCGCAGCGCCAGGCGAGCACCCCCGGCACGTGCACCAGCGTCCCGCCGTAGATGTGAATATACGTTCGCTGTGTCTGGGTCAGCTTGCCGACCCCGCACGCCGGGCAGTAATCCGCCATGACAGCCGCCCGTCTCGCCTAGTGCCCCGCCGGCGCGGTGGCCGGTGTGGCCGCGAGCATCCCGGACAGCACATTCCCCTGCTCGACCGCTGGACGATCGGTTTCCGCCGGAGGAAGTGTGATCACAGGCAGAGGCACACCGCTGTCGCGATACGATGGGCGCGTAATAATCGCCCACTCCGACGGCGGCCAGTAGCGAATGAAGGCCCGCCCTATCAGAAGCTCCCGCGCGATCGGGCCGAAATTGTGCGAATCGCGGCTGGAACTGCGGTTGTCGCCGAGGACAAAATACTCGTCCGGCCCGATCTCCCATGTGCCGTCGCAGACCGTCCCGCGGCAAAAGTTCTGGATGTACGGCTCTTCGAGGCGCACACCGTTGATATACACGCGCCCGTTCTGGATGGTGACCGTCTCGCCCGGCAGCCCGATCACGCGCTTGATAAAGTCATTATGCGGGTCGGCGGGGTTGTGAAAGACGACCACATCTCCGCGTTGGGGATCGCCCAGCACATACGACAGGCGGCTGACGATGATGAACTGATCCGTATTGAAGTTGGGCAGCATACTACGCCCATCGACCACAAAGCGCGCGGTCGCCAGATTGACGAAAGCGTAGATCGCCGCGATCAAGACGAACGTCTCGATCAGCTCGCGCCAGAAGGACCGGCCTTGCCGGATCGCTGGCCGGGGCACGTCGGTCCAGATCTCTTGCGAAGGCGGATAATAGGATGGCGTCGGGTAGGCGCCGGGCTGTTGGACAGTCAATGCGCAGACTCTTTGCTTACCTGATTCGTTCGCGTGCGGAGCATACTGCTACTATAGCGCACCCGCCCCGGCACGGCAACAGCGCCCACCCGACGCCGTCCCGCCGGCTGGGCGCTGTTTCTGGTCTGTGCGGAGCAGGGTATGATCAGCCGTTCCACGAAAGGGACAGGACATGGACAGGCGCACCATCCGGCCAGTGGTGATCGCGATCTTCCACCACGCGGGCCGCATCCTGGTCGAGGCGATTACCGATCCCGCTGATAGCGTGCAGTGCTATCGCCCGCTCGGCGGCGAGATCGAATTCGGCGAGCACAGCCGGGACGCGCTGATCCGCGAGGTGCGCGAAGAAATCGGCGCCGAGATCACCGCCCTGCGGCTGCTGGGCATGCTGGAAAACCGCTTTGAGTTCGAGGGACGGCAGCACCACGAGATCGTGTTGGTGTACCAGGCGGCGCTTGTCGATCGCGCGCTGTACAACCACCCTCTGATCGAGGGGCGCGAAGGCAGCGTGGCGATCCGCGCCGAATGGAAGTCTCTCGACGAGGCCGGCCCTGGCGGCCCGCTGCTCTTTCCCGATGGTCTGCTCGAGCTGCTGCGGGCGCAGGTCGAATAGGGTTCATGCAGAACCGCGCGCAATACGCTAAGATTGTGGTTGGGGGTGCACGAAAGGAGCAGCAGAGTCTGATGCCGGACAAATTGCCCAAACGAATTCTCGTGGTGGAAGACAACCCGGACAACCGCATTCTGATCACCGACGTCCTGTCGTCCCTGAATTACGAAGTGCTGGTTGCCATCGACGGCGAAAGCGGCATCGCCCTGGCACAGTCCGAACGGCCGGATCTGATTCTGATGGATCTCTCGCTGCCCAAAATGGACGGGTGGACGGCGGCCAGCCAGCTCAAGCAGAACGAGGCGCTGGCGCACATCCCGGTGATCGCGCTGACCGCGCATGCCATGGTCGGCGACCGCGAAAAAGCGCTCAAGGCTGGCTGCGATGATTACGTGTCCAAGCCCATCGACCTGCGCGAGCTGGCGAGCAAGCTCTCTCACTACCTAGACTGAGCCGGGTTGCTCTCCCGGCCGGGGCAGGTCCCAGAACCCCATGCCGAGTGTACTGGTTGCCGAAGATAACCGAGACAGCCGCGAGCTGGTCAGCGATATCCTGATCAGCCTGGGCTATACGCCGGTGCTGGCCGAAAATGGCCGTGTGGCGCTGGAGTTGATCCAGGCGCAGGCGCCCGACCTGGTGATCCTGGACATCAACATGCCCGAAGTCGACGGGTTCGAGGTCTGCGCCGCGATCAAGCGCAACCCCGCCACCGCGAAAATCCCCGTCATCATGCTGACCGCCCACGCCGACGTGGAATCCCGCGTGACCGGGCTGGGACTGGGCGCGGACGACTATCTGCCCAAGCCCTTTCATCCCCGCGAGCTGATCGCGCGCATCGAAACCCGCCTGCGCGCCAAAGCGATCACCGACGACCTGCGCGCCCAGGGCGAAGAGCTGCGTCGCACCTTCGAGCGTTTCGTCGGCCCCGAGATCGTTGAGCAGCTTCTCGAAGACCCGACGCACGTCAAGCTGGGCGGGGTGGAAACAACGGTCACCGTCCTGTTTGCCGACCTGGAAAACTTCACGCGCGTGGCCGAATACGCCCAGCCCGCCGAGCTGCTCGACGTGCTGAATCGCTATCACACGCTGATGGTGCAGCACATCATCGCCAACGGGGGCACGGTCGATAAGTTCCTGGGCGACGGGTTGATGGCCCTCTACAATACGCCCATCCCCCAGCCCGACCACGCCCTGCGAGCGGTGCGCACGGCGCTGGGCATCCGCGCGGCGCTGGGCGAGTTCTATCGCCAGCTCGACCCGATGTTCCGCCTTAACATTAATTTCGGCATCAACACCGGCAAGGCCATTGTGGGCAACGTCGGCGCGCCGGAGATCATGGACTTCACCGCGATCGGAGACACAGTCAACCTCGCCAGCCGGCTGGAAGGGCTGGCGGCCGGCGACGAGATCACGGTCAGCGAGGAAACCTACCGGCTGGTTGCGGATTGGGTTATTGCCGAACGCGTCGGCCCGCGCCCGGTACGCGGGCGCGACGAACCGGTCGTAACCTACCTGATTCACGCGCTGCGCGAGCCGGCTCGACGACGTGATATGGAGATCTGATGAATTTCGACTTCGTGGCAGATTCCATCGGTCCACAGGCGGCTGAGACGCTGGAAAAGCTGCTCGCCATCGTCGGCATTCTATTGCTCACCTGGATCGCGCGCAAGCTGCTGGGGTCCGTGCTGCCCGCGCTGATCCGCAAAATCGCCGCGCGCACCAACAACCGCATCAACGACCGCCTCTATCAGATTTTCCTGCCCCCGCTGCGCTTCGCGGTCAGCGTGATCGGCATCTGGCTGGCGATTCTGGTCCTCGAGCTGCCGGCGACCGTGCGCGATATCGTCGGGCGACTGATGTCGTCGCTGCTGGCCATCGCGCTCTTCTGGGCCGCGTACCGCGCGGTTGAGCTGATGGTGGATCTCGTCTTGCGCCTGGGGCGCCGCACCCTGTACGCCTCGGCGCAGCGCGAGCAACAGCAGGCCAAGCTCGAAGCGGTGGCGGAGCAGGTGATCAAAGCGCTGATCGTCGTACTGGCGATCATGGTCATCCTCGAAGAATGGGATTATAACGTCGGCGGGCTGGTGGCCGGGCTGGGCATCGGCGGGCTGGCAGTGGCGCTGGCCGCGCAGGACGCGCTGGCGAACCTGTTCGGGTACCTGATCATCCTGGCAGACGAGCCGTTTATCGTGGGCGAGTACGTCCTGATCGGCGATGTCGCCGGCACGGTCGAGACCATCGGTTTCCGCAGCACACGGGTGCGCGCGCTCGATCAATCGCTGGTCAGCGTGCCCAACAAGACCGTGATGAACGCCAACATCACCAACTGGTCGCGCCTGCGCAAGCGCCGGCTCAACATGACGCTGGGGATCGAGTACAAGAACTCGCCGGAAAAGGTGCTGTCCGTGGTACAGGCCATCCGCGAGATGCTCCAAACACACGAGCTGGTCGAGGCTGATTCGGTTGTCGTGCAGTTCATAGAGTTCAACAGCAGCTCGCTCGACATCATGATCATCTGCTTTATGAAGACGCCCAACTGGAACGATTTCCAGGCAGCCCGGCAGGATATCAATCTCAAAATCATGCACATCCTGGCCGAGCGCGACGTTGAGGTGGCCTTCCCAACGCGCACCGTCTATCTGGAACGCGCCGGGCGGCACGAGGCGCAAACCGCCGAAGAACGACTCCCACCGCCGCAGCCCGAACCGGCCGCACCTCCCGCCAATTCGCCCGTGCCCGGCGACGCCGCCAACTGACCCCTGGCCGGTTTTTCCACCCGCGCGGAATCCGCTATCATTGGCGCAGACTGAGGGCGAGTCGTGGCGCCGCCGCGCCAGGGAGCCGACATGATCCGTCGCATTGGGACACTGGTTGTGATCGCGCTGGTCGTGGCCGCCGCGGGGCTGGCCGCCGCGCTGCCGCGCGCGGCGACGGCGCAAGACGACCCCGACATTGTAACGACGGTCAACGGCACGGCGATCAGCCGCGAGGCGTTTCACAGCCGGGTGCGCTTCGTGCGCTGGCAATATTTGCAGGAAATCGCCAAACTGCACGAGCTGACCGCCGGCAACCTGGGCCTGGCGGCCGGGCGCGTGCTGACGCTGCTGGACGGGCTGCGCGATCCGGACGCGCTCGGCGAGGCGGTGCTGAGCCAGATGGAAGACGAGCTGCTGGCGCTTGAGGCTGCCGCGCTGCTGCAAGCCGAGCCAACCCCGGACGACGTCCGCGCCAAACGCGACGCGTTCTTCGGGCTGTGGACCGGCGTGGAGCCGGACGAGCTGGCCGCCGACGCGGACGCGCAGCGCTACATCGCGGATTGGTACGCGGCAGCGCAAAGCGTCTCCGGCCTGGACCCCGACGCGATCGACGCGATCTTCGCGACCGAGGCGCGCTGGGACGCGCTCTACATCCTGATCGCCGCCCGCGCCCCCACCGAGGAATTGACCGTACACTCGCGGCACATCCTGTGCCGCTTCGCGCCGGACGAGCCGGAGCCGGTGGCATCTCCCACCGAGGCGCAGCGGCGCGCGGCGCTCGACTGCATCCGCGCTGCCCAGGCCCGCCTGGCCGGTGACGAGCCGTTCGCCGACGTGGCCGCCGATCTCTCCGGCGATGCTGCCAGCGCTGCCCGCGGCGGCGATCTGGGCTGGGTTCCGCTCAGCTACCTGGTCGATGGCTACGCCGCCGCCGTCGAAACCGCCCGGCCGAACACCGTGATCGGCCCGGTGGAAACGGAGTATGGGCTGCATCTGATCGAGGTTCTGGAGCGCGAGATGCGCCCCCTGAGCGAACCGGACCGCGCCCAGGTGCAGCGCGAGCTGTTCGGCGCGTGGCTGGACAGGCTGCGCCAGGACGCGACCATCACGCGCAGCGCGGATTGGGCCGTCGGCATCCCCGCCGAACCCGCTCTGAACGCACTCTCATCAGACGTCCTTGAAGCGATCGACCGGCTCGAATGAGCCGGGTGAGCGGCGCGGGCAGGCCGCGCCAGGAGGGTCTCGCGCATGACGGGTCAGATACGCCAGCCATGTGTCAGCGGCGAGTTCTTGACGCGCACGTATCGCATCAGCGGCGACGTCAACGTGCGCACAGAACCGCTTCTGGACCAGCTCAACGATCATCTGGCGCTTTTTGTTCACCTGGAGCGCGTCTTTGTGTCGCCGCTGCTGGACCCCGCCGCACTGACCGGCAACTTCCACACCGCCGAAGTGCGCAAAGATAGCCTGGGATTGGTGGTGCTGAACAAGCTCGAAGACGGCCTGCCCTATCGCCAGGGGCGCTACATCGGGCGCGATCATATCGACCGCCCGGTCGCGGCGGTGGTGGCCGGGTTCGAGGTGCGCGGCGTGATCCGGCTGCACCCCAGCGTCAACGTCAGCGAACTGATCCGCACCACGCCGGAGCATTTCGTCCCGATCTTCAACGCCGACGCCACGCTGACCGCCCGGCGCGAGATCGTGTTCCACGGCGGGGCGATTCTGCTCAACCGCAACCAGCTTGAAGTCTTCGCCCTGCTGGACGAGTAACCGCGCGGGTACCCGGCTTTTTGAACCGCAGCCTTGCTGCCGGGCGCAGACGCGGGGAACGCACCGCGCGTGAATATCCTCTGAAAACCGGCGCCAGCGGGCCGCGCAGGCCGCGTAGCGAAATCGATTTGATGCTACAATGGGCAGCGGCGCCTCTGCTGCATACGGGGATGGATTGTGTATGGCGCGGATCCTGGTGATTGACGACGACCTGAACCTGCTGCAAATGGTGCGGCTGATGCTGGAACGCGTGGGACATGAGGTCGAGACGTCGCATAAGGGGATCGAAGGGATCGAGCGGGCGACGCGCAACCCGCCCGATCTGGCCATCATCGACATCATGATGCCCGGCCTGAACGGCTATGACGTGGTGCGGCGGCTGCGCGAGCACCCGGTTACGGCGCGCGTCCCGATCCTGATCCTGACCGCGCGCAGCCAGCTTATGGACAAACAAACGGCGCTGGATGCGGGCGCCAACGCGTTCCTGTCCAAGCCTGTCTCCGCGCAGCAGCTCATCGAGCGCGTGGAAGCCGTGCTGCAAGCCGGGGTCGATTACCGGGTGCATACCGGCCTGCTGACCGAGCCGATCCGCCCGGCAGACGCGGCGGGGCGTGCCGCAGAGCGCGCCCACCCCCCGGCAGAGGCTGACCTGATCGGCGCCATCGCGCCGCGCAAGAACGTGATCGCGGTCGTCAGCCTGCGCGGCGGCGCAGGGGGGACGACGCTGGCCGTCAACCTGGCGATGTGGGAAGCGCAGCGGGGGCGCCGGGTGAGCCTGATCGATCTCAGCCCGGTCGGCGGGCATATCCCGCTCCATCTCCATCTGGCGACGCCCCAGCACTGGGGCGCGCTGCTCGGCATGCGGAGCGCGCCGGACCCCGCCGCAGTGCTGCCCCTGCTCACCGTCCACCCCCAGTCGCAGGTGACGGTGCTGGGTGCGCCGCCCGCCCCCACCGTGGATCGCCTGTCGCCGCCGGTTGTTCAGGCCATTGTGCGGGCGCTGGCGACCCATTCCGCGAGGGTGGTTATCGACCTGCCGGTGCTGGATGCGGCGAGCGCCGCCGCCCTGCCGCTGGCCGGGACGGTCATTGTCGTGCTGTCGGACGATGCCTGTTCCGTCCAGACGGTGCAGCGCCTGCTGGGGGTGCTCCCGGCGTTGGGCGTCGCCCGCGAGCGGATCGGCGTCGTGTTGTGCCATGTCCGCCCGACGGCTGAGATACCGGTTGAGACCATTCGCAAGACGCTCAAGCAGCCCTTGATAGCAGAAATCCCGTATCAGGTCGAGCAGATCGCGGCGATCCGGCGGGGTGTGCCGCTGGTGATCGCCGAGCCGAACGGCGCGTACGCGCAGGCGGTCAGCCACCTGGCGCAGTTGTTCGAACAGGTCTAGATGTTTGCGGAACCAGTGCGGGCGTGCGAGGGCGGCCCAGGTTGCCTCTGGCCGGGTCGCCATATTGTGGGGAAAGATGCACGAGGGATACAGAGGCAAACACCCCGGTGATCGCGCCGGAATGGCTCGCCACGCCTGATGGCAACACACGTGAAAGCGGGTAATCGTCGAGAGAAAGCGGGATCCAGTTATGAGTGACACCACTGAACCGATCGTTCCCCCGGAGAACACAACACAGACGCTGCCACGCACCTCAACCCAGCTCGACACGCTCAAGGAACTGCTCAAGGCCCCTGAAACGCCGGACGAATTGGATATTCCCCCGTCGGTCGTGCTGGACATCATCTTCCGCGTGTTGTTCCACGAGGGGCATGTCAGGCTGCGCCACCTGGCGGACATCACCCATCTGGAACTGCAACTGCTGGACCAGATCATGGAGAAGCTGCAGTTCGACCAGCTGGTCGAAGTGGCCAGCGGCAGCTCGATGGGGCGCTACACCTACACCTATGCACTCACCGACGCGGGCCGGCGCCGCGCGCGCGACGCGATGGAACGCGGCCAGTACGTCGGGCCGGCGCCCATCCCCATCGAGAAGTACGCCCGGATGATGATCTTGCAGACCAGTCGCAAGCTGTGGATCAAACCGGCCGAGGTGCGCGAGGCGCTCAGCCACCTGATCTTGCCGGAGAACTTCCACCGGCGGCTTGGCCCAGCCCTCAATGGCTCGACCTCAATCTTCCTCTATGGCCCGCCCGGCAACGGCAAAACCACCATTGCCGAAGCCGTCGCCAGGCTGATCGCCGGCGCCGACCCGATCTGGGTGCCCTACGCGATTACCACCGGGGGGTATATCATCAGCATCTTCGATCCTCTGCTCTTCCGCGAGATCCACCTCTCCAAAGAACAGCTCAAACCCTTTAGAGTGGATGCGCGCCACGAAATCGACCGGCGCTGGGGACTCTTCGAGCGGCCGACCGTCATGGTCGGCGGCGAGCTGCAGATCGATGCGCTGGACCTGCGCTACGATGAAATCTCGAAATTCTACGAGGCGCCGCTGCAACTCAAGGCCAACGGCGGGATGTTCCTGATCGACGACTTCGGGCGCCAGATGATCAGCCCGGCCCAGCTTCTCAACCGCTGGATCGTCCCGCTGGAGTCCGGCTTTGACTTCCTGCGGCTGCGAACCGGCCAGTCGCTTCAAGTGCCGTTCCGCCAGTTGATCGTCTTTGCCACCAACCTCAATCCGCTGGAGCTGGTCGACGACGCCTTCCTGCGGCGCATCCAGATGAAAGTGCGAGTCGACAGCCCAGACGAGCGGATGTTTCTGCAAATCTGGACGCAAGCGGCGCAGCAGCTTGGCATTCCCGCCGATCGCGAGAGCTTCGCATACCTGTTGCAGAAGTGGTACCGCGAGCCAAAGCGGACGCTCCAGGCCGTGCACCCGCGCGATATCCTGCGTATCGTCGCGTCGATGTGCGAGTATGAGGGCATTCCGCCGCAGCTCAACCGCACGCTGCTGGACGAAGCGTGCGACAGCTATTTTGTGGGAAGCGCCTGACCCGCGCGCCAGCCGGAACGCCGGCAAAGATGGGACAAAACCAACCGCATCCGCTACAATCCCCGTACCTGCAACCGGACCGCAGAGCCAGGGGATTGTGCTTGATGGTATCGGACCGCCGCTCGTTGCGAGTCGCTGCCCGCCTCGTCACGCTGGGAACACTGTTGCTTGTCCTGGCGCTGGGCGGCGGGCTGCTGGCGGGCTGCGCGACGGAAGATCAGCAGTTCGTCCACGACATCGAGGACGAGCTGCGCGAGCCGGATGCTGAGACTCCCCGCACCATCGTGGAACGCGCGCGTGACTATCTGGAGCTGAGCCACGTCTCGGTGGCGCCGCACGTGGTGCGCGCCATGGCGGGCGTGACCGGTGTAGTGCTGCTGCTCGTGGGCTGGAAGGCGTACCGGCTGGTGGTGGCGCTGCCCGGCCTGCTGGTGGGCGCGCTGCTCGGCGCGCGGTTAGGCGCGTCCGGCGGGGCGATCGTTGCGCTGCTGGGGCTGGTAGCCGGTGCCGGGATCGGCGCGGTGCTGGCGCTCGTGGCTCACGACGTGATCGTGTTCGGCGGCGGGGCGTACCTGGGCGCAACCCTCGCGCTCGGCCTGACGGATTGGAACCCCACGCTGATCATCATTCTGGGCGGTCTGATCGGCGGGACGCTGGCGATTGTCGCGTTCTATGCCTTCTTGCTGGCGGTCACCGCGACCATCGGCGCGCTGCTGCTGGGCGGCGCGCTGGGCGCAAGCCCGGCTGTGATCGCAGTCCTGGCCGCCGGCGGGATCATCGTGCAGTACAATGTGGCGCGCGCGCTTGGCGAGCGCCCGATCCTGCGCCGCAGACTCCGGCCACCCGAAGAGCCACCGGCTGACGGATAAATAATGCCTCGACCGATCGGGAACAGGTGTATTGGAGCAGACAAGGATGACGACACACACGCGATGGTGGCGAGGTAGATGGTTCATGCGCCTGGCGATGGCCGGGCTGGCGCTGCTGCTGGCGGCGCCGCACCTGCCGCATGCCGCCGGCCAGAGCGACGATCCGGCGGGCGATAACCCCTCGGTGGACGGGCCGCCGTTCTCCCTGCCCTTCAAAGACCCGCCCGGCCCGGCCACCTGGCTCTACGAGCAGCACTACGGCAACACCACTTCGGCCTTCAATTTCGGCAATGTCTGGTATGCCGCCGGGCAGGGGATGCACTTCGGCATCGACCTGGAGGCGCCGTGCGGCACGCCGGTCTATGCCATTGCCGACGGGGTCGTGACCTATGTCGACGCGGAAGGGTTCGCCACCGGGCCGCATTCGCTGGCGCTCGACCATCCCGGCACCGGCTACACATCGTTCTACGGCCACCTGGGCGAGCAGCCGCCCTTTGTGCGCGGCGACCGGGTCGAGCGCGGGCAGCAGATCGGCGTGACGGGCGACCCGGACCTCTCGTGCGAATCGCGCCCGCACCTGCATCTCGAAATTCGCAGCACCGACTACGCCTTCGCCTATAACCCGATCCCGCTGATCGACGCCAACTGGCACATGCTGTCCAGCATCGGCCTGATCTCAAGCGACTTCCAGCAAGACCTCGACGCGCCCTATCGCTGGATGAAGATCGAGGACCAGCCGGAGATCAAGCTGGGCGGCAACTGGCTGAACAACTACGCCCGCCCCTGGCCGCCCAAGCTGGAAGTGCGCGCCCCGGTCGACACGCCCGCCCCGCGCAATCTCGGCCCGCTGCCGGAGAGCGTCCGCGTCACGCGCGAGCTGGTGTCGGAAGACCACTGGAACATCGGCGCGCGCTGGCGGGCCAACGACCTCGACGCGGTGTATATCATCGACGCGGTGCCCGGCCAGGAAACCGGCGTGTTCCGCCAGCCGCTCGACGGCTCCGAGCGCACCTGGGTCGAGGCCGCGCCGCCCACCAGCGTCTCGCCCGATGGCACGGTCACGGTGCGGCACCTGGGCGGCGGCACGATGGAAGTCCGCCGCCTGACAGACGGTGCCCGCTGGGAATACTACCTGGGCGTGTATCCGAGCGTCTCGCCGGACGGCACGCGCCTGCTGTGGGAAGTGGTCAACGGTGAGCTTCTGCCCGGCCAGTCGCAACCGCCAGGCGTGGAGTTCTGGGTGGGCAACCTGGACGGCAGCCTGCGGCGCATGGTGCAGCGGCTGAGCGGCGGCTATAGCCTGTGGCTGGACGCGCACCGCCTGCTGCTGGTCAAACGCATCGTCTACAGCGCGGACACGCAGCTTTTCGTGCTGGACATCGACGCGCCCAACCCTGCACCGGTGCTGCTGGGCACGTTCCGCTTCGTGCGCGGGATCCAGGTCGCGCCGGGCGGGGCGCACATCGCCATGCTGCTCCCCTTCCAGCCAGACCCCGGCGCCAGCGGGATTTACCTGCTGCGCACCGAGCCGGGCGCCGTGCCGCAGAAGCTGCCGTTCTTCGGCGCCTACCAGTGGCGCGACGATCAATCGCTTTATACGCTCAGCTACGACGGCTCGACGGATGTGCACACGCTCGGCGTGTACGACCTCGCAACCGGCGAGCACCGCACGCTGACCGACCCCGACACGCTGCCGATCCGCGTCGCCAACGGGGACTGGCACGTCTCGCCGGACGGCACGCGCATTATCTATGTGGACCCGACCGATTACGGCCTCTACGTGCTGACAATTGAGGGAGACTCATGAGCACACCACTCAACGCCAGCGCCCAAAAGGTTCAGGACGCGCTCGACGCGCGCGGCTACACGCACTGCCGGGTCGTCGAGATGCCGGACTCGACGCGCACCGCCGCCGAAGCCGCCGCCGCCATCGGCTGCACCGTGGCGCAGATCGCCAAGTCGCTGGTGTTCCGGGGTGCCCGCAGCGGCGCCCCCGTGCTGGTCATCGCCAGCGGGACCAACCGGGTCGATCCGCAGCGGCTGGCGGCCCTGATCGGCGAGCCGGTCGAGAAGCCGGACGCGGACTACGTGCGCGAGCGAACCGGGTTTGTGATCGGAGGCGTGCCGCCGCTGGGTCACAGCGAGCCGATCCGCACCTTCATCGACCGCGACCTGCTGGCGTTCGAGGAAATCTGGGCCGCCGCCGGGACGCCGCGCGCCGTCTTCCGCCTGACGCCCGACGACCTGGTGAGCATGACCGGCGGCAAGGTGGCGGCGATCGCTTCATAAGGGGGATGCAATATGCAATCTAGCTTAGCATCCCCCATTCAATTACCGGATAAGATGCAGCGATCAAGTTAGAACGGAACGTCATCTATACGCCTGACAATTGAGTAACGGTACCTCACCTGCTTTGGCGGCCGTAGCCGTTCAACATCGTCATCGAATAATAACGTCTCGACAAGAGGCGGGATAGCAAATGAACACTCTCTGACCGTTACGCTTCTAGAAGCCGGACAGAGCACCTCACCAATACCTTCTGTTTGTACTCGCCGTTCAAAATCCTTCATGAATCTCCAAACCTGTTCGTGCGGAAGGTCGATTATCACAAATAAGGAACCTGGCTTCATTCGTTGGAAAATCAAAACAAGGTTGTCAAGAAATTGTCGCATTTCTCGGAGTTGGTCATTGATGCAGTTCTGCATTACGAAAAGTCCCGAAAACAAAAATGCTTGCTGAACCATGTGATTTTCAAACTGCTGTTCAAGACCATCAGCAGCAAAATCGAACTGGTGGGCAGACGTTACAAGTTTGCCGTTTGGCCAATAAATCGGAGCCAGATGATAGCGAGTAATCTCTTGCCCTTTTTGCCAGCCACAGACTTCTCTATCGAGTAAGTATGCATGGGCATGGGTAGGAACCGATGTAAAATCATTGAGGTACCGAATCCAACCAATTACTTCAGGAGCAGGTCCTGCTCCTAAGAAACAAGCCCGAACGCGGTCCCTCTCGAACAGCTCCGAAAGCTCTCTTGAAACTCGCCGAAGCACGTGATACAAAACTTCCGTATACTTTGGATAATACGCGAGCAAATAGGCAGCGCGTAAATACATATCGCTGTAGTCAACGCTTGAGGGGGATCTCGAATACTCCTCGCGGATTTGCTTCACATAGACTTGTGTCTTTTTTAATTCATCTTCCAGATCCTCTTCACGGCAATCATTTGCGTCTAACAACTCTAAAAGTAGCACACCATAAGGATCATGTTCAATCATAGAATCCTTCTCTCTTGCAAATGGTCAATCACAGTTATTAGTCATTGTAGAATAAAATCAGCAAATCATCTACGGGTTACGCTCGTTCTTGACAAACCGCCCTCACGTCGCCTATTATCATCCTAACGACCGCGAACCGGAGGAGTACGCTCCCCCGCGCCGGACAGGAAACCGCCTCACCGGCTGAAAGGGCGGGACGGGCCAGCAGGAGCGGAATGGACCGGGGAGTCGCGCGGAGGAAATGCCGCGCCGGGGTCGCTCCCGTTATCCAGGCGCAATGAGTGAGTCCGGCGCCGCGCGTGCCGGGCTAATCAGGGTGGCACCACGGGCTATCACGCTCGTCCCTGAACGCTGAGGGGACGGGCGTTTTGATTCGTCCGCCCCTGGCGCGTCCCATCTCATTGAGTCAAAGGAGTTGTTCCATGGTCGACAAGCTGCACACCAAGTATGTCCTGGACGAGTCTCAGATGCCGCGCGCCTGGTACAACATTGTGCCGGACCTGCCGCGCCCGCTGGCCCCCGTGCTGCATCCGGCCACCCATAAGCCGGTCGGTCCGGACGACCTCGCCCCGCTGTTCCCGATGGCGCTGATCCTGCAAGAAGTCAGCACCGAGCGCTACATCGAGATCCCCGAGCCGGTGCGCCGGGTCTACGCGCAGTGGCGGCCCAGCCCGCTCTTCCGCGCGCGCCGCCTGGAGCAGGCGCTCGACACGCCCGCCCGCATCTACTATAAGTACGAGGGCGTCAGCCCGGTCGGCAGCCACAAGCCGAACACCGCCGTCGCGCAGGTCTTCTACAACCGCGAAGAAGGCGTGCGCAAGATCGCCACCGAAACCGGCGCAGGCCAGTGGGGGTCGTCGCTGGCGATGGCGGGCGCGTTCTTCGGCGTGGAAGTCGAGGTCTTCATGGTGAAGGTCAGCTATCACCAGAAGCCCTTCCGCCGCAGCATGATGCAGGCGTATGGCGCGACCGTCCACGCCAGCCCGACCGATCTCACGCAGGCGGGGCGCTCGATCCTGGCGCGCGACCCGGACAACATGGGCAGCCTGGGCATTGCCATCAGCGAGGCGGTCGAGCGGGCGGCGACCAGCGGCGGCACGATCAAGTACTCGCTCGGCAGCGTGCTGAATCACGTCCTGCTGCACCAGACGGTTGTCGGAGAAGAGGCGCTGCTCCAGATGGCGCTGGCGGACGACTACCCGGACGTCGTGATCGGCTGCGCAGGCGGCGGCAGCAACATGGCCGGGCTGATCATCCCCTTCGTGCGCGAGCGGCTCGCCAGGGGCCTCAACACGCGCTTCCTGGCCGCCGAGCCGACCGCCTGCCCCAGCATGACCAAAGGGGTCTACACCTACGATTTCGGCGACACGGTCGGCATGACGCCCCTGGTCAAGATGCACACGCTCGGCCACGACTTCATGCCGCCCGGCATTCACGCCGGCGGGCTGCGCTATCACGGCATGGCGCCGATCATGTCGCTGCTGCACGAGGAAGGGATCGTCGAGGCGCAGGCGTACCACCAGAACGCGATCTTCGAGGCGGCCGTGGAGTTCGCGCGCAGCGAGGGGATCATCCCCGCGCCGGAAAGCGCCCACGCCATCCGCGCCGCCTTCGACGAGGCGCTGCAGGCGAAGGAAGCCGGGCAGGAGCGCGTGATCCTGTTCAACCTGAGCGGGCACGGGCACTTCGACATGGCGTCGTACGATGCCTACTTCGAGGGCAAGCTCGAAGACTACGAGTATCCGGTCGAGGAAGTCCGCGCGGCGCAGGAGCGCATGCCGAAGATCGACGAGGCGGCGCTCGCCGGCGGCGATTGACCGCGTCCGAACAGACGGCCGTAGGGGGCGGACCTTGGTCCGCCCGTTTCTTTCTCTGCCGCCCTTGCCTGTCTGCGCCGACCGTTTCAGCGGCGTGGTCACAATCACGGGCCGGGCAAGCCCGGCCCCTACACCTCACCGCGATCGGCGCGGCAGTGGGCGCGCCCTGCCCCAGACCCGTAAACTCTCTCTATCGCATGTGCCCTAGCCGCGGGAGCCGCCCATGAACCTGATCGCCCCCTGGAAGCCCGGCATCTACCACGGCCGCCGCCAGGCCGCCCCCTACTTCGAAGGCTGGTACTTCAAGCTGGTCAACGCCGCGGGTGACCGCCGCATGGCGGTGATTCCGGGCATCTTCAAGCACGAGGACCCCGCCGACTCGCACGCCTTCGTCCAGGTGCTCGACGGGGTCAGCGGCCGGGCCGTGTACCACCGCTACCCGGTCGAGGCGTTCCGGGCCTCGGAACGTCTCTTCGATGTGTGGGTGGGGCCGAACCACTTCCAGGCAGACCGCCTGTCGCTGACGATCGACGGGAACGGTCAGCGCGTCCGCGGCGATCTGCGCTTCGACGGCGTGACGCCCTGGCCGGTCGGGCCGCTGTCGTCGGGGGTGATGGGCTGGTACGGCTTCGTGCCGTTCATGGAGTGTTATCACGGCGTGCTCAGCTTTGACCACGCCATTCACGGCGCGCTGGACATCGATGGCGAGGCAGTCGATTTCACCGGCGGGCGCGGCTACATCGAAAAAGATTGGGGGCAGGCGTTCCCGCGCGGCTACATCTGGATGCAGACCAATCACTTCGCGCAGCCGGGCACCAGCCTGACGGCTTCCGTCGCGCTGATCCCCTGGCTGCGGCGTGCGTTTCGCGGCTTCATCGTCGGGCTGTGGCACGCGGGCACGCTATACCGCTTTGCCACCTACACCGGCGCGACCATCGAGGCGCTGCACCTGACCGACACGCACGTGCACTGGTCGATGGTCGGAAAAGCAGGCCCGGCGGGAGACGCCGCCCGCTACCGGTTGGCAATCGAGGCCGAGCGCGCCGAGGGCGGCCTGATCCGCGCGCCGGACCGCCACGCGATGGTAGCGCGCATTGTCGAGAGCCTGACCGCCACAGTCGAGGTCCGCCTGACGCGCCTGGCTCCAGGCGACGAGGGCGAGATCTTCAGCGGGCGGGGCCGCTGGGCCGGGCTGGAGATCGCCGGCGATCTACCGTCCATTCTCGACGGGTACGCGGGCTGAGCGCGCAACATCCCCTTGCCTTCCTGCGTAATAGTATATAGGATGAAATGAGTCCGCTTTATCCGTGCCGCAGCGTGCAGGAAGGATCTCGCCCGATGACCGATCAGCGCGCATACCGGATCGCCGCAGTGCTGGCCGTGGTCGGGGGTGTGGTGTGCCTCGCGCTGAGCGTGTTTGGCCGCCAGGACGCGGAGACCGCTCTGATCCTGGTCGGGACCGGCGCGGTGCTGCTGGCGATCGCCGCGCTCGAGCGCACCCTGCGCGGCGGGCGGCGCACCCCGCTCCGCTAGCCGCCGAGCTGCTCCAGGCGCGCCTGCAAGCGGCGCGGCACGTCCGGGCAGCGGCTGGCGAACTCGGCCTGCGGAAATGTCTCCAGAAGACGCTGCAGCAGTTCCGCCGTGACGGGCAGCGGATCGTCGTGGCCGGGAATGATCACATCGGCATGAAAGAGAATCTGCGCCACGCTGCGCCACGTCTCAACAATTTGCAGCGGCGCGTAGCCGTTCGGCCAGAAATAGGTCCATGCTTCCAGCCAGGCGCGCCCCAGCACGGCGTCGCCCGTCACCCACACCTGCCGGCCCGCATCGTCCTGAAAGTGCAGCGCTTCCTGCGAGGGATGGTGGCCGGGGACTGCTGCGGAATGGATCGCGGTGAAGACCTGCGGGCGCGCCACCGGGCGGAACGGCCTGAAGCGCGGCGCCTCAACCTGCGTGGGAAAATGCAGCATATGGTCCGGATGCAGATGCGTCACGAACACCATGCCGATGTCTTCCGGCGTCGCGCCAAGCCCGTCCAGCACGATGAGCGCCTGCGCGTACCCGTTCTCGGTGAAACACGGGTCGATCAGCAGCGTGTTATCCGTCTGAGGCACCTGACCGGCCGGCCAGACCAACACCACGCTGCACCGGTGCTCGATCTCGTTCCGGACTGTGCCGTCCGGCTGCAGGGGGGTCTGCCCGCTTTGCAAGACCGCCCACGCAAAGCGCTGGGGAACCTCAGAGGACAGCATGAATTGCTCCAATCCGTGCGATCTCGCGGCGCCGCTGCATCGAAGCGCGGCGGCGTATCGGCGCTGTTGAACAAGTCTGTTCAGATTATAACAATCCCGGATCGGGCAGCGCCCACTGGCAGCGAGAGTGAGCCTTGACGGTGACTTATCGCGCATGGTACAATGCCGCCTGGTTCGCCCCCATCGTCTAGAGGACCAGGACGTGGCCCTTTCAAGGCCAAGACAGGAGTTCGAATCTCCTTGGGGGCATCGGCTCAACCTGCACGCTCCGGCACACTGGCCGGAGCGTTTTTACATCACGGCGCGCGGCGTGGCGCAGGTTGACAAGCCGGGCGCGCGGCGTTATCAACGAGCAAGCGCTTGCAGGGGCTGTGCCTGCCGGGCCGGGGAGAATCAGCACTGTGTCAAAACGTGTCATACTGCTTGTGGCGTGCGTGTCGTTCTTCGCGCTGGGCTGGCTGGCCGCTGTGCTGGGTCCGGCCCTCAACGATCTGGCCGAGCAGAACCGCACCGATGTCTCCGCCATCGGCGCGATCTTTCTGCTCACCTTTCTGGGGGGCCTGCCGGCGCAGGCCGCCGCCGGCGTGCTTGGCGACCGCTACGGGCAGCGCCCGGTGCTGATCGCCGGGGTTGTGCTGATCGGCTTGAGCGTCTTCGGGCTGTCGCTCAGCCCGATGTTGGGGCTGACGCTGGCCTTCAGCCTGATCTGGGGCCTGGGCTTTGGCACGATCGACATCGGCAACAACGTCCTGATCGCCGAGCTGTACGCCGAGCGGGTCAACGTCATGAACCTGCTGCATGTGTTCTTCGGGATCGGCGCGGTGGTCAGCCCGGCGGCCGCCGGGCTGAGCCTGGAGCTGTGGGACACGGCGCTCCCGGCGGTGTGGGCCGGCGGCGTGCTGATGCTGGCGACGCTGCCCTTTGTCTATCGCCTGCCTCGCCAGCGCCGGATGCGCGACACGGGCGCTCCCGGCGACCCACCCCCGGCGGCTTTTCACTATCGGGTGCCGCTGTTGTGGCTGTTCGGGCTGGTGATGCTCGTCTACGTCGGGATCGAGGTGGGCATCGGCGGATGGGCGGCAATCTATCTGGAGCGCACCACGACGCTCATCCCCAGCACGGCGGCGCTGGCAACCTCAGGCTTCTGGCTCGCGCTCTCGGCCAGCCGCGTGCTGATCGCGCTGATCGGCGGGCGGCTGACGCCCACACAGGTGTTGTGGGGCAGCACGCTGGTCTCGGCAGCAGCGGGCATTCTGCTGGCTGCCACCACCGGCAACGCGACCCTGTCCATCGCGGCGATGCTGCTGGCGGGCTTTGGCTTCGGGCCAGTCTACCCCACCATCATCGTGATCGTGACCGCCATCTTCCGCAACGCGCCCGGCAAGGCCGCCAGCGTGTGCACCATCCTGGGCGGGATCGGCGGCGGCGTGATTCCCTGGGTTCAGGGCATCCTGCTCGACCGGGTCAGCCCGGAAGCCAGCGTCCTGATGATCGGCGCCGGAGCGGTCATCATGTTGGGGCTGTGGATGGTGGCGCGGCGGGCCGGCAACGCCTACCGGCAGGCGCGCCAGCGCGAGCAGCCGCTCGCCGCGTGATCCGGCAGGCGGGAATAGCGCCCGCCTATCTCCTATGCTATAGTGGCGGGCTGTGAGCGTAATCGGAGCCAGACAGGCCCGCTTCAGGAGGCGCTGCTGAACGCATGATCGAGAATTTCGCACCCAAGATGGCGCAGGTCCTCACCGAGTACTCGGTTCCGGTCCAGAAGGGCGACCTGGTGGTGATCAACGCGCCGGTCGAGGCCATGCCGCTGATCGAAGCCCTGTACGAAGCGGTTCTGGATCGCGGCGGTCACCCCGTTCCTTACGTCATCATCCCCAACCTGGGAGATGTATTCATGCGCAAGGCCGCCGATCACCAGCTTGATTTTCTCAACCCGCTGGCGATGGAGATGATCAGCAAGGCGGACGTGCTGTTCAACGTGCTTGCGCCGCACAATACCATGAGCCGGGCGCAGGTGGACCCGGAGCGCAGCGCTCGCGCTCAGCGAGCGGGCCGCCCCTTTGTCGAGGCGTACTTCCGGCGCATTGCAGACCAGTCGCTGCGCTGGAATATCTGCGCCTGGCCGACCCAGGCCGCCGCGCAGCAGGCGGAGATGGGCCTGCAAGCCTATCGCGAGTTCATCTACCGGGCCTGCGCGCTGGATCAGGACGATCCGGTCGCGCACTGGCAGGCGCTCAGCGCGCGCCAGGACCGGCTGATCGGCTGGCTGGCGGGCAAGCAGTCCGTCGAAGTGCGCGGCCCGAACGTCGATCTTTCGTTCCATCTCGACGGGCGCCGGTGGATCAACTGCCGGGGCGACAACAACTTCCCCGACGGCGAAATCTTCACCTGCCCGGTCGAAGACAGCGTCAACGGCACCATCCGTTTCAGCTACCCGACCGTCTACGGCGGGCGCGAGGTGCGCGGCATCGAGCTGACCTTCGAGCAGGGGCGCGTGGTGCGGGCCAGCGCCGAACACGGCGAAGACTACCTGCTGACTCAGCTCGATCTGGACGAGGGGGCGCGGCGGCTGGGCGAGTTCGCCATCGGGACCAACCAGGGCATCCAGCAGTTCACCGGCGAGACGCTCTTCGACGAGAAGATCGGCGGGACGATCCATATGGCGCTGGGGCGCTCGCTGGCCGAGGCGGGCGGTGTGAACGAAAGCCAGATCCACTGGGACATCGTGCACAGCATGCGCGATGGCAGCGCGATCTGGGTCGATGGCGAGCTGTTCTATGAAAATGGGGTGTTTGTGATCGACGCGTAAGCGATCGCGTTTTCAGGTGTTACTGCCTGCGACACCCGCGTGCCGCAGGCCCACAAGGTCAGGACAAGAGTCTCTATGCACGAGAGTTTCGCCAGCGAACTGGCCCACATCCTCACCAGCTACTCCAATCCCATCCAACCCGGCGAGCGGGTGACCATCGTCGGCAACGTGGAGACGGCCAGCCCCCTGATCGAGGCGCTGCTCGCGGCAGTGCTGGCGCGGGGCGGCTTCCCGAACGTGCAGACGTCGGCCATGATTTCGCCGGACTACACGCCGTTCTTCGAGCTGTTCCTGCGCCAGGCCAACGACGCCCAGCTCGATCACCTCGATTCGACCATGATGCACTGGGTCAACGAGTGCGAGGCGCTGTTCTTCATCAAAGCGCCCGCCAACACCAAGGCGCTCTCCAGCCTGGACCCGGCGCGGCTGGCGCGCTATCGCCGCACGATCCAGCCGCTGAGCGAGACGTACCTCAACCGGTACGCGGAAGGAACGCTGCGCTGGACGGTGTGCGCCTGGCCGACGCAGGCCCTGGCGCAGACCGCCGAAATGAGTCTGATCGACTACCGGGACTTCGTCTATAAAGCGTGCGGGCTGGACCAGCCGGACCCGATCGCCTACTGGCGGAGCTTCCACGACGTGCAAGAGCGGCTGGTAGACTGGCTGAAAGGCAAATCGCACGTCGAGGTGCGCGGCCCCGGCATCGACCTGAGTTTTGAGTATGACGGGCGTCCCTGGATCAACTGTGACGGCAAGCTAAACTTCCCCGACGGCGAGATCTTCACCAGCCCGGTCGAGGATTCGGTGAACGGAACGGTGGCGTTCAACTATCCATCGGTCTATCAGGGCTATGAGGTAGAAGGGGTGCGGCTGCGCTTCGAGAACGGGCGCGCGGTCGAGGCGTCGGCGCGCAAGAACGAGGCGTTCCTGCTCAGCCAGCTCGATCTGGATGAGGGCGGGCGCCGCATAGGCGAGTTCGCCATCGGGACCAATAGAGGCGTCACGCGCTACACCCGCAGCATCCTGTTCGACGAGAAGATCGGCGGGACGATCCACATGGCGCTGGGGCGCAGCTACGCCGAGTCGCACGGGCAGAACCAGAGCGCGATCCACTGGGATATGGTGCACGGCCTGCAGGACGGCGGGGAGATCTGGGTCGAGGGCGAGCTGTTCTACCGCGCCGGCGAGTTCATGGTCGAGTGAGCGTCACACCCCCGGACGGAGAATGAGACGAGCCGGCGCGAGAACACGCCGGCTCGTTATGTCTGTCAGTTGCGGTGACGGTTTACCCCTGCTGCTCCCAGCGGAAGAAGCGCAGCGCCAGAAGCGCGGAAACCAGCAGCCATCCGCCGAGCACCAGCACACTGGTGAGCGTGCTGTAGTAGGACCCGGCCTCGAGCATGGTCTTGCGCAGCAGGTCGCCCAGGTACGTCAGCGGGATGACGTCCACCACCGGGCGAATCCACTCCGGCATCATGTCGACCGGGAAGAAGATCCCCGACAGGAACATGAAGATGAAGTTGGGCAGCCCGACGATACCTTGCAGAGCTTCTTCCGTGTTCGCCAGCGTGGAGAGGAAGTAGCCCAGCGTGACGAACATACTGGCGCCAAACAGCACCACCAGCGCGACGAGCGGCAGATTTGCCAGATCAACGCGCACGTCGAAGGCGAGCATCCCCACGCCGATCAGCAGCGCCGCCTGGCACAGCGCCAGCACCATGCGGAACGCAACCTGCGAGCTTAAGAGCGTCGCGCGGTTAAGCGGTGTGGCGCCCATCCGGCGCAGCACGCCTTTCTCGCGCAGGCTGACCAGCGGTCCCGCCGTCCCAAACAGGCCCAGTTGCATCAGGCTCATCGCCAGGATGCCGGGCAGCAGGTAGTCAATGTTGCGCAGATCTGTGGCCGTGACCTGCTGCGGCTCGATGGTCAGCACGGGCGTGATCCCCGTCATGCCCTGATTCATGCCACTCACGACCTTGTCGATGATGTTGAGCACGATCTGCGACCTGTTCTGATTGGCCGCGTCATAGTAGACGCTCAGGGCCACACTGTCCGGAGCAGGACTGCCCCCGCCGGTGTTGGCGACGCGCGCCAGAGTCGAACCTGTGCCCGACGGGATGACGATCACTGCTGCGCGGTCGCCATCTTTCAGTGCGGCCAGCTCGGCTTCGCGCGTGCCGGTCGTGATTTCGAACGCCTCGATCGCCTGGAAGCTCTCGACCAGCTGCTCGCCGCCAGGCCCGTCCTCGTTCACCAGGCCGATAGAGAAGCTGATGTCGTCGCCTCCGGAGAAGATCACCCCGAAGATGAAGATGAACATCACCGGGAACGCGGCGGTCCAGAACAGCGCCGTACGGTCGCGCACGAACTCGCGCACGTCGGCCAGAAAGAGCGGAATGAAGGCTTTCATGCGTTGCCCTCCTCAGTCTCGCGTCGCTAGTCTCGAATCCGGCGACCGGTCAGTTTGAGAAAGACGTCCTCAAGCGTGGCGCTGCGCACGCGCAGATCGTCGAACGCGATCTGCCCCTCGCGCGCGGCGGCGAGCATGGCTTCGACGGTGTGCGGTGTATCGCGCGAGTAGAGCGTCACCAGCGTGCCATCACGCGAAGCGCGGGTGACACCGGGCAGGCTGTTGAGCAGCTCCAGACTGGCGCCGTTGCGGTCTTCGAACTCGACCGCCGCCGTCTCGAAGTGCTGATCGATCAGCTGGCGCGGGGTGCCAAACGCGATGATCGTGCCGGAGTCCATCACCGCCACGCGGTCGCACAGCGTCTGCGCTTCTTCCATGTAGTGCGTCGTCAGCACAATCGTCTTGCCGCGGCGCTTGAGGTCCTTGACGATATTCCAGATCTGCCGGCGCGATTGCGGGTCCAGGCCAGTCGTTGGCTCGTCCAGAAAGAGCAGCTCCGGATCGTTAACCAGCGCCAGGGCCAGCGAGAGCCGCTGGTGCTGCCCGCCCGAGAGGTTCTTGCTCAGCGTGTTGCGCTTGTCCTCCAGGCTGACAAGCCGGAGCAGCTCGTCCACCGGCAGCGCCCTGGCGTAGAACGTGCCGAACAGACTGAGCAGCTCGGCGACCGTCAGGCGCGGATATAGCCCGGTGGTTTGGAGCTGGATCCCGATGCGCTCCTTGATCCCGTTGGGGCCAGAGCGGAAATCGCGACCAAGGACGGTGATCTCGCCTGCATCCGGCTGGCGTAGCCCTTCGATGCACTCAATGGTGGTTGTCTTGCCGGCGCCGTTCGGTCCCAGCAAGCCGAACACCTCACCTTCGGCGACGGAAAAACTGATGCCGTCGACCGCTGGCACGCCCTGATAGACCTTGCGCAGATTGCGCACCTCTATCGCTGCCATCGCTTCTCCGATGTCCTCCTTGTGTCCTCACGGTTGTGCGGCATACGGGCTTGTTTTGCCTGCCGCAGTTCTTTACGCAGGCCGGCGCGAAAAGTTGCACCGCAGCGCGTCAGCCAGCCGTTGAGCACAAACCGGTTTGGAGTGGAGCAGAGGCGCGCGCTTGCACTACAATCTCTCCAGCATCAAATTCCATTCCATGACCCCGAACCGACCAGGAGAGACACCATGAGTCACACTGACAAGCGGCAACTCAAGGCGGCGCTCGCCGCGCTGTTGAGCGTATTGGCGCTGGCGCTCACCGTGCCGCACGCACCGGCCCGCGCCCAGGCGCCCTGCGGCGACGCGCCCGCCCCGCGCCTGATCGCCGGGCAGACCGCCCGTGTGGTGCCCGGCAACGGGATCGGCAACAACCTGCGCGCCAGCGCCACCGCCAGCGCCGTGGCGCTCGGCGTGCTGGCCGATGGCGAGATCGTCACGGTGGTCGCCGGGCCGACCTGCGCCGAAAACCTCAACTGGTGGCAGGTCCGCCGCTGGAACGGGCAGACCGGTTTCACCGCCGAGGGGAACGCGGGTGCGTACTGGCTGGAACCGTGGCCATTCGCCGGCGGGCTGCCGGCAGCCGGACCCGCTCCCGCCGCCGACACGGGCCGGATCGCGTACCTACGCCAGGCAATCGCCGCGCCAGGGCAGACCGCCCCGCCGGTGGAGCTGGTCATCGCCTCAGCAGACGGGTCGAACCCGGTGCGCGTCAGCCCAGACGGGATCGACGTTCAGGGCTTTGTCTGGTCACCGGACGGCTCGCGCATCGCGTTCTACGACGCGCAGCAGCTCTACCTGATCGACGCGAGCGGCGAGAACCTGCTCCAGCTCACGCACACCACCGAGGCGACCAACACCGCGCCCACCTGGGCGCCGGACAGCACCCGCCTGGCGTTCGCCTCGGACCGCGATGAGAACCAGGAGATCTACGCGATCAACGTGGATGGCAGCGGCCTGACCAACCTGACCAACCATCCCGCCGCCGACAGCCAGCCCGCCTGGTCGCCGGACGGCACGCAGATCGCGTTTGTCTCCGACCGGGACGGCGCCGATCCGGACATCTTTGTGATGGCCTCCAACGGCGCGAACCCGCTCAGCCTGCGCACCGGCCCCGGCGTCGATTCGCAGCCGGCCTGGTCGCCGCGCGGCGGCGAGATCGCCTACCTCAGCGAGCAGGACGGCCAGCAGGCCCTCTACCGCGTGTTTGCCTTCGAAAGCGCCGCGCTCCCCGTCCGTCTGTCTGCCGAGGGGGACAACGTGACGGGCTTCGCCTGGGCGCCGGATGCGTCGCGGCTGGCGTATGTGATCGAGTCGAGCGCGGGAATGGCCGCCAGCAGCGAGCTGGCGAGCGTGCGCGCCGATGGCACCGACCGGATCGTCTACACAGCGGACGGGCGCAGCGTCGAGTCGGTGGGGTGGTCGCCCGACGGCGAGTGGCTGGCCTTTAGCTCGGACCGCGCCGGGAACTTTGACGTGTACATCCTGCGGCCCAGCGGCGCGGGCCTGGTGACGGTGGGGGGCACCGCCGCCCACGAGCGCGCCCCGCAGTGGCAGCCCAACCCGGACGCGCCCGGCCCGGCCGTCACCGTCACGCCGGGCGAGCAAGATCTGCTGCTGATCTACGACGCCGGCGTGCCGGTCTTCACGCTGCAAAACACATCCGGCCAGGAACTGGATCTGACGTTGCTGGCCTTCCAGGGCGCGGGACGCACCATCCCGGCGACGGTCTGGAACACGCCCTTCCTCGCCTCGCCCCTGAACGCGTTTAAGCCGATCGGCTGCCTGATGATCTGGGGTTTCAATCTGCCGGAGCAGCCTGCCCCGCCGGAGTGCGGCGACGCGCGCCAGGGCTGGCTGAGCGACAACGAGCTGATCTTCTGGACCGCCGGCACGTTCGACGTGCTGTACGGCGGCCAGGCGATCGCCACCTGCGAGACAGGCGCGGGGCGCTGCCTGGTCAACCTGCCTTAGACGCCGCAACGGTCTGCCTGCCGGCAAAAGCGGGGCGGCTCGCCCGATGGTGGAGCCGCCCCGCATGGTGAATCCCCCTCACCGCACTCATTGCGCGGCGGACGCCCTAGCCCTCGCGCCCGGACTGCTCGCTGCGGGCGACCAGCTCGTCCAGCGAGACCGCCTCCCCGTCGGCGGGCATTTCGTCGCGCAGGCGCTGCTTGAGCGCGCGGCGCTCATCTTCGTCGAGCATCTGCAGCAGCATGCGCGAGAGCCGGGCGTCGTCTTCAGCGGGCGACCGCTTGGCTTTTTCGTGCCCCTGCTCCATCCCGCTCTGTTGGAAGCTTATGATCGCCCACGACAGCCACAGCCCGACCGTCGCCAGAAACCCGATCAGCAGCGCGAAATTGAACATGGGGACGGTCGCCCCGCCAACATAGCGAACCATCAGCACGGCAGCCCAGATGAAAACCGTGCCAACCACGCCGGACACCACGCTGTTGATCCGGGGCAAATTCATGAACCCGTTCTCTGCTCCGTCCGATGGCGCGCCCGACCCCTAGCCGCGCCGCGCCCGGCGATCCTGGCCGGTGTCGCCGAGCAGGTCTTCGAGCGCGACGCCCTCGCCGTCCGCGCTGAGTTCATCGCGCAGGCGCCGCTTGAGCGCGCGCCGTTCATCCTCGTCCAGCAATTGCAACAGCAGTGAGAGCCGCGCGTCGGACACAGGTTCAGGACTGGCGCGCTTCACCTTCCCACGCTCGGACTGGTTCTTGACGAAATCGATGCTCACGAACGCCCACACCGTCCACAGCGCGATCGTCGTCCCCACCCCGGCAACCAGCATAAAGTCCATAATTCCCAGAGCAGCGCCAGCTACCAGACGCGCCGCCAGTATGGCAGCCCATACCACCACGGTTGCGACAAGGCTGATCATTGTCGTGGTGCGCACCATGTGAATCGCTCCTGCTATGCCAACAGAGGGGAGTGTGTGTCTAAGAAAACTATACGCAGCCGCAGCGAAAAAGTCACGCGGGCGATCCGGTGCGGGGCTGCACGCGCATCAGCACGCCCGCCCCGCGCCCCATGCGCGGCTCAAGCGTGGCGCCCATGTGCAGGCTGACCCGGCCCGGCTCCAGCGTGAAGGTCCAGCCCTGCAGCAGCCGCGCCAGCACCAGCTTCGCCTCGGCCTGCGCGAAGGCCATGCCCAGGCAATTGCGCGGTCCGCCGCCGAACGGCAGGTAGGCATAGGGAGCCTGCTCGCGCCGCCGCTCCGGCAGAAAGCGGTCGGGGTCGAAGGCATCCGGATCGGGCCAGAAAGCGGGATGCCGGTGCGTGAGGAAGATCGAGTACAGCACGCGCGTGCCCGCGGGGATCGCATAGTTGCCAAACGCCAGATCGACGGCCGCCACGCGCTGCCCCAGGTGGATCGGTGGATAGAGCCGCAGCGTTTCGTCGATCACCCGGCCCAGGTAGGGCAACCCGTCCAGATGCGACGCGCCGGGCGCGTTCGCCCCCACCACCGCATCGACTTCGGCGCGAGCCTGGGCCTGTGCCTCAGGGTGACGCCCCAACAGATACAGCGCCCACGCCAGCAGCGCCGTGCTGGTGTCGTGCCCGGCGATCAGCATGGTCAAGAGCTGGTCGCGGATGCGCGCGTCCGGCAGGCCGGAACGCACCAGCCCGGTCAGCAGGTCTCCGGCGGGCGCGTGCGGGTCTTGTGTAACGCGCCTCTCCAGGATGATCCCGTGCAGCCAGCGGTCGAGGGTGCGGCGCGCGGCGGCGATGCCCGGCTGCGGCGCGCCGCGCCACACCATCCACGCGCCGGGGGAAATGTAGCGCAGCACGCGCAGGATGGCGGGCCACAGGCGATCGAGGTCGGGCGTCAGATCGGCGTCGAACAACGTGCCGGTCAGGATCAGCAGCGCGACGCGGCGCATCTCGTCCAGCATGTCCAACGGGCCGCGCGCCTTCCAGCGGGACGTCACCTGATCGGTCCAATGCACCACCTGCGGGGCATAGCCCGGGATGCGCGCCTTGTGGAGCGGCGGGCCGAGCAGCCGCCGCAGCGCAGCGTGTTCGTCGCCGTCCGTCACCAGAACCCCACGGCGCAGCAACCGCGCGACGGGGTCGCCCGGCGGACGCCACAACAGCCGGTCGCGCCCGGTGACGAGCACAAAGCGATTGGCTTCCGGCCCGACCAGCATCACCGCGCGGAAGCCCGGCAGCGGCAGCCGGAACACGTCGCCCAGCTCACGGTGAAAGACGCACAGCGCGCCGAGGATGCTGCCCCCGTGCCGCGCCGCCCGTAGCGCTTTCAACGCCACGACCGGGCCGGCTTCTGGAATGGTTCGCACAACGCCCGTCTTTCTATCCTCGCCCTGCGCGCCAGGCAGACGGATCAGAGGCCGCTGCCGGACGCAGCGGCGAGCAGATCGGCCTCGCGAAACTGCATCTCATACAGCCGCGCGTACAGCCCGCCCGCTGCCATCAGCTCGTCGTGCGTGCCCAGCTCGACGATCTGCCCGGCGTCCAGCACGGCGATCCGGTGCGCGATGCGAACCGTGCTGAGGCGGTGCGCGATGATCACGGTGGTGCGCCCCTCCATCAGGCGGCTCAGCGCGTCCTGAACCAGATGCTCGCTCTCGCTGTCCAGGCTGGACGTTGCCTCGTCCAGCAGCAGGATGCGCGGGTCTTTGAGGATGGCGCGCGCAATGGCGATCCGCTGGCGCTGGCCGCCGCTCAAGCGCACGCCGCGCTCGCCGACGACCGTCTCATAGCCCTGCGGCAGCGCCATGATAAACTCGTGCGCGTTGGCCGCGCGGGCGGCGGCGATCAGGGCGTCCTCGTCGGCGTCCAGCCGCCCATAGAGGATGTTCTCGCGGATCGAGCCGCCAAACAGCAGCGTTTCCTGCGGGACAATCCCGATCTGCGCGCGCAGGCTGGCCTGCGTGATGGCGCGCACGTCGATCCCGTCCACACAAACGCGCCCGCCGGTCACGTCGTAGAAGCGCGGGATGAGGTTAAACATGGTCGATTTGCCGGCGCCGCTCGGCCCGACCAGCGCGACGATCTCGCCCGGCGCGATGTCCAGGTTGACATGGCGCAGGACTTCGAGGTCGTCGCCATAGGTGAAGCTGACGTCCTCGAAGGTGATGCGCCCTTCGGCCCGCTCCAGCACGATCGCGTCGGGCGCGTCCCGCACGGCGGGCGGTGTGTCGAGCAGTTGGAAAACGCGCTTGGTGGCGCCGAGCGCTTCCTGGAACGAGGTGTACAGCCCGACCAGCGAGGCAAAGCTGCCCGCCACCGTCAGGCCGTAGATCAAAAAGGCGACCAGCTCGCCGCCGGTCAGACGCCCGGCCAGCACCTCGCGCCCACCGAACCACAAGATCAATGTCAGCGATCCGAACCCCATGAAGGCCACCAGCGGCGTGAACACCACCCGCACGCGCAGCAGGCGCAGCGCCGCGTTGAACGCCCGCCCGATAGCCTGGTTATAGCGCGCGATCTCATAGTCCTCGCGCACGAACGACTTAACCTCGCGGATGTTCTGAAACGCCTCTTCCGCGACCACGGTCGACGCCGCCAGCTCGTCCTGCACCTCGGTGCTGATGCGGCGCAGAATCGCCCCGAAGATGAACCCCAGCAGGATCACGACCGGGACCATGAGCAGGATCGACAGCGTGAGCCGCCAGTTGATCACGACCATGATCGCCACCGCGCCGATCATGGTCAGGCCCTGGTGCAGCAGCGTGTTGAGGTTGCTGGTCAGCGCGCCGCGCATCATCGTCACGTCGCTGGACATGCGGCTTACCAGCTCGCCCACGCGCCGCTCGGTGAAAAAGCCCATCGACAGGCTCTGGATGTGCGCGTAGAGCTGGC
The DNA here is from genome assembly GCA_020724465.1 of Thermoflexus sp. Taxonomy (GTDB): domain Bacteria; phylum Chloroflexota; class Anaerolineae; order Aggregatilineales; family Aggregatilineaceae; genus DYGX01. The sequence continues at coordinate 78,142 of DYGX01000004.1, forward strand.
GGCGCAGGTCCATCACGATGCGCTCGCCGATGTAGTTCAGGTTGTAAGCCTCCACCAGCGAAACCAGCGAACGGACGAAAAACACGCCCAGCAGCGCCAGCGTGATCCGGTTGAGCAGGCCCTCGTCGCCCTCGACCAGCACCGAGTCGACCACGCTGCGGATCACCGCCGGGAAGACCAGCGACAGCGCCGCAGCGGCGGACAGCGCGGCCAGGGCCAGCACAAGCCGCCACCTGTACGGCGCGAGATAGCCCAGCATCCGGCGCCACTGGACCGGCCCAGGCGGGATGTCGGCGGGGGGTGTTGCAGCGCGGCGGCGAGTGAACAAGGCAGCCTCTTTCAGCGTCCGGCAATACGACACGGCGGGACGGCCTCACCGGACCGCCCCGCCGCAGATTGTAGGTGAATCGACGCCAAACGTCTACACCCCAACATCCCGATGCTCCAGGCTCCACGCAGCTACCGCCACCAGAGCCGCGGCCAGAACCAGCAGCAGAAGCATCCCGCCCGGTCTTGGCCCGTGCAGCAGCGCGCGCTGCCCGTCGTAGTGATACCACGGCGTCAGCTTGTGCAGCCAGGCCGGAATATCCGACACACCGGCCAGGGCATGAATCAGCCAGCTTCCGGCGGCCAGCGCCACAGGCACGCCCAGCGCCGGCCCGCGCGCGTTGCGCCAGCAGCTTAGCGCCAGGGCCAGCGCCGCGAAGAACAGCGTCAGCGGCCCCAGGTTGATCACCCCGGCCAGGATGCGCCCGGTGCGCATTGTCTCCAGGTCGACCAGCTTCGCCCCGGCGACAAAGCCCAGGAAGATTGCCACCAGTATGATCGCGACGAAGGCGACCAGCGCGGCGAATTTGGCGAGCACAACCCGCCAACGCGCGACCGGCGTCGCCAGCAGCACGTCCAGCGTGCCGCTTTCTTCCTCGCCGCCCACCAGCCCGGCCCCAAACGCGATCCCAAACGCGATCAGGATGACCGGATAGGTCAGGCTGAACACCTTTGTCGCCAGAAAACCCTCGACCGTCGAGATGTCCATCTCGCCGCCGGTCAGGGCCGTGATCGTCGGCCCCATTCGCTCGAAGATCTCAGTCAGCGTGGCGTAGTTTTCCTCGATGCTGGGGAAAAAGGTCACCAGATAGAGGCTCATGGCAAACAGACCGAGCGCGGACCAAAACAACGCTGTGCGCATATCGCGCAGCGTCTTGAGGAAAATGCCGTTGACCATCGCGGCGTTGATCATGGGGACCTCGCGCCCAGACGGGGCGCTGCCTCACTTTCCATTATACGCGCAAAGGGGCGCCCCACAGCCAGCCTGGGAGCGCCCCGCTTGACTTCTCTGGATCGCCGGATTCACACGCCCAGATCGCGCCGTTCGAAGCCCCACATGCCGAGCGCGACCAGCAGCAGCGTGACCCCCAGCAGCAGCGCGACATTGAGCGGATCAACCCCCTCGCTGAGCGCGTACACGCCGTTGTACCAGTACCACGGCGAGAGCTTCTGCATCCACGCGGGGACGTTCGTCACCTCGCTGAGGGTGTGGACCAGGTAGGTGATCGCCGCGACGGCGAGGGTCAAGCCCAGAGCCGTCCCTCTGCTGCCGCGCAGGCCAGTCAGGCAAAAGGCCAGCGCCGCAAAGACCAGCGCCAGCGGTGCCATGTTCATGACACCGGCCAGCAGGTTCCCCAGGTCCGTCTCGATGTCGACGGCCAGCACGCCGCCCGCGATCCCCAGCCAGACCGCCAGCAGCACGATCAGGGTGAAGGTGATCAGCGCGCCGAACTTCGAGAGCATCACCCGCCAGCGCGGCAGCGGCGTGGCCAGCAGGATTTCGAGCGTGCCGCTTTCCTCTTCGCTGCCGATCAGCCCCGCCCCGTACGACACGGCAAACGCCAGGATCATGATCGGGTAGAACATGCTGAGCAGTTCCATCGTCAGGAAGCCCTCGAACGTGCTGAGGTCGAGCGCATTGCCGCCGAACATCGCCTTGAAGCTGTCCGGCAGGCTGTCGATGTAGCTCTGCATGTCCGCGCTGGCTTCTTCGATCGACGGATAGAGCGTGACGAAGTAGAGCGTGAAGAGAAACAGGCCAGCCACCCACCAGAACAGCGGGCGGCGCATATCGCGCAGGGTTTTCAGGTAGACGTTGCTAAGCATGGTTGTTCCCCTCCCGGCCATAGAAGGCGAGGAAGATGTCTTCCAGGTTGGGATCCTGGCTGATCATATTGACGACGGTGTACCGGGCGGCCTGCTTGACCACCGGGTCCAGCGGCCCGGCGATGGTGCAGCGCAGGTGGCTGTTGGCGGCGGTGACATCGCGCACCCCCGGGATCTGCTGGAACGCTTCCAGCGGGGCCGGGCCGTCGAAGACGATCTCGATCTGGCGCAGCGCCTTGGCTTTCAGCGCGGCGACTTCTTCCACCGCCACCAGCCGCCCCTCGCGGATGATGCCCACGCGGTCGCAGACGCGCTCGACTTCGGGCAGGTTGTGCGACGACAGGAAGACCGTCTGGCCCGCCCGCGTCGCCTCGCGCACCAGGGCGTAGAATTCCTGCTGGATCAGCGGGTCGAGGCCATTGGTCGGCTCGTCGAGGATCAGCAGCTCCGGCTTGTGCATGAACGCCTGGATCAGCCCGATCTTCTGCCGGTTGCCCGACGAATACGCCTTGACCTTTCTGGAAAGGTCCGCGTCCAAGCGCTCGGCCAGCTCGCGCACGTACGCCCAATCCACCCCGCCGCGCAGACTGGCGAGATAGCGCAGGTTTTCCTCGCCGGTCAGCTTGGGATAGAGCGCCAGGTCACCGGGCAGGATGCCTGTTCGCGCGTGGATTTTCAACGCGTCGGCATGCGAATCCATGCCCAGCACGGTCGCGCGCCCGCTGGTCGGACGGATGTAATCCATCAGCAGGCGGATCATGGTGGTCTTCCCCGCCCCGTTCGGGCCAAGGAAGCCAAAGACCTCGCCTTCGCGCACGCTGAGATTCACGTCGATGATCCCGCGTGCCTTGCCATAGTACTTGGTGAGACCCTCGGTTTGGATAGTCATGGTTTTGCCTTTTGACAACAACCGCCGCCAGCCGGCGGCCATGCCAACGAGAGCGAGTCCCTTGCTCGATGCCAGTGTACGCGCAGCAAGGCACTCGCAACCCCCTAATAATTAGGGTATCCTAATAATACGATTTGGTAAGGCTATATTCAACCGTCGTCGGTGGACTGCGCGTTCCACCGGGCGATCAGGGCCGGCAGTTCGCGCTCGAAGTAGGCGTACAGATCGCGCATCTCGGCCAGCCGGCGGCGTGCCGCAGGCGGCTCGTCGGCCAGCATATCCAGGCCGCGCTCGGCCATCTCGCGCAGGCGGCGCACCTCGACCAGCCGGGCTTCCATCACATGGCCCCAGGCGTTTTTGCGCAGGCGGAAATAGTCGCGCCGCTCGCCGGGGATGCTGATGCGCTCGACCAGCCCAAGCTGGATCAGCAGGCGCGTCATGGCGCTGATCGAGCCTTTGCTGGCGTGCAGCGCCTCGGCCAGTTGGTGCATGGTCTGTTCCGGGGGGTCGCAGACCAGCAGCCAGCCGATGATCCGCCCGGCCATCCGAGTCAGCCCAAGCTGCTCGAAGTAGAGGCCGATTTCCTCGGCGTAGTGCTGCTTGCGAGAGGCGCTGTCTGTGCGTGCCATCCACGCGGGTTCCCTTTCTGCATCGCCACGCCCAAAATGATAACCGATCCTGTGTGTTCAGACAATACTGAACTCAGTAAATTCGCCTTCGGTCAATGCGCCTGGCGCAGCGGAACCACCCCGGCGCATCGCCAGTGCGGCTGCCGATTCGCTACACTCTGATCACCGCGATCGCGTCGATCGGGCGCGGGGGCCAGAACAAGAGGTGAGCGATGACAGGATGGAGCAAACGCGCAGGGGCAGTACTGGGATCGCTGGCGGGGGGCGCGGCGCTGGCCGCCGGGGGTTGGATCGCCTACAGCCGCCTGGCGATCGATCATCACATGCCCTTGCCGCCCGCGTTGGATGCCGAGCGTGCGCGATTCGGGGGCGGCTTTGCGGGCAGCCTGCACGCCTATGTGGACCGGTCCGGCGAGGGGGTCCCGCTGGTGCTGTTGCACAGCATTAACGCGGCGGCGTCGGCCTACGAAGTGCGCCCGCTGTTCGAGCGTTTCCGGGGGCGGCGGCCCGTCTACGCGCTGGAGCTACCGGGCTTTGGGTTTTCCGAGCGCGCCAACCGGCCCTATACGGCCCGTGTCTACACCAACGCCATCATCGACCTGCTGGAAACGCGGCTCGACAGCCCGGCAGACCTGCTCGCGCTGTCGCTGAGCAGCGAGTTCGCCGCCCGCGCTGCCCTTGAGCGGCCCGCACGGGTGCGGTCGCTGGCGCTGCTATCCCCCACCGGGTTGGGACCAGACCGGGCGCGGACCGGGCCGGACGAGCGCGTCCACCGCCTGCTCTCGTTCCCGCTGTGGAGCCAGGCCCTCTACGACCTGCTGGTGACGCGCCCCAGCATCCGCTACTTCCTGCGCCAGAGCTTCTACGGCGAGCCGGACGACGGCCTGGTGGCATATAGCTACCTGACCGCCCATCAGCCCGGCGCGCGCTTTGCCCCGCTGGCGTTTATCAGCGGCAAACCCTTCTCGCCGGACATCCGCCAGGCCGTCTACGAGAAGCTGACCCAGCCCGTGCTGGTGCTCTACGACCAGGATCCCTACACCCGCTTCGACGCCCTGCCGGACCTGCTGATGCAGCACGTCAACTGGCAGGCGCAGCGGATCGTCCCGTCGCGCGGGCTGCCGCACTTCGACCAGCCGCAGCAGACCTTCCAGGCGCTCGAAGCGTTCTGGCAGGGGCTTGAGGACGGCGAGCGCTAAGACTCTTCCGCCGCGAGCTGGATCTCAACCTGCCCGTTCTCGATGCGCGCCCGGTAGCGCGGCTGAGGAAAAGTCGCCGGGCCGTGCACGACTCTGCCGTCGCGCACATCGAAGACCGAGTCGTGCCACGGGCACTGGACGCAGGTGCCGTCAAACGTCCCTTCTTCCAGCGGCCCGCCCGCGTGCGAGCACACCGCGCCGATGGCGTAGACCGTCCCCCCAAAGCGGTAGAGCAGCACCGGCGCGCCCTCAACCTCGACGCGACGCGGCTGGTGCTCGGCCAGCTCGCTTTCGGGCATCACGGCGGTCCAGTCGCCCGGTCCGGACGGCTTGGGGGCGTGGTTGACGCCGACCCGCTTGCGGAAGACCAGCTCGGCGCCCAGATAGCCGCCCACCGTCACCCAGCCGAACCCCAGCAGCGAAAGGGTCGTCGCCAGCCCGCGCCGATCCTGGCGGCGCGCGATCAACGACAGCCCGTAGAACGTCAGCGCCACGTCGTTGACGATCGCGTGCAGGGCCGCCAGCGGCGCCGCGTCGCGCTTGATCGCGGAATAATCCGCCAGGCCGGTCAGCGCGGTGGGGACCGCCGCCGCCGTCCCCAGGCCGGTCAGCGCGTCCCCGGCCCGCTGTGTGCGTTCCGAGCGCGTCAGCAGGCCGGCCAGGTCGAAGAGGCTCCCGAAGCTCCACCCGCCGATGGTGAGATCGGTCAGCAGAGGGTGCGCCGGGTGTCCGAGCCACTTGCCGTGCAGCACGTCAATCGCTTGGCGCGCCGGTTTGCCTGCCCCCAACACCGCGCCGTGCATGGCCTGGGCGGCCTGGCGGGCAAAACGCGTAAAGCCCGGCACGCGCTCGATCACACTGGTCAAAAGCGTCATCACACCTCACTACCCTTTCTGAAGCATCCCGCGCAACTGCGCCCGGCGAAAAGAGGCGCTGCCTTGTATTATGAACTTAGATCGATTGGCGGCCGTCTGCCCACTGGCGGAGCAACCCGGCGCGCGACACTGCGTAGAATGAACCGGTACAGTTTGAAAGCGAAGGAGCGCCATGCTGCCACAGGAACAGCTTATCGCGCGGGTGCGCACGCTCGCGGAGCGTGACGCCCGCCTGGACGCGCTGATGATGTACGGCTCATTCACACGGGGCGAAGGCGATGCCTATTCGGATATCGAGTTTCTGCTGTTCTTCGAGGACGCGGCGTTCGACCAGATCGCGCCGCGAGCGTGGATCGAGCAGGTCACGCCGGTGCTGCTGGACTACACAAACGAGCACGGCATCGTTGCAGTGATCTTCGACAACCTGGTGCGCGGCGAGTTTCATTTTCACCGCGTCTCCGACATGCCCATCGCCGCATCCTGGCGCGGCGTGGTGACCTTTCCCACGCTGGAATCGACCCTGCTGGTCGACAAAACGGGCCGTTTCGCCCCCTACCTCGCCCCGCTCATCGGGCCGCCGCCGGAGCGTGCCACACCCGCCGCGCTGGAAACGCTGGCGCGCCACTTCGCCACGATCTGGCTGTTCGGCCACAACGTCCTGCGGCGCGGAGAGCACGCGCGGGCGCTGGAGATGTTGAACGGCGTGCACCGCGCGCTGCTGCACCTGGCGCGCGCCGTCGAAGGGCAGACGGCGAACTGGCTGACGCCCTCAAAAGGGCTGGAGCAAGATCTCTCCGCCGAGTCCTACGCGCGCTTCCGCGCCTGCACGGCGCCGCTGGATCCGGGCGCGTTGGGCCGCGCGTACGCGGAAAGCTGGCTGTGGGGACGCGAGCTGCTTGACCATATCGCGGCGCAGCACGGGATCGGGCTGCCGGGCGCGCTGCTGGAGCGGCTGTCGGGCCTGGCCGACGCGCTGAGCGCCGGGTAGATGTCTGGCACGTTGCAGACCGGAGCGCGGGGGAAAGCCCGCGCCCGACCATCACACGCGCTAGAGCGTGCGATTACCCGCGGCTACCTCAGCCCAAAGCGCCCGCCGAAGAACGCCTGGTAGAAGGGAATGCGGCCCGGCACAGCGCGCTTTTCGAACGCCTCGGCCAGCGGCGCGTCATCGTACATCACCTGATGATGATCGATCACGATGTTGACTCGGCGCAAGTCGACGGTGCAGTAGTTGGCGCTGGCGCTGGTCTGGCAGCCGAGCGAGCCGGGATTGATGTACATGGCGCGGCCCTGCACGCTCGATTTCGACGGCACATGCCCATAGAAGACAAGCTGCGTTTGCAGGCGCTCGAACAGCTTGTCGAGGTCATCCGCCGTAGCGTCGGGCTGCGCCGGGAGAAAATCGCGCCCGGACTCGCCCAGCGCGTAGTGCACAAAGGCGATCGGGACATCTTCGATCTCGGTCTCCACAATGTACGGCCAGCCCGCCACCGTGTCGCGCAACGCCGCGTCCAGGGCTTCGATGGTCCAGCGCTGGTGCTCGAATTCCTCTTCGCTCATGCCATCCGGCAGGCTATCGGGCAGCCCGTTGACGAAGGCGGCGTCATAATCGCCCATGAGCAGGTGCATGTTGGGGGTGTTGAGCAGCAGATCGAGCGTTTCAGCAGGGAACGGCCCGATCCCGATCGCGTCACCGGTGTGATAGATCGCGTCCACCCCTTCGGCGTTGATCGCTTCGAGCGCCGCCTGTAACGCCGGCAGATTGCCATGCGCGTCCGTGATAACAGCGAATTTCATGCGCGCCTCCACAGCACGACTTGTGCTCGCCGCGGGCCGGTGCGCGAGCCGTGAGATCGAAGTGCGGGCGACCGGGCGCCCGTCTATACAGATTGTAGCAGCGGGCCAGGGTAGCTCACAGCAGCGCGCGGAGCCTGCGGGCGATGGCGTCAGGGGGCGTGCCGTAGGGGAAGACAATCGCCAGCCGGCCTTCGCGGTCCAGCGCAAAAACTGACGCGGTATGATCGACCAGATAGCTCCCGGAGCCGCTCGCGGGCGCGTGCGCCTGATAGTACACGCCGAAGTCGGCTGCCACCGGGCGCAGCACGGCGTCGTCGCCGGTCAGGCCGATGAAGTCCGGGTCAAAGGCGCGCACATACGCCGCCAGACGCTCCGGCGTGTCGCGCGCGCCGTCCACGCTGAAGAACACAAACGCCACCTCATCCGTAGCGCTCCCCAACTGTGTCTTCACCTGCTTGAAATCGGCCAGGGTCGTCGGGCAGATATCCGGGCAGTGCGTGAAGCCGAAGAAAACCAGCGCCACCCGCCCGCGCAGGTCGTCCAGGCCGAAGGGCGCGCCGGTGTGATCGGTCAGCGTGAAGTCGGCCAGCACGCGCGGCGGGTTGAGCACGGTGCCGGGCAGCGGGGTGGCGGTCGGCTGCGCCGGATCGGGCGCCAGGCCGCAGCCCGCCAGCACGGCCGCCAGCAGCACCAGGCCGGGCAGCGTCAGACGCGGTCGAGGTCGTATCATCCCGATCACTCCTGCACCAGCGGGCGGACCGGCGCCTCGACCAGCAGCTCCAGGCCGGACTCGAAGATCAACGTCAGCACGACGGTATCATCCGGCACCAGCGCGCGATCCAGGTCGAGCAGCATCAGGTGCAGGCCGCCCGGCGCCAGGGCGACCGATGCCCCCGCCGCCACATCCACGCCGGACACCGGCGCCATGTGCATCATCTCGCCCTGCATCGTCGTCTCATGGATCTCAACGGCGCCCGCCCCTTCGGCCCGCGCGCCGATCAGGCGTTCGTCGTGCGGCAGGGTGTTGACCAGCGTGAGATAGGCGGCGGTCATCTGTCCCGGCTCCGTGCCGGTTGTCGCCCGCACCCACGCATCCTGCACGGTGATGGCCGGCGTCCCGCCGGCCGTCGGCGTGGCTGTTGCCGGGTTGTCCGCGCCGCCGCATCCGGCCAGCGCCAGGATACCCAGCCCGATCACCATCCACACCGCCCACGGGTGCAGACGACTCCGCCGCAGTCCGATCATGGTCTCTCCCTGCCCCAGGCAGCCGGTCAGCGCGCGTCCGGATCGAGCGTCAGCGCCGCCGAGTTGATGCAATAGCGCAGGCCCGTCTTGTCGCGCGGGCCGTCATCGAACAGATGCCCCAGATGGCCGCCACAGCGGCTGCACACCACCTCGGTGCGGATCATGCCGTGGCTGGTGTCGCGGCGCAGCTCCACGCGCCCGCTCTCCAGCACGTCCCAAAAGCTCGGCCAGCCGGACCCGGAGTCGTACTTGGTCTCGGACGAAAAGAGCGGCTGACCGCACCCTGCGCAGCGGTAGATGCCGTCCGCCTTGGCATGCACATACTCGCCTGTGAAGGGCGGCTCAGTCCCGCGCTGGCGCAGGATGCGATACTGCTCCGGCGTGAGCAGCGCGCGCCATTCCTCATCGGTCCTGTGGATCTTCTCGTTTTCACCCATCGCCTATCGCTCCCCAACAAACTTCCGATACATCGCTGTGTGTCTGTGCAGCCCCATCAAACGCGCGGGGATCGGGCGGCGGGCGAACACCGCCGCTTCCCGCCGACCGCGTCATACGCCCTGGTCTTCCAGCGTGTAGCTGAAGGTCCCGCTGACCGCGCCCAGCGGCAGGCTGACCGCCGCACCGGCGTGGCGCTGGAAGTTCAGCCCGCTCACCGTGACCGTGATCGACCAGTCGCCCGGCTCCAGCGCGACGTTGGCGCCGTAGTGATAGCCCATGACCGGCGAGAGAACCGGCTGAAGCGCGACCTCAAACGCCTCGTGATCGCCGTGCCCGCCGCTGCCCGCCGGCTCGAAGCGCAGCGTCACATCCGCGCCGAGCAGCTTCTCCTCAAAGTTGACCGCGTGATCGGTGACATCGACCGCAAAATAGCGCACGCTGTCACCGTGCCCGTGCGCAGAAAGCTCCTCGACCGGATGGGCCGCGCCGTCCCGCACCTCGTACAGCGTTTCGGCGTGGTGCGTGTGGAGCACGACATGCACGCCCTGCCGCGTGAACTCGCCTAGCGTCTGCATCCTCATTGCGGTGCTTTCAACGTTGCCCTCGGCGTCGAGCCGGAAGCTCCCTTCCCATTCGACCGGCTCCAGCCAGCGATCGTGCGTGCCTTCCACCCGCAGCGCCTGGGCCGGGCTGATGGTGACATGCCACGCATAGCGCGTGTCTGGCGCCAGGGCGTAGTTATCACCGAAATGATAGCCATGACCGGGGGCGTACATGGCCGGGGCCATGTCGTCAATCACGACCTCGCCCGTCTCGGCGTTGCGCACGACCAGATGCACGGTCACCGGCAAACGCTCGCCCAGCGCCAGCTCCGCGTCGAGCACATCGACGGTGACATGCTTCATGCTGTCGTCGATCTCGCCAACCTGCTGCAGCCGCCCGTCCACCACGCCATATAGCGCCGCGGCAGGCGTGACGTTCAAGAGAAGCTGCATCCCGGCGCGGTTTTCGCGGGCCAGCGCCAGCCCATGCGCGTGAGACGCGTAAGAGGGCTGCGCGGCGGAACAGTCGCAGTCCGCCTGGGATGCGCCCGGGCGGAAGATCAACAGCGCCGCGATCATGACCGGGACCAGCACAATTGCGAAAATCAGCGGGAAGACGAAAACCCTGTTGTCTTGCATGCCAGCGTTCAACCCTTTCGCGCACAACTGCCATGAAACATCATGCCAGGCAGCGTCGTCGCCCGGCCCACCGGTTGGATGCGCAAGGAAGAAGGAACGTCGCGGGCGGATCGGCGCGCTCTATTCGGGGCGAGGCAACGCCTCGATCTGCGCGATCAGCGCGAAGTCGCGCTCGGTGATACCGCCCACGGAATGGGTCATCACGCGGACCGTCAGGCGCTTGTAGTCGTGAAGATACAGGTCCGGATGATGATCGAGGCTCTCGGCCAGGTGCGCGATCGCATTGAGAAAGAGGACCGCGCGGCTGAAATTCTTGAAGACGAACTCCGCATAAAGCTGCCCGTCGTCACCCAATTGCCACGCCGGATAGCTGCCAAGCCGCTCGCGGACAGCCGGTGCGCTCATGGGCTGCGCTTGCTCTGGCATGGATGTCTCTCCTGCACAATGTATCGCGGTTCATTCCAGCCGTCGCCCACCGCCCGCCCGGAATCCCGGCGCGCGAGTGGGCAATTGCGTGCAGATTATACGATAAATTAAATGGAACTCATAAGAAACTTGCGCGTTTCTAAAGCGCTGCTAATGCGGGGCGTGTAACCTGTCATCCGAACGCGGCATCTGAATAGGTACAGTTACAGGTGCGCGTTGCAGTTACCACCGCAGCGATGCATACCACCGGACGGGTTTCAGCCACGGAACGAGGATAAGAGTATGGCGAACAATGGTAAGCTGGCCGGCACAGGAAATGGCAGCGGCCATGTACATGAGGCCGTCGAGCGACTGGCAGCCGAAACCTTTCACGCGCTGGACTCGCGCGCGGCTATTGAAGAAGCAGTCAGGTTGATCTTGATCAATGTGGGCGAGGATCCCAACCGCGACGGCCTGCTGCGCACGCCGCAGCGCGTCGCCCGCATGTATGAAGAGCTGCTCGAAGGCTATCATCAGGATTTGCAGGCCATCCTCAACGACGCGCTGTTCGACGTGGAATATGGCGAGGGCGAGATGGTCGTCGTGGCCGATATCGAGTACCAGTCGCTGTGCGAGCATCATATGCTGCCGTTTGTGGGCAAGGCGCACGTTGCCTACATCCCGCGTCGCCAGATCGTCGGCCTCAGCAAGATCCCGCGTATCGTGGATATGTTCGCCCGGCGCCTGCAAGTGCAGGAGCGCATGACCAACGAGATCGCGGACGCGCTTGAAGAAGTGCTCGACCCCGCCGGCGTGATGGTCGTCGTCGAAGGTCAGCATAGCTGCGCGGCGCTGCGCGGCGTCAAGAAGCACGGCGTCAACATGGTGACCACCGCCAAGCGCGGCGAGTTCCGCACCAACCGCGACCTGCGCGACGAGTTCTACCGGCTGATCGGGCGCTAGCGGCGCTCGCCTCACACTTCCAAGGACGCGCGTATGGACCTGCAAGAGAAGGTTGTGCTGGTGACGGGCGGCGCGCACCGCGTCGGCAAGGCGATTGCCCTCGCTTTCGCCGAGGCAGGCGCTCACCTGGTGATCCACTACGGCGCGTCGGAAGATGCCGCGCACGCCACCGCCCGCGAGATCAAATCGCTCGGCGTGCAGGCGCTCGTCGTCCAGGCGGACCTGGCGGACCCGGCGGCCATCGCGGACCTGTTCGAGGCTGTGCGCGATCGCTTTGGGCGGCTGGATGTGCTGGTCAACAGCGCCGCGAACTTCATCAAACAGCCGTTCGACGAGGTCACGCTCGACGCCTGGAAAGACGCCATGCAGGTCAACCTGCGCGCGCCGTTCTTCTGCACGCAGCACGCCGCCCGCCTGATGCGCGCCACGCCCCGCCCCGCCGACCAGCCCGCCGCTATCATCAACATCGGCGACCTGGCGGGAGTGCACCCCTGGCGCGATTTCGTGCAGCACGGCGTCGCCAAGGCCGGGTTGCTCCACCTCACCAGGATCAGCGCGCGCGAATTGGGGCCGGACGTGCGCGTCAACGCCATCGTGCCCGGAGCCGTCCTGCCCCCTGCCTCAATCGCGCCCGATAGCGAGCGCTGGCAGGCCATGGGCGAAAGCGTCCCGCTGCGCCGCACCGGTCATCCTCGCTACGTGGCGCAGACCGCGATCTTTCTGGCGCAAAACGACTATATTACCGGCGCGATCATCCCGGTTGATGGAGGTGAGCACCTGATCGGCATCGGCACGCACTAGCTCGCTGCCCCTGCTCTCCGAGCGCCGACCCCCAGCACCCAAACCGATTCACCGCAACCGCGAGGCCGCCCCGCGCTCGTCCGGCGCGCCGTGCCGCCTGCATTCCCTTGTGTCGATCTGCCGGACGCCAAAACCACAGGAGCAAATACGTGAACGCAGGCAACCCTGCCACCGAACAGACCTTCCGCAATCTGCGCCGCTTCAACCTGATCATGGGCGTCTTCCACCTGATTCAGGGCATCGTGATGCTGGTCATCAGCAACGATTTCACCGTCCCGATCAACACCTACTTCCTCAAGTTCGTCGAGGGCGAGGGACTGGTCAGCGACCCGCAAACCTGGTTCGAGCTGCCGCTTGGGCCGTTTATTGCCTCGTTCCTGTTCATGTCCGCCATTGCGCATTTCGTCATCTCCCTGCCCGGCGTCTACGAGTGGTACGTGCGCAATCTCAAGCGGGGAATCAACTACGCCCGCTGGGTCGAATACGCTTTCAGTTCGTCGGTGATGATCGTCGCCATCGCCACGCTGTTCGGCATGTACGACGTCGCCGGTCTGCTGGTGTTGTTCGCGCTCAACGCCTCGATGATCCTGTTCGGCTGGATGATGGAGCTGCACAACCAGACCACCGAGCGCACCAACTGGACGGCCTTCATCTTCGGCTGCATCGCCGGGATCGTGCCGTGGATCGCGATCGGGATCTACTTCGTCGGCTCGATCACCAGCGGCGAGAACGTCCCGAACTTCGTCTATGCGATCTACGTCTCGCTGTTCCTGTTCTTCAACATCTTCGCGCTCAACCAGTTCTTGCAGTATAAACAGGTGGGCCGCTGGAAGGATTACCTGTTCGGCGAGCGGATGTACATTGTGCTGTCACTCGTCGCCAAGTCGCTGTTGGCGTGGCAGGTCTTCTTCGGCACGCTCCAGCCCAGCTAGGGGCGGTGATGACCTTCAGAGGGGTGTTTCCCCCTCGCCGCTGGCCCCTCTCCCTCTGCGACGGCGTCGCGGGGAGGGGGGCGGATGAGCCGGGCGGAGCGAGAGCCTGAGCAGCCATCGCACGCTCCCCTGCGCCCGCAGCCGGGGGTTGAGGGCCGAAAAGCGCATGCCGCGCTCCAGCCGCGCACACCACTTCAGGCGCTCGCGCATACAAGGGATTATCCGAAACCAAACGGGAGGTAGACTGTGACAGCCGAACAACCGCTTCATGTCGTCTTGGGAACCGGGCCGGTCGGCATTGCCGTCGCCGAAGCGCTGGTCCAGAAGGGGCAGCGTGTGCGCGTGGTGAACCGGCGCGGCGACGCGGACATCCCTGGCGTCGAACCCGCCGCCGCGGACGTGAGCGATCCGGAGCAGGCGCGCGAGGTGATGGCCGGCGCCAGCGTGATCTACAACTGCACGAACCCGTCGGCCTACCACATCTGGCCGGACGTGCTGCCACAGCTCCAGGCGGGCATCCTGGCAGGTGCAGAAGCTGCGGGCGCCAGGCTGGTGGTGATGGATAATCTGTACATGTACGGGGCGACGCACGGCAGGCCGATGACCGAAGACATGCCCTATGCCGCGACGACGAAGAAGGGTCGCCTCAGGGCCGAGATCGCCGACCGATGGATGGCCGCTCACCAGGCCGGTCGCGTGCCGGTCGTCATCGCCCGCGCCTCCGATTACTTCGGGCCGAACGGGCGCGGCTCCGGCATGGGCGATGTGGTGTTTGGCCGGGCCGTGCGGGGCAAGAGCGCGCAGGTGATCGGCAATCCGGACATGCCGCACACCTACACCTACCTGCCGGATATCGGCCGGGCGCTGGTGATCCTGGGCGAGCGCGACGAGGCGCTCGGCGAGGTGTGGCACGTGCCCAACCCGGAGACTCTCACGACGCGCGCCTTCATCGAGCGAATCGCGGACGCGCTCGGCCAGCCGATCAAGATTCAGGTCGCGCCCACGTGGCTGCTGCGCCTCATGGGGCTGTTTCAGCCGGCGATGCGCGAGCTGGTTGAGATGGTCTACGAGTTCGCCGAGCCGTTTATCGTTGACGACAGCAAGTTCAAGGCCGCGTTCGGAGACATCGCGACCCCGCTGGACGTTGCGATCCCGACAACGCTGGCGTGGTACCAACAGCACACGGACTAGCTGCGCGATCGCACCGCGCAGGCACTTTCGGGCCAAAGTGGAGGTCACATGATGGGCGCTCAGGATAAAATCATCATCAAGAACCTGTTGCTGCGCGGCATCATCGGGATCAACGACTGGGAGCGCGAAAAGCGGCAGGATATCCTCGTCAACCTGACGCTCTTCACCGATATGCACACTGCCGGGTTGACGGATAGCGCCGACGACATCCTGAACTACCGCACGATCACCAAAGCGGTGATCGAGTATGTGGAGAACTCGCAGCACTACCTGGTCGAGGCGCTGGCGACCGCGATCGCGCGCATCTGCGTGGTCGAACACGGCGTGCCGCGCGTGATCGTGCGCGTCGAAAAGCCGGGCGCGCTGCGCTTCGCCGAATCCGTCGGCGTCGAGATCGAACGGACACGGGCCGACTTTGAGTGAGATCATCCTGATCACGCTTGGCTCGAACCTGGAGCCAGAAATCCACCTGCCGCGCGCGGTTCGCCTGCTGGCGGATCGCGTGCGGGTAGTGAGCGTTTCGCAGGTGTACGAGTCGCCCGCGGTGCGCGCCGACGGCACGCTCGATCCGGTGCAGCCGCCTTTCCTCAACGCCGCCGCCCAGATCGAAACCGATCTTGAGCCGGTGCCGCTGAAGTATGAGGTGCTGCGCGCCATCGAGGCGGAGATGGGGCGGCAGCGAAGCGCCGACAAGTTCGCGCCGCGTGTGATCGACCTGGACATCGCGCTCTACGGCGATCTGCTGCTCCAGCTTGACACGGAAGACACGCATCTACTTCTGCCCGATCCGGACATTCTGGAGCGGGCGCACGTGGCGCTGCCGCTGGCCGATCTGGCGCCCGATCTCATTCACCCGACCAGCGGCGAGACCCTGCGCGCCATCGCCGATCGTTTCGCGGGCATCAGCACGGTCCGCGTCCGCCCGGATATCCGGCTCGGCTGAGCGGGAGACAGCAGCGCCCCGCTGCCCCGCAGCCGGGCGATTCTCACAAAAGGGTTGCGTCTTTCCCTAAAACCCTTCACACTTAGGCTATCAAAAACCTGTGGCTGCGCCCGGCCTGTGCCAGCCGGAGCCATTAGAGCGCCAGGGAGAGAGACGCATGAGTGAAGAGAAACCGCCTGTCGTTCCACCCTCGCCCGAACTACCGCCCGAATCAGAGCCGATCCCGGACGAGCCTGAAGCCGCCAGCCCGCCGGAGCCATCCCCCGAACCCGCTGCGGCGATCCCGGAAGCTCCGCCCCAGGCGGACGAGCCAGCCCCCGCAGCCCCGCCCGCTGAGCCAGAGCCGGCCCCGGCGGCGCAGATCCGCTCGATCCCCCCGCTTCCCGATCGACCGGCGCTGCGCAGCAGCGAGTACTGGCGGCGGCGGAGCGATAACCTGCTGGTGCAGCTTGGCATCGACGGCAGCCTGGCCATGCGCGCGCTGTTGCTCGCCGTCGTGCTGGCCGCCATCGGCGCGCTGCTCGATGAAATTCTGGGACTGCCGGGAGAAACGCTGCGCGTCTCGTTCGGCGGCACGCTGGTCGCCGGGCTGAGCGGGCTGAGCTACGGCTTCTTCAAGGGCCGCGCCGACCTCCCCGGCCTGATCATGGCCGCCGTCGCCGGGCTGATCGCTTACGTGGTCTGGTATGTGGTCAAGGAGATCATCGGCGTGGCCGGCTTCGAGATGAATCTCTTCAAGGCCATCTTCAGCGGGCTGCTGGCGGGGATTCTGGGCTTCGGCTGGCTCGTGCTGCTGCACGAGGTCCCCAAACTGCTGGCGCGGGAGCGCTAGGGGCTTCCCCTCACCCCAACCCCTCTCCCCTGCGACGGCGTTGCAAGGCGATGGGCTTGGGCCGCTGCACGCGCCACACCCGGACGCCCCAAACACGCGGGCCGATCCCTGCTGTGAGGATCGGCCCGCGCCGTGTTCGGTTGCGCGTCCCGCCGCTGATCAGATCATCGACACCACCGCCACCGCCAGCAGCACGATGCTCAGGTACAGGTTCGATACCTTGAAGACCGACATCGCACGCGGCGCGGAGTCGTTCCACAACAACCGGACGGACTCGCGGATCAGCCAGGCGGTCGCCAGACCAACCGGCAGCGCGTAGAGCCACCCCAGCGCTCCGTGCAGCGCCAGTAGCAGCCCGAAGAAGCCGGTCGCCAGCGCGTGCACCAACATCCAAAACAGCGCCTGGCGCGAGCTGGACACCACCGGCAGCATCGGCACACCGGCCCGGCTGTAGTCCTTGCGATAGGCCAGCGCCAGCGCCCAGAAATGGATCGGCGACCAGGTGAACAACAGCGCCGCCAGAATCAGCACGCCCGGATCGGTCCACTGGCCGACTGCCGCGCCCCCGCTCAGCACAGCCGCGCTGCCCGCCGCCCCGCCGATCACCACATTGAGCACGCTGCGCGGCTTGAGCCAGAGGGTGTACACACCCACGTAGATGAATGCGCCCAGCGCCAGAAAGAACGCCAGCGGCAGGTTGCCGGCCAGCAGCGCCAGCGCGCTGGCGCCGATCACCAGGGCGCTGGCGGCGACCAGGGCAGCGCGCGGGCTGACTTCGCCCGTCACCAGCGGACGCCGCGCCGTGCGCTTCATCAGCGCGTCCCTGTCGCGTTCGAGGTACTGGTTCAGCGCCGAGGCCCCCGCCGCCGACATCGTGCCGGTCAGCAGCAGCAACGCCATCTGCCCCCAGGTCGGGCGTCCGTGCGCGCCGAGCAGCGCGCCGCCCACCGCGGCAAAAACCAGCAGCAGGACAATGCGCAGCTTGAACAGCACCACCAGCGTGCCAAGCAGCGACGCGCGTTTCTCTTCGTGAGCGCGAACGGCAGGATGCGTGCCCGTGCGGCTAACCATCGTCATGCAGCACTCCAGTGCGCGCCAGGGCGCAAGCTCTAATCGCAGCCAGGGAAGCATAGGGAGACGACGAGGCTCGATGCGTGAGAATTGACTCAATTCTAATCACAATTATCTCAAAAATCTAGATGAAATGCCGCTTCGCCTGCCCGCCCCTGCGCCGCGAACACCGGTACAATAGAAGCAGCGGCGGATCTCTGGCCGCGCACGCAACGGAAAGAAAAGGCTCATGTCGCGCATTTTGATCGAAATCACCGTTATCCTGGCGCTGGTGATCGTCAACAGCCTGTTTGCGATGTCCGAGCTGGCAGTGGTTTCGGCCCGCAAGGCACGCCTGCAAGATCGGGCCAACCGCGGCAGCCGCGGCGCGCGCGCTGCTCTGGCCCTGGCTGCCGCGCCCGACCGCTTCCTCTCCACCGTCCAGATCGGGATCACGCTGGTGGGGGTGCTGGCAGGCGCGTTTGGCGGGCAGACCATCGCCCGGCTGATCGGTGACGAGCTGCGCCAGGTCAAGGCGCTAGCGCCGTACAGCGACGCGATCGGGCTGGTGCTGGTGGTGCTGGCGATCACCTATCTCTCGCTGGTCATCGGCGAACTGGTCCCCAAGCGGATTGCGCTCCAGAACCCGGAAGGCATCGCCGCTGCCGTCGCCGCGCCGATGATGCATCTCTCGCGGCTGGCCGGGCCGCTGGTGCGCCTGCTCAGCGCCTCGACCACGCTGGTCATCCGGCTGCTCGGTCTGCGGGCTACGGGCGAGGCGCCGGTGACCGAGGAAGAGATCCGCATCATGATCGAAGAAGGGACCGAGGCGGGCGTCTTCCTTAGCAGCGAGCAGGATATGGTCGCGAGCGTTTTCCAACTGGACGAACGGCATGTCAGCGCCCTCATGACGCCGCACACCGAGCTGGTCTGGCTGGATGTCCAGGATTCACCGGAGACGATCCGCGCCAAGCTGAGCGGCAGCCACCATGCCGTCCTGCCGGTGGGCCGCGGCAGCCTGGATAACCTGGTAGGCATTGTTCACAGCAACGATCTGGCGGCGCAGCTTCTGGGCGGCGAGCCGCTGGATCTGGAAAAGATCGCGCGCCCGGCGCGCTTCGTGCCGGAAACGACCTCGGTCACCCGGCTGGTGGAGCAACTGCGCCGCAGCCCGGAGCACAGCGTGCTGGTCATCGACGAGCACGGCGGCATTCAGGGCCTGGTGACCGAGCACGACATCCTCGAAACGATCGTCGGCGATCTCCCTTCGCTGAGCGAGCTGCGCCATCCCCAGGCCGTGCGGCGCGAAGACGGCTCCTGGCTGCTCGACGGCCTGATGACGATCGACGAAGCGCGCGAGATCTTGCACTTTGGGCCGCTGCCCGGCGAGGAGCGCGGCGCCTTCGAAACGCTGGGCGGCTTCGTGATGGACCGGCTCGGCGCCATTCCAGAAACGGGCGCGCACTTCCACTGGGGACCCTATCGCTTCGAGGTCGTGGATATGGACGGGCGGCGCGTGGATAAGATCCTGGTCAGCGCGGCGCCGCCAGACGAATCGAACCCCGATGCATAGGCCAATTCGATAACAACCTGGCCCGCAGCTAGTGCTATACTAAGTAACGTATACCTATTCCTTATTTAGGAGAGAAGAGGATGGACGGCTTAATTCGCTTTCTCGCCAGTACGAACGGCCGCATTGTGCGCGCCGTGGTTGGGATTGTCCTCATCATCCTCGGTTGGCAGGTCGTCGGCGACACGGCAGGCTGGATTCTGATTATCATCGGCCTGATCCCGCTGGCGGCCGGCGTCTTTGACTTCTGTCTGCTGGCGCCGCTGTTCGGCAAGCCGTTCCGCGGTGAAGACATCCGGCGCGCCGGATAGCTCATTCCATCCGCGCACATCCTGACAGGGTTGAGCACACCGCCGGGAGCCATAGCCGCCCGGCGGTGTGTCGTGTAGAGAAAAAGGCTGGGCGGCCTTGGGGGGAGAGCCGCCCAACGTTCACCGGCGCGTTGCACGGGGTTTGGGGGATTTAACGCGCCGACGAAACCAAACCGGTGCCGGCCCAGAGCGCCGGCTATGCAGCGTGGTCTGGCCTGTGCTTACTGCATCGAGAACAGCCCCACGCGGTTGCCTTCCGTGTCCTCGAAGTGCGCAAAGTAGCCCATCCCTTCGGCGATCAGCGTCTTCGGGATGATCACCTTGCCGCCGGCGGGTTCGACGCGGTTCAGCGCCGTGTTGAGATCGCCATCCACATACAGGTACACAACCGTGCCGTCGCGCGTGGGTTTCTGATTCTGGTCCTTTGTGAAGACGACGGCCCCATTGATCGCGCCAATCTCCGACGGGTCGCTGAATACTGCCATCCGCGCCCCATCCGGGCCGGTTTCGTTACCCGATGGGTCGGCCATGGGGATCAGCGGACGTCCCAGGACTTCGCCATAGAATTTCACGGCGCGGTCGTAATCCACAGCAGGAATCTCGAACCAGGCTATCGCATGTGCCATGATGAATCTCCTTGTGCGTCCGGTGAGTTCTGCTTGCTGGAACAGTGCGCGCGCAGCCAGCTTGGTTCGATCACACATCGCTTCCAGTATAGGAACAAATGTTCTATCTGTCAAGTTAAGATTGCACAAAGACAGACGCCAGAGAGACGTGCGCTGCCCGGCAGGCCAGGTAAGCCCGGCCCCCAGGCGTGGGACCGGCGCTCCCGCGACCCGGTCTTCAACGTCCACCACAGCCGCTAGCGGGGCACGTAATACAGCACCAGCATTTTCTCGCCAGGCAGGTCGTAGGGACTCTCGAAGGGACCCGCCGCCCCCAGGGCGCTCACCACACGCGCGATCGAGGCCGGGTCATCGGGCGGCAGGAAGAAAGCCAGATCGCCCTCTGCCGGCAGCAGGCGAAAATCCAGCCGGGCAAACTCGGCGGTGGTCAGCACGGTCGCGGTCAGATCGTCACGCAGGAACGCCAGATGCCGCCGCGTGTCGATCTCGGGCAGGATATCGTTGCCGACGATCACCAGGTGCGTGTTGGGGGGAAAGGCACGCGCGCGCAACAGCGCGTCGTCCACGTCATAGTCAACATGGGCGCGGACCTCCTGGTTGAAGCCGTCGAGAAACGGGCCGAAGTACAGCGCGCCCTGCCACAGCGCGATCCCCAGCCCGGCGCCGATCAGGACCTTCTCGGCGGCGCCGCGCCACCGGCCCCACGGCCCGACCAGCCGCCAGGTCCAGCGCAGGCCAACCGCCACCAGCAGCGCCAGCGCCGGAAAGACGACCACATAGCGCGTCGAGACAGCGCTTTCCACGATCATAGCGTTGCCGACCAGCGTGCCGAGCACCCACAGCAGCGGCAGCACGCCCGGTCTGCGCCACCACCACCCGGCCACGACCACGCCCAACAGAAACGCGGGCACCAGCGCCTCGTGAACCAGCGGATGCGTCCCGCCCAGATAGAGGTAGTAGTAGAGATAGGTGTTCTCCGGCGAATTGACGAGCAGCGCGGCGGCGTGCTTGAAGTGCGTCCAGCGGGTCGCCAGCGTATCCGGCTCGCGGTCGCGCGCCCAATACTCCGGGTTGAAGCCGGCGCTGTCCATGCGGTTGAAAAGCGGCAGGTCCAGCCCGATCAGCGCCAGATAGACCGGCGCCGCGACCAGCACGAAAGCCGCCAGCGCGATCAGCAGACCGCGCCACGCGGGCCGGGGCCGCCACACCAGCAGCCCGGCGCCCAGCCACAGCGCCGCCAGGACCGGGAAGAGCATCCGCCCGCCGTCGTAGAAATACTGCGTCAGGCCCAGCGCCGCGCCGCCCAGCGCAAAATCGAGCCGGCGACCGGTCTGCACGCCGCGCGCCAGCAGCGCCAGCGCCAGCGTCCCGAACAGCGGATCGGCGATGTTATTCAGGCCCAGGCGGCTGAAATGGAGATGCGGCACGAAGGTGAGCAGGATCAGCGCGGCCAGCAGCGCGGTCAGGCGGTCGTAGAGCGCGCGCGCCAGCAGGTACAGCGCGGGAACAGTCAGGCCGCCGAGCAGGGCGCTCACGGCGCGCAGGCCGTCCAGGTCCCGCCCAAGCAGCGCGACGGCCTGCGCCTGGAGATAAGAGTACAGGAACGGGAACGAGGCGACGGTTGGCATCGGCTCCAGCAGGCGCAGATCCGGATACCGCCACACATAGGCGATGCCAAGCGCGAAGTGCCCCTCATCCACCAGGGTCCGGACGCTGGTTGCCAGCATCCAGAAGCGCACGGCCAGCGCCGCCGCGGTCAGCGCCAGCACCACGACCAGCTCGATCCGTCCCGCACGCCCAGGCCAGCGGGGCCGCGCGATCCCACCCAGGCCCAGCGCCAGCAGAACCGTTCCGCCCGCCAGCAGCGCGAACTGCACGTCCGGCACCGCGCCTGCCAGCCCGCGCAGGCCGAGCAGCCCGCCGTTGATCTCGGCCAGAGCCGCCAGCATCAACCCGCCTGCCACCGCCGCCAGACGCGCCCGCCAGCCGCCGGCATAGGCCCCCAGCCCGATCGCGCGCGGGCGCGGCGGCGCGATCGCGCGCCCGGCCAGCGCCAGCGCCCCGGCCAATGCCAGCGCGCCCAGCGCCGGGACGATCACCCCGGCGGCACCGATGTAGACTTCGGGCTGGGGAGTCGGGCGGAAGTGAACGAGAGCGCGCCCGGTCGGGCGCAGCGCGTAGGCGCCGAGCGCCATCAGCGCGATCGCGGCCAGGCCCAGCGCGCGCGCCAGCAACCGCGTGCTGTGCAGCCGCTGGCGAGCCAGCGCCCCCACCAGCGCCAGCCCGGCCGCCAGCGCCGCCAGCAACAGCCCCCACCGGCCCGGCAGCAGATACAGGGCCAGCAGCACAGTAGCCACGGCGGCGCCCGCCAGCGCGAACCAGGCCAGCGTCACTAGCAAGTCGCGGCGTAGCATCGTCTGCATCGCGTCCGTACGGCGGCTGACTCGCGCCGGATCCCCCAGTAGCTCATGCTGCCAGGGCTGCTGCGCCCCGGCCCACCCGTATTGTACCAGCGGCGCGACGGGTTAGAGCAAAGCTGCGTAGTAGTGTACAATACACGAGCGCGCGCGGCGTGCGAGAGGCGAGGGAAGGAATGCCAGGTCTGTTCGAAGGATGCGGGGGATGCTGTCTGTCGATCGTGCTCATCCCGCTGCTGTGCTGCGGGCTGATCGTCGGCGCGCTGATCTACATCGATCAGAACGCGCCCGCGCCGCCGGTCACGCGCAATTTTCAGCCGAGCCAGGCCGACGCGCAGGCGTTCAAGAACGAAATCACCCGCGCCACTAACCAGGCAGCGACACAGCGCTGGTTTTACATCACCGTCTACGAGCAGCAGATCTCGTCATGGATGGCCCTGGAAGGCAAGACCTTCGCCGACGAGAACGGGCACGCCTTCCCGTTTGAGGATGTGCAGGTCGGGCTGGACGACGGGCTGATCACCTTCTACGGTAAGCTGTCACGCTATGGGATCAACGTGCCGCTCACCGTCGCCGTGTCGCCGGAGATCGACGCCGAGGGCAATATCTCGCTGGCGATTGACTCCGCCAACGTCGGCGGCCTGAACGTGCCCGCGTTTGTGCTCAACAACGTCTCGGCCCAGTTGGACGACGCCCTGGTGCGCCCCTTCCGCGAGATCAACGGCAACGCCGTGTTCTACCGCGACAGCCTTTCCATCGAAGACGGACGCCTGATCCTGCAAGGGGGCGTGCGCTAGCGTGGTCACTCGCCTCGAAAGGACAGCCCTATGACCATTCTCATCACCGGCGGCGCGGGGTTCGTCGGCAGCCACCTCGCCCGCGCCCTGCTGGAGCGCGGCGATCGCGTGGTCGCCATCGACAATTTCAACGACTACTACGACCCCGCCATCAAACGCGCCAACGTCCGGCGGCTGGCCGAGTATCCGCACTTCACGCTGGTCGAGGGCGACATCCGCGACGAGCCGGCGGTCGAGGCGCTTTTCGCCGAACACGGCGTGCGGCGCGTGGCGCATCTGGCCGCCATGGCTGGCGTCCGCGAAAGCATGCGCCAGCCCAAGCTCTATTTCGACGTCAACCTGACCGGCACGTTTCATCTGCTCGAAGCGGCGCAGCGCCACGCGGTGGAGAACTTCGTCTTTGCCTCGACCTCCTCGGTCTATGGCGAGACCAAGACGCTGCCCTTCGTCGAGACCGACCCGGCCGACCGCCCCCTGGCCGCCTACCCGGCCAGCAAGCGCGCCGCCGAACTGCTGGCGCACACCTACCATCACCTGCACGGTCTCAACGTGACCATCCTGCGCTTCTTCAACGTCTACGGACCGGCGGGGCGCCCGGATATGATGCCGCTGCGCGTGATGAACGCCCTGCTGGACGGCACGACCATCCCGATCTTCAATGGCGGCGACATCCACCGCGACTGGACGTACATCGACGACACCGTCCAGGGCGTGATCGCCGCGCTCGACCAACCGCTCGGCTACGAGATCCTGAACCTGGGCGTCGGCGCGCCGATCTCGCTGCGCGAGTTCATCGAGGTGCTCGAAACCCTCTCCGGGCGGAAGCTCAACACGCGCGACGTCCCCACGCCGCCCAGCGACCCGCCCATCACCTACTGCGACAACAGCAAGATCCGCCGCCTGCTCGGCTTCAACCCGCAAACCCGCGTGCACGATGGCCTGGCGCGCACCTGGGAATGGTTCCGCGAGTGGCGGATCCAGACGGGGACCTGGCCCGGCTAGGCGCGAAAGGAGCACCGTATGCCGATCGCGCTCTCGATCGCGTTGACGATCCTGGCGGTTCTCTCGGCGGCGCTGACGATCGTCTCGAAGTATCGCGCTTCCAGGCGCGGCGAATACATCTTCAAGCCGCTCACCACGCTGCTGATTATCGGCGTGGCCCTGCTGGCAAACGAACCGATCTCGCAGACCTACCACGCGCTGATCGTGGCCGGGCTGCTGGCCTCGCTGGCCGGGGATGTGTTCCTGATGTTCCCCGATCGCTTTCTGCCCGGCCTGCTGAGCTTCCTGATTGCCCACATCTTCTACATCGCCGCCTTCACCCACGAGAGCAGCGGGCAGGCGCCGCTGGTATACATCATCCCGTTTGTGCTGTTTGGCGCGGTGATGCTGCGCTGGCTGTGGCCGCACCTGGGCGCGATGCGCGTCCCGGTGCTGATCTACATGGGTGTGATCCTCATCATGGCCTACCAGGCCGCCAACCGCTGGATCGAAACCAGCCAGGACGGCACGTTTCTCGCGCTGGCCGGGGCGTATCTGTTCGTCGCATCGGATGCGGCTCTGGCGGTCGATCGCTTTCGAGGGCGGTTTCGCAGCGCCGATTTCTGGGTGCTCAGCACCTATTTCGCCGCCCAGCTTCTGATCGCCTGGTCCATCTACAGCCGGTGAGATTCGCCCCTCGCGCCGCGCCCGGCGGGGCAGTGGCCGCGCCGCGATCGTATAATACAGATAGAATAAGCACGCGCAAAGGATGGACAACCATGACCACGCCGGAACAGCGCCCCGCGCATGATCCCGACCCGCTCGACGACGCCGACGAGCGCCTGCCGGGCGCTGCCGAGACGGGCGACGAACCGGGCGAGCCAGAGCCGGACACCGGGCAGCCGGTCGAGACGCCGCTGGCTGATGCCGATCTGCCCGCGGGCGAGCTGGCGCTTCAGCCGGATGAGGAGATGATTCCGGAAAGCGACCGGCCGCCGCGTATCGTCCAGGAGACGCCGGTCGGCGGCAGGCTGCCGCTCGAACCCGCGCCGCCCGCCGACGCCGACGAGCCACTGCGCGATATGCCCGCGCCGGAAGCCGTTGACGCCGCCCAGCCCGAACCCGAAACGCCTCCCGTGCCGGAGCACGAGCTGGCTCCGCCGGACGAAGCCGCGCCCGGCCCGGTGACCGGGGTCGAGCTGACCCCCGCCGCGCCGGATGAGCAGATGGCCGCGTCTGCCCCGGAAACCGCGCTCGCGGAAGCCGCCGAAGAAACGGTCGCGCCAGACGAGGCGGAAGCCAGGGCAGCGGTTGAAGGTGAAGGTGAAGTGGAAGCCGAAGCGGAAGCCGAAGCAGCCGCCGCGCCGCCCGACGAGATCGCAGCCGAAGCGCCCACCCTCGCAGAAGCGGCGCCCGAAGCCGAGAGCGCGCCCCCGGCGCCGTCCGCGGTGCGCGTCACCCGCCCCGAAGACTGGGACGAGGAGCTGTCGCCGGAGCTGGCGGCGATCCTGTTCGGCACGGCGGCCCGCGCCGAACCCGCCGAAGCTGCCCCGCCTGCCGAGGCGGCGCCTGCCGTCGCGCCCGAAGCGGTGCCCGAGGCCGCGCCCGCACCGGCGATCGAAGCGGCGGCGCCGGAGCCGCTCATCTCGCGTGAAGACGCGCGCACCCGCCCGATCGCGGCGGGCCAGTTCACCGCGCCCGCGCCGGGCGCTTCGGTCGAAGGCACCGTGCGCTATACCCGCGTCGAAGAACCGCTGGGCGGCGACGGCGGGCGGCGCATCCGCGAAAGCTGGGAGTTCTTCGGCCCGGACTATCCGGCGCTGGAAGGCCGGCTGGTCAAGCGGATCCGCAGCGAAGAAGTCGTCTACGCCGACGGCTCGTGGAAGTTCACCTTCCGGCGCGACTACAGCGAGGGCCGCGACGAACGAACCGTGCGCATCGCACGCGACGGCGAGTACATCGAGCGCACCGACCGCGTCCGCCGCAAGAACGCGCTGACCGGCAAGACAGTCCGCGCGGAAACGCGCGAGGCGCTGGCGTTTGCCCCGCCCAAGCACGAGGAGAAGCGCGGCTTTCTGAGCAGGTTGTTCGGACGTGGGAGCGACAGCGCGCGCCCAGAGGGTCCGAAGCAGTGGCGGCCCGCCACCAACTCCGAACAGCAAGAGGCGTACCGCCGGGGCGGCAAGGCATTCCGGCTGGGGATCTTCGAGCGCCCGTAACGCGCTTCCCCCCCCTCAGAATGTCATGAGCCTGGCCGCGGCCAGGCTCATTCGCGTTGCGCTCTCACCACCCAGGCAGGCACTTCAGGCAGTTTCGGCGGCGAGCATCCGCGCGAATTGAGCGCAAAAGATGTCGAACACCACGCGGTGCAGGCGGCTGCGCGCCGGGCTTTCCAGGTAGAGCAGCCCGACGATTTCGTCGCGCTCCCACAGCGGTCCGCATAGCACAGCGCGCGCCTGGTTGTCCCAGCCGCGGTAGACCGAGACCTGCGCCTCGCCGGTCGCCAGCGCGTGTGTGATCGCCCGGCGGTCGGGATCGATCTCGCTATGCGCGATGTAGTGGCCGGACGCATCGCGCCCCGTGCAGTAGCGCAGCCGTCCCTCGCCCTCGCAGCGCAGCAGGTAGCCGGTGCGAGCGTTGAACTGCTGGACGGCGCGCAGCAGCAGCGCGTCTAGCCGCGAGGCGTAGTAGGGCGTCGATTCCGCGTCAGCCTCAAGCGGGTGATCCGGCAGCTCCCTGGCGACGGCCTCGGCCTCGGGCGAGGTGTCCTGCTCACCGGGTCCGTAATAGCGGGCGGGCAGGTCGTCTGGCTCCAGCGAACGCTGCGTTGACTCGCGGCGGGCCTCTTCGACAGAATCAGGTCGTTTCAAGAAGGCTATGATCCGCCGGACCAAGGTCTCGCGTGACATAACGCTCCCCCACGAAGACACCTGTTACGTATGTTCCCCCTGGCTACACAATAGCATTTTTACGTTTTTCAGCCTATAGCACTGTGATACTGTTTCGAAAGCATGAAGCCTGCATGAATTCAAACGTCTTGCCTTAATGCAGCGGTGGCGGGCCGGACGCGCGCGGTGGATGGTGTACAATTACAGAGACAGGCATCATTGGGCCGGTCGGTGCGGCCGAGCGCGCCGCACGCCGCGACAGGATCCGCGCCAGGGGGAGCCTATGTCCACCAATCTCCGCACCCTGCTGTTGGTGATCGACGGCCTCGCGCTGATCGGAGTAGTCGCGTTCAGCGTGCTCGGCGCGCTGGAACCCGAGGTCCCGGCCTATATCGTCGGGCAGATTGTCAGCGCGCTGATCGTGCTGGGGAGCGTGTTCTTGCTGCGCTATCTGCGTAATCACACGCCGTGAAGCGGCGGCAAACCGCCAGGGGCGCCCGCGCGGGCGCCCCTGATCGTTCTACAGCGCCGGTATAACACGCGGCTCAAGGCATCACGGCGTCCAGCGCCTGGCAGGCGGGGCAGCTTCCCCCAGGCCGCACGATCGCGTAGCCGGCAGCCGGATCGGCTCCGTAGGTGGTAAAGTCCACGTTCCAGACGATCATCAGGCGGACGCGGCCACTGCTCGCCGAAAGCTGCGCTGCGCGCGCCAGCCAGGCGGCCTGCTCCGCTACAGTGTTCCCCGCGCCCCACTCGAACCCGGCAGGCAGCGGGCCGTAGCCTTCCGGCGAGACGTAGCCCAGCTCGGTGAAGCACAGCGGGCGCGCGCCGCCGATCGCGTTCCAGTAAGTGTTGACCATGCCCCAGAA
The DNA here is from genome assembly GCA_020724465.1 of Thermoflexus sp. Lineage (GTDB taxonomy): Bacteria > Chloroflexota > Anaerolineae > Aggregatilineales > Aggregatilineaceae > DYGX01. The sequence continues at coordinate 106,125 of DYGX01000004.1, forward strand.
ATAGCGGGTGTAGTAGTTGTCGCGCGGGTCGCCGCTGGTCTGATCGGGCGAGACGATCCCTTCGTTGTAGTGCAGCCCCACGCAGTCCGCGTAGTTGAGCGCGCCCGCCGACACCATGCCGCGCAGATAGCGGTCGTCGTTCCAGACACGGTCCGTGCCGAACGCGCCTTCCGCCCCGGTGGGTGCCGGCGCGCCGCTGATCACCATCACGCTCGGATTGGCCCCCTTGATGGCGGCGTAGGCTTTTTGCAGCATCTGGGTGTACATCACCGGGCTGATCTGCCCGCGCGGCCACTCGCGGTCCAGGTTCTGCTCGTTCCACACCTCGATCGCATCCGGGCCGAGCCGCGCGACGCCCGCCAGATAGCCGGCGAACTGATCCATGTAGGCGGTCGGGTTGGCGCCAAGCTGAGCCGGGTCGCCCACCACGCCGAGCAGAATACGGAAGCCCTGGCTGTGCGCCTGGTTGATCGCGCCCGCCGCGTTATCCGGATTGTCGCCCAGGTTGTAGCGGATCTGGCGCTTGGCCCAGGTCATGCCCGCCTGACGCATCAGTTGCGGATACGCGAAGCTATCGACGTGCCCGCCCAGGCTGAAGCCGCCCGGCTGCGGCTGGGGTACCGGCGTGGGGGGTTGCGGCACGGGGGTCGCCGGCTGGGGCGCGGCTGTCGGGTAGACTCCGCCGGGCGTCGGTGTCGGGAAGCCGGGCACGGGGGTGGGCGGCACCACCGCCGAGCCGGAAAGCTGCAGCACCTGGCCGACATAGATCAGATTCGGGTTCACGATATTGTTAAGCTGCACCAGCGCGGCAACCGTCGTGTTGAAGCGCAGCGCGATGCGCGACAGCGTATCTCCGGGTTGGACGACATACGTCGCGCCGGGCTGAGGCTGAGGCACGGGGGTCGGCGGCTGGGGCTGGGGTTGAGGTTGCGGAGCCGCCCCCGGAATGGTCAGCACCTGACCGGCATAGATCAGGTTAGGATTCACTAACCCGTTGGCTGCCGCGAGGACCGGCCAGGTCGTTCCATAACGCAGCGCGATGCGATAGAGGTTTTCGCCCGGCTGGACGACGTGCGTCGTCCCACCCTGCGCGAGCGCAGGTTCGGCCCGGGCGAACCACGCTGGTCCGGTCAGGGCCAGCACGAGCACAGCAATAATGATCCATCGAGATCGCATGTTCGGCTCCTAAGATGAGTCATGGCGAGCATCTGCCTTCATCATAGTTGGATTTTGGTTTTGCACAACTGCACCGCGTGCGCCTGCCGCCAGGCTCCATCAACCACTTAGCCTATGGCTAAATGCCCCACCTGGTGGATTTACGTCCGCCTGGTATGGCTCTATGATGAAGTCATGTTTTCGGACCAGTGAAGCCCAGGCGACGCGCGCCCGGTGCTCAGGGAGGACAAGTCAGACATGCTCAGCTCAATTATCGTGTGGATCGTCGTAGGTGCCATCGCCGGCTGGCTCGCCAGTGTGGTTATGGGCACCCGCCGTGGACAGAGCCTGCTGGAAGACATCGTCGTCGGTATCGTCGGCGGTCTGATCGGCGGCTTCGTGCTGGACCTGCTGGATATCGGCGGAGAAGTCAGCGGCATCAACATCGCCAGCATCGTGGTGGCCTTCATCGGCGCCGTGATCCTGCTGGTGATCTTGCGTGCCGTGCGCGGCACCGCGCAGGTCTAAGCCAAACCCGCGCCCAGATAGGCATCCGGCCCGCCTCATGTGAGGCGGGCTTTTTCGTGGCGAGCGGCAGCCATTTCCAGGCAGTCCGCGTTTGTTTTTATATTGTTTATCTCATAACAAGTTTGTGTTCGTTGGTCGGCATTAATGGAATTCTAATAGAATACTTGCTATTATTTGGGTTGACACTTCACTCGACCAATGCCGCTCTGGTATAGAGTGTGAGTGCGCACAGGAGGATGAGCAACCATGTTGACGTCGCTTATCGTGTGGGTTGTTCTCGGTCTCGTTGTGGGCTATCTGATCAGCCTGGCGACGGGCGTCAACCGGGGACGGAGCCTGCTCGAATACCTGGCGGGCGGCGTCGTTGGTAGCCTGGCCGGCGGCCTCATCTTCCACTATCTGGACCTGGCCGGTGACGTGGAAGGTGTTGACATCGTCGCCGTGGTGGCTGCCCTTGTCGCCGCGATCATCCTGCTGCTGATCCTGCGCAACGTGCGCCGTCCCACCGCCACGGCCTGATCGTAGCGCCCCACCCCAGACCGGGACCCAAGCGCCCGCCTCATCTCAGGCGGGCCTTTTTTTCGCGTGGCAGCGCCGGTCCCCATCGGCGATAATCCACCAGAGAACCCACTTGGCAGAGCAAGGAGCAGAGCGATGGAGTACGTGAACCTCGGCAAGACCGGGCTGAAGGTCTCGCGCCTGTGCCTGGGCATGATGAGCTATGGCAGCTCGCAGTGGCGCGACTGGGTGCTGGACGAAGACGCCAGCCGCCCCCTGATCCGCCATGCTCTGGAGATCGGGATCAACTTCTTCGACACCGCCGACATCTACTCGCTTGGCGTCAGCGAGGAAGTGACCGGGCGCGCCCTGCGCGACTTCACCACGCGCCGCGAGGACTACGTGCTGGCGACCAAGGTCTTCAACCCGATGGGCGACGGCCCCAACGACCGCGGCCTGTCGCGCAAGCATATCTTCGATGCCATCGATGCCTCGCTGCGCCGGCTGGGCGTGGAGTACGTCGATCTCTACCAGATCCACCGGTGGGATTACCAGACGCCTATCGAAGAGACCATGGAAGCTCTGCACGACGTCGTCAAGGCGGGCAAGGCGCGCTACATCGGCGCGTCCAGCATGTTCGCCTGGCAGTTCGCCAAGGCCCAGCACACCGCCGAACGCCACGGCTGGACGCGCTTTGTCTCCATGCAAAACCACTACAACCTCATCTACCGCGAGGAAGAGCGCGAGATGATCCCGCTCTGCCTCGATCAGGGGGTCGGCATCATCCCCTGGAGTCCGCTGGCGCGCGGCTTTCTGGCCGGCAACCGCACGCGCGACCGCCGCGGCGAGACGGCCCGCAGCCTGTCCGACAGCTACGCGCACGAGATGTACTACCGCGACAGCGACTTCGACGTGCTGGACCGCGTGATCGCCCTGGCAGAGCGGCGCGGCGTCAAGCCCGTGCAGATCGCGCTGGCCTGGCTGCTGCACCGTCCCGGCGTCACCGCGCCCATCATCGGCGCGACCAAGCTGCATCATCTCGACGATGCCCTGGCGGCGCTCTCGGTCACGCTCTCGCCCGACGAAATGGCGGCCCTCGAAGAGCCATACCGGCCGCATCCCATCCTCGGCCACTCCTAGGCGGCAAGCTGGCTCCATACCGGCGCGAAAGTGGCGCGGACCCCCCGCCTTGTGCTATAAGAAACGGGCGTGGGGTTCGGGAGCCATTGCCTACCGGGCAGGAGCACACAGAAGACGCGCATGAGCATCCGATTTGGTACCGACGGCTGGCGTGCCGTCATCGCAGAAACGTTTACCTTCGCCAACCTGCGGCTGGTTGCCCAGGCCGTTGCGGATTACATCAACGCCGAGCTGCGGCCCAACGGCCCGGCCGAGGTCGTTGTCGGCTTCGACACCCGTTTTCTTTCCGACCGCTTCGCCATCGAGACGGCGCGCGTGCTGGCGGCCAACGGCATCATCACCTGGCTGTCGCGCACCGACGCGCCAACCCCGGCCATCAGCTACAACATCCTGCACAAGAAGGCGGTCGCCGGGGTGGTCATCACCGCCTCGCACAACCCGCCGCGCTATAACGGCTTCAAGCTCAAGGCCAGCTATGGCGGCTCGGCCTCGCCCGCGCAGTGCCTGCGCGTCGAGGAATACCTCGAAGTGCAGCAGCGCGAGGCGCGCGGCCCGAACCTGATGAGCTACGAGCGCGCGCTCGAAGAGGATCTGATCCGGCGCTTCAACCCGACCAACGCCTACTACGAGCATCTCGAATCGCTGGTCGACATCGACAAGATCTCCGGCGGCGAGCTGCGCATCGTGGCCGACCCGATGTACGGCTCCGGCCGCACCGCGATCCGCGCCATCCTCTCGCGCACCCGCTGCAACGTCACCGAGATTCGCGGCGAGATGAACCCCGGCTTCGGCGGCATCCACCCCGAGCCGATCCGCAAGTACCTGGACATGCTGGCCGCCACCATCCAGACCAATCACGCCGACGTGGGCCTGGCGACCGACGGCGACGCCGATCGCATCGGCGCGATGGACGCGCACGGCACGTTTGTCGACCCGCACACCATCATGGCGCTCGCCCTGCGCTACCTGGTCGAAAAGCGCGGCTGGACCGGCGACGTGGTCAAGACCGTCTCCACCACCATGATGCTCGACCGCATCGCCGCCAGACACGGCCTGACCGTGCACGAAACGCCGGTCGGCTTCAACCACATCGCGGACCACATGCTCAATGGCAATGTGTTGATCGGCGGCGAAGAGTCGGGCGGGATCAGCATCAAAGGGCACGTGCCCGAAGGCGACGGCATCTTGATGGGCCTGCTGCTGCTGGAGATCATGGCGGATGCGCGCGCCCCCCTGCACGAGATCGTCGCCGACCTTCAGGCCCAGTACGGCCCCACCTGCTACGAGCGCACCGATTTCGTGCTGAAAAACCCGGTCCCCAAGGGCGAAATGGTCGCCCGGCTGTCCGCCGCCGCCCCGGCCGAACTGGCGGGTGAGTCTGTGCGCGCTGTGCACACCTTCGACGGCATCAAGTTCGTGCTGGCGGACGATAGCTGGCTGCTGATCCGGCCCAGCGGGACCGAGCCGGTGCTGCGCGTCTACGCCGAGGGGCGCGATGCCGATCAGGTGCGCGCGCTGCTCGACGCGGGCCGGGTGTTGACCGGCATCACCGGCTGAGCACGCCGCTTCGACCGGCCACCCTCGCGCGGGGCGCATCGGGATATCCGGCGCGCCCCGCGACGCGATCACAGATCCCCGCCCTCGCCGTTCAGCGCCCGATCCAGCCCCTCGGCCAGCGCGGTCAGGAACGCGGGCAGAAACGCCGCCCACACACCCGCCGGAACGCGCGACAGCGCGGCAAGCTGGGCGACCAGCGGATCGGACGGCTCGTCCACGGCGGCGATCACCGCCGCGCGCTGCCCGCGCACCGAGCGCCACAGCGCCCGCGCCTGCTCGCCGACTCGCGCGCCCGCCCACAGCAGCGCCGCGACCAGCAGCAACGTCCCCAGCAGCGTCCCCAGCAGCCCCCACAGCGCCCAGGTGTGCTCCGAAAACAGCGTGTCGATCATCCTCTCACCCTCCCGGCTCCTACACCTCCAGCACCCAGAACCGCAGCGGCCGCTCCGCCGCCCGATGCACCGTCAGCGTCGTCCCCGCCGTGTTCACCCGCAGCTCCAGGCTGAACGTGTGCTCCCCCGCGCTCAGCCCCGTCACCACCAGCGGCAGCAGCGGCGCCAGCGTTGCCCCCACCGAGATCTGCACCGCGTCGCCCCATCCCTCCACCTGCGCCCCGTTGTCGATGCTCACCCGCGCCCCAAACGACATCCCCTGGCTCCCGTTCATCGTCGCCCCCAGCCCGATCATCACCCGCCCGCTCGCCGTCCGCAGCGTCAGCTTCAGGTTCGTCGCGTCCACCTCGGCCCAGCTTGTCGAGGTCACCGCATACGCCGTCCCGCTCGTCTGCACGCTGCTCGCCAGCGGCCGCAGAAACAAATACCCCAGGTTGTCCCGCACGTGCACGTTCATCGCCGGCGCTGTCACCAGCTCGTCCACGCTCCACGTCTTCGGTGTCGTCCAGTCGGTCATGCACACCCGCTCCAGATAGCTAGAAACAGCCAAAGACAGCTAAAGGCAGCTAAAGGCAGCTAAAGACAGCTAAAGGCAGCTAGGAACAGCCAAAGATTTCGCGGCTCTTGGCTCAAAATCCGAGCCGCGTCCCCGTCCCCAGCTCTCCAAAACCTGCCACCCCCAGCCGCCAGTACCGCCGGTCATCGCTCCGCGCCAGCTCCAGCGTCACCTTCCGCCCCGCCCCGCTCGCTTCGTACTCCACCGCCGTGATCCAGTGCCGCGCCCCCTCCAGCCCGCTCTCCGCGTCCGTCACCGCCGCCTGATCCATCACCTCCAGGCTATACAGATTCACGCCCCCCACCTCGTCCCGGTCCGCAAACTCCGCCCGCCGCGCTTCCACCACCGCCGAACCCCGCCGCTTCACCGTGTAATCCGCCAGCGCCTGCCCAAATTCCGCGCTCGCCATCATCGGCAGGTCAAACACCTCGCGCTGCCATCCATAAGCCGCCGCGCTCCCCGCGTCCGCCGCCTCGCTCACCACCGGCGCATAGTCCACCACCGGCTTCCCCCTCACCTTCATAAACTGCACGTACAGCGCCCCCGTCGCCGTGTTCGTCATCCTCAGCTTCGCCCGCGTCGCCTCCACCTCAAACCCCAGGCTAAACGCCGGATCCGCCGTGTAGTCCACCCCGCTCCCGTCCCGAAACTCGCTCACCCGATAGTCCAGCCCTGCCACCGGCACCACCACGTCCACCGCCGCGCACCGCTCGCCCACCGCGTCGTGAAACACCGCCCACACTTCCCGCGTCTCCCCCGGCGCCACCCGCATCACCCCGCTCGCCGTCCACAGCTCCCGCTCCGCGCCAATCGTCTCCACCGGATACGTCACCACCTGCACCCGGTTCGCCACGCGCCCCGCGTCCGCCGCCGTCTCCAGCCGGTCCGGCGCCGCCCCTGGCCCCAGCGCCACTTTCGGCGCCTCCGCCGCCTTCAGCAGCCACGCCCTCCCCCGATACCGCGGCACCCCGTCTCGCCCCAGCCACCACCGCCCCTGCACCGTCTCCGCCACATCCTTCACCCCGTCCCACACCCGCGTTTCCTCTGGCCGCCACCGCCATCCCACGTGCTCCAGCCGCTCCCCGTCCTCGTCATAATCGCTCTCCCCCACCTCGTACACTCGCTCCACCAGCCACTCCAGCGCCGCCGTCACCCCCAGGCTCGCGTGATACGGCACCGCCAGCGCCGCCCGCTTCAGCCGCGCGACCCCGTCCACCAGCTCCAGCGCCGCCGTCCCTGCTTCCCGCTCCGCCACCACGCGCTCCACCCAGCCCGTCATCACCGCCCAGCCGCCCCCGCCCGGCGCCACCGCTCGCACCCGCGCCGCCCGCCGCTTCCCCAGCCCCTCAGCAATCGGGCTGCTCGCGTTCCCCGGCGTAAACCGCCCGTCGCCGTTCTCCACCTGCACCCACGCTCGCCCCACGTCCCCCGCCACATGCCACCGCTCCTCGAACCCCACCCGCACCCGCAGCGCCATTACCCGCGCGCTCTCGTCTTCCCACGCCCCCGTCCCCGTCCAGTCCACCTCAACCACCAGCCGCGTCCACATCGCTCCGTCCCTCGCTCCGCTCACACGCCGGGCGCCAGCCGCAGCACCCAATGATGCACAAAGGTCACCGCGTGATAGTCGATCCCGCCGTAGGGCACCACGCCCGCCGATACCCGCACAACCGGGGGCCGCGCCAGAGTCCCGCCCAGGTCGGGATCGGCGGCCAGCGCCCGCGCGTAGGCGTCGATCGCCGCCGCCAGCGCCGGGAACGCCCCGCGCGCCCCGGACCCGCCCGCCACCGGCGCCACCAGCAGCAGGTGCGCGATCCGCGCTTCCAGCCAGCCGTGCCCCACCGCGAACAAGCTCGGCTCCAGCCCCGGCCAGTTCCCGCCCAGCTCCGGGACGATCACCAGCGCGGGGAGCTGCGCGCCGCCCAACGCTTCGGGCGTCTCGTCCGGCGCGTAGCTGGCCACCCCCTCAACCGCGACCGCCGCCAGCCGTTCCAGCGCATCCGCCAGCGCCATTCCTCGCTCCTTCCCGCCTCAGGCCACGCGCAGCCGCACGTAGGGCCCCAGGATCAGCGCCACGTCGTCGGGCAGCGCCGGGGGAACCGTCACCTGGCCGCGCAGCCCGCCCGCCGCCTGCACCCAGCCCGCGTCTTTCTGGCGATAGAGCCAGCCCGCCACGCGCAGGCAGACCTGAACCACGTCCGCCGGGGGCGCGTAGATCGCCAGCGCGGTCCCGGCCGGGTGCGCCTGCGGGGTGGTGCCGTTCGCTCCGCGCCCGACGGTCAGCGTCCCCGCCAGCGGATCGCTGCCGTCCACCCGCAGGTATTCGTCGCCGGCGCGCAGCAGGTGGCCCGCCTCGAACACCGCGCCCGATCCGCTCAGGTGGATTGTCGTCGCTTCGGCGCCGAGCGGATCGTCCGCCACCGCCGCCCCGGAGTCGCGCCAGGCGGCGGGCCAGTCGGGGTGATAGCCCCAGGTCCCGTCGACCGCCAGCGCGCCCGCCGGGTCGCCGTCGTAGACGAACGCGGCCCGCGCCCGGTCCAGCGCCAGGCCGGCGTACACCGGCCCGTCCGGCGGCTCCAGGCGGACGTGCGCCAGATCGATCAGCGTCCCGTCGCCGTTGATCAGCGCGTGCAGGGCCAGCAGGTCGTCGCGCAGCAGCAGTTCAAACGGGCGGCGGCAGTCGTAACGCTGCACGCTGCGCCGCGGGCTGAAGCGCCGCCCGGTGTGCCGCTCGATCAGGCGCGACGCCGCGTCGAGCAGCGCGCCCAGCAGCGCGTCGTCGCCGGTCTGGGCGTCGCGCAGGCCCAGATAGCGCCGCAGTTGTGCCAGAGTCGCGTAGGTATCCATCTCTGCTCCCCGTTTCAGACCGGGTCCGGTCGTGTCCGTGTCATATTCACAGGATATTCACGGTATTGTAATATGACGGTGCCTCACCCTGATGTAAGCTAGAAGGTGAGATCCTCTTGGCCGGGTCCGCCGAATGATTGCGGGTCACCATGTCCAGCGAGTCCGCGCATCCGCTCTACATCACGCAGGCAGGCTGCCCGCACTGCGGCAGCACGCAGCCGCCGGTAGGGGGTCACTGCTCGGCCTGCGGTGAACTCCTGCGCCCGCCTGGCGTCCCCACCTCGTACCTCAGCCGCCCGCCGCAGCAGTGGCCGATTGAAAACCAGGGGTCTACCCGCCTGCTGCCCGGCCATCAAGTTATCCTGCAGGTCCTGCCTTCCGGCGCGTGCCTGACCATACCCCCCGGCAGCAAGGCGATCTTGGGGCGCGGCCCCGCGCTGGAAAACGAGCCACTGGTCGATCTGGCCGGCCAGAATGGATACCAGCGTGGAGTCTCGCGCCGCCACTGCCTGCTTCTGCGTCACAGCGATCACCTGTACGCCATCGATCTGGGCAGCTCCAACGGGAGCTATCTCAACGGGGAGCCGATGACGCCCTACCGCCGCTACACCGTCGCGGATGGGGACAGGCTGGTGCTCGGCTCGATGCATTTGATCGTCTCCTTCGCCGCCCCACCGGCTCCCTGATTCGTCCCCGCTCTAGACCGCGATGTTGATCAGCGCGCTCGCCACGCCGTCGTCGATCCGGGCGAACGCCAGCCGCACCGTCGCCACCATCTGGTAGCTGTCGAAGTAGGGCAGATAGTCCATCGTCGCCGTGACGCGGCGGCGATAGCCCACCACCCAGCCCAGCCGGTAGACGCACAGCGCCTGGCCGCGCGTGTTGCCGCTCACGTTGGCCTTGCCGTCCGCCTGCGTCAGCGGCATCTCCGGGCTGACCAGGATCGCCACGCCGTCCAGCTTGGCGATCTCGCCGGTCAGCACCGTGGCATACGGCCCGAACTTGTCGACCGTCAGCACTTCTTCCTGCCCCAGCAGCTTGCCATACGTGCTGCCATCCACGATCCAGGCGCAGTCGCGCGGGCGCAGGGCGTAGCGGTTGGGCATCAGAAAGCGCACCGAGCGCAGCAGATCGATCGAGGGCGGCTGCCCCTGGGCGTCGAGCTGAAGGGTTGGATCGGTCACCAGCGGCAGCTTGCGCAGGCCGTCGAACGCCAGATATTTCTCCGTCGGGCTGGGAGCGGCGTCGTCGCTGTTGATGTTGCCGGTGGCGCCGGTTTCGGTGTCGCCGTTGAGCAGCACGTGATCGATCGCGTCCGCCATGACGCGCAGCGCCTGCTCGCGGTAGAGCGGGATCAGCGGCACGACCGCGTCCTCGACCAGCTCCGCCGAGAACCCGACGCGCAGCGCCAGTTTGTGCGCCGTCAGCGTCACCTTGCCGCTGCCGATGCGGCTCTCCGGGATCGGGTTGCCCGCCCCCAGCGTTAGTTCATCTTCGTCCTGCGTCTCCGGCACGTAGTACACCACCGGGTCCGAGCCGGGAATGGGCAGCTCGTACGGATTGGACGGCATCTCCACCACGCGGAACAGCGGCAGGATCACGTTCTCCGTCTGCGCCTTGCGCCACAGCTCGGACGACCAGATATCCGGCACCCATTCCTGCCCATAGCCTTCGCTGCCGGTGTGCATCAGCTCATCGGCCTTGACCGGCAGCCCGCGCAGCGCCGCCGCGTCAAGCTGCCCCCGCTCGACGGCGCGGTACGCTTTGTGCGCCAGCTCGCGCATGAACGCCGCCGAAGGCGCCCACTGGCCGGAGCGGCTCAGCCAGGTGTGCATGAACGCCATGTCGATCGCGTCGAGGTCGGCGTATTTGCTGCGCACCTCGACCGCCGGACCGCTTGGGCGCGGCGCGCTCTGCGCCGCCGGCAGCCGCTTGATCCCATCTCCACCCGAAATTGAGTCGTGCGTCATCCCTTCCACCCCTTCTTGTGTGTCCATCCCCACTTGCCCGCTCGCTTGCAGAATCCGGTCCACAGGCAGCCCCAGCGCCTCGAACGCCGCCTTGACCGCGACCGCGTCCGTCAGGCGCGGCTCGGCGGGCGTGGGCGTCAGGCTGCCTTCGACGATTGGCCAGCGCCGGATGTACCCGTCCGGCTCGACCGCCACCAGATGCGGCAGGCTGCCGCTGCTCCACCCCAGCGCGCCGCGCGCCACCAGATCAAGTACCGCCTGCGCCCAGCGGTTGCGCAGATCAAGCTGCGCCTCGACCCACACCCCGGTCGCGTCCGGCTGAAGTACCTCGATCTGCCCGATCAGCGCCGGGCCAAGCGCCTCGTCCAGCCCGTGCTGGTACAGCACCGGGCGGCGCGGGAACCAGTCCAGCCCCAGGTCCGTCTCCGGCGTGAAATACTCGCCCTGCAGATCGCGCCGGGTCGCGTCGCCCCACACCACCAGATAGCCGCCCACCCGCCCGCGCCCGCCGAGCGCCTTGACCGCCGTGCTCGCCGGGGCGCGCGTCGCTTGCCGCGCCATGCTCGCTCCTTTCCATCTGCCGCCGTCCCGATACTCTCATTTTAGACCAAACGTTCTATCTGTCTACGCCGCTAGCGGTGATTTTTAACGGTGAACGCTAGCGGCTAGAAGCAAGGCTATGACACGGTCCACCAGCGACCAGCTCACCCCCACACAAAAAAGCAGCCGGGCACGGCTTCCCGCCCCCGGCTGCTTCTCGCCACCTTCCGCTGTCTTTAGCTGTTCTTGCTGCTTTTTGCTGTCTTTAGCTGCTTTTCGCTGCTCTTAGTCGCCCTTCCCCATCCGCCGCAGCGCCTCGCGCGCCGCCGCCTGGACCGCCGCGTGATCCGCTTCGAGCGCCGCGAGCAGGTCCGGCGCCGCCGCCTCGTCTCCGATCCAGCCGAGCGCTTCCGCCGCCGCCGCCCGCACCCGCACGCTGCGGTCCGTCGCCAGCATCCGCGCCAGCAGCGGGACCGCCGCCCGCTCCCGCCGGTCGCCCAGCGCCCGCACCGCCTCGACCCGCAGGTCCCAGTGCTTGTCGGCCAGTTGCTCGCGCAACGCGCCCAGTTCAACTTCGCGCTTGCTGGGGCGGCCAGGGCGTTTCCGGCTGCCGCGCTCCCCGCTCAGGGACTCCAGCCGCTCGATCAGCGCGTCCCAGGGCCGGGCGCGGCGGTTGGTGAAATCGAGGAACTGCAATTCTTCCAGGCGCGGATGCAGCGGCGTCTTGCGCAGCATCACCGGCACGACCGGCACGCCCGCCCCCAGCGCGAACGCCCATTCATACGTCACGTACTCCGACGCCACCGACTCCGGCGAGAGAATCACCACCACCGCCATCGCCTCGCGGATCGCCCGGTCGATCATCTCGCGCCAGTCTTCGCCCGCCTGCAAATTGTCGTCGATCCAGCCCGCGAACCCCGCCCTTTCGAGGCGGTCCTTGAGGATCAGCGCGAAGTCGCCGTCGTCGTGCTTGTAGGAGATGAAGACCTGGGCCATCGCGCGTCTCTCCCTGCTGGCGGGTGTGTCCGTGCTGCGCCTCATTCTCGCTGAGAACGCCCCGCGCGGCAAGTGAGACGATCAAAGAAGCAGGAGCCGCCCCGCCCCTTACTTCGCCGTGGCCGGATCGCCCGCCACCTCGGCCCCCGCCACGACTGGCTCGCGCGGCGGCGCCACCCTGTCGTGCAGCGCCTGCCACCCCTCGCGCTCTAGCCAGAACGACACCCCGGTCCCGATCGCCAGCGCCCAGAAGAACGGCCCCAGCCCCAGCAGCGAAATATCCGACAGCGCGATCGCAAACGCGAACACCGGTCCGAGCACCAGCGGCCCCCGCATGACCTGTTGCAGCGCCCCCATCAGCACGCCGACCGTCGCCAGCCCGGCCAGCGCCAACAGCAGTGGCAACGGTAGAACTCTGGTAAGCTGCGCGGCCAGCTCGGCCAGCAGCCCAAGCACCAGCACGACGCCGGCAGAGATATAGACGGCGCGGTAGCGAAAGGCGCGCTCGCCCGCGTCCGGCCCGGCGACCAGCGAGGTCGCCGGCAGCGACAGGGAGAGCGCGATCGGCCCCAGCAGCGAGGCCGCCGCTGTGACTACCCCGCTCAGTGTGGTAATCACCCGCTCGGGCGGATCGTAGCCCTGGCTGCGCAGGAAAATGAGCGACGGCACGTTCGACTGGAGCGTCATGATGACCACCAGCACCGGTACCCCCGTCACCAGCCCCTCGACCGTAAAGAGCGGTGCGGTGATCGCCAGCTTCGGCACCCACGAAAACGTGCCAACCGGTCGCAGGTCGCCCAGCGCGGCGGCGATCGCGATCGCCGCTGCGGCAGCGGGCAGGATCGGCGGCACGCGCGCGCTCGCCCGCCGGCCCCAGAAATAAGCGACCAGGGCGCCGCCCACCGGCCACGGCGTGTCGTTCATCGCCGTGAAGATCCCCGCAACATATGGCATCACGGCTCCGGCCAGCAATCCCATCACCACTGGCGCCGGGATCCAGGCTGCCAGTCGCACGGTCAGCCCCAGCGCGCTCAGCACCAGGATGCACGCCCCGGCCACGATCGCCACACCGATAATCTCGCCGTAGGTGAGCCGGTCGCCCAGGGATGCGACGAAGAGCAGCGCAAACACGTTGCCGGTCATCAGCAGCGGCTGGCGGTAGCGGTAGGAGAGAATCAGGCTCACGACGCATGGCAACGCGTACGCCGCCAGAATCCAGTTAGCGGTCTGCGTCTGCGAGAGCTGCAGGCGCTGGGCGGTGGCGAGCATAATGGTCAAAACCGCGATGGGCAGAATGATCATGGGGAGGGCTGCTGCAAGCGGCGCCAGCCAACTCTGACGCGTCTGTGGATTCATCACTCACGCTCCTGGTCAGGTTGGCTGAACCAGCGGTAGCCCTGTCTGTCATCATACGGGCTGCGCGCTCGCCCTGTCAAGCACCTCGCGCCGTCCCCCGCTACCCCTCGCCCGCGATGTCCGTCGCGTCCGGCGCGGGCGTCTCGACCGCATCCCCTGGCGGCGACGCCCCGCCCGCCAGCGGACCCAGCCCGAAATACCGCGCGCGGATCTCGTCGGTCGTCAGCACGCCCCGCGCCACGCGGATCTCCTCAAGCTGCGCGCGCCGGTCCTGCGGGCGGATGTCCTCGAACCGCCCCACCAGCCCGCGCCCGTAGAACGGCAGCAGGTCGGTCGTGATCTTCTCCGCGATGCGCACCAGCTTCGGCCACAGCGTCCGCTCAATGAACACCCGCTCGCCCACCAGCGCGTTGGCCTCGGTCGCGTTCTCGCTGAACATGCCGACCGGGATGCCGAAGATCTGGAAGATCTCCTCGCGGTTGAAGCGCCGCGCGTTCAGAAAGTCCATATCCTGCTGGCTCAGGCCGACGGTATGCCACTCCACCGACGCCCCGCGCAAAAACGCCGTCCGCCGCTCGCGCCCGCCATACGCCAGCCGCCACTCCCGCTGCAACCGCTCGTAGTCGCTGTCGCTCACCCGCTCGCGGATCGCCACGATCCCCGCCGGGACCGCCATCCCCTCGCCGAAATAGCGCCGGTTCCAGTCCGCCATCGCCCGGTCCGTCTCGACCGCCAGCCGCGCCGCTTCGAGCGCGCTCAGCCCGTAGTAGTCGTTGCCCGGATGCCAGCGCCGGAAATGCACCACTTCCGCCGCGTCCAGCGGAACCTGCCGCCCGTCCACCTCGTACACATACCCGCGCACGCCCCGCCGCGCGTCCGGCACCACGCTGACCCGGTCCGGGCGCAGCGGCCACAGCTCCAGCGGCTGCCCGCCCGGCTCCCCGGCCAGGAACCAGTAGGCATTGCCGTGAATCTCCAGGTGCCCGACCGTGTGCTCGATCAGCTCGAAGCGGCTCAGCAGCGGATTCGGCTTTTGCAGCAGGCGCTCGAAGGGGTGATCGACCACGCCGACCTCGCCCTCGGCCACCCGTCGCAGCACGTGAAACGGCACCAGCGCCGCCGCCTCGGCGATGCGGTTGACCGCCACGTACACCCACGGGCTGCTCTGGTACACCGCCGCGTAACGCCCCGCCTGCCCGATCTCCGGCGGGTAAACCGGCCCCGCCCCGCCCAACACAACTGGCTCCACACGCTGGATCACGCTCGCCGGGCGCCACTTGGCGTACCCCATCCGTCGCAGCGCCCGCTCGACCAGCGTCCCGCGTTCCCTCGCCTGCTTCCCCATCATCCACTCTCCTGACACTCTCCCCCCGCATACTGATTGGGCGCCGGGCCAGCGCGCCCCTCTCCCCCCTCACACGAAGCTGATCCCCACGCCGCCCTGCTGCGCGCCATGCCACGCCAGCGCCAGCGCGATCACGCAGTCGTCGTGACCGCCCGGCGGCGCGCCGTAGCGAAACCGCCCGCTCGGCAGCCGTTCCAGCCGGTACGCGCTCAGCTCGTTCAGCAGCGCCGGATCGGGCAGGATCGCCAGCTCGTCCCGCTCCAGCGCCAGCGCCAGCGCCTCGATCAGCGGCCCCTTGCTCGTCGCCGTAGTCGTGAACGGGATCACCGGCAGCCCTTCCACTTGCAGCGCCTCGATGTTCGGCCCGCCGACGCTGTTCGCCTCGGCCCAGATCGCCTCGGGCCGCCAGCGATCGGCCAGCGCCGCCAGCCGCCCGCGCTGCAACGCCCACCCGATCTCGTTGAAGCGATCCAGCGCCACCAGCCGTCGCGCCCTCGCGTCCAGCACCGCGATGCAGGTAAAGTCGTCCTCGCGCGCCCAGTCCACGCCGAACACGTACCGCGCGCCCGGCTCCGGTTGCCCGCCCGGTGGCACCGTCGCGCACGCCTCGACCCGCCGGAAGACCAGCCCGCCGTCGTCCTGAAACTCGGCCAGATATTCCTCGCGGAACACGCGCTCCGGCAGGCTCGCCCGCGCCGCCTCGATCTCCGCCGGGTCGATCAGCGGGTTGGCGGCGGTCGGGAAGCGCCAGCTCATCCAGTCGGGGTGCGACGCGCTCTGCCCGTTCATCCACACCCCCCAGAACCAGTTGCGCCCGCGCGGGGTGCTGAGGAACAGCGCCTCGCCTCGCCGGTCGGACAGCGCCGGGCGGATCGCCGCCCGCCACACGTCCGGATGCAGGTACGCCGCCTCGTCCAGCACCGCCAGGTCCAGCCCGGCCCCGCGCAGCCCGTCCGGGTTGCGCCCGCTGCGCACGCGGATCACCCCGCCGCCGATCACGTCTAGCCGCCGCATGTCCTCGTTCTTCCGCGCGATGGCCCCGTCCAGCGCGGCTTTCAAGTCCCGCCACACCTCATCCGCCATGCGATACGTCGGGCTGATCCACCAGCCGACCGCCCCGGCCAGCGCCCGCTCAACCAGCAGGATCTTGCCCGTCTCCGTCTTGCCGAAGCGCCTGCCGCACGCGACGACCTTGAACCGGGCCGGGTGCTGCAGGATGGCGCGCTGCCCAGGGTGTGGTTGAAACAGCTTGACCGTCACGGTTCACATACTCCACCCGAATCGTCTGCTCGCGCTCGGCCTGCGCCAGCGGCCCGATGCGCTCCAGCACTTCCCGCGCCGCCCGGATCGCCAGCCCCAGATCGTCGCTCTCCAGCGCCCGCCGCAGCGCGTCGATCGCGCCCGGCGTCAGCGCCCGCAGCCGCGCCAGCGCGTCGTGCACCCGCCGCTGATCGGCCAGGCTATCGCGCAGCGCCCGAAAGTCCTCACCCGCCGCCCATCGCTCCACCGTCGCCGGACGCGCCCGCACCGCCGCCGCCACCGCCCGCATGCTCTGCCCCTGTGCCAGCAGCACCGCCGCCCGGCACACCCGCTCTGCGTCTTGCCTGTGTGCGCCCATGCCTCTCCTTGTCGCCCGCTTGCCCGGCGGTCCGGGGAACAGGCCCTCCCCGTCCCTGCTCCCCGGACCATCCGGCGCTCCCACCGTCCCCGCCCGCCCGGCAGGCTCGCCCGCGCGGCTGCTGACGGTCCCCCTGCGCGCCCCGCTCCGGGCGCCCGCAGGGCCGTGCCCATCCGGGCCGGTCAGGTTATCCTCCATTTTAGACCAAATGTTCTATCTGTCTACGCCGCTAGCGGTGATTTTTAGCGGTGAATGCTAGCGTTCACTGCTAGCGGCTAGAGGTAAGGCGGCGAGCCACCGACGGGCGGGCGACGGCTTCGCCCCTCGCTGCCTTTAGCTGCCCTTCGCTGCTCTTCGCTGTTCTTGGCTGTTCTTTGCTGCTCTTCGCTGCAACATAGAGCCATTCACCAGACCATATAGAGCCAGATTGGGCGACAAACCGCGTGGAATCGAGTAGACTGGGCGCAGCGTCGAGGCCGCCGCGCCTCGCCCATCTCACCCCCCGTCGAGGTGCACCGTGCAGCGAGCATCGTCGTTCATCCAACGCTTCGGTCCGGACGCAGCCATGGCCGTCGCCGTGTTGATCTGGGGCGTCCAGTTCATCGTCATGAAGGACGCCTTCAACACGCTCCAGCCGCTGACCTACAACGCCATCCGCTTCACCGTCGGCCTGCCGCTGCTGATGGCCGTCGCGCTGCGCCGCCCGCGCGCCATGCGCCTCGCCCGCCAGGACATCCTGCCGCTGATCGTGCTCGGTCTGATCGGCCAGCTCGGCTATCAGGTCTTCTCGGTGCTGGCCCTTCAGCGCACCACCGGCACCATCGTCTCGCTGCTGATCGCCACCGTCCCCACCTGGACCGCCACGCTGAGCATCATCCTCGGCCTGGTGCTCATCCGCCGCGTGATGCTGCTCGGCCTCGGCCTGTCGCTGGCCGGGGTCGCGCTGGTGGTGCTGAGCAGCGCGGCTGAAGACGTCGGCTTTTCGTCCGCCGACCTGGCCGGGGTTGCTCTGGCGCTCGGCGCGGCGCTGGTGGCGGCCATCTTCACCATCCGCATCAAGCCGTTCATGGACTGCTATGGCCCCGGCGTCATCGCGCCATGGACCTATCTGCTGACCACCGTCGGCCTGCTCGTCCTGGCCGCGCCCGACCTGCGCACGCTTGGCCCGGCGGACATCCCGCCGCGCATCTGGCCGCACATCTTCTACTCCGGTGTGCTCTCCAGCGCGCTCGGCTACCTGCTGGAAGGTTACGCCATCCGCCACCTTGGCCCGGCGCGCATGACCAACTACTACAACGTCACCCCGATCGTGACCGCGATCGCGGGCGTGCTGGCCCTGGGCGAGCCGCTCACCCTGCCGTTGATCGCCGGCGGCGCGCTGACCCTGACCGGCGTCGCGATCGTGCGCCGTCACACGCTGCTTCGCCCGCCCAGGCCGCTTCACGCGCCTGCCTCCGCGCCGGACCTGACGCCCGCCCGCGAAGCGCCCGGCGAGGCCCCGCCCGCATGAATCAAAAAGCCGGGCGATGGTCGTATCGCCCGGCCCCACCGCGTGGCGCTAGATTTCCCCCACGCTCCGGCCTGCGGAGTGCGTAACAACCTCTAGAACTCGTCGTCTTCTTCCCCGGCAGGAAGCGGCAGCCCACGCTTGGGCTTGAGCTTGCGCTTGCGTTTGTCCGCGACTGCCGGCGGGGTCGCCAGCGCGCCGACCAGCATGCTCAGCCCGATCAGGATCAGGATGCCCGGCCACCACGCGTCCAGCAGCGCCAGCACGCCGATCCCGATCAGCCACATGCCGCCCTGCAACCCGGCCCACAGACCGCCTTCCGCGATGCCGCTCAGCACCGCGGGCGCCGCCACCACAAACAGAATCCACGGCCAGAAGCTGATATCCAGCAGGAAGATCAGCCCGATCCCGATCAGGATGATCGCGCCGCTCGCGCCTTCAAGTTTCCCCTTCATCGTGTGCTTCGACTCCATCTTGCAGAACACCGCGTCTTCTCCTGAAACAAGATGTCACCTGGATTTTCTGCCCTCACCCCAACCCTCTCCCTCTGCGACTGCGTCGCGGAGCGAGGGGCTTCCAACCGCCTCGCGCTCCCTTTCTCCTCGCCGAGGAAGCAGGGGCCGGGGGTTGAGGGGAAACTAGCGCGTGCCGCCCCGCTTGCGCGCTTCCGGAAACAGCTCGTCCGCCTCGTCATCCCAGGCGTCTTCAACGCGCTCGTAGATAATCTCTTCTTCCATCAGCAGCCGGTCGCGCTTGGCCTTGACCGCCCGCTTGTGCCGGTCTGTGAACCCGAACGGCCAGGCGGACCGGTGGCGGGCGGCCACGGTCGGCGGCACCAGAGCCACTATCAGCGCGCTCAGCCCGGCCAGGATCAGACCGCCCAGAAACACGTCACCGGGAAAACCCGTGCCCGTCGCGATCATGAAAGCCAGCCCGCCCAGCCACAAGAAGCCCTGCACCACCAGCCACACCCCCAGCCAGCCCAGCCCGGCCAGCAGCAGGGGCACGCTCGCCATCCACATCACGACCAGCAGCACGACCGGCCAGGGCGTCCACGTCACCAGCCCGAACGCCAGCCCCAGGCAGGCGATCGCCCCGCTCAGCGCGACCAGCCGCAGCGTTCCCGTGTTGAAAGAATTCTGCAACGTTGCGTCCTCTCGTTTTCCCAACTGTATTCTACAAAAACCTTGTACGCACAACGACCAGGCCGGGTTGCACCCGGCGCCCACTTGTCACTTGCGCGCGTCTTCAGGTACATTCTGGGCGCGTGGCATGCACAGGAAGGAGTCGCGCATGGCCCCCCATTCGATCGCCCTGCCCAAGAAGAAACGCATCGCCCTGATCGCCCATGACGACCGCAAGGCCGACCTGCTCGACTGGGCGCATTACAACAAAGGCACGCTCAGCCGCCATATCCTCTATGGCACCGGCACCACCGGCACGCTGCTCCAGCAGGAGCTTGGCCTGCCGGTCCGCACCTTCATGAGCGGCCCGCTCGGCGGCGACCAGCAGATCGGCGCCAAGATCGTCGAGGGCGAGATCGATTTCCTGATCTTCTTCTGGGATCCGCTGGAGCTGCACCCTCACGATCCGGACGTGCGCGCCCTGCTGCGCGTGGCGACCATGCAAAACATCCCCATCGCGACCAACCGCGCCACCGCCGACTTCGTCTTTTCGTCGCCGCTGATGGATCAGCCTTACGAGCGCCGGGTCTACGACTGGGCCGCCCGCCTCAAGCGCGAGCGCATCCTCGAACAGATCCACCTGCCCGGAGCGCACGATGATCCCGGCGCCTGACCCGCCCCCTTCGCAGCCCGTCCAGCACCTCTCGCGCGAGGAGCTGGGCGAGCTGGTCGATGTGGTCATCCAGGTCGGCCAGGCCATGCTCGAGTCCGGCGCGGCGGGCTTCCGCACCGAGCAAACCATGGCGCAGATCGGCCTCGGCCTGGGCGCCGACCGTGTCGAGCTATACGTCACGCCGACCGGCATCATCGCCACCGCCATCAGCGGCCACGAGCAGCGCACCCGTGTGGGCCGCACCGGCGCGCTCGGCGTCAATATGGCGCAGACCGTCGCCCTCAACCGGCTCTCGCGTCATATCGCTCTGCTCGGCGGGACCCTGCCCGCCGTCCGCCGCCATATCGCGGCCATCCACAGCGCCCCGCGCGAGCAGCCCGCCTGGGTCACCATCCCCGCTGTGGGGATCGCCTGCGCCGCCTTCGCGCAAATCCTGGGCGGCGACTGGCTCGAGTTCGCCGCGGCGGGCGTGGGGGCCGGCCTGGCGCAGGCGCTGCGCCTGATCCTGGCGCGGCTGCGCGTCAACGCCTTCGCCCTGACGGTCGCCTGCTCGTTCGCCGCCTCGCTGGCCGCCGCCGCCCTCTGCCACGCGCTCGACGCGCCGCAGCCAGAGCTGGCGGTCGTCGCCTCGGTGCTGCTGATGGTGCCGGGCGTTCCCCTGGTCACCTCGGTCATCGACCTGAGCAGCAACGATCTGGTGTCCGGCGTCACACGCGGCACGCTCGCCTTCATCCTGGCGCTGAGCATTGGCATCGGCGTGGCGATGACGCTCTGGCTCACCGGCCTGGATATCGTGCCATGACCACCCCGGCGCTGCTCGAACAAGGCTTCTGGGCCTTCCTCGCCACGGCAGGCTTTGCCGTCCTGTTCAACGTGCCGACCCGGATGCTGGCCGTCTGCGGCTTCACCGGCGCGATGGGCCTGATGTGGCGCGACGTCCTGCTCGGCGCGGGCGCGCATCCCGTCGCCGCCACCTTCGTCGGATCGCTGATCGTCGGCCTGCTGGGCTACACCCAGGCCCGCTTCTTCCACATGCCACGCCTGATCTTCACCGTCACCGGCATCGTCCCGATGATCCCTGGCATCGCGGCCTTCGAGACGATGGTCTTCTTCGTGCGCGGCGACGTGAGCGCCGGGGTCGAGTCGGCGGTCGTCTCGCTGCTGCTCATCGGCGCGATCGCCTTTGGGCTGGTCACCGCCCGCATGGTCATGACGCTCGGCGACGCGCGCTCGCCCGCCCCGCCGCGCGGCATCTGGCTGCGCGAGCACGCCCACCGCGACCCCGACGTCGGCGCCTCATAGCCGCCGGGCCTGGCGTGCTATCGCGCCCGGCGGCGCCTGCCCTATAATGAAGCGCAAGAACTCGCTGCACACGGAGAGAACGCGATGCACCGATGGGGATGGTTCGCGCTGGCGCTGGTCATGGCTCTGCTTCTGGCGGCGTGCGGCGGAGACGACTCCGGGCCGGATCGCCCGGCAGACGGCCCAACCGGCACGCCCGCTCCCGCCCTCGACGCCACCGCCGAAACCGAAGACAGCGCGCCGCTCGACTACACCACCTACCAACCGGGCTGGCGCGTCCCGTCCGGCTTCACCGTCCTGCGCACCACCGACACCGCCGTCGGGGATACCGGCGCCTTCTTTGCCGAGATCCGCAACGACACCGGCCGCCTGCTGCGGGCGGTTGAAGGCACGCTCTACCTTCTTGACGCCGATAACGCCCTGCTGGACAGCCTGACGCTCAATGTGCTGCTCAACGACATCCCGCCCGGTCACACCTTCGCGCTGGGGCGGACCTTCCCGCTCCCCGACGGGTACGCCGCCGTGTCGGCCTGGCTGGACTACACGCCGGCGGACGCGCCCTCCCTGGCCGCGTTCTACGATCTGCCGGTCACCATCGAGGCCCACGGGCCGGGCCAGGCCGTCCCCTACGAGGTGCGCGGTTCCGTCCAGAACACCACCGGGCGCGACCTGCTCTTTTGGGACATCACCCTCGTCGCGCAGAGCGCCGACAACCAGATCGCCGGGCTGACCCACGCGGTGCTCGTGCTGGACGGCGCCGGGGCGGTCTGGCCGGCGGGCGCTGCCGCGCCTTTCGAGGCGCGGTTTGGCAGCCTCGCCGCCGAGGCGTCCTCGGTCGCCTCGGTGTCCGCCGCAGCCGCCGGGTACGCCCCGCTCGACTCCCCCGGCTGATCCGCCGCGCACCCGGCCGCCACAATAAAAAAAGCACCGCGCAGGCGATTATCCCTGGCGGTGCTGCTTGTCCGTGCGAAACGCTGGCAGGCTTACGCCTGATCGGATTGCGGACCGCTCTCGTCCGGGGTGGGGTCCAGCACGTTCTCGCGCTGCCCGTCATCGGTGCTGTGGTCGACTCGCTCCTCGGCGGGCCGGGTTGCCGTCCCCACCGGGCGGATGTTGTCCCGATCCAGGCTCGTTCGCCGGCTCGAGTCTCCCCCAGGCTGCGGCACGTCTTCCCGCTCGATCCGCGACAGCGGAATCATTTCGGCTGTGGTACGGCGTGGGTCCGTCATCGTCTCGCCACCAGGCAGGATGCCGTCCGGCATCTGCTCTCGGCCCCCCTCGCTTCTGCCTTCCTCTGCCAGGTCCTCGTTCGGCCCTGGACCCTTACGATGCTTCACCGTGCCCTCTCCTACCCCACTCTAGCTACGGCTATTGTGACGCGTTTGTTCCCAAATTTCAACTTGTTACACGCAGTTTTCAGAAAGAATTTATACACTGTCTTCCACATCTTACTTGACGCCTGACTCCCGGCTACCCGCTGACTGGATGACGCTCCCCGCCGCAATCCGGCGCCGATCTCCACCCCAATGAATGCGGCCCTCGCCGCTCTGTCACACGTCCTTTCGCTTCCGCCCGATCGCCAGCTCGCCCCCCGCCCGCGCCGCAATCGCCTCGGCCCAGGCCGTGGCGTTCGCCGGCGCGAAGCCCACCACCTCGTACGTGTCCGCATCCACCCGATAGGCGATGCGCAGCAGCGAGCCGCGCCCCCGCCCGCCCGGCGGCCGTTCCAGCACGTCCACCTGCTCGATCGCGTCCAGCAGAATCGCCTCGCGCCAGCCGAACAGCAGCCGGTCCGGCGCCAGATACAGGTCGTCCTCGCGGTTCGCGTGCCACTCGCCGTACACGTCTTCGCCCAGCCGCCAGGTCCGCTCCGGCCCGAAGTCTTCGCGCCCGGACGCGGCATATTCCAGCGGCTTCCCCGCGCGCGCGGCCAGCGCCTCGGCCAGCGGCACGACGCGGTCCAGCGCGTAGACGTGCACCAGCCACAGCCCCGAGCGCTCGGCATGAACCGCCAGCCGGCGTCCACCGCCCCGCAGCCCGCGCCCGCGCCGCAACCCCACCCACGCGATCGCCTCGAACGGCAGGTGGACGTCGCACGCCCCGCTCTGCTGCCCGGTGAAAAGCAGCCCGCCGTCGACCAGCCCCAGCGCGCCCGGCACGGCGCCGCCGCGCCAGTCCGGCAGCGCCAGCGTGCAGACCGCGCTCTCCGGTCCCCAGTGAATCACGCGGCCCGCCCGCGCCCACTCCGTCTGCACGCGCCGGACAAACCCCGCCGACGCGCGCCGCCTGAGCCACACCAGACCTTCAGCGCCCAGGGCGTCCAGCCACGTGAGGATACCTTCCGCCATACTGCCTGCTCTCCGGCGCGGTGCGCGCGGTCCTCTCCAGCCGTGCGCCCATGCTCCGATCATAACCGCTCTCCGCACGCCCGGCTATCCCACTCATTGGGGAGATCGCGACTTTTACACCGTTTTTGCGAGTCAGTACCATCTCTTGACTTGTCAGCCCCACACTCTTCCGCGTATACTCAGAAAATAGAACCGTCTTGGCCGAGCCGCCGCGCCACGCGCCGGATGTGAACGCTTGGCTATCAAGGAGGATACTTAACCATGAAGCTTTTCCGCCGCTCACTGGCTCTCTGGATCGTAGCGGCCCTTTTGATTGTCGCCCCGGGCGCTGCTCTCGCTCAGGACGGCCCAAATCCGCTCTGCGCAGGGCTGACCGATGCCGATTGCCAGCTTCTTTCCAGCGCGTCTGGCGCGATGGAAGGCGTCAAGTCGTTCAGCATCCCCAGCTATTCCGTCTCGTTCTTCCTCAATTCTCTCGACGGTGAGACGACTTTCAACGCCACCGGCAGCGGCCATGTTATGCTCCCGCCCGATCCGCAATCGCCTGAGGGGCTGCTGCTCCACCTGGTGATCGACTCGGCGTCCTATTCCACGCCCACCAGTGGCCAGTCCGGCGGCGAGGGCGAGATCCTCGTCCTGGGCGATATGCTCTACGTCAAGTTCAACGGCGAATGGTACGGCGGTTCGCTGAGCGAAGGCGCGGAAGAGGCGGAAGATGAGTTCGATGCTGGCGCCATGTCGGACCTCACCGACCTTCAGCAGCAGTTTGCCGATCTCGGCATTGACATGACCGGCGTCGTGGCCACCGCCCGCGAAGCGGATACCGATGTCATGGGCCAGACCGTCGCCAACTTCACCACCACGATCGACATCACGCAGCTCTTCCTGGCGCTGCTCCAGTCGCCCGCGATGGGTGAGGCGATGGGCATGGCAGCCGAGGGCGAAGAAGCCATGACGCCCGAAGATCTCCAGATGATCGCGGCCTTCATCGCCCCCATGTTCCAGGGCACGGTCATCAGCTTCTCGCAGGGCATCGGCACCGAGGATAATCTCGTCCACAGCATCCGTTTCGACACTGTGCTGAACGCTGATCTCTCGCTGTTCGCGCCAGAAGTTGGCGCCGTCGCTGGCGAGCTGCACTTTGCGGCAGACCTCGGCGAGTACAACGGCACGTTCGAGATCCCCGCCCCCGAGAGCTATCGCCCGCTGGAAGAGCTTGAGGCGCAGTTTGAAGGTCTGACCGAAGGCCTGGGCATGTAAGCCCGCTGTTGTTGAGGATCGCTGTGCAGCCCCGGCCCGCTTACCGGGGCTGCTCTTTTTGGGGCGCCGCAGCAACGCGCCCGTCCCTGGCGCGTACACACATATAGAGGCCGTTATGAACTTTGCAGACCGGGCCGTGGGGGGCACCCAGCGCCATGCGTAGAGGCCGGGCAAGCCCGGCCCGTGCGAAAGACGGGGGCACACGCGCGGTGATGGGGCAGCGGGCGATGCCAGCATCGCCCCTGCGCGACCATCCATCCCCCTTGCTCCCCGTCAAGCGTATAACACGCTCTAGAGGGTGTGATGCACTTCACAGGGATTTGCCCCTTGCCCTTGGCTCTTTCCGCCTGCGACTGCGGCGCGGGGAACGATCCCCCTCACCCCACACCCCTCTCCCTCTGCGACGGCGTCGCGGGGCGAGGGGCTTTGAGCCGCCGCGCGTGCTCCCCTTCTCCCGCGCGCGAGGCCCGGGGGTTGAGGGGGGATTAAGGGCGAAAAGTGCATAACACGCTCTAGACGCAGATGATTGGCTTTCCAACACCGCTTCTTGCAGGAGACTCTCCAATGATCCGTCTGGCCCATTCTGTCGCAACACCGGTTGTCGCGCTTGTGCTGGCCGTGATGCTCGCCGCAGCGCCGCTGGCCGCCTTCGCGCAGGATGGCGGGCCGCTCTGCCAGGGACTCAGCGTTGCGGACTGCCGCCGCCTGGAAAACGCGTTCATCGCCACGCAGCGCCTCGCCTCGGTCACCGTTCCGGCGTGGAGCGCCGAACTGTACCTGTCCGCCGAGGGAGAAAGTGTCTTCTTCGAGGCGCGCGGCTCCGCCGCCCTTTCCCTGCCCCCGGAGCTGACCACCCTGCGCGACGCGTTCCTCGCCGTCGAGACCGTCACGCCGCGCACGGTCGTGCTGTTCCTCAACGAGATCGACAGCGCCACCGTGCAGACCATTCTCTCCGAGACGCTGCTGGCTTTTGTGGTGGACGACGCCGAGCTTGAGACGCCCGACGGGCTGGCCGCTGGCAGCGCCGCCGTGCTGCTCAAAGATGCCACGCTCTACCTCAACCTGCCGTCGCCCACGGGCGAAACGACCTGGTTCGGTCAGCCGCTTGAGCTGACCCCCGACGACCTGGCCGAGATCGACATGGCTCTGGCCGAACTGCGCGCCGGCCTGCCGAGCCCCGAGGTTCGCCGCGCGTTCGACGTCTTGGGCGGGCTGCTGCTCTTGCAGCAGGGCGTCGCGGCGGTGGCGCAGAGCCATCTGACCACCACCCGCCTCTCCGACGAGGTGATCAACGCCCGTCCTATGGCGGTCTACGCCACCTCGCTCGACGTCAGGAGCCTGCTGGCCGATCCGGCGCTGGCCCCGGCCCTGTTGGCCCTGATCCAGGAAGCCGCCGCTCAGGATCCCACTCTGGAGCCGGTCGAGATCAACCAGGCGCAGCTTCGGCTGCTGCTTCTGGTGCTCAACCTGATGCTCTCCGAAGGCGCGCTGACCATCAGCTATCGCGTCGGGCTGGACGACAGGTACCTCTACCGCTTGCAGGCCGAAGGCGCGCTCGAACTCGACCCGTCGATCTTCGCTACCAACGAGGATGATCCCACCGATCCGATCAGCCTGCGCTTCAGCTTCAGCCTCGACCTGGCCGATTTCGACGCGGTCGACCCCGCGCTCATCGAGACTCCCGAGCAGTTCTACCCCGGCGAGGCGCTCGATAGCTTCCTGGTCGGCACGCCGTCCCAGGTCGAGCAGGTGCTGGTCGTGGGCGAGGCGCTCGACGGCGAGCTGCCCGCCGACGGCGGCACGCACATCTACGCCCTGCCGCTTGAGGCCGGCCAGGCCGTCACCGTGTCCGTCGAATCCGACCGGTCCCTGCTGCTCAGCGCCTACGACGCCAACGCCTTCCTGATCGATTCGCTGTGGAGCTTTGCCCGGCTGCCGCTCAGCTTCGTGGCGGATTCGCCGGGGGTGTATTTCATCACCGTGGAGGGGCCCGCCGCGGCCCGCTACCGGATCACCATCGCCGCCGGATAGCGCCGGGGTCGTGGTGCAGCGCGGCACGTTTTTATCGCGATTTTACGGGTTTTATAGGCCCGCTTGATCGCCGCGCGGCATACTGGGATCAGGCAAGTCTGCGATCCGGCGGCGTGCCGTACCGCCAAACCGTTTCGCGTCTGCCGGGGGCCTCAGCCGCACAAGGCTCCGGGTTTCTCGTTCATAATGTTTCTCTCCTCTCTCGACGGGGGCGGGCTTCTCTTAGCGCCAGGAAGCCCGCCCCGGTTGTCCCGCGCCCGCGCCAAAACAAACAGGGCGAGGTGCCTCTCGCCCTGTCGCGTCCTGGATGCGGCGGTTCGCACCCTGCCTAAGGCGCGGTCTCCAGCGTCGCGGATTCGGGGATCAGATCGAGGTTGTGTCCCACGATCTCCAGCGCCTTGAGCGCCCGATCCAGATGCTCGGTTGTGTGCGTCGCCATATAGCTGGTGCGCAGTAGACTGCTGTTCGGCGGGACTCCCGGCGGCACTACCGGGTTGGTGTAGACGCCGTTCTCGATCAGGGCGTGCCACGCCAGCACCGTGCGATACTCGTCGCGGATCATCAGCGGGATGATCGGCGTCTGGCTGGGGCCGGTATCGTAGCCCAGCCGGTGCAGCCCGGCGCGCATGTAGTTCGCGTTGTCCCATAGCCGCCGCACGTGCTCCGGCTCGTTTTCGATGATATCCAGCGCCGCCAGCACCGTCGCCGCGTTGGGCGCCGGCAGGCTGGCGCTGAACATCAGCGAGCGGGCGTGATGCTGCACGTAGTGCATCACCTCGGCGCTGCCCGCGATGAACCCGCCGATGGACGCGAACGACTTGCTGAATGTGCCCATGATCAGGTCGACCTCGTCCGTCAACCCGAAGTGCGCGGCGGTGCCCCGCCCGTCGGCCAGCACGCCCAGGCTGTGCGCGTCGTCCACCATAATCCGCGCGCCATGCCGCTTAGCGATCTCGACCAGCTGCGGCAGGGGCGCAATATCGCCCCCCATGCTGTACACGCCGTCCACCACCACCAGCTTGCCCGCGTCCTGGGGCAGCCGGCTCAGCACGCGATCCAGGCTGTCCGGATCGTTGTGGTTGAAACGTCGCATTTCGCCCCGGCTCATGAAGCAGCCATCGACGATGCTGGCGTGATCATCCTTGTCGATGATCACGAAGTCGCCCTTCTGAACCAGCGCCGAAATCGTCCCCACGTTGGTCTGATAGCCGGTTGGGAAGACCAGCGCCGCCTCTTTGCCGACAAAAGCGGCCAGCCGCCGGTCCAGTTCCAGGTGCAGCTCAAGCGTGCCGTTCAAAAAGCGGCTCCCGGTGCAGCTCGTGCCGTAGCGCTCGATGGCTTCAATCGCCGCCTGGCGCACCTTCGGGTGTGTGGTCAGCCCCAGGTAGTTGTTGGAGCCGATCATCACCACTTCCTTGCCACGGAACACGGCTATCGTGCCTTCAGAGTCGCTCAGCGGCTGGAAGAAGGGGTACAGACCCAGTTCCATTGCCTCCTTCGCGCGCGTGAAGGTCCGCGTCTTTTCAAACAGGTCCATGGTCTTTCGTGTCCTCTCTGCCCGTCAAACACAAAACACAACGGGGAAACTGTTCTTCTATACGCTCAATAAGTAGTTGAGGCGAGCGCATCCCCCGCGCCCGCCCGGCAAGAAAACATGCCTTGTCTCCATTCTAGCGAACAGGGGAAAAGTTGGCGACAAGTGGACTTAGCCAAATTCACCAGCCGCCAGCCGCGGCAAACCGGTCGCTCCGGCAGTCACCACACCAGGTCATCGGGCGAGAGGTCGCCGGTGAAACGGTCATCGGGCGGCGGCTCGTCGCCGTTTGGGGCGGGCCGCAGCGTGCCGGGGCGCTCGATCAGCGTGGGCTGCTCGCTGGCACTGCCCGACTGCTCGCCGGCGCGCCGCGGCGGGAACCAGACCGCTTCCAGCCAGTCCGCCAGCGCGGCGACCATGTCCGGCGTCATGCGCGCCCCTGCCTCGAACCCCGCCGGAGCAAAAGCGTAGATCCGCGCGAACAGCTCGCGCACCACGAAGATCACATACGGCCGCTCCCAACGCGCCCGCGTCCACAGGAACGTGATCCCGTTTTCGCGCCGCAACAGATCCAGCCAGCGCCGCCGCTCCTCGTCCACAAGCGGATCGATGTGGAAGCTCAGCCCCATCATGCTCATCAGCGTGAAGGAAAACTCGACCGCCGCGCCGTTCTTCCCACCCACCGGCGCGCCGACGGTCATCAGCGCCGAATCGTCCTGGCTGGAGAAATACGCCGTCGTGCGGCGGATGACCGGCTCGCCGGGCGCGGGCACGAAGCGCACGTGCGACAGCAGCGGCGCGTGCACATACCGCTGCGCCAGCTCCTCGTCCAGATCGGTTTCCCCCGTGAAAAACCGCAGGAGCGTGGGCGGGGCAGCCGTCCGCAGCGTGGCGTGGTGCCCGCTGAGCCGTAGTTCTCGTGCCAGCCGCTGCCGGTCCTCATTCGTCACGCGCCGGATGAACTCGCGCGTCCGCCGGATCAGCTCGTCAGCCGGCAAATCGTTCAGCGAGGTCATGGTGTAATCCGCGTCAATCAGCCTATCGCCGTCGCGTTTGTCGGCCATACCGGTCCTTTCACCGCCTCGAAGGCCGATTATATGCCACCCCGCCCGAAAGCAAAAGCGCGGTCCGGCCCCCTGGCAGCCGCAAGGTAAAATGCGGGTTAGAGAATCGCTAGGATACCGTTTGCTCCACGGACTGCCCATTGACAGCCCGTCGCTCGGTCCCTTATACTCAAAACAGGATGCGAACAAATGTTCTTGTATCGGTAGCACCTGGGTGAGTGGGGACGGCCATGATCCGGCACTGTGACCGGGGCCAGCACGCACGAGCAGTCCAACAACCAGGCCAGCCGTCACGGTGAGGGAGCGCGATGGGCGACGATAACCCCACCAACCGCGAGCTGGTTTTCGCGTTTATCGTCAACTACAAGCGGGCGCACGACGGCCTGTCACCCTCGATTCAGGAGATCGCCGAGGGCTGCCGCCTGAGCGAATCCACGGTCAAATACCATCTGCTCATGCTGGAGCGCGACGACCGCATCCGCGTGGTGGGCCGCCGCGCCATCGAGGTCACCGGCGGCATCTGGGACCTGCCGGATTATTGAGGGTGCTAGCCGCTCACTCAAACGCCACCGTCTCGACCGTGATCCCGTCCGGCGCGACCGCGACCGCCAGCACCCCGAAGCGCGCCCCCGGCTGCCCGAAGGCTGCGATCACCTGCGCGGTGGCCGCCTGCTCAATCGTCGCCCGCAGGTTTTCGAGCAGCTCGGACTCGAACGCCGCGCCCGTATCCGTGAACACCGCCTCGATCACCCGCACCGCGACGCGCCCTTCGACCGCCTCAAGCGCCAGCCGCAGCCGCAGCGGGCGCGCGCTGGCCGGGTTCCCCCGCGCCTCGTACCACTGCGCCGTGGCGATCACCTCGCCCTCGCCCAGCGCAAACTGGGGCGACGCCGCGAACAAGTCTCCCGCCGCGCCGCCGATCAGCGCCTGCACGCCGTCCGCCAGCGCCGCCGCGTCCAGCGTCAGGACCGGTCCCGGCGGGGTCGGCGTGGGCGGCTCCGGCGAGGGCGTGTACGTCGGCCTGGCAAACGGGGTGGCTGTGGGCCGCGTGCGCGTCACCGCCGCGGTCGGTTGCGCCGGGGGCGGCGTCAGCGTGGGGACGGGCGTCCAGGTGGGCGGCAGCGTACGCGCCG
Source organism: Thermoflexus sp. (assembly GCA_020724465.1). Lineage (GTDB taxonomy): Bacteria > Chloroflexota > Anaerolineae > Aggregatilineales > Aggregatilineaceae > DYGX01. The sequence goes on from DYGX01000004.1 coordinate 136,599, forward strand.
GGAGCGGTGTCGCCGCTTGAGACGGCGTGCCGGTTGCCGTAGGCGCCGGTTCGCCGCCCCCCGCGCCGCCACAACCTGCCATCAGCAGCGCCGCGCCTATCCCCAGTGCGATCACGCCCGCAGTCGGCAACCCCCTCATGACTCTCACTCCCCCCACACCGGCAAGCGTGCCGGGTCGCACGCGCCGCCGTAGAGCGCCGCCTCGTCCAGATCGTCCGGCAGCCGCACCCACCCGCTGACCGTCTCGCCCGCCGCCGTCACGCCGATCACTGCCCGCCAGCGCGTGTCGGGGTCTGCCAGCCGCGCCCGGACCGCCGCCCACGCGGGCAGATCGTCGGCGCGCCGCCGGGATGCCTCGTCCGGCGCGGCATAGACGGGCAGGCGCAGCCCCGCCGGGCGCTCGATCACCAGGCAGGCCACCGGCTGTGCGTCGCGCGTCGCCTCAGCAGCGATCCACCTATCCTGCGTGGCGCGCAGCGCCGCGTTGTCCGCCTCCGCGTCCGCCAGCGCGGTCGCCAGTTGGGGCGCCAGCGCCGCCAAGGTCTCCGCCTGCGTCCGCGCCACACGCGTCGCCGCCTGCGCCGCGGGGTCAAGCGGCGTCGGCGTCGCGGTCGCCTGCGCCATGCGGTAAGCCTCCAGCCCGGCCACGCCCAGCCAGAACCCGACCGCCAGCGCCGCCAGCGCCACCCCGATCAGCGCCGGGATGGCCAGCGCCCGCCGCGTGGCGTCCGCGCTCGCCGGGCGCGGCGCGATCGTCACCGGGGCGCTCCACGCGCTCGCCGTGCGCTCGTCGTCCATCCCGCGCAGCGCCCGCACCTGGTAGCTCGCCGGACCGTCTGCGGCCGGACACGACGCCTCGCCGCTGAAGACCGACTCGCCCTGCTCCGGGTCGCGCCCCACAGGCGTCACGCGGATCTCATACGTGCGCGCGCCGGGGACGCGCTCCCACGCCAGCCGCCGCGCCGTGATCTCGCTAAAGACCGGCGTCGCCAGCCGGGTCGGGGCGCGGACCGGCTCGCTCCACACCGAGGGCATCCCCGGCGCGTACAGCGCATTGATCGCCCGCACCCGGAAATAGCGCCCCAGCGCCGTGTCGCCCGGCAGCGTAACTTCGGCCCGCTCGCCCCGATACACGACCGCGGCGTCGGGCGGCGCGAAGCCGTCCTCTGGCGCGGCCTCGACCTCGTACCCCGACGCCGCCGGGACCGGCGTCCAGCTCAGCCGCAGCGCGTCTTCGCGCGCCCAACGGATCGGCGCCAGCACGGGAACCGGCAGCGTCAGCGGCAGAGCCGCCACCGGCGCGCTCGGCGCCCCCCATGCCCCGCCGACCAGCGGCACGACCCGGTAATAGCGCGCTCCGTCCGGCGGCGGAGCGAAGCGATAGCTGACCTGGCGCCCGTCCGTCAACTCCGCCAGCAGGCTCGGCGCCCCGAAGTCCGGCGTCGGCGCTTCCTCGATCCGGTAGCCGGTCGCTTCAGCAAGCTGGTCCCAGGCCAGCTCGCAGGCCGCCGGCTCCACCCAGCGACAGCGCACCACAATCTGATCCCCGACGATCACGACCGGCTCGATCCACAGGTCGAACACGGCCAGGTCCCCGCGCGCGCCGTCGCTCAGCGCGTCCAGCGCCAGGCCGATTTCCGGCGTGGTCATCTCCGGCAGGTCAGGGATCAGCGAGGACGCGCTGCGGCTCAGCACCACCAGCCGCGCCGCGTCGTAGAGCGTGCCGCTGAAGCTGTGCAGCGCGGGCAGATCGCGCCCCGCGCCGGGCGTCCAGACGTCATCATCCTGCATCGAGGTGTCGAGCGCCAGCGGGCGGCCACGCGCTCCGAACAGGCACACCCCTTCCATGCCGAGCCACGCCAGCGCCATGCGGCCCCCAGACGGCGCGCGATCCAGGCGTCCGCAGGCGAACCGCACCGCGCCCGCCGGGGCGACTTCCCACTGCGGCGCGTCCGCCAGCCAGTCGTACAGCACGCCGGGCCATGCCGCGCTCCCCTCGCCGGGCTGCGTCCAGAGAAACTCTGCCACGCACTCGGCCAGAAACGCCGCCCCCTCGCCTTCGGCTATGGCAAAGGCCAGCCGCTCGGCGTCCTGCACTGCGTGGAACGCCGCCCGCGCCGAGGGGCTATCGTCTGCCCCACGGCGGTAGAACGCGCCCCACCGGCCGTGCGCGCTGCGTCCCCGGTCCTCGGACCGGGCATCGGGACCTACGATCGTGCGCTGGAGTGATGTCATCGCGACCTGGCAAATCTGCCAGCAGACTGCCCGTAGTGTATGCAGCCGGCGTCATTCGGGCAAATGCCGAAGCGCCGGGAAGTACGAGCGGGACGTGAGCGCCGGGTGAATTTCTCGCGTGAGAGGCTCTCAAAAGCTCTCAAAATGCGTTTCCGATAGCTTTTGAGAGATCAACGCCTGTATAAATTGTGCGACGTGACACAATCGAGCGCGCCGGCGGCAGTCTGCATCGCCCGCGCGCTGGGATCAAGGGGATTGAGGTAGGGAGACAGACATGGACATCACCCGTAACTGGCGCTTGAAGACGAGCCGCAGCCAGCTTCTGGCCGCCCGCCGTCCGGACGGCACGATCATTATCCCGCAGCAGTCAGGCCATCCCGCCCAGCCGCCCGAGGTCTTCTACTTCGAAGAGGCGCTGGCCGCCGCCCCGCTGGGTGCCAGCGAGGGCTACGCTCAGGCGGCGCGCTAAGGAGCCAGGCCCGATGGCGCCAACGGTCGCAAGCGCCTACTATCAGGAGCTGGCGCATCAGCTCGCCTACTGGAATCAGTTCCGGCAGCCGCAGCCGCTTCCCGGCAAGGACGAGGTCGAGTTGTTCCCGCTCTCCGGCAAGGGGACCATCTACAGCTTCACCACGGTCACCGCGCCCGCCGAGGACTTCGAGCCATTCGCGCCCTATCCGCTGGCGTTGATCAAGCTCGACGAAGGCCCCCTCATCACCGCGCAGCTCACCGACCTGAGCGGCCCGGTTGAGATCGGCCAGCGCGTGGAGATGGTGATCCGCAAGCTGCGCACCGACGGCACGCGCGGCATCATCGTCTACGGGCCGAAGTTCCGCCCGCTGCTGCGCCCCGAGGCGAGTTAACTGCACAAGCATCGCGGCCTTCTCCCGGAGGCTGCCGCAGGCCCGCGCCGAGCAATCGACGCGGGCCGTTTCCGTTCCGCACAGCCCCGCCCCAGACTTAATCTAGATCAAGGACAGCCCGGCGCGGATCGGCTACGCTGTGCTTTTGTGGGCGCGCTCGTTTGCCGATCGCGCGCCCGCCGGATTATAATCGACCAAAAAGAGAGCACGACCCGATGCCAACCCTTGCTCGCTGGTACATCAAGGCCGGCCTGGTGTACTTTGTGCTGGCGCTGATCGCTGGCGTTCTCGTCCAGGCGCGCACCGTCGTCGATCTCCCCACCTGGGTGGCGACTCTACGCCCCGTCTACGTCCATCTGCTCGCCGTCGGCTGGATCACGCAGCTCATCATCGGCGTGGGCTACTGGATGTTCCCCAAGTTCAGCCGCGAAAACCCGCGCGGCAGCGAGCAGCTCGCCTGGGCGACCTTCATCCTGCTCAACGTCGGGCTGGCGCTGCGCGTCATCAGCGAGCCGCGCGTCTCCATCCGCGCGGAGCCTGACCTCAGTTGGATGCTGGCGCTCTCCGCCGTCTTGCAGTTGATCGCGGGCTGGCTGTTCGTGATCAACACCTGGGCGCGGATCAAGGAGCGTTAGAGATGCCGCCGCTCAGTGTGTGGATGGTGCGCGTCGCCCTGCTCCATCTGGGGATCGGCTTCACGTTCGGCGCGCTGATGCTGTTCGACAAAGCCGCCCCCACGCACCCGGACATCTGGCGGCTGTGGCCGCTCCATATCGAGCTGACGCTCATCGGCTGGACCGTCCAGCTGGCAATGGGCGTCGCGTTCTGGATCATGCCTCGCTTCGCCCGCCTGCCCAACCGCTACGGGCGCCGCACCACGCTGGCCTGGGCGGCGTTCGCCCTGCTCAACGCCGGCGTGCTGGCCGTCTGCGCGGGGAACTGGTGGCCGTCCCTGGCCGATCTGACGCTCGCCGGTCGTATCGCTGAATTAAGTGCTGTGATATTATTCATCATACACCTGTGGCCGCGGATCAAACCGCCCGGTGCCTGATTGTGCGTATCGTTGCCCCGCCGGTCTCCCGTTGTGCTCGCTGACGAAAGGGGGTGTGCCGCTCGACACAGATTGCCGACGCGCTCTGCCTCAAAGAACAATGCTCGCCTGATTAGATTCCTCGAACCAAAAAAAGGGGGACTTAATGACGGACCATCTTAACACGCCGCCCAACCACACCCCTGGCTGGCTGACCGCTGGCCGTGTCCTGATCATCGGCCTGGTCGGCGTCATCATTGTCATCGGGCTGATCCTGATTGTGATGGCGATCGGCGACGAGCAGGCGCGCGAGCCAGATGTGCGTGTCGACGCGCTGGCCGGCAGCCGTAACGAATGCGTCACCTGCCACCGTCGGACCACCCCCGGCATCGTCGAGCAGTATGGGCGCAGCACGATGGCCGCCGCCGAAGTAAGCTGCGAGAATTGCCACGAGGTCCGCGCAGACTATCCCGGAGCCGTCGAGCACGAAGGGACCTATGTCCTGCGCACACCGACGACCGCCATGTGCGAAACCTGCCACACCGCCGAAGTCCGCCAGTTCTACCAGAGTCGCCACAGCATCCCCGCCTATGCCGCCATGGTCGGCCTCGAAGGGCTGACGGAAGATCAACTCGTGCGCTACAACGCCATCCCCGAAGCCGCCGTCAAGCCGAACGAGCAGCGCAACGCGCTGTACCACATTGAAGGGCCGGACGTCACGCGCTTCGCCTGCGAAGCCTGCCACAACATCGGCGCCCCGGCCCCCGACGGCTCCATCGGCCAGTGTCAGAAATGCCACCTGCGCCACGAGTTCAGCCGCGAGCAGGCGCGCAAACCCGAAACCTGCAACGCCTGCCACATCGGCCCCGATCACCCGCAGTGGGAGATCTACCAGGAATCGCCGCACGGCATCGCCTACATGACCATGGGCCATACCTGGAACTGGAACGCCGCCGCCGGCACGCTGACCGTCAACGACTTCCCCGCCGCCACGTGCGCCATCTGCCACATGAGCGGCTTCGGCGCCACTGGCACCACGCACGATGTAGGCGACCGCCTGACCTGGTATCTCTTCCAGCCCATCAGCGAGCGCCGCCCCGGCTGGCAGGATAACAAGGCGCGCATGCTGAGCGTCTGCCAGGAGTGCCATAACGCCAACTTCCTGACGGACTTCTACGACGACGCCGACCGCCTCGTCGACGCGATCAACGCCTGGGTCGAGGAAAGCGACCGCATCATCCAGCCGCTCAAAGACAGCGGCCTGCTGACCGCCGAGCCGTTCGACGAGCCAATCGACTTCGTCCACTTCGAGCTGTGGCATCACTGGGGCCGCACCGCCAAGTTCGGCGCCTGGATGCAGGGACCCGACTATACCCAGTGGCACGGCGCCTACGAGATGCTCGCCGACCTGGCCGAGCTGCGCGAAATGGCCGCCGCCAAGCTTGAAGCGGCCGGCCTTGAAGTGCCCGCGGAGCTGGGCGCGCCCGCCGGAGAAGCAGCCGGGCCGGACGAAGCGGGCGAGGCCGCCGATGACGCCGCCGAAGCGCCCGAAACACCGCCGCCGGCAGGGAGCTGACGATGTATCACCTGGCGACGCTTGCACCGCCGGTCGCGCGGTTCCGCTTGCCGTTCTCGCGCGATCAGTTGATGCTGCTGCTCGCAGCCGTCAACGAGATCTTCCTGGGCATCGATATCTACCTGGCGCACAGCATCAGCGGGACCATTGTGCGCAATGAATGGATCCCGATCATCTACGGCCCTGTCGCCGGAGTCATCCTGCTGTTCGCCGGGCTGATCGCGCTCAGGAATCGCCCGGCGGCGACTCTGCTGGCGACCGTCGTCCTGGTTGGCAGCATCGCCGTCGGCTTGCTGGGCGCCTACTTCCACCTCATCCGCGCCGCGCTGCCCACCGGCCCCGCTGGCGAGCGGCTCACCGTCCGCCTGCTCGTCTGGGGGCCGCCCGTTCTCGGCCCGCTGATGTTCTCGCTGGTGGGGCTGTCCGGGCTGAGCGCCGCCTGGGTCGAGGACCCGCCAGACAGCGGGCGTCTGCGGATGCCGGGCGGCCGCTACCTTAGGCTGCCCCTGAGCAAGACGCGCGCCTTCTTCCTGATGTTCAGCCTGGGGATGCTCTCGACCGTGCTTAGCTCCGTGCTGGACCACGCCCGCACCCAGTTTGAAAACCCCTGGCTGTGGCTGCCGACCGTCGTCGGCGTGTTCGCCACCATCATCGGCTTCTACATGGGCACGCTGGAGCGCCCGCACCGCTTCGACATCGCCGTTTTTGTCGCCACGGTCGGGCTGCTGATGCTCACCGGTGTGATCGGCACCATCTTGCACATCGACGACAGCCTGACCAGCCGGGGGCAGTTCGTCGCCGAGCGTTTTATCCGTGGCGCCCCGATCATGGCGCCGATGCTCTTCGCCAATATGGGCCTCTTCGGGCTGCTGATCCTGCTCGACCCGCGCTCCGAGGTGCTGCACCGGCAAGAGAAAGCAGCCTGACAGGGGCATCTCACCGTCAAACAAAACGTGGGGAGGCGTCTGCCTCTCCACGCTGTTTTTTGTTGATCGCGCGCCCGATTGCGGCCCAACGGCGTGCGCCCTCAAGCAGAAAAAGCCTGCACGCGGGGCGTCAGGCTGGGGGTCTCACAGGGGTGGACGATCCACCGGCGCGGCGCACGCTTAAACGCGGCGCTCCTTCAGCCGGGCCGACTTGCCGCGACGCTCGCGCATGTAGTAAAGCTGCGCGCGGCGAACCTTGGCGTGACGCAGCACCTCGATTTTCTCGATGCGCGGGCTGCGCAGCAAGAAAGTGCGCTCGACGCCAATACCGTGGCTGGCAATGCGCCGCACGGTGAAGTTCGCCTCGTTCCCACCGCGGCGCAGGCGGATGACCACGCCGTTGAAGACCTGGATACGCTCGCGGTTCCCTTCCACGATCCGCACATGCACGCGGACGGTATCGCCGGGGTGCAGCTCCGGAAAGTCGCGCTCTGGTGCTTCGAGGGCTTTCATCAGGTCGGTCATCTGGCGCTGTCCTTTTCACATTTTCACACGGCGGCGCCCGCCGCCGGAAGTGACACGTGGTGTTTTCGCTCACGAAAAAAGCCGGTCGCCCGGCCACCGGGCGCGAGGATTGTAGCATAGCCCCTGCTGCTTTTCAATGGCGGACTCGCGCTTGCCCGCCGGATGTCCCGCTTGTGCGCAAACCGCGCTGATGGTAAAACATGAATACACGACACGGCTTGGGGTGGCATGGCCTGCCCTGAACCGCCCAGAGGAGAGTGTTCCATGCGGGCCTATTCACGTCACGCGTTTGGGCTGGTCCTTATGCTTCTGCTCACGGCAGGACTCAGCGGTTGCTTCCGGTCGGCGGGCGGCAGCCTGGAACCCACGCCCGTCGCGTTTGACGGAGCCGGGGCCGCTCAGGCAACGCCACTGCCCCTGCCCTCGCTCACCGCGACCGGCACCGGCGAAGACTTCGAGCCAACGCCCGAGATCGCAACCGAGCCGCCGTCGCCCATCCCGCCCTCGCCTACCGCGCTGGATGCGGCAGCATTGCCCGGACAAGGCGGCGAGGCGGTTGGCTTCTTGCCGACCAACACCTTCATCCCGCTGCCCACGGCGACGCCGCTGCCCACCGAAACGCCGACCGTCGGGCCGACCGCGACCTTTACCAGCGTGCCGTTTGTCCCGCTGCCCCCCACGCCGACCTACACGCTCTTTATGCCCCCGGCTGGCGGGCAGGTCGGCGGCGAAGCCCTGCCGCTCGGCGAGCTTGGCCCTGGCACGCCGCCCGCCGAAGCCATCGCGCCCGAAGCCGAAGGCCAGGGCGGGTTCGAGGAAGCGCCTGCCGGTGTGGAGATCGCGCAGGTGGGCACGCTGACCATCCCGCAGATGACGTCCACCGCCATGATCGCGTCCTTCAACCTGACCCAGGCCGCGCTCCAGGGCACCATCTACCCAACGGAAACGCCCGCCTTCATCCAGCCCCAGGGCGGCCTCGATCTTCAGCAGGCGCTGCCCACGCCCACCGTTCCGGTCGCCGCGGCGGGCATCTGTAGCGAGCACCTGATCGCGCCCGGCGAAAACCTGTACCGCCTCAGCATCCGCTACGGCGTGACGGTGGACGCCATCGCCCAGGCGAACAACATCGTCAACCCCAGCCTGATCCTGGCCGGGGACACGCTTCAGATCCCGTGCCCCAGCCCGGCCACGACGACCACCGGTCAGGGTGGGGTCACCACCACAACCACCACCAGCCCCGGCCGCTACATCGTCGAGCCGGGCGATAACCTGTACCGCATCTCGATCAAGTTCGGGGTGTCGATGTCGGCCCTGATGACGGCCAACGGCATGACCCCCGCCACCATCAACTTCCTGCGCGCCGGCCAGGAGCTGATCATCCCCTGAGGCGCAGGCACACCCCTTTGCCGCGCCGTCTGGTACAATAGGGAGCGGCCCCGACGTGCGGGAGCCGCTCTTTTTTGTGTCCGCCCCTTGCCGGCTGAGGGATCGCTGATGGATCACCTGACCGAAACCGTGATTGACACCGAGACGATCTACGAGGGCAAGCTGGTGCGTCTCTACCGCGAGACGGTCCGCCTGCCCAATGGCGAGACTTCCTTCCGCGAGGTGGTGCGCCACCCCGGCGCGGTCGCGATGGTCCCGCTCACCCCGCAGGGCGAAGTGATCCTGGTGCAGCAGTTCCGCCTGCCGTCCGGTCGGGTGCTGCTCGAGATCCCGGCAGGCACGCTCAAGCCCGGCGAGGATCCGGCCCCGGCCGCCGCGCGCGAGCTGCAGGAAGAGATCGGCCTGCGCCCCGGCCGCCTGACACCGCTTGGCGGCGAGTACACCGCGCCCGGCTACACCAGCGAGTTCATCCACCTGTTCCTGGCCGAAGACCTGGAGCCGGCGCCGCTGGCCGTGGACGACGACGAATTTCTGGAAACCGTCACCCTGCCGCTGGACGAGGCCGTCCGCCGCGTTGAGTCGGGCGCCATCCAGGACGGCAAGACCATCGCCGGGCTGCTGCTGGCGGCCCGACGGCTTGGCCGCTGAGCAAACCGCGCGACCGATCGGCACCTGGCGCGTATCAATTAGTGAGATGTGCGCGCCCGCCGCGCCTGGTTTGGCGTGCAGCCTGTCCGTCCGATCAGGCCGGGCAGCTTTGACGCAACGAGACCTTTTTGGGGGAGACCCGTGATCGTGAGCAGCGATCCCTTGCTGGGGCAGGTCATCGGCAATTACCAGATCGAAGAGCGCCTGGGGCGAGGCGGGATGGCGACCGTCTACCGCGCGCGCCAGCTTAATATGCAGCGCGATGTCGCCATCAAGATCATGAGCGCCGAGCTGGCCGACGATCCGCAGTTCGTCGCCCGCTTCGAGCGCGAGGCCCAGGTAATCGCCGGTCTGGAGCATCCGCGCATCCTGCCCGTCCACGACTTCGGACACGAAGGCGATCTGTTCTACCTCGTCATGCGCCTGGTCGAGGGCGAGACGCTCTACGAGCGGATGCTCAACGGGCCGCTCTCGCCCCAAGCCGCCGCGCGTTTGATCGACCAGATCGCCGAGGCGCTGGACTATGCCCACGAGCGCGGCGTGATCCACCGCGACCTCAAGCCCAACAACATCCTGCTGGACGAGTACGACAATGTCTACATGATGGACTTCGGCCTCGCCAAACTGCTGGCCGTCTCGTCGCCGCTGACCGAAACCGGCATGGTGCTCGGCACCCCGGCCTATATGGCGCCCGAACAGTGGCGCGGCGATCCGGTGGACGCGCGGACCGATGTCTACGCGCTGGGCGTGATCCTCTACGAGATGGTCTGCGGCCAGCCGCCCTTCGAGAGCGCGGACACGCCCTTTACCCTGATGTACAAGCATCTCAACGATACGCCCGTGCCGCCGCGCGCCATCCTGCCCAGCCTGCCGGAAGGCGTGGATGCCGTGATCCTGCGCGCGCTCGCCAAAGACCCCGCCGGTCGCTACCCCTCGGCCAGCGCCCTGGCCCGCGCCTTCACCGCCGCGCTGGAAGGCGCCGCGCCCGAACCCGCCGCCGGGCCGTCGCTCCCGCCCGCGGACGAGCCGATCCCGCTCCCGGATAAGATCGCGCCGCCTGTCCCGCCGCTGCCGGTCCCACCCGCCGGGGCGCGCAAAGCCAAGCCTCACGACAAGCCCAAGCGCGGCGCGGTCCTGCCCGCCGACGACGCCCCCGAGTCGCTCTCCAGCCTCATCGCCTGGGCCTCGGATCGCCTGGAATCGCTGGTGATCCCCGGCTTCTTCGCGCCGCCGCCTTCGGCCATGCCCGCGCCCCCGCCGCTGCCGGTCGGCGCGCGGCCCGATTCGGCGGAGCAGCCGCCGCGCCAGGCCATCGCCTTCGAGCAGCTCGCCCCGCTGCTCAACTCGGACGAGCCGCTCGTCGGCGCCCTCTACATGCGCGGCACGAGCGACTGGCGCACCTGGCGCCGCCTGATTGTGCTCGGCCTGGTGCTGTCGGTCCTGGGCGGCATCTTCGGCAGCCTGTTCAACCTGTGGATCGTCAACGCCGCAGGCAGCGTCTGCTGGCTCTATCTGATCATTCAGGGTGTGCGCGTCTGGCGCGGCTCCCAGGGCCATTTCTACATTGGCTTCACCCCGCAGCGGATCATCGTCCAGCCGCTCAGCGAGCGCCTGCGGTCCTACCGCGACGAAGTGCAGTCCGCGCCCTGGTACGCGATCCGCCGTCTGGTGATGACCGACGAGTACTTCTGGCTGGAAGCCGCCGGGATCGACGTGGTGCAGGTCCTGTGCTGGATCCCGGCGCAGGGTGCCGGCGGGCTGGGCCGCCAGCGACGCTGGCTGCTCGCCAGCCCAATCGCGCAGCTTCTGCGCGAAAAAGGCTATCCCATCCGGCGGGACTGAGCGATGGCGCTGCACTCCGAGTCGACATCCACCGGGCGGCCTGTTGGCGTGCTGGATTCAGGCGTGGGCGGCCTGTCCATCCTGCGCGAGATCCGCGCCCAACTGCCCGCCGAGCCTCTGCTCTACGTCGCCGATCAGGCCCATGTCCCCTACGGCCCGCGCACCATCGAGGAAGTGCGCGCCTTCACCGTCGGCATCGCGCGCTATCTGATCGCGCAGGGCGCCAAGCTGATCGTCGTCGCCTGCAACACGGCCAGCGCCGCCGCCCTCTACCCCCTGCGCGCGCAGTTCCCCGATGTCCCCTTCGTTGGCATGGAGCCGGCCGTCAAGCCCGCTGCATCTCACACGCACAACGGCGTGATCGGCGTCATCGCCACCGAGGCCACCTTCCAGGGCGAGCTGTACGCCAGCGTGGTCGGGCGCTTCGCCCAGGATGTCCGCGTAGAAAAGCAGGTCTGTCCGGAGTTCGTGCTGCTGGCCGAGGCAGGCGAGACCCACACCCCCCGCGCCCGCGAGATTATCCGCCGCCGCCTGCAGCCCCTGCTGGACGCCGGGATCGACCAGCTTGTGCTGGGCTGCACGCATTTCCCCTTCCTCAAAGACGCCATTCAGGACGTCGTCGGGCCGGGCGTGGCCATCGTCGATCCCAGCCCGGCGGTAGCGCGCCAGGTCGGGCGCGTGCTGGACGCGCGCGGTCTGCGCCGCGAGGGGACCGATCCCGGCGCGGTGACCGCCTGCACCAGCGGCGATCCGGCTGCGCTGCGCGCGGTGGCCCGCACCCTGCTCGGACCCGAAGCAGAGTCGTTCGCCTACTGCGCCCTGCGCTGGCACGGCGACACCCTCGCCGCCGCCACACCCTGAGCCGTTCCCCGCTGCCCCTGGCCGCCTTGCGCGATCTCCGTCCTTGACAGCCCTCTCTATTTCGATATACTTCTAATTAGATGGTTATCGAATCAGGAGCGGCGCCTATGTCCGAGGAACAACTCCGCCTGCTGGTACAGTTCTTCAAAGTCATGGCCGACGAAAGCCGGCTGAAGATCATCGGTTTGCTCAGCACAGGCGAGCGCAGCGTCGGAGAACTGGCCGAGCTGCTCGCGCTGCAAGAGCCAACCGTCTCGCATCACCTGGCCCGCCTGCGCGAGCTGGGCTTGGTCGCGGTGCGCGCCGACGCCAACAGCCGCTTCTACCGGCTGGATCGCCGGCGCCTCGAGGCGCTCAACCGCGAGCTGTTGCGCGTGCACGAAGCCGATTTGTGGCTCAAGGAGCTGAACATGGACGACGCCGAACGCAAGATCGTGTCCGACTACGTCGAGAACGGGCGGCTCAAACAGATCCCGTCCAAGCAGAAGAAGCTGCTGGTCATCTTGCGCTGGCTGGCCGGCCAGTTCGAGGAAGAACGGCGCTACACCGAGCAAGAGGTCAACGACATCCTGCGGCGCTACCACGACGACTACGCCTCGCTGCGCCGCAACCTGATCGAATACCGCCTGCTGGAGCGTGAAAGCGGCGGTGGAGTCTACTGGCGCCCCGCCGCCGCCGGTGACACGCAAGCCTGAGTCACGCGCCGCCGGGTTGCTCCGACGGCGCGTTTGTTTCCCCGCGCCCGCCTCATGCGCCCGTCACGGGCGTGCGACGAGATCGTCCAGCACGCCGGGCAGTTCGCGCAGATCGCGCACGATCGCATCCGTCCCGCCCGCCCCCGCGAGCGCGTCAGCGCCGGGGCAGTACCACACCCCGCGCATCCCGGCTGCTCTGGCTGGCAGCACATCTCGCGCCAGGCTGTCGCCGACCATCACCGCCTCGCCGGGCGCGCAGTCGCACGCTGCCAGCACCGCCGCGAAGAAGGCCGGATCGGGCTTGCTGGCGCCCAGCTCTCGCGCGGTGACGATCACCTCGAACGCGCCGTCCAACCCCACCCGCGCCAGCGCCGCGCAGACCAGCTCTGCGCCGGATTCGGCGGCGTTGGTCGCCAGGGCCAGCCGGTAGCAGCCCCGCAGCGCAGCCAGCATCGCGTCCGCGCCGGGCATGGCTTCGACCTGCGGCCAGGACGCCATCGGGCCGCGGAACTCCGGCCGGTCCCGCATGATTGTGTCGCCCCAGTCAAAGATCACCCAGCGGATCACGCCCCGGCCCCTATTTCGAGCGCGGCCACGGCCCGTCGAAGATGAGCGCGCGCCCGGCCCGCTCCGCGATCAGCGCGTCCTGCGCCGCCGCGTCCATTGGCGCGAAGCGGTCCGCCGCGTCGTAGATCAGCGGTAGCAGGCGGACATCCGCCGCGCTGACGATCGCCGTCACGCCCGGCTGCGACAGCGCAAACTGCACCCCTTTGGCGATCTCGTCCGGCGAGGCGTCCGGCTCGTACCAGGAATTGTAGGTCTTGTCCCGCTCGTTCCACGGCTCCCGCGCGATCGACTTGATGATCTGCACCCCCACCGCCCGCTCGCGGCAGACCGCCAGCAGCGTCTCGGCGGCTTGCCGGTAGCCCGCGTCGGCGTACAGGCGCGGGTTGAGCGGGAACATCACCGTGTCGAAGTCGTACCGCTCCAGCGCCGCCAGTTGGACGCGCGGCGCGTCCATGCCGTGGCTGGTGATGCCCAGGTAGCGCGTCAGACCTTCGTCGCGTGCCCGCTGGAACGCCTCGAAAGCGCCCCCCGGCGCGAAGACCTGATCGAGCTGCTCCAGCGTGCAGATGGCGTGAAACTGGTAGAGATCGACATACCCGGTTTGCAGCACGCGCAGCGAGTTTTGCAGGTCGGCCCAGGCTGCCTCGCGCTCGCGCTCCAGCGTCTTGCAGCCCAGGAAGAAGCGATCCCGGCGCGGCGCCAGCCACGGCCCCAACACGTCCTGCGCCTTGCCGTACTGCGGTGCCACGTCGATATGGTTGACGCCGCGCGCCGCCGCCAGATCGAGCGCCGCGTGCGCCGCCGCCGGCTCGATATCCCAGAACGCCGCCGTCCCGAAGATGACGACCGAGCTGTCGTGCCCGGTCCGGCCCAACTGCCTGCGATCCATGCCCGCCTCCTCTCATTCGTCCCGCGATCTGCGATCTACTCAGCGCCCGGCGCGGGCCGCCGCATCCGGCAATTCCGGCATGCGCACCGCGTCCGAGGTGCGCGTGCGCCGCCGCTGCTCGATCGCCTGCCGCTCCCGCCCGATCGCCACCACCCGCCTGGCCCCTGCCGGTGGGCTGAGCGGCAACGCGATCCAGAACGTGCTGCCCGGCAGCGCCTCGCGGTCTTCGCGCTCGCTCTCCACCCAGATCCGCCCGCCGTGCCCCTCGATCACCCCGCGCGCGATGGTCAGCCCCAGCCCCGGACCCGCCCCCAGGAACTTGGTCGTGCCGGTGGAGTGCAGGCCGGGGTCGTGTGTGCGGAAGAATTTCTCGAAGATCAGCTCGTGATTCTTCGGGTCGATGCCGATCCCGCTGTCCCGGACCGCGATCACGATCTCGTCGTCTTGCAGCCGCCCGGTGATATCGATCCGCCCGCCGTCCGGCGTGTACTTGATCGCGTTCAGCACGACGTTGCGAAACGCCTGCGCCAGCCGCTGCATATCGCCCTGGATCGGCGGCAGGGCGCGCAGCCCCCGCGCCGATACCATCAGCTTCCGGCTTTTGATGCTCTCCATCAGCGGCTCGATCGCCCCGCGCATCACGCTGTCGACGCTCAGCGTCGCAAAGTGCAGGTCCATCGCGTCTACATCAAGCTGGCTGACGTCCAGCATTGCCTCGATCAGGCTTTCCAGGCGGTCGGCGGCCTTGCGCAGGTTGCCGGTCATGCTGGCGATCTGATCGTGGTCGAGCAGCCCTTCCTCGTTCATGGCTTCCATGATGTCGCTGTAGCCGCGGATCTGCGTGAGGGGAGTGCGCAGCTCGTGGCTGGCGATCGTCACGAAATCGGTCTTGACGCTGTCCAGGCGCTCAAGCTGCTCTTTGGTGGCCGAAAGCTGCCGGTTGAGCTCGGCCTGCTCCGCTTCGCGGCGGCGCAGATCCGCCACCAGCCGTGCGTTGCGCAGCGCCACGCCCACCTGGTTGGCGAGCGCCATCAGCAGCTCCAGATCGCGCGCGGTAAAGGGGTCATCCGAGAGCTTCGCCCCCGCACACAGCACGCCGATCAGCCGCCCCTGCACGCTCACCGGCGCGTAGGCGCTCATGCGCATCTGCTGGAAGAAGGCGCGCTCGTCGCCGCCCACCAGGCGATAGTCGCGCCCGAAATCGAGGTCGTACTGCAGCAGCGGCGCGTGCTGCCGCGCCAGCCGGTCGAGCACCGGGCTGTCGCTCGCCAGACGCCCGCGCAGGCCGGCGAGACGCTCTACCTGGCCCGGCGCCGGCTCCAGATGCAGCGCGCCGTCCGGGTCATAACTCGCCAGCAGCAGGCCGCCCCGCCGCACGCCCAGCACCCGGCTGAGGGTGCGCTGCGTGATCTCGACCAGCGTCTCCAGTTCCACCGCCGCGGTGATCCGCTCGCTGAACCGGCGCAGCACCTGCGCGGTCTCCGGTTCGACGCGCCCGCCCAGCCGCCGCGCCAGACGCCGCGCCAGCGCGTAGAGCGGCACGTGAATCAGAGCCGCGCCCAGCGCCACGCCGCCCAGCGCCAGTTGCCGCCGGGCGCCGCCCGCCGTCACCAGCCCGTCCGTCACCAGCAGCGCGCCCAGCACCACCCCCGCGCTGATCGCGACCAGCCAGCCCACTGCCAGCGCATCACGCAGCAGCCGGCGTAGATCAACGACGCGATAGGCCCACACGCTGTACGTCGCGCCCATCAACCCGCCGAACTGCATCACCAGCCCCGCCAGCGCCATCTCCACCGCATCCCCCGCGCTGAAAATAGCGCTCACCACCGCGCCGAGCAGTACCACCGGGATCAGGAATGCCCAGAACAACGCCCGGTTGGCGACTTCCGGCAGATCAGCGCGGTAGAACACCGCGAACGCGACCAGCGGCAGCATGGCGCCGAGCACCATCCAGCCCGCGGCCACCCACAGACCCGGCCACTCTCCCGGCTCGCCGATGGTCCCCAGCCAGCCCGCCTCGCCCAGCCGGAATCCCGGTTGGGTCGCTGCCACGGCAGGCACCAGCCACCAGACCAGGACCGCCACCGGCCACAGCCGCGTGAACCGCACGCGCAGATAGCGCAGCGTCTGCACGCTGAAGAAGACAAGCACCAGGTTCGCCAGCAGCACGCCCAGCGCCGGGCGGGTCAGCTCGCCGACGAACAACGCCGCGGGCGGCCCGGCGGCGTGCGCGTCGGCGGGCAGAAGCCACACCAGTGTTTGCAGCAGCGCCGCGCCCAGCGTCAGCCCGATCCAGCGCCGCGAGCCAATGGTAAACCGCCGGGTGTTGCGCCCCAGCAGAATCGCCACCAGCGCCACATAGCCGCTCGCCAGCCCTGCCAGCACGAAGATTGTTGCTTGATCCACAGGCGGCCCCTCGCTGCCTCGCCTGCCCCATCGGGGCGTTGTTCGATCATAGCGTACCGCCGCGCCCGCGGCTATAGCCCGTCCCGCCTATCCGCCCAAAGAGGCAGTTGACAGCCCCCGCCCGCGCGCGGACAATTGCCGGATCATCACGCTTCGCCCGTGATAGCGCGCTCAGCTACCGGATGGGATGCCCACATGCCACGCCTGCTCTACGCC
The DNA here is from genome assembly GCA_020724465.1 of Thermoflexus sp. Lineage (GTDB taxonomy): Bacteria > Chloroflexota > Anaerolineae > Aggregatilineales > Aggregatilineaceae > DYGX01. The sequence goes on from DYGX01000004.1 coordinate 153,264, forward strand.
ACCACCAACCCCGGCAAGGTCTTCGAGGTGCGCAAGGTCCTGGCCGCGCACGGAATCGACCTCGTCGCGCCGGACGAGATCGGCCTGGCGCTCGACGTGCCCGAGACCGGCGCCACGCTTGAAGAGAACGCGGCGCTCAAAGCCCGCGCCTACCTCGACCGCCTGCGCGCGCATCCGGACGGCGCCGCGATCGTCATGGCCGACGACACCGGGATTGAGATCGACGCGCTCGGCGGCGAGCCGGGGATCCACGTCCGCCGCTGGATCGGGCGCCGCATGACCGACCAGGAGATCATCGACTACACGCTCAAGCGGCTGGCGTCCGTCCCGCTGGAGCAGCGCGGGGCGCAGTTCCGCACGGTGATCGCCCTCGCCACGCCGGCGGGCGGCGTGGAGCTGTTCGAGGGCACGCTGCGCGGCGTGATCCTGCCCCAAGCCGCGCCGCTGCGCATCCCTGGCTTCCCGTTCGAATCGCTCTTCTACGTCCCGGAGTGGTCGCGGCTGCTGGGCGAGGTACATAGGCTGCCCGCCGCGCAGAAAGCCGCCTACGTCACCCACCGCGAGCGCGCCGTCCTGGCCGCGCTGCCGCGCCTGCGTGCTCTGCTGGATGGATCGTCGCGGTGAAATCGGGCGGGGGTGGCGAGCCGCCGCGCATCGCCCCGTCCCTACGGCAAAATGTAATATGCCCCGACGCGCTGCCCGATGCGCCGCAGCAACCCCGCCGCCACCAGCGCGTCGAGGTCCCGCTGGAGCAGCTCCGGCTGGACGCCCTGCGCCAGCATGCGGAATTCGCGGAAGGTGATGCTTCCCTGCGCCTGCACATAGGCCAGGGCCTGGCGCTGCCGCTGGCTGAGCGCGTCCCCGTTCGCGCACTGGGCCGTCGCCGCTGGCGAGCGGTGCAGCCGCACCGTCAGCCGGTATGGAGCCGCCTCGAACTCCGGCGGGCGCCGCCCCTGACCGGCCATTTCCTCGCACATGCGCCGGATGCCCCGCCCAGGGTCCGGCACGTAGCCCCACTGGTGCAGCGCCCAGGCCAGTCGCGGGTTGCGGCTGTAGCGCGCGCTCAGCAGGTCCTCGACCACCAGAAAGCCCGGCAGGCCGCTTGGGCTGTGAACTTCCAGCCGGTCCGCAAACAGCCGCACCTCGACCGGTGTCCCTCGCAGCCGGTAGTCACGGTGGATCAGCGCATTGATCAGCGCCTCGCGCACGGCGCGCGCCGGGTAGGCGTCGGCCCCGGCGCCAAGCTGCTCGCGCACTACCGCCGCCAGCCGGTCGATGACCTGCACCAGCGGTCCCCCGATGCGTTCCTCGGCGCTGCGCTGCGCCGCGTCCTCGCCCGCCCCAACATAGCGCACAAAACGCGCCCCGCTCCAGGGCAGCCAGCGCAGCGGATCACGCCCGAACAGCAGAATTCCGGCCACCGTCGGACGGCGGTCCGGCGTCAGCGCGCCCAGCTCGATCAGCAGATCCGCGTAGCTGCCTTCCCAGGGGTCCCCCTCAGCCGCGCTCCACGCCGCGACAAACGCCTCGACCATCCCCGGATCGAGCGCATCCGGCCCGGCGCCGGGCACCGGCTCCGCTTCAAAATCGCCCTGCGCGCGCGCCGCGATCAGCCGCCGGATCGCGTCGCCGTTCAGGGTGCGGTTGCTGTCCCCTGCCCGCGCGATGACGCGGCCATCGAGCAGCGCGTGAACCCGCGTCCCGCGCGGCACCCGCAGCACGGGCAACGTCCCCAGCGACCGGTCCGCCCAGGTGCGGCGCTCCGGAGCCAGCGCCGGACGGCAGCGCGCGCACGCCGCCGCGACGGTCGCGTCCAGGTCCGCCCGGTCGAACGCGCCGGTCGGCTCGCCGTCGCCGGTGAGCCCCAGCACGATCGATCCGCCGTCCGCGTTCGCCAGCGCGACCATCGTCTCGGCCAGCGCGTCGGGGTCCGGCTCCGGCACAAACGCCAGCAGCGGCCCCGGCCCTTCGTGCAGCGCAATAGGATAGGTCAGCATGGCTCAAGTGTATGCCACCCGCCGCCCTCGATCCAGGGTATGATCGGGCTGGTTTGAAAAGACAAACGGGCGGCCCCTGGCTACCGCCCGTTCCAGTCACGCTCCGACGCGCGCGGCGCTACGCGCTGCCGTCGTAGAGATCGTCGAGCGCCTCGTCGTCATAGAACCCGTCCTCGTCCAATCCGTCGAGTTCGGCGTCGCCATACTCTCCGGCCCCGGCATACGTCTCGTCGCTTGCCACCACACCGCTATAGTGCCCGTCGTCGCCCGTATCGGCGCGCCGCAGCCCGTCGTCGCCATTCGCGCCGCCCGACAGCACCGCGATCGACACCAGCACGTCGTTGTCGGCCAGGTCGATCATCTTCACCCCGCTCGTCGCGCGGCCGTAAATGCTGATGCTCCTGACGTCGGTGCGCAGGACGATCCCGCCCGCCGTAATCAGCGTCAGGCTGTCGTCGGGCTTGACCACGCTCGCCCCGATGATCGGCCCGGTCTTGTGCATGTCTTTGGACAGCGTGCGGATGCCCAGCCCAAAGCGCCGCTGCACGCCGTATTCGGTCAGCGGGGTCCGCTTGCCATAGCCGTTTTCGGTGATCACCAGCAGCGTGTCGTGCGGGTCATCGATGACGTCCATGCCGGTCAGCTCGTCATCGCCCCGCAGGCGGATCGCGTTCACGCCGGCAGCCGGGCGCCCCATCACGCGCACGTCGTTTTCGTTAAAGCGGATGGCCTGCCCCTTGCGCGTCACCAGGATCAAATCCTGGTCGCCGCTGGAATGCTTCACCCAGCGCAGATAATCATCCCGCTCCAGCGCCATCGCGATCAGGCCGTTGCTGCGCACCGACGCAAACGCGCTGACCGGCACGCGCTTGATGCGCCCCTTGCGCGTGCACAGCACGAAATAGCCCTCAACATCCTCGAAGGTCGGCACGCTGGCGATAGCCGTGACGTATTCCTCAGGCTGAAGCGCCAGAAAGGCGTTGATCAGCGTGCCCTTCCCCCCGCGCGAGGCTTCCGGAATCATGTAGGCGCGCTCGGCGTAGACCTTGCCCTGATCGGTGAAGAACAGCACGTGATCGAGCGAGTTCGCGGCGTGGATCATCTCGACCGTGTCTTCCTCGCGCGTCGTCATGCCGGTCACGCCCTTGCCGCCGCGCCGCTGCGAGCGGTACGCTTCCGCCGGCACGCGCTTGATGTAGCCGCGCTCCGTCAGGCTGATCAGCACCTCTTCCTCGCGGATCAGGTCGCTTTCGTTGAACTCCGTCGCCTGATCGAGCGCCAGCTCGGTGCGGCGGTCGTCGCCATATTTCTCGGCCAGCGCGTTCAGATCGTCGCGGATCAGCGCCAGAATCTTGCGCGGCGAGGCGAGCAGGTCTTCCAGATAAGCAATGTGCTGGAGAATCTGGCGATATTCGTCCTCGATCTTCTGCTGCTCCAGCGCGGCCAGCCGCCGGAGTTGCATGTCGAGGATCGCGTTGGCCTGCGGCTCCGTCAGCCCGAAACGCTCCATCAACACCGTGCGAGCGCCGTCGGTGTCGTCCGCGTGGCGGATGGCCCAGATCACGTCGTCAATCTGGGCCAGGGCGCGCAACAGCCCTTCGAGGATATGGGCGCGCGCCCGTGCACGTTCCAGCTCGTACTCGCTGCGGCGGCGGATCACGACCCGCCGGTGCTCGATGTAGATATGCAGCGCGCGCCGCAGGCTGAGCAGGCGCGGCTCGCCGTCGACCAGCGCCAGCATCTGCACGCCGAACGTGCTTTGCAGGTGCGTGTACTTGAACAGCCGGTTGAGCACGGTGCGCGGCTGCGCCCCGCGCTTGAGGTCGATCATGATCGCCAGCCCGCGCCGGTCCGAGGCGTCGCGCAGGTCCGCGATCATGTCCAGCCGGCCATCGCGCACCAGCTCGGCGATGCGCTCCAGAATCAGCGCCTTGTTAAGCTGGTAGGGGATTTCGGTCACGATGATGCGGAAACGGTCGTCCGGCAGTTCCTCGATCTCGGTGCGGGCGCGCATCACGATGCGCCCCTTGCCGGTCGCGTAGGCTTCCTTCAGCTCCGCCCCGCCGACGATCAGCGCCCCGGTCGGAAAATCCGGCCCTTTCACGTACTGCATCAGCTCATCGACGGTGATCTCGGCGACTGCGTCATCCGGATCGCCCTCGAAAGCGATCATGCGCTCGATCATGTAGTTGATCGCAGCGGCGATCTCGCGCAGGTTGTGCGGCGGGATGTTGGTCGCCATGCCCACCGCGATCCCGCTCGTGCCGTTGAGCAGCAGGTTCGGCAGCTTGGCGGGCAGGACTTCCGGCTCTTTCAGGCTGTCGTCGAAGTTGCTGACGAAGTCCACCGTGTTCATGTCGATGTCTTCGAGCATTTCCTCGGCGATGCGCGCCAGCCGCGCCTCGGTATAGCGCATGGCTGCCGGGCTGTCCCCATCGATGCTGCCGAAGTTGCCCTGCCCGTCGATCAGCGGGTAGCGCAGCGAGAAATCCTGCGCCATGCGCGCCATCGCGTCGTAGACGGCGCTGTCACCGTGCGGGTGATACTTGCCCAGCACCTCGCCGACGATGCGCGCCGATTTCTTGTACGGGGCGTTCGACCGCATGCCCATGTCGTGCATCGCGTACAGAATGCGGCGGTGGACGGGTTTCAGCCCGTCGCGGGCGTCGGGCAGCGCGCGCGCCACGATCACGCTCATCGCGTAATCGAGGTATGCCCCGCGCATCTCGTCGTCGATATTGACCTGGCGAATCGTGCCGATTTCCATAGGGGTCTCTTGCTGATTGTCCATCGTTTTGTACCGCCACCGGCTCTTGAATCATGCGGGCGACCGTCAACAAAGCGCGGGTCGCCCGGTTGTTGTCTTCGTCGGCGCCAAAGGCCGCCACCAGCCCGGTGCTGCCGCTATGCGGGCAGGCTGCTTGCCTCGCCATTGTTAGCCGCTTATTGTACCTCGCCAGGCCGTTTTGGGCGAATTTTCGACCGTTTGCGCGGCTGCATGCCGGTCCGTTTTTTCGCGAAAAATTCACGCCCGCAGCCGCACATTCGATTGTGCCAGACCATTTTATTACCTATACTGAGCCTATCTCTGCGCCTTCGCAGCCCGTTGCAGCCCCCGCCTTCCTCACCCCGCGCCCGCACACCAAGTCGCAGAAACTCGTATCCCTTCTTTCAAACTGGAGCAAACCGCGTGAAACGCCTGTTTTTCGTGCTCGCAGTGTTGGCGTTGTTGGCCGCGGCGCTGAGCGCCTTCGCCTCGCCGGCCCAGGCTGCCGGCAGCCTCACCTACCACGGGGAGATCACCCCCGCGAATACCTATGACGACTACCCCGTCCACCTCGAAGCCGGCGAGACGATCACCGTCCGGCTCGACTGCGCACCCGGCTCGCCGCTCGATCCCTATCTGCAGTTGTTCTCGAGTTCAATGACTCTGCTGGCCGACGCCGACGATAACGGCGGACCCTGCCTGCACTGGTACAGCGCCTATATCGTGTTCACCGCCCCGGCCAGCGACACGTATATCATTCGCGCGACCAGCTTCGACTATGCCGTGGGGCCGTCGTGGAATCCCGGCCCGAACGGCGCCTATATCCTGACCATTTCCAGCGAGGGCTGGTGCAACCCGGTGGCGATACCCGCCGGGTCGGTGGTCGGCACCTTCCTGACGGATACCGTCGCGCACTGGGCGCCCGGCAAGCAGACCGAGCCGCCGGTGGTGTTCACCGCCGGCAAAACCGCCTGGGTGGTCGGCCTGGACGAAAGCGGCGAATATTACCAGCTCGCCTATCTGTGCAACTACCTGTGGGTCCCGGTCGAGTCGATGGGTCCCAACTACGACGCCGTCTGGAACGGCACGCCGCTACCCACGGGGGCCGTCAAATAACGCCGAAGGCCCCGCAGAGCCGGCGCCCAGGGGAACCGTCCCTGGGCGCCGGGCGTGTCTGGTATCCGGCTGGCTCGCGCGGCCGGCTAGGGCAGCGGCTCGACCCAATACGTCGTACCCTGACCCTCGCCCGTCCAGCCGATCAAGTTCTGGTAGCTGACACGCCACCACGCGATCCCGGCTGCGTCGCAGCTTGGGCCTTCCAGCACCACGAAGACTCCCCCGCCCGGAATCTGGCCCACCAGTTGGCCGTTGACCGAGGGCGCGCTGCGCAGGTTGTTGGCGACGCCAGGCAGCACGCGCCCCTGGCCGCCCACCTGCAAGTGGGACGGCAGGAAGCCCGGGCAGGCGATCCCCTGGTTCGGCATAGACGCGCCGGGTACCGGCGTTGGCGTGGGGGTGACGAACAGCCCCGGCAGCGGGCGAACTTCGGGTACCTGCGGGACAAACACGGGCGTGCGGATCACCGAGAACAGCCCCGGCGCGACCTGGATCAGATCGCCGCTGGGCGGCGCCACCGCCAGATCGCCGCAGCGCGAACGGTACGCCTCGGTGCCCTGCCAGTTCAGGTTGATGGGCCAGTGTGGGGTGGTGAACGGCGAGAAGGTTTCGTAGGCGACCCGGTCGAAGGCAACTTCGATATCGTCCACGTACACGTAAAACTCGCGGATCTCCCAGGCGTCGTCGCCGGCGGGAATAGTGGCCGGCTTGAGCACATGCACCTCAGCCACGTCACAGAACGTGGCGGGAATCGGGAACTCGTAGCTGTTGCGCTGTCCGGGCTGCAGGTCCCCGGGGTTCTCCGCGACGGTCACCCGCCAGAACGGCTCCGTCGCGCCGGGGCCGAACAACTCCACCACCAGCGCGTTTTCGGTGCCATCCGTGCCGGTCACAAACTCGATGCGAAACGAAACGGACTCCGGCTGTGCCCGGGCGATCAGCGCGCCAGCCGGCAGGCTCACTGCCAGCACAAGGATGCACCCAACCAGCGTGAGTAAACTGTGCCTTTTCATGGCCCCTCCTCGCCGTTTACGCGGCTATTGCAGCCTTTCTTAAAGTCTACGGCTGTTTCAGACGCAGTTCAAGCGAGTCCGCGGCTCGCGCCGGGGCTGCCGGTGAGGGGTATTGCGAGGGGCGCGCCGCTCCAGATCGCCCGCAGAGAAGGGGTTAACGCGGCGCGTCCTGGCGGTTGAGGTGGGCGTGCAGCTCGTCCAGCGACGGGTAGAACTCAACCGTGTACGGCAGGCGCTTGGCTGCGCTCATGATCAGCACGGCCATTTCATCCGTCCGGTTGATGATGCCGATCACGTACACCCCCTTAACACGCGGGCTGATCCGCGTGCGTCCCATCAGGCTGTTCAGGGGCAGCCGGCGCTCCGTCCGGGTGAGGTCGTAGACGAGGTATAATTCGTCGCTCTCGGTATGCTGCTCCGCCAGCAAATGCGCCTGATCGATAATGCGCGCAATGGCGAGCGGGTCGGTCAACAGCCGCCCGCTGACCGAAACAATCAGCAGCGGGACAGCGTGTGAAGTATCCCAGGTATAATTCACCAGATAGTCGGCCATCGACATGTCCCGCAGCTCCGTAAACCCTATGAGAAATTATGGCCCAATTTCCAGAAAAAGGCCATTGTTCTGATAGTATAAGCATGACGATAAAGCCCGCAAATTCTGCGATCCCCCTCTGGCTGCACCGGCTTGTCACCGTGGCGTTGCTCGCGACGCCGGGCGGCGCGGCGCTGGCCGCCCTGCTGATCGCCCTCGGCGCCGCCGATCCCCCCCGCGCCGCGCAACGCGTCTGGCAGGCGGCGGACTGGCGCTGGGCGGGGAGCAGCACGCTCACGCTGGCACCGGGCGAGGCGGGCTGGACCACCGCGCCCGTTGCCCTGCCCGCCGGCCCTCGCTTCACGCTCGACGTGCGCGCCCGCCTGCTGCCTGGGTCCGATTCCGGCGCCGCGTGGGGCGTGTGGCTCGCCACGGCGGACGGCTCGCGCCTCGTCTACGCCCTCACCGGCGAGGGCTACATCACCACGCGCCGCTGCCCCCCAGGCGATCTGCCGCCCGCGCTCGAAGAGTGCCCTGCCCTGCGCCCGGAGTGGCGCTGGACCCCTTACCCGCGCGTCAACCCGCCGGGCACGACCAACCGCGTCGAGCTTCACCGCGAAGCGCCTGGTCAGGTCCGGCTGCGGCTCAACCGCGAGCGGCTGGGGCTGAGCGACGTCCAGGTCGCCGGTGCCTGGGGAGTGTGGTGGCGCGGCGGGCGAGCTGACAGCGCGATTCTCACCTGGGAAGCCGCCGCGCTCTATGCCGGTTGAGCGCGCCCGGCTGCAACCCGTTGCCACTTGCGCCCTGTGCTGCTAGTGTTATCCACATGACTCGACATTCCCGCTTGCGCGCGTGCCTGATGCGCGGGATCGCGCTGGCGCTGCTTGCCGTCTGGCTGGTGGCGGTGCTGAGTCCGGCTCGCGCCGACGAGACGCGCCGCCGCCTGCGCGTGCCGATCCTGATGTACCACTACATCAGCACGCCGCCCGACGATGCCGACCGCTACCGGCTCGATCTCTCCGTCACGCCGGAGCAGTTCGCCGCGCAGCTTCGCTGGCTGCGCGATCACGGCTACACTGCCGTGTCGCTCGATGACGTCTACAACGCCCTGCATGCCGGAACACCGCTGCCCCCGCGCCCGGTCGTGCTGACCTTCGACGATGGCTACGCCGACGCCTATCACCACGCCTATCGCTTGCTGCGCCAGTTCGGCATGACCGGCACATTCTTCGTCGTCACCGAGTGGATCGACCAGAACCGGCCCGGCTATCTGACCTGGGATCAGGCGCGTGAGATGGCCGCCGCCGGGATGTCGATCCAGAGCCACAGCCGCACGCACCCGGACCTCAGCCGTGGCTGCGATTACGACTGCCTGGTCTATCAGATTCTCGGCAGCGTGGAGACGATCGAGGCCGAGATCGGCGTGCGACCGCGCTTTTTCTGCTATCCCGGCGGGCGCTACAACGCCGATATACTGACCGTCCTCGAACAGGTTGGCATCGTCGCGGCAGTCACCACCCAGGGTGGCACGCTGCACGTCAGCGATCGGCCTCTGGAGCTGGCGCGGGTGCGCGTGCGCGGCACGACACAGCTTGGAGACTTTGCCTGGATGGTGCGGGACTGGCGCGGGTAGCAATAGTCAGGAGCTCTGGGGGGAAGGTAGTATGTTCTTCCCCTCACCCCAAACCCCTCTTCCTCTTGCGACTTCGTCACGGGGCGAGGGGCTTCCTGTTGCCACGTACTCCCCTTCTCCCCGCGTGCGGGGGTTGAGGGGAAACATTGCCTATAAAGAAACAGGCGGCAGGCCGGCGTTGGTAGGGTTTAGCGGGGAAACGCCGGCCCGCCGCCTGGGACGCAGGCAGTTCGACTAGCGGCCGCGCCCGCCGATGACCCCGCTCAGCAGCGCGATCCCAAGCGCGATCAACAGCAGCGGCCACATGCTCCACCAGTTCAGCGAGCCGAGCAGCCCCAGAGCAGCGATGGCCGCCGCGGCCATCAGGCGGTTGCGTGCCGTCTGGGTCAGGACGCGGTTGTTCGCCTCGTAGCGCCGCCACGTGTCGTACACCAGCCACCCCGCCAGGATCAGCAGCAGCCAGGCCCACGTGTTCAGCTCGAACAAGCCAAGCACGCCCAGCGCGGCGATCGCGCCGCCGGCAGTGACCCGGTTGCGGGCGCGCTCGCCCCAGACCCGCCCGGCATCCTCATACTGGCGCCAGCCGTCCAGAAACAGCCAACCCCCCAGCACGATCAACAGCAGAGTCCACAGGTTGAAATCCAGGCCGATCCAGCGGTCGATCGCGTACAGCACCCCGACCGCCATCAGCCCCAACCCGGCCAGCGCCGTCCAGTTGCGGTCTTCGATCAACTCGCGCAGGTTGATCCCCGGCACGCGCGGCTCGCCGGCCTTGCGCGGCGCGGGAGCGCGTTTGTTTTTGTCGTTGGTTGCCATCGCTCGCATCCGTTCCCATTCTCAACGCGTTTGTTCCGTTTCATTCATTACTACGCAGCGCCGACCGTGCCGGTTGCGCGCCCGTCGCGGCGTTTTCACCCGCGCCATACGAAAACGCCCCGAACCGTGTCGGGGCGTGGCACCGGCGCCGAAGCGCGCGTCAGCGTGCCGGACCTTACTCAATCTCGACCGCCAGCGCGACGGCCTCGCCGCCGCCCAGGCACAGCGCCGCCAACCCGCGCCGCAGCCCGCGCTGGCGCAGCGCGTGGATCAGCGTGACCAGCACCCGCGCCCCGGACGCGCCGATGGGGTGGCCGATGGCAATCGCGCCACCGTTGACGTTGAGCTTCTCCAGCGGGATCTCGTGCCCGTTCTGCTTGAGGCCCTTCAGGTCGGCCAGCGTCTGGGCCGCGAACGCCTCGTTAATCTCGACCAGATCGAGGTCGTCGACCGTCCAGCCTGCCCGCTCCAGCGCCTTGGGGATGGCGTAGATCGGCGCGGCGAACAGCCACTTCGGCTCGACCGCCGCCTGACCGTAACCCACCACCCGCGCCAGCGGCGTGTGCCCGTGGCTCTCGGCATAGGCGCGGCTGGCGAGCACCAGCGCCGCGGCGCCGTCGTTCAACCCCGGCGAGTTGCCCGCCGTCACAATGCCGTCCTCGATGAAAGCCGGGCGCAGTTTGGCGAGCGTCTCGACCGTCGTGTCCGGGCGGATCGACTCGTCCCGGTCGAACAGGGTCACGTTGCCTTTGCGGTCTTTCAGTTCCACCGGCACGATCTCTTCGCGGAAGCGGCCCTGCTCCGTCGCCTCGTGCGCGAGCTGGTGGCTGCGCGCCGCAAACGCGTCCAGCTCGGCCCGGGTGATTCCGAACTCGCGGGCGATCATCTCGGCGGCTTCGCCCATCACCCAGTTCTCGACATGATCCCACAGCCCGTCCCACAAGATCGCGTCGACCATTTCGAAATGGCCGTATTTGTGCCCCTGCCGCCCCTTGAGGTCCATGAAGGGGGCGTTGGTCATGCTCTCGACCCCGGCGGCCACATAGACATCACCCTCGCCACCCCGGATCAACCCGGCGGCCAGCATCACCGCCTTCAGGCTGCTGCCGCACACCTTGTTGACCACGAACCCGCCCACGTGCGGCGGAATCCCGGCGCCCAGCGCGATCTGCCGCGGGACCGCCTGCCCCGCCCCGGCAGCCAGCACCTGCCCCACGATCACCTCGCTGATATCGGCCGGGTCGATGCCGCTGCGTTCCAGCGCCGCCCGCACCACGATCTGGCCGAGCTGCGGCGCGGTGAACGGCGTCAGCGCGCCGAGCAGCTTGCCCTGAGCCACCCGCGCCCCGCTCAGAATCACGGCGTCGCGCGGTGTCTTGTCCTGATTGGCCATCATGCATAAATCTCCTCTTTAAGAACTTTAGCCCATCTCAGCCGGCGTGCAGCCCGCCATCCCGCCGCGATCCGTCACGGCCACGCGGCGCGTAGCTGCTCGTAGGTGCTCTCCAGCGTGTCGGGCACCACACGCGTCCCGCCGACGACGGTCATGAAGTTGGTGTCGGCGCTCCAGCGCGGCACAACGTGCATGTGAAAATGATCGGGAATGCCCGCCCCGGACCCCGCCCCGATATTCGCGCCCAGATTGAAGGCGTCCGGCCGGTAGACCGCCCGCAGCGCCGCCAGCGCCCGGTTGACCATCTGCATCAGGTCGGCCAGGGCTTCGGGCTCCAGGCTTTCGGGTGACGGCCCGTGCGCGTAGGGCACGATCATCAGGTGCCCGTTGTTGTACGGATAGCGGTTGAGCGTGACATAAACATGCGTGCTGCGCGCGATCACAAACTCTGCCGCGTCGCGCTCGGGGTGCTGGCCCTTGACGCAGAACAGGCAGCCGTCATACTCCTGCCGGTTCTCGCCGCGCAGATAGGCCATGCGCCAGGGGGTGTAGAGAATCGGATCCATCGTCATCCTCAGGTACTCGCGGTTCGGTGGCCGCTTCCGCCGCCACGCCCCGATTGTACAGCCGCTCGTCCCGCCCGGCTACCGCACCGGCATCTTGACCATACCGGGCCGCAGTTACGCGGCGGTTACACAGCCGCGCCGATTTGCAGGATGGCCCGCTTCGAGTAACAATCTGCGCATCACGCACCCGATCCAGCGTTCAGGCCGGTGCCATGCCCGACGATCGCTTCACCTACGACTCGCTGCGTCGCGCGCTCGGCCAGCACCCGTTCCGCTTCTACGAGCGCGTCACCAGCACGCAGGACCTCGCCCGCGACTGGGCGCTGTCCGATCCGGACCTGCCGTCCGGGGCGCTGGTCATCGCCGAGGAACAGACCGCCGGGCGCGGGCGTCAGGGGCGCGCGTGGCACACGCCCCCCGGTGCGGCGCTCGCCCTCAGCATGATCCTGCGCCCGCACCTGACGCCCGATCAGCTCCCCCGCATGGTTATGCTGGGCGGCGTCGCGGTGGCGGCCACGCTCAACCCGCTGCTCGGCGACGCGGTGGCGCTCAAGTGGCCCAACGATGTGCTCATCCGCGGGCGCAAGGTGTGCGGCATCCTCTCCGAAGCCACCTGGGAAGGCGACCGTATGGGTCCGATCGTGCTTGGCATCGGCATCAACGTGCGCGTCGATTTCGCCGGCACCGATCTCGAAGGCCGCGCCACCAGCCTGGAGACGGAGCTGGGCCAGCCGGTCGACCGCCACACCCTGCTCGCCAACCTGGTCGGCCATCTGCTGCACTGGAGCCGGCGCGTTCAAGATCCCGCGCTGGTCGACGTGTGGCGCGGCTGGCTCAAGACGCTGGGCCGGCGCGTGACGGTCTATCCGCAGTTGGACGGCAGCGCGGCATTTGAAGGCCTCGCCGAGGCGGTCGACGACAGCGGCGCGCTGATCGTCCGGCTGGACAGCGGCGAGCAGCGGCGCATCGTCGCGGCGGATGTGGCTCTGGTCGAAACGCCCGATCCGTGACTCCCCCGCACCCCGGTTTGACTCGTTCGCCCGATCCGCTAGAATCGAGCGCCGGTATGCACCAGGCGGCTAGACCCGGACCCTATGGGAATCAAACTGGAATGGCAGGTTGAATCGGAGCAGGCCGAGCTGCGCGCCCAGGAAGACCCGGACGCCCGCCGGCGGCGGCGCGTCGCCCAGCGGCGCTTCGTCCTGCTCCTGATCGCGATCAGCAGCCTCGTCTGCCTGGCCGTCTCGCTCGCCTATTGGCGGCTGCAACGGCTGGACGCGCAGTACCGCCAGGACCTGATCGACACCGTCGAGGCCGAGGTCGCAGCCCTGCGGGTGGGCAATCGGGATGCCTTCATGCGCATCCAGCGTAGCCGCAGCGACGCCTTTCTGGCCGACCAGGCGCGGGCCTTCGACACCTACCAGGCGCTCAAGCAGGCCCACCGCGTCCAGCTCACCGGCGAGGTGCTGGACGTGGCGATCGACGATCTGACCGGGCGCGTCGTCGTGCAGGAGATCATCGACGGCGTGCCCTACCAGGTCGTCTGGTTCTACTGGTACTACAAGGACGACGGATCCGGAGAGCCAACTGGCTGGCGCCGCGTGCCGGCCAATCTGGCCTTCTGGGGCGAAGAGCGTACCTTCCCCACCGATCACGTCCGCGTACGCTATCAGGCGCTCGACGAAGAACTGGCCCTGGCCCTCGGACCCCGCCTGGATGACTGGTGGACGCGCGGCTGCGCCCTGCTTGGCTGCGCGCAGCCCCCGCCCGCGCTCCATCTGGACATCGTCGCCCGGCACCCGGCCCCGCCCGCCTGGAGCGACGCCGATCCATGGACGCTGGTCGTCACCTCACCGCTCGTCACCCGCGCCCGCGCCGATGTGGCGCTGCCCGCCGACCTGGAGCACGAGATCCGCGAGCAGGTCGCCGGGCGGCTGGTACGCTACGCGACAGGCGATCGCGCCTTCTCGCCCGCGGGTGACCCGGCCTGGGTCGCCTCGGAGCTGGCGCGCTGGCTGGGCAACCGGCTGATCGCGCTGGATACCGCGCCCGCCCCTGATCCGACCTTCGTCGGCCAGCTTGTCGCGCAGTACGGCGCGGGCGCGATCCCGGCGCTGGTCGGCGCCCTGAACGCCGAGCCGCCGGTTGACACGCTGATTCAGGCGGTCAGCGGCGTGTCGCTGGCGCAGATGGGGGTCGACCAGCTCAACCAGCTTGACTGGCGCGGGTTCTTCCAGTGGCGCGTGCAGCTCGAGCACGACCTGCTCGCCCGGCCGGACGGCAGCGGGCTGTTCCTCATGCTCTACGATCTCGAGCGCGCCGACGCCACCGCCAACGCCAACCAGCGCCTGGAAGACCCGCGCTACACCGCCCAGACCGTGCCGCAGGTGACGGCTGTCGGCCTCACGCGCGACGACAGCGGCCAGCTCTTCGCCGTCGTCGAGCTGGTTTACAACCGGCAGGGCGGGCCGGTGACCGAGACGGCCTTCTGGCGCCTGGCCGGCGGCACCTGGAAGCGCGTCAGCTAGACTCATCGTCGATCTAAACCGCACCTGCCCCCGGCAGACAGGCGCGCCTGGAACGCGTATTGCGTAGATCGTGAGGCTCTTCATGAATCACCTGCTGCCCAAGCCACTGATCGCCGCACCCCGCGCCATCCCGCGCAACGTGTGGGCCACCACCGCCACCAGTTTTCTGACTGACATTTCCAGCGAGATGATTTTCAACCTGGTGCCGCTGTTCCTGGCGAATGTCCTGGGAATCTCGACAGCGATCATCGGGCTGATCGACGGCATCGCGGAGACAACTTCCAGCCTTCTCAAGGTCGTGTCGGGCCGGCTCTCCGACCGGCTGCGCCGGCGCAAGCGGCTGGCGGTGGCCGGCTACGCCATTTCCGCCTTCGCCAAGCCGTTCCTGTATGGCACCACCACCTGGGCGGGCGTCCTGGTGGTGCGCTTTGCAGACCGGGTGGGCAAAGGCGTGCGCACGTCCCCGCGCGACGCGCTGATCGCCGACAGCACCGACGCCCACCATCGCGGCATCGCCTTCGGACTGCATCGCGCCGGGGATACGGCCGGGGCCGTCGTCGGCCTGGTGATCGCGCTGGCCGTCGTGTTGGCCACCCAGGCCCAGGCGCTGACCCTCAGCCGCAGCACCTTTCAGACGCTGGTGCTGATCGCCATCGTTCCCGCCGCGCTGGGCGTGATCGTGCTGGCACTGGGCGCGCGCGAGGTGCCCTTCAAACCGCGCTCCGGGCCACAGCCGGACCTGTCTTTTTCCGCGCTGAGCGGAGAGTTCAAGTTCTTCTTGCTCGTCGTGGCGCTCTTCACGCTGGGCAATTCGTCAGACAGCTTCCTGATCCTGCGCGCGCAGGAACGCGGCCTGACCATCGCCGGCATCCTGGGCATGCTGATCACGTTCAATCTGGTCTACACGCTGTTTTCCAGCCCGCTCGGGATGCTGTCCGACCGGTTGGGGCGCAAGCGGGTGATTCTGGCCGGCTGGCTGCTCTACAGCCTGGTTTACCTGGGCTTCGCCCTGGTCGCCAGCGCGGCGCAGGTCTGGGTGCTGTACGGCGTTTACGGGCTGTACTACGCGGCCTTCGAGGGCACTGCCAGGGCGCTCGTTGCGGACCTGACGCCGGTCGAGCAGCGCGGCACGGCCTATGGGTTCTATAACGCGACGGTGGGCCTGGTCGCGCTCCCCGCGAGCGTCCTGGCGGGCGTCTTGTGGCAGGGTGTGGGCGGCTGGTCGGGGCTTGGCCCGCGCGCGCCGTTCTTCACCGGTGCCGCGCTCGCCTTTCTGGCCGTCGCGCTGATCGCCATCCGCTGGAGAGGGAAATAGCCGTCCGACGCTCAACGCCACCTATCGAGCAGCGTCTGCAGACGCTCCGCCAGCGCGTCCGGCGGTTCGCTGCCGATCATCGCCGCCACGGCGCGCGCCTGCTCAAAGAAGCACACCGTCACGGCGCGTAGCGCCCGCAAGATGTCGCCGGGCGCACTGCTGCCGGGCAGCGTTGCTTCCAGCGCAGAAAGAAAATCGGCAGGCAACTGATCCGCCTGCCGTCCGCGCGTCACGTCCAGCTTGTAGCGCGCCCCCGCCAGCTCGAAGATCAGCAGCCGCGCCGCATCCAGATCGTGCAGCGCCCGCCAGATCTGCCCGCGCCGGGTCGCGACTGCCACATGCAGCACGTAGTGCCAGATGCCGCCGACCGCGTGCTCGTATGCTGCGCGGGCGTCCGGCTCCTGGCGCTCCGCCCAGGTCCGCTGCTGGATCGCCTCGATCTGTCCGGAGCGGTCGAACGCCACCTGCCAGCGCCACTTCCCTGCCTGAAGGTTGCCCAGGTGCACGAACCCGATATCGACTTCGAGATAGTTCGCCAGCAGAAAGCCGCGCAGGAAGCTGTCCGGCGCGTAATTGGTGGAAAACTGCCCCCACACCTCGAACATGGCGCGGATGCGCTCCGTCCAGGCGTCGCACACCGGCGCGACATCGTCCGCCGCGTACATCACCACGTCGAGGTCAACATCCGAGTATGCGTCCTCGAAGCCGACGGACCCCGACCCAACTACGATCACGCCGGCGATACGCTCATCCGTCGCCAGCGCCGCCAGCAGCCGGTCGAGCGTCTCCTGGCGCTGGGCGGCGGTGTACAACAGGGCGTTTTCCTCGCTAGTCATAGGTGTAGAATCCGCGCCCGGTCTTGCGCCCTAGATGCCCCGCCGCCACCATCTTGCGCAGCAGCGGGCAGGGCCGGTATTTCGGATCCCCTAGCCCTGTGTGCAGCACTTCCAGCGTGTGCAGCACAATATCCAGCCCGATAAAGTCGGCCAGCGTCAGGGGACCCATCGGGTGATTCATGCCCAGCTTCATCACCGTGTCGATCGCTTCAGCCGACCCGACGCCTTCCATCAGCGCGTAAATCGCCTCGTTGAGCATGGGCATCAGGATGCGGTTGGCGATGAAGCCGGGGTAGTCCGCCGCCTCGACCGGCGTCTTGCCCAGGCGCTCGCTGAAGGCCATCGCCACGTCGAGCGTCTCCTGGCTGGTCCCCAGGCCGCGAATCACCTCGACCAGTTGCATCAGAGGGACCGGGTTCATGAAGTGCAGGCCGATCACCTTATCCGGGCGTTGCGTGGCCGCCGCGATCTCGGTCAGCGAGATCGACGAGGTGTTGCTCGCCAGGATCGTGTCCGGTCCGGTGATCTCGTCCAGCCGGCGAAAGATCGCCTTTTTCAGCTCCGGGTTCTCGCTGACAGCTTCGATCACCAACTGCGCGTCGCTCACGTCCATCAAGTCTAGCCCGGTTGTAATCCCGCTCAGCGCCGCGTCGCGCTGCTCGTCGGTCAGCTTGCCCTTGCTGTGCAATTTCTCGACGCTGCTGCGGATGGCCGCCAGCCCACGGTCGAGCGCCGCCTGCTCGACGTCGGTGAGCACCACGCGGTAGCCGCTCGTCGCGCAGACCTGGGCGATCCCGCTGCCCATCGTCCCCGCGCCCACCACACCGACAGTCTGAATTGCGCTCACGTCCATCTCTCGCCCCCTTTAGAAGTTCGCGATTGGCGGTTAGCCTTGTATCTTTGCTCTTTTCCGCTGCTTTTTGCTGCGTTTTGCTGCTTTTTGCCGCTTTTCGCCGCTCTTAACACACGATCTCCGCCATCTCCTCGATCAGCGGGTGATCGCGGTAGACGCCCCGGTACTCTTCTGGCAGCAGAGCCGCCAGCGCGCACATGATCCGCTCGGTATATTCAGCCAGCTGCGGCCCCTTGGCGCGGCCTTCGGGCAGGCGGTACGGGCGCCCGATCCGGATATGCACGCGCGGACGCGGGCGCTTCAGAACCTTTTCCGTGCCCCACACCACCGCCGGCACAATCGGCACGTTGGCGCGGGTAGCGAGGAAGGCCGCGCCCTCGCGCCCCTGGATCAGACCGCCGGTCCTGCTACGCGTCCCCTCAGGCGCGATCGCCAGCGCCGCGCCGTGTTCCAGCACCATCAGTGCCTTTTTCAGCGCGTCGCGGTCCGCAGAAAACTGCCTGACCCAGATCAGCGCATTGGCGCGAAAGAGCGGTTCCATCCACGTGCCGCGATATTTCTCCGCCGCCAGGCCGATGATGCCCGGCGGCAAATACGGCGTCATGGCCGCCACGTCGAAATAGCTCAGATGGTTGGCCGTCACCAGCAGAGGCGGCGCGGGGATGTGGTCCTGCCCTTCAACCTCAACACGAGCGAGCAGGTGCATCGCGATCTTCATCAGAGGCCGCGCCCATCGAGACTGCTCGGTTGCCGGCCAGTCTGGGGGTCGTTGAGCGGGTACGCGGGACATACACGTTCCTTCCTGGCGTCGCACAGCGCCAGCATACCCCAGCCGCTCCGCGCTTGGCAAATCGCAGCCCGCCGTTTGCGCCGCGCGGGGTGGGCGCTCGCGCCATCGTTAGCTATGTTCTGTAATGAACATCACAAGCGCACCGACCTGCCCCCGCACGCACGGGGCGCCTACCTGCAAGGACAGACTCATGACCACACCCTGCCCCGACCCTGGGCCGCGCCCGGCTCCCGCGCGCGACTACTGGCCGACGGATGGCTGGCGTAGCGCCCCGCCCGACGATCACGGCGTGGACCCCGCCGCGCTGGACGCCTTGCGCGCCCACCTGGACGAGCACTACTCCCACATCGACAGCCTGCTGGTCGTGCGCAACGGCTACCTGCTGCGCGAGGACTACCACCACGGAACCGGGCCAGACGACCTGCACAATGTCAAGTCGGTGACCAAGAGCGTGCTGTCGGCCCTGGTCGGCATCGCGCTCGACACCGGCGATCTGCCCGGCCTGGACGAGCCGCTCGGCACCTTCTTCCCGTACCACTTCGCCTCAATCGCGGACCGCGCCAAGCGCGAGATCACCCTGGAAGACCTGCTCACCATGCGCTCCGGCCTGGACTGGCAGGAATGGGGTCCCAGCACCGTCCAGATGACCGCCAGCCCGGACTGGATCCGTTACGTGCTGGACAGGCCGCTCGCAAACCGGCCCGGCGAGCGCTTCAACTACAGCACGGGCGACACGCACCTGATCGCCGGGGCGCTTCAGCAAGCCGCCGGGATGACGCTGCTGGAATACGCCGACCTGTACCTGTTCGGCCCGCTGGGCATCACCGACCGCCGCTGGCCCGCGGACCCGCAGGGGATCACGGTCGGCGGGTCCGAGCTGGCGCTGCGCCCGCGCGATATGGCGAAGATCGGCTTTTTGTATCTCAACCAGGGCCGCTGGGACGGGCATGACGTGATCCCCGCCGGTTGGGTGCGCACGTCGACCGAGCCGCACATCACGGTCGTCCCGCGCGACGCCAGCAGCCGACCGCCCGTCTGCTATGGCTACCTGTGGTGGCTGCGCCCGCAGCAAGACCTGGGCAGTTTCATGGCGGTTGGCTTCGCCGGCCAGTTCATCTATGTTCTGCCGGCCCTCGATCTCGTCGTGGTCATGACCGGCGATCTGAAAACCGCCCCCAAGACGTTCACCGACAACCGCATGATCCGCGAGTTCAACGTGGTCGAGGAATTTCTCGTGCCCGCCATCCGGCCCGCGTAGGGACCTTTCAGCCCCCGGCCCCTTCTCCCTCGCGTGCGGAGAGAATGGCAGCGGACGTCAACCGAAAGCCCCTCTCCCCGCGATGCCGTCGCAGAGGGAGAGGGGTTTGGGGTGAGGGGCTACCCCGCTTGATCCGCGCCCCAATCAGGCATATAATTAGCACACGCGTTCTATCCACGGGCCGTCTGGCTGGAGAGGGTTATATGATCGACCACACGCTCGATCCGCTGGTGTACTACGCCGCGCCTGGGCCATTCACCGCGCTCTCGGCCGCCGATGGCTACGCCCCGCTGCTGGGCGACCTGCCGGCAGACATCCCCGCGCTGGTGCACGCCGTCCAGGGAAACCTGATCCACATCTTTTGGGCGGGCGCCTACGGCGTCACGCTCACCGACGAGCAGCAGACCGGCGTCGGGATCCGCAGCGCCGCCGAAAAGCTGCGCCGCATCCACGCCGCCGATTCTGCCCCGCTAACCACCCCGCGCCCGCCCCAGGCGCGCCTGGTTGGCAACTGCCGCGACTTCTCGGTGCTGCTCTGCGCGCTGCTGCGCTACCAGGGCATTCCGGCGCGCGCCCGCTGCGGTTTCGGGACCTACTTCACGCCGGGCCGCTACGAAGATCACTGGGTCTGCGAGTACTGGCACGCGGGCCAGCGACGCTGGGTGATGGTCGACGCGCAGCTTGACGCCGTCCAGCGCGAGGCGCTCAAGCCCGATTTCGACCCGCTCGACGTGCCGCGCAATCGCTTCATCACCGGCGGGCACGCCTGGCAGCTTGTCCGCAACGGCCAGGCGGACCCGGACGCGTTCGGCATCTTTGATATGCACGGGCTGTGGTTCTTGCTGGGGAACCTGGTGCGCGATGTCGCCGCGCTCAACAAGATGGAACTGCTGCCGTGGGACTGCTGGGGCGCGATGCCCCGCCCTCAAGACGCGATCACGCCGGAAGCAGAAGCCCTCTACGACCGCGCCGCTGCCGTCTCATGGGGTGACAACGCCACCTTCGCCGATCTGCGCGCCCTCTACGAGAACGAGCCGCATCTGCGGGTCCCGCCCGTGATTTTCGACGTCGGCGGCGGCGCCCCGCGCGAAGTCACGCTGGCAGACGAAGCGGGCGTTGTGTTCTGAGTTCGCCGTCGAATCAAGCGGCGGCGGGCCGGGAAGCCTGCCGCCGCGTTGCGCGCTGCGCTCCCGGCGCGCTCAGCGCCGCCACCACACGCTCGTCAGCGCGAAGATGATCAGCGCCCCGAAGAACGCCGCCACCACGTCGATCCAGCGGATCACCAGCTCGCCCCCCAGAACACCGGTCGGCTCCAGGTTGAGGAGACTGAACACAAACCCGCCGATGAACGAGCCGATCAGGCCGATAACGATCAACCCGGTCAGGCTCATCCCGCGACCGCGCACCAACAGGTTGGCGAACAGCCCCGCGACCAGACCGATGATGATCCAGGTGATAATCTGTCCAACGGTTGTGCTCACCGTGACAGGTTGGTCGGTCACGGCCTGCAGCAGGAAAATAGGCATCTCACTCTCCTCACCACGGGATGGTAGATCGCCGGCGCACAAGACTTATGTTGATTATGGTCTGTCCGCGCCGGGCTGCCAAGTGCCGGGGCGATCCAGAAGACCGGGTCCTCTAGCCGCCGACGGCCTCGAACACGTGCGCGACGGCCGTTCCGCCCAGGCCGCCCAGGTTGAGCGCCAGCGCCAGCCGCGCGCCGGGGACCTGGTTCTCACCCGCGTCGCCGCGCAGTTGGCGCGCGATCTCGACCGCCTGGTACACCCCCGTCGCGCCAAGCGGGTTGCCCCGCGCCTTCAGCCCGCCGAAGGTGCTGATCGGCAGTCGCCCGTCGCGGCCCAGCGCCCCCTCAGCGGCCAGCTTCCAGCCCTCGCCGCGCGGCGCGAAGCCCGCCGCCTCAAGCTGGAGCGCGGTCAGCACCGTGAAGCTGTCGTGCAGCTCGGCCAGGTCGATCGCGTCCGGCCCGATCCCGGCCCGCTCGTAGGCGCGTCCCGCCGCCAGGTTGACCGCCGTCAAAAACAGCAGATCGCGCCGGTTGTGCAGCGCCAGCGTGTCGGTCGCTGCCGCGCTGCCCCGCACCCGCACCGGATGCGGCACGCTGTCCAGCGCGCGCTCGGTGGTCGTCAGGATCACCGCCGCCGCGCCGTCGCCTTCGGGCGCGCTGTCGAACAGATTGACCGGGTCCGCCACCACCGGCGCCTTGGCGAACGCGCCGGGCCGCAGTTTATTGCGGTACATGGCGAAGGGGTTGGTCGAGCCGTTGGCGTGGGCGTTGATCGAGAAGCCCTCGAACTGCTCGAGCGCCACGCCGTGTTCGTACATGTAGCGCCGCATCAGCAGCGCCGCCAGCGCCGCCGGAGTCGCGCCCGGCCCTGCCTCGTAATCGGCGTCCAGCGCCGTTGTCAGGGCGGTATCGCGCTCGCTGCCGGTGCGGTCGGTCGCCTTCTCAACGCCGAGCACCAGCACGGTCTCCGCTGCTCCGCCGGCCACCATCAGGTACCCCTGGCGCAGCGCCAGCCCGCCGGACGCGTCCGCCGCCTCGACGCGCAGCGCCTCGACGCCGGCCATACCCACATAGTCCGCCACCAGCGCGCCCAGGTGGTTCTGCCCGCTGAGGTTGCCGCCCAGGGCGTTGGCGACGATCACCGCGTCCACCCGCTCGACTGCCGCGTCCTGGAGCGCCGCCTGCACCGCGCTCAGCGCGAGCTGGCGCAGGCCCATCTCCCAGTGCTCGCCGACGGGCGTCTGCCCGATTCCGATAATTGAAACGTCTCGCATCGTGTGCCTCGTTTCCATGAGCCAGAAGCAGCTAGAGGCAGCTAGGAACAGCTAGGAACAGCGAAGGCGGCTGGCTGCACTTAGCTGCACTTGGCTGCATGTTGCTGTCTTTAGCTGCTTTTTGCTGCATTTTGCTGCTCTTCGCTGCTCTTTGCTGTTCTTCGCCTACTCCACCAACAGCTTGCCGCGATAGCGGGCATAGAGCGCGTAGTCGATCTCGACCCGCCGCGCGATGTAGTCTTGCGTGCGGGGCGCTTTGTCGCGCCGCCCGGCGATGTGCTCCGTCACCACCAGGTCGAAAGCGTCCGACCCCGCGCCGCTGCCATAGCTGACCATCAGGATCCGGTCGCCCGGCTCGGCGATGTCCAGCGTGGCGGTCAGGCCCAGCAGCGACGACCCGGCATACACGTTGCCCACCACGCCCGACAGCAGGCCCGGCTCAAGCTGCTCCGGCGCAAAACCGAGCAGGCTCCCCGCCCGCTGCGGGAACTTGACGTTCGGCTGGTGAAACACCGCGTAGCGGTAGTCCTGCGCCGTCGTGCCCAGCATCTCCATCAGCCGGCGCCCCGCGCTGACCGTGTGCTCGAAATAGGCCGGCTCGCCGGTGAAGCGGTCGCCGTGGCTGGGGTACGTCTCGTGCGCACGCCGCCAGAAGTCCGGCGTGTCGGTCACAAAGCTGTAGCTGCCCTGGATCACGGCCAGACTCTCCGCCGCCGGACCGAGCAAATAGGCCGCGCCGCCCGCCGCTGCGGTGTACTCCAGCGCGTCGCCGGGGCGGCCCTGCGCCGTGTCCATGCCGATCGCCAGCACGTACTGGGCCATGCCGCTGCCCACGAACCCGATCCCGGCCTGCATCGCTTCGGACCCGGCCTTGCAGGCGAACTCCCAATCCGCCGCCTGGATGTTGGGCGCCGCGCCAATGCTCTCCGCGACGATCGTTGAGGACGGCTTGACCGCGTAGGGGTGGCTTTCGCTGCCGACCCACACGGCGCGGATCAGACGGGGATCGATCCCGGCCCGCGCCAGCGCGTTCTGCGCCGCCTCGATCGCCATCGTGATCACGTCTTCATCTAGCCCGGCGACAGCCTTCTCTTTGATCGGCGTCCCGCCCGTGCCGCCGGTCCACACCCGCGCCACTTCGGCGGCGGGCAGGCGGTACTGCGGCACATATGCGCCATACCCCACGATCCCGACCGGGCGATCCGGCTTGAGCACCGACTGCCCAACCGCTAATGGACTTCCACCACTCGTCATCCTTCTCCACTCCATTTCACACGCTCAGCGATCGCCACTCAGCCCGCCGATCGCTGACCCAACCGTCTGTTGGCTATTCCCGGTTCCTGCTGGTCCGCATTTCCTGCAACAGGGCTTCCGCCCGCTGCGTCGAGATGCGCCCTTCGGCGACCATCCGGTTGGCGATCGCCTGCACCTCGCCGCCGGACGCCCCCGCCGCAATCGCGATCTGGCGGGCGTGCAGGCTCATGTGCCCGCGCTGGATGCCCTCGGTCGCCAGGGCGCGGATGGCTGCGAAGTTCTGCGCCAGGCCCACCGCCGCCATGATCTGCGCCAGTTCCTGCGCGCCGGGGTTGCCCAGCACCTTGAGCGCGGCGCGGGCTGCCGGATGCACGCGCGTCGCCCCGCCGACCGTCCCGACCGCGACCGGCAGCTCAATCGCCCCCCGCAGATCGCCCGCCTCGTCGAGCGTCCACTCGGTCAGCGAGCGATACTGCCCGTCGCGGGCGGCCCAGGCGTGCGCCCCGGCTTCGAGCGCGCGCCAGTCGTTGCCGGTCGCGATCGCTAGCGCGTCCATTCCGTTCATGATGCCTTTGTTGTGCGTCGCGGCGCGGTACGGGTCAATCGCCGCGAAGACCGCGGCTTCCACAATCGCGCGCGCCACATCCGGCCCGGCCAGCGTCCCGGTTGCCAGCGCCCGCGCCGGGATAGTGCACGCTGCCCGCGCCTTGCGGCGGTCCGCCAGGTTGCTCAGGATGCGCAAGTTGACGCGCCCGCCGGTCAGCGCCTCGATGCGTGGCGCCAGGCGCTCAACCGTGGTGTTGATCGCGTTGGCGCCCATCGCGTCGCGCACATCGAACAGCACATGCACGACCAGCATCGGTCCGGCCGGCGTCTCGGCAAACGGGCGCAGCTCCAGGCCGCGCGCCCCGCCGCCCAGCTCGACCAGCACCCGGTCGCAGCAGTCGGCCTCGGCCAGCAACTCCTCGCGCGCCGCGAGGACGCGCTCCGCCGCCGCATCGAGATCGGCCACATCCAGCACCTGGATCTGCCCGATCATCACCGGCTCGTCAGCCGAAGTCGCGAATCCGCCGCCCTCGCGCGCCAGCTTGGCCGCAAAGCTCACCCCCGCGACGACGCTCGGCTCTTCGACGGCCATCGGGATCAGATAGTCGCGCCCGTTGATCAGGAAGTTGGTCGCGATCCCCAGCGGCAGCGCGTAGACGCCGATCACGTTCTCGATCATGTGATCGGCCTGCTCGGCGGACAGCCCGCCGGGGCCTTCGAGCGCCGCCTGCTCGTCCGGCGTCAGCCCGGCCCACGCCGCGACGATCCGCGCGCGCTCCGCCCGGCTGTGCCGGTAGAAGCCTGGCAGCCGCGACGAGCCGCCCGACTTGCCTGGCTGTCCTGTTGGTTGCTCGCCCGGATGGTCCGATGTCATGTCAGATGTCGTGTCCTTGCTGCGTGCTATCCCGCGTGGCAGACCGCGCGGGGCCTGAACCGCGCAGAGTGTAGCAGCGATCGGCTCTCAAAACCTATCAGAGAGGCTTCCAATTGCTGCCAAGCCGCCGCCGCGCCGTCCGCCCTCCTGATTCTTGCCGCGCGCCGGGCCGCATGGTACAACCACCGCCATGCGTAGACTCCGCAAGATCTCGATCCTGGCCCTGGCGATCGTCGTCAGCACCGCCGCCCTCGCCGTCGCGCTGGTCTATTACGCCATCCGCCGCCCCCTGCCCAAACAGGAAGGCGAGCTGGTCGTGATCGGCATGCAGGACGCGATCACCATCTACCGCGACAGTTGGGGCGTGCCGCACGCCTACGCCGCCAACCCCTATGACCTGTTCTTCGCGCAGGGGTACGTCCACGCTCAGGACCGCTGGTGGCAGATGGACCTCAGCCGCCGGTTCGGGCGCGGCACGCTCAGCGCGCTGCTCGGCGAAAACGACGCGATCCAGGCCACCGACCGCCTGGCGCGCACCCTGGGATGGGAACAGCTCGCACAGGCCGCCTACGCCGCCTCAACCTTCGAGACACGCGCCGTTCTGCACGCCTATTCCGCCGGCGTCAACGCCTACATCGAGGGCCGCTCGCCGGGCGATCTGGCGGTCGAGTACACCCTGCTCGGCCTGCGTGTGGACGCCATCCCGATCGAGCCGTGGACGCCGCTTGACTCGCTCGCCTGGCTGATGGCGCTCCAGTGGCAAAGCAGCGGCAACGTCGCGCAAGAGATCGCCAACGCGCTGGCGCTGGCGCGCGTCGATGACGCCATGCTCGCCCTCTTCACGCCCCGCCCGCCGCTCGACGCCGCGACCATCCTTAGCGCCGCCGACCTGGCCCTGCCCGAGACGTTCCCGCCCGCAGATGCCGCCGCGCCGCCCCCCGCCGCGCTGCCCGACTACGCACGGCTGCCGCTGGCCGAGGTGCTGGCCGGGCTGGAGCTGATCGGCCCGCGCGAGATGCCCGAAGGCACGGCCTGGGTGGTCGCCGGCTCGCGGACGGCGAGCGGCAGCCCGCTGCTGGCCGCTGCGCCCGGCTCCCCCGTGCAGATCCCCTCGCCGTTCTACGAGGTCGGGCTGTACTGCATCGAAACGCCGGAACTGTGCCCGTATAATCTGGCGGGGCTCAGCGTGCCCGGCATCCCCGGCGTGTTCAGCGGGCACAATGGCCGCGCCGCCTGGGCGCTCAACGCCGCCTGGATCGACGAGCAGGACCTGTTCGTCGTGCGGCTCAACCCCGCCAACCCGCTGCAGTATGCCTGGGGCGGCGGCTGGCGCGACCTGATCGCCCGCGAAGAAGTGCTGGTCATCAATGGGGTTGAGGAGCCGCAGCCGTTCACCGTCTACAGCACGCATCTCGGCCCGGTGATCGCGACGACCTCGCCGCTGCTGGGGCGCGACCAGGCCCTCGTCGTGCGCTGGACCGCGCAGGATAGCCCCGCCGATCCGCTGGTCGCGCTCTTCAAGCTCAACCGCGCCGCCTCGTGGGATGAGGCGCGCGCCGCGCTGAGCCAATGGGCGCTGGCCGCGCAGAACGTGCTCTACGCCGACACGAGCGGGACCATCGGCTACCAGCTTGCCGGGCGCGTGCCGGTCCGCGCGCCGGGGCACAGCGGCCTGCTGCCCGTCGCCTGCGAGAGCAGCGCGAGCGAATGGCGCGGCCTGCTGCCCTTCGACCTGCTGCCCGCCGTCACCAACCCGGCCAGCGGGATGATCGTCGCCGCCAATAATCCCAGCGTTCCGCCCGCCTACAGCAGTCTGCTCGAAGCACCGCTGGACGGCCTGCAGGGCGTCGACCTCTACAGCGTGCTGACCTCGACCGCGGCGCCCGGCTACCGCGCGGCCCAGATCGCCGCCCGTCTGCGCGAGCACAACGCTCACACGCCGGACACCTTCGCCGCTATCCAGGCCGACGTCTTCAGTCCCACCGCCGCGGCGGCCCTGCCGATCGTGGTTGCATCGCAGCCTGCCGACGACGAACTGGGCGAGATGCTGGCCTGGCTCAGCACGTGGGATGCTCGCTTCACACAAGACAGCCCCCAGGCTGCGCTGTTTGGCGCCTTCTGGCTGCGCCTGGCCGAGTACGCCTACGGCGACGAACTGGGCGCGCCCCCTTGCGATTGCCTGGCCGTGCGTCAGGGCTTGCTGGCGCTGCTTGATACGCCCAACCACCCCTGGTGGGATGATGTCCAGACCCGCTTCGTCATCGAGCGGCGCGACGCCATCGTGCGCCGGGCGCTGGCCCAGGCGATCATGGACCTCACCCAGGCTCAGGGCGCCAACCGCGACGCGTGGCAGTGGGGCGATCTGCACCGGGCGACCTTCAGCAGCAGCAGCGCAGCCGGGCTCTTCGAGGACCAGCTGACCGTGGGGCCGCTGCCGGTCGGCGGCACGGGCGACAGCGTCAACACGACCCGCAGCGCCGGTCGCGGGCGCAACCGGTGGGATGTCGTGCATGCGCCCGCCGCCCGCCTGATCATCGATCTGGCGAACCCCGAAAGCAGCCGCGCCATCCTGAGCACCGGGCAGAGCAATCACCTGGCCAGCGCGCACTACCGCGATATGGTCGACCCCTGGCGCTTCGTCAAATACCACACCCTGCTGTGGGAACGCAGCAGCATCGAAGAGGCGTCCGAAGCCATGCTGGCGCTGGAGCCGGTCTACATCCCGCTTTCCACACCTCTCCCACCCCCTGAATCCTGAGCAGCGGTGAGGTCGCAATTCTAAAGAATTAATGAATACGTCCCCTTTAACGATTTCTTAATCATTTATTTAGGGCCGTTTGATCCCCCGTCCCGACAATTGAGACACAACAAAGCAGCGAGAAGTGCCTCAAGGCTGTCTTTTAACTGACGCACTTCACCAGAGATATGCCTGGTCAAACTGCGGAAGTGGGGATCTATGAACGGACAGGAGTGGGATGTTTCAGGTTTTCAGGCCCGGCTGCACGAAAACGGGTTGCTCGAGGTGATGGTGGATGGGGAACTATCACCTCAGTTGATTCGGCGGCTGCTCCAGCATGTCTGGCAGACGGTGCAAGACGTCGGCTCGCTCACCGGGCTGCTGCTTGACCTGCGCCGGTCAACGGCGGTCAGTATTGTGCGCGTTTCGGGCCTGGCGGACACCCTCAGCCAGATGGTCACGCCGATTGCAGTGGTCTTCATCCGAACCCAGCAGCACCGGCTCGCCAGCCTGATTCACCCGACGCTTTCCCGGCGCGAGGAAATCGCGTACTTCACCAACCCGCTCGACGCATGGCACTATCTGCTGTGCCGCGTCGACACGAGTTGACGGCCTAGGTGGACCGGTTGCCGCCGCCGACCACGGAGCGGATCAGCGCCAGCATCTGCGCCAGCACCAGCGCGAACACCGCCACCCAGACCGCCTGCTGGCCGCGAGCGGCCTGTTCCAGGGCCGGAGACGGCGGGGTGATGATCTCGACGGTCTGGCCCGCCGGGCCGGAAAACAGATCGTAGCCCTCGGCCTGGAGCCGCGCCGCCTCGCCGGGCGAAAGCTGCTGCGGGCGATACGGCTCGGAGACCACCACTGCCGACAGGCGCCCGTCTGGGCGGCGCTGCGTCAGCACCCGCGCGGTCCGCGAGTTGAGCACATCGTACACGTACAGCTCGCGCACCAGCACCTTGACCAGCACCGCCAGCGGCAGCGCCAGCAGCAGCCCGATGAACCCGAACAACACCGACGCAACGACCTGCGCGCTCAGCACCACCGCCGAGGGCATCTCGATCTGGCGCCGCATGATGCGCGGCATGACCAGGTTGCTCTGGATCTGCTGCGTGACCACATAGGCCAGGATGACGAGCGGCACCTTGGCGGGCACATCCGCCAGCGCGAACAGAATGGCCGGGATGACCGAGATAATCGAGCCGATGTTGGGGATGAACTCCATGATCCCGGCGATCATCCCCAGCGCGACCGGGCTTGGCAGGTCAAGCACAAACGCGTTCACCACCGTGATCGCCCCGCCGAGCGTGAGCATCGAGATCAACTGGCCGACGAACCACGCCCGCAGTGTCGCCGCCAGCTCGACCAGGATCTCCAGCGCGCGCGGGCGATAGCCCTGCGGCACCAGCGTCAGCATCCCCTCCAGATAGTTGGTCGGGTCGCTGACAAAGAACAGCGCAATAACCAGAATAAACAGAATGTTGGCGATCAGGCCGCCCAGGCCGGATACAAACGGGAAAAGCGTCCCCGGCACCTTGCGAAACTGCTCTTCCAGCAGGTCCGCCCCCTCGCCGGACAGCAGCGCGTCCCAGTCAATCTCGGGCAGGCCGTACTGATCGGCCAGCCGGTCGTATTCGCTGCGGGCCTGGTCGAAGGCATCCGGCAACTGGTCGATCAACTGGTCGGTCTGCTCCACAAAAGTCGAGACGAGCAGCACACCCATCAACCCGCCGACCAGCGCCACCAGGATCAGCGTGGTGAGCACCGCCAGCCCGCGTCCCATCCCCAGACGCTCGAAACGGTGCACCGGCACATGCAGCGCCAGCGCCACGATCACGGCCAGGAAGATCAGCATCAGGGCGTTGCGGACCGTCCACAGGCCGATAAAAAGCGCGATGACCATGAGCATAAAGGTGACGCGCAGCACCCAGTCGCCCATGGGCATCCGGCCATAAGACATCGGTTGTCGGTTCACGAAAGATGATCCATGGGGTTAGATGACGATCTTCCCCATCACGAGCAACAGCAAGAATCCCGCCAGGCTCGTGACCAGGAAGCAGCCGATCGACACAAACATGCGCTCGGCGGCCGTCATCCCAAACAGCCGGTCGCTGTGCACACTTTCAAGATAGGTCTCGTAGCTCTCGGCGACGATTTCCTCTTCCAGCGCCTGACGGCGCAGCTCGTCAATACTGTCAGGCTGATTGCTGGCCATACCGACCTCCCACACGTTCGCACCGCCATGTTAGAGCATACTGGAAATCCAGCGTGCCGCCAATCACCACCCCGCCGCAGGCTGCCGCGCGCTCAGCGTTCCAGCGCGGACTCGGCCAGGGGCAGAAACCACCCCAGAAATTCGCGCTTGGCGGCGGCCAGGTCGCGGCTCAGGTCAAAGTGCATCGGCGGAAAGCGCGCCAGGTCGTCCCCCACGCGCCACAGCGCCGAGCTGAGCCAGCTTGGGCGCGTCTCGGTCGAGATGCGCCGCAGCACGCCGGTGGCGCCGATCTTGTCGAGCTTGTCGGCATCGTGCAGAATGTTGCCCAGCACATCCCCGTCCCCTTCCTTGAGGATCGCGGCCTGAAGCGCGTCGATCCGGTCCGGCGGCAGGTAGCCGCGCAGCACGCGCGCGGCAAAGGCGGCGCCCAGCTCTTCGTGGGGTTCGCTGGTGCGCAGCTCGTCCAGCTTGGCGACGTCGTGGCACACGCCCAGCAGGTAGACTTCCTCAGGGCTGGCGCCTTCGTCGTCGGCCAGGGCCAGCGCGCAGCCGGTCACGCGCAGAATATGCGCCCACAGGTGCGGCCAGCCGGGGTGCCAGCTTGCCAGATGGCGCCGGACATGTTCGGCCACCTGGGCGCAGAAGTCATCCGGCGCGGGCGCGTCGAACCACTCGTCGCCGAGCTGGTTCACAAAGCGCGACGCCAGCGGGGTTGGGTTGGCCCCCGCCAGCCGTTCCGCCCAGTCGCCCAGCGTATCCATCCGCTGCTCTGCCCCCACCAGCATCCCGTACAGCAGCTTGAGGACCGCCTCATGCTCCCCGTGATCGTCCATGTGCTCTAGCATGTCGTCAAACATCGCCCATCCTGCCCACCGCTGCACTCAGCAAACCTGACCAAATATGCTACACTAGACTCGACATCCGGCAAACTCGATTTTCCCCTCTGCCCAGGAGCGCATCCTATGGTCGACACGCTGTCCGAGCGCGAGCAAAGCATCCTCGTGCAGATTCGCGACACAGCCCCGCCTGCCCAGGCGCGCCGCGCAGCGATCATCCTGCTGAGCTACGCGGGGCAGGACGCCGCCACCATCGCTGCCGCCACCCAGGTGACCAGGCACACCGTCTGGCGCTGGCGCCGCGAGTGGCGCAAGGCCCGGCTGGGCATCTTCCCCGATCAGCGGGCCGGGGCAGATCTGCCCGCCCCCGTCCGCGAGCCGATCCCGGGTGTCGATATCCCGCGCCTGCCGCTGGCGCTGCTGCCCGCCGTCGGCGTGCTGCCCGACGATCCGGTCGCCGAAGCGGGCCGCAAGGTCCTGCGCTTTCACTTCGAGCGCATGCTGCTCAACGAGCCGGGCAGCCGCCTGGGGATCGACATCGAAGCGGTGCACGACATGCGTGTTGCGACGCGCCGGATGCGCAGCGCCTTCCGGCTCTTCAAACCGTTCTTCGTCGCCAAAGCCGTCCAGCCCTTCCGCGACGCGCTGCGCGAGATCGCTGCCGTGCTCGGCGCCGTGCGCGATCTGGAAGTGGCGCTCGACAAGGCCGGGCGCTTCGCCGCCGAACACCCCGGCTCCGATCTCACCCCGCTGCTGGACCTGTGGCACGCGCGGCTGAGCGAGGCCCGCACCGCGCTGATCGCGATGCTCGACAGCAAGCGCTTCGCCCGCTTCGTCCGGCGCTTCGACGAGTTTCTGCGCGAACCGGGCGCCGGCGCCCGACCTGCACCCCCCGCCAACGCGCCGGTTCCCTATCAGGTGCGGCACGTCGCCCCGCGCCTGATCTACACCCATTACGAGCAGGTCCGCGCCTACGAGCCGATCCTCGCGGGCGCCCCCGTCGCCACGCTGCACGCGCTGCGGATCGACTTCAAGCGGCTGCGCTACGCGCTGGAGTTCTTCGAGGAAGTCTTGGGACCGGAAGCCAAACGCGTGATCAAAGAAATCAAGCGCATGCAGGATCATCTGGGCGATCTCAACGACGCCGATGTCGCCATCACCCAGCTTCACGCCATCATCGACGCGCACGAAGCGACCTATAGCGGCACGCCCGCCTTCGCCCGACCCGATCTCGGCGGCGTGTACGACTACGCCGCGGCGCTGGCTGCCGAGCGGCAGGCCCTGATCGAGTCGTTCCCCGAGGCGTGGGCGGCCTTCCTGAGCGACGACATCCGGCGCGACCTGGCGCTGGCCGTCGCCGCACTGTGAGGCCGGTCCGCACGCGCGGCCGCGCCTAGCGCACCTCGATATCGTCGCGCAGAATCAGACCGTCCCCAATCGGTTCGCCGCCCACGGTCACCGGCAGCCGCGTCCCTTCGATCGGGTCGTAGATCCCGATCCGCAGGCTCGCCCGCCCCGCCGGAATATCCTCTGGAATCCTGAGCACCCAATAGTCCAGCAAGGACTCGCCCGGCCGCCAGAAGCGCGTCGGGTAGGCGCCCTGTAGCGGCGCGCCGTCCCAGCCGGTGAGCCACTCGCCATCGGCACCCAGCAGGTGAATGAAGATGCTGTAATCCTGAGGCGGCGGGGCGCTCTCGGTCGGGCGCCAGTAGAGCGACAGCGTGATGCGCTGCCCCCGGACCCAGTTCAGATTGCTCATATCGTAGCCGACAAACTCGGCGAAATCGCCGAACAACGTGCGCGCCGCGGCGCGCCCGCCCGGCTCCATCGGCGTCCGCCGCGCCTCAGGACGGATGACAAACGCATTGTAGCGAAAGTTTCCGTCATCCACGGCCAGTGATCCGTCCGGGCCGAGCGGGATCGGCACCAGCACCGTCGGCCAGCGCTCGCCCGTCGGGCCAGACGCGCCCACCTGGTGATAGGCCACGGCGACCGCTGCGTCCGCGGTCAGCGAGTTCGGCCACACCCCGGCCCGCTGCATCAGAAAATCCGACACCGAGCTGGCGATGTAGATATCGACCCCGGCCAGGTCTTCCAGACGTGTCGGCAGCGCCTCAAAATCGCGGCTGTTACGGATGTCCCAGGTCGGGAAGAAGAACGGCAGCCGATCCTCACCGGGCGCACTGACGGCCGGCTCGCCATGTGCGGCGGCGTAGTCTTCCAGCATATGCACGACCACCATCAGCGCCGGGTTGCCCGCGTCGTACTTGGCCCGGTCGTCGCGCAGGTTCCCCTCAAGCCAGGGCCGCGCGCTGAACTCCACCGCCGCCGCGACCGCCATCCCCGCGGCAACCACCACCAGCAGCGCGCCGATCGCCCGCCCGGCCCGCCGCGCCGCCAGCCCCGGCCACGCCCAGCCGTCGATCAGAGCCGCGGCCTGGACCGCCAGGAGCGGCACGATGGCGAAGCTCAGCCGGTAGTGGTACGAGAAATTGACGAACCACACCGCGCCATACGGCAGCAGCAGCGCCCACAGCAGCCAGATCGTCTCGCGGCGGGCGCGGGTCCAGCGCGCCCACGCCTGGCGCCCCAAAGCCAGCAACAGCCCCCCACCTGCCACGACCAGCGCCGCCTCCAGCAGAGTCATCCGCCCGCGCGCGGTGAGGTCGCCCCGCAGCCAGCGCCACAACTCGCGCAGCGGATCGCCCTGCGCGATGCGCTCCACGTCGACCGCGCTGGGCAGCGCCCCGGCCAGCAACAGCCCGACCGCCAGCAGCGGCAGGCCGATTCGCGCCAACGCCGTCCGGCGTTCCGCCGGGTGCGCGATCAGCCCACCCGCCGCCAGCGCCGCCAGCAGGATCGGCCAGCCCAGCTCCTGCCCGGATCGCTGCGCAAACCCGTGCCAGTAGTCCGCCGGGAAGGTCACCGCCTCATAGCCCAGCAGCACGTTGCGGGCGTACCAGGCGCCGCCCAGAGGCACGCTCGCCAGCCCGGCGATCAGCGCCACGCGCAGCTTCGGCCAGACCGCCGCCGGACGCAGGCGCACGCCGATCGCCCAGCCCGCCACGGCCAGCATCACGCCCAGCGCCCACGCGCCGCCGGTCGGTTTGGTCCACAGCGCCCCGCCCAGCAGCACGCCGCTGAGCACCGCCTCGCGGGCGCGCTCGTTGCGCCACGCCTCGATGAAGAACGCGCTCGCCCCGGTCAGGTAGAGAGTCAGCGGGATTTCGAGGTCGCCCGCCCCGGCCCACGCCGCGCTGTGCGGGTAGAGCGCCCAGATCGCCGCCGTCAGCAGCCCCACCCGCCGCGAGTAGAACACCATCCGCCCCAGCGTGTACGCCATCAGCACCAGCGCCGTGTTGTACCAGGGGATAATCGCGCGCGCCGCGTGGTCGTCGATCGCCCCCCACGCCTGCTGCATCGCCGTGTAGCCCAGCGAGATGTGCGGGGGGTAATAGCCGATCGTGTCCGGGATCGCCTCGCGCATCACGAACAGTTTGGCGTTGTAGGCGTAGACCCACTGCGGGTCATAGGCCAGGAACGGCCAGTAGGCGATGACGGCAAACGTCGCCACCAGCACGAGCGCGATCGCCGCCACCATCAGGCGCTCGACCGCGCCCCAGCGCCGGTCCGCGCCCCGCGCGGGGAACGCCTCGCCCGGCGGCTCGCGCCGCCAGCGCCGCAGCGCGATCCCCGCGCCGATGGCCGCCACCGCCACCGAGCCGGCCAGAGCCGGGCCAAAACGGAGCGCCCCCGCCGTGCCCAGCCCGGCCATCACGGCGGTGTAGCCCAGCGGACCCAGCGCCAGCGCGACCGCCAGCACGACCGCCCGCTCGCGCCACAGCGATCGCGGCAGCAGCGCCAGCGCCCAGGGCAGGCCCACGCCCAGAAAGATCCACGCCGCCAGCGGCGCCAGCGCGAAGGTAGGAACCAGCCAGTCGGGGATCATGGCTCCGGGCCACCCGCGTAGGTGATGCGAAACACGCGATAGCCGTCGATCTCGGCCAGCAGGGCGGCGTCGGCGTCGGTCATCGCCCCCGGCAGCGGGCTGCCCGGCGACAGCACCAGATAGCGGTATCCGGCCAGCGCGTCGCGGCGCGGCAGGCCGCCCACCACCACCGGGGCGGTGCGGACGTGAAACGGCAGGAAATACGTGTCGCTGAGGATCGGCCCGTCGGCGGGCAGCGCGTCCAGATAGCGCGCCACGTCGTACACGCCCCCCAGCGTGACCCGGTGCCGTTCGGCGTCGCTCATGCGCGGCGCGCGCGCGATCTCGTCCTTGTATTGCACGGCCTTGCGCGCCGCCGGCAGCGCCAGCGCAACCACCAGCACTGCCGCGGTGATCAGCGCCACGCGCCGGGCTGCCTCGTCCGAGGGGAGCGGCAGCCACTCGCCCAGCCGAACGAGCACCCGCGCGCCCATCACCGCCACCAGCGGCAGGATCGTCATCAGAAAGCGCACCTCATAGGACGCCATGCGCCACCACGCCACCGCGAAGGGCAACGCGAAGATCAACAGCACGCGCGCGCTGTCTCGCTCGCGGCCCGGCAGGCGCAGCGCCTCAATCGCGCACGCCGCGCTGCCCAGCGTCAGGATCGCGCCCGGCACGAAGAACTGCTCGATCCCCGCGTGCATCAGAAAGGGAATGAGGTTCTGCAGCGTGGGCTGGGCGCGATCGGTCCACACCGTGGCCGGAACCAGACGCCCGAATTCGATCACGTTGCGCGCGTACCACGGCCCCGCCGTGACCAGCAGCCCCAGCGCGGCCAGCGCCGCGTGGCGCAGCGTCAGGCGCGCCCCGTCGTGCCGCGGCAGCATCCCGTAGAAGACCGCCAGCGCCGCCGATGCTGCCAGCGCCAGCGCGCTGTTCTTCGTCCAGGCCGCCAGCCCGGCCATCACACCGGTCAGGAGCGCGTCGCGCTGGCCGCCTGCGCGCAGCATCCGCCAGGCGAACAGCGCCGCCAGTGCCGCGAAAAACCCCGCCGGCACGTCTGTGTAGCCGGTCGCTGACCAGCGCACGAAAATCGGCGTCAGCGCCAGCAGCAGCGCGGCCAGCAGACCCGTTCGCGCGTCGTAAAGCGCCGCGCCCAGCGCGCCCGTCGCGGCAAACGCCCCCACCGACAGCGCCGCCGCGAACGCCAGCGCCAGATATTCGTGTACCGCCCCGGCGACGAGATGCGCGTAGGCGTAGCTCAGCGGCACCAGCAGCGGATAGGCTTCGTACAGGCCGTTGTCCTGCGGAAGCGCGCGCGCCTCGAAGATAACGCGGCTCTGCATGGCGTAGATCGACACCGCGTCATCGGCGTTGAAGGGCCAGTAGAGCAGGTTGAAGGTCACCAGCGCGCCGATCGCGAGGATCACGGCCAGCGCCAGCGCCGCCAGCGGATCGCTACGCAGGCGCCGCCAGCCGTCCCGCAGCCGGGCACGCGACCGGGCAGCGCGCAGCGACCCGCGCCAGGCCAGCAGCGCCATCCCCAGCACGAAGACCGCCAGCATCCCGCCCCACACCAGGCCCAGGCGCAGCGCGCCCGTCAGCGCCAGCCCCAACATGCCGAGCGTCAGCGCGCCCAGGCTGAGCGCCAGCGTCGTCAGCGCGGTCAGCAGCGCCGGACGATCGCGCCCCAGCGCCAGCGCCGCCCACGGATAGGCGAAGGCCAGGGCCGCCAGCGCCGGCAGCAGATCGCGCGCGTCAATCAGCAGCATCCCTAGACGCTCCCGTGGCGGCGCAACACGGCCGCTTCACGCGCCACGCTCGACACTTCGGCAGCAAGCCACCCTACGCCGATCCCGGCCAGCACCGCGATCGCCGGCTGGAGCGGCAGGTAATAGCGTTGCCAGTTGAGCGGCGTCGCGATCAGCAATCCCAGCGCGGTAAGCCCGACCCACATCAGCACCAGCAGCGCCCGGCCATCCCGCCAGCGCCGGGCCAGTGCCAGCCCGCCGGCGGTGCTCGCGACGACCAGCAGCCAGCCCCACACCGGCCCGCCCAACCGCCCGGCCAGCCCGCTTGCCTCATAAGCTGCGATCTGGTCGCCGATGTATTCCTGCCACACCGGGACCTCGTAATACTGCGGCGAGGAAAAGAACGCGTGGTTGATCAGGGCGCGGACGCGCTCGCCAACCGTCTCGAATCCGCCGAAGCCGCTGGCCTGCAACGCCAGCAGGGCGCGCCGCGCAGCCAGCACCCGCCCCGGCATATGGAGCGGATCGGACCACCACGCCGGATTGAGCGCGACGAAAATGGCGACCGCCAGCCCGCCCGCCAGCGCCAGCCGCGCCACGTGCCCCAGGTCGAAGGGCACACCGCCCACCCCGCGCCGGATCAGCGGCTCGATCAGCACGGCGCAGAAGGCGATCCCCACGGCGAGCGCGCTGTTGTGCTTGTTCGCCAACGCGAAGCCGCCTGCCACCCCCAGCGCCGCCATCGCGAGCCACAGCGCGCGCCCGCGGGGCGGCGCGCTCGTGTGAGCGCGGATCGCCAGCAGCGCCGCCAGCATCACCAGCGTCGAGCCGAGCAGCATCCCGCCTTCCATCATCGCGCGCCGCCCGTTGAGCAGCACATCCGGCGTGGTGATGTAGATCGCGGTCGCCGCCCAGGCCGCCGCGCGAGATGGGAAGACCTGCCGCGTCAGCGCGAACAGGGCGACCACGCTCAGCGCCAGCAGCGCCGCCGACGACGCGCGCCCCGCCCGCAGCAACTCGTCGGACGGCACATGGCCGAACGTGTGATTCCACGTCCATTCGTCCCATGCGCCAGCCGGATCGTTGAACCCCCACACCCACTGGTCATTGAGGTCACGCACAGTCAGCCCGGCCAGGTCCCACGCCAGCCCCATCGCCATCTTGGGGACAGTTCCATTGAGGATACGAAGCTCTTGCTCGGACGGATCGGCGGGCGTGTCGGTGTAGTACACCCGCTTGAAGTCGCGCTGCTGGACCAGGTAGTGATAGTCGCGGCTCATAGAGAGCAGGGTCGCCTCGTCCCCATGAAAGGGCGCGGCGTCCAGCCCGGCGAAGATGTAAACTGCCAGGGCCGCCAGCCACAACCCATCCAGCACCCGTCCCGCCCACCGGCGGCGCGCGTTCTGCTGACCCTGTCTATCCGCTTGCATCACAACCGGCTCACCTCGTCCGAAAAGAACAGCGCGCCCAGGACTCGCTCGCCCAGGCGCGCGTATTATACCGCAGGGTCTCCCTACCGGTGCCCCCCGCTTCGCCTTCGCACTGGTCACGTGATCGTGACCAGCACCTTGTTCTGCTCCACGCTGTCGCCCGCCTTTACATTGACGCGGTGCACCTTGCCCTCGCGCGGGGCTTTCAGCTCGTTCTCCATCTTCATCGACTCGAGGATGACGACCGTGTCGCCTTTGGCGATCACATCGCCTTCCTGCACCGGAACACGCACAATCAGGCCGGGCATGGGCGCGCGGATCGCCACCTCGCCCGACACGTCGCCCAGCGCCATGAAGGCGCTCGCCAGGCGGCGGCTGCGCTCGTCCGTGACAGACACCTCATACAGGTCGCCCGCCATCAAGACGTGGTACGTGTCGTCGCGCTCTTCGACCACCGCCTCGTAGCTGAGGTAGTCGACCAGCACCGAATACAGCTCGCCCTCGCGCAGCTCGCGAAAGTCAATCGTGCGTGGCTGGTTGTTCACCAGGATGCGCCCGTCCTGGTTGATCTCGATCTCGAACGTCCGGCCGTTGACCGTCGCCTGGTATTTCATCCGCGCTCTCCTGCCGCGCTAGTCCGCCAGATTGCCGCGCTCAAGCGGGCCGCCCAGCGATCCGGCCAGAACCTGATCCAGCAGGTAGACCAGGAACTGCTCCGGCGTGACATCCGCATCCGCGTTGACGACCGTCTCGTCCAGCACGGACTCGACCGCCAGCACATAGCGGCCCAACGCCACCTCGAAGCGATAGCGCGCCGCTTCGTCGCCGCACGGGTTGCCCGCGACCGGCTGGCGATAGATGCGCCCGCCGATTAGCTCCCCGTCGGTGTACGAGGCAAACGCCCCGCTGTCGACCAGTTCATCGGAGCGCGCGTCGTCCAGGGCAACGGCGGCGGCGCTTTCTGCGTTCCCATAGTCGTTAACCTCGAAGCGCAGCGTCCAGAAGGGCAGTTCGGCCGGGTTTGCCGGGCAATCCTCGACCGCCAGAGCGATCGTGGCCGCGCCCATAAAATCGTTCGCCGCCAGATACTCGCGCATGTACGCCGCCAGCTCGTCGCCCCCGGCCTCGCCCCACTCCACGGCGCGGCTTTCCAGCGTGCTCGTCCCGGAGTGCTCCGCGTCCAGCGCGAAGGGCGCCCCGATCTGGTCCCCGATCAGGCGCTGGAGCAGGGTTTGCCAGTGCTCAAAGGTCGGCGCTCCGTCCGGCTCGACGCTGATGCTCGCCGGGTCGTCCACGATCACCACCGTGTAAAGCGCGTCCCCCTCGTAGGTGGGCGACTGTTCCGGGTTGCGCGGGAGCAGCAGTTCGGTTGACGCCTGCCCGGCGTAGACCCGCCCGAAGATGGTGTGATAGCCGTTCAGCCACGGCGTCGGCACGTAGGTGATGAAGAACTGGCTGCCGTTGGTGTTGGGACCGGCGTTGGCCATCGCCAGCAGGCCCGGCCGGTCGAAGAGCAGCCCGGTATCGGTCTCGTCCTCGAACTGGTAGCCCGGCCCGCCGGTTCCGGTCGCGGTCGGGTCGCCGCCCTGGGCCATAAAGCCCGGCAGCACGCGGTGAAAGGTCGTGTTGTTGAAGTATCCCTGCTGCGCCAGAAAAACGAAGTTATTGACTGCGATCGGCGCCACGTCTTCGAGCAGGTCGATGGTGATGGGCCCCTGCTCCGTGCACAGCACCGCCCAGTAGTCCGTCCCGTCTTCCAGCACCTCTTCGGCCCGCTCGAACTGGCGCGTGGCCGGTTCGCTGAGGTTCTCGGTCGCCTCGGCGCAAATCTGCTCCGGCGTGCGCCCGTCCTGGGCCGCTGCCATCTCGCCCGGTGCCAGCGCACCCGCCGCCAGCGCCACAGCGATCGCTGCCGCCAGGGTCGCCGCGCCGCTCACTCGCTTGAAAAACATGCCTTGCTCCTTAATCTGTCATCCACCATTCAGCAAGCCGGCCCTGACGAGCGACCCGCCGCACCCCTGCCGGCGCGCTACGCTGCTTCGGGCAGCAGGAAGAACGCCAGCG
This sequence comes from Thermoflexus sp., assembly GCA_020724465.1. Classification (GTDB taxonomy): domain Bacteria; phylum Chloroflexota; class Anaerolineae; order Aggregatilineales; family Aggregatilineaceae; genus DYGX01. Next base: position 193,114 of record DYGX01000004.1, read on the forward strand.
CCACAATCAGATACACACCCAGCAACATCAAGCCTTCAAACCAGTTGGTTTCGCCGTCTTCGGCCACCAGCGCGCCGACATACGACGCCGCCGCCAGCGCGATCACTTCCGGCATGGTGAAGGCCAGGATCAGCTTGTCTTCGAACAGCAGGCTGATGAAGACCAGCACCGGCGCCACGAACAGCGCGATCTGCAGGCTGGAGCCGAGGGCGATCGTCATCGCCAGCTCCATCCGGTTCTTGATGGCCTGCTGCACAGCGACCAGGTGCTCGGCCACGTTGCCGATGATCGGCACGATGATCACGCCCACGAACAACTCGCTCCAGCCCAGCTCCTCGACCACCGGCTCGACCGTCCCGACCAGGAACTCGGACATGAACACGATCCCCAACGTGGCCGCGGCCAGCACACCCAGCGCCACCGGCATCGACCACTCCGGCTCGTGGTGGATGACCGCCGCGCCCAGGCCGTTCTTGGCCACCAGCGAGTAAACGATGGACGCCGCGTAGAGCACGATCAAAATCAGGGCGATGCCCTCGCTGAGCAGCAGCTCGCTCTCGAACGCCTTCAGCTCGACAAACGTCACATCGAACAGCGAGGGGATCGCCAGCGCCATGAAAGCCAGGATCAACAGCGTGGCGTTCATCATCGCACCGCGCCGGTCGAAGCTCTGGATGCCGTTCTTCAACCCGCCGAACAGCAGCGCCAGCCCCATCACCAGCAACAGGTTGCCCAGGATCGACCCGATGATCGACGCGCGGACCAGCTCCAGCAGTCCTTCGCGCAGCGCGAAGATCGTGATAATCAGCTCGGCGGCGTTGCCCAGCGTCGCGTTGAGCAGCCCGCCGATCTGCGGGCCGGTGCGGGCGGCGATCTCTTCCGTCGCGGTTCCCATCAACTCGGCCAGCGGGATGATCGCCAGCGCCGACGCCGCAAAGATCGTCACCGCGTCACCATCCGACAGCCGCAGCACCGCCGCGATCGGCACGAATATCAGCAGAGTCCGGATACCCACCAGCTTGCGTAAGACGTCCACAGCACCCCCTTATACCGGGCCAGGGCCGGTTTTGGACTCAGGTCGATGCACCACGCGGCAGACAACCATCACCGGTGCATACGCTCCCAGCGGCCGATCCACTTCCAGTTCGACACGTCGCGCTTGGGCCGCGCCACGATCTGCGACGCCTGCTGGCGCTGCTGGTGCTCGACCAGCGTCGCCAGAATGGCCGCCACTTCCTCGCGGTGCGGATCGGGCGTGTCGGCTTGCTGCAGGTTCATGAATTCCTCGACGAAGTTGGTATCGTAGCGGCCCGCCAGAAAGCGCGTGCTGTCGATCAGCTTCTGGTGAAAGGGCAGGTTCGTCTTCAGGCCCATGATCTTGTACTCGGCCAGCGCGCGCCGCATCCGCAGCAGCGCCTCGCCGCGCGTGTCGCCCCAGGTGATCAGCTTCGCCAGCAGCGAGTCGTAATAGGGCGTAACCGTGTACCCGGCGTAGATGCCGCTGTCCAGCCGGACGCCCGGCCCGGTCGGCGCGATGTGGACCGTCACCTCGCCCACCGACGGCAGGAAGTTGTTGTACGGATCTTCGGCGTTGATGCGGCACTCGACCGCCCAGCCCTTGAAGCTCACTCCACCCTCAGCAGGACCCATCCGCCGCCCGCGCGCGATGCGAATCTGCTCCTTGACCAGATCGATGCCCGTCACCAGCTCGGTAACCGGGTGCTCGACCTGCAAGCGCGTGTTCATCTCCAGGAAGTAGAAGTTCTTCTCGGCGTCGACCAGAAACTCGATCGTCCCGGCGTTGACGTAATCGACCGCCTGCGCGGCGCGGATGGCGGCTTCGCCCATCCGGGCGCGTAGCGACTCGTCCATGAACGGGCTGGGCGACTCCTCGAACAGCTTTTGGTGCCGCCGCTGGATACTGCACTCGCGCTCGCCCAGGTGAATGGTATTGCCGTGCTGGTCCGCCAGAATCTGAAACTCGATGTGCCGCGCCCCATCGAGCAGCTTCTCCAGGTACACCGTGCCGTCGCCGAACGCAGCCTCGGCCTCGCGATGTGCCGCAGCCAGCGCGCCCGCAAGCTGCGACGGCTCGCGCACCACCCGCATGCCCTTGCCGCCGCCGCCCGCCGCCGCCTTGACCATCAGCGGGTAGCCCACGCGCTCTGCCGCCGCCATCAACTCGCTGTCGTTCAATCCCGGCTCGGTCCCCGGCACAACCGGCACTCCCGCCGCCTGCATCAGCGCGCGCGCCGCCAGTTTGTCGCCCATCTGGGCGATCGCCTTCGCCGGCGGGCCGATGAAGACGATCCCGGCGTCGTGGCACGCCTGGGCAAAGTCTGCCCGCTCGCTGAGGAACCCGTAGCCGGGGTGAATCGCATCCGCGCCGGATTGCAGCGCCACGTCGATGATGCGCTCGATGTCCAGATAGCTTTCGCGTGGGGCCGGCGGCCCGATGCGGTACGCCTCATCCGCATAACGCACGTGCAGCGCCTCGCGGTCGGCGTCCGAATAGACCGCCACCGTGCGGATACCGCCCAGCTCGCGGCAGGCGCGGATCACGCGCACGGCGATCTCGCCCCGGTTGGCGATCAGAACCTTTTTGATCAGGGTCGTTTCAGCCATCGTTGTCTTCTGCCTTGTCCTCGTGCGAACCGCTGCGGCCCCGGCCGGGCACCCACTCAACCGCGGGCGCCTGAACGGTGTGTGTTTGCAGGATATCCCCGCACGACGAGCGGACGCTGACCCGCACCACGTCGCCCGGTTCCACCGCCCGCAGCGCCTCGACGGTCTGCTGCCAGGTCGGGTTAACATCCTCGGCGTCGTCCGGCGGCAGCACCACCCGCAGCGCCACATGACTCAGGATGCGGTAAAAATCCCACACCCAGATCACCTGCAGCCGGCTGACCACGTCGTAACCGCTCCACACCACCTGGCGCTCGTTGATTTCCACGTTCTTCAGCCGCGCCGCGTTCCGTTGCAGGCGCGTCTTGTGGCGCGCGTCCTCAACCGTCAGGTCGAGCGTCAGGGTGGCAGCGTCTTCGGTGGCTGCCGCGCCGGGTGGGCGGCTGTAGCAGACGTAGTTCTGCGCCGCGACCGACGACAGCACCGCGCTCGCGCTCACGATCAGCCAGCGCTGGGCCTGCACGCCGGGCCGCGCCTCAGAGCGCGGGTGTGCTGCCAGCCCGGCCTGAGCCGCGCTGCCCGGCGCGTCGTTCTGCGCCTTTCCCCCGCCGTTTTGCGCGTCGTTCACCGCTCACCTCTGCGGACCTGTCTGCCCGCCCGATCACCTATCACCTGATGTTCGCTGTTGCCGCGCTCAGTCCGCGGCGCAAACTAAACCCCATGCTCGCCGTTCAGCCAGCGATTGAGTAGCGCGTCAATCCCGGCGCCGATCGTCAGCCCTGCCGCGACCCCCAGGGGGACGATCCCGATCGCCAGGCCGCCCAGCGCCCCCGCCAACAGCCCCACCAGCATCACGATCCCGGTTGGGTAGCGGCGCGGGTCAGGCGGTGGATCGACCACATCGCGCTCGAAGCGATCGTCCAGCATGGCCGCCCTCGCTACAGCGGAATATTCCCGTGCTTCTTGGGCGGGTTGCTGTCGCGCTTGTTCTGGAGCATCTCCAGCGCGTTGATCAGGCGGGGCCGCGTCTCCGAGGGCACGATCACATCGTCGATGAACCCGCGCGACGCCGCCACATACGGGTTCGCGAAACGCTCGCGGTATTCCTGCACCAGCTCGGCTTTGCGCTGCGCCGGGTCTTCGGCCTCGGCCAGCTCGCGCCGGAAGATGATGTTCACCGCGCCATCCGGCCCCATCACGGCGATCTCCGCCGTCGGCCAGGCCAGGTTGAGATCGCTGCGGATGTGCTTGGAGTTCATCACGCAGTACGCGCCGCCATAGGCTTTCCGCGTGACGACGGTGATTTTGGGGACGGTCGCCTCGCAGTAGGCATAGAGCAGCTTCGCGCCGGAGCGGATGATCCCGCCGTGCTCCTGCGCCAGCCCCGGCATGAAGCCCGGCACGTCCTCGAAGGTGATGAGCGGGATGTTGAACGCGTCGCAGAAGCGGATGAAGCGGGCCGCCTTCTCGCTGGCGTCGATGTCCAGCACGCCCGCCAGCACCGCCGGCTGGTTGGCGACGATCCCGACGCTGTGCCCGCCCAGCCGCGCAAAACCGACGACGATGTTCTTGGCAAAATGCTCGTGGATTTCGAAGAACCGGCCCTCGTCGACAATCAACCTGATCAGCTCTTTGACGTCGTAGGGCTTACTCGGGTCGTCGGGCACCAGCGTGTTGAGCGCCTCTTCGGTGCGCAGTGGATCGTCCTTCGTCGGCTCGAAGGGCGGGTCTTCCATGTTGTTCTGCGGGATGTAGGTGAGGATCTCGCGGATCAGGAACAGCGCGTCTTCTTCGGAGTTGGCGGCGACATGGCTCACGCCGCTGATCGCGTTGTGGATCATCGCGCCGCCCAGTTCCTCGAACGTGACATCTTCGTGCGTCACAGCGCGGACCACATCCGGTCCGGTCACGAACATGTACGAGGTATCTTTGACCATGAAGATGAAATCGGTCAGCGCCGGGCTATAGACCGCCCCGCCCGCGCACGGCCCCATGATCACGCTGAGCTGCGGGATGAAGCCGCTGGCGAGGGTGTTGCGCAAGAAGATATCGGCGTATCCGCCCAGGCTGAACACGCCTTCCTGAATCCGCGCGCCACCCGAATCGTTCAGGCCGATGATCGGCGCGCCGTTTTTCATCGCCATGTCCATGATCTTGCAGATCTTCTCCGCGTGCGCCTCGCTGAGCGAGCCGCCCATCACCGTGAAGTCCTGCGAATAGACGTAAACCAGCCGCCCGTTGATCGTCCCCCAACCCGTCACCACACTGTCGCCCAGGAACTGGTTTTCCGGCCTGTCCATGCCGAAATTGCGCTCGCGGTGCACCACAAATGCATCGACTTCGCGAAAGCTGCCGGGGTCCAGCAGCAGATCGAGCCGCTCGCGCGCGGTCAGCTTGCCGGCCTTACGCTGCTTCTCGACGCGGGCAGGGCCGCCGCCCGCCATGCTCTGCAGGCGCATCTGGTTGAGACGCTCAAGCTTGGGATCCTGGTTCGTCATGCAGACATTTCTCCCGAATTGTGTTCGAACGTTTCGGCATGCGGCAGATCGCGCGCCGGCCCCGGCTCAAACGCGCGCCGGATCCGGCGCCAGCGCATCACCCACACTGCCAGCGCGACCAGCAGCGCGCTCAGCGCCGCCTGAAACGCGACGCGGCCCTGGTCGAAATCGGCGCGGGCGTAGATCACCAGCCATAACACGCCAAACGCGGCATAGTTGCTCAGTGCCGCGAGAAACCAGCGCCGCGCCCAGCGCCGCCGTCGGGCCAGCCCCAGCGCCAGCGCGCCAAACACCCCCGCCCAGATCAGTGCGAAGGCCGCGCGCAACAGCGGCGGGTAGGACACGCCCAACGCCCGGTAGGCGTCCGCTTGAGCCACGTGATCGACCGCCAATGCCGCGTTGATGGCGGCGATCAGCGCAACGAGCGCGCTCAGCACCCACAGCGTCCACGGGCGAGGGGCGCGCTGCAAGGATGTGTTCGCCATAATTGGCATTATAGCTTGGCGGATGGAGCGTTCCAAAACCGCCATGGTTGGGGGATCAAAAATCCGCGACGATCGAGCGGAAAAACAAGAGCCGGACGGGATAAGCGCCCGATGATCCTGCGCGCGAAAGATAAGAAGGGGGTTGCTCGCAAAAGAACGCACAAGACAAGCGGGCGGAGACGCTCCGCCCGCCATGCCGCGGAAAAGACAATAACTGGGTGCAGCAAGCTGCGCCCCCTACAAGAAATCAACGCGCCGCGCCACCCGCTAAATACTCACCTGCGGGCGATATTCGCCGAAGACCCCGCGCAGCACGCCGCAGATCTCGCCCAGCGTGATATCTGCCTCCACACATTCGACGAACAGCGGCATCAGGTTGTCGGTGCCGCGCGCCGCCGTCTCCAGATACGCCAGCAACTCGCGGACGCGCGCGTTATCGCGCCCGGCGCGCAGTGCCGCCAGCCGCTCGCGCTGCATCTGCTCGATGGCCGGATCGACGCGCAGAATGTCACGCGCCGCGCCGTTCTCGCGCTCGTCCGTGAAGCGGTTGACGCCCACCACCACCTGCTCGCCAGACTCGACCGCGCGCTGATACGCGTAGGCCGCGTCGTTGATCTCGCCCTGCACAAAGCCGGACTCAATCGCTGCCAGCGCCCCGCCCAGCGCGTCGATGCGCTCGATGTACTCGCACGCGCGCCGCTCGATCTCGTCGGTCAGGTGCTCGATCACATAGCTCCCGGCCAGCGGGTCGACCGTATCGGCCACCCCGGACTCGTAGGCGATGATCTGCTGGGTGCGCAGCGCGACCTGCACCGCCGCTTCGGTCGGCAGCGCCAGCGCCTCGTCCATACTGTTGGTGTGCAGGCTCTGCGTGCCGCCCAGCACCGCCGCCAGCGCCTGAAGCGTCACGCGCACGACATTGTTCTCCGGCTGCTGCGCGGTGAGCGTGCTGCCGCCCGTCTGCGTGTGGAACTTCAGCGCCCAGCTACGCGGGTCCTGCGCGCCGAAGCGCTCGCGCATGATCCGCGCCCACAGCCGCCGCGCCGCGCGGAACTTGGCGACCTCTTCCAGAAAGTTGTTGTGCGCATTGAAGAAGAAGCTGAGCTGCGGCGCGAAATCGTCCACCGCCAGGCCTGCGTCAAGGGCTGCCTGCACATAGGCGATCCCGTTCGCCAGCGTGAACGCGACTTCCTGCACCGCCGTGCTGCCCGCCTCGCGGATGTGGTAGCCGCTGATGCTGATCGTGTTCCAGTGCGGGACCTCGCGCGCGCAGTAGGCGAACAGGTCTGTGATCAGGCGCATCGACGGCTTGGGCGGGAAGATGTACGTCCCGCGCGCGATGTATTCCTTAAGAATGTCGTTCTGCACCGTCCCGCGCAGCTTCGACGGCTCGACGCCCTGCTTCTTGCCGACCGCGATGTACATCGCCAGCAGAATCGCGGCGGGCGCGTTGATCGTCATGCTGGTCGAGACCTTGTCGAGCGGGATGCCCTCGAACAGCCGCTCCATGTCGCGCAAGGACGGAATGCTGACGCCCACCTTGCCCACCTCGCCCAGCGCCATCGGGTCATCGGCGTCGTAGCCGATCTGGGTGGGCAGGTCGAAGGCCACGCTCAGCCCGGTCTGCCCGGCGTTGAGCAGGTAGCGATAGCGCGCGTTGGACTCCTCGGCGGTGGCGTACCCGGCATACTGGCGCATGGTCCACAGGCGGCCCCGGTACATCGTGGGCTGCACCCCGCGCGTGAACGGGTACTCGCCGGGGAAACCGAGCTGCTTGTGGTAGAGGTCCGCGTCGCACGATTCGTCGGGCAGGTAGATGCGATCCAGCTCGATGTCCGACGACGTCGCAAAGCGCGCTTTGCGCTCCGGAAAGCGGCTGATCACCTTCGCCAGGGTGTTTTCTTCCCACGCCTGTTTGAGTTGTTTCAACGTTTTGTCGCTCATTGTCCTTGCTCACCCGACCGCCGACAGAACCACGAGCCGCGGCGCGCGCCGGGACTCGACATACGCCACCTACTATACCCGATGCGGGCGGCTGCATCAGTTATAACCCTCATGCAATTTCCGGTTACGCATCAGGTTCGCCCCGTCACAAAAAAAAGCCCCCTCTCGCGCAAAGAGGGGGCCAGGATGGGCGTGCGGCCTGGCTTACGGCTCGCGGTGGCCCTGCAACCGTTCGACGTACACCTTCACCGCCTCGCGCATGAACGGCGCCAGGTCCGGGTGCATCTTGACGAACGTCGCGTTGAACTGCGGATCCTCGTTGTAGAGGTCCGCCAGCCCCAGCAGGCCCTCGAGCGCCGGCTCGTAGAAGTTCCTCAGGTGCTCGTGCCAGCGGCGAACGCAGTCCTGCACCCTGGGGCTGGCCGGCCCCTCAGGCATGGCGGCGATCAAGTCGGTGTAGATCGCGCGGCCCTCGTCCAGAATGGCGCGCTTCTTCTCGTCGGAATAGCTGCGCCACCGCCGGTTAGACTCGCGCACCGTCTGTTCATCCCAGCGCCGCGCGGCTTCCTCTTCGTAGGCCGCCTGCTGTTCCTCGCTGAAGCCCGCGAACAGGTCGTGACTGCTCATCTCGATCTCTCCCTTCAGATGCTGGATCGTGCGCTCCACCGTGTCCAGCAGCCGCGCCAGCCGCCGCTGTCGCTCGCGCAGGGCCTCGCGGTGCTGTTCCAGCGCGGCCAGCAGGTCAAAGTCCGGCCGGTCTAGAACGTCGCGGATCGCGTCCAGGCTCAACCCCAGCTCGCGCAGGAAGAGAATCTGCTGCAAGCGCAGCAGGGCCGCGTGGTCGTAGCGGCGGTAGCCGTTCGACGGGTCGCGCGGCGGACGCAGCAGGCCAATCGCGTCGTAGTGGTGCAGCGTGCGGACGCTGACGCCCGCGATGCTGGCAAGCTGCCGGACGGTGTAGCGCGTGTCGGTCACCATGATGAGCAGTCTAAACCATCACGTTACGTCAGAGTCAAGCGAGTTTTCAGAGATGCGCGAAATCGGGCATCCGCCGTAGGGGCGACGCTTGCATCGCCCGGTTGGTGCGCAATCGCGGGCCAAACGTGACGCGGGCCGGCTCGCCCACGACCGGTCGCCAGCAAGGGGGCGGCGCTCAGTCTTCCAGCAAATCCTCGCAGCGCAGATCGTAGTAGGCCAGCATGGCACGTTCGAAGTTCGGCCACCACAACGCCGGGTCGCCCTTGACCGACCAGTGATAGACCGGGAAAAACAGGTTGTGGATGGCGGACAGCCGGTAGTCGAGCCAGCAGTCGTCCCAGGAATAGCCCTCGACGCCCAGCTTCACCAGCCGGTCGTAGTACGAGCGGACCAGCGGGCGCTCCATGCGCGAGCGGTAGTCGGGAAAATCGTGCATGGCAATCATGTAGGCCAGGTCGTTCGTCGCCGGGCCGATCTGCCACAGCGCCCAATCCAGGATGCGTACCCGATGCGCCTCAGGATCGCGCGGGTAGAGGAAGTTCCAGGCGTGCGCGTCCCCGTGAATGAGCGTCAGCCCCTTGTTCTGCGCCATGCGCTCGCGGAAGTGGCGCGGCGGCCACAGGGCGAACAGCCGCTCGTAAACCGCCCGCCGCTGATCCGACATCCGATCGCCCATGAAATCCACGAAGCCGGGAAAGCTCTCGCGGGCGCGGGCGATGGTGGTGTCGTGCACGTCGCCCGCCAGCGCGCCGACATCCCCGTAGATGCGCGGGTGATCCCACCAGAAGGCGTGAAACTGGGCCAACGCGTGCGTAAGCTGCTCGTAGCGCGGCGTAGACGGGGGCAGCGTCATCTCGGACGTCATGTGCGTGGCCGAGACGTCTTCAAGCAGCAGGTGCGACGCGCCGGCGTCCTCGTCCCACTCCGCGTCATAACAGGCGAGGATCAGCGGCGTGGACTCCATCGCGGGAACCACCGTCCGGTAGAAATCGACCTCGCGCCGGAAGTCGCTCAGCTTGAGAAAAAGCGCGCGCGGGGCGCGGGTCTGCGCGTCTTCGCTGTAGGTCAGCTTGAGGTTCGCGACGGTGGCGGTGTTCGTCTTCTGCGGCGTCACCTCGACCGACACCACCGTGCCCTGCTGCAGAAAACCGCCGCGCCTCAAAACCTCGGTGAGCCACTCGGCCGTCACCTGCTCAAAATCAGTGATCGCCAACCAGAACCTCCGCCGGCACGCGCACGCCCTCGAAATTGGCAAAGGTCAAGTCGTGCACATCGAGCTGCAGTGCCCGCTTGACACGCTCAAACAGCGCCAGATAGCTGTCCAGGATGCGCGGCGCGTCCGACAGCCCCAGCACGGCGAGCGCCGACTCAATCGCTGCCGCCGGTCCCTCGACCTCGACGAAGGTCCCAAACGGCAATTCGTCCAGCACGATCTCCGCCTCGCCGAGCCGGTAGGTGGTGCGATACTTCTCGTAGACGACGTGCGGGTGAAAGCCGAGCCGCTGGAGAATGGTGTCCATCGTGTCAAAATCGCTCACCGTCACTTCTGCCTCGAAGCGGGTGCGTAGGTTGGGCGGCAGCCTGACGTCGTCGCTGGGCGGCGCCTTGTAGGTCAGGCGCGCGACGGTATCCTGCCGCAGACGCAGGACAATCTCGTTCGGCGTCAGCGTCTCGCCGGCGTCCTCATAGCGAATGTTGTGCTCGTAGACCCGCGCCGCGGTTTGCACGGCGCCTGCCGCGGCCAGCCGCGCCGCGATGGCGTCCAGGTCGGGCACGGCGATTTTGACTTCGGTCTCGGTCAGTGCGTTCATCACGGCGATCTCCTGCGCCCTTTCTGGCGCGGCAGCCTGGCTCGATCATAGCACGCTCGCGGTGGAATGACAGACGCCCCGGCGCGTCAGGGCACGATGGTGCGGACCGCCGGTTTGAGCAGGCGGTGGATAGTCAGGATCAGCTCGCGGTAGAAGCCGCGCGCGCTCTCCGGCGAGAGCACGACATCGTGATAGAAGCTGCCGGACGCACGCTCGACCAGCCACAGGTCTACCCCAAAGAACGGGACGTCCGGCTGGTCGTCCAGGCTGTCGAATTTCAGGCGGCGCAGCGCCGCGTTCAGCTCCTGGAAGCGTTCGTGCTCAACCGGATAGGTGAAAAAGACCTCTTTGCCGGGCTTGTCGTAGACGACTTTGAGCGCAGCGCCCGTCCCATGCCCGCGCGTCAGCGTGGCGACCTGATTGGGGAAACGCCCGTCGTGATACTCAATCGTGACGCGAAACGCCTCGCTGATCAGCGGGCTGCGCGTCAGATTGCGCAGCTCGTCCTGGCGCAGACGCAGCGCAATCAGGCGGATTGGATCCGCCCGCCGTGCTTCCATTTGCCCCCCATCGTCCGTCGATCAGGCTTGCACTTGATTATAACGAAAACACGTCACCAGATGGTCGTTGACCAGCCCGCACGCCTGCATGAAGGCATAACAGATCGTCGGCCCCACAAACTGAAATCCTCGCTTCAGCAGGTCCTTGCTCATGGCGCGTGATTCGGGTGTCTCGGCGGGGATCTGGCGCAGTTCGGTGAACGCGTTCTGGCGCGGGACGCCGCCGACAAACTGCCAGATATAGGCGTCGAACGACCCGAACGCCGCCTGCACGTCGAGGAAGGCGCGCGCGTTGTGCACCGCGGCGTTGATCTTCAGCCGGTTGCGGATGATGCCCGGATCCGCCAGCAGCGCCGCGATCTTGGCGTCGTCGTAGCGCGCGACAATGGCCGGGTCGAAGCCGTCGAAAGCGCGGCGGTAGTTCTCGCGGCGCTTGAGGATGGTGCTCCAGCTCAGCCCTGCCTGCGCCCCCTCCAGAATCAGCATCTCAAACAACTTGCGATCGTCGTGCTCCGGGACGCCCCACTCCTCGTCGTGATAGGCAACGTATAGCGGATCGCCGGTTCCCCATGCGCAACGCGACAGCTCGCCCATAGTTCCCTCACTCCTTTCGCGCTCGAAATCACCAGTTGATCGGGCGTGATATAAGACGCACAAACGGAACGGGAGAGCACACACTCTCCCGTTTTCGCTCCGGGCGCGCCCCGTCCGGCGGCTAAAGCTCCAGCACGGCCTTGCCGAACAGATCGCCGGCTTCCATGCGCGCCATCGCGGTCCGCACCTCGTCGAGCGGATACGTCGCGTCGATGACCGCCTTCAGCCTGCCCTTGAACAGCAACCGCATGACGCGTACGTAATCGCGGTGCGGCCCCATCGTGCTGCCCAGGATCGAAAGGTGCTTGCCAAAGATGAGCCGGTTGTCGATCTCGACCTTCGGGCCGCCGGTGTTGCCCACCGTCACCAGGCGCCCGCCGCGTGCCAGCGCGCGCAGGCTGTCGTTGTACGTAGGCGCGCCCACGTTGTCCACCACCACGTCGACGCCGCGCTTGGCGGTGAGCTGGTACACCGCGCGCGACCAGCCGCCTTCCACGTCGCGCAGGATGGTCGCGTCGGCACCCAGCGCCTGCGCCTTCGCCAGCTTGTCCTCGCTGCTGCCCACCACGTAGACGGTGCAGCCGGTCAGCTTGGCGATCTGCAGGCTGGCCGTGTTGACACCACCCCCCGCGCCGATGATCAGCACCAGCTCGCCGGGGCGCAGGTTGGCGCGCGTGATCAGGCTGTGCCACGCCGTCACAAACACCAGCGACGCTGCCGCCGCCTCGGCAAACGAGACGTGATCCGGCAGCGCGATCAGATTGCGGGCGGGGACGGTGATGTACTCCGCGAAGGTCCCGCTCACATGCTCGCCCATCAGGCGGAAGCGCGCGCAGCGGTTCTCCCATCCGGCGCGGCAAAACTCGCACTCCCCGCACGAAATGGTCGGGTCGACGGCGACGCGCGCTCCGGCCTCCCAATCCTGCACCGCCTCGCCCAGCGCGTCGATCGTCCCGGCGGCGTCTGCGCCAAGAATGTGCGGCAGGCTGAGCTTGATGCCCGGCCAGCCATTGCGCACCCAGATGTCCAGGTAGTTCAGCGCAGCAGCCCGGACGCGCAGCCGCACCTCGCCCGGCCCCGGCTCCGGAACGGGCAGATCGGTCGCAATCGTCACATTCTCGACCGGGCCGTGCTCGCGAATGATGGCTGCTTTCATCGTGTTCTCTCCCCTGTTGTTCACATGAGTCCCGCTCAGACCAGCTTGGCGGCGGCCCCGCTCCGGAGTGGTCAGAACCGCACGCGAAACGACAGGCTGTGCGTCTGTTCGCCGTTGAGATACACCTCGGCGCGGTAGTCGCCCACCCGCCACTGCCGTTCGGGATGCTCCGCACTGAACACCAGCGTGCCGCTGCCGGAGCGCACCACGTCCTCGCCGACGACCCGGTCGGCGCCGTCTTCGCCCGCGCCCACCTGGACCCACACCACCTTCACCTCGCTGTCGGCGGGCGCGTTCGCCAGCTCGACGATCAGATAGAAGGTATCGTCCGGGCGGAACGACAGCGTGCGCGTTGCGCCGTCGGGGTCGCGCACCAGGTTCGCCGCCCGGATGTGAGCGGTCGTCACCCGGATACTGCACGCCAGCCCGGCCCCGATCAGGGCCAGCGCCGCGATCCACAGCGACCATCGAGCTTTCATCGCCTTCCCCTTGCTGCGAGCAGCCACCGATCGGGCTGCGGGTGGCTCTAGCATACTCAGACGCGGGTGTTTCCGGCAACCTGCCGCCGCGCCTCGCCAGCAGGACGAGCGGCATCAGCGATGCGCCGGTCTGCCGCCCGTGACTTCTGCGCGCGGCGTGTTATGATCGGCCCGCGCTCAACGTGTGGGAGGTTCCGATATGCTCCACCAGGTCTTGCGCCGGGCGCTGGCGCTGCTGATCCTGGCGTTCGCGCTGATGCCGGGGCCGCTTGCCGACCGCGCGCTGGCTCAGGATGCCTGCGCCGGGCTGGTCGAGCCGCGTCTGGCGGCGGGCGGCATGGGCCGCGTCAGCTCGCCCTACGGCGTCAGCCTCAAGGACCGGCCCAATACCGGCGCCGCCGGGGCGGTCGAGGTGGCGCTGCTGCCGCCCGGCACCGTGTACGTGGTGGTCGATGGCTTTCGCTGCGCCAACGGCTACCGCTGGTGGCAGGTGCGGCTCTCCAACGGCACCACCGGCTGGGCCGCCGAAGGCGACGCGGCCAATTACTTCCTTGAGCCGCACATCGCCGGGCTGGACCTGTTTCATCCCACGCCCGACCGCACGCAGATCGCGCATACCTTCGTCCTGCCGGATGGCCGCGCCGAGGTGCGTTCGCCGTTCCCTGTCGCGCCGGTCGAGGCGACGCCTGCCGATATCTGGCAACCGGTCGAGATCGAGCGGCTCGTTCCGGCGGTCGAGCAGGTCCGCCAGGCGTGCCCGCAGCGCCTGGAAGGCACGCCCCTTGCCGCGCTGCCGAGCGCCGAAGACGCCCTGCGCCTGCCGCTGCCCCCGCTGGATTACGAAGTCTTTCCCGCGCCGGACGGCTCGCGCCTGTTGCTGGTCCGCCACCTGCACCTGCTCGTGCCGCGCTGCGACCACGCCCTGCCCGAGCGCATCGGCATCAGCCGCGTGAGCGTGCTGGACGCGGATGGAACCGAAACCGAGCTGTTCCCCTTCGCGCAGCACAGCTCCATTCCTCCGTCGGAAGACGTTTATGCAGCCGACACGCTCGACGCCTGGGCGATCTATCTGGACGAGATCGTCTGGTCGCCACATGGCCGCTATATCGCCTTCGTGGCCGCCTACCGCGACACCTGCGGCGAGACGGACTGCTACCGCTTCCATATGTACGTCGCCAACCTGGAAAGCGGGCAGCTCTACATCCTGGGCGAGGGGCGGCACGTCGCCTGGGCGGACGGCGGCGAGCGGCTCGTCTTCTTCCGGCTGGTGACCGGCGCGGAAGGCCAGCGGGTCGCGCGCCTGTTCTCCGCCCGGCCCGACGGCACCGACCGCCAGGAAATCTGGCTGCCCGGCGGCGCTGTGTACGTCTCCGCCACGCAAACGGCGCTCGGCCTGCCCTGGAACGAGAGCGGCACGCGCCTGATGGTCGGCAACGCGGGCGGCACCGACGAGGTGATGGTCTTCACCCTGGCAGACAAGAGCTTCACACCGCCCGTAGCCGTCCCGGCGCTGGCGATGCCGCTCAACCGGCTGTCTGTCCATCTGGTCCAGGGAGAAACGGCGTATCTGTGGACGACCATCCGGGGCGATTTCGTCGTCCAGAATGTGCGCCGGGGCGACGCTGTGCCCCTGGAAAGCGCGCTTGGCCGGACCGGCGTGCCGCTGAAGTGGGTTAAGCCGTTTGCCAGCGGCGAAACGGTGCTGGCCGCTATGGCCGACGGCAGCGCCTACGTGCTGGACATCGGCGCAGACACGCTGACGCCGGTTGCGCTTTCCCGGTAGCGCCGGAATGGGCCAACAGCGGGGCACGCTCGCGCTGATGGTGGCGCTGTTGCTGGTGGGGTTTGCCCTGCGCGCACGGCAGATCACCGCTCTGCCGCTCTATCAGGACGAAACCTATCACCTGCGCCGCGCCCAGGCCGTCATGCGCTTCGCGGACAACCCGATCGCCTACGCGCACGGCAAGCTGCTGCTCTACTACTGGATCGGCCTGTTCCGCCCCGCCTACACCGAAGCCGGGCTGGCCGCCGCCCGCCTGGGGGTCGCGCTGACGGGGCTGCTCGCCGCGGCGGGGAGCGCCGCCCTGGCGCGGACGCTATCCGGCAGGGGAGCCGCGCTGCTGGCGCTTGGCTTCGTGGTTTTCGCGCCCTGGGCGCTGTTCTACGACCGCCTCGCCATGTCGGACACACCCGCGGCGGCGCTGACCGTGCTGGCCGGGTGGTGGACCCTGGCCGCCATCCGCCGACCGACGCACCAGCGCGGGATCGCGCTCGGCGCGCTGCTGGGGCTGGCACTGCTCGCCAAGCTCTCAACCGCGCCGCTGCTCGGTCTGCCGCCGCTGGCCGCGCTGCTGTTCGGCGGCGAAGGGCTGCCGCTCCGCGAGCGATGGGCGCGCGCCCGCCCCGCGCTGCTGCCCGCCGTGGCGATTGTGCTGGCGGTCGGCGGGCTATACGCGCTCGGCGCGCTCGAAAACGCGCTCTCCGGACGCCCGCAAGAACCCTACGACCCGGAGCTGTTCGACGCGGCGCGTGGATGGGGCGGCGCGCGCGATAACCTGCGGGTGGTGTGGGAAGCGTCCGCCCGCTACCTGAGCCGCCCGCTGGTGATCGCGCTGCCGGTGCTGGCTGCCGCCCTCGTCTGGCGGCGTCCACGCGCCGGGATCTATCTGCTGGCGTGGCTGCTGGGCCTATCGGTGCCGTTCATCGCCTTCGCTGTCGCGCTCCAGACGCGCTATTTCGTGCCCGCGCTGCCCGTCCTGGGCGCGATATTCGGCGTCGGGTGGATTGCGCCGGGCAAGCCGGAGCGCCGCCCAACCGCGATCGTCTTGGGCGCGGGGGCGCTGGCGATCTGGGCGCTGGGCTTCGCGCTGCCCTTCGCCCGCACCCTGAGCGGCGATCCCGCCGCCCTGGATGTGGCCGCCATCGACCGGCGCAACTTCTTCCGCTATACCTCGAACGCCTGGGGCACGCGGGAAGCCATCGCCGATCTGGAAGCGAGCGGGAACCGCCTGGCGGGGCGTGTGCCGCTGATCGGCGCCATGCACTACTGCACGCTGCCCGCTCTCTACATCACGCCCGCGTTCGACTGGACATGCATGGACGCGCGCTTCTCGTTCCTGCCGCAAACGCGCATGCCGGACGATGTGTACGCCTGGCCCGCCCTGATCGACGCCGTGCGGCGCCAGCCCTTCACCTACCTGCTGACCGACTACCTGCCGCCGGAGCGCGATCCGTCCGACGACGCGCTGGGGTGGGAGCCGGTCGCCGCCTACCGGCGCCCGCAGGGCGAGCAATGGGTGACGGTCTGGCGCGTCACACTGGTCGATCCAGCGGCGCTGGCCCGCCGCCTGGATGCACCGGGCGAGTGACACGCAGAACACACGCTCCCCGCTTGACAGCGCCCCGCCCGATGCTATGCTTGCGGCGATATGATCCGCGCACTCTGAAGGAGTCTGCATGCCGGCCCGCGCTCGCCTCTGGTTGATCACGCTGTTATTGCTCGGCGGCTTCTTCCTGCGCGCCCACCGGCCCGGCGCGCTGCCCGGCTTCGTGGACGAGCTGAGCCACATCGAGCGCGGCGAGATCATCTACACGCTGGAGCGCAACCCAAGCGAGATCAGCCACGGCAAGCTGCTCTACTACTACTGGTTGGGCCTGTTCGAAACGTCGCGCGGCGGGGCGCTGGTCACCGCGCGGCTGGCGACGGCGCTGTTCGCGCTGCTCGGCCTGGCGGGGGTGGCAGCGACGGCGCGGGTGTTGTTCGGGCCGGGCGCGGTGCTGCCCGCGACGGCGTTCTACGCCATCGTCCCCTTCGCGGTGTTCTTCGAGCGCATGGCCCTGGCCGATCCGATGGCGGCGGCGCTGGGCGCGCTGGCCGCGTGGCACAGTGTTCTGCTGGCGCGCGCGCCGGGCCAGCGCCGCGGGCTGATCACCGGTCTGCTCGCCAACGGCGCCATGGGCGCCAAGCTGACCGCCGCCCCGGTGCTGGCGCTGCCTGTCCTGGCAGCCGCGATCTTCGGTGACGTGCCCTGGCCAGACCGCAGGCGCGCCAGCCTGAGCATCTACGCCAAAGCCCTGTGGCGCCGCTATGAGTCCGCCTGGCGCCCGATCGGGCTGATCTTCGCCGCCGGATGGGCGCTCTTCGCCGCGATGGCGCTCGTGGCGCTGGTACGCGGCGGGCATCCGATTCTGCTCGACACCTATCTGACCGAAGCCAGCGCCCAGCCCGAAGACGTGCTGGATAAGCTCGGCGGGCTGGCCGGACGGGTCGAGCTGCTGCTGACACCCGGTATGGCGCTCGTGGTGCTGGCGCTGACCGGGCTGGCGCTCTGGTGGCGCCCGTCCGCTGCGCTCTACACGCTGGCGTGGCTGGCGCTGCTGTGGGGGCCAAGCACGCTGCTCGCCAGCAGCCTGCAAACGCGCTATCTGGTGGCGGGCGTCCCGGCGGTGGCGGTGCTGGTCGGCGGGGGGATTGCGGCGCTCGGCCAGGCGCCGGCGCTCCGCCGGCGACCCCGAACAACCACCCTGGCGCGCGGCGCGGCGACGATTGCGCTCGGCGTGTGGGCGGTGGCCTTCGCCCTGCCGTTCGGCTGGCGCGCCAGCAGCGACCCCGCCGCCCTGACTCTGCCTCGCCGCGACACCTACGATTATTTCTGGGGATCGTTCAACACCTGGGGCACGCGCGAAGCGCTGGCTTATCTGTCCGCGCACGGCGAGCCGGCGCAGGGGCGCGTCCCGGCGGTCGGCGTGCTGCAACTCTGCCCGCTGGCGACGCTCTATGTGACCCCCGCGCTCGATTGGACGTGTCACGACTATTACCGTCTCGGCGCCGAGGTAGCCTTTGACCCGGCACGCTGGGACTTCGTGCGCCAGCGGCTCGACACGACACCGTGGCTGTATGTCGTCACCGAGTTCTCGGAAATCGTATCGCCGGACAACCCGCCCTCGCGCCTGGGAGAGCGGTGGGACCCGGTGTTCAGCTTCGCCAAACCGCACGGCGAGCGGGTGATCAGCGTCTGGCGCGTGACGGCGGCAGCAGAAGCCCGCTCCGCGCCGGGGTGAGAAGTTGTCGCGACGCGCTAAAGTGAAGCATAATGCACGGTGCCGCTGCGGTGACGTCCCCACTGCGGCGCGCGTGAAGGGATACAGGCAGGAGACGTGAGATGGCCTCTCTACTGCACGAAGCGGTTCAGCATGCTCAGGCTGGTAACCGTGCGGAAGCGCGCCGCCTGCTGTGGCAGGTCGTCCAGAGCGAGCCGAACAACGAGATCGCGTGGCTGTGGCTGGCGTCGGTCGCCGCCGATCTGCCCGAATACGAGCGCGCGCTGACGGAAGTCCTGCGCATCAACCCCACCAACCAGCAGGCGCGCCAGCTTCTCGCCCAGTTCCGCGAGCAGTACGGGACGGTCATGCCGGCGGCGCAGCCAGCTCCCACGCCCTACACGCCACAGCCGGCGCCGCAGACGCCCCCGCCGGGTTACTACCCGCCGGTCCAGCCGCAGCCGCCCGCGTATGGCTATCCCGCAGCGCCGGGCGGCTACGCGCCAGAGCAGCCCGCCCCGTCGCAGCCCGCGCCGCCCGCGCCCGCCCCTGCCGCGCGCGGACCGCGTTTTCCGGGCTGCCTGCTGCCGATGGGCTGCGGCTGCGGCGGGGGATGCCTGCGCGGCTGCCTGATCACGCTCTTCGTGTTTGTAATCCTGCCCGCCGTCGCGTGCGGCGTGCTCAGCTACGCCCGCTTCAGCCTCGGCCCGCTCGACTGGATCGCCACTTACCTGCCGGGCGACCTGGGGCGCAAGGATGTGTCGTTTACCCTGACGGCGGGCGCCGGCCAGCCCGACCAGTACGACGTCTCTGTAACCGTCCCGCGAAGCTGGTTCCCCGCCGTCGAGCAGAATCGCTGGTGGCGCTCCCTGCGCGACCTGGGCGACGATTTTCTGCCGCTGGAAGAAGCCGGCGCAAGCTGGCGCGACCTGGAAGCTGACCTGACAACGGCCACCACCGACACGGTGATCCGCATTGTGGAGACCAACCCCGAACGGTTGATCACCGGCGGCGCTCCGAGCGTGCTGTCCTACGAAGGGCTGGAGAGCGCCAACACGGCGTGCAGCGCGGTGGAAGGCAGCCTGCCCCCCGGCGGCTCGGTGGTGCGGCGCGGGTCGCTGTGCGGCGCGCGGGCAGATACCACCCAGCCGGTCGAAGGGAACATCCTTCAGAACTTCGCCCCACCCACGCAGACCCGCTTCATCACCTTCACCGTCCCGGTCGAGGAAGGCCGCGTCGCGCGCTGGGGGATCGAGCTGCCCGCCGATCTCTACGCCGACTTCGAGGGTGACATCGCGCGCATCCTGGAAACCGCCGAGGTCACCCGGCGCTAGCCCACACGGCACGCGCCCATGTCCGCTCATCATGCCCGGACTCCACCGCCCCAGGCCCGCGCGGACCTGGGGCGTCTCGTCGGGTCACCCAATTGACAGCGCCCCCTGACCGATGTATAAACCAGCCGGGTAAATTCCAACTGAGCGCAGTTCTACTCGCTCAAGGAGAGCACGACTATGATGCAACGCATCGCCGTGATGACCAGCGGCGGTGACGCGCCCGGCATGAACCCGGCGATTCGGGCCGTGGTGCGCACGGCTGTGAGCAAGGGCGTTGAAGTCTACGGGGTTCGCCAGGCGTTCGCAGGGCTGCTGGCAGGCGATTTCGAGCGGATGACCAGCCGCGACGTCAGCGGCATCATGCAGCGCGGGGGGACGATCCTGCAGACCGCGCGCAACCAGGAATTCACCACGCCGCAGGGGCAAAAGCGCGCGCTGCGACGCCTCAACGAGCACGGCATCGAGGGGCTGATTGTGATCGGCGGCGACGGCAGCCTGCGGGGCGCTCAGGCGCTGCACGAGCTGGGTTTCCCGGTGGTCGGCGTGCCGGGCAGCATCGACAACGACATCTGGGGCACCAACATGAGCATCGGCGTCGACACCGCGCTCAACACCATCCTCGACGCCGTCGACAAGCTGCGCGACACCGCCAGCAGCCACGAACGCTGCTTTCTGCTGGAAGTGATGGGGCGCAACTGCGGCTATCTGGCGACGATGGGCGGCATTCTCGGCGGGGCCGAGTTCATTGTCATCCCCGAGCGCCCGACCACGCTGGAGGAAATCGGCAGAATTCTCGAAGACGCCTACATGCGTGGCAAGAGCCACGCGATGGGCATCGTCGCCGAAGGCGCCAACCTCAAGACGCACGAGATCGCTGAGTATCTGGAGAACCACGAAGTCGGCTTCGAGGTCCGCGTGACCGTCCTGGGCCACGTGGTGCGCGGCGGCAAGCCGAGCGCGTTCGACCGCCTGCTGGCCACGCGGATGGGCGTCGCAGCAGTCGAGCACCTGCTGGCCGGGGACACCGGGGTCATGGTCGGGCTGCACGGGCGCGATATCGGCACGGTCACGCTGGTCGAAGCCACCACCAAGCAGCGCTCGACCAGCGAGAGCTACATCGAGATGGCCGATATGCTGTCGAAATAGCGCACGCCGGGGTGCCTGGCCGCCGCGCCGAGTCCCACTGAATGGGAGCCAAATTTCGTGATAAATGTCAAGGGCCGGCGCGAAACGCGGCTGGTATAATGGGGCACAGTGCGGGCGCCAGCGCCCTTGCCCGGTGGCCTGCCCGCCGGCCACCTCAGTTACCCCGCGCCTAAGCCCCTGCACAAGCTGGGAGATTGTTAACGTGGCGAACCGCCACCTGGATGTTGCAGCAAGAGGGAGGAAGCAATGTTACGTATTGGCGTGCTCACCGGCGGCGGCGATGTTCCGGGACTGAATCCCTGCATCAAGCAGATCGTCTATCGCGCTGTTGACGCCGGGCACGAAGTCTTTGGCATTCGCCGCGGTTGGGGCGGCCTGCTCAACTACAACCCCGACGCGCCGGAAGAAGAAAAGCTCAAGTGGGTCATCCCGCTCAACAAGCAGGCCGTCCGCACAGTGGACCGCACCGGCGGCACATTCCTGCACACCTCGCGCACCAACCCGTCGAACGTGCTGCCGAAGCAGGTTCCGGAATTTCTCAAGGGGATGGAAGTGCCCACCCACAAGGACAAGCACAATCGCGACGTGGCGGACTACACCAGCCATGTGCTCAGTGTCCTGGAACACCTGGGGATCGACGTGCTGATCCCGATCGGCGGCGACGACACCCTCAGCTATGGCGAGCGCCTGCACCGCGAAGGTGTGAAGGTCGTCGCCATCCCCAAGACGATGGATAACGACGTCTACGGGACGGACTACTGCATCGGCTTCTCGACCGCGGTCACGCGCTCGGTGGAGTTCATCCACAACCTGCGCACCAGCGCCGGCTCGCACGAGCGCATCGCCGTGATCGAGCTGTTCGGGCGCAACTCGGGCGAGACCTCGCTGATCGCCGCCTACCTGGCCGGGGTGGATCGCGCGATCATCTCCGAGGTTCCGTTCGACCCCAAGCGGCTGGCGGACATGATCATGGAAGACAAGCGCAACAACCCCAGCAATTACGCCATGCTGACCGTCTCTGAGGGCGCGCGCATGATCGAGGGCGAGGTCATCCAGACCGGCGAGGCCGACGCCTACGGCCACAAGAAGCTGGGCGGCATCGGCGCCGTGCTGGGCAGCATGCTGACCGAGATGACCGGCGAGAACATCATCTACCAGCAGCTCGCCTATCTCATGCGCTCCGGCGCGCCGGACTCGCTCGACCTGATGGTCGCGGCCAACTACGCGCAGATGGCGATGAGCCTGGTCGAGCAGGGGCGCTTTGGCCGGATGGTGGCGCTCCAGCGCGGGCTGTACACCGACATCAACATCGGCACGATCATGCAGGGCATCAAGCGGGTCAACGTCGCCGAGCTGTACGATGTCGGCCAGTATCGCCCGAAGATCCGCCACGTCTTCGGCATGCCGATGTTCCTGATGTGATCTTTCCCCGAACGACGAGCGGGGCGCGTGCGCGGCATGCGCCCCGCTTGCTTTTGCTGCCCTCTGCTGCCCCTCGCTGTTCTTCGCTGCTGCTGGCTGTTCATTGCGCTCTTTCGCTCCCGGCAAACGCGCCGCCCGCGATTGTGCTACAATTCGCGCCTGACATAAGGCAAGCACGAGGAGGGTCGGATGGAGTACAAAATCAACGGGACAGTGATGCAATCGCTTGAGATCACCCTCACCCGGGGCGAGGCGATTTTCACCGAATCCGGCGGCATGGCGTGGATGAGCGACGGGCTGGAGATGCAAACGGGCAGCCGGGGCGGGCTGGGCAAGGCGCTTGGACGCATGCTCGCCGGGGAAAGCCTTTTCCTCACCACCTACACCTGCACGGCGCCCCAAGCCACGATCACGTTCACGCCCGAAAGCCCCGGCAAGATCTTGCCCGTCCCGCTGCGCGAAGGGTTCAGCATCATCTGCCAGAAGGACGCTTTCATGTGCGCCGAGACTTCCGTCGATCTCGCGATGCACTTCCGCAAGCGGCTGGGGACCGGACTGTTCGGCGGCGAAGGGTTCATCCTGCAAAAGCTGACCGGGCCGGGCACGGCCTTTGTCGAGATCGCCGGCGAGGTCCAGATGTACGACCTGCAGCCCGGCCAGCGCCTGCGCATCGACCCCGGCCACATCGCGATGTACGAGCCGACCTGCGACTATGACATCGAGATGGTCAAGGGCATTATGAACTGGATCGGCGGCGGCGAAGGGTTGTTCCTGGCAACCATCACCGGCCCCGGCAAGGTCTGGCTGCAAACCATGCCGCTCAGCAACCTGGCCGCCAAGCTGAAAGCGTACCTGCCGAAGGGTGGCTAGAAACAGCGAAGAGCAGCCAGGAACAGCAAAGAACAGCAAATGGCAGCTAGAAGCAGCTAGAAAAACAGCGAGAAGCGACAGCCCGCCGCTCTCCGCTGCTTGTGGCTGTCTTTAGCTGCTTGTAGCTGTCTTTAGCTGCTTGTAGCTGTCTTTAGCTGCTTGTGGCTGTCTTTAGCTGCTTGTAGCTGTCTTTAGCTGCTTGTAGCTGTCTTTAGCTGTTTTTAGCTGCTCTTGCTGCCTTTCACTGCTATGATCTGCGTGGCAATTCGCACACCAGAGGAACCTGAGGAACTGAGATGTCCACCCAACCCACCACAGCGGACACTGTCCGCACGACCTCGCTGCCGCGGCGCTGGCAGATCGCGCTCGACTCGTGCAACTATCCAGACGTGCATCACGCCGACGTGCTGACGCGCTGGCTGGTGATCGCCCGCGCCTGCGTCTTCTCGATGACGATCACATCCGGTCTGATCGGCGTGCTGCTGGCGCTGGAGATGGGCGCATTCGCCGAGCAGACGCTGGCGCGCGCCGTCTACGCGCTGCTGGCGGTCATCGGGCTGGTCGCCGCGCACGCCGCCAACAACCTGATCAACGACTGGACCGACGTCCGGCGCGGTGTGGACACCGAGGACTATCCCCGCGCGCAGTACAGCCCGCACCCGGTGCTCGGCGGCCTGACGACACCCGCCCGCCTGCTGCAGGTAGCCCTCGGCCTCACCGTGCTGGACGGGCTGATCATGCTGTTTCTGGCCTGGGCCAGCGGCCCGCTGGTGATCGCCTTCGCGGTGAGCGGGCTGGCGCTCAGCCTGGGTTACACCGTCTTCCTCAAACGCTTCGCGCTGGGCGAGCTGACCGCGCTGATCGTCTGGGGACCGCTGATGATTGGCGGGACGGTCTACGCCATCGCGGGCGAGCTTCCGCGCGACGCGCTGCTGCAGTCCCTGCCCTATGGCCTGATCGTCGCCTCGGTTCTGATCGGCAAGCACACGGACAAAATCGACAGCGACGCGCCGGTCGGCGTGCACTCGGTGCCCGTGCTGCTCGGCACCCAGCGCGCGCTGGCGCTCAACAAGGTCACGTTCGTGGTGTTCTATATCCTGATCGTGGCGCTGGTCGCCGGCGGCGTGAGCGGCCCCTGGATTCTGCTCAGCTTCCTGGCGCTGCCCCGGCTGATCACCGCCTGGAAAGTGTACTCGCAGCCCAAGCCCGCCACCCGGCCGGACGACTGGCCGGTCTGGCCGCTGTGGTACGTCGGCTGGGCGATGTATTTCAACCGCGAGGCGGGCAAATATTTCATTCTGGGGCTGCTGCTCAACACGCTGGTGCCCTGGCTGGCGGGGCTGATCTAGGGCGCCGGCAGATGCTGCGCGCGGCAATCTGGCGGCCAAGCGCAAAAAAACCGGGGCGGATCATGGGTCCGCCCCGGCAGGCCCGGCGCGCGCCGGCCAGAAAAGAGGTGGTGTCGGGCCGGGCGCGCACCGGATGCCACACGCGATCAGCCGTTCGGCTCATACGGCGTGCGCGGGGGTCCGTCGTACTGCGGGACGTAAAGCTCGCCGAGCTGGCGCGCCCACCACGCCTGGTAGACCGCATTGCTGATGTCGAAGATGAAGCTGTAGCGCGCGCGACACCGCCGGCACACGGCGACGACCTCGTTCAGCCCCTGCCACGCGCGGTTGATCTGGGCGATCACCGCCAGCGTGCCGCCGCACTCGGCGCACGCGCACATCGCGACGTACTCAAGCTGGCACGCCTGGTCGTGCGCGATGATGTAGCCGTCTTGCGTCCACCAGAATAGCGTTTCGTCGCGATCCGGATTGTAGTCCGGCGGCAGATCCTTTTCTTCAAGCCCAGGCCGCCCGGCGACTTCCTCGCGCGGGCGCCACTTCCGGAACGCCATGCTGCCCCTTTCCCCCGGCTGCTAGCTTTCGTCCGCTCCTTCCTCGCCGATAGCATCGATCACACGCGCGTTCAGCACGCGCACCAGATCTTCGACCTTGACCTTCACATTCACCCCGCGCTCGCCGGCGTTCACCAGGATCGCGTCGAACTGCTCGGCGCTTTTGTCCAGATAGACGCCCCACCGTTTGTGAGTCAGTGCCAGCGCGCCGATCCCGCCTTTCTTCAGGCCGGTCGCGGCTTCGGCGCCGCGCTGGGTGGGCATGGTCGCTTTCTTCTCGCCGATGGCGCGTGCGAACTTCTTCAAATCGAGCGTGCGCCCGGCCGGGATCATCACCAGCGCGTGGTCGCCCTTACCGACCTGCACGACCAGCGTCTTGAACACCTGCTCGACCGGCTGGCCCATCGCTTCTGCCGCGTGAACGCCGTCTTGAATGGACGGGTCGTAGGTAAAGGTCTCGTAGGCCACACCCTGCGCCTCAAGAAAGCGCATCGAGTTCAGCTTCCTATGCTCAGCCATCGTGAATTCCATCCTGTTCGATACGGCAAACCGGCGCACTTTTGCCTGAGAATCCCGGCGACGGGGCGCCGCCTCATTCGTCGTCGCGCACACCCTCGCCCAGATACCCGATCACGTTGCCCTGCAGATCGATCACCGCGTGACCGTCCAGCAGCCACCGCCGCGTCTCGTGCAGGTCGTAAACCACGCCCTCGCGCACCGAGCCGGTCGGATTCCCTTCCAGATCGTACACGCGATCGCCTTCGAGATAGCCCAACGGTTCTCCGTTGCGATCGTAGATCCCTTGTCGTGCCATCCCTCTGCTCCCTTCCAGCCATCCAGATCAGGCCCCACAGGTACGCTTCAGTCGGGCAATAGAACAGAACCGGCCCGGTCGATGCGGTGGCGCTTTCCCGGCAACACTCGCGCCGGCCAACCTACCTGTATTATAGAGACTCTTCGGCTCCCCAGACACCCGAACTATCCAGCACCCGGAGCAGGAAGCTCGGCAAGCAGGTCAGCTATCCTCTTCCCCGGTTTCAGCCTCGCGAGCCGGGTTGCCATAGGTAGGCCGGTTCTGCTTCTGCAGAACTTCCCAGTCCTGGCCGCGATACTCCCGCAGCGTAAACGCGATCTGCTCGTCGAAAGCGGCGGGACTGCGCGAAAAGATCAGCGGGCGCAGCGTAACCTCCCACCCTTGCAGCGCGGTTGAACTCAGCAGCGCCTGACGTTGCTCCGGTGTCTCGGTAAAGAAGATGGCGACGCCGCCCGGCGGCTGGCCGATGAAGTGGTCATGAAACAGCACCAGCGGCAGCGCCGGGTCGAGAATATAGTCGTTGAATACATGATTGGCGTCGGCAGGCGACATGCCCGCCGGCGCCAGCGCGTACACCAGAATACAGCGCGGCTGCCGGAGACGTTCGAGCGTCATGACGACCTCCTCATGCAACGATGGTGGGCTGTCAATCTCCGTTAGTTATCGCATCACTGCTCCCATGTCCTATTGTGCGCCGGCAAGCCGTTCGATGCGATCACGCGCCCGCGCGCTGCACCTCGACTGCCAGCGGGATCGTAAAGTGGAACGTTGTGCCTTCGTCCAGCTTGCTTTCGACCCACACGCGCCCGCCGTGCTGCTCGACCAGCCCGCGCGTGATCGCCAGCCCCAGACCCGTCCCCGGCTGCTCGCGGGTGCGCGGATCCTCGCTGCGGAAGTAGGGCACGAAAAGTTGCGCCAGGTCTTCTTCGCTCATGCCGATGCCCGTATCGCTCACCGTGCAGTGCACCACCTGGGGCGCGCCCTGCGGGTCCCACACGTTGCGCGCCACTTCCGCCCGGATCGCGATTGTCCCGCCCTCGCCGGTGTACTTGTTCGCGTTGGATACGAAATTGGTCATGATCTGGATCAGGCGGTTGAAGTCCGCCCAGACCGGCGGCAGGTCGTCCGGCACCTCGACAACTAGCGTCTGCTCCTTCTCCTCGATCAGGCGCTGCTGGGCGCGCAGGGTCTCCGCCAGCGCCTCGCGCAGATCGACCGCCGCCAGATCCAGGCGCAGGTTGTTGGTCTGCTGCTTGGTCAGGTCGTTCAGGTCGCTGACCAGCGTCTCCATGCGGATGACGTTGTTGAAGATCGTCCTGAGGAAATCCGCCTGTTGCTCGTTCACCGGGCCGACCACGCCCTTCAACAGCAGATCGGTGTAGCCGCGCATGCTGGTCATCGGGTTCTTCAGCTCGTGCGCCACGATGCTGACAAACTCGCTGCGCGCCTCGTTGGCGCGGGTGAGCTCCTGGAACAGGCGGGCGTTGACGATGGCCGGGCTGGCGTGCTCCGCCAGACGGGAGACAAAGTCCAGATCGAGCAGGTCCAGCACGCCTTCTTCCGCGCTTTCGAGGATGATCACGCCGATTACCTGGTTGGCGCTGAACAGCGGGACGGTGAGCTGGGCCACACAGCCGGGCAGCGTTTCCTCATAGGCCGGATCCAGCGACACGTCGGTGACCAGCGAGGGCTGGCCGGACCGGATCCCGCGCCCAATCGCGCCGCGGTCGGCGGGATAGGTCGAGCCGGGGGGCTGCCCGAAGGGGCTGTCCGGCTCGTAGCCGTACGAGGCGACAAGCTGAAGCTCGTTGCGCTCGCGGTCCAGAATAAACAGCGCGCCCGCCGAGGCCCCGCTCTTGCGCAGCGCCCAATCCATCGTGATGTCGACAACGTTGTTGAGGTTGAGCGTGCGGTTCAGTTCCTGGTCGATGCGCTGCATGGTGTCCAGTTCCTGCACGCGCAGCGCGAGCTGCTGGTCGGTCATGTCGAACAGGCGCGCGTTCTCGATGGCGATGGCGGCCTGCCCGGCGAAGGTCGCCAGCAAATCGGCGTCTTCCGGCACGAAGATGCTGCCGTCAAGCTTGTTGATGGTCTGCAGCACGCCGATGGCGCGGCCCTGCGCCAGCAGCGGCACCGAGAGGATCGCGCGCGACTCAAACCCATCGCCGCCCGCCTCGGTCTCGCTGGCGAGCAGATCGCCGTACCAGCGCGAGTCGCGGCTGGGATCGTTGACGATGATCGGCGCGCCGCGCTGGACCGTCGCGCCCGCCAGCCCGGTCCCCGCCGGGATGCGCCGCCCGACCAGCTCGGCGCTGCCGCCAACCACCACGCGAAACTCCAGGTCGCCGGTGTCCTCGTCTACCAAGAGCAGGCTGCCCGCCTCGGCACCCAGGATCTGCACGGCGTTTTCGGTGATCAACTGCAGCAGGCGATCGACGTTCCCCAGCTCGGACGCCAGCCGGGTTGCGATCTCGTTGATCGCGCTAAGCTGGCGGGCGCGCTGCTGCGTCTTGTTGAACAACTGGAACTTGTCGATGGCGCTCGCCGCCAGGTTGGCGATGTCCCAGAACAGGCTTTGCTGCTCGTCGGTAAAGGTGACGCCCGGCTCGCTGGTCGCGGCGACCATCACGCCCAGCACACCGCCGCCGGTGTCCGCCAGCAGCGGCACGCCCATCCAGGCTTTGAGGTGGGGGTTTTCGACCTGCCCGCGCGGGTCCCGCTGCAAGGACTCGCGCACATAATCGTCGGTGCGCAGCGTTTGCTGCGTGCGGGCGATCTCGCTGACAAGATCCAGCCCCATGCGCCAGCGTTTGCCCTCGCGCGAGGGGTCGCGCTCGTCGCCGTCGTTGTAGAAGACGTAGGTCAGCTCGTCGGTGGTGGGGTTGCGCAGCGCGATTGTGAAATAGGGTGCCGGGATCACGCGCCGCGTCTGGGCGTAGAGCAGTTCCAACAGCGTGTCGAAGTCGATGGCGAAGTTCAGCGCCCGGCTGACCTGGCTGAGCACATCCTGCACGCGGACGCGCCGCTCCAGGTCGCTGATCGCCTGCGCGCGCTCGACCGCCAGCGCCAGCGGGTCGGCCAGGCTGGCAAAGAAGCGCAGGTCCTCGTGCAAATAGGGCGCCCCGCTCCGGCGCGGCCCCACAGCCAGAAAGCCGTTCAGCGCGCGCTGCCCGCGCAGCCCGATCAGCACCGGTGCCGCCAGCACGCCCAGCGCCGCCCGGTCGCTGACCACCTCCAGCGGCAGCGGGCGGCCCGGCTCCAGATACAACACGCTTTCCTGCTCAGACAGATAGCGGACCAGCCCGCTCTGCGGCGTGAAGATCAGATCGGTGGGCCGCCGGCCGGTGTCCGGATCGAGTTCGGCGCGGTATTGCTCGGATTCCGCGTCGAGCACAAACAAGATCGCATGCGCCGGGGCGACGGTGTCGGCCAGGGTGTGTCGGACCAGCGCCAGGACTTCGCCCGGGCTGACCGCGCTGGTCACCTCGCGCGAGAAGCGTTCCAGCGCCGCCTGATAGCTGCGCCGCGTGCGATAGTACGCCGCGTCAATCGCCCGCTGGAGCAGCCCGCGCAGCGGCACAAACGCCACCGCCACGACGAAGATCGCGGCCACCACCGCGACCGGGCTGAGCGCCGTCTCGCGCGCCGAGCGCCCGATCCACAGCGCCACACCGCTGACGACCAGCCAGTATGCCGCCGTCAAGAGGACGATCATCGCCCCGTACAGCAGCGACTGCGTGATGACTCGATCCGTATCAACCAGCCGGAACTGCAACACGGCATAGGCCGCCGAGATGGGAAACAGCACCGCCAGCACCGCCAGAAACGGAACCAGCGTGCTGGAAAGGTGGCCCGTTGCGAACCACCAGCCGGCCAGCGCCAGCCCCGGCACCAGCGCCGGGATGGCACCGAGCAGCACCATCGCCGCCTGGTTGCGGGCCGCGGGCGAGGCGGCGCGCGCGCGGCGCCAGGCCATCGTCGCCAGCAGCGCCAGCGCCCCCGCCAGCAAGACCCCGCTGGCAAACGGCATGGCAAGCTGGCGCGTGGCCGCGTCCGCAGAGCCGTACAGCACCACCGCGACCCCGCCCAGCGCCGCCGAGGCCACCAGCGGCGCCCCGCTCAGCGCCGGCAGGCGCATCAGCGCCGCAAACTCGTAGGGGAACGTCAGCGCAAACAGCACGGCCAGGCCGCCCGCCAGCGCCTGCGCCGCCAGCCACGCGGGCACAAAATACTGCGTCGTGAGCGAATCGAAGCGCCCGGCGACCACCACCGCCAGCAGCGCCGCCAGCCCGGCCAGAATTCGCAGCGGGCGGCGGTCCGGCCAGCGCACGATCAGGCCGAGCGCCACCAGCCACATCGCGACCGCCGCAACCCAGCTCACGCCGAAGAAGCCCAGAAAATCGCCCATCGAAAACCGCGCCAGCGTGATCAGCACCGTGCAGATCGCGGTGCCGTCCACCGTCTGGCAGGTCGCCCCGCGTACACCAGCCCCGTCCTGCGGCGCGAAGCGCAGCGCGACGCGCTCGCCGGGCGCGCGCGCCGCCAGCTCGCGGTTGAACGCGGCGACGCGCTCGCCAGGCAGCAACACGTCGAGCGCCACACTCCCCACGCCCACGATCCGGTCGCCAGGGGCCAGCCCGGCATCCAACGCGGGCCAGGGATCGCTGCCGAATGGGCCGCTGTCGCTCACAGTCAGCTCGCGCGTGGGCAAAAAGCCCGCGAAAGCGTGCCCGCGCCAGTCCCACGCGGCGTAGGCATAGGCGCCCAGTATGGCGCCCGCCGCCACCACCGCCGCGATCGCGAGTACCAACCCGGCCCGCGCGCCCGGACTCCAGCGTGAAAGGATGGACGAAGTCTGCATAAGACGTGCTCCGGCCACAACGCTATTTTATGGCTTTCGTGACAGTACCCGCATTGTATCACACAACGAATTGCCGTACCGCACGCGCCCCACGCGAACACTAGTTCTAAAGTCCTATTCCGTCCGGCGCGTAGACCGCGTAAGATGGGGCGCCCGCCTGTCCGGGAAGGACCCGCCGGGCGAGGGTTGTATCGGTAGCACTTGGATTGGAGAGCAGTTGAAATGACAAAGTGGTTGTGTCGTGTTCTTGTACTGGCGCTGGCGCTGACTCTGCTGCCGGGAGGATCGGCGGCCCAGGCGCAGCGCCAACCGACCGTGCTGGCCTATTTCTACGGCTGGTTCAACACCGATCAGTGGAACGATCCGCAGTTGATCGATCGCCCCGCCGAACCGTACAACTCGGCGGACGGCGGCGTGATGGCGCGCCAGATCGGCCAGGCGCAGTCCGCCGGGATCGACGGCTTCGTAATGAGCTGGTTCGGGCCGGACGAGCCATACACCACCGGCGTGTTCCATGGGCTGCTCGATCAGGCGGCAGCGCAGGGCTTTCGCGCGGCGGTCGATGTGGACATGGGCCAGGGCTTCCTCAGCACGGTCGAGGCCGCGCAAAACGCGGTCAGCTATGCGGTGCATACGCTTGCCAATCACCCGGCCTACCTGCGCTATGACGGCAAGCCGGTGATCTTCTTCTGGAAGCAGCAGCGCTTCACCCCGGCGCAGTGGCGCGACATCCGCGCCCAGGTCGATCCGGACCACAACACGATCTGGATCGCAGAAGGCGACGCGCTGGCCTACGTGGGTGTGTTCGATGGGCTGAATCTGTACAACATCGCCTGGAGCGCCAACCCGGCGAGCACCAATGCAGCCTGGGCCAGCCGCACCATAAACCGGGGTGGGTACTTCGTGGCGACGGCCATGCCGGGCTTCGACGAATCGCGGCTGGGGCGCGCCAATCCGGTCGTGCGGGGCCGGGGCAACGGCGACTACTTCCGGCGCAGCTTCGCCGGCGCGGCAGCCGCCACCCCGCACATGATCATCATCACCAGTTGGAACGAGTTCCCCGAGAACAGCCACATCGAGCCGAGCCAGCAGTACGGGACGTTCTACCTGGACCTGGCGCGCGAGATGATCGCCGCCTACAAGAGCGGCGCGGCGGTCCCGGCCGGTCCGGCGGGCGGCGCGGCAGGCCCTGTTCCGGCAGAATCGCCGACGGGGGTCTTCGCCGCGCCGACGGTCAGCACGCTCAACGTGCGCCAGAGTCCCTCGACGGACACCGAGATCCTGGGCCGGGTTGGCGCCCCAAGCCGCTACCCGCTGCTTGCCCGGAACGCGGACGCGAGCTGGTACCTGATTGACTTCGGCAGCGGCCAGGGCTGGGTGTCGGCCACCTACGCCCGCGCCGAGGGCAATCTCGACGCCGTGCCGGTGCAGTAGCCCGTTACGGCTTCAGCGTAGCATCGCGCACGCGGGGCGGGCCACCCGATGGTCCGCCCCGTATTCGTTGCAAGCTCGCGGGCGCGCCCGCACAAAGTGAGTAGAATAGGTGGCGAGCGTCCGCGCTCGTTCTGCTGCCCAGCACCCCAGCCCCCGCCGCCCGCAGAACCGTTCGCCGCCACTGCACCTGCTGACGGAGTTCTCGACCACGTATGGACCAGACCACCGAGATCATCAACCGGGTTTTGCCGATTTTCCTGCTGATTGGCCTGGGCGCCTGGATCCGGCGCAGCCAGTTTCTGCCCGACCGCGCCATCGACGACCTGCGCAAGATCGCGGTCAACCTGGCGCTGCCGTCGGTGCTGTTCATCTCGTTTCTGCAGATCGAGATGAAATCGACCTATCTGGTCGTGTTCGTGATGATGGCCGCGCTGTGTATCGCGCTCTATGGGCTGGGATTGGCGCTGCGCCGCCGGCTCGACGTGCCGCACCCCTATTTCCCCTTCCTGATGACCGGCTTTGAATACGGGATGCTGGGCGTCAGCCTGTTCGGCAGCGCCTACGGCCTGGAGAACATCGGTTATATCGCGGTGATCGACCTGGGGCACGAGTTGTTCATCTGGTTTGTCTTTCTGGCGCTGCTGCTGATGACCCGCGACGGGCTGCAAAGCCCTGGGCAGCTCGTCGGGTCGTTCTTCCGCTCGCCGGTCATCGTGGCGATCCTGGCCGGGATCGCGCTCAACCTGCTCGGCGCGGAAGCGTTCCTCTACGAACAACCGGTCACCGGCGGCCTCATGGCGACGCTCGGCTTCCTCAGCGCGCTCACCATCCCGCTGATTCTGATCATCGTCGGCTACGGGATCCGGCTGGACCGGGCCGGGGTGCGCGAGGCGGCGCTGGTGATCGCCATCCGGCTGGCGATCCTCATTCCGCTGGCGCTGATCCTGAACGCGGTCGTCATTCGCGGCCTGCTGGACCTGGAGCGCCCCTTCGAGATCGCGCTCTTCACGCTGCTGGTCATGCCGCCCCCGTTCATCATCCCGCTCTACATGCGGCAGGACATGCCCGAGGAAAAGCGCTACGTCAACAACGTGCTGATGCTCTACACGGTGTTCTCGCTGGCGATCTTCTCGATCTTTTTCGTGCTCAATCCGCAGCTCTGAGCAGCGCCCGCCGCCCTGGTTGCGCGCTTTCCGGTATAATCGGGGTGCCAAAGAGCATACTTCACACGGAGCCAACACGGATGAGCGAACGAAAAATCCGCGTGCTGATCGCCAAGCCGGGCCTGGACGGGCACGACCGGGGCGCCAAAGTGGTGGCGCGGGCGCTGCGCGACGCGGGCATGGAAGTCATTTACACCGGGCTGCGCCAGACTCCCGAGATGATCGCCGAGGCGGCGCTGCAGGAAGACGTCGATGTCGTCGGCCTGTCGATCCTCAGCGGGGCGCATATGGCCCTCGTCCCGCGCGTGATCGAGCTGCTGCGCGCCGAAGGGTTGGACGATGTGATCGTGATCGTCGGCGGGATCATCCCGGACGACGACATCCCCGCGCTGCATGCCATGGGCGTCAGCGCCGTCTTCGGGCCGGGCACCAGCACCGAAGACACCATCGCGCATATCCGCCAGGCTGTGGCATCCCGTTCGGCGCCCCAATGACCCGCGCCTCAGCTCAGGATTGGGTCGACGATCTCCTCGCCGGCGATCGCCGCACGCTCGCGCGCCTGATCACCCGCGTGGAGAACCGCACGCCGGATTCGCACGCGGCCCTGGCGCGGCTCTATCCTCACACCGGCCGGGCGTATCTGGTGGGCATTACCGGCGCGCCGGGCACCGGCAAATCGACCGTCGTCAACGCGCTCACGCGCACCCTGCGCGAGCGGGAGCAGACCGTCGGGATCATCGCCGTCGACCCGACCAGCCCGTTCAGCGGCGGGGCGGTGCTGGGCGACCGGATCCGCATGGTCGATCTGGCCGGCGATCGGGGTGTGTTCATTCGCAGCATGGCGAACCGGGGCAGCCTGGGCGGGCTGGCGGCCACCACCGGCGACGTGGCGCGCGTACTGGACGCCGCCGGATTCGACGTCATCCTGATCGAGACGGTCGGCGCGGGCCAGAGCGAAGTGGATATCGCGCGCACGGCCTACACCACGATTGTGGTCGATGCGCCGGGCATGGGCGACGACGTGCAGGCCATCAAGGCCGGCATCCTGGAGATCGCGGATATCCTGGTAGTCAACAAGGCCGACCGGCCGGGCGCCGAGAACACCGTCCGCGCGCTGCGCGCCATGCTGGAGCTGGGCCACCGCCTGCGGACCAACCTGCACCACGGCGAGCTGCTGGCCCGTCCCGCCAGTCCGGACGCGTCCATCTACGATTTCTGGCAGGTGCCCATTCTCAAGACGATCGCCACCGAGGGCGAGGGGCTGGGCGCGTTGGCCGACGCCATCGAACGCCACCGCGCTTACCTGGCAGACAGCGGCCTGCTGGTCGAGCGGCAGCGCGCCGGGATCGAGGCGGAACTCGCCGCGCGCCTGCGCGAAGCCCTGCTGGACCAGCTTATTCGGCAGCGCACACCCGCCGCCCTCGAAGAGTTGATCGAGCGCGTCCTCGCGCGCCAGCTCGATCCCGGCAGCGCCGTGCGCATGCTGATGGATGGCTCCGCCTGAATCAACAGCGCCCGGCAGACAGCCGGGCGCCGCCACGTGTGCTACAGCGCGCTTACTCGACGACGGTGGTGGGCAGCGGCGCGCCCTGCCAGACCTCGTCGTAATTCGGACCCATCGTGTCCGCCGGAACCCACAGGAACGTGCAGTTCAGCAGCACCTTACGGAACTCGCCGCTCTCGTCCACACCGAACGTCCACAG
The DNA here is from genome assembly GCA_020724465.1 of Thermoflexus sp. Classification (GTDB taxonomy): domain Bacteria; phylum Chloroflexota; class Anaerolineae; order Aggregatilineales; family Aggregatilineaceae; genus DYGX01. Next base: position 227,931 of record DYGX01000004.1, read on the forward strand.
CGTGGTGTTCCACGGAATCTCGATGGTGGGGGTGGTCTTCTTGCTGAAGTCAGGCGCCCAATAGGCTTCGGCAGAGTGCAGGAAACGGCCAACCACAGCGCCCGCCAGCGAAATCGCGGTGTCGCAGCCACCCACCGCTAACGCTTCGGGGGTGCAGGTTTCGTCGATGTCGGTATACGGATCGACCACTTCTAGCGAGGTATCGCCCAGGTAAATGTAGATGCCGATGCCGGGAGCAACATCCCCGATCTCGGTGAACGTGTAGCTGAACACCAGTGTCTGCTCGCCGGTCATGATGGTCTGCGACGGTTCGGCCTTCAGCTCGCCATCATCCCAGAACTCAACAATATATGTGCCCGCCTCCCCGGCAAAGAAGCTGACTGTCACGGTGCAGTTTTCGCTGGTGATGGTCAGATCTTGGAGCTGCGCGGACGCCAGGCCCACCGGCCCGAGAATCACAACCGACAGCATAATCACGAATGTGAGTGCTGGCACGTAGAACTTGGTCTTCATGTTCCGCTCCTTTTGTAACTGCGCTTTCAAAGAAGTAGGCGGCATGTTGCACCGGGTCACTTCATCATGGATTATGACACACAAGCACTTATTCTACCATTAGTATGCTGGTGAACAGGTGCAAAAAAGCTGTAAAAATTCAGTTCTGGGTGCGTCGCCGATGGCCAGCTCGCGGTCTGCGAGAGCGACAAACGGCGCATCAGGCACGCGCGACACCCGCCTGCCAGCCCCACGCGCAGGAGCCGGGCTTGCTCGGCCCACACAAAAGACGGGGGCAACCGCGCGGGGATCGGGCTGCGGGCAACGCAAGCATCGCCCCTAGAGAACATCCAACACCGCCGCTTCCCGTCAAGTTCATATCAGCTTCTAGGTGGGCTGCGGCGAATACGGTACACTGGAGAGCAGGGGGTTCGATCGGAAGAAAGGGACGAGTGATGGACGACTACGACCCGCGTTTCCCCGACAACCCGCGTCGCAGACGCCGCCCCGAGAACGAAGCCGACGATGCCTGGGCCGCCGCCGAGGAAGACAGCCTGGCCGATCCGGAGAGCGAGATCGAAGACCTGGCCGCCGGGTACGAGTGGAACGACCCGGACGAGTTGTTTTCCGAGCCGCCCCTGCAACCGCGCTCGGATTCGCGCCCCCTTATCCCGCCAACGCCGGTTGCGCCGCCGGACCCGCCCACCGGTGGCAGCTACCACCCCGCCCGCGGGTATCCGACCCAGGGCCCGATCTCAAGTGAGCCGGTCTTCGATCCGTACCGGCCGCCGCGCCGCCCCGAGGGCGTCGGTGTCGAGCCTGCTCCCAATCCCGGCTGTCTGGCCGGGTTGCCGTTGTGGAGCATCGTGCTGATTGTCATCCTCTCGCTGGTGGCGCTGCTGGTGGTCGTGCTGGCCTTTGCCTCGCTGCGGCTGTTGCTCGGCTGAGCGCGGCGCGGGCCATAGAACCCAGGGTCGGTCTATGCTATAATCTCACGCATCATTACCATCCAGCCGGATTGTCAGGGAGCGGGGACGGCGCCTGGCGGCGTCGTCCTTCCGTGGTGAGGAACGATGCTACGATCAATTACCAAAACGCTGTTCGGCGACCCCAACGAGCGCGAGTTGAAGCGTCACCGCGAGGTGGTCGAGCAGATCAACGCGCTTGAGCCAAAGATGCAGGCGCTGTCGGATGCGCAGCTCCGCGCGAAAACGGACGAATTCCGCCAGCGCCTCAGCGACGGCGAGACGCTCGACGATCTGCTGCCCGAAGCGTTCGCCGTCGTGCGCGAGGCCTCGGTGCGCACCATCGGGCTGCGTCACTTCGACGTGCAGCTTATCGGCGGCATCGTGCTGCACCAGGGCAAGATCGCCGAGATGAAAACGGGCGAAGGCAAGACGCTGGTTGCCACCCTGCCGCTCTACCTCAACGCCCTCACCGGGCGCGGCGTGCATCTCGTCACCCCGAACGACTACCTGTCGAAATTCGGCCTGCAGCAGATGGGCCCCATCTACCACTTCCTCGGCCTGACCTCGGCCGTGATCCAGAACCGGGGCGAAACGGACACGATGCACTCGTTCCGCTTCAACCCGAAATGGGTCAGCGATGACGCCCGTTTCCAGTTCCTGGAAGAGATCGACCGCAAGGAAGCGTACGCCTGCGACATCACCTACGGCACCAACAATGAATTTGGGTTCGACTACCTGCGCGACAACATGGTCCACTCGCTGGATCGGATGGTCCAGCGCGGGCACTACTACGCCATCGTGGACGAGGTCGACAACATCCTGATCGACGAGGCGCGCACCCCGCTGATCATCAGCGGCCAGGCCGATCAGCCGTCCGAGCTGTACACGCTGTTTGCGCGGCTGGTCCGCTCGCTGCGGCCGAGCAGCCCGGAGAGCATCGAGCGTGAAGAGCCGGATGGCGACTATGTAGAAGAGCTGCGCACGCGCAGCGTCTATCTGACCGAGCAGGGGGTCGAGAAGATCGAGCGTAAGCTCGCGCAGGAAGGCCGCCTGCAAGGCGATAACCTCTACAGCCCCGAGAACTCCGAGATGCTGCCCTATCTCGACAACGCCCTGCGCGCCCAGGTGGTCTACGAGCGCGACAAGGACTATGTCGTGATGAACGGGCAGGTCATCATCGTCGACGAGTTCACCGGGCGGCTGATGCATGGCCGCCGCTTCTCTGAAGGGCTGCACCAGGCGATCGAAGCGAAGGAAGGCGTCGAGGTCCGCAGCGAAAATCTGACGCTGGCGACGATCACCTTCCAGAACTACTTCCGCATGTACGAAAAGCTGGCCGGCATGACCGGTACCGCCGCCACCGAGGCCAACGAGTTCGACGAAATCTACCGCCTCGAAGTCACGGTGATCCCCACCCACCTGCCCTGCATCCGTGTCGATCATCAGGATCAGGTCTACATGACGCAGAAGGGCAAGTGGAAGGCGGTGGTAGCCGATATCAAAGAGCGCCAGCAGCGCGGCCAGCCGGTGCTGGTCGGCACCACTGCCATTGAAACCAGCGAGCGGCTCAGCAAGATGCTGGAGCGGGAAGGCATCCCCCACCAGGTGCTGAACGCCAAGCATCACGAGCGCGAGGCCGTGATCATCGCCCAGGCCGGGCGGCCCGGCGCCGTCACCATCGCCACCAACATGGCCGGGCGCGGCGTGGACATCCTGCTTGGCGGCAACCCCGAGGGCCTGGCGCGCGAGAAGCTCCGCAAGCGGTACAACATCGATGTGACCGAAGCGACCGAAGAGCAATGGCAGGAAGTGCTGGCCGAGGCGAAAGCCGAGTGCGCCCGCGACCGCCAGAAGGTGCTCGAACAGGGCGGCCTGTATGTGCTGGGCACCGAGCGGCACGAAGCGCGTCGCATCGACAACCAGCTTCGAGGCCGCTCGGGGCGTCAGGGCGACCCCGGCGAAAGCCGCTTCTACCTCTCGATGGAAGACGAGTTGATGCGGCGCTTCGGCGGCGATCGGGTCAAGGGCTTCATGCAGTGGGCCGATATGCCCGAAGACATGCCCATCGAGCACGGCATGATCACCAAGTCGATCCAGCAGGCCCAGATCCGCGTCGAAGGGCACAACTTCGACATCCGCAAGCGCGTGCTTGAATACGACGACGTGGTCAACAAGCAGCGCGAAACTATCTACGCCCAGCGCCGCAAGATCCTCACCGCCGAGCCGGCGGAACTGCGCGAGCAGATCCAGCGCATGATCACCGAGCACATCCAGACGCTCGTCGAGCAGTATACCGACGGCGACCCGGTCGACTGGGACCTGGAAGAGCTGCACCGCGCCGCGCTGACTGTCTACCCGGTCCCCGCCGAGATCACCGCGCAGACCCTGGCCGCCTACGATGACCCCGACGAGATCGCGCTCGTGCTCGTCAAGGGCGCGCTCCAGGCGTACGATTACCGCATCACCCAGTTCGGCGAGGAGTGGATGGCACAGGCCGAGCGCGAGGTTCTGCTCAACGCGGTCGATGTGCTGTGGCAGCGCCACCTGACCGACCTCGACATCCTGCGCGAAGGCATCGGCCTGGTGGGCTTTGGCGGGCGCGACCCGCTGGTCGAGTACAAGCGCGAAAGCTTCCACATGTGGACCGAGCTTCAGGACGAGATCAAGACCAAGGTGGTGCAGGATATTTACCGCGTCGTCCCGCGCGAGCGCGCCATACCGCAGCTTCGCCTGACCAACATCCGGACAGGGCGCGGTGCCATGCCCGAAGCGCCGGTTGCCGCGCCGGAGCCGGTGCGCAAAGCGGGTATGTACGACAACGTCGGGCGCAACGACCCGTGCCCATGTGGCAGCGGCAAGAAGTTCAAGCACTGCCACTACCGCGAGCTGCAACAGCAGCGCCAGACCATCGATCCCGAAGCCGTCAAGCACACGGTGCCGCGCCGGCGGCGTTAGCTTGAAACGACCCGGCCGGGCGGCACCAATGTGCCTGCTGCCGCCCGCCGGACCTGCGGACAGGAGAGCGCCGTGCCCGAAGCCGACGAGCTGCCCGATCACCTGATGAACGCGATGGACCCGCGCCTGCTGGATCTGGTGCGAACCCGGCTCACCTCGTTCGTCCAGTGGGATCTGGTGCGGTTCTTCCACGAGCACCCGCAGATCACAGACACCGCCGAGAATATCGCGCGCTACACCGGGCGCGACCTGCGCGTCGTCGAGCTGGAGCTGATGAAGCTGGCGCGGCAGAATATCGTCGAGGCCGAAATGCTGACCGGGCTGCGCGTCTATACCCTGAGCGACGATCCCGCCGTCCGGCGGCTCATCGCCGATTTCATCGAGGCCTGCCGCGATCCCCGCTTCTGCATCAGGGCCACCTATCACGTAATCGCGAACCTGCATTGAGGCGTCGCAGCCTGGCTATAACCGGCCATTTGCCCATTGCGCTCAAAGATCGTTTAATAGAGCCAACCGGGCAGACCGCGCCCGGGCCGTCTCGCCAGACGTCCGCCGCTGGCGCCGATAACCCTGCATCGGAAGCTCGCCAGCGCGCCGCAGGCAAAAGGGGCATGCGTTCGCGCGAGGCTGGTAAGGTTTGTGCAAGCGATGATGAGACCACCTGACTCGTCCGCCGATCGGGCCATGGCAGCGCTGTCTCTGACCAGCGAAATTGTGCTGCTGATTGACCGCAGGGGAATCATCCGTTTCGCAACGCCCAACGTCGCCGAGCACTTCGCTGCCACAGCGGACGAGGTCGTGGGGCGCTCCGTGCTGGAATATATCGCTCCGAATGAGCACGAGACCGTCATCGCCCGCTGGAACAGCCTGCTCAACTCGCCGGACCATCTATCGAGCGAGATCGTGGTCAACCTCGACCAGCGCCTCCAGTACAACCGGCCTCTGCGCGTGAGCGCGTGGCGGCTGCGCGGCGGCGATGAATTCCTGCTGCTGTTTCACCTGTCCGATCACATCCGCGACCGCCTGGAAACGCTCTACGCCATCCTGACGGCGCTCTCAGGCGCGCTCACCCTCGACCAGGTGATGGATGTGGTGCTTGGCGAAGCCCTGCGCCTGATCCCCTGCGATCGCTGCGCACTGCTGGTCTTGGAGCCGGATGGCACTTTCCAGATGGCGCGCTCGCTTGGCGCACCGTCTGTGACCGAGCGCAACCCGCAGCAGGCCGAGCGCGAGACGCTGCGCATTCTGCGCGAAACCGGCCGGCCGCTCATCATCCCCAACTGCGACCAGGACCCGCGCTGGGTCCACAGCCCGACCTCGGTGCCTGTCCGGAGCTGGCTGGGCGCGCCGCTCGTCCACCGGGGCGAGTTTCTGGGGACGCTCAACCTGGACAGCCTGCAGCCGAACTTCTTCACGCACGAAGACGCGGCGCTGGCCCAGGCCCTGGCGACGCAGGTCGCCGCCGCCATCTACACCGCGCGCCAATATGAGAAGGAATTGAACCGGGCCGAGCGCTTCCGCGCCCTGAGCGAGGTCAGCCTGGCCATCAGCCGCCTGGACCTGGCCAGCGTCCTGGAAGTGGTCTACCGCAAAGTCAGCAGCCTGATGGACACCAGCTCGTTCTACATCGGGCTGTTCGACGCCGAAGCGAACCTGCTGCATATCGTCGGCTCCTACGAGCAGGGCGAGCGCATCCCGGACAAAACTCAGCACGCCAGCCAGGGGCTGACCGGGCTGATCCTGCGCACGCGCGAGCGGCTGATCATCCACGACACCCTGGCCGAATCGCTGCCCGACGCGGTGATCATCGACGGCGAAATGCCGCGCAGCCTGATGATGTTCCCGTTGATCACGCAGGATCAGGCGGTCGGCGTGATCAGCGTCCAGAGCTACCGGCCCAATGCCTACACGCAGAGCGACATTGGGATGCTGGAAACCATCGCGGGCGCCGTCGCCATCGCCATCGCCAACGCGCAATTGTACGACGCCACCTCGGACCAACTCGCCGCTCTCGAAACGCTGCACCAGATGTCGCTGCAACTGGCGTCCGTCCAGTACCGGGAGCGCGTCGCGGCGCTGGTCCTGGATGCGGTGATAGAGCTGTTCGCACCGTCCGAGGTCTGCCTGTACCTCGCCAGTGATCCGCCGCAGCAACCCGCTCTGTGGGAAGGCTGCCTGGATGATGCCAGCGGGCAGCGGATCATCCGCCCCGGTGACCCGGTCACCAGCCCGCTGGCGCAGCAGATCGCCGAAACCGGCGAGCCGGTTGTGCTGCACGACCTGAGCGCGGCCGGCGCCATCTTGCTCCCGCGAGAGCGCCCGGCGCTGGCCCTGGCCGGGTATCCGCTGATGCGCGGCGACTCCCGGCTGGGCGCGCTGGTCCTGCGCTACGCCCAGCCTCACTTCTTCCGCGCCACCACCCTGCGCACGCTGGAACTGCTGTGCATGCAGGCCGCGACGGCGCTCGAGAACGCCCTGTACTACCAGCGGCTGCGCACCCGCCTGGACGAGGTCTCGGCCCTGCACGACCTGGCTCGCCAGGTGAGCTGCAGCGAGTCCTTGCAGGAGATGCTGGAGCTGGTCACCCACCGCATGCGCGATGTGTACGGCTGCCGCTCGGCGTCGATCGCGCTCTACGAGCCGGAAACGAACCAGGTAGTCACGCGCGCAGCGGTGGGCCTCAGACCGGAATACGTCGCCGCGGCGCGCTTTGAATATGGCGAGTTCGTCGCGGGGCATGTGGTCGCCACGGGCGAAGTAGTCTACGTGCCGGATACCCTCGCCGACCCCCGCTTCCGCGTGATCGACCCGGATATCCGCTCGCTGCTCACCGTCCCGCTGACCGTCCACGATCAGGTGATCGGCGCGCTGAGTATCGACAGCGCCAGCCCGCATGCCTTCACCCCCGATCACGAGCGCCTGCTGACCATCGCCGGCAGCCAGATCGCCGCCGCGATCGAGACGTTGCGCCTGCTGAAAGAAACCCGCGAGCGCGCCGCCCAACTGGCGGAAGCGAACAAAACCCTTCAGGCGGTCGACGCGCTGCGCGACGAGCTGGTGCAGAACGTCAGCCACGAACTGCGCAGCCCGCTGGCGCTGGTGCGCGGCTACGCCGGCCTGATGCGCGACGGCGAGCTGGGCCCGGTGACGCCTGAGCAGATCGACGCGCTCGACACCATCGAGCAAAAAGCCGAGTCGATCAGCCGCCTGATCAACGACATTCTCTCGCTCGAAACCATCCGGCGCGACACGCTCGACCTGCGCCTGCTCGACCTGGGCGAGCTGGCCGAGCAGGCGGTCAACGGCGCGCGTCTGGTTCACGGCAGCCGGGGCTACACCTTCGCCTACGAGGCCGTTCCCGGTCGCTACCCGGTCGAAGGCGACCGCGACCGTCTGGCGCAGGTGATCGACAATCTGCTGGGCAACGCCATCAAGTTCTCGCCCGCCGGCTCGACGATCACGGTCCGGCTGGCGCCTGGCGCCGATGCCCGCTCGACCACGCTGTCGGTCATCGACGAAGGGATCGGCATCCCCCCCGACAAACTGGATCACATCTTCGAGCGGTTCTACCAGGTCGAGCGCGGCGATCGCGGCCACCGGGGCGGCGCGGGGCTTGGTCTGTCGATCGTCAAGCGCATCCTCGAAGCGCACGGCGGCTCGATTACCGTCGCCAGTGAAGTGGGCCGCGGCAGCACCTTTACCTGCACGCTTCCGCTGGCAGAAAGGCGGCCGGACGGTGACGTTTGACGCCCACAAGGTGGTCGACCGCACCAGCGCCGTCTGGCAAACGCTCCGCCGCTGGCCCAAGATCGAGCTGCACCGCCACCTCGAAGGCTCGCTGCGCCTGGATACGCTGGTCGACATCGCGCGCGAATACGGGATCCCGCTGCCCGCCCACAACCCCGACGACCTGCGCCCGTTCGTGCAGATGACCGGCGCCGACCAATCCAGCTACATTCACTTCCTCAGCAAGTTCGACGTACTGCGCCAGTTTTATCGCTCGCTGGCCGTGATCGAGCGCCTGACGGTCGAGACGATTGTCGACGCCGCCGACGACGCGGTGCGCTATATGGAGCTGCGCTTCACGCCGCACGCGCTGGCCCGCCAGAACGAGCACACCTACGCCGAGATCATCCGCTGTGTGTGCGCGGCAGCCGCCCAGGCCGAGGGTCAGGCACCGATCCGCGTCCGGCTGATCGCGTCGGTGAACCGCCACGAAAGCCTTGCCATCGCCGCAGAAGTGCTCGACGCCGTGCTGAGCGTCGGGGACTCTCGTCTGGTGGGGCTGGACCTGGCCGGGCTGGAAGTAGGGCACCCCGCGCGGCACTTCGCGCCGATCCTGGCGCGCGCGCGCCAGGCCGGGCTGCATCTGACCGTTCATGCGGGGGAATGGGACGGACCCGAAAGCGTGCGCGAGGCCGTCGAGGTGGGCGCGGAGCGCATCGGGCACGGCGTGCGCGCGGTCGAGGACCCGGCCGTGGTCGCGCTGGTGCGCGAGCGAAATATCGCGCTCGAAGTCTGCCCGACCAGCAACCTGCAAAGCGGGGTCGTGGACCGGGTCGACCGGCACCCGCTGATCACCCTGAGCGAGCTTGGCGTGCCGGTCACGATCAACACCGACGACCCGCTGCTATGCAATATCACCCTGACCGACGAGCTGGCTGTGGCGCACGTCGGGTTGGGGCTGCCGCTGAGCGCCCTCAAGCGCCACATCCTGACCGCCGCACGCGCCAGCTTCCTGCCGCCGGACGAGCGCGCCGCCCTCGTCGCCGAGTTCGAGCAGGCGCTCGCCGCGCTGCCGGCCTGATTCTCCCTGCCACGCAACCAGCCGGAAGAAAAAAATCGCGCGCGGGGGTTAGCTCGCGCGCTCGATCAGGCCGGGGTCGTCGTTGGTTGGCGTGTTCACGCGCGGTGAGACCGGATAGGCCATCATCGCGTCGGCGGGGTACGGCCGCAAGAGTTCGGCCAGGCGGCTTGTGTTCGTTTCCAGCGGATCAAGCCACAGATCGTACGCCTCGGGCGGCAGGATGATCGGCATCCGGTCGTGGATCGAGGCGACCAGCTCGTTGGCCGGGCCGGTGATGATCGTACAGGTGGTCAGGCTCGCGCCGCTTTCCAGCTCGGTCCAGATCTCATACAGCCCGGCGAAGCCGAACGGCTGGCGGTCTTTGAGCGTAATGAACATGGGGAGCTTGCCGCCGGCCCGCTTCTGCCACTCGTAAAAGCCATCCGCCACGATCAGGCAGCGCCGCCGCTTGAACGCGTTGCGAAAGGCCGGCTTCTCGGCCAGCGTCTCGCTGCGCGCATTGATCATCCGCGCGCCGATGGTCGGGTCCTTGGCCCAGCCTGGGATCAGCCCCCAGCGCATCATGCGCAGGACGGTGCTGCCGTCGTTTTCGCGCACAACCGTTGCGACCGGCTGCGTGGGCGCGATATTATAGCGCGGGGGCAGCGGCTCCGGCGGGTGCGTCAGCGAGAACGTCTCGAGCAAGACGCCGACATCGGGTTCGGTGAGTGTGAATCGTCCGCACATGTGTTCGATTATAGCGCATCTGCGGCGCGATGGCAACCCGTTCCCCCGCCCGGTTTCCTCAAAGGCAGCGAGCGCATGATCACCATTGGCGAGATCGAAATTCACCTGATTAGCGACGGCGTGGTGTGGGTCGATCGCGGCGGCCCGTTCGGGCTGGTGCCGCTGGCGCTCTGGCGCGACTACCTGCCGCCGGACGACCAGCAGCGCGTCCCGATGATCCTGACCTGCCTGCTGGTGCGCGCCGCCGGTCAGACGATCGTGGTCGACACGGGCCTGGGCGACAAGCTGGCACCCAAAGAAATCGCGATCTGGGGGTTGGAGCGCCCGACCGGGACGCTGCTCGACGGGCTGGCGCGGTTGGGCGTGCCGCCGGACGCGGTGGATATCGTGATCGACACGCATCTGCACGGCGATCACTGCTCGGGCAACACAACCTTCGCCGGCAGCGGCCAGGACGCCGTGCGCGCCACCTTCCCCACCGCGCGCTACGTCGTGCAGCGCCGCGAATACGCAGACGCCATGCGCCCCAACGAGCGCACCCGCGCCACCTATTTCCCGATCAACTACGAGCCGCTGGTCCGCGCCGGGCAGATGACCCTGCTCGACGGCGACACCGAGATCGTGCCGGGGGTGCGGGTGGTGGTCACGCCGGGGCACACGCCCGGTCACCAGTCGGTGCTGTTCGAAAGCGGCGGCGAGCAGGCGCTCTTCGTGGCCGACCTGGCAAGCTACGCGATCCATTTCGAGCGGTTGGGCTGGATGACGGCCTACGACGTCGAGCCGCTGGTCACGCTGGAGACCAAGCGCCGCTGGCAGCAGTGGGCGCTGGAGACGGGCGGCCTGCTGATCTTCCAGCACGACACGCGCATCCCCGCCGGGCGGCTGGTCGAAGACCAGAACGGGCGACCGCGCATCGAGCCGGTCGCGGTCGAGCTGGCCTGACCGGCGCGCCTACTGGTCCGCTTCCCACTCGCGCACCACGTCCTCGATCAGCGCGCGCACCTCGGGGTCGTCGATGTCGCCCACGCCTTCGTATTGGCGATCGTCGACCACGATCTGCACCCCGCCGTGCAGCGACGGCTTGACGTGGATCTCGCGCCCGTGAAAGGCCGGGGCAGCGGCCAGCCGCTGCTGGAGCAGGTCTTCGATCTGGTCGGCAATCGAGCGCGGCGCAGGCGCGGCGGGCGATGTCGTGGGCTGGCCCATGGCCACACGCGCGATATGCCGCAGCGAGGACTCGGCGGGCGGCGCCGGGGGTTCTTCGGCGGCAGGGCGCGGCGGGCCGGCGGCTGCGCGTCCGATCAGCGCGTTGAGGTCTTGCATCACGCCGTTGAGACGGCGCTCCAGCCCGGCGCGGCGCAGCTCGTCGGCGGACTGGAAGCGCCGCCCGTCGATCTCCACGATCAGCGCGCCGGACGCCAGATCGCGCCACACGCGCAGCAACTCGACCGCGTCCGCCGGCTCGCCTTCGGCGGGCGGTACGCCGCCCAAGAGATCCGGCTCCGGCTCAGGCTCGGGCGGCAGCGGGCCCGGCGCGGGGACCTCGCCAGTCAGCAGGCTGAGATCGGGTAGAGGCGCAGCGGGGCGTCGCGCAGGCGCGGCAGGCTCCAGGCGGGCAGCGGGAGTGCTCGCGGCCCGCTCGCCGCGCAGCGCATGCCACAGGCCGGCGTAGAACGGCGGCAGAGGGTCGAGGCCCAGCGCGGCCCGGCGGCGGCGCTCCGCCGCGCGCTGCATGACAAACATCGTCAGCGCCACCCAGACGATTCCGGCGACGCACGTCAGCGCCACCAGGCCGGACACCTGCCCCAAAAAATCGCGGATATTCGACGATTCCGTCTGTGCCAGAAACAACCACGAGAGAGTGAGAAAGGATGCCATCATCCGCCTCGCTTTTCTGGCCGGACTCTGCCCCGGCTGCCGGCCCCAGCTTGAGTATCGTCGCGCTCAGAGGGTTTGGCAAGCGGGGCACAGGTGCGTCCCGCGCTGGCCGACGACGATCCGCGCGATCGGCGTGCCGCAGCGCAGGCAGGGTTCTCCGGCGCGCCCGTAGACGTTCAGCCCGGTTTGCGCGCTGCCTTTCGTCCCGTCCGGTTTGCGATACCAGTTGACGCTCGCCCCCTCGCGCCGGATGCCATCTGCCAGCACCTGGCGGATCGCGCCGTACAGGGCGGCCAGCTCGTCCGGGGTAAGGGTGCCGGCGCGCCGCAGCGGATGCAAACGCGCCAGAAAGAGCGCCTCGTCCGCGTAGATGTTGCCGATTCCGGCCAGCACCGTCTGGTTGAGCAGCAGCGGCTTGAGCGCCCCGCTCCGGCGGGCCAGGCACGCGCAGAACGCGTCGAACGTCAGCGCGTCGTCGAGCGGCTCCGGGCCAAGCGCGCCGAGCACCTCAGCAGGATCCTCGACCAGATACACGCGCCCGAACTTGCGCGCGTCGGAAAAGCGGAGCTGGTGCGCGTTATCCAGTTGGAAGGTGAAATGCACCCAGCGGTCGGCGTACTGGACATCATCGTCGGGCGCGACGTACAGCCGGCCGGTCATCTTGAGGTGGATGATCAGCGTATCGGGGTCGAGCGTGATCACAACGTACTTGCCGCGCCGGTTGATCGCGCGGATCGGCTGGCCCGCGATGCGCCCCGTGAAGATCGGGCCATCGGGCCGGACCAGCCCGCCGGGATAGTCATAGCTGGCGGCGGTGATGGTGCGCCCGACCAGCGGCGTGCGCAGGCCGCGCACCACGGTTTCGACTTCGGGCAGTTCGGGCATGGGTGCTCCCTGGCGATTTTCTCGCGCCGGGCGCGCGGCCCGGCCGGGCTTGATACAATCTCGCGCTCCAGTGTAGCCGATTTCGCGCCAGTCCGGCATAGGCTTTTGCACCCATCTGGCGGTTTTGGAGCACAAGACCGCGCACAAACTGCGTCACATGGTATATTAGACAGTGAGCGAGCAACATCCCAGCCTGTGCCAGCCGCGCGATGATCGGCGGCTGGACGGGCCGGTTCGGCCATCGCCGGAGGAGTGACGATGCCCAAGACGATGACTTTCGGAGCAGATGGGGGCAGCGCCGCGCGGTATTACATCGTGCTCAGTGACCGGCTCAGTGTGGCGGCGCTGGCGTTCACCTGGGTGATCCTGCTGGTGGCGTACCTGCGCGCCGCTCACCGGAACCGCACACTCCAGCGCCGGCTTGCCGCGTTGAGCAGCGCCTGAGCCAGACTCCCCAGCGCGAATGATCAGACACGGGGAGCGTCCGCTCCCCGTGTTGGTTGCTACGCCGAGCCGTGCGCGCCGCGCTGCCCTCAGAAGGGACCTGTGCCATCCAGCGGATACGGCTCGAAGCTGCGCGCCCAGTCCAGCAGCCTGTCCAGCGGATAGACCCCTTCCGGCCACGGCTCCGAACGCGTGACCTGATGATCCCACACAATCGTAGCCGGCTCGTAGCTGAACGCGCCCACGCTGAAGAACCCCAGCCGCCCGAACGGCTGCCCATCCGACGGATAGGGCGCGCCGTTGCGCTGCGTCGCCAGACGCGCCTGCCACGCCACCAGTCGCGGCGTGAAAAACAGCAGCGGGTTAAGCGGCGTCTGCGCGTCCAGGCGCGCGCGCCCATCGGTCGCAAAGTGCACTTCCAGGTGCAGATGCGCGTTGTTGCGCTGGGCGATGACGCTGCCCTCGTCGGTCGTGAGCAGCGGGCAGCCGGAGTTCCCGATGATCTCCCCGGCACGCACTTCCTGCCCGCTGTGGACCAGGGGCGGCGAGCCGGTGGACACGTGCCCGTACCCGACGATCACATTCGACAACACGCGCGAGCCGTCGTCGCGCCGGAACTTCTCCGGCAGGAAAGGCCGCAGCGCCAGCGAGCGGTCCGCCGGGTCGTGCAGAAAGGGGAACTCGACGATCACCCCGTCCGCCACGGCGATCAGCGGCGTGCCTTCCGGCACCAGGTAGTCCACGCCGGGGTGCAGCCCGCGCGAGGCATCGTACTCGTACATCCAGTTGTCCAGGGCGTAGGTTGTCGGCCCAAAGCCGCTGAAGCCCATCGCCTCGATCCCGGCGGGGGGCGTGGTCTGCACCGGCAGGAAGGTAAACGGGTCCGGCAGCCCCAGATGAAGCTGCATGGCCCAGAAATCGTGATAGAGCGGCGGGATCGTCTCGCGGGTGAGCGCGATCTCCAGTTCTTCGAGCGCGGCCCCGCTCAGCGTATCGACTTCGGCGAGCCGGTCCCGGTCGGCGTTCCGCACCCGCAACAGATCGCGCACCAGCGAGCGGCGAAAAGCCAGCACCGCCTCGCTTTCGTACCAGGAGCCGTCCACCTGATTGTAGGCTGTGGAGCGCGGGAAATCGGTGTCTTCGCCGGGGATCCAGGCATCCTGATCCGGCCCCGCTTCCGGCCCTTCCCACGGCGTGCGCAGCCAGGTGAACTCGCCGAAGACCAGGCCGTCGGCCTCACGGCGCGTGCCTTCCGGCAGCGTCCCCAGTGTCTCGGCGTCCAGCGATGGCTCCGCGCGTGCCGTTGTTCCGCCTTCGTGAACCGTCACCTGGACGTCGTGCAGGGGCAGGAAATCCCCCGGCTGCGCGTGCCGCTCCGGCCCGGCGGCGCCCTGGGGGGCGGGCGTGATGCCGAACGGCATGATCCCGGCGCTCGCCACCCGCAGGCCGGATGTCACGCTGGCTTCGGCGCTGCTGCCGCCTGCTGCCGGCTCGTCGTCCGGCGCCGGGGGCATGGCAGACGCCGCAGCGGAGACGGCCACCATGGACCCCGGCCCACCGCCCAGCACGCGCGAGCGCAGGTCGTTGAGCTGGCGCCCAAACTCTTCCTGAACGGCGGCAGACGTCATGTTCGCGATCTGATCGGGGTTCATCTGCGTCCCCGTCGCCGCCCGCCCCAATAACCCTTTGCCGTTGACCAGCAGGCCGACCACCTGGTGAACCCAATCGGTTCCCAGGCCCATCAGCACACCGGCCAGGATCGTATCCAGCAGGCGGAACGGCTCGACAATCTGGCTTGCCACCTGCACGCCCAGCGGTTCAAACAGGCGCAGGTTGCCCATCAGCGCCAGAGTCACGCCGAACACCAGACTGAGCACCATTGCCGTGAGCTTCTTGCGCGCCACATACACGGGTGATTTCAGCGCGGCCTCGATGGTCCGCTGGGCCTGCTCGAAGAGGGCGCGCGCCTGTTCCAGGCGTTCTTCGAGCACCGCCAGAGGCCAGTCCTCCGGGTTTGGGCTATCCGGATCGGCAACGGCCAGATCCGGGTTTGCCTGGCGCCGCCCAAAAGCCACCGACAGCTCGGACATGCTGACCCAGGCGTTGTGCACATCGACCTGCACCAGCCCGGCTACCCGTGCCAGAAAGGTGTGCAGGCTGTGGCTGGCGTCCAGCAGCGCCCGCTCCACCCAGTTGAACAGGAACTCCAGCGTGCGCTCGATCAGGGCCGCGCCGACCAGCAACGGGGTCAGCTTGACCGCGATATCGTCCAGATCGCGCGGGGGTTCGCTGCCCGCGTTGAAGGTCTCCGGCTGAGGGGTGCCTTCGTCATCCTGTGCCAGAGCTGTCCCGACTACCAGTAACGCCACGACCACCCACACGGCAAGCATGAACAGTCGAAATCGCCTGACCGCCTGCATTCGCCTCGTGCCTCCTTGCCTCACTTCGCCAACAGCACTCATCCCCCTCAGTATAGTCCGGTCCGGGTGGCAGGGAAAATCCCCCTGCCTGGCCGGCTATCGGCGCGCAAGGTTCCTTGCGCCGCACGGGTCTATAATGAGGGCAGGCGGCGCGAGTCAGCCGCGCGGACAGGACATGCGAAGGAGACGGAGATGGATCGGGTGCGCTGGGGCATCATCGGCTGCGGCGACGTGACAGAGGTCAAAAGCGGCCCCGCGCTGCAACAGGCCGCCGGCTCCGAGCTGGTGGCGGTCATGCGCCGGACGGGCGCGCTGGCAGAAGACTACGCCCGGCGGCACGGCGTTCCCAAATGGACGGACAACGCCGACGCGCTGATCCACGACCCCGACGTCAACGCGATCTACATCGCCACGCCCCCCGACACCCACTGCGCATACACCCTGCGCGCCGCCGACGCGGGCAAACCCGTCTACGTCGAAAAACCGATGGCCCGCACCTACGCCGAATGCCAGACTATGATCGAGGCGTGCCACGCAGCGGGGGTGCCGCTGTTCGTCGCCTATTACCGGCGGGCGCTGCCGCGCTTCGTCAAGATCAAAGAGCTGATCGACGCCGGGGCAATCGGCGAGGTGCGCGCCGTCCATATGCAGCTCTTTGACGATGCGCGCCCCGACCCATCCGCCCTGCCCTGGCGCTTCCGGCCCGAGATCGCGGGGGGCGGCCTGTTCGTGGACCTCGGCGCGCACATGATCGACTTTCTGCTCTACGCGCTGGGGCCGATTGTCGCGGCGCACGGCGACGCCGGCAACCAGACCGGCCGCTACCCCGCCGAAGATATCGTCAGCGGCAGCTTCACCTTTGCCAGCGGCGCGCAGGGGACCGGGCTATGGTGGTTCTCCAGCCCGCAGCGCGCAGACTTCACCGAGATCTACGGCGCGGAAGGCACGCTGCGCTACGCGTGTTTTGACAACGCCCCGGTGATCTTGCGGCGCGGCGACCGTGAGGAGCAGTTCGTCATCGACCACCCGCCGCACGTCCAGCAACCGCTGATCCAGACGGTGGTCGATACGCTGCTGGGCGGCGGCCCGTGCCCCAGCACCGGCGAGTCCGCCGCCGAAACCAATCGGATCATGGACCGGCTTCTGGCGGGCTACCGCGCCCGCCGCGACGAGGGACATGCATTGCGTTCTTGACGGTTTCTGATCACAAGCTCACGCCTCGCCAGACGCCGGTATGCTATAATGCGGGGCGGCTGCGCCGGTGCTGGCGCGCAGTCGTTCTTTCCTCTTTATTGGCACACACCAAAGCGGGTTCTAGCGGGTGATTGCATCCCATGCCTGACAAAAAAGAGTTCGTTCATCTGCACGTGCACACCGAATTCAGTTTGCTCGACGGCATGAGCCGCATCAACCAGCTCGTCAGCCGGGCAGCGGAGACCGGTATGAAAGCCCTGGCGATCACCGATCACGGGACCATGTACGGCGTGATCGATTTCTACCGGGCCTGTAAGAGCGCCGGGATCAAGCCGATTATCGGCATGGAAGCCTATCTGGCGCGGCGCAGCATGCGCGATCGCGATCCGCAGTTCGACACCAAGCCGTACCATCTACTGCTGCTGGCGCGCAACGAAACCGGCTACAAGAACCTGCTGAAGATCGCCTCGGCAGCCCAGCTCGAAGGCTACTACTACCGCCCGCGCATCGATCATGACTTTCTGGCGGCGCACGCCGAAGGGCTGATCGCCACGTCGGGTTGCCTGGCCGCCGAGATCCCGCGCATGGTGGAAGAAGGGCGCGAAGCCGAAGCCCTGGCCCAGATCGGCTGGTATCAGGATGTCTTCGGAGCAGAGAACTTCTTCCTGGAGCTACAGCATCACGACATCGACGAACTGCACCGGCTCAACCAGTGGCTGCGCGCCAACCAGGATTACACGCGCGCGCGCCTGCTGGCCACCAACGATGTGCATTATATCCTTGAGGATGATTACGACGCGCACGACACCCTGCTGTGCATCCAGACCGGCAACGTCAAGAACGAGCAGAACCGGCTGCGCTTCGCCAGCCGCACCTTCCATCTGCGCACGCCCGGCGAGATGTGGCGCCTGTTCGCCGACGTGCCCGAGGCGCTTTCCAACACCCTGCTCGTCGCCGAAATGTGCGAGCTGAACCTGGATTCGAACGGCTATCATCTGCCCGTCTTCCCCGTGCCGCCCGGCTTCACCGCCGAAACGTATCTACGACATCTGTGCGAGCGCGGTCTGCGCTGGCGGTACGGCAGCCGTGCCGACGACCCGGAGATTCGCCAGCGGCTCGACTACGAACTGGGCGTCATTCACAACATGGGGTTCGACACCTACTTCCTGATCGTGTGGGACCTGTGCGAGTTCGCGCGCCATGCCGATATCTGGTGGAACGTGCGCGGGTCGGGGGCGGGCAGCGTCGCCGCCTATGCGCTCGGCATCACCAACATCGACCCGCTGAGCAACGGCCTGCTCTTCGAGCGCTTCCTCAACCCGGGGCGCGTCTCGATGCCGGATATCGACCTCGACTATCCCGAAGACCGTCGCGCCGAGATGATCGAGTACTGCGCGCGCAAATACGGCGAGGACAAGGTCGCCGCCATCATCACCTTTGGGACGCTGGGCAGCAAGGCCGCCATCCGCGACGTGGGGCGCGCCCTGGACTATCCCCCGACCGAGGTCGATCGCATCGCCCGGCTGATCCCCTCGAGCGGCAAGCCGATCAAGTTCGACGACGCGCTGGGCGACGACCCGGAAACAGCACTGCCCGATCTGAAAGCGGTTTATGAGGGCGATCCGGCTGCGCGCCGCCTGATCGACGCGGCACGCCAGCTTGAGGGCATCACGCGCCACGCCAGCACGCACGCCGCGGGCGTGATCGTCGCCGACAAGCCGCTGGTCGAGTACATCCCGCTCCATCGCCCGACCAAAGGCTCCGGCGAGGACGCGCCGGTGAAGATGGTGACGCAGTTTCCGATGGAAACCTGCGAATCCATCGGGCTGCTCAAGGTGGACTTTCTGGGGCTGTCGACGCTGACCATCATGCGCCTGGCGTGCGAGCTGATCGAGCGCTATCACGGCATCCATTACGATCTGTCGAACATCCCCTACCGCCCCGACCCGAACGACCCCGAAAAAACGCGGATGGTGCAGGAAACGTTCGAGATGATGGGGCGCGGCGAGACGATCGGCGTCTTCCAGCTTGAGTCGCAAGGGATGCGGCGCATGCTCACCGAGATGCGCCCGCAGCGGTTCGAGCATATCGTCGCCGGGATCTCGCTCTACCGCCCCGGCCCGATGGACTACATCTCGACCTATAACCGGCGCCTGCATGGCCTGGAACCGGTGGAGTACAAGCACCCCAAGCTCAAGCCGATCCTCGAAGAAACCTACGGCATCATCGTCTATCAGGAGCAGATCATGCAGATCGGCGCGGAGCTGTTCGGCTACTCGCTGGGCGAAGCCGACCTGATGCGCCGCGCTGTGTCGAAGAAGAAGAAAGAGGCGCTGCTCGAACACCGCGCGATCTTCGTTGAGCGCGGCCCCAAGCACGGCGTCGACGCGGAAACCGCGAACCGCATCTTCGACGACATCGAGTTCTTCGCGCGTTACGGCTTTAACAAATCACATAGTGCCGACTACGCCGTGCTGACGTGCCAGACAGCCTTCCTGAAATGCCACTATCCGCACGAGTACATGGCCGCGTTGATGTCCGTCCACCGCGACGATTCGTCCAAGGTCAGCCTGTTCGCGGCGGACTGCGCGCGGATGGGCATTCAGGTGCTGCCGCCGGACGTGAACACCAGCCAGCTCGATTTCACCATCGAGGAACAGCCGGACGGCTCGCGCGCGATCCGCTTTGGGCTGGGTGCGATCAAGAATGTGGGTGTGGGGCCGCTGCAGCACATCCTGGCGGTGCGCGAGGAAGGCGGCCCATTCACCGATATTGACGACTTCTGCCGGCGGGTTGATCTGCGCGTTGTGCAAAAGCGCGCGCTGGACTCGATGATCCGGGTCGGCGCGCTCGACCGTTTCGCCCCCCGCCCAACCCTGCTGGCGGCGCTCGACCGGATGCTGAGCGTCTCAGCCGAGCATCACAAGGCACGCGAGGTGGGGCAGATCAGCCTGTTCGGCGAGGCGACGGGGGTCGCCTACGGCGCCACGGACAGCGTGTTGAGCTACCTGACCGATGTCAAGCCGGTGACCAAGCGCGAGATGCTCCGCTGGGAGAAAGAGCTGGTCGGTCTCTACGTGACCGATCACCCTTTGCAAGCGGTCATGGCACAGCTTCAGCACGCCATCACGCACACCAGCGCGGAGCTGGTCGAACTGGGCGACCAGGCGAACGGCATCCCCGTCACGATCGCCGGGCTGGTCGCCGACGTGCGCAGCATCATCACCAAGAAGGGCGACGCGATGGCGATCCTGACCATCGAGGACATCACGGGGATGATCAGCGCAGTGATGTTCCCCCGCGTCTGGAACGAATACCGCGATCGCGTCGAGGCGGACAGCGTTCTGATCGTGCGTGGCAAAGCCGATACCTCGCGCGGCGACGTGCAGATCATCGCGGAGTCGGTTTCGCAGAACTTCGAGGTGGTGACGGCTGACCACGAGCCGCCCGCCATGACCGCCTGGACGCCGTCCTGGCTGGCAGACGAGGACGCCGACCTGTACGATGAGGAGACCGGCGAGGTCGCCGTCCCCGCGTCTGCAGCACCGGAGCCGCCGCCTGCCACCGAAGCCGTGATGCCCGCCAGCGCAGGCGCCAGCGTCCCGACCGCCCCGCCGTTGGAGCCGCCGCGCATCGCTGCGGAACCGGTCCCGCGCGAGCCGGGGCTGATCACCGACCGCGAGGTGCCCGGCTGGCTGGATGCCGAGCCGGACTACGGCGGCGAGCTGCCCGATTGGGAATACCGCGACGATACCGGTCACATCATCGGGCCGCACCGCGCCGACGAGAACGGCAACGGCCGCTCGCCCGCCATCGATGCGGCTGGCCGGCTGACACCACCGCCCGCTCCGGCAGCCCGCACCCGCGACGAACTGGCCGCCGGCGAAGCCCCCGCGCAAACCGAGCGACCGCTGCGCCGCCCTCCGCGCCGCCCGAACCGGGAGCCGGAAGCACCGCCTCAGCCGGGGCGCTTGCTGGTGCTGACCATCACCCGCAGCGACAACGCCGCTCACGACCGCCTGCGGCTGCGACGCCTGCACGGCTTTCTCACCCAGTATCCGGGCCGTGACCATTTCTGCTTCATCATCCAGGGCGGCGGCGGGCGGCCCGCCCGGCTTGACTTTCCGCGCCACCCCATCGGGATCAACGACGACATTCTAGAGTTCGCCCGCAACCAGCTTGGCGAGGAAAACGTCTCCATCGAAGACCAAACGCCTTTCGGGCGCTAGCGCGGGTGACACAATAGACGAAAAAGCGGGGCGATGCTCGTATCGCCCCGCTGCGTTTGAGCCGGGTTGCCCCAATTCCAGGTCCCTCTCCAAGCGAAGCGCACAGGGAGAGGGATTTAGGGTGAGGGTCCCAGCCGTCAGCCGCTAACCAGCAGCACGCCGTTGCCGTCAGGGTCGTAAAGTTGCACGGCGTCCGCGCTGCCGTTGCGCTTCTGCCGCTCGAAGGGCTGCCCGGCCTCTTCCAGGCGCCGCACCAGCGTCTCCCACGAGGCGCGATCGGGAAGCTGCACCTCAAAGGCGATCAGCCCGGCAGCGTCTGACGGCGGGGGCGGCGCGCCCCGCCCTGCCCAGATGTTGAGGCCGAGGTGATGGTGGTAGCCACCTGCTGCCAGGAAGAGCGCGCCGGGATACGACCGCTGGGTTACCTCAAAGCCCAGCAGCCCGCTGTAGAACGCCTCGGCGCGGCCCAGGTCCGAAACGTGCAGGTGCACGTGGCCGATGTCGGTTCGCGGGTCGATGGATCGGCTGGACCGGAGATCATCGCGGATCGTATCGAGCAGCGCGCCGACGTCGAGCGGCTCGGTCACCATCACAAGCTGTCCGTTCGACCAGACCCACTGGTCGCGGGGCCGGTCGGTGTATAGCTCGATCCCGCTCCCGTCCGGATCCGCCAGATAAATCGCTTCGCTGACCCCATGGTCGGCGGCGCCCTGCAACGGCCAGCCATGATCCATCAATCGCTTGAGGACACGCGCCAGCGCCGGGCGGTCTGGCAGGCGGATCGCGACATGGTACAGGCCGGTTGTGCGGGGCGGCTTGGGGCGCGCCCCGGCCACCTCGGTCAGCAGGATGTGATAGGGTCGGTTCTGGTTGGCGGATAAATAGGCGGTGTTATGCTTGCGTACCACCTGGTGCAGGCCGAGCAGGCGCCCATAGAAATCCAGGGCGGCAGACAGGTCCGAGACGCGCAGGTGAACATAGCCAATGTGAGCTGCCGCGGGCAGGCGGAACTCGGACATGAACGCATCATCCTCTCCCAAACTTGTCGGACAGCGACGGCCTGGCGCGCTGCGCCGCGTCGGGCCAGCGGATGAGGCAGAACCGCCATCCCCTCACTGCGCTACTGCAGCAGATCGGGTTCCAGCGTTTCGCGCAGCCAGGCAAGCGCCGCGTCCCGATCAAAGAACAGCCGGCGTTCGCGATAGTGATAGGCCAGCGAGCGCAAGAAGCGCTCGATCTGGTGAGCAACGGGCGTGCCTTCCGGCGCCAGCAGGGCAACCCGCCCACGCAAGCGAGGCCGCGAGCAGGCGAGTGCCGCCGCGCACTCGCGGGCATAGGGTGTGACGATCACACCGGGCTGGGTGAGATCAAGCAGAAGATGCAGCGGGCGGCTCGCCTCGTCGCAGCGGCGCATCAAGTCGCTCAGCGCGTCCACAGCGGCGTCAATCGCCCCAACCGTGACATCCGAGAAACAGAACACGATGATCCGGCCCTGGTCCAACGTCTGGCTGACGACACCGGCTGCGATGTGTGTGTCATGGCGCAATGGAATCCGCGTGATACCTCGGGCACCTCGCATCGCGCGCTCCCCCTTCCCCCTCATGGTGTACGCTTTGAATCATTTTACCCCAGCTTTTGCCGCTGTGTCCCGTTGTTTTTGCTCTCTCATCCGCCGTAGATACGGCTCAGCAGGCGGTCCATCAGCCCCGGGAAACGCTGCCCCAGCCCGATAAACAGGCGGTCGATCCAGCGCAGGGTGAGCGTGCGCGGATGGCGCTCCAGGGCGCGAGCGATCCCGCCCGCCACCTGTTCGGGCGTCATGGTGGGCCAGCGCGTCGCGACCCGGCCAGAGCGCCCCAGGCGCCGGGCGGCAAACTCGGTATTCGCCTGCCCGACGCGGACGACGGTGACATGGATCCCGTCCGCGCGCAGCTCCCCGCGCAGCGAGCGCCCCAGCGCCTCAACAGCGGCCTTGCCGGCGCTGTAAACGGCGGCATAGGGCGCCGCAACCACCCCCAGAACCGACGACACCAAAATGATGTGCCCGCCCCCGCTGGCACGCAGCGCGGGCACAGCGGCACGGACGCTATGCAGCACGCCGTCCACATTGGTGCGCATCACGGTTTGCAGCGCGTCCCAGTCCGCCTCGACCAGCGGGCCCCGGTGCCCGATTCCGGCGCTGGCGACCAGCACATCCAGCCGGTTGAACTCGGCCAGGGTCAGCGCGACGGCCCGCTGCATCGCCGCCGGGTCCATCACATCCGCCGTCACGGGCAGGATCCGGCCCGGCAGTTGCGCGGCCTCGGCTTCGGCGCGCAAAGCTTCCAGCCGCCCGGTGTCCCGCGCGGCGGCGGCCACGTGATCGCCCATCGCCGCGAACAACAGCGCTGCCGCCCGCCCAATGCCTGAGCTGGCGCCCGTGATCAGAATCACGCGCGGGGGGTTGGGCGGGATGAAGGTGCGTCGATACCACTGCATGACGATCTCCCTGGCGCTATCCGCGCAGCGGGCGCGCCGCTAGCCCCCAGACGTCGGTGCGCACGTCGACGGGGAAGCCGCTCTCGACATCCACCCGCCACAGCGCGGTCGACGGCATATAGCGCGCCAGCGCCGGATCGCCCGGCTGCGCCCCGGCGGGAATCTGCCCCGCGTTGATCGCCTCGACCAGCGCGCGGTTTGGCTCGACCATCACCGCGAAGACATACTGCTCGGTGGCGGCCAGCGAACTGACACCGTAGACATCAGCGCGCCAGGCCAGCTCGCGGATCGTGCCGGTCACCAGATTCAGGCGATAGAGCTGGATGTTGGCGCTGCGTGTATCGACCGGAAAGGGTGGCTCCACAGTCAGCTCAAGCGGGTTCGAGGGGGCGTAGCGCGATACGAAGTAGAGCGCGGTATCGTCCGGCGACCACGCCATCCGCTCGATCACGCCCAACCCGCCCGCGATCTCGATGGTGTAGTCGCGCACCCCGCCCGTGATCAGGTCCAGCACGCGGATGCGCCCGTCGGTGGTCGGCCCGGCAAGATGCGTGCGCGTCAGATTGAGCGCCGCCGCACCGGGCAGAAATGTCTCGTCCTGGATGGTGAAGGCTTCGGCGTGGATGTCAAAGCGACCCAGCCCCGGGTCGGGGAAACAACACGTGCCGAGCACCACCGGCCCGTAGGCGGTCCATAGGTTCGGGCGTCCTGGGCCGAGCAGCCCGCCGTCGCGCACGTACAGCGCCGCCGCGAAGGAGAGGTTCGCCCGCCACGAACCCGGTTGGAAGCGCCCGAAATAGCCTGCCAGACGGCCCTGCCCGCCGGTCAGCATCCGCACCGACAGCTCGCGCAGGGGAAAGGCAATCAGGCCGCCCGTGTCCTCGACTTCCTGCGGCGAGACGGTTTCCAGATAGTAGAGGGTGTCGCGGTCCTGAGAAATGGTCAGCGTGCGGCCGTATGAGCCGGGCACCCTGGCCGGCGCCGAACCGCCCGGCCCGGCGGCGTAGAGGCCGCTGTCGCGGGCAATGTACAGCGTGCGCGCGTCCGCCGTCCAGAACAGCCGCGCGCCTTCTCCATAGCTGAAGCTCGGCCCCGGCTGCGCCAGCGGTTCCCCAGCGGCATCGGCCAGGGTGACCGTATCCCGCCAGACATACGCCAGCGCGACCTGACGGGGATCGATCTGCGCCCGGCTGTCGCGTGGCCCCGCTCCGGCCAGGACAATCGCCAGCGCAATCGGCCCCGCGCTCCGTTTCACCAGCTCGCGAAGTGGGATCATGCCGCGTGCTCCTGTTGGCGTGTCGCCCGTGCCTGACTGCAAGTGTACCGCGCGCCCGACCGCGAGAAAATAGGACGAGGGAATGATGCCCCGGCACACACGCTGATCGACGCGCGGGAACAACGCTCCGGAGTGGGTGCGTCTTGCGGCTCGCCACATGCCCGAAACAGGCTTTTTTCGCCTGCGCAGGACCGGTTTCCTACTTGCCGGAAACGAACTTTTGTTCTATACTTAAAGGGTATCCAGCGCTCATTGCTTGGTCGTTCGGAGGCAGGTTCATGACCGTGATCAGTGCCAGCCGGCGCACCGACATCCCCGCCTTTTATGCCGAATGGCTGGCCAACCGGATCCGCGACGGCTTCTGTCACTGGAGCAATCCCTTCTCCGGCCAGATCTACCGCACCTCGCTGGCGCCCAAAGACGTGACCGCGTTCGTGTTCTGGACACGCAACCCACGCCCGCTGATGCGCCACCTGCCCGAACTGGACGCGCGCGGCTACCGCTACTATTTTCAGTTCACGCTGACCGGCTATGGCCGCCCGTTGGAAACGCACAACCCGGACCCCGACGCGGCCATCGCGGCCTTCCGCGCGCTGGCGCAGCGCGTCGGGCCGGAATTCGTGATCTGGCGCTATGACCCGATCGTGATCAGCACCCGCACCCCGCTGGCCTATCACCGCCAGCGCTTCGCCGAGCTGGCGGCGCAGCTTGAGGGGAGCACCGTGCGCTGCACCTACTCGTTCCTGGATTTCTACGGCAAGACGCGCCGCAATCTGGCCGCCGTCAGCGCGCAGCACGGCATCGCCTTCCGCGAGCCGACCGTCCTGGAGCGCCAGGACCTGCTGGAAGACCTGAGCGCGATCGCCGAGAAGCACGGCATGCAACTGGTGAGCTGCTGCGAGGACGACTACACCGCCATCCCGCGCGTTTACCAGGGGAGCTGCGTCGACCTCGACCTGCTGGCGCGCCTGACCGGCCAGCCGGCGCTGGCACTCAAGCCGCACCCCACCCGCGAGCACTGCGGCTGCGTGCGCTCGGTCGATATCGGCAGCTACGAGATGTGCCTCTTTGGCTGCACCTACTGCTACGCGACCAACAGCCGCGGCGCGGCCCGGCGCCTGCATGCCGCCCACGATCCTCACGACACGATCCTGAACCGGCCCGAGCACCTGCGCGGCCAGGATCTCGACGCCCTGGTGCTCGACAGGCAGCGGCTGGCGGTGCGCTAAAGCGAAAAGCAGCAAGAAGCAGCGAAGTACAGCCAAAAGCAGCTAAAGGCAGCAAAAAGGCAGCCAGAGACAGCCATAAGCCGTTCTCCGCTGCCCTTGCTGCTCTCCGCTGTTCTTGGCTGTTTTTAGCTGTTCTTAGCTGCTCTTCGCTAAATGACGTGCTTCTCCTGGTAGGTGCCGAACTCCTCGCGCAGCACGTCCATGATCTCTTGCAGCGTGGCGTCCGCCCGCGCCGCGTCGAGGATACAGGGCATCAGATTCGCGTCGCCGCGCGCCGCCGCCCGCAGCGCGTCCAGCGCGCGCTCGACCGCGCCCGCGTCGCGCGAGGCGCGCAGCTCGGCCAGCCGCGCGACCTGCCGGTCGTAGCCCCGCGGATCCATCTCCAGCAGCGGGATGCGCAGCGGCTCGTCGCTGGCGTAGGCGTTGACGCCCACAATCTGCCGCTCGCCCGCCTCGACTTCGGCCTGGAAGCGCGCTGCGGAGTCCGCGATCTCCTGCTGGAAAAAGCCCGCCTCGATGGCCGGGATCACACCACCGAAGTCCTCGATGCGCCGGAAGTAGGCGTAGGCTTCTTCCTCGATCTCGTCCGTCAGCCGCTCCACGAAGTAGCTGCCACCGAGCGGATCGAGCGTGTTGGCGACGCCGGTCTCGTGCGCGATGACCTGCTGCGTGCGCAGCGCCAGCGTGACGGCGTGCTCCGAGGGGAGCGCCAGCGCCTCGTCCATGCTGTTGGTGTGCAGCGACTGCGCCCCGCCCAGCACCGCCGCCAGCGCCTGGATCGCCACGCGGATCAGGTTGACTTCCGGCTGCTGCGCGGTCAGGCTGACGCCCGCGGTCTGGGTGTGGAAGCGCATCAGCCAGCTTCGCGGATCGCGCGCGCCGAACGTCTCGCGCATCTCGCGCGCCCAGATGCGCCGCGCCGCCCGCAGCTTGGCGATCTCCTCAAAGAAGTCGCTGTGGACGTTGAAGAAAAAGCTCAGCCGGGGCGCGAACTCGTCAACCGCCAGCCCGCGCCGCAGCGCCCAGCGGACGTATTCCATCCCGTTCGCCAGGGTGAAGGCCAGCTCCTGAGCCGCGGTCGAGCCGGCCTCGCGGATGTGATAGCCGCTGATGCTGATCGTGTTCCACTGCGGCAGATGGCGCGTGCCGTACTCGATGGTATCGGTCACCAGCCGCATCGACGGCTCCGGCGGAAAGACATATTCCTTCTGCGCCTGGTACTCCTTCAAAATATCATTTTGCAGCGTGCCGCGCAGCGCCGCCGGTGCAACGCCCTGGCGCTCGGCGGTGACGATGTAGAACGCCCACAGCACCGCCGCCGGGCTGTTGATCGTCATCGAGGTACTGACCTCGCCCAGCGGGATACCGTCAAAGAGGCGCATCATATCGCGCGCGCTGCTCACCGCCACGCCACACTTGCCGAACTCGCCCAGCGCTTCGGGCGCGTCGGTGTCGTAGCCCATCAGCGTCGGCAGGTCGAAGGCCACCGACAGCCCCATGTTGCCCTGCGACAGCAGGTAGTGATAGCGCGCGTTGGTTTCCTCGGCGGTACCATAGCCGGCGAACATGCGCATCGTCCACGGCCGGGCGCGGTAGCCGGTGGCGTGGATGCCGCGCGTGAAGGGATATTCGCCCGGCAGACCGAGATCGCGCCGGTAGTCCTGCCCGGCGATGTCCAGCGGCGTATAAACCCGCTGCACCGGTCGGCCGCTGACGGTCGTGAAACGCGGCGCGCGCTCCGGCAGGCGGGCCAGCGACTGCGACAACGTGGTCTCTTCCCAACGCTCCAGGTCTTCGCGCAGCTCGGCCAGTTTGTGTGCGTCAAACATCTTGTGGGAACCTCTCTTCTGCTCACTAGATGGGGAGTTTACTGACAATTGTACGGGTTTCGGGGCCGGGAGCCTACCGGCGGCCCGAGGCTTAAGCCGGCGGGGGCCTCTTTCGCCAGCGACCATGAATCCTTACTCACGCCGCGCCCGATTCGCGCGTACACTGAGATTAAAGGGCGGTGTGGTACTCAAACAAGGCCGCCCACCGGCCAGCCGGTGGACCACAGCGGCTGCCGCCCGTAAAGATTT
Organism: Thermoflexus sp.; assembly: GCA_020724465.1. Lineage (GTDB taxonomy): Bacteria > Chloroflexota > Anaerolineae > Aggregatilineales > Aggregatilineaceae > DYGX01. The sequence goes on from DYGX01000004.1 coordinate 255,990, forward strand.
AGTGGTCCGCACAACCGGCCTGAGGGTCGCAAAGGCGAACAAGAGCCGGCGTAGGTGACAATTTCATAGAGGGACTGGGCAGGGTAGGAGCAGTTAGACTACCCTGTCCGTTTCAGGCAACACTATCGTGATCGCGCTTCAAGAATGGGCAAGATGCGAATTTACGAATTTCATATAGCTTAGTAATATAGTATTGCGGTCCCAGTCCCTGGGCTGGAATCCTTATGCAAACCTTACCTAAGTTTTATTTTGCGATAAGTTACAATATTGGTTAAACAATTATTCTTCGCAGAACCAGTCTCTCTCCGCTTATTACTACACTCCCTGAGACTGGCCGTCTGCTCTGTTGAAGGACGCACGCAGGGTCGAGCGCCTGCGCGCGCCGGAGTGGACATGACCTTCCCGGGTGGGAAGACTGAGGAAGGAGAGCCTCAACCCAATCACTGTGCCACTGATTCTTAATCTACCGTCCGTGCAAGGCTATTCACACCACATATCCTGCGGGAAAAGGGGAACTACCATATGTCACGTAAACTGATCGCACTTTTCACTGTCGCTTTGTTGCTGCTGGCCGCGCTGCCCGCGCAGGCGCAGGAGCCCGCCATCTGCGGCACACCCCAGGTATACACCCTGTGGGGTGGCAAGACGATCAACGCCGGCAGCGTGACCGTGTCGAACGATGAGACCAATCTCTACGTGAAGTATGAGACCACCGGGGGCTGGTACCTGAAAGAAGTCCATCTCTACGTACTGGATTACGAGCCGATGGTACGTTTGACCCCAGGTGGAGCTCCGTACAAGAGCGGCGACATCGCCTATACAACGAGCTACACCTTCACTGTGCCGCTCGGCGACATTGAGTGCGGCACCACCCTGTGGCTGCAGGCGCATGCTTCGGTCGCAATGCTGGATGGAGAAGGTAACGAGATCCAGGGCGAGACCGCCTACGGCGGCGACATTACAGATCCGCCCCAGGGTTCTTGGTACGGCAACATCAGGTACGTCGTGCAGTGCTGCGAGGAAGAGCCCTGCTTCGAGTTCATGGACGAGACAGCCTGGGCCGCTGGCACTCGCTACGTGACCCGGGGCAACTGGGCAACCTTCACGCCCTACGTGCCCGGCAGCACGGTCAATCTGTACGCCGGGCAGACGATGCTGGCAGGCACGGTCTATTTCTCCGCCCCTGTTGACGGTTGGGTTACCATCACCATCACGTTGACGCCGCCTTGGGAATTCGCGCCCGTATCCGAGAACATCAAGGTTCAGGACTACGAGTTCGCCCCGTCCGGCAATCCAAGCCCGGGTCTCTTCGCCTGGAAGACCACGGCGCCCCCCGCTACCATCACCGTTCCGCTGAACAACTTCTACGGGGTGCACGCGGACGTGGGCTACTGGGTCGAGGTCGAGTGCCCGGTCGAGTAACCCGCTCGCGCATCAGCGCGCGGCACGAGTGAGTTCCAACCGCATACACACCCTCGCGGGGGCGTCCAATCGGGCGCTCCCGCTCGCGTTCATCCCGCTGCAGCGGCACTTCTCAGGCGCGGGACAGCTCGTACAGCTCGACCAGCACGCCCGACGCGCTGCGCGGGTGCACGAAGGCGTAGCGCGTGCCCTCGGGCCGGACGCGCGGCGTTTCGTTGATCAGCTCGACGCCGTGCGCCGCCAGCCGCGCCATCGTCGCCTCGATGTCGTCCACCTCGACGCAGACATGATGCATCCCCTGGCCGCGCTTCGCCAGATAGCGCCCGATCCCGCTCTCCGGGTCGGTTGGCTGGAGCAGCTCGATCTCGCTTTCGCCCAGCGGCAGGAAGGCAATCTGCACCGCCTCGCCGGGGTTGTCTTCGGTCTTGCTCAGCGGCAGGCCCAGGGCGTCGCGCCAGAAGGCCAGCGCGCTGTCCAGGTCTTCCACCACGATCGCCACGTGATTGATGCGGTGTGCCATTCGTTCCCTCGTTAGTTGTAGCGCAAAGAGCGTTCGCGCGCCCGGTTAGCCGAGAAAAGCTCAAAACAGCTAAAAGCAGCTAAGAACAGCTAAGGGCAGCCAGGAACAGCTTGTAGCTGCCTTTAGCTGTCGTTAGCTGCTTCTCGCTGCATTTGGCTGCATTTGGCTGCTTTTTGCTCGCTTACGACGGCGCCCACTCCGCGATCAGACGCTTCCAGGTGTTCCATACCTCGGTGCGCCCGGTCTCATCGACTTCGCCGGCGAAGAGCGTCCCGCCGGGTTGCAGGAAGCAGCCGAAGTCGTTGGGCAGCACGGCGCTGGCGTCGTAGCGCGCGGCAAAAGCGACCGCCGTCTCGAGCCACTCCGAGTCGAGCGTCATGCTGCGCTGCGGCGCCAGGCAATAGCCGTACCACGTCTCCGCCAGCCAGAGCTGCGCGCCGTGCTCCTGCGGACGGCCTCGTTGCGCCAGCGCGTCCTCGATCAGGTCGAACTGGGCCGGCTGGTAGACGCGGAACGCCACAAAGTCAATGCCCAGGTCCAGCACGCGCTCGTAGTAATCGAGGTCAAACTCGTTCTGCGGGGCGATGCTCACCCCGACCAGCGTCTCTGGGCTGACCTCGCGCACCAGATCAATCAGATCTTGCGTGTGTTCGAGCCATAGCTCAAGCTGCTGCGCCTCGCTCTCGAAGTCCGCCAGGTCGCTGAAGGTGGAGTAGGCGCCCGGCTCGTTGACGATCTCGTAGGCGTAGGGCTGGTAGAGCGACGCGTAATGCTCGATGCGCTGGCGGTGATAGGCGCGGAAGTCGTCCCACGCGATGTCCGCCGACTCGCCGCCCTTGACCAGCAGATAGGGCGTGTACTGCGAATCCGCGATTACCAGCTTCACACCGGATTCCAGCACGCGCTGCATGAAGCGTTCCTCGTACGCCTGCTGCTGGCGGACCTGCTCGGACGGCTGGCGGGTGGCCGCAACATCCGCACCGGTATCCGCATCGCCCCCGCCGGACTCCGACGCCTGGAACAGCACCGGCTCGTCGATCTCAAACAGCATATCGCCGCTGGCGCCCAGGCGCAGCAAACCGATCCCGGCGTCGATGAAGGCGCTCAGCTCGGCGGTGCGCTGCTCGAAGGGCACGTCGGCGGCGTCACCTTCCGCGCCCACAAAGCTGTAGCCTAGCGTGACGTTCGAGTTCGCGCCCAGCGCCAGCGTGTCCGTCTCAGCCCGCGCGGTCCAGGTGTCGCGGTGTTCCGCCAGCCAGCTCTCGCGCTGGTTCTGCTGGACAAAATGGAACACGACCGACAGCGCGAGCAGGCTCCCGATCACCACGCCCCAGGTGATCAGCGCGCGCCGGGACAGCGGCCGGAGCCGGTTCCAGTACACCAGCGAGACGAGGTGCAGGATCAGCGTCACCAGCAGGATGAACACCGCGCCGACCACGATCAGCGGCAGCATCACGTTGAAATTGCCCAGCGGCGCCAGCGCCGACGCCGCCGGCAGGTACGACCCCCACAGCGACGCGAGGATCGCCAGCCCGATCAGCACCGGGATCGCCACGGTAACCGTCGTCCGGGTGCCGCGCCAGATGCCCGCCGTCCCGAACAGCAGCGCCAGCCCGCCAATGAGCATCATCGACGGCCCCCAGACGTAGAAGCCGTAGAGCATGGCTGTCAGCAGCATCACGGCGGCGATCAGCGTCAGCGCCACCGCGCCGCAGCCCTGCGTCACCGCCCCGATCCGGCTGACCATCGGCGGCGGCGGCGCGAAGCGCTTGCCGTCATCGATCGAGCGCATCTTCGGAAGGTCGCGGATCACCTCGATAAAGGGATCGGACCCCGCAGGGGTATCGTCGCCCGGCCTGTCGCCGCGCGCACGTTGCATATCGTCTGTCATGGCTGCTCCCTATTCACTCCTCAAAGCAGCCGGCCCGTGCCGCCCGCCAGCGCCCCGGCTCTCGGACCTAGCGCAGCCCAAGCTCGTTGCGGGCGATCACCACCCGCTGAATCTCGCTGGTGCCCTCGTAGATCTCGGTGATCTTGGCGTCGCGGAAATAGCGCTCGACCGGCAACTCCTTACTATACCCCATTCCCCCGTGAATCTGCACAGCCTGATGCGTGATCCACATCGCCGCCTCGGACGCGAACAGCTTCGCCATGCTTGCCTCGGTGGTGTAGCGCTCGCCAGTTTGCGCGCTGCGGATCTTGGCCAGCGCAGCGTTAAAGGTCAGCAGACGCGCCGCCTCGAGCTTGGTCTTCATGTCCGCGATCTTCCCCTGAATCAACTGGAACTCGCCGATCCGCCGGCCAAACGCCTCGCGCTGGCGGGCGTACTCCAGCGACGCTTCATACGCCGCCTCGGCGATGCCGACCGCCTGTGCTGCGATCCCGATCCGCCCGGCGTCGAGCGCGGTCATGGCGATCTTGAACCCCTGCCCCGGCTGGCCCAGGACGTTCTCGACCGGGCAGCGATAGTCTTCGAAGATCAACTCGCTGGTGGCGCTGGCGCGGATCCCCAGCTTGGGTTCGACCTTGCCCCGGTGGAAACCGGGCTTGTCCGTCTCGATCAAGAACGCGGTGATGCCGTGGTGCCCTTTCTCCGGTTCCGTCATCGTAAACAGCAGCACAATCTCCGCCACCGGACCGCTGGTCACCCAGCTTTTGCGCCCGTTGATGACGTAATGCGTGCCGTCGTCGCTCAGCACGGCGCGGCTGCGCATGGTGGCAGCGTCGCTGCCGCTCATCGGCTCGGTCAGCGAATAGGCGCCGATGGCCTGGCCGCTGGCGACCGGCACCAGGAACTTACGCTTTTGCTCTTCGGTGCCAAACTTCATAAGGGCATAGTTGACCAGGCTGTTGTTGACGCTCACAACGGTGCTGTGCGAGGCATCCGCTTTGGCAATCTCGATCATTGCCAGCACGTAGGCGATGGTATCCATCCCCGCGCCGCCGTACTCTTCGGGCACCTCGATCCCCATCAGCCCCATCTCGCCCATCTTGCGGATGGTTTCCAGCGGGAACTCGCCTGTCTCGTCGTAGTGCGCGGCGATGGGAATGATCTCACGCCGGGCAAAGTCGCGCACGGCGTCGCGCAGCATCAGGTGCTCGTCGGTCAACTCAAAGGGGAGTCGTGTCAAAGTTGTCATCGGTGTCAAACACTCCTTGATCGGGCCGGGCCGCCAAAATATTCTGATGGGCAGATTATACCCTGCTCCGCCCACCACCTGGCGTGGCGAGCAGAGAATTGCTTGGCAAACCCTTGACAATGGACTATAATGAAAGCGTTCGAGTGATAGTTCAGAGAGAAATCGGAAAAAGCCGTGTTACACTACCACACCTGGGCCTGCGCTTGCTCCTGTCTGTGTGAAAACCACCAGCAGCGCTTGTGGTGTGGTGCTGTCGGCTGATCGTCGCTCAAGACTCCGAGCAGGTGATCTCACCGGCTGCGCAACACAAGCGCAGCCGGTTTTTTTGATCGCGCTTCGTCTCGCAACCGGCACCGTCTGCCGGGCATCGGGCCAAACCAACCAAGCATAGAGGAGAATCATCCCAATGACGTACAAGACCGAGACCGAGACCCGCATCTACAACAACGTCACCGAGCTAGTGGGCAATACCCCTCTGGTGCGGCTCAACCGCATTGTGGGCGATGCCGCCGCCACGGTGGTCGCCAAGCTGGAATATCAAAACCCGGCGCACAGCGTCAAAGACCGCATCGGCTTGTCGATGATCGAGGCGGCGGAGCGCGCGGGTCTGATCGGGCCGGATACGCTGATCGTGGAGCCAACCAGCGGCAACACCGGGATCGCGCTGGCGATGGTCTGCGCCCAGCGCGGCTATAAGCTGGTGCTGACCATGCCCGAAACCGCCAGCATCGAGCGCCGTAAGCTGCTGCGCGCCTTTGGGGCGGACCTGGTTTTGACCCCTGGCCCCGAAGGCATGGCGGGCGCGATCGCGCGGGCCAACCAGATCGCCGCCGAAAACCCGAACGCCTTCATCCCGCAGCAGTTCGAGAATCCGGCCAACCCGGAAGTCCACCGCCGCACCACCGCCGAAGAGATCTGGCGCGATACCGGCGGCCAGGTCGATATCGTGGTGTCGGGGATTGGCACGGGCGGCACGATCACCGGCGTGGGCGAGGTGCTCAAGGAGCGCAAGCCCTCGGTGCAGATGATCGCGGTCGAGCCGGCGGCCTCGCCGGTGCTGTCCGGCGGGCAGAAAGGGCCACACCCCATTCAGGGAATCGGTGCGGGCTTCGTGCCGGCCGTGTTGAACACGTCGATCTACGACGAAATTATCACTGTCGAGGGCGACGACGCGATGCAGACGGCCCGGCGTATGGCGCGCGAGGAAGGGCTGCTGGTCGGCATCTCGTCCGGCGCGGCCACCTGGGCGGCGCTTCAGGTAGCCCACCGGCCCGAGAACGCCGGCAAGATGATTGTGGTCATCATCCCTTCCTTCGGCGAGCGCTATCTGTCGACGGCGCTCTTTGCCGATCTGGAGGTGTAAGCCGCCGGTGCGCGCGTGTCGGCCCGGAGGGCGACGAGGAGGAGCGAGGATGTTCACGAGGATTCGCGAAGATGTGCGGTGTGTCCTGGAACGCGACCCGGCAGCGCGCCACTGGTTCGAAGTGCTGACGTCGTACAGCGGGCTGCACGCGGTGTGGATGTACCGCGTCGCGCACCGCCTGTGGAACTGGCGGCTCCGGCTGCTGGCGCGCTGGGTGTCGCAGTTTGCGCGCTTTCTGACCGGCATCGAGATCCATCCGGGGGCGAAGATCGGCCCCAACCTGTTCATCGATCACGGCATGGGGGTCGTGATCGGCGAGACGGCGGAGATCGGCGCCAACGTCACGCTCTACCACGGGGTGACGCTCGGCGGCGTCAGCCTGGCGCGCGGCAAGCGCCATCCCACGCTTGAAGACGGTGTCGTGGTAGGTGCCGGAGCGAAAGTGCTCGGCGCGATTACGATTGGTCGCAACACACGAATAGGAGCAAACGCAGTCGTGGTAAAGGATGTAGGACCCGATATGGTGGTGGTTGGCATCCCTGGCAAGCCCATCCAGCGGCCCGGACCGCAGCCCAGCGAACACCGGCCGGACCTGGATCACAACGTCCTGCCGGACGTGATCTCGGCACGGCTGGATCAGATCTTGCAGCGGCTGGACGAGGTCGAAGGCGCAATCCACGCTAACGGACGCGGCGAGAGCGATGGCCGGCGCAAAGTGCAGCTCGAACCGGACTTCGTGATCTGAGCTTCGGTACGCAACGCGGGCGGGTGATGGCCCACTCGCCCGCCCCCTTCTCCGCTGCGGACCGCGCCTGGCGAGCTATTCGTGCGGCTTGCGGGCTTCGATCACCACCCAGTCGCCCAGCGTGCGGCGGCCCACCGGCTCCAGCCCGGTGCGGCGCAGCGCCGCCTCGACCTCACCGGCCTGTTCCTCGATGATCCCGCTGAACAGGCCCACGCCGCCGGGGCGCAACACGCGCCCCAGCCCCTGGTCGCATAGCGCGACGATCACCTTCGCCAGGATGTTGACCAGCGCCAGATCGAAATGCCGTGCGGTCGATTGCAGCGTGTCCAGGCTGCCTTGCTGAGCGGTAAGACGGTCGGCGACATCGTTCAGCGCGGCGTTGTCCAGCGTGGCGGTCACGGCAATCGGGTCCGTATCCAGCGCCAGCACGCGCCGCGCGCCCAGCTTCAGCGCCACGATGCCCAGGATCCCCGACCCCGAGCCGAGATCGAGCACATCGACCGCCGGCCACCCTTCGAGCAGCTCTTCCAGCGCGATCAGGCAAAGCTGCGTGGTGGGATGCGTGCCGGTCCCAAAGGCCATACCCGGATCCAGCACCAGCACCACGTCATCGGGGCGCAGATCGGGCAGCTCGGCCCAGGCGGGGCGGATCACCAGCCGCCGCCCCAGCCGCACGGGGTGATAGTGCGCCTTCCAGGCAGTGGCCCAGTCTTCTTCGCGCACAACCCGAAAGGCCGGTTCTGGGATGGGGTACAACCGGCTCATGTAATAGAGCGCCTCGCGCAGCTTCTGGCGGGCGTCTTCGGCGCGCTCGTCATCGGGGAAGTAGGCGCGCACGATCAGGCGATCCGCCGGGGGAATCTCGTCCGGCCAGACCTCGATGGGAAAGCCCGCCTGCTCGATTGCCACCCCCTGATGTCCGTAACGCTGCAGCAGGTCGGCCACCGCTTCGGCGGCCTCGCCGTCTACCTCAAGCGAGACTTCAATCCAGTCCATCGGGCTGCCGTCCTTCCTGGCGGTCCTGAAAACACAATGGATGTTTGATATAAAAGAAAGATTAACTTGATTTTTTTCATTGTAATGTAATTTGTAATGTTCAGGCGCTATCCTAAAAACGTAGACGGGGTCTCAACAACGCGTGCTGAACCAGTCAATCGTAGCCCCATCGTGACCACAGGCCCCGTCCTCCTCCTCAAAGTGATACGCGCAAGGGAAATGGGCAACCGTCGGGTTGCCCATTTCCTATCTGCCAGAGTGCGCCGCGCCAGCATGGGGCCGCCTGCGGCGAGCTAATTCCCGGCGAAGAAATCGGCCACACGATCCATAAAGCCCCGCCCCGATTTCTGCGGCACGACCTCGTTCCCCAGCGTCTTTGCCAGCTTCTCAAACAGCTCGCGCTGCTCTTTGGTCAGCTTGGTTGGCGTCTCGACCGTCAGGATCAGCAGTTGGTCGCCGCGCCCGGAGGTCGTCCCGTCGCGCCGCAGCTTGGGCACGCCCTTGCCGCGCATCCGGATGATCTTGCCGGACTGCGTGCCGGCGGGCACCTGGACCTCTTCCTCGCCGTCCACGGTTGGGACCTTGATCGTATCGCCCAGCGCCGCCTGCGCGACGTTGATCGACACTTCCAGCACAATATCGCTGTTGCGGCGCTTGAAGAACTCGTGCGGCTTGACGCGCAGCACCACGTACAGATCGCCGGGGGGGCCGCCGCGCAGGCCCGGCTCGCCCTCGCCGGCCAGGCGGATCTGCGTCCCGTCGTCCACGCCCGGCGGAATCGTCACCGTGAGCTTGCGCGCCCGCTGCACGACACCGCTCCCGCCACACTCCCGGCAGGGCGTGTCGATCACCTCGCCCGTGCCAGAGCAGCGCCCGCAGTCCACAATGTTGACCATGCTCCCCAGGAAAGTCTGGCGAACCTGGCGGAGCTGCCCCGTCCCGTGGCAGTCCGGGCAGCGACGAGGCTGCGTGCCGGGCGCTGCGCCGGTCCCGCGGCAGTCTGGGCAGGTATCGCGCCGGGTGACTTCGATATCGACCTCGGCACCAAAGACTGCCTGGTTAAAATCAATCGTCAGGTCATAGCGCAGGTCGCGGCCCTGAACCGGTCCCGAACGCTGGCGGCGTCGCGCCGACGCGCCGAACCCGCCGAAGAATTCCTCGAAGATCTCGTCGAACCCGGGGAAACCGGTCGCGCCGAAGCCACCAAAGCCACCCATGCCGCCGCTCACGCCTGCGTGTCCGAACCGATCGTAGGCGGCGCGCTTCTCGTTGTCGCTGAGGACACGGTACGCCTCGTTGATCTCCTTGAAGCGTTCCTCGGCGTCTTTTTCGGTGCTGACATCCGGATGGTACTGGCGCGCAAGCCGGCGAAATGCTCGCTTGATCTCGTCTTGCGAGGCATTGCGCGGCACACCGAGCACCTCATAGTAGTCTCGTGGCATCGTCTGTTCCATGAATCAGCTTCCCCATAACCGACCGATTTTATCCCACCGCGGCAAGAGCACAAGCATCATTTGCGCCAGGCGGCCCTTTGACGAGACCTCCGGGATGCAAAAAACGGCGTGCAGCCGCCGGAGCTGTTCGCCCCGCCACCGCACGCCGTTCTTCCCCTCTCCCGGCTTACGACTCGGTGAAGTCCCCTTCGATCACGTCTTCATCGGTCGGCTCGCCGGTGCCTGTGCCATCCGTGCCGCTTCCGGTCGCGGGGCCTGCCTCGTACATGGCGGCACCGATCTGCTGCAGGGCCAGGCCCAGCGCCTCGGTGGTTCGCCGGATGCGGTCGCTATCGTTGCTGTCCATCGCCTGGCGCACTTCTTCGATCTTGCTCTCCACATCCGAGCGCGTATGCGCGGGCACTTTGTCCCCATATTCGCGCAGCGCCTTTTCCGCGGCGAAGATCGTGCTGTCGGCGCGGTTGCGCAGCTCCACCTGCTCGCGGCGCTTTGCGTCTTCGGCGGCGTGCCGCTCGGCGTCCTTGATCATCCGGTTGATCTCTTCCTCGGTCAGACCGCTGCTGGCCGTGATGGTGATCTTCTGCTCGCGGCCGGTCGCCTTATCCCGCGCCGAGACGTTCAGGATACCGTTGGCGTCAATGTCGAAGGTCACTTCGATCTGTGGGACGCCGCGCGGCGCGGGCGGAATGCCATCCAGGATGAACTTGCCGAGCGTCTTGTTGTCCGCCGCCATCGGACGCTCGCCCTGCACGACGTGGATCTCGACCTGCGTCTGGTTGTCGGACGCAGTGCTGAAGATCTGGCTCTTCTTGGTCGGGATGGTCGTGTTGCGTTCGATGATCGGCGTCGCCACACCGCCCAGCGTCTCAATCGAGAGCGTCAGCGGCGTGACGTCAAGCAGCAGCACTTCCTTAACCTCGCCACCCAGCACACCCGCCTGAATCGCCGCGCCAATGGCGACAACTTCGTCCGGGTTGACGGTTTTGTTCGGCTCCTTGCCGAAGAATTTCTTGACCGCTTCCTGGACGGCGGGCATGCGGGTCATACCGCCCACTAGCAGCACCTCGTCGATGTCGCCCGGCTTGAGGTTCGCGTCCTCAAGCGCGCGGCGGCACGGCTCAATCGAACGCTCGATCAGATCGCCGACCAGGTCTTCGAGCTTGGCGCGCGAGAGCGTCATATTCAGATGCTTCGGACCGCTCGCGTCCGCCGTGATGAACGGCAGATTGATCTCGGCCTGCATTGTGGTCGACAGCTCTTTCTTGGCGTTCTCGGCGGCTTCCTTCAGACGCTGGAGCGCCTGACGGTCCTGACGCAGGTCGATCCCCTGCTCTTTCTTGAACTCATCGGCCAGCCAGTCGATGATCCGCTCGTCGAAGTCGTCGCCGCCCAGGAAGGTGTCGCCGTTGGTCGCGCGGACCTCGATCAAACCCTCGCTGACGTCGAGAATCGAGATGTCGAACGTCCCGCCGCCCAGGTCATAGACCGCGATCGTCTCGTCGTTCTTCTTGTCCAGGCCATAGGCCAGCGACGACGCAGTCGGCTCGTTGATGATGCGCAACACGTCCAGCCCGGCGATGCGTCCGGCGTCCTTAGTCGCCTGGCGCTGGCTGTCGTTGAAGTACGCCGGGACGGTGATCACCGCCTGGGTAATTTCCTCGCCCAGATAGGCTTCGGCGTCTGCCTTCATCTTCTGCAGGATCATCGCCGAGATTTCGGGCGGGCTGTAGGCTTTGCCGCCCATGTGGATGCGCACGTCTCCATTGGGCGCGGCGCTCACCTTGTACGGCACGATCTGCAGCGCCTTCTGCACTTCGGGGTCATCGTACTTGCGCCCCATGAAGCGCTTGACGGAGAAGATCGTGTTTTCAGGGTTCATCACGGCCTGGCGGCGGGCCAACTGCCCGACCAGGCGCTCGCCCTGCTTGTTGATGGCGACCACAGACGGAACCAGCCGCCCACCTTCCGAAGAGGGAATCACGGTCGGCTCGCCGCCTTCCATCACGGCGATTACCGAGTTGGTGGTCCCCAGGTCAATGCCCACTATCTTTGCCATAGCTCACCTCTACTCGCTTGTAGATTTTCCGGTTGATTCTGCCTTGAACATTTCGGCCTGAATATCGCGCCTCAGATAATGCCCGCGCTGCACGAGCACCGGGCGCGCAGCGTTTAGCGTGCCACGCGCACCAATGCCGGGCGCAGCACCCGATCCCGCTGCTGATAGCCGCGCTGCACCACCTCGACGATGGTGTCCGGTTCCGCCTCTGCGTTTTCTTCCACGCCCACAGCCTCGTGATAGTTCGGGTCGAACGGCTGGCCGAGCGCAGGGATCTCGGTCACGCCCTGCTCTTCCAGGAACCGCTCCAGCTTGCGCTGGATCAACACGACGCCCTCGTACCAGCTATCGCGCTCCTCGGCGGGCACGGCTTCCAGGGCGCGATAGAAATCGTCCAGAACAGGGAGCAGTCTGATCAAGATCTCGCCCCGGATCCGCTCCGCCTGTGCCAGGCGTTCCGCTTCGACCCGCTTCTTGTAGTTCTGGAACGAGGCGCGCTCGCGCTGCAGGCTGTCCAGATATTCCTCGGCGCGGGCTTCCGCCTGCTCCAACAGCATGTCCAATGAAATCTCCTCCTCCGGGCCTGGCTCAGCGGCTTGCTCCTGACCGGCCTGCGCCCGAGCGGCTTGCTCCTCTGCCTCGGTCTGGTCCGTCGCTTCCGGGGCCGGGGCCTCCTGGGGATCAGGCTGGGGCTGCTCGTTCAGGTCGTCCTTGGCGCGGAACTCTTCGCTGCTCACTGAGACTCACCTCCGGCTTGTATACGCAAAAGCATGCACTGACGCGCAGCGTACGTAGTTTAACGGACGATCAATAGAAATTCGTTAGCAAAACGCAGGATTTGTATAGAAAGTGGCGCGGAATTTACGCAACTCTAACGCCGCGCCTGGTGGAAGCGGAATAAAGAGGCGCGAGGACATTCTCCCCGCGCTTCGACCGGGTCTGATGGCAGATGTGCCCGGCTCACTTCTCGCCCGTCTCCCCGTACACGTCGTCCAGCAAGCCGGACATCAGCCCGGCGACATAGCGGACCGCGCTCACCGCGCGACCGTAGCGCATGCGGGTTGGCCCCAGCAGGCCCAGCGCGCCGTAAGCCTGCGGCGTGCCGTAGCGTCCGATCACGATGCTCAGATGGCTCAGGGCTTCCCAGCGCCCTTCTCCGGCGACCATCACGCGGACGTCCGACTGCTCGTCCGACAGCGCCTCTTGCAAAATCACGTTCAGCAGCGATTGTTCTTCCAGCACGCGGACCGCCTGCTGCGCCTCGTCCTCGGTAAACGACGGCAGGGTTTCGCTCAGGCCATAGCGGTAGACATCGCGCGGGCCGTGCTGGTCCGCCTGAAGCATGGCATCCGCCACCAGCTCGCCGATATCGCGCGCCAGCTCGGACGGCTCCTTGCGGGTCAGCGCGCGCACCTCGTCGGCGGTGCGATGCACGCACGTCAGGTTGAGAATATGCGCGGTCTGAGACAGGATCTGCTGCGGAACCGGCTCGACCAGGGTCAGAAGCTGCTGATGCACGCTGCCACCATCCAGCACCAGGACCATCAGCACCAGGCGGCCCTGCGTGTTGATCAGCTCGACGTGCTTGAAGCGATTCTCGGCCCCGCGTGGCGAGGTCACCAGCGCGGGCGTCTGCGCCGTCCGGGCCAGGACGCGCGCCGCCATCCGCATCCACTCTTCCAGGTTAAAGGGCACCTGGCGGAACGCCTGCGCGATGCGCCGCCGCTCGGCGGGCGGCAGATCGGCGTGGGTGAGCAAACGCTGGACAAAATAGCGGTAGCCCTTCTGCGTCGGCACGCGCCCGGACGAGGTGTGCGGCGCGTAGATCAAGCCATGCTCCTCAAGCACCGCCATCTCGTTGCGGATCGTGGCGCTGCTGATGCCAAGCTCGAACGCGCTCGCCAGGGTCTTCGAGGCCACCGGCTGCGCGTGGCGGATATATTCGCGCACGATCAACGAGAGAATCGTCTCCTGGCGCTCGGTCAGCACCGGCAGCGATCCGCTTTCGGCCGGGGCCGGCAGATCGTCGCGCACGGGGTCCGGCGTGGGGTTGGGCGTCGAATGCGAAGCGGTCATTGAGCTTTCCGGCGCACGAGTGCTGCTCGTGCCTCACTGTTGACGATCGCCTTGATCATAACATGGCCCCCACCGCCCGCCAATGCCGCGCCTGCCGCCTGCTCGCGCCCCGGTTAGACGTTGCGGGTGCCAATTGAGCGGGTTGGTGATATATTTGGGATCAAGCCGGGGGCAGCGTTCCGGCGCCCGGCGCCTGCTGGCCTGGCAGGCCACATTCGGTACCCACATAAGGACGAAGGATAACATGGGCAGCAAGACCTTTACCGTAACCGAAGCCTCGTTTGAAGAGGACGTGCTCAAGTCAGAAATGCCGGTGCTGATCGACTTCTGGGCAGAGTGGTGCGCGCCGTGCCGCATGATCGCCCCACTCGTCGAGCAGCTTGCTGAGAAATACGACGGCAAATTGCGGGTCGGCAAGCTGGACGCCGACACCAATCAGAACATCTTGATCCAGTATGGCATTATGGGCATCCCCACCCTGATGCTGTTCAAGAACGGCAAGGTTGCCGAGCGCATCACCGGCTATATGCCCTTGCCCGTGCTTGAACCACGAATCGCCAAGCACCTGGACTGACGCGCAGACGCGCCGCACATGCCTATCTGATGGCCGGTTTTGTCATGTCAAGGGGCTGGGCTGCCAGCTCCTTGTCTTTTTTCCCGCAGCCTACCAGGAGCACCCATGCAGCTCGAGCCTGAGCAGTTCAAAGCTGTCCTGGCGCAGTGGAGCACCGGCGTCACCGTCGCGACCACCGTCGAGCCGGGCGGGGGCTGGCAGGGCATCACTGCCACATCCTTCGCCAGCGTCAGCCTGGAGCCGCCGCTGGTGCTCGTCTGCGTCGGCAAACCGCTCGCCTTTCACGCTGCGTTGGAAGCCAGCGGCGTTTTTGCGATCAACATCCTCAGCCACGATCAGGCCCGCTGGGGGCTGGTTTTCGCCGGGCTGGTGCCGGGAGTCACCGACCGCTTCGCCGGCATCGCCTGCACAACGGCGGTCACCGGCAGCCCGTTGCTGCCCGCGACCAGCGGCTGGCTGGATTGCCGGGTGTGGAACGCCTACGATGGCGGCGATCACACGATCTATGTCGGCGAAGTCCTGGCCGGAAATTGGACGCCAGACCGCCCGCCGCTGCTGTACCACAACCGGCGCTGGGGCGGGTTTGTCGCCAGTACCGCCGACCTCATGCCCTCACCCTGAGGCGTCACGGCAGCCAGACCAGATGCACGATCATCTCGTCGTCTTTGAACGCCAGCGGGTGATCATTGTCAACCGCCGGGGTTTGATAGAGGACCTCGGTCTGGCCGCTCTCCACAACCGTTCGATAGATCGTGCTGCGGCGGGCCGCCAGATCGGTATCCGCCCACACGACGACGCGCTCGTCCGGGCTGAGCGCATACGCGACGCCGGTCATGACATCCGTCTGCTGCGGGTCGAACGTCATCTGTGCCGCGACCAGCCGACGGAGCGACCCGCCCACCTCGCCCAGGTACAAGCCGGACCCGTTCTGCGGGCAGGCGGCGCTGGACATGCCGCGCAGCAGCACGCGGCCGTCCTGCAGCCAGGTGGGATGATCCAGAAAGACCTGATCCTGCTCGAAGGCGATCTCGTGCGCCGGGCCGCTGCCCGCCGCCGCCACGTACAGCCACTCCGCGCCGGCCAGCCCGACGGCGCCTGAGGTGCATTGGCTGCTGGTGCGCCGCGCGTACCAGTCCGGCAGCAGGTAAAGCTGCCGGCTGCCGTCCGGCGAGCGCCACGGCGCGTACGACTGGATCGGCCTGGTGTCCGCCGGGAGCATCACGCGCTCGTCGCGCAGCCAGTCGTAGAGCAGATAGCGGGCCTGCAGCCCGCCCACCGGACCGATACCCATCAGAATCGTGACCGGGCGGCCGTCCGGCAGCCAGCCGACATCGACCGGCAGGCGGCCGGGCGTGCGCAGCATGACACGCGCGGGCTGCGATGCGTCCTGCCATGCCAGATAGGCGACGCGCTCGTCTTCAAGTTGCACAATATAGGCGATCATCTGGGCGCCGGGGGACCACTGCGCGGCGAGGATCTGGCCCCCCGGCGGCATTTCACCGATGATCCGCGCCCGCCGCGCCGGCACATCCAGCACCATGACAGCGCGGCCCGCGCTGTACAGCACGCGCGTGCCGGACGGATCGGGCAGCAGCGGAAACAAATGCACGCCCCGGTCGACCTCAAGCGGCGGCGCGTCGCGGTTCATTTCCCACACCGTCAGCCGCCTTGCTACCCCGCCCTGCACCATCACCAGCGTGCTTCGCCCGGTCACCCCGCCGGGCAAAGAGAACTCGAGCGGGTGGCGCGGGGTCGGTGTGACGGTTGGCAGCGGCACATAGCCAACCGCCGCACCTGGCGGCGCGTCCGCCCTGCCGAGCAGCGCCCACCCGCCTGCCACCGCCGCGATCGCCACCCCCATCGCCAGCGCGATCCGCCGGGTTCTCTGCCGCCCGCGCACGTTCATATGCCCCTGCTCCCCCGGCCGCTCGCCTAGCGCGCCGGGAACGCCACACCCTGCTTGACGCGGGTTTCGACCAGCCGGCCATCGCGCAGCTCGTGAATCACATCCGCCTCGGCCATCACCTGCGGGTCGTGCGTGGCGATCACCAGCGTCACACCGCGCTCGGTCACCATGCGCCGCAATAGATCCAGGATGCGCCGCCCGGTGCGGGTGTCGAGCTGGCCGGTCGGCTCGTCGGCCAGCACCAGCGCCGGATCGGCGGCCAGGGCGCGCGCAATCGCGACACGCTGCTGCTCCCCGCCGGATAGCTCGTACGGGCGGTGGTGAGCGCGCTCGGTCAGGCCCACCCAGGCCAGCGCCTCAGCGACGCGCTGCTCGCGCTCGCGCACGTCCAGCTTGCGCATGCGCAGCGGCACGCCGACGTTTTCGCTCGCGCTCAGCAGCGGCATCAGCCCGAAGCTCTGGAAGATGAAGCCGATGTGGTGCAGGCGCAGCAAGAGCCGCTCTTGCTCGCTCATCTGCCCGATGTCCCGGCCCAGCACGCGCACCGTCCCCCGCGTGGGCGCGTCCAGCCCGGCAATCAGGTTCAGCAGCGTGGTCTTGCCGGAGCCAGAGCGCCCGACAATGGTGGTCATTCGCCCCGGCCAGATGTCGAGCGTCACGCCGTTGACGGCCCGGATATCCTCGCCCGCCAGGTGATAGACCCGCTCCACGCGCTCAAGCTGGACGACCGGCTCGCGGCTGGTGGAATAGACCGACTGCCCGTTAGTCATCGTGCCCGCTCTCCTGGCTGTTGCCCGCCCCAGGCCCGTGCGCCCGGTGCTCAGGCCAGACGCCGATGTGATCCGTTTCCAGGCGCAGGCGGACGCGATCTTCCAGGTCGAGCGCCTCGATATACGCTTCGGGAAGCTGCAAGCGCCCCGCGCGGTCGAGGATGGCGTATTCCTCTTCGTGGATCGCCACGTCACCTTCGCGCCGGCGCAGGATCTCGGTGCTGGTGCGTCCGTCGCGCATCCCCACCACGCGATCAACGCGCGTGGCGACGGTCATATCGTGCGTCACGACGATGACCGTCACGCCGAACTCGGCGTTGAGCGCCCGCAGTGCATGAAAGATCGCCTCGGCAGACGCGCTGTCCACTTCGCCGGTTGGCTCGTCGGCCAGCAGCAGGGCCGGGCGGTTCGCCATCGCGACCGCGATGGCGACGCGCTGCTGCTCGCCGCCCGACAGCCGGTCCGGGCGATGCTGCGCGCGGTCGCGCAGCCCCACGCGCTCGAGCAGGTCAGCGGCACGGGCGCGGCGCTCCGCCGCCGGGAACCCGGCCAGCGCCATCGGCAACTCGATATTCTCCGCCGCCGTGAGGTAGGGCAGCAGGTTGCGCGCCGTCTGCTGCCAGACGAACCCCACCATATGGCGACGATAGCGCACCCGCTCGCGGCGCGACATCTCCAGCAGGTTGTAGTCGCCTACACGGACGCGCCCCGCCGTTGGGACATCCAGCCCGCCCAGGATGTTCATCAGCGTCGACTTGCCCGACCCCGACGGGCCGACCAGCGCCATCATCTCGCCCTGGCGCACCAGCAGATCCAGCCCCTGCAGCGCGACAACTTCGAGGTCGGCCACTTGGTAGATCTTGACCAGGTTGTCCGCCTCGATAAAGATCGGACGCTCGTCCGGCGCTGCGGGCAGCCCACCCGGTACGCGGTCTGTCATCTCGCTCATCGGCTTACCTCTCCGTCATTCTTCACCCAGACGCAGCACCTGGTTGACGCTCATCCGCCGCACCACGACCGCCGCCGCGCCCATCAGCACGCCGAAGCCCAGCACCAGCGCCAGCACCAGACCGGCCAACGCCACCCACGGCACCTGAAACGCCTCGCCACCGGCCAGCGCCATGAAGGGCAGCAGCAGATAGGCCAGCCCCAGGCCAAGCAGGGACCCGATCACCAGCGCCGGGAGCACCAGCACAAGCTGCTCGGCCAGCAACAGCCGCCAGATCTGGGCCGCATCCCACCCCAGCGCGCGCAGCACCCCAAAGGTGAAAGCCCGCTGCCGCGCGGTGACCGCCAGGTAGAAACCGAAGTCGAGCAGGCTAAGCAGCAGGCTGACCCAGAACCCCGCGAACAGCATCCCCGCGACGGCGCTGGGCAGCGGCTCGCGCAGGATCTCGCCATAGCGGGTCCAGGCCCAGGTTGCGCCGGTCACGCCGTCCAGCCCTTCGACAAACGCCCGCAGCTCCGGCGCCGGCTCGCGCCCGCGCAGCTTGAGCCAGACCTCGTTCTCGTCGAAAAACACCTCGGACGATGACGCCTGGTTCAGAATCGGGCGGACCAGCGCCGTCAGCGTGATCAGCAGCGGGTCGCGCGCATCCAGCGCGGGCAGATCATCGATCACCCCCACCACCTGATAGCCGATCTCGACCGACCCCGGACCCATATTCAGGATCAGGCTCTTGGCGTCGCCCGGCTGGAGCGGCCGGTCGGTTGCCAGGCGCGCCGTCCCACGACCGGCAAACAGCTCCGCGAAGGCGCGGTTGACGACGACCGGCACGCGCCCGATCTGCGGCTCGTTGACGGCGATGCTCGGCTCGCGCGTGACCCCGCCGATCGTGTTCATCCGGTAATCCAGGCGCAGCACGGTCGGGCCTTCGACGCCCGGCACCTCGCCCGCAACCGGCTCAACGTCCACACCCTGCATCCGGCTCAGGTTGGCCGCTTCCGATATCCACGACCCGGCGTAAGGGTTGGCAACCGTCGCCGGGAGCCACGGCATCTGCCCCGGCTCGAAATCAGTCACCGTCGTGGACGTCCCGAACGCATCCAGCACGGCGATGCGGTCCAGATAGAGCGTGTGCTCAAAGGCGTCCAGGTTCGCCTGGCGGCTGTTGATCCCGATCCGCATCAGGCGATAGGGCGGCTTGCCGCGCGCGGGCATCGGAGCGCTGAAGTTGAGCCATTCCCCGGTCGGCGTCGGGATCACGGCCGCACCTGGAGCGCCGGACTCCTCGCCCACCAGCGGGGCCGTGACCGCACCCGGCGGCGACAGCCCCACGCGGAAGGGCACGCCGCGCGCGTCTTCCAGATAGGCGGTGAGCTGGACCGACACGGCGGGGTCATCCGGGTTGTCCGGCGGCAGGGAATAAACCTGGACGGTCAGGGTGTGTGCCGCCGGCGGAACCGGCAGGCCGGGCGGCGAGGGCACATCCCAGTCCTGCAAGGGCGCGGCAGCCTGCTTGAGCGCCGGGAACCCGTCCGGGATGGCGTGGGGATCGACTCCGACGATCTGCACCGGGCGGCGCGAGACCGAGCCGGGGTCGCCCGCGGCGCGCAGCAGCACTACCGCGTTCTGCACCCCCACCAGGTCCGCCCAGGCGACCGACGCGGGTTCGAACCGGGCCGGGTCGACCGCCAGGCGCGCGCCGCTGCCGGTGTCCGCTTCGGCCGCAGACCACGCGCCGCGCTCGCGCGTGGCGCTCAGGCCCAGCGAGGCCGTGCCCAACGCCAGCGTGCCAATCAGCAGCAGGATCAGATGGGCGTAGTGACCCGGATCGCGCGCCACGTTCCACACCGCCAGCGGCGCCGTCAGGCTCCGGCTGGATCGCAGCAGTCGCGCCAGCGCGTTCATCAGCGCCGGGAACAGCCGCAGCCACAGCAGCGCCGCGCCGGTCAGAACCAGCGCCGGGCCAAGCAGGTTGAACGGATCGTTGAGGCCGCCGGTGGTGTTCAGGTTGTCGGCAATCAGCGCAATTACATCACGCGGAGCCGCGATCAGGTTGTTGAGCAGATCGCCCAGGTCGCCGCCCACCAGGTGGTACAGCCGCAGCATAAACCCCGCGCCGAGCGCCAGCAGCGCCACATCCAGCAGATAGCGCGTCCAGGCGGGCGTGACCGGCGGGCGCGAGACAAGCTGCTTGAGCCGCAGCAGGCTGCGCCGCGCCGCCGGGATGGCGGGCAGAGTCAACACCAGCGCGGACGCAACCCCCGCCGCCGCGCTCAGGTACAGCGACACTTCCGGGATCGCCGTGGCGCCGAGCGGGCGCCCGTCCAAAGCCCGCGCCAGCGGCCCGAAGCGTTCCAGAACCTGCATGAAGCCCAGGCTGAACAGCGGCCCGGCAGCAATCCCGATCAGCGCCAGCAGCCCGACGCTGGCGGCTTGCATGGCGACAAGCTGCGGCACGCTCCCGCCCCGGCTGACGATCGCGCTCCATTCCGCTCCCTGCTGTTCCAACACCAGCGCGACCGTGTTGACCAGATGGTAAAGCATCAACACCAGGATCGCGCCGGAGAGCAGGATGATCGGCCCCTGCGTCTGGCGGACGTCGGTCGAGAAACCGCTCAGAAGCGCCGTCAGCCCGCTCAGCACCGACAGGCCGGGGTGATAGGCGCTCAGCCGGTTCTGAAGCACCTGCAGCCGCCGGTTGACGTCGTGGATGTTCCCGGCGCTGATGGCATCCGTGTTCGTATCGATCAGGTAGATGTAGCTGCTGCCGGGAACAATCTCGCGCAGCCAGTCGGTGTACGCCTCAGGCAGCGTCGCGAAGCCGTAATCGTAGCGGAACTGCCCCAGCCCGATCTCGACATCCGAGCCTTCGAGAAAGTTGCGGTTGCCTTCCCAGAACGGATCGGCGGGGTTTTTGGGCTGGACAATGCCCGTGATCACAACCGCCGCCAGCCGGCCCGAGCCGTCCGGTCGCAGCGTGCCTGCCACCAGCCGGCTGCCCGGCTCCAGACCGGATCGCTCCGCTACGCGTGCCGTGATGACGGCCTCAACCTGCCCGCGCGTGTAAATCCCGATCTGCCGCGCCTGCTGCTCGGCGTCGCTCAGCCCGGCGGGATCGACCTCGGACGGGGGCGGGAGCCGGCGCGGCCAGCGCCCATCGACCAGTTCCAGCAGGTCCGGCATCCGCTCGAAGGCGAACGGCTGCAACGCGGCGTTGATGCGCGGCGAGGTTGGCGTCACCGGCTCGCCATAGCGGTACAGATAGGCGCCGGTCGCCAGCCCCTGCTCAAACCCCTGCTCCGAGGTCGGCGCGGTGTAGTCGGCGCGGATGTAGTGGCGGTAGCCAACCGCCAGCGCGCCCAGCTCCTGGCGTACTACCTCGAACGATTCCGGCGTCAGCGGCTCGTCATCGACGATCAGGCTGATCTGCTTGCTCTGGCGCGGGGCGTGGTCCAGCTCATAGCGCAAGCCGACATCGGTCACCGCGCGGACATAGAACGGCCCCAGCGCGAAGAACCCGGTCAGCAGGCAGACCGCCAGCAGCAGGATCGCCAGCGAGGGCGCGTTGCGGCGCATGCGCTTGAGGATCAGCCCGGGCGTCATGGCGGCCTATTCCTCGCCCAGGCGCAGCGTGCGCGCCAGGGACAACTGCCGGACAAGCAGCAGGCTCGACGCCAGCACCACACCCAGCACGCCGAGCATCATCAGCGCATACGCGGCCAGATGGCTTGCCTCGACCCGCATCACGAAAGGCGGGATGACCGACTCGCCGGCCGCGCCCAGCGCCAGCGTCGGCACGATCTGGCTCGCCAGCACCCAGCCCAGCACCGATCCCAGCAGCGCCGCGATCAGCATGACGAACGCCTGCTCCAGCGCCAGCCCGCCGACCACCCTCAGCGGCGACAGCCCCAGCGCGCGCAGCACGCCGAACTCGGTCCGGCGCGCCTGAGCGGTCAGCGCGGCGTAGGTCAGCAGGCCGACCACGCTCAGCGCCAGCGCCATCAGGAACGCCAGATACATCAGCCCCAGCAGCCCCAGGCCGAGCGGGTTGGTGCGCAGGCGGCCCAGCTCGCCGGCCAGCGACACAGCGCTCACGATCACGGCGCCGCTGCCTTCGGCGTCGTCCAGATCGCGCAGGATGGCCTGGACCGCGTCCGCGTCGCGCGCGTCGATGCCGTCCCCCAGCCGCAGCCAGACTTCATCGGCGTAATACGCGGCGCTGGGACGGCGGTTGAGCCGGTAGAGCAGTTCGTGCACATCAACCACCATGAACGAGCTGCCTTTCGGCACGGCTTCGCTGGGCGCGCGGTCGTACAGCGTGGGGTAATAGTCGGCCACCTGCACCGCGCGAAAGATGGGGTTGACGCGCCCGATGTTGAGAAGCTGGAACGGGGGCGCGTCCGGCCCCACCACCAGGCCATTTTCCTGCTGCACCCGGCGGCTGACGATCGCGTCAACCGGCCCGCGGTCGGGGTAGTTCAGCAGCGCGCCCACCGTGGTGCGTTCCGCGTCCTGGTCCCAACTGAAATAGATGGCGTCGGCGCGCTCGGCAGGCAGCGCCCACCCTGCCCGGCTGCGCGGAGTCACCGTCGCGCCACGGTCATAGCTAAACTCCCAGTTGCCCGAGGCGAAGATCGGAAACGCCTGCGCTGCCCCATCCGCGCCGATCAGCGACATGTCCGCCAGCGTCAGGCGCATCCCCCGCTCGCCGCCCTGGCTGTTCGGGCTGCGATATTCCCAGAAGATCGACACCAGCCGCAGCGGTTCGACCGGCTCGTATTTCAGCGCGCCCAGGTCCGCCTCGTAGTACACCCACCCGCTGGACACAAACCCACGCCCGCTCAGACCGGGGGTATCCGTTCCGGCGCGCAGCAACTCGATCTCGACCGGTTCCAGCGGTGCGATCACCCACGCTCCGGCCCCGTCCAGCAGGCGGATGCCAAAATCGGCGCGCTGGGTCAGCCGCTCGACATCGGCGCGGAAGACTGCCTCGCGCGAGAAACCAACGCCGCCGGTTTCGAAGCGCAGCCACAGCCCGATCCGCGCCGGCACGAGCGGCAGCGCCTCGCCTACCGGCGGGATATCCGACGCGCTCTCCGGGGCGTTCAGGCTGGCGAGCGTCCCCAGATCGCCGCGCCAATACGGCACGCCGCCGAAGGTCGCCGGGTCAATCGCCAGGATGTCGCCGCGCAGCTCGCCCGCCAGCCCGGTGCTGAGGTTGGCGTTGATCACGCGGAAGGCGGCGCTGGCCGCGTTGATGTTCGCGTGCGCCTCGTAGAAGGCGGCGGGGCGCGCGCGGTTGGCGTTCAACCGGGTATCGCGCTCGATGATGCGCAGGTCGGTCCCCACACGGTAGCGCGCCTGATCGTCGTGGCTGTTGGTCAGCGTGGCGCG
Organism: Thermoflexus sp.; assembly: GCA_020724465.1. Taxonomy (GTDB): domain Bacteria; phylum Chloroflexota; class Anaerolineae; order Aggregatilineales; family Aggregatilineaceae; genus DYGX01. Next base: position 279,352 of record DYGX01000004.1, read on the forward strand.
GAAGCTGGTCGCAAACCACCCGATCCCGATCGCCAGTGCCAGCAGGAAGGTGATGCGCCCGTAGTGGACCGGCTCGCGGCTGAGCTGCCACGCGGCCAGCGCGCTCACCAGCCCGCGCCCGGCAGCAGCCGCCCGCGCCGCAAGAGCCGCCAGCGCCGGGAAGACGCGCAACGCCAGGCTGCCCAGCGCCAGAAAGAGCAGCGCCGGAGCCATGAGCATCAGCGGGTCGGCCTGTTCGCCGCCCAGATTCACGTCCGCCAGCGGCGAGCCGCGCCGCACCAGCAGCCACAGCGCGCCTACGCCCACCAGCGCCAGCAGCACATCCAGATAGACGCGCTGCCACCAGTGCTGATGCCCGCTGCGCGCCGCCGCGCCCCCGGCCAGGACCAGCGGCAGGCGCAACACCGGGCGTAACGTCATCACCAGCGCGATCCACGTCACCGCCGACGCCAGCCCGGCATACAGGAATACATCCCGCGTGAGCGGCAGCGGAAACTCGTCCGTGTTGCCGACCGCCGGACCGAGCGCGATCAGCAGCCGCTGGGCCAGAAACGGCGCGGCCAGGGCAGCCAGGGCGCAGATCAGCAGCGCCTCGATCCCGCGCAGCAACACGATCTGGCTGTCCCACGCGCCGCGGCTTTGCAGCATGGCGATCTCGCGCCGCTCGCCGCGCCGGACCAGTGCCGCCGTCACCATCAGGAAGAACAGCACCAGCGCGCCCACCTGAAGCAGCAGCAGCCCGAACGGCGCGTCGAGCAGGTCCACCTCGCGCGCATACGCCAGCAGGATCCCGTTATCGCGGTCCTTGCGGATGGGATCGTAATCGATCAGGCGCGTGCCGTAGGTGAAGGCCAGGCCGGGGCGGGCCGTCCCCGCCTGCTGCTCGGCCACGCTGGGCAGCACGGACTCGCGGAAGGTGTAGTCCATGTTGGCCTTGAACCGGCGCAGCGCCTCGCGGGCGGTATCCAAGCGCGAGAACGGCAGGTTATCGTGCGCGAACAGCACGCGCCAGCCGATCTTGGTCGGCGTGTCGGGCAGAAAGCCGGTCGCGGCGCGCAGCACATCCTCGCGCGCGGCCAGCGCGACGAACTCATACTCCCACGGGCCGGTCCCGGCCTGCCGGTCGAGCAGGCGCAGCGGCGAGGGATCCATCCAGTATGGCGCCCGCTCGTCCAGCGGGGCGACCACCCCGGCAATCCGCGCCGTGAAGGGGATGCTGGTCGGGTGGCCCCTGCCGGTCTGCCCCTGGTAGTTCATGCCCTGGTCGAGCCGCAGCACATCGCCCGCTTCCAGGTTCAGCTCGTTGGCGACATTCAGCCCGATGGCGATCTCCATCGTCTCATCGCCCGCCGGCAGCGTCTGCGGCAGCCGCCCGCTAACCACGCGCACCTGCTGCTCCCAGCCCTCGTACGCGCCGAGCCGCGCCCGCACGCCGAGCAGCGGGATCGGCTCGGCGGCAGCCGGCTCGACCAGCGACAGACCCATCGCCTCAGTTTCCAGATACGACACCACGCGGCTCACCCAGCCCTCGATTGCACCCAGGTCCTGCTGCACCAGGTCTTCGGCGAGCGCGGTCGCGGCATCGGCGCGCGATTCCAGCCCGCCGCGCCCGGCCCACTGGCTGGCGCGCAGGCTGATGCTCGCCTGCACATGGACGTCGTGGCGCGGCTGGGCGTCCAGGCGCTGCGTCATGCCGACCTGCGCGACCGCCGTCGTGTAGAGCGGCACCAGCGCCCCGATCGACGCGCTGAGAAGCGCCCCGGCGATGATTGTCAGCAGCGAGCGCCACTGCGTGATCAGCCGCGCCGTCGCCAGGCGCAGCGCGAACCGCACCGGCGTGCGGCGCAGTTCGCGGACACCTTCGGCCAGCCGGGTGATCCAGCGCGGATGATGGCGACGAACCTGCATGGCGCTCCTTCAGGGGCGGGGTGTCTTCCCAATAATGCGCGCGGGGAATAGCCCACAGATGGGCGTGGCTCCGAGCGTGCCCGATATTTCCTTATACGCAAAGAACGGTTGGCCCTATCACGTCCGGACAACCGCTCCCCCGTCTGCGGGCGTTATTCTAAAGCAAAATGCAGCAAAATGCAGCGACAAACAGCATAAGAGCAGCGAAAAACAGCAAAAAGCAGGGAGTGGGGAGAGCAGGCAGTCGGGAGCAGGGAAGCTGTCCTACTCCCGATTTCACTTCCCCACTCCCGCTTAGCGGCTTTCCGGCTGCTTTTCGCTTAATCGGCGGGGATCGGCGTCGGCGTCGCGGGGATGATCGAAGGCGTCAGCGGGACGGCCTCGACCGTGATGACCGCGCCCGGGCTAAGCATGGCAGGGTCGAGCGTGACCGGCAGCGGCGGCACGGCGAGTTCCTCGCGCATGATGGGCGTCGGCGGCACGCCCTGCGACTCGACGATCGAGTAGAGCGACGGGTTCAGCGCGACGGCGCGGCGCCCCGCCGGAAAGACCGGCACGTCCAGCTCGGCCAGGGTCAGCTCGTCCAACGCCACCCGTGCGGGCAGATAGTTCGGGTTGGCGTCCAGCACGCTCTGGAACTCGCGCCGCGCCAGGTCGGGAAGCCCCTGTGTCGCGTAGACCATCCCGCGCCAGTAGGCCACTTCCTCGAAGAACCCGGCCTGGCTCTGCTCGTCCGCCAGCCGGATCACGTCGCTCAGGCGCCCCGCCCCGTAGTACGCCGCGTACGGCTCCGGGCGATACCACAGCGTCCGCCAGGGCAGCCCCATTTCGAACGCCTTGTCGAAAGCCGCTGCCGCAGCGCCATAATCGCCCAAATCCGCCCACGCCGCGCCGAGGTTGAACCAGGCCCAGGGGTCGTCAGGGTGCTGCATCCGGTAGCCGTCCGCCAGCGATGGGCCAAGCACGCGCAGGGTCGCCCGGTCGGCGTAGTGCGCCAGCTCGTCGAGCGCCTCAGCGCGGTCTTCGGGACGATAGACGATCAGGAACGCCCGGTTGAACTGCCGCCAGGCGGCGTCCAACTGGTTATACGACACCTCGCGCGGGCCATCCTCGCCGGCGCCGAGGAAGCTGTCATAGACGAGGAACACCTGCGCCTCGTCGTCGTAACCGGCCACCAGCCAGTGATGCCCGTACCACTCGCCGTCATCCGCCTCGAAGCCAACCGGGATCACGACCGGGAAGCCGTACGCCACCAGCCGCTTGAGGAGTGCCGGGACGCCACCCACGCGGTACAGCGCGCCGAACTCCGTCTCTTGCTCGACATAGAGCGCCATCTCCCACAGCATCACGCTGCGGTCGTCGGCGTCCGCGCGCAGCCAGGCCGCCGCCTCGGCCTGATCGCCTTCCCAGCCCAGCGCGCTCAGCGCCATCGACAGCGTGGCGGGGCCGCTGTTGTTCCATGTCTGGGCCTCGAAGCGCACGCCCTCGATCTCGGCGCGCGACGGCAGGCCCAGGTCCAACGGCACCGAGGTGATTGAGGTGGTGGATGTGGTCAGCCCCGGCGTGAACGGCAACACTTCAGACTGCGTGTACGGCAGTGCAGTCGGCGGGAGCACAACCCCGCCGGGGATGGCCGGGATCGGCGTCGCAGTCGGCGTTACGTCGACCGCCTCAGGGGCACCGGCTGCCGGCGGGACGGCGCCTGGCAGGGCTGTGCCTGTGGCTGCGGGCGTGGCCTGGGGATACGGTGTCGGCGTGCCGGGCTGGATGCCCAACCCGGTCGGCTGCTCGCCGTCCGGCCCGCTCGCGCCGGGCGCGTCAACGCCGCCCAGCCGCCCGGCCAGCAGGATCGCAGCGGCCCCAAACAGGACGACCAGCAGCACCGCTGCCGCCAGGGTCAGCACGGAACGGCTTTGCGGCGCAGGACGAAGACTTGCCATCTCAGGGACGTGAACCGTCATGGGGGAATCCTCCGTCGATTCGGATGTGAGTGTCTTTCCGATGTGCGAAGGAGCTTCTGAGACGCGCCCGTTGCCGGAGAAGACATCCGGCAGGCGCAGCGGTGGCAACGCCTCGACCCGGCTGGCAGCGTCCTCGCGCACCGCGCCCGCGATGGCCTCCCACTGTGCCAGCGAGGCGCGGCACGCCTCGCACTCGCGCAGGTGCATCTCCAGCGCGGCGCGGCCCGCCGGATCCAGCGTCCCGGCGACATAGTACGGAAGCTGATCCAGCCAGATCTCATGCATCGGCGTTCTCCCGCAAGCGCAGCACACGTTCGAGCATGGCTTTCGCCCGGTGCAGGCGGCTCTTGACCGTGCCCGGCGCCACGCCCATCACTGCGGCGGCCTGTGGACCGGTCAGCCCGTGAAAGAAGACCAGTTCCAGCGTCTCGCGCTGGTCGTCCGGCAGGGCGCGCAGCGCCGCCCGCACAGCAGCCCGGTCCGACTGATGCTCGAGCACTTCCAGCGGGCCGCTGTCGTCGGCGGCAGTCTGCTCGTCGAGCGCCTGCTCCGGCGGCGGGCGACGCTGGCGGGCGGTGATCGCCTTGCGCCGGGCGATTGCCAGCAGCCAGGTCGTGACCGCGCTCTCGCCTCGGAAGCGAGCGGCCCCCCGCCACACCGCGAGCATGACGTCTTGCAGAACTTCTTCCGCAAGCTGCCGGTCGCTCACCTGGCCGATCAGGTACGCCAGTAGCGAGTGCCCATGCCGCGCGTAAAGCGCTTCAAGCGCCGCCGCATCACCGCGCCCGATCCGCTCGATGAGTCCCAGGTCCGTCTCGTGTGGGTGGGGATGCTTCCACCAGGGCTGGCCGGCCAAGCTGCCTCCTCGCACTCCTTCACCCCATTAGTCACGCCCACGCGCCAAAGGGTTCCCACCGGGTGTGCCGCCCGTGCCTCCGCTCCTATCCTACCGCGCCAGCGCGGGCACGGCCGCCCGCCGTGCGCTCCCCTGGGCCGTTCTTCCGGTCGGGCGCGGCAGAATAGCCATAGAGTCCCTTGCTTTCAGCGTCACGGTCAAGCTATACTTATAGTGTTCGCATACGGGTTAAGACGTGGCAAGAAACCTCCGAATTGAAGTTGTTATACGCCACATTAGAGGATCATTGCGACGCCTGATCCGGATTCGCGCGCCAGTGTAGGTGGGCCGCGTGGCGCGCGACGCAACCGTGCTCGCCAGCAGTCCGAGCAACCACTCCCAACACAAGGCGGTAGATCATCACTATGGAATTAGAGAACCAACACCAGCCGGAAAATGAAGAACCTCAGGAGCCGCAGAGCAGCGACGAGAGCTTCGCAGAGATGCTGGAAGCGACGTTCGACTACGCGCCCCCGCGGCGAGGCGAGATCCGCGAAGCCACGATCATGCAGATCGAAGACAACGAGATCATCGTCGACATGGGCGCCAAGCAGGACGGCATCGTCACCGCCCAGGATCTGGAGCGGCTCGACCCTGAATATCGCAACTCCCTGCACGTCGGGCAGCAAGTCCCGGTGTATGTTCTCAACCCGCGCGACAGCGACGGCCAGCTTGTCGTGTCGATCAACATGGGTCTCCAGCAGTACGACTGGAACAAAGCGCGCGAGCTGGTTGAAACCGACGAGGTCGTCGAGGTGACCGTGACGGGGCACAACCGGGGCGGTGTCCTGGTGCGTTGGAACATGCTCGAAGGGTTCATCCCCTCGTCGCACATGGTGACGGTCGGCGCGGGGCTGCAGGGCAATGAACGCCGCGACACGCTCAACCAGCTCATCGGCCAGAAGCTGCACGTCAAGGTCATCGAGGTCGATCAGGATCGGCGTCGCCTGATCTTCTCCGAGCGCGAGGCGCAGCGCGAATGGCGCGCCCAGCAAAAAGCGCGTCTGCTCAACGAGCTGCGCGAAGGCGACGTGGTCAAGGGGACGGTCACCGGCCTGCGCGATTTCGGCGCGTTCGTCAACCTGGGGGGTGCCGACGGCCTGATCCACGTCAGCGAGCTGGCCTGGCACCGCGTCGATCACCCGCGTGATGTGCTGAAGGTGGGCGACGAGATCGAAGTCTACGTCCTCAGCCTGGACCTGGAGCGCAATCGCATCGCGCTCAGCCGCAAGCGCCTGCTGCCCGACCCCTGGGATGATGCGCTGGAGCGCTATCACGAGGGGATGCTGGTCGAGGGGACGGTAACGAACGTCGTCGACTTTGGGGCGTTCATCGCGCTCGACGACGGCCTGGAAGGGCTGCTGCACCTGAGCGAGATGGGCGATGGCACGCTCAAAGAACCCTACAGCTACGTCAAGAAGGGCGACCGGCTGCAACTGCGCATCAGCCGCCTGGAACCGGAGCAGCGTCGTGTCGGGTTCACCCAGCGCTGGGGTATAGACACCTCTGAAGAAACAGAGGCGGGGGCCGAAGCCGACGAAGCGAAAGCGGAAGAGCGGCCCGAAAGCGACGAGGCCGAAGGCGGTGCGCCGCAAGCCGCTCTGCCGGAAGACGACCAGCCGGAAGATACCGCGGAAGCTACAGCCGAAGCCGCCGAAGAGGCCGCCGAAGACGACGAGACGGACGGGCGCTAAGCGCCATCTGCCCCGCGCCACACCCGCGGTGTATCGCGCATCCTGCCTCATACACCCGCCCCGCATCCAGCGGGCCGGGAATGTCGTTGTGCGCGCCGCCCGCACGCAGACGGTGCGGGCCGCTCAGCCGCATCACCGGTCCGCGCACACGCCCCGAACCTTAAAATTTCCCGCCTTGATTGTTCCAATCTTCTCGAATGGTTGACAAGCGAGTCTTCGCTAGGCTATAATGCTCGCCGACTCTGGAAAGGAGGGCGCGTTCGCGCAGAATTCGCTTGATCGCTGGAAGATTGACTCGGCTTATGCAGGTCCCCGATCATAACCCAGATCACATCGCAAGCGTTGGCGCATCGCCCCGAGATCCAAACAGTTGAACCGGTCCGGCCCCTGTGACGTGGGCGAACCGGTTTTTTTGTTTGCCTGGCCAGGGTCACAAACAAAATAACCCCTGGGGGGAATAGTATATACACGCCATGACCGATCTAACGCAAGACGCATACACAGACACAGCGGAAGAGATGGACTTCCTCGCGATGCTCGAGGAGTCCCTCTCGGTCGAGCAGCCGACGCGCGGGGACATCGCGATAGGCACTATCCTGGCAATCGACAGCATGGGAATGCTGGTCGACCTGGGCATGAAGCGCGACGGGATTGTCCCGCGCAGCGACCTTGAACGCCTCGGCGAAATGAACTACAAGGTAGGCGACGAGATCCCGGTGATGATCGTCCGCACCGAGGACGAAGAAGGCAACATGATCGTCTCGGCGACGAAGGCCAAGCAGAACGAAGACTGGCTGCGCGCCGAGGAGATGATGGCCAACGAGGAAATCTACACCGGGGTTGTGGCCGACGCCAACCGGGGCGGCCTGATCGTACCCTTCGGCGAGCTGCGCGGATTTGTGCCTGCTAGCCACGTAGTCGACCTGGCGCGCGGCCTCAACGAGGACGAGCGGAAGGATAATCTGTCCAGCCTGGTCGGACAGACGATCTCGGTCAAGATCATCGAGGTCAACCGCCGTCGGCGCCGCCTGGTACTCAGCCAGCGCGAGGCCCAGCGCGAGATGCGCGACGCCCGCAAGGACAACCTGCTCGAAACCCTGCAAGAGGGTGAGGTTCGCCGCGGTGTGGTCAGCGGCCTGCGCGATTTCGGCGCCTTCGTCGATCTCGGCGGAGCTGACGGTCTGATCCACATCAGCGAGCTGGCCTGGCACCGCGTCAAGCACCCGCGCGAACTGTTGAATGTGGGCGACGAGGTCGAGGTGTACGTCCTGCGGCTGGACCACGAGGGCCGCCGCATCGGCCTGTCGCTCAAGCGTCTGCAGCCCAACCCCTGGACCCAGGTCGACGATCTGTATCACGTCGGGCAGGTGGTCGAGGGGACGATCAGCCGCGTGACGCAGTTCGGCGCCTTCGTCAGCCTGGAGCCGGGGATTGAGGCGCTGCTGCACGCCAGCCAGATCTCGGACCCGCCCCCGGCGGACCCGACGCTGCTGCTGCATGAGGGCCAGGTCATTCAGGCCCGCGTCATCAGCATCGAATCGCACCGCCAGCGCCTGGGCCTGACCATCCGCGATATGGACAACAGCGACTTGCTGGACAGCGCCGAGACCGGCGCCGAAGTCGAAGCCGAAACCGAAGCCGTGCTCGAGCCGGAAATTGAGGCTGGCGAAGTTGACGGCAACACGGTAGAATTGAACTCGGTTGAACCGGGGGTCGAAGACGAGCCAGTCACAGCGCACTAGTCCTGAGCACGTAATTTCCGGCGGGCAGGTTCCTAATCGACCTGCCCGCTTTTTCGAACCCGGCCTTGATCGCACGACGATACCAATTACAGAAGGGTGGTGAAACTGCATGGCGCATGTCGAACTGCAATCCGGCGAATCGCAAGAGCAACTGCTCAAGCGTTTTCGCAAGCAGGTCGCCAAGGACGGGATCCTCAGCACGGTCCGTCGCAAGCGGTGGCATGTCTCCAAGAGCGAGCTGCGCCGCATTCAGAAGAAGAAGGCGATCCGCCGTGCTCGGCGCAAGCAGCGCAAGTCGCGTGGCTTCTAAAGCCAGGCTCACCCTGAGTCGCACGACGCAGCGCCGGGCGTGCGCCCGGCGCTGACTGGTTCGCGCTCAGCTCGATCCGACAGACAACCGGAACAACGGTATTATGGCGAAGCAATCGGACGACAAAATCGAGTTGGAAGGCACGGTGGTCGAGGCCCTGCCCAACACCCAGTTCACTGTTGAGCTGGACAACGGGCACAAGGTGCTGGCCTACCTCTCCGGCAAGATGCGCAAATACTACATCCGCATCCTGCTCGGCGATCGCGTCCGGGTCGAGCTGACACCGTACGACCTGACGCGCGGGCGCATCACCTATCGCTACAAGAAGGGCCGTCGCGCCGACGAAGACGACGACGAAGAATAGGACGCCGCCCGCTTTTCGATTCGACCCGACACCCTGCCCCACAGCTCCGCCTGCGCTGGAGCGTTTGGCTGTTGGCTCACCCCGCCGCTCGCAGCCGCCGCTCGATCACACCTTTAGCCCACTCCCGCGCTCAATTTTCCGGCTTGACGCCCGGCGGCACATTCGAGGGAATCCCGTGCAGGCCGCGGTCGATCTCCCACGGATAGACAATATACGCGTCGGTGACCGCGCCGTAAAAATCTGGCTGGGCGTTGCGGAACAGCGAGCGATAGGGGTTGAAGTGGAACACGCAGGTGAACGCTGAGGCCGCGCCTGCAGCCTCGCAGCGGCTTTTGACCGCCGTGCTGGTGCGGCCGCTGCCCCACACGTCATCGACGATCACGATCCGCCGCCCCGCGACCAGCGAGTCGTCTGGAAATTGCAGGAACGACGGCCAGACGAGCAGACGCGCTTTGTCATCGCGATCCAGCTCGCGCGGGAAGTCGACCGCCGCCGTCAGCACGTTGGTGATATCGAGCGCCTCGCTGAGCAGCCCCCCCGGCACAATCCCCCCACGCGTGATCATGATCATCGCGTCGAACGTCCCGGCGGAGCGGAGCTGCGGCAGCAAGACGTCTACAAGCTGGTCCACATCATTCCAGGTCAACCATTCCTGGCGCAAAGGGCGGCGCGAGGATTCCATCTTGGCGCATCCTTTTCAAAAACGCTGATTTGGGGCCGGGTGTCCGAAAGGATACCGGGTACAGACCATACACGGTACAATATGTCTCCCGGCGTTTCCGTCCAGGCGAGGCAGCCGGCGGGCTGTAGAGCACCGTCTCTGAGGTAGTCTGGGCCGCTGCTTCAACCGCAAGAGTCAATAACCGCGATCGTCATCCACTATGCGAATTATGACGGCAGTTCAGGCGAAAGTCAAAGCACACTCTGCACGGTAACAGCGGTGTATCCGTCCCCCCATCTCCAGCAGTCTCGCGCCAGCCCGGCCAACACGCTCGCGCGCCCGGCCACAGTCCGCCTGATCTGGGCGTTCACGCTGGTTGTGGCGTTGGTGATCGCGCTGGACCTTGTTCCCTGGCTGCGTGGTGATGCGCCCTGGATCCCCGCCGATGGCCGTTGGATCTGGTCGCACGAGCTTCCTCGCTGGCAGGCGATCCCCCTGGCGGCAGCGGCGCTGGCAGTCTATGTCACGGGCGCCATCCTGCTGCTGCGCCGGACACAAGCGTCTCGGCGCTACCCCACCCCGCTGATCCTGTGGGCATTCGGCGGCCTCGTCTTGCTGACGCTGGTGATGATGTGCCTGGAAGACAGCCCGCTCTATCTGCTGCTGGCGCGCCTGACGGCACAAGGCCGCTACCATGCCGCAGCGAGCGCCATCACCAGCCTTGGCCACACCCTGCGCCACTGGCCGGACTTCACCGCCGCGCTGCTGCGCGAAAGCAGCCAGCCAAACGGCGTTGTGCTCAGCCCACCCGGCCTGACCGCCATTTCTTACGCCACAGCGCGGGCATTCGATCACCTGCCGGCGGTCATCACGCTCGGCCTGGCCGGAGTCCCGCGCCAGATGCAGTGCCAGAACCTGACCATGGCCGCGTGGAGCGATGCGCAGTGGGCGAGCGCGTGGCCGCAAATGCTCATGCCGTTTTGGAGCGCGCTGAGCGTCGCGCCCCTCTATCGCCTGGGGACCATGCTCTTTGACCGCCAGCGCGCGCGGTGGGCCGTCGCGGTGTGGGTGCTGGTGCCGGGCATGATCTTTTTCCAGCCGCTGTTCAACGTCCTTTACCCGCTGGTGGCGCTGGTGATGCTCGTCTTTCTGTGGCGCGGGCTGGCAAACCGGCAGGGCAGATGGATCACGCTGGCCGGATTCGTGCTGTCGGTCGGGCTGTTCCTGAACCTGTCGCTGGTCCCCCTGGGGCTGCTTGCCGGGCTGATCGTAATCGGGGAGCACCTGCGGACGCGCGGCGGTTTCGCGTCGATGGCGCGCGATTTGACATTGTTCGGCGCGGGCGTGGCATCCGCCTGGCTGGTCTACTGGCTGCTCAGCGGGCTGGCGCCGTGGGTGATCTTTGGCGCCGGCCTGTCGCAGCACTACAAGCTCAACCGCCCCTACCTGCCCTGGCTCATCCACCACCCGCTGGATATGTTCCTGTTCGCCGGGCTGCCGCTCAGCGCTTTTACCGTCTGGCGCGCGCTGCGGCTGCGCCATTTGCGGCACACACCCGCCACCCGCGCTGACGTGCTGAGCGGCGCCGCCGTCGCCGCGCTGGTGATCATGGTCCTCAGCGGGACGGCGCGCGGCGAAACAGGCCGTGTCTGGCTGTTCTTTGCCCCGATCTGGGTGTTGATGGCCGTGGATCTGGTGGCGACGCTCGCCCCACGCCAGCAGATCGCCTGCCTGGCGTTGCAGGCCGTGTACCTGCTGACGCTGGTCGCGGTGCTGCGCGGGGCGGACCATGCCGCCCTGACCAGGCCGGTCCGGGTGGCCGACGCCGCCACCGCGCCGACCTATCCTGTTCTGGCGTCGTTCGAGCGCAACGGCGACCGGCTGACCTTCGTCGGGCTGGACGTCCAGGCCCGCCCCGACACGGTAACCCTGAACCTTTACTGGCAGGCCAACACGCCGATCCGCGATGCCTACGTCCTCACCCTGCTCGGCATCGCGCCCGACGGCTCCACGCTGCCCGGCTACGAGTGGAACCCGCGCGGGTGGGACTTCCCGCCGGCCTGCTGGAAGCCCGGCCAGACGTTTGTCGACGACGTCACGCTGCCGTTGGGCGACGCGGCGCAGCCCGGAGACTGGCTGTTCAGCCTGGCGATTGTCGACGCCTTCACACACGAGCCGATGCGCGTCACCCTGCCGGATGGAACCGCCAGCACACAGGTCGGGATTGGCCCGGTTCCGGTGCCCGCCTCGTAGAAGCACGACGTTCCGGGGCCAAAGGCTTGCAGTGCCGCCCGAGGTGACGGATAATCGTAGGTGACAGGGTAGCACGCCGGCTGCCCGCCAGCGGAACGGCACGGGGCACAAGCCGTGTGCCAGGGAGTAAGCGTGTGAAGAGTCGCGCGGAACGCAGCATCGAAGCCCTGACCTGGGCATCCGTCGTCATCTGGCTGGGCTTTTCGCTCATCATGCACCTGCTGGATTACGCCTGGCTGGTGCTGATGGTGCTGGGGATCATCCTGCTCAGCTCGGCCATCTACCAGCGCAGCCGGGGCTGGCACACCTCGCTGATGATCTGGATCGGCGGCGTGTGGATGGCGATTTTCAGCGTGATCGAGGTCACCAACGAGATCGTGGCCGCGCTCAGCACCGACGGCGAAGGGCTGCATATCGACCTGCTGGTTTACCTGGGCATCGCGCTGATTTCGATGGGGCTGGCCGTTGTGCTGCGCCACATCCAGCCGCCGAGCCTGGCTCAGCGCAGCGCCGAGCCGCCGTCCGTGCGCGACAGCCAGGGATATATACCCAGCGTCATCCCGCAGCGCGTCGCCGACGATTACAGCTCCGGATACTTCCCGCCGGACAGCGCCACGCAGAGCCAGGGTGCCTGGGCCGCCCCCGACCAGCAGATCACCGCGCCGCGCCCCCGCACCGATCCCGCCGCGCCGCGCCCCACCGGACAATACGCCGCTGCGCAGCACACCGCTGGCCGCCGTGCCCGCCCCGCCAACACCACCAGTTGGAGCCAGACCGGCGCCCAACCGCGGCCCGCCAACCGCCGCGCCCGCCCGGCGCCCCGCGCCGATACCCCTTCGGACCTGGAAGCCCGCGTCGAAGATATCATCCGCCGCAGCCGCCAGCGGCGCGGCCTGGACTCGGGCGACGACCTGCCCTACTGAGCGGACCGATTCAACACAATCAGCGCCGCGCCGATGAGGGCGAACATCAGGTACGCCATCGCCATCACGATCCGCACCCGGCGCTCGCCAAAACGCCGGATGTAGCCGTCCAGCCGCTCGACGTCGTAGAACATCTTGACGTTGAGCAGCGTCCCGACGAAACCGGCGGTGCCGCCCAGCATAATAAGCCAGTCTAGAAACCCCACGTCGATCCCTGCTTTCGCAACTTAACCCCCGCCGAACAGACGGGCCGCCCCGACCAGACTCAGCAGCAGATACACCAGCGCCGCGCCCCAGCGCAAAGGCCGCCGCCCGAAGCGCTCAATCAGCGTCTGCATCTGCGCTTCGTTGATGAACGGCCGCCGCCCCATCAGGCTGCCGGCAAATCCCGCCGCGCCGATCACCAGCAGCGCCGCATCGAGCACATCGCTTACCAGCATCATTCCCTCCGCAGCGGCTCCCCGCAGATCAACGCGCACGGCTGCCCGTCCGCGCGCGTCAGCACCACAACCGCCGGGCGTCCTTCCCCGTTGAGCCGCAGTTTGCTGATCAGCACCTCCGGCGCGATCGGGCTTCCGCGCTTCTTCACCGTCACCTGCCCGATCTCCCGCTCCAACAGCGCCGCGCGCAGCCGCTTGAGATGGAACGGCATCCACGCCTCGACCGGCCACACCCGCGCCCAGGGCGTGTCTGCCGCCTCATCGCCGGTCAGATAGGCGATCGTCTCGTCCAGCCGGTAGAGCGCGATCCCCAGGTGCGCCGCCAACTCGCCCAGCAGCCCGGCGCGGATCACCGCCGGGTCCGGCTCGTAGAGATAGGCGCGCGGCGCAGACAGGGGCGGCGCGGGCAGGCCGGCGGGCATCAGCGTCTCGCCGCGCCCGTCCGCGTCGATGCGGGAGGCACACCGCCCGGCGAACCCAAACGCACCCGCCCACAGCACCGCCTCTTTCAGCTCGCCCTGCGCGCTGATGAACTCCAGCCCGGCCCCGGCGTCCATATAGGGGTGCAACTCGTCCAGGGCCACGCCCGGCGAAAGCTTGACCGCCAGCCCATCGAAGCGCCAGGCGGCGATCGTGTCCAGCGGTGGCTGGTAGCTGCGCACGGAAAACATCCGCCGTCCGTGCTCGCGCCGCGCCGGGTCGAAAAACGCCGCCGGGACTCCGCGCAGCGGCAGAGCACGGGTCAGATCGGCGGCCAGCCAGGCGGCTTCGCGCCCGTACACGCGCAGGTTAGCCCGCGCCAGCCGCAGGCGCAACCGGTTGCGGTCCACACCGAGCACGAACACGCCCGGCAGCGCGGCCAGCGCCAGCGTGTCTCCACCGATTCCACAGCCGAGGTCCGCCACACGCTCATAGCCCGCTGCGGCGAAGCGGCGGGCGCGCCACGCGGCGATATGCTCGCCGCTGGCCTGCTCCAACCCCTCCGGCGTGAAGAACATCTCCGCGGCGCGGCGGAACTTCGAGGCCGCTCGCCAGCGCAAACGGGCAAGCGTCAGCGCCGCGCCGGCCTGCTCCGGGGTGAGCGTGGAGCGCAGCGCGGCGAGCAGCGCCAGCGTTCGAGCTTCGCTGAGATCCTCTGCCGCCAGCCATGCCAGCGCCTCGTGCCCGGCCGGGCTGGTCAGGAAGTCAACATCCGCCTCGTTCAACGACGGTACACCGGAGAACAAAAGCGGGCAGGTCAGCCCCTGTCAGCCACGACCTGCCCGCCAGCGTTGCATGTCGCTGCCGCCTACCCGATCTGATTGATCAGCCGGACGAACTCGTCCCATTCGTCGCGCATGAAGATCAGCGATCCCCAGTCCATCTCCAGCTCGATCGCGTCTTCTTCTTCCTCTTTGGTGGGGGGTTCCTGCGCCGCTTCGCGGATCAGGTCAATGAATTCTTCCCATTCTTCCTGGAAGAAATGCGCCGTGACCGCGCCCAGCTCGAGATGATAGGTGCGCTCGCCGTCCGGCTCGCTGGCCGCCCAGGCGGTGTAGTTTTCCGTCTCGGCCAGGGTGTCGACCGGGATTTCGCCGTTGTCGTTCATGGATCGTTTCTCCTCATGCTAGCAGCCGTACCGTCTCCGAGCCAGGCACACGCCCGGTCCACCGGACACACGTCGCGCTGAAAAATGCTTAATCCTGATTGTCGTTGTTCACGTCGAATTTGTCCAGGGCGTGTATCACATCGACCAGCGCCAGCAAGCTCGCGCCGCTGTGCGCCTGATCGTCCAGGTCGTCGACACGGTAGCGCCGTTCGAGGAGATTGCGCTCAAAGCTGTCATCCGCGATCACCGCCTGGACGCGCGCCGCCACCGCGGCACGCCGCGCGCCATCCCAACCAAGCGCGATCCGGGTCCAGTACATGCGGTATCCCGTGATAATGCGCTCCTCGGTGAGCGGTTCCGCTTCGTCCGGCGGTGGCCCGGGCTGCCTGCCACGCAGCCAGCGATCGAAGAAATCGGCCATGTCAAGGCTCCTTCACACATCTCGCGGGGCGAAAGCGGCGCCAGGGCCGCATCAGGAACGGGGTGAATCGGGTGCCTCATCGACCCGCACAACGGCCTGCTCGGTCAGGTGGACGGGCCGCGCGTACAGCCACACCGCCCCGTCCCACAGACGCAGGTAACCGGCGTCCTCGCAGGCGCGCACGACGTCCGGGTCGTCGAGCAGCTTGACGCGGACGGCCGTCCGCCCCAGGGCCGAGGCCAGCCGCCGTACATCGCGGGCGACCTGCCCCAAAACGCTGCCCGCTGCATCCAAGCAGCCGATCGTCAAGGTTGGACCGTCGAACCACCGCTTGCCGCCGACCGGGTTGAGCACCACGACGCCCTCCAGCGCGCCCGGACCGGCTCCGTCCCAGCCGTAAACCAGCCCATCCGCCAGGCGCGCGGCCAGACGCTCGGGCGTGAGGAAGGTGAAGGTCCAGTCGGCTTCCAGGCTGCGCTGAGCGGCGGCGAAGCGCGGGCTGGCGTCCAGCCAGGCCCGCACGCGGGGCGCGTCGCCCGGCCCCAGGGCGCGCAGCCCGTCAACCGGCTCGGCCAGGGGATCCGCACCGTAGGGCAGGAAGGTCGCGACGTGCCGGAAGCCGGTTTCGCGGGCCAGCACAGGCACGGCGCCGTCCACCGACGCGGTCGAGAAACGCACCACGCCGCGCCCGATCTGGTGGACCTGGTTCATGACATAATGGTGCAGGATGCGCGCAACACCCTGGCCCTGATACGCCGGGGCAACACGCAGCCCTTCGAGCCACCACTCATCCTCGGCCAGGCGCGTCAGTTTCGTCACACCCAGCACCTCGCCGCGCGCCTCGGCCACATAAAATCCACCGTGCGGGTCGTTGAACCACGCGTCCAGCACGTGCGGCAGGTAGTCGTCGCCGTCCCATGTCTGCGCGGCGATCGCCAGCAGGGCGTCGCGGTCGGCGCGGTCGGCGCGCCGGATGTTCAGATCAGAGCGCAAGTTTGGCTGCGGCATACCTGTCATCCGTTACCTTCCGGTGCGCGTTGCCGTTCAGCGGTCGCTGTGCAGGGTACCCGGCCCGGCAGGGTCCGCGTACCGGCTGCGCACCAGTTCAACTTCGTCTTCCGGCGCCCCGAACCGCCTGTTCAGAAAATAGCGGATCAGCGCGTAGATGAACCCGCTGCGGCGCGTGGGGTGCTCAGTCACCACCGGGAAGACTTCCTCGTCGAGCAGCTTGCCGCGCAGATAGCGCACCATCAGCCGCAGGGTGGCGACCGTCGGCGCCGCCAGCAGCACACCCAGCACACCGCCCAGGTTCGCACCGACCAGAATCGCCACCAGCACGACGAACGGGTGCAGGTCCAGGCTGCCGCCCAGGATGCGCGGGACCAGGAACACCGCCTCGACCTGCTGGATCACCACGTAGGCCAGCGCCACCACCAGCGCGTACACGATCCCTGCGTCGAGCGCAGCGAACGTCGAGCTGGGGGTGGTGAGGGCGAACAGAATGGCCGGGATCGACGACAGCGTCGGCCCGATGTTGGGGATGAACTCCAGAAAGCCCGCCAGCAGGCCGAGCACCAGCGGCTGCGGCAGGCCCAGAATCAGCGCGGCAAAATAGGTAGCAACCCCGACCGACGTGCCGAGCAGCAGCTGGCCGCGCAGGTACGCGTTCCAGATCAGTCCCAGCTCCACCATCAGGCGCTCAACGTCGCCGCGATAGCTCTCCGGGACGCTCTGCAGCACATACAACGCGAAGACCGGCCCATCCCGCATCAGATAGAAGATCAGCACCAGCGCAATGAACGAGTTAAAGACCAGCGTCACCGCGCCGCCCAACACGCCCAGGCCGGAGTCCGCCAGGGCCAGCACGGCGGAGCGCAGCGTCTCCGTGAGGCCCTGCTGCGTGCCCGCCTCGCCGGATGGCGCGAGGAACGATTGCAGCTCGTCCCAGGGCACCAGGGTGAAATCGCCCAGGCTGATCGGCCGGCTCAGCCAGCCCTTGATATCCTCTTCTGCGGACTGCGCCAGGCGGGGCAGCTCGTCGGCGAACTCGCGCAGTTGGGCGAAGGTCGCGGGAACGATCAGGCCCACCACCAGCCCCAGCAAGCCCAGCACAATCACCCAGCTCACCACCACGCTCAGCGTCCGGCGCAGGCCAGGGCTGCCCACGACAATCACCCGCCGCTCGACAAAGCGCACGATCGGAGAGAGCAGATAGCCCAGGACAAGGGTAACCAGCAACGTTGTCCAGACCGAACCGCTGATCTTCCCCGCCACCAGCACCAGCAGAACCAACACGCCGAACGCGACGGCGCTCTTGGTTGTGGCGCTCCACGGCGGGCTGGTGAGCGTTGGCAGTTTGCTCGACGACACAGCCTGTTCCCGCCTCTTCTCCCTTTGACACACCCCTTATTTTAACCCGCGCCGCGACGAACTGCGAACGCTTCGCCCGGCTTGGCAAACGTCGGTTTCGCCTGGCGCGCGCCCTGCCCGCACGCGGAAATTGCGGTTGGCGAAAATGTTCACTTGGCGGATGTCTGTTGCCCTGCTACAATGAAGCATAGTGGAGTGCGATTAGGCGAGCGCAAGTGGCAGCGGCGCGTCAAAATTGTTTTAGTTCACGTGCCGATAGGGCGGCCCTTCTTAAGAAGCTGACACGCGATAAACCGTTTCCGGTGCTGCACAGTGCTAGCGGTGCGTCGGTTGGTCAGATGCGCTTCTAGACCATATTGTTGGGTTGCGCTCTCGCCTCGTATTGGCTGCCCGCCTGATCCCGCGCTCAATTGACTATGCGGCTGCGCGACATCCGTCGCGTCCTCCACTCGTGATTTGACAGGGAAGCACAGGGAGTCTGTCGCGCATCTTCCGGGCCGCTGCCCAGGAAGAGCGATCCGAGGTTTGAATGACTGCATATCTTATTGTAGACGTTGACGACCTGCTCCGGCGCTTCGAGTCTCGAGGGGTCGCGCTCGACATCCACACGGTGGCTGCCTCGCTGATCAACAGCGCGGCGCTCGCGTCCGGCCTCAAGTCGCCCGAGGAACTGGTCGCAATCGCCGTGGCGGATTGGAACCGCTACCGGCGGCCAAGCGGCAGCGCAGGGATCAGCGTCCAACAGGTTTTCGCCGGCGAAGGCTACGATCTGTTCAACGTGCTCGATCGCAGCACCATCGCTGAGGCGCTGCTGAAGCATTACTTTTCGGTCGAAACCGAGCAGATCGACGAGCTGATCATCGCCAGCACGCGGTCGGATATCACCGACCTCGTCACCCACATCAACATCAGCAGCCGCACGCGCGTGCGCATCTGGGGTGACGAGCCGCCCGAGGACCTGCCCGACGTGATCTTCCAGCCGCTCGAGGTGATCCTGGGCATCCCCAGCAAGACGGTCGCGCTCTACATCGACTTCGAGAACATCTCGATCAGCCTCAGCGAGCAGGGCTACATTCTGGACATCGACCAGTTGATCGAGGGGATGCTGCGCCAGGCGCAGTCGCACGGGCAGATCCAGCACATGGCCGCCTACGCGCCGTGGGGCCAGCGCGGCAGTCTGGCGCCGCTCACCGACCGGACCGGGCGCGAAGTCTCGGACGAGGCCCCGAGCCGCCTGGCGCGGGTCAACATCGACCCGGTCTTCAGCCTGCCCGGCAAGAACAGCGCCGACATGCGCATCGCCAAAGAGGTGCTGGACGACAGCGCCCGGCCCGACAGCGCCGATGTCTTCATCATTGCCAGCGGAGATCGGGACTTCAACGAGGTCTTCAGCGCGGTGCGCGCCCGCAACAAGCAGGTGGTGGTCTGGGGCGTGCGGGGTAGCACCAGCCGCCTGGTCGAATCCAACCCGGCGCTGCTGGTCGAATATGTTGAGGACTTCTGCCACCTGCGCCGCTACACGGACGTCTACGCGACGAGCCAGCCGCAGCCGGCTCCGCAGCCGGCCGCCCCGGCCTTTGAGCCTCTGCCGAAGGAAGAGCCGGAGTTCCGCCCGTCGCAGTGGTCGAGCGTGCTGCTCCATCTTGACTACCTGCTCAACCAGGCCGGGACCGACATGATCGATCTCGACGACCTGGTGATGCGGCTGGTCACGGTCCACACCGTCCCCAACGAGGAGCGCGCGCGCGACCTGATCAACCAGGCGGCGGGGCACGGCCTGGTGATCATCGATCACGAGAACAATCTGGTGGGGTTGAACAGCGAGCACCCCACCGTCCAGCGGACGTTCCTGGTCCGCGACCGGATCGTGCACCGCGTCGCCAACACCCTGCATGTGCGCGGCTGGGAGTACGTCAACTACGGCTTCCTGCTCAAGGGTATCGCGATGGATCACGGCCTGGAAGGCCCCGGCCTGAACAGCAGCGATGCCTGGCGCTCTGAATGGGTCGATTTCCTGGTGCGCGAGGGCGTGCTGACGCGCGAAATGGTGCCGCACCGCCACAACCCGGAAGACCTGGTCCCGGTGATCAAGCTCGCCAATCAGGACATGGCGGGCACACTCCACCAGATTCCGGGCGTGACGCAGGAAGACGTGGAAAAGATGATCCGGCGCATCATCGTCAGCGTGGAGCAGTTCACCAGCTTCCGTGGCTTTGCCTGGTGCCCGCTGGGCAGCCTGCACCGCCGCCTGCGTCCCTACGACCCCAGCACCAGCTTCCAGCAGGCGGTCGAGGAGCTGATCGAGGCGGGCGCGGTCAAAGTGGACGAGTACGAAAACCCGCAGAGCGAATACCGCACCAAAGGCATTTCGCTGGTTGAGGATGCGCCACGCGTCTATGCGGTGCTGGCCGACCGCAACGAAGTGATTCGCGTGTTGCTGGAGCTGTACGAGCAGCGCATCCCGATCACGCGCGAGGCCCTGCTCGACCGTCTGAGCATGGACGAGGATGAGATCGACCTGTGGCTGTCGATCATGCAGTCCGAAAATGTGCTCAAGCCGGTGCCGGGCCAGCCGAACGTGTACAGCCTGTTCCGCACCCACCACACGGTGATGCAGGTTGCGGGCGACGCGCCCGCCCACTAGCGCGCACCGCCGGCATAACCGGACCTGCCCTCTTAGGCAGGCAGACCGGTTCGCGACGCGCCATCGTCGCGGCTGAACTGGGTGTCGTAGAGGCGGGCATACAGCCCGCCCAGCGCCAGCA
>DYGX01000015.1 GCA_020724465.1 Thermoflexus sp.
TCGACCGTCTATGGCGGCTCGCCGCTTGATATTGCCTAAAACTTGAAATGCACCCAAGGGGGCGCCACCTATCCCACGCGTTTGCCCCCACATTCGCATGAGCCGGATATCTACAGCGGGCCAAGCAAGCTCGGCCCCTGCGGGTGGCGCAGGCTCTCTATGCCGCCCGATCCCGGCACCGCGCCCGCCGGATCGATACCGCCCCTCATCCCCCGGCCCCCTCAGCCCTCGCACGCGGGGAGAACGGGAGCGCGCAACCCGTGAAAGCCCCTCTCCCCGCGACGCAGTCGCACAGGGAGAGGGGTTTGGGGTGTGGGGGATGATATCCACCAACCCGGCGCCCTAGACGGCAGCCCGGTCCGGCGCGCGCTCGCGCAGCAGAGCGGCCACCGCGTCCGGCGCAACCACCGAGCGCTCGGCCTCGCCGCGCCGCTTCACTTCGACGCCGCCCCGCTCCAGTGCCTTCTGGCTGACCGTCACCCGCAGCGGCACGCCGATCAGGTCCGCGTCCGCGAACTTGACGCCCGGCGATTCGGCGCGGTCGTCCAGCAGCACGGCGAGCCCGGCAGCGCGCAGCTCATTGTAAAGCCGGGTCGCCAGCGCGCCGATCGTCTCATCCTTGCCCAGCGTGACGAGGTGCACGTCAAACGGCGCGATGCTGGGCGGCCAGATGATGCCCCACTCGTCATGATGCCGCTCGATGACCGCCGCCATCAACCGCTCCAGCCCGATACCGTAGCTGCCCATGACCACGGGCCGCAGCGCCCCGTCTTCGTCCTGAAAGAGCATGCCCACCGGCTCGCTGTAGCGCGTGCCGAGCTTGAACAGATGCCCAAGCTCAATCGCGCGCCGTACGCGCAGTCGCCCCGCCTCGCACCGTGCGCAGCGCGCCCCATCCGGCGCTTCGGCGATGTCGGTGATGAAGCCCGGCGCCAGGTCGCGCGGGATGTTCAGGCCGCTGACGTGATAGCCTTCCTCGTTGGCCCCGGCCACGAAGTTCGCCCCCGCCCGCACCGAGCGATCGGCCACCACCGTTACATCGTCCCCCAGGCCAAGCGGGCTGGCATAGCCCGGCACGGCGCCCACCGCGCGGATCTCGTCGTCGGTGGCCGGGCGCAGCGTCCCGCCGCCGAGCGCGTTGATCAGTTTGACCTCGTTCACCTCCAGGTCGCCGCGAATCAGCGCGAAGACGAACCGATCGGCCTCGTGCGGGTGCTCGCGCACGAAGAAAACCGCCTTGAGCGTCTGGGTTGTCGGCACGCCGACATACGCGGCGACGTCCTCGATCGTCTTGCAGCCCGGCGTGGCGATCTTGGTCAGCGGCTGGAGCGCGACACCCGGCGGCGCGTCCAGCGCGAAGGTGGCGACCTCGAGATTCGCCACGTAGCCGCATGCCTCGCAGGTGACAAACGCGTCTTCCCCGGCGTCGTGCGGCATCAGGAACTCGACACTTCCGCTGCCGCCCATCGCGCCCGAATCGGCCTCGACCGGCACCACATCCAGCCCGACGCGCTCGAAGATCCGCCGGTAGGCCGCGTGCATTTGCTCGAAGAAGCGGTCGAGGTCGGCTTGGTCGGCGTGCAGCGAGTAGGCGTCCTTCATGGTGAACTCGCGCAGGCGCAGCAGGCCCCCGCGCGGGCGCGGCTCGTGGCGGTACTTGGTCTGAATCTGATACACATGCTGCGGAAGCTGCTTGTAGCTGTCGATCTCGCGCGCGGCCAGCACGGCGAGGACGTCCTCGTGCGTCGGCCCCAGGGCATAGGCGCGCCCGGCGTCGGTGGTGAACTTCTGCAGCACCGCGCCAAAGGTCTCCCAGCGGCCGGACGCCTGCCAGACTTCCGCCGGCTGCACCACCGGCAACCGTAGCTCCTGACCGCCGAGCGCGTCCATCTCCTCGCGCAAGATCGCCTCGATGCGCCGCATCACGCGCCAGCCGAGGGGCATCAGCGCGAAGATTCCGGCGGCCACAGGGCGAACCAGCCCGGCGCGCACAGCCAGGCGGTGGCCCGGCAGTTCGGCGTCTGCCGGCGCGTCGCGCAGAGTGCGGGTGAATAGCTCGCTCAGTCGCATACAGTCCTCCTTGCGAGTGGGCGGCTGCGCGGCGGCGCCGCTGAGCGTGGCAGGCGACGCGCCGCACGCCACCTGCCAGAGACAAAAAACCGGCGTTGGGGGAAGTGTCCGAACGCCGGCGCGAAACCCGTTCCGGTGCTGCAGGCCCGGACCCAGGCGTCAGCTCACAGACGCTCCCCGCAGGGTGGCGCTGCTATGGACGCGGCTAGGTGTGGGGACCTGCAGAATCGTCATCATGGCTTTCATGCTACGCAAAAAGCATGTCGCTGTCAACTACGTCTTTCACCCGGCGGCTTCTTCGGTCGCGGCGGGTGACGAACTCTCCGGCGCCGGCTCGACCGGCAGCACGACGCGGAATCCCACCGTCGCGTAGCCCTCGCGCGGACTGCGCGACGCCCGCGCGGTAGTGCGCATTAGCGCCGGCGGGTCATTCCACGATCCGCCCCGCACCACCCGCAACGTGCCGGACGGCGGCCCCGGCGGATCCTGCGCGCCGTCTTCCAGCGCGCTGTAGTAGGTGTCGTCCGCCCAATCGGCGGTCCATTCCCAGACGTTGCCGGCCATGTCCAGCGCCCCGACCCACGACGCTCCCGCCCGGCGACTGGCGTCACCCGCCGGCTGCAGGCGCCCGCAGTCGATCAGATTCGCCAGGCCGCAGCCCGGCTCTTCCTCGCCCCAAGGATAGAGCACGCCCGACGGCCCGCGCGCCGCGTATTCCCACTGGGCTTCGGTCGGCAGCGCGCCGCCCACCCACTCCGCATAGGCCTGCGCGCCGCTCCACGGGACATACACCACCGGCGCATCGGCGTACTGCGGATCGTCGAAATACAGCCGGTTGGACGGAGCCGGGCACGCCTCCGCCTGGACACAGGCCGCGTACTGCGCGTTGGTCACTTCGGTCTGGCCGATCCAGAACGCGCTCAGGCAGATCTCGGTTGTAGCGTCCGTCTCGCCCATCGGGAAGCAGCCTCCCGGCACATACACCGCCGGAACGCCGTTCACCGTCAGGCTGATCGGCAGCCAGTCCTCGTTGCGGACCGCGTCGAACTCTGGCACCGCGCCGAGCGCGTCGTCATCGGCGGACTCGCCCTGCGGGATCACGACCGGCTCGCCCTCTTCGAGCGCGTCGCCCTCAGCGGGCGGCGCCTCACGCGCTTCTGCCGGGCCGCTGCCGACCTCACGCGCCGGGAAGACGACCACGCGCGGCTGGCCCTGCTCGGCGTCGACCACATACAGGTTGCCCGCCACATCAAACGCCAGCCCGGCCGGCGAGCGCACTTCCAGCACGCCCGCTTCCAGGTCTTTAGGCAGGTTGAAGGACAGCGCCGGGACGCCCTCGGTCGTGTAGGCGACGACGCGGTGCTTGTCGTCCATGTCGGTGACATAGACCAGCGTGCCGGCGGGGTTGATCGCCAGATAGGGCCGGTTGTACGACTGGCGGTTGGCAAACCACATGTTGACATCCCACACGCGCAGCGGCAGCCCGTCGATATCGAAGACGTGCACGCGCTTGTTCCAGGTGTCTGCCACGTACAGATCGCCGGTGATGGGGTGGAACGCCATTCCCACCGGCTCGTCGAGCTGGCCCAGCCCGGCCCCAGCCCCGCCGATGTCGCGCACGAACTCGCCCTCAGGCGTGTAGACGCGCACCCGCTTGTTGCCCGTATCCGCGACATACACCAGCCCGTTCGGGCCAATCGCCACGTCGCGCGGGCCCCAGAACGCGTCCGGCGACGCATCCTGCGAGACAATCCCCTCGTGGCCCCACATACGCAGAAACTCGCCTTCGGGGCTGAAAACCTGGATACGGTGGTTCCACGTGTCGGCCACGTAGATCTCGCCGTCCGGCCCCAGCGCGATCCCCCAGGGCTGACGCAGCGTGCCGGGTTCGTTCGAGCCGCCGGGCTGCGCCCCGATCGTCTGGATCACCGATCCGTCCGGTGCCAGGATCACAACCCGGTTGCGCTCGGTGTCAGCGATGTACATGCGCCCCTCGGCGTCCAGCACGATATCGCGCGGGCCCATCAGGTCTGCGAACTGGCCCAAGATCGCCTGCGCAGGCACGGCGCGGAACACCCGATCTTCGGGATATTCTGGCTCGCGGATGTCAACCCGGCTGGAGCCAATACCTGCGTCCCACACCCGCGCTGCGATCTGCTTGTCCACAAAGACGTACATCCGGTCCGAGACTGGCCAGTTGTTCACGGCGAAACGCTTATCGCCCCGGCATTCGTTCACCACCGCGGCCAGGCAACTGCTCCGGTAACGCGCCTGTTCCTCGGGTGTCTCGCCCCAATTGGCTTCGGCCTCGCAGCGTGGCTGGCGGTTCTCGATGCACATCGCCTGCGCATAAGCGCTGTAATCGCGCCGCCACCAGATATCGAACAGGCCCGCGCGATAGTAGCGAGCAGCCACGTTGTCGGCGGACAGGCTGAAGACGTTGGCGACACGGTCGTAGGTCAGGTTGAAGTATTCCTGCATCGGCCACCACAGGCGGATGTAGTTGAACTCGTAGTAGCCATCGCCCAGGATGCGGCGCACATCCCCCGCCTTCTTGCCACCGACGACCACCACGCGCGCACCGTCCAATACGGCCGGGTCCACGCTGCCCGCCTCGCCGCGCAGGTAGCCATAGTTGCCGTAATGGCGGAAATACCAGGTGTAGGGCCACGAGGACTCGTCGTCGAAGACGATGCGCATGTTGTAGCCCTCGTTCGTGATCGCGGCGATGCGGTCGATCTCGTGCAGCACGGTCTTGATCGCCGGCCCGGCGTGCGCGTAGACAAGATACTCCGTGGCGTAGTCGTAGTTGATGTAGCTCGCCATGACCGCCGTCCGCGCGGTCAGCACGGCCAGCAGCACGAAGCTCACCACCCCAACGGCGCGCGCCAGTTGCCCTCGCCCGACGCGCCGCCCGAAGCGCCCGATCACGTACAGCGCGCCCAGGAAGATCAGCAGCGCCGCCAGCCACGTGCCGGTAGCGGCCAGTTCGTCGGGGCGCCGCCCGACAAACGGCGCATCCTTGCCCCACAGCCGCAGCACCACATGCGCCAGCGCCACTAGACCGACCGGGATCGCGACCAGAAGAGCCAGCCCGCCGCCCTCGCGCAGCGCCGCCGGGCGCAGCCCGCTCGCGATCCGGCCAAACCACCAGCCCGCCGCCAGGATCAGCGGGACAGTCAGATGGGTGGTCAGCCAGGGCATCTTCTCGCCGGCGATTGACAGCGCCAGCAGAATCATGATCCCCCAATAGCCGACCATGCCCAGGAACGGGAGCGCCCCGATCCACTCGGGATCGTCGCGGCGGTGGCGCGCCTCTTCGCCCGCGTCGTAGGGGCGCACCAGACGGCCCGGAAAGCCGCTGTAGCGCACGACGCTGGGCGTCTCATATGCCGCAGGCGGGCCGTCCTCAGGCTGCGGAGTGCGGTCCGGCGCCTGTGTCGCATCCGCGATCGCGGTGCGCTCCGCCTCGGCGCCGGCGAGCGCTTCATCCGGCGCGTTCAGGCTCGCCTCGTCTTCCGCAGCCCACGCAGCCTCGCGCTCGGCCAGCCGACGGTCGCGCCGCCAGCGCCAGAAGAGCGCGATCCCGCTCACCCCGGCGCCCAGCGCGCCGATCACGGGCAGATATTCGTAGACGGGAAGCTGCGTCAGCACGTAGTAATATTGGGGCTGGCTGCCGCGCCGGACTTCCTGCTGCTCCAGCCAGTAGCCCAGCGAGCCAATCGCGCCGGTGACCAGCCCGTTCTGGTTGCTGAACACCGTGGTAAAGAAGAAGGCGAAAACGCCGCCGAAGATCGCCGCCGCGGGCAGCCAGCGCCGCCAGTTCCACGCCATCCCCACCGCTACCGCAGCGGCCAGGAAGGGGATCACGGTCATGAAGGCGGCGCGCACCGTCTCGCTGCCTTCCTGCGTCTGCGTGTTGTAGTTCTCCAGGTTATACCCGGCCCAATACAGCGGGAAGGCCGTCAGCCAGGGCAGGATCAATGTTCCGATCACGATCAGCACATCGAACACCGGCTGGCGGTTGAGGAAATCCCACAGCCCGGTGAAGAAGCGCGTCACCAGCACGACGATCACCAGGACTGCCGCCGCGCCCCAGGCGACCCACAGCGGCAGGTTGTTGTACGCCCCGTCCTGATGCTCCGCGCTGGCGGTCGGATCGGCGGCGAAAGGCTGCGCGGTCGTCTCGGAGACGAAGCTGCGCCGCTCGAATATGACCAGCACGCCCGCCACCAGAACCGCGATGAACAGCAGCAGCAGCAATTCGCGCCAGGGCAGCGGCAGCGTGCCGGGGAACGCAAACACGGCGGATAGAAACACCACGAACAGCACCAGCAGCGCGGGCAGCATGATCCAGGTCAGCAGACGCACGAAGTTCGACGCGTCAAAGCCGGTGGACACGGCGTACTCTTTGGTCGCGTTCACGCCATGCGTCTGATCGTATTCGCTCAAGACGGTGGTCTGCGTCCAGATCGTGTCCGGCTTGATGACGTCAATGGTCACGATCACAACCAACGCCAGCAGCCCGCCCACGATCGCCCCGGCGACGACCAGCAACAGCGCAGACTGCCCGTGCGCCAGCCCCTGCATGATCGCGCTCGCCACGCCGCCCTGGCGCCCCAGCGCGCGCCGGATCAACCCGGACGCGGCCAGCGGCACCCACACCGCCACAAACAGCATCGCCTGGAGCGGCAGGGCCGACGGAAACGACCGGACCGGAGACAGAATAAGCCGCAGCAACGCGCCCAACGTCAGCGCGCCCAGGCCCACCAGCGCCGCTAGGATCAGATGGCCGAGCACAAGCTGCAGCGCCGGCGGATGCCAGGCGGCGTGATCGTGCGGGCGGCGTTGAATCCCGATGTCCTGCACGATGCGCATCAGCCAGTACAGCGTCAGGAAGCTGCCGAAAAGCGCGATGTAGATGAACGCGACCTCTTTCGACGCCAGCATCCCGATCAGCCCTGCCGCCATCACCAGAATCCAGCCGGGGCGCCGCTCCGGGCGACCGTCGATGTACTGCACGATGCCATAGAGCAGCACCAGCGCGAAGAAGATCGTCGGGATGTCATGGCGGATGTAGCGGCTGTAGTACAGAAGCTGGGGCGAGATGAGCAGCATGAGCGAGGCAGCCAGCGCCCCCAGGCGTCCCAGCCAGCGCCGGAACAGCACCGGGAACATGACGATCAACACACCGAGAAAGGCCGGATACAGGCGCGCCGTGAAGTCGTTGTCGCCAAACAAGAAGTACGACAGGGCGGTCATGTGAAACAGCAGCGGACCGTGCATCAGCGGGGTGTGCTGGAACTCGCCGAACTGGTACAGCCGCCACGAGTAATAGGTGTGCAGGCTTTCATCGTGGCTCATGACGCGCGTGCCAAGATCGACGAAGCGCGTCACCAGCGCCAGCAGCAGGATCGCGCCGTAGGCAATCGCTTCCCAGTTGAGCGCGTACGCCCGGGTCAGCAGGTGGTTCGCAGCCGCTTCGCGCGTGGGAACCTCGGGGACGGAATAGGTCTCTTCGCGTGTCGCCATAGAGTCTACTTCTCGCTCACAGCGCGCCCGTCCAGACACGGCAGCCCGCACCGGACGGTCGTTATCAGTTCACATGGCGTGCGTCTCGCGGCACCGCTTACCAGCCAGCCGCGTCGGTGGGCGCGTCCGGCACCAGCGTCGAGGCAGGCATGGGAACCGGGCTGGCCCCCACCGCCGGAACCAGCGCGACCGTTGCCTGCGGCAGCGCCCGTGCCACACTCCCGCCAGCGCTTGCCAGCGCCTCGTCGGTACTGCCTGGTGTCGGCGACGCGGTGCCACGCACCAGGTTCGATCCGGGTTCGAACGGCGCCGCCTCGGCGCGCATCCCGCTCTGCGCCAGCAGCGGCAGCGCCAGCGCGATCATCAACAGCGCGGCGAGCGCCATGCCCAGGCCCGGCACCCACGACGAACGGCGCGGGCCGGCGGGCCGCGAGGACGTCTGGATATCTGCCCACACGCCCGCCCACACGCGCGCCATCTGGCCGGGTTGGGGCTGGCCGATGCAGGGCATCTCGCGCCGCAGATCGGCGGCGATCCGCTCTTCGCGGGCCAGCGCCTCGCGGCAGCGGGCGCACGCGCGCACGTGGTTCACCACCTGGGCGCGCTGCGCCGGGCCAAGCTGCCCCTGGACGTAGCGGGAGATCAAATGCGTGATGTGGCGGTGAAACATGGTCGCCCCCATCAAATGCTCCACAGCTCTTCCAGCGCGGCCTGATCGGCGGCGCTCATCGCTTTGCGAAGCTGTTCGTGCGCCAGCCGGACCCGGCTTTCGGCGGTTTTCTGCGGACACCCCATGATCTCGGCCATCTCGCGGTACGTCAACCCCTGGCCGTAGCGCAGCGCCACCGCCTCGCGCAGCCGGGGCGAGAGCGTGTGCAGCGCCTGGGCCAGCGACGCGCGCAGCTCCTGCCACGCCGCGCGCACCTCCGGCGACTCGGCCGCCGGAGTCGGCGGCTCGACGCCAAGCGACAGCAGGTGGCCAAGCGTGATCGTCGGCAGCCACTTGCGCCGGCGGGCGTTGCGGCACCGGCTGATGGTGATGGTGTACAGCCAGGTGCGGAACGCGCCGCGCGCCGGATCGTAGCGGTTCAGATTGCGAAAGGCGTAGACCAGCGACTCCTGCAGCACGTCTTCGGCGTCCTGTTCCACCAGCAAGACGCTGTACGCCAGCCGGTAGAGTGCCGGCGCGTAGCGCTCATACAGCGTCGCGAACGCGCTCTGGTCGCCCGCCTGGCAGCGCGCGATCAGCTCGGGCAAATCCGGGTCGTTGGCGATGCGCTCGGCGGGCGCCTGAGATCGTGGCTCGATCTTGGTCATAGTCTCTTTACACCCCGCCCCCCATAATTCCTCATGAAATCGCGTCCTGGTTCTTCTCGCGTCACGGCACCACCTCGACGCCGTACACGTCGCTGCGCACCCAGAGCATCAGCGTTTCGCTCGGCGCCGGCTGGATACGCGTCGCGCCACGATAGAGCCACATAATCATATCACGCCACGAGAGCGAGTCGAGCGCCCAATCACGCCGGGTGATCAACGTTTTGCCCACGTAGTCCGCACCGAGCACGGGATGCGGCTCAACCGCCGGGGCGATCACGGCTGCCGTGCGCACTTCTGGCCCCAGGCCGCCGACAAAGGTGGTGTTCGGATAGCGCCGCAGCATCCAGGCCAGCGCGCCATCCCGCGGGACCTGCGCCGTGATGTCGATCAGGTGCGGCGTCCCGTTCGCGCGCAGGCTCATCGTCTCCAGTGTCTCGTCCAGCTCGCGGATGTCGTCCGTAACCGGATCGGTGAACCACAGCATGCGCGGATCGTCCGGCGCCAGCAGAGCTGCGTGCCCACCCGCGCCCGCGCCGAACACCAGCAGCGCGCCCAGCGTTCCCAGCGCCAGACCGTGCCAGGCCGTGCGCGCGCCCCAGACGCTGCCCACCAGGAAGTAGAGAATGCCGACCAGCAGCGTGAGCAGGATCGTCAGCAGGGCGCGGAGCTGAATGAAGCCCAGCACATAGCTGAACACCTGCACGCCCTGCACCTCGGCGAGCTCGTTGCTGGCGCTGTTGCGGCTATAGAGGCCGGAGACGATCTGCTCGACCAGCGCGTCCAGACGGGTGACGCCCGCCGGCAGATCGAGCAGGATCTGCTTGCCCATCAGGACGAGGCTCAGCGCTACCGCCGCCCACAGCGCGAACGTCACCAGCGCGTGAACCGGCAAACCCCACCGTGGCACGTTCCAGACCACGCCCGGCTCGTCGGTGAGCCAGCGCGTGACGCTCAGCGCGACCAGCGTCGCCAGCGGCAGCGTCAGCCACAGGGCATGCGCGGCAGTCGCACCGGCATAGCCCAGGCCCCACACGATCCCCGCCAGCAGCCAGCCCACCAGCGCCCGCTCGAAAAAGCTGCCGTCGCGCACGGCCCGGTAGGCGGCCAGCAACCCAAACAGCGCCAGCCCTGGCTCGTAGCGCAGCGCGATCAGCAGCGGGAACGCCACCGGTGCGCCATCGGGGCGGGCGATCAGACCGCGCACCGCCCCCTGGACCACATTCCCGATGGACGACAGCCCGGCGGGCAGAAAGAACAACAGCGTGCTCAGCGCCAGCGCGATCACGGCCGTCGCCAGCGCGCCCTGCGCCCAGGGCCAGCGCCGTGCCAGATCGCGCAGGCCGGGTCCGATCCCCGCCGCCGGGTCGTCTTCCAGCAGCCAGGCGAACAGCACGCCGAACGCCAGCCCCGGCAGCATCAGGAACCCGGCCGGCTCGACCAGCAGCGCCATCGCGCCGAAAGCGACCGTCGCCGCCACGGCGAAGGCCGCGCGCCACGTCTCGACGAAGCGCAGGACCAGCCACGGCCCCACAATCGCCAGCAGCGCCGTCCAGACCACCGGGCTAGACGTGCGCGACGCCAGCCACGCGACCGGCGAGATCGCCAGCAGAAAGCTCAGGATCAGCGGAGGCAGCGGGTTGAGGTAGCGCCGCCACAACGCAGGCGCCAGCACGAGCAGCACGCCGCCAAGCGCGCTGGGGAAGCGTGCCGCCGCGTCCGACATGCCGCCGAAGGTGAAGGTCAGCGCGTGCAGGGCCAGCGTCAGCGGGCTGTCCGGCGTGTAGACAGGGCCGGGCACCGCTGGGTCGATCAGGCGCAACGTGCCGAGCGCCCGCCACGCCTCGCCGTCGTCGAGCGGCGCGGCACCCAGCGCGGCAAAGCGCAGCCCAACCGCCACCAGCGCCAGCAGCGCGTAGAGCAGCATTTCCGGCGACACGCGGATACCCAGCGCCGCTTCAACGCCGCCATCCGAGCGATCGCGCCCCAAAGCCGCCGCCTTGTCAACCGTCATGGTCATCTGCCTTGCCCTCGCCTCATTCCACGTGAACCGGCGTCAAAGGCCGCGATTGGACATGCTGTGGCACACATGCCTAATTCGGCGCCACACGGTAAACGGCAACGCCGCCCCCGGCGCAAACCGGCGTCAGCACCTGCTCGAACTTCGCCAGCCCCAGCTCGTACTCGCGCCGCCGGCTGAGGTCATCGCCGGCCAGCCGCGCGATCATCTGCCGCTCTGCCCCGCCGACCGCGATATAGTCGATCCCGTACCGGTCGATGATCGCCCAGGCGCGATCCCAATCCTGCGTGGTGTACAGCTCCTGCACGTCGAGGATGCGGTCGCGGTACTGGCCGTTTTCGCGGCGCGCGTCGGTCACCTCAGGATACGTCGGCCCGCGCCACTGGCCCTCGTGCCCCTGCCAGCCCATCAGCGTCGGCGTGCCGGTCAGCGCGCTAAAGCGGCTGTACGACGGATTATACCCGCCCGGAAATGGCGCCTCGGCGATGATCGCGTCGCCAGGGCGGTCCAGCGCCGCGAAGCACTCCACAACCTGATACTCGCCGCTGCCCAGAAACCCGGCGAAGGTCGGGCGCCCGTCGAGCGTCAGCGGCGGAAGGGTCGGACATTCGGCGCCGGGCGTCTCCATGCAGGCGTCGCGCTGCGCCTTGACCTGCCGGCGATCGAGGTCATCGTCGAGCGCCCGCGTCTGAAACGCCAGCCAGGGGTAAATCATCCCCGCCGCGAACAGCACGAAAATGACCGTGCCCAGCAGCAGGCGGCCGATCGACGGCGCCAGCGAGCGCTCGAAGGCAGGCGCACGCCCGGCCAGCAGCGACCACACGGCGAACCCGCCCGCCAGGCTGAACAGCAGCCAGCCCTGATAGTAGAGCTTGAAGACGGTGTTGATCCGCACGCCGAAATTGTCGCGCAGATACAGGAAATCCGGCACCAGCGTCAGCACCGCGCCCGCGCCGATCAGCAGCAGCGCGAAGCCGGTCGCCGGGCTGAAAGGCAGCGACGGCGACTCGACAGGTTCTTCGCCATCCGCTTCCCCGGCGGGCTCGCGCCCGTCCGCCCGCGCGAACAGCAGCCCCACCACCGCGCCGATCATCGCCAGCAGGAGCAGCTCGCTCGGCACGCCGGGCAGCCGCGCCCGCAGAATATCCGGCAGGTGATCGCCGAGCGGCAGCGCAAAATCCGCCCCGCGAAAGATCGCCCCCCGGATGGACTGGTTGTCGTAGAACACCACGCCCAGCGCGGCCATCAGCACCAGTAGCCCGAACCCGGCCAGAAACGCCGCCAGCAGCCCGGTCTGCCCATCGAAGCGCCACCCCGCGCGCCGCACCTCAACGATCAGGAAGGCGACCAGCACGACCAGGAAGAAGCCGAACTGCAAGAAATACTGCTGCCACGCGGTCGGATAGATCACGTTCGGTAGCACGCCGCCCGCCTGCGAGGTGAAGCTGATGATCCACGGCAGATACAGCAGCACCGTCAGCGCGCCGATGACCAGCGCAAAGCGGAGCGTCTCCCACAGGTCGCGCGTCGCCAGCCAGCCGCCGCGCCGGATCAGGCGGCGCAGCGCCTCCGCGCCGACCAGCAGCACCAGATAGACCGCGTCCCACGAGTTGACGAACACCATCCCGCCGACCCAGATCGCGTAGAGCGGATATTCGAGCGGGTGCAGCGGCGTGCCGCGCAGGACCAGGTTCAGCGCCAGCGCGACCGCCAGCACCGCGAACGGCAGCGCCAGCACGTGCGGATGCATGTCCGCCAGTACGAAACTGAAGCTGGGAAACTCGGCGATGGGCTGCGCGCCTTCCGGCTGCCCGGCGAGGTCAAGATCGTGGATCACGCGGCTGTAGCGGAACCACCACCAGTTGCGCGGCGCGTCCCACTGCTGTAGCGGTTGAGAGTCGCCCGCCCATGTCAGCTCGGCGACGGCGGTCGATCCCCCGCGTTCGGGCACGTCCCAGAAGTCGAAATACCCCGCGCCGACCACGCCCGAAGCGTAGCCGCGATAGGGCAGCTCGACCAGCGCCGTGCCCAGGTTGCCCATCAACACCAGGAAGCACGTCGCCAGCAGCCCTGTCGCGATCGCCCCGCCCGCGCCGGACGGTCGCAAGCGCCAGCGCGCCGCCGACTGCACGAGGTTATAGACCACGCCCAGCGCGCCGACGCCCGCCTGCGCGAACAGCGTCGCCAGCATCAGGTTGAACGCCACCCCGCTGTTGACCGCGCTCAGGTCCGCCAGCATCGCGGCGATCAGATAGCCGAAGTAGTAGTAGCTGATCGCGTACCCGGCCAGCCACGCGTCATGCGGCGGAAAAGTCTCGCTGGCGCGGATGCTGTTGAGGAACATGATCTCCATCGGCTTTTCGGTGCTGTACATCTCCGGATAGTGCGCCCGGAACAGCGCCCAGCCGAAGAACAGCGCCGCGAACAGCAATTCGCTCACCACGATCAGCGCGGCGTGCTCGCGCAGCCACGCGCGGAGCGGCGCGCGCTCCGGCCAGCGCAGATACGCCGCCACGCTCAGCACGCCGACCGCCAGCCACGCAAACGCCGCGCTCCCCGGCGTGTTGTGCAGCAGGCCCAGGCTGCCGAGGAACCAGAAGACGAAGCCGGTCAGCATCAGCCCGGCAGCCCGTGCCAGCGTATAGCCGCGGTCCGGCAGGCCGCCGAGGATGCGATACAGCAGCGGCCAGGTCAACGCGCCGGCGATCGTGGTCAGCAGCCACCACGCCAGCAGCCCGCCGCCTTCGCGGCCCAACCAGTCGCCGATCAATGCCAGGTCCATACCGTCGTGGGTTTCACTCCCCCTGAGGGCGCTCAGCGCGCCGCGAGACTTTCGGGCAGCGCCGCGCCGCGCACCACGCGATAAATCCGATCATAATATACCGATTCCGCCGGGCAGTCCTCGACGGCCAGCGTCGCATAGTCGATGCAGCGCGGCGCCTCGTACACGATCTCCAGCAGCCCCATCTCCGCCATCCGCTCGAACTTCGCCAGCCCTGGCGCGTGCCCGGCGGTCATCATCCCGGTTACCGGATCCGCCTCGAAATCCCCGTACAGCGCGTGTTCCAGCGTGCCGACGATGATGTATTCAACCTCGTAGTGCCGCAGCAGCTTCCAGGCAGCGCGGATCGCGTCCGCCATCGACGTGTCCTGCGCGGGCACGCCGACGGCCTGCGGCAGCCCCGTCGCCGGATCGGCGCCCAGCGCCGGCTGCGGCAGGGTATAGATCGCGGCGACGTTGTTCTCGCGCGCCTGGACCAGCAGCGGCAGGTTGTCCAGGCCGCGCTGCTGCGTCTGGTGCCAGCGCCAGCCGAGGATCGTCGGCAGGCCGGTGTTGATGCTGATGCGCCCGTTCCAGGCGTATTCGGACGGGAAGCGCCGCCCTTCGACGATCACCGGCGTCCCCTCGACATTTTCCTGCAACCAGCGGATGATCGCGTAATCGCCCGCCAGGCTGAAAGCGGCGTTGCCTTCGTAGTGGCGCGCGTGTTTCATATATTCCAGGCCATCGAGCGTCAGGGGCGTCTCGGCCTTGTTGAAGCGGTCCTCGAAGCGCGCCCGCGTCGCCATGATCGGGTACAGCAGGCCAAGCGCGATCAGCAGGCCCAGCGCCCCCTGCCAGACGGCGCGCAGCGGCGGCGCCCAGCGATAGGTCACCTGCAGCATCCACGCCAGCGCGATCCCGCCGGCGATGCTCAGCAGGAACCACACCTGCAAGTAGAACTTGAAGACCGTGTTCTGGCGGCCAATGTCGCCGTCCAGCACCACCAGCTCCACCCCCAGCGAGATCGCCAGCGCCAGCACAATCAGCGCGTACACGGCGCGCAACAGCGGCGCCTGGCGCGGCAGGAAGAACAGCAGCGTCGCCCACGCGATCAGGGGCACGACAAGCTGGGCAACCGGCACCTGGCGCACGCCGAACACTATCGAGAACAGCACGATCGCCACCAGCGCCAGCCCCACCCCGATCACCGGCACGGCCAGCCCTTCCAGCTCGCGCACGCGGACCCGCCGCAGCCAGCGTGCCGTCTGCCAGACCAGGAACGAGATCGCGATGAAGATGAAAATGCCGTGGATGTACAGGTACGCCCACAGCGGCGTTGTCTCCGCTTCCCAGGGCTTGATCGAGCTGTAGGGCGTGGCGAAATAGCGCGTGAAGGGCAGCGCCACCACGAACACGATGGCCACGAAAGCGATCACCTGCCCCAGCCAGCCCAGCAACTGGGGCCGGTCGATCCGCGCCCGCAGCGCGATCAGCAGCGCCAGATAGACACCCACTACCACTGCCAGCCCGCCCACGATCCACACCAGCACGCTGGTGGCCGTGATCGACGGGTCGATCAGCGTCTCGCCCAGGCGCAGGCCGCGGCGAAGCTGCTCGTCCGCCCGAATCCGCTGCACCACATAGAGCGCGACACGCGCCGCCCCTGCCAGCGGCACGATCAGCAGCAGCGGCCACAGCTCGCGCACGCGGCCCGGTCGCAGCAACGCCCACAGACGCCCGGCGGTAGGTGAAGGGGGCTGGTGGCCGGTCGCGCGCACCGCCGCCAGCCAGGCCGCATACGTCAGCCCGGCGGCGCCCAGGATCAGGAAGGTGATCCAGTCCCAGGTGTTGGTCGGGCGCAGGATGCCGACTGCCAGCCCGCCGATGGCCAGCGCCAGCCCGGCTTCCCACCGGCGGCGCAGATGCCACCCGGCCCCGTTGATCTCGGCCAGCAGCCACAGCAGCGCCAGCAGGTAGACGGGCATGGAGATCATGTGCGCGTGCAGATCGCCGTAGAGGAAAGTGAAATACGGCATCTCGTTGATGGCATTGTGCCCCGCCCCGCCGGGCAGCTCGCTGATGATGCGCGTCGGCCCCCAATGCCAGCGGTTGGAGTAGACCGACAGCGGCTCGCCGTCCAGCACGCGGGCCAGCCCTCGCAGAAAAGCGCGAAGCTGCCCGCGCAGGTTGCTCAGGCCATAATCCCAGATGCGCGTCAGCGGGGGGTGCTTGGCCCGCTCGGCGATGTAGGCATCCGTGCGCGCCTGTGCCTCGGCCACGAGCGCGCCCAGCTCGAAATCGGCCGGGTCGCGCCCGGTGTCGTCGCGGAATTCTTCCAGCGCTTCCCGGTAATAGCGGTCGTAGATCGCCGTGCGCTGGCTTTCCAGCTCCGCACGGACCACCTGGCTCAGCAGGGGTTGCTGTTGCCAGCCGTCCAGCGCAGCGACCTCGCGCACGAACACCAGCACCGTCCCCAGGTTGCCGATCACGATCGCCAGCACCAGCGCCAGGATTCCGGCAACCCAGGCGCTGCCGCGTGGGGCGCGCGCCTCGCTGTGCAGCGCCGGCGGCTCGGCGGGGAGCGCCTCAAGCGCCGCCGAC
The DNA here is from genome assembly GCA_020724465.1 of Thermoflexus sp. Lineage (GTDB taxonomy): Bacteria > Chloroflexota > Anaerolineae > Aggregatilineales > Aggregatilineaceae > DYGX01. Next base: position 16,302 of record DYGX01000015.1, read on the forward strand.
GCTTCTGCCGGGGGCAGCGCCGCGTCGTGCGTCGCACCGGTGATCTGCCCTGGCCGGATGGCGCGCGCCCGGACCCAGTTGTAGGCGATGCTAAAGACGCCCAGGCCGGTCATCGCGTAGAGCGTCGGGATGATCAGGTTGTAGGCGATGGCCGGATCCAGCCCCAGCAGCTTGACCGGCGCGCCGACGATCACATAGCCGAAGTAGTAGTAATTGATGTAGCCGCCCGCGAACCAGGGGTCAATCGGCGGGAAGATCGTGCTGCGCAGCACGCCGTTGAAATAGGCCAGGTCCATCGGCTTCTCGCCGCCCAGCCCGCTCTGCCACAGGTCCGGGTTGCCCAGCCGCACGCCCAGGAACGCCAGGAACAACACCAGCCCCAGCATCTCAACCGCCAGCAGATGCCGCCAGTTGGCGCGCAGATAGCGGCGCAGGGCGGCACGGCGGCTCCACCCGGCAACCAGCGCCAGCCCCACCAGCCCCAGCACAATCAGCGCCAGACCGGTGCGCGTCCAGGTTAGCAGCTTGAGCGTGCCGCCCACCCACGCGATCCACGCGACCAGCAGCCACGCCGTGATCCGCGCCGCCGGGAAGGCGCGGTCAGCCAGGGCCGGGAAGGTCGCGAACAGCAATGGCCAGACCAGCCACCCCACCCCCGCGATCGCCAGCCACCAGAGGATGACGGCAGCGACCTGGTTGCGGTTGATCAGCGCGTCGAGGTTGAACAGCTCGCGCCACGTCCCGCCCGCGCGCTGGATCGCCCACTGATCCGCGGTGAACTGGAGCAGCGTGGGCGCCTGCGACGCCTGGACTGCGTCCCACGCGAACAGCCCAACTGGCTCCGGATCGGGTGTGTAGCCGGGCACGGCGGCGGTCACCGGGCGGCGCGAGACGCTGTTGAGAAGCGCGGCGGTGTTCTCCGGCGAGTAGGCGTCCGTCTTGCGGAAGACCAGCACTGCCGGGTGGTCGTAAACGTGGTAGGCTTCTTCAGCTTCCCAGTGCTCGTTGAGCCACGCCGGATGATCGTCGGTCGGCAGAATCTGGTCCGGAATGGTGATCGGCCCCAGGCGCGGGTATGACTCAAACGTCTTGACCAGCTCAAAGCCAAGCCGCCCGTCGAACAGCGCGTCGTAAAACGCCATCGTCATCGGCCAGCGCATAGGGATGCGGCTGAGCGAGTCGTAAAAGCGGTTGCTGGTGATAACGATGTAATCCGCCTGGTCGAGCGCGTTGGTCATGGCGGCGAACTTCTGGTCGTTGTCCTCGGCCACCATCCACAGCTTGAGGCCCTGGTAATGCGCGCCGTACATCCCGATCGCGCCGCAGTCGTAGCCGGACAGGCCCGAGGGCAGATCGTCGCGGTAGAAAACATCGCCCGGCAGCGGGCACACCGGCCAGGGGACCGGGTCATCCCAGTCGCCTTCCCAGGCGATCACCGGGCCCGAGGTGTAGATCGGGTCCTCGGCCTCGATCACCAGCGTGGCAACCTGCGGGATGCCCGCCTCGTCGAACCTGCGCACCGGCAGCGGCGGGTCGAAGGTCAGCGTGCGGGGCGATCCCAGCCGGTTAGCGCCCGCGCTCAGGTCTTCCTCGATGGTCACCGTGCGCGTCTCGCCGTCCGGCCCGATCAGCGTAAAGCGCACGCGTTCCGGCGCGGCGTCGCCCAGCGGATCGCCCAAATGCGGGATCTCGACCGTCTCGATCACGCCGTCGATTGGGATCGTGAACTGAACCCGATCGCTGCCGCCGACCGTCCAGTGCGTCGGCGTGGCGGGGATGTCGTCGCCGTAACCCCGGATCAGCGGCGGCGTGTCGAAGCTGAGGTTCAGGCCGCTCACGGTGTCGTCCAGCACGGACTGGACGCCGATTGTCACCGCGTCGAGCGACGTCCCACCGCCGTCCAGCACCCCGCTGATGACCGCGATCGGCCCGCCGTCGAGCGCCGTGATCTCCAGCGCGTAGGGCGGAGTCCCCGACGCGCTCGCCGTCGCTGGCGCCAGCACCACCTCGTCTTCAACGTCGATCCGGTAGCCCGTGCCGTAAGGTGCATCGCTGCGCGACAGGTCGCGTGCCAGCGTGCCTTCCCACTCAAGCTGGCGCCCGAGGAACAGGTCGTTGCGCCACAGGCGAACGCGCAGCGTCTCCGGTTCAGGGTCGCCATCCGGATCGGTCAGGTGGTGGAAGGTCACGGCAAAGACGCGCGCCTCGCCGGGCACGCTGAACGCCACCTCTGCCGACTCGCCCTGCTCCAGCCGCAGCACCCGGGGCGCCGGCGCGACCGTCCCGCGCCCGATGTTGACCAGCTTGCGCCGGCCATCCGGCGCGTCGATCCAGATGCCAAAATCGCCCGGCACCGTTTCCTGGAACCAGCGCGACGCGGCTACGCGCGTGAGCTGCGTGCGGTGGATAGTGTGGAAGCCGAAGCCAAACAGCGCGGTATAGCCGTAGACCAGCGCGACCAGCCCAACCGCGCCGCCCAGCGCCCAGCGCCGGGCCGTGTCCGGCCGGGCGCGATAGCCCCGCCACGCCGCGGCGACGAGTCGGATCAGGCCCCACGCGGCAAGCAGCGCCAGCGGCGGGTAGATGGGCAGGAAATAGCGCATGGTCGTCACCCAGCGCCCGCCCAGCCACGCGGAGACGATCAGCACCCAGGCGAACGGGATCAGGTGGCGCGTCCACTGCGGGCGGGCGCGCACGATGCCCAGCCCGGCCCACGCCCACGCCCCCCACGCCACCAACCCCAGCGGCGGACCAAAGCCCCACAGCACGATATTGCGCCAGGGGAACAGGTACGGCGTGCGGCTGGCCCATTGGTGATTGGGCGGCCCGTCCCACTGACCCGACGTCAGCACGGCGGACTCGCGAATGTCCTCAAGCCAGCCGGGGTTAAAGCGCAGGCCCCAGATCTCCGGGCCGAGGAAGGCGTGCGGCTGCAACAGCCGGAAGGTCACCAGGGCCACGACCGCCGCTGCCATCACGCCGCTGAGTGCATGCGCGACAATGTGCGATCGCTGCGAGCGGTCCAGGGCGCGATCCAGCACCGGCAGCAAGCGGATCGCCGCGGCCAGCACGATGATCCCGGCCAGCGGCGCGACGTTGATGCGGCTGGCGACTGCCCCGCCCAGCGCCGCGCCGAACAGCGCGTAATCGGCCAGATCGGTCACATCGAGGATCAGCAGCGCCACGCCGCCCAGTGCCACCAGCAGCGCCGCCCACGGCGCCAGCGCGTCGAGCAGCAGGCCGCCCATCAGCGCCAGCCAGGTGATCCCCAGCGCCGCCGCCACCCACGCCGGGCGCGCGCCCGGTTCGCCTGCCCATCGCGGCCCGCGCAGCGCGCCCGAAATCAGCTCCAGGGCCAGCGCGGCCAGGGCGTAGAGCAGCGCGGCCAGGCCAAGCGCCTGCATCCCCCCCGCGATCGGGAAGGGGCGCGGCGCAATCACATCCAGAGCGGTCACCACCGCCAGATACAACACGGATGCAAGCGCGGCGGAAGCGGCCAGCCACGAGCGCCTCAGGCGCGGCGGGAACATCCCGCGCAGCAGCGCCATCACCGCCCCGACGATCAGGAACAACCCACCCAGCAGCGCCGCGCCAAGCGCCGGACGCTCCCAGTAGGCGGCTTCCCAGATCACCGCTCCGGCCCACAGCGCCAGATAGGCCAGCGCGGGTGCGCCGCGCAGGGCGCTCGCGCCGTCCAGCGCGCGCACGGCGAGGTAAAGGGCGAGCGTCACCCACATCGTGGTGAAGGCGTCGACCGTCCAGAAATGCGCCTGCTGGATCGGGAACGCCGCCACCGCGTAGAACCCGGCAGCCAGCAGGCCGGTCCAGCGTCCGTAGAGGCGCCGGCCCAGCAGGAACAGCACCACGATCGTCAGCCAGTCGGCGGTGGCGGAGACGGCCCGCCCGACGAGCTGCGCCCCGGTATAGGTTTCCCAGTGTGTCGTGACGCGGTGTTCGGCGGCGGCCTGGGGATCGAACGTTTCTAGCAAGGCATGCACATCGCGCGAGAGATGCGAGCGCGCCACGCCCGCCAGATGAACGGTGAAGAGCGGGAACTCCCCGTAGACGTACAGCCCCTTGCCGAGGTTGTTGGGGTTGAGCGGCGAGCACTCCGCGTCGAAATATCCACCCCGCCCCACCCGCTGAAGCGCAGCCAGCCGCGCCTGGGGATCGTCCGTGTCCGGGACGTCGGCGGGATAGCGCGCCTCGCAGCGCAGGCGGTGCTGCTCGGCGGCGTCCGGCGTGGGATCGGTGAACTGCAGCGGCCCGTTGAGCAGACTGACGACGTCCGTCAGAAAGCGCTCGTCGGGGTGCAGGTGGGTGTAATCGTCCCAGTTTTGCGCGTCGAAGCGCAACCACGCGCCCGCCGCCAGAATCGCGATCAGCAGCGCGTAAAACAGCACGTCGAGCGGGCGGATGCTCAGCGCCCACCCCCGGCGCGAATGCACCACCTCATCGAGCGCGGCAGGCTCCGGCGCAGAAGGGTGCGGCGCCGGAGCGTCAGCAAGCATATCGGGGTCGTTCGAAGGCAACCGTGTCTCGGTCAAAGCGTCGTACCGTCGTTTAGAGCAAAATCCGGCGGGCGCTCCCTACGCTATCCTGATCGCCCGCCGCCGTCAAGGTCCGGTCTCCGGTGATACACGCCCAGGCCGCCCCTGTCTCACTCCATCTCACTCCAGCCCGATGAAGCCTGCCATCACGCGGTAGATCAGAAACTCGCCGGTTTCTGTGCCCTGGGTGGTCTCGTAGGTGTAGGTGTACCGCTCGATTGTCCCGCCCGGAAACGTGTCTTCCAGGAAAACAGCAGTGGCATAATCCTGCGGATGAATCATGATGAACAGCGGTTTGGACGGGTCATAGGCGTAGGGCGTGCCCCGGTTGGCGGCGATACGATCGAAGATCTGCTCGCGCGTGACCAGCCCGTTCGGCCAGCGCAGGTCCCCGGCGACCGCGCCGAGGATGCGGTGATCGAGCCAGTGCGGATAGGCGACCATAAAGGCGTTGCCATAGCTGCCCTCGCCCAGCGCGAACGCCTTCATCGGCGCGGCGATAGCGTGATAGGGCTTCCAGCTATGGCTGTAGCTGAGCCGGTAGTCCGTGAAGTAGTTGCGCCAGTTTGGTCCAATGGCCCCCGCCAGGACGAGCGCGATCGCCGCCAGACCGGCAGCGGCGCCCACCCACGCGCGCCATCGCTCGCGCGGCGCCTCGTTCAGCCCGGCGCCCAACGCGCCCAGCGGCAGCGCCGCCAGCAGAAAGACGGCCGGGATCGCGCCGCTGGCCCGCGTAAAGCTCGGATTTTCGATGGTATAGGCCAGGGTCAGCGCGGAAGGCAGGAGCATCACCAGCACCACCGCCGGAACCAGCCAGTCGACCGCCGCCGGGCGCCGTGCCACCCGCACGCCCCACAGCACCAGCCCCAGAATCAGCAGGCCGCCGGTCAGCCCGTCAAGCGCCGGGTGCCCCTGAGCGTTGTTGATCCACGCGCTGTCGCCCTGCCAGTGCGCCATACGCAGCGCATCCGCATAATTGTCGACCAGCACGCCGCGCTGCTCCCAGATGCGCTCGATCTGCTCGGCCAGCGAGGGGTGATAGACGACCGTCTGCCCGGTGTCGGGATCGATCCGCCAGAACGTCTCTTCGCCGAACAGCCGCCCGCGCGTGCGGTTCCAGAACTCGTCCGGATACAACAGGCTGTAGTGGTGCATCGGCAGATAGAGCGCCAGGGCGATCACGGCTGCCGCCAGCAAGCCGCCGCCATAGCGCGATGTCGCGCCGCGCCGCGCCCGCGCCGCCAGCGCCACGATCGCGAACCACGCCATCGCCGCCAGCGGGATCAGCGCGCCGAGCTGCTCGCCAAACGCGCGCAGGTTGGCGCGCTCGCTTCGTTCCAGCAGCCAGGCGCCGCCCGCATAGGCCAGCACCGGCAGCACCGCCGCCACGCCCACCACCGACGCTTCCAGCATGATACGCGGCACGTCCCGCCAGCGCCGCGCCGTACCCAGCGCCGCCAGCGCCACGCCGATCACCGCCAGCACGGGCAGCATGCGGTTGGCCTGGTAGAAATAGACCCCCGCGCCGAGCGTCAGGCCGAGCGCCACAAAATCGCGCATCCGGTTGTGGCGCATGGCCCGCGCCAGAAAGCCGATCGCCAGCGCGGTGGTCAGCGGCGTCAGCACGATCCGCAGCCCCAGGCGCGAAAGCATGACGTGCCACGAGCTGATCGCCACCAACCCCGCCAGCGCCAGCCCGACCCAGTTGCCCAGCCGCCGGGCGCGTGCTGTCTCTGTGCCGATTACCTGGCGCGCCATCCACCACAACGCCGGCAGCGTCAGGATGCCCTCGATCGCGCTGGCAAGCTTGAGCGCCCGGAAATTGAAGCCGACGCCCAGCACATCCGCGATGAAGGCGACGACCATCATCTGAAAGCCTTCACGCCCGCCGTTGTTCGGGAAGAAAACCGCCACATGCCCCTCGCTGACGCGCAACGCGTCGAGCAGCTTTTCAATGTGGTCGCTGGTCATCTCCGGCGGGGTCGAATCGAGATTGTGCAGGCGAAAATAGGCCCCCACGGCAATCATCGCCAGCAGGGCAAGCGCGGTCGCCAGCACGTCTGGCTGTCGCCACCAGCGGCGCGCCGGGCGGGCTGACTGCGCGCGCGGGCGCGGCCCGGATTGCCGCCGGGCGCGCCAGTTGACGAGCAGAATCCCCACCCACAACGCAATCGACAGCGCCCACAGGATCACGCCGCCCGACGTCAGCACCACGTCGATCACCCGGCCGTCGGGCGCGCGCTGGACGTTGGCGCGGTACGCCAGGCCGGAAAGCAGCACCGCCGCCGGGATCAGCGCCAGAGCCGGCGTGTGCACCTGGAGCCAGGACGTCACCGGGGTGCCGCGCTGCGCCACCGGCTGCGCGGTGGGCGCAGGCATGATCATCGAGCGCACACGGAAGACGGCCTCATCACCACCGTCCGGCTCGTCACCTTCCGGCTGATCCGGCAGCGCATCCTCGGGCGGCGCCAGGCCGATCAGCAGCCCGGTCCACAGCGCGGCGCTCAGCGCCAGCAGGATCGCGGCGCCCGCTATACCGCCGGGCGCAATCAGGGCCAGCGCCAAAGCCAGAAGCGCCGCGCCCGCCCAGGCCGCGCGCCGCCATCGGGCCGCCGGGCCGTCCGCCACAAGCGCGTGGATCGCTGCCGCCGCGCGCGGGAGACGCCGCGCCCACCAGCCGCGCGCTGCATACAGCTCGACCCCAACCACCAGCGCGCCGCTCAGCACAAACCACATCAGCGCGCCGCGCGTATCACCGCGCAGCCGGGCCACCGGATCCAGCGCCGCGGCGTGCAGAGTCACGCCGCCTTGCAGCGCCAGCAGGATCGCAGCAGCCAGCGCGCCTGGCCGCATCCAGCGCGCCGCGTCGCGGGCTGCCGTTTCGCCTTCGCTGACCGGCTCCTCATGCGGGGCAGGCAGCGGCTCGTCTTCGTCCCAGGGTTCCGGCTCAGGCGGAGCCGCCTCGCGCCCATCGGAGCGCCGGCTCGCCGCGTTTGCGTCCGCGTCCGCCGCCGGATCGTAGGTCAGCACACGCCAGAACAGGCGCGCGGTGCGCGCCGGTCGCCAGAACAGATAGCGCAGCGCCTCGGCCAGCGTCAGGTCTTCGAAGATCACCGCCGCCGCCTGGACCGGGCTGCCGTCCTGGGGAACCGGCGCCGCCGGAGAATCATCCGGGCCGCGATACCCCGGCGCGCCGGACTCTGGCGCGTGCTCGAAATCCTGCTCGTTCATGCCTGTCCGCTCGCAATCCTTCCGGGCGGGCCACTTTCAGCCAACCCGCACCGGCCCCAGCCCGATCTGCCGGTCGCGAGAGCCGTCCGGCAGGGTCACGCCGACCGTCTCCAGCGGGCGTTCGACATCCGCGAACGCCGACAGGCTGATGAACCAGTCGCCGCTCGCCTCCGCCGGAAGCGGCAGCCGCACCGCATCGGACACCGTCTCGCCGGGCCGCCAGCACGTCACCGGGTAGCGCGTCTCGTCCGGCTGCCAGACGACCGCTTCCCCCGGCGTGCCATCCGGCCCAACCGGCAACGCCGCGAAGTAGTAGGGCGTGGTCACCTGCCGCTCGCTGCGCCAGTTGAGGTGCAGCACAACCGCGCCGTCGTCCGCCTCAGCCGACCAGCCGACCAGCCGGAAGCCTGGGTCGAAGCGGGTATCCTGCGGCACGGCGGCAGCGCGCGCCGGCGGCGGATCCGGGTGCGGAGCCAGATCCGGCGCGCCCATCACCGCCCAGGTGCTCGCCAGCGCCAGCAGCAGAACCCCCTGCGCCGCCCACAGCCCGCGCCAGGCCCGCGCACGCTCCTCAGGCGTGCCCAGCCGCGCGATCCACTGCCCCGCGCTCAGCAGCGCGAAGGGGATCAGAAACAGCCACACGCGCCCGGTTTCGCCCCGCGCCGTTCCGCTGAGCAGCAGCAACCCCAGCGTGCCAAACAGCGCCAGCGGCAGCACATCCTCTCCGCGCCGCCAGCGGACCAGCGCCAGCAGCGCCGCGATCACGACCGGCAAGCCGCCCAGCAGCGCCCATTCCCAGGCGTGCATCCACAGCCAGGGCACATATGGGCGGTCAAGTTCCAGATGCCGCTCGAACGCCACGTGCGCCATCTCAAACGGCGCGCTGCCAGTCAGCGCCCAGAACACCAGCCACGGCAGGGCCAGCCCCAGCGCGAACCACGCGCCGACCTGCACCGGGAACCACCACACCCTCGCCTGCCGCTCGTTGAGCGCGTGCCGCAGCAGCGCGTACAGCCCCAGCAGCCCAACGAGCGGGATCATCGAAAAATTGGCGAAGGTCAGCAGCCCGGCGATCAGCCCGGACGCGGCCCACCAGCCCGCGCCGCGCCGCGCGTCATAGCCGCGCAGCAGCAGCCCGAACGCCGCCACGCTCAGCGCCGGGTAGACCGTGTTCCACGATCCGGCGAACATCAGCGCCGCGGGGACCAGCGCCCACAGCAGCGCCAGCCAGGGCGCATCGAGCGCCATCCGGCGGGCCACCGCCGCCAGCGGCAGGACGGTCAGCGCGGCCCAGACGGGCATCAGCAGCCCGACGAGCGCCGCCGCCCACTCCGCCGCCGAGAACTGCAGCAGCGTGTAATTGTCGCACTGCAGCGGCACCAGCGCGCGCCGGATCGCCCCCGCCACGCCGGGAAGTTGCTCGAAGCCCGCCGCCGCGCCCGCGTAGACCAGCGGCAGGCCCGGCGGGCTGAGCGCCACATGCTGGCTCAGCTCGCGGTAATCCACCATCACCGCCGGCCAGTCGTGCCATGCCGGATCGGACCAGTCGATCAGCCCGGCGGCGGTGTATGGGCCGGTGGCCGTCAGCGATGCGGTCCGGTAGAACAGCTCCGCCAGCGGGTCCCCTGCGCGCGCCCAGGTCACCAGCAGCGACAGCGCCACCGCGCCCAGCATCCCCCAGGCAAGCGCGCCCCGCGTCCACGCCGCCCGGATCAGCCACGCCGCCACCAGCGCGAAGACGGCAACCCCCGCCCCCAGCGCCAGCGCCCGCCCTAATGGGACCGGCTCGTGCGGCCACTGCCAGTGAAACAGCTCCGCGCCGCGCAGAAACGGCACCAGATCCAGCGCCAAAATCAGCGCCAGCGCGGCACTGGCGGCGACGATGATCACCACCGCCCGCGCCGGGCGGCTACCCTCTACCCGCCTCACGATGCCGCCTTGCGCCCCAGCAGAGCCAGGTTAACCGTGCTCCGGCCCGGTGGCTCGTTCAGCTTGTTGGGCCGGTCGAAGAAGTTCAGCACCGCCACACCCAGGTTGATCGGATTGAGCAGGCTGCCGTTGTTGCGATCAAACGTCGTGCGGTCGGCGGCGTCGGCCAGCTTGCCCGGCAGCAAGCCAGACTCCAGCAGCGGCTTGCCCAACCCGTAGACCAGGTTGTGAATGAACGGGAAGCTGTAGTGGGTGAAGGCGCGCTCCGCCTCGACCACCAGCCCCGCCCCCTCGACCGCCGCGCGCAGTTGCTCGCGGGTGTACAGGCGCACGTGGTTGGCCCAGATGCCCGCCAGCGGCCCGCGCCGGATCTTGGTGTGGAACAGCGTTTCCAGCGTCTTGTTGATCGGGTCCCACAGGAACGGGTAATTCGCATTGGGCACGGTGATCGCCACCACGCCGCCCGGCTTAAGCACGCGCCGGACCTCGCGCAGCCCGGCCACATCGTCCTCGATGTGTTCCAGGATCTCGGAGAGGATCACGCCGTCGAACCAGTCGTCGGGAAAGGGCAGCGCGTAGATGTTGCCGCGCGTCAGCGTGATCCCCGGCAGGTGCCCGACGTTGCGCTGCGCTTTGCGGATGATCTCGTCTTCCAGCTCCAGCCCGACCAGCTCGCACCGGCTGACGTAGCGGATCATGTTCAGATAATAACCGCGACCGCAGGCGCAGTCGAGCAGGCGCGCGCCGTCGTGCAGCGGGATCCATTCGAAAATAGTCTGCACGCGCTTCTTGAAGGCCATATCGGCCTCGTTGCGGGTCATATGCCGGATCAGTTCGGGGTCAACCATCTTCGGCTCGTCGTGTGCGGATCCGACCGGTCTGCGTTCGGACTCAAATCGGTTCTATCATACCGCCTGGCGCGGCGTGGTCGAAATGGCTAGGGCCGCGCTGCCCGGCGCAAATGCTTCTCATAACGGTCAACCGTTTCTGTCAGGTTGAAAAGGCGCTCGATCTCCGCCCGCGGCTTAACCAGTTCCGCGCGGTGCCGCAGCACCTCGACGATCGCCTCGCCCAGGGCCTGCCAGTTCCCGCGCGGGACGATCCGCCCCATGCCGGTCACCGTCACCGGGACGCGCCCGCCGGGGGTGTCGGTCATGACGACCGGCGTCCCGCACAGCATCGCCTCGACCTGCACCAGCGCGAAGCACTCCGTGTCGCTTGGCATCGCCAGCACGTCGCACGCCGCGTAGAAGTTCGCCATAGCCTGCATGCTGCTCAAAGTGCCCAGGAAGATCAACTGGTCCTCGTAGCGCTGGATCAGCGCCTGGTTGCGCTCCCAGGTGTCCTCGTAGCGGATGTCGTACTCCCCCGCGAAGACAACCCGTGCGTCCGGATAGTGACGGTTGATCACTTCCAGCGCGCGGATCAGCAGGTCGGGCCGTTTCTCCTGCACGAAGCGCCCGGCATAGCCGATCAGGGGACCGCTGTCCTTCTGCCAGCGCTCGCGCAGCTCGGCGACGCGCTCCGGCTGCGGCTCGGGCACCTCGATCGGCGGGTAGATGACCGACACACGGTCGCGGAACGGCTTGAGGTAATAGCTGTGGTCGGCGTAATCATGACTATACGCAATCAAGCGCGCCGCGTGCCGCGCCATGTAGGCGTAGTTCTGAAAGGTAAACCAGCGCACGAACCGGTTGAACAGCCCCGGCGGCAGGATCAGATCGCCGTGGTGCGTGGCGATCAGCCGTTTGCCCGCCAGCCGGGTCAGCAAGGCCATCAGCGCCGTTTCGAGCATCGGCGTGTGCAGCCAGACCACATCGTGCAGGCGGATCAGCCCCCAGGCCGCCCAGGGATAGGCCGGCATCACCATCCCCCGGCTGACGCGCAGCGGTGCCCACAGCCGCACCAGCCGCACTCCGTTGATCGTCTCATCGCGCGGGAGATCGATCGCGTGGCGCGCGGTCAGGATCGTGACCTGGTGCCCGCGCGCGACGAGCTGCTCCGCCACGCGCTGCACATGAATCGGCACGCCGGTGCGGTGCGGCAGGTAATATTGCAGCGCCACCAGGATTTTCAGCGGCTTGTCGTCTTCGATACGTTCGCTGTCAGAAGCACTCATCGGAATCGCGTTTCTGGAAAGCGCCGCCCGCTTAGCCGAGCGGCGCGTCAATCTCTGGCACGGCGGGCGCTTCCTGCCGGGCGCGCAGCGCCTGCGCTGCGCGGGTAACGTCGCCCAGGCTCACATTTTCCGCCCACAGGCCGATCAACCCCATCAGGATGTACGTCCCCAGGTTGACCACGTGTAGTAGCAGCGCGAACGCCACCGCCGGAGCCGCCGTCGCGCTCTCGACCAGCCCCGCCCCGGCCAGGCCGAACACCACCGCCGCCTCAAACGGCCCCAGATTGCCCGGCACAGCGGGAACCGCGATCGCAAACGACGCCAGCGCGATCATCGCCATCGACGCGGCCCAGGTCGGCTGGTCGAAAATGGCGAACATCATCACGTAGCCCGCAATGACCGAAGCCGTCCACGCTGCCACCGTCCACCCGATCGCCTGCACCGCCAGCCGGGGCGACCCCAGCGGCACCAGCCCTTCCAGCACCTGATCGAGCCAGCGGTGCACCCGGGGGCCACGCAGCAGCGGCAGCAGCCGCCCGACGCCGTCGAGCAGGCGGTGCGCCCAGGCGGGCCGCCGCGCAAACACGGCCAGCACGATCACACCCGCCACCGCGCCGATCCCCAGCGCCGCCCCCACCAGGCCGATCTCCAGCCCAACCGGCAGGATCAGCAGCGTCAGGCCGATCAGCACGAAGACCGCCAGCGTGTCCAGCAGGCGCTCGACCACGATCGTGCTGAGCGAGGTCAGCGGCGGGACAGGCGGATCGGCGCGCGCGGCAAGCACGGCCCGCGCCAGCTCGCCCACCCGCAGCGGCAGCACGCCGTTGATGAAATAGCTGACGTTGAGGATATGAAAGCTGCGCACCAGCGGCAGCCGCCCGTTGAGCAGCACGCGCCAGCGCACCCCGCGCAGCCACAGCCCGACAATCGAGATCGCGACGCAGGGCAGCACGGCCCAGTAGCGGGCGCCGAGCAGCTCATCGCGCACGCCGGAGAAATCGCGGCGCAGCAGCACCGCCAGCGCGATCGTGCTGACCACAAGTCCCAGGATGATGCTGGACCAGCGTTTTTTCATAAGGGGCGAGGCTGCCTCTGATCTCCAGATGACCCGGCGGGCCATTATAGCCGCTCTCACCTGCCGCGCCATACCCAGTTTACACCGCCCGCCGGATGAATCCCCACCCGGCCGGCAGACGCAGTCCCACAGTAGGCGAGGCGTAGCGCAGGCATGTTTTGCGCGGCGTCTTCGCGTCACGTCCGACAGGGTGAAACGGGCGTATGATGGAATCAGCATACGCCTTGCAAGGCAGAGAGGTGCCTCGATGTACGCGCAACTTCAGTCCCACAAGTTCATCAGCTATCCGGCCATCGCGCTCGTGCTGGCGCTGGCGCTCGTGGCCGGCCTGTGTCCCGCCGGGGCGGCGCGCGCCGCGACCTGGACATCCGCCCTGGTCACCTGCGATTCGGATGACGTCAAAGCGGCGCCGGACATCTACGCGCAGACGCTGGCGACCTATTACCGCAACCAGACCGTGACCGTGACCGGCGAGCGCACCGCCGACGGCATCTGGTCGCGTGTCGTGCTACCCGACGGCCGCCTCGGCTGGATGAAGTCCGTCTGTGTGGCGGGCGCGGTCCAGGCGCCGGCCCCGTCTCCGGCGCCGGTTGGCCGCACCGTCATGATCAACACCGGCGCGCTCAACGTGCGCAGCGGCCCCGGCTGGTGGTATCCCATCCTGGGCATGTTCTACCGGGGCACGATCTTGCCGCTCGGCACCTACCGCAACGCGGACGCCTCGTGGGTTCAGGTTGTGATGCCGAACGGCCAGACGGGCTGGGTCAACGCCAGCTACGTCCGCGCCGGGATCTCGCTCTGGACGCTGCCCGTCTACGGCGCCCCGACCGGCGCGACCGTCTTCGTCGGCCCCGGCGGGACGGTCTTCAGCGGGCCGGGCTGGGCCTATCCCATCCTGACAAGCTACCCGCACGGCACGACGCTCACCCTCGGCACGTATCGCACCGCCGATAACCAGTGGGTGCAGGTCGTCCTGCCAGACGGGCGAACCGGCTGGGTGGCGGTCAGCTACGCGCTGCCGAGCATTCCCATCCACACGCTGCCCATCTACGGCACGACCCCGCCGCCGACCACACCCCCGGCGGTGCGCACGCATGTGGTCCAGCCGGGCGAAAACCTGTACCGCATCGGCCTGCGCTACGGCGTGAGCTGGCCGAAGATCGCCGCCGCGAACGGGCTGGTCTACCCCTATCGCATCTACGTCGGCCAGACGCTCATCATCCCATAACCCCGATCACTCGCGTGCCCAGGGCGGAGCCAGTTCCGCCCTGGGGCGTTCTGGCCGGGTTGGTCGGCGTCGCGCCTAACCGCGACTTGACGGCGCGCGGCGTCAACCGTATAATAACGGGCGATCCGCGGGTATAGTTCAGTGGTAGAACGTCAGCTTCCCAAGCTGAATGTCAGGGGTTCGAATCCCCTTACCCGCTCTTCCAGGCATTCCATCCGCGCGGAATGCCTTTTTGTTCCCCGGCGCACCCGGCGCAGCGGGCGCCCGAAGGAGTGATCCGTGCCGCTGTCTACCGTGACCCCGCACCCTAGCCTGGAGATCGTGTGTGACGGGGCGCCCGGCCGGCTCAACGAGGACGCCTGGCTGGTCATGCAGTCCGGGCACCTGGGCGAGCGGATCCTGTTCGCCGCCATCGACGGCGCGACCACCCGCCTGACCCCGCCCCCGCTCCAGCGCTACCTGAACGCCCTGCCGCAGAAGTTGACGCCCGCCGCTTACGCCGCGCGCGTCGTGCGCGACGCGCTGACCCGCCTCATCGCCGACGGCGTGGTGACCGACACGCGCGCGCTGCTACTCGAAGCCAACGCGGTGCTGGGGCGCACGCTGACGGAGCGGTTTGGCGCGCTGACGCTGGAACGCATGGGGTTCCCGGACGAGGTATACGCGACGCTCAGCCACGATCCGCGCCTGGTGCGGCTGGCGCTGCCCGCCTGCGTGGCGACACTGGCGGAGTACGATCCGGCGAGCAACAGCCTGCGCTGGGCGCACGCCGGCGATACCGCCCTGTTTGTGCTATACGAGGATGGGCGCGTCGAGATGCCGACCGCCGCACACACCGCCGATTTCGACGGCGCTCTGGCGCGCGCCGCGCTCCGGCTGCGCGAGCAGCATCCCGGGCAGCCGTTCCGCGCGCTGGTCGAGCATCCGGAAGTGCGCAAGCTCAACCTGAACAACGGGCTGCGCCACAACTACGTTGATAAGCACGGCCTGCCCCAACCCGGCCAGGGCGTCGGCGTGCTGGATGGCCTCTCCGAACTGCGCTACTTCGTGCAGACCGGCACGCTGTCGCTGGACCGGGCGCTGTTCGTCTGCGTGCTGACCGATGGCCTGCTCTGGCCCGCCAGCGCGGACGAGGTCTTCGCGTCCGACGCCGACATCGCAACAGCGCTCATGCACGAGCGGCGCGCCTTCATGGCCGACCAGATCCTGGCGCACGGGCTGGCGGGCTATCTGGCACGGCTGCGCCAGGCCGAGCGCGAGGACGCCGATCACGAGCAGTATCCCCGCATCAAAACGCACGACGACGCGACAGGCATCCTGCTGCGCCTGAATCGCGCGCCGGAAGCCGGGCCGGAAAGCGGCGAGCGCGAGCCGGCTGAGCCAGACTAGCTCTCGCGGCCCTCCTTCTGATCGATCAGTTGCAGCAGTTCGTCGGCTGCCCGCTCGATCTCCGCGTAATCGTACTGCGCGGCGCGCTGCTTGGCCGCGATCACCCCGTCGCGGTGGACCTGCTTGAAGTCCCCATACGGGAACTTGTAGCGCCCCTTCGTAGCCTCGTTTTCGGACGTGTCTTCGGCCAGATACCACTCGCCGTACGCGGTCCAGCCGTGCCGCTCGACAAACGCATTTTCTTTCTCGGCGGAAGGCTGGCGCTCGCTCCAGTCGCTATCGAACACGTAGTCCCCGGCCTCGATCAGCCGCCGGGCATGCCTGACCGCCGCCTGATTGACCTTAATCGCCATGACAGCCTCCACGTCTGGCTACCTGGACAGTTGCTCCCATCGTACGCCCGCACGGACGAGCGGTGGAGGGCCAGGCGGCTCATTTCGGACTGGGCCGAAGGTCATGGCACTCATAGATAGGCGGCGATCTGCGCGACTTCCAGGCAGAACGGCCCCGCTTCCTGCCCGCTGATCATCAGCCCCAGCGCCGTCACGAAGCTGAGATCCGGCTCCGGAGCCAGCGGCAACACCGAGCCGAGCATCGTGGCTTCCAGACCTTTGAAGGGCAGCTCCAAGACGGTCCAGATATGGGGCGGCAGCTCAAAATGAAGCTGGTAGAGGATCCCGGCGTGCTTGCGGCAGCTCAGCGTCAGGCCATAGCGCCGCCCGTCGCCGCGCGCCCGCAGCCTTATGCCGGTGTAGGGCGCCAGGTCCAGGCGCAGCGCGGGCGAGCGCACCGCAGCAAACCCGCCCGCCTCGCCCGGCTCCAGCGAGCCGGTAAACAGCGCAGACTGGCCCGCCTCGTGCGCCACCAGCCGCGCCCGAGAGCGCCCTCCCAGCATGGCATCGCTGCTCTCGCGCCAGCCGATCAGCGCCTGCGGCTGTGCGAAGTCGAACAGCATCTTACCCACCCCATCTGCCAGTCTGTGTTCCATCACCTATCTCCTGCACAACAAAACGCCCGGCTTTCGTTTCGAGGCCGGGCGTTCTTTGGGTTGAGGATGTGAAGCGCGCTAGAAATCCTCGATCTCCGGGAACGCCTCGGCCAGGGCAGCACGGACGATCTGCTTGTACGCAAGAGCATGCGCGGCAGTCTCGCCCTCGAAGCGCAGGCTGAGCACCGGCTCCGTATTAGACGCACGCAGCAGCCCCCAGCCGTGCTCAAATGTGATCCGCAGACCGTCGATCGTGTTGATCGGGTAGTCCGCCGCCAGCCGCTCGCGCACAGCGTCGATCACGACCTGCTTTTTGTCCTCAGGACAGCGCGGGCGATATTCCGGCGTGGCGTGCAGCGCCGGGATCGACGCCATCAGCGCGGACAGCGGCTGATCCTGCCGGGCGATGATCTGCGCGATGCGCCCGGCGACGAATGGCCCGTCGTCGAAACCGTAGTAATCGTCCGCGATGAAGATATGCCCGCTCATCTCCCCGCCCAGCAGCGCGCCCTCTTCCGCCATCTTGGCCTTGATCAGCGAGTGCCCGCTGATCCAGATCACCGGTCGGCCCCCGGCATGCGCCACCTCGTCAAACAGCACTTGCGTGCTCAGCACGTCGGCAACCACCGTCGCGCCCGGGTGGCGGGCCAGCGTGTCACGCGCCAGCAGGATCAGCACGCGGTCCGCCGGGATCGGGTTACCCTGATCGTCCACCACGCCCACCCGGTCGGCGTCCCCGTCGAACGCCAGACCCAGGTCGGCGCGCTCGCGGCGGACCATCTCGCACAGTTCGCGCAGGTTTTCGGGCACCTGCGGGTCCGGCTGGTGGTTGGGATAGCTGCCGTCCGGCGTGCAATAGAGGCACACCACGTCGTGCCCCAGCGCCTCAAGCAGCGGCGGACCGTACAGGCCACCCATGCCGTTGCCCGCATCAACCACGATCTTGAGCGCACGGCCCGGCACCAGCTTGCGTTCGGCCATCGTCAGGTATCGCTCGCTGGCGCTCTCGTCGGTGCGGACCTCGCCCGCCCCTTCGACCAGCTCGTCCGCCTCGATCAACTCGCGCAGCGTCTGGATCTGCTCGCCATAAAGGTTGTCTTTGCCGATCGCCAGCTTGAAGCCGTTCATCTCCGGCTTGAGGTGGCTGCCGGTCACCATCAGGCCGCCCACGTTCCCCGCCTCGACCGCGCACCAGTACACCAGCGGCGTGGCGACCATGCCGATATCCGTCACGCTGCACCCGGCCCGCACCAGCCCGGCAATTGCCGCGTTTGCCAGCGCCGGCGAGCTGTGCCGGTTATCGCGCCCGACGATCACCTCGCGCAGGCCGTGCCCGTGCAGAACCGTTCCGAACGCCTGCCCGATCAGCTCGGCGGCGGTCTCGGTCAGCGCGCTGCCTGCCTTGCCGCGGATGTCGTACTTCTTGAAGATGCCCGGCTCGATCACGATGCCCCCTGCTCGATGCGCGCCTTGCGGCGAATCGTCTGCTCGACCCACACGCGCGTTGCGTCGGGCACGTCCTCGCTGACCACCGTCGTCGGCCCGATCTCGCTGTCACGCCCGATTTTGACGCCCGGCATGGTCATCACGTTAACCCCGATGAACGCTCGCTTGCCCGCGATCAGGCCGAGCTTGTCGCGCCCGCTGCTGATGCGCTCGCCTTTGATGGTGGACTTGACCGGCCCCTGATCGATGCGCAGGTTGGCCGTCGTGCAGCTTGCCGAGAGGTTCACGCCGTCGTCCAGGATCGAATCGAGCGCCTGGCAAACGTGGGTGTGCACACCCTCGCCCAGGTAGCTGCGCGCCACCTCGGTCGCGTAGCCGACCACCGAGCGCGCGCCGATCATCGACTCGCGCACCAGCGCGCCGTTGCCGACAATCGCGCCCGGCCCGATGTACGCCGGGCCGACGACCGTCGCGCCGTGGAACAGCCGCGCGCCGGATTCGATGACCACGTTCCCCTTGATCAGCACGCCGTCTTCGATCTGCACGTCCGGCGCGATCTGCGGCTGGTCGATCTGGGCCAGCATCCACTGCATCACGTCCAGCACATGCCAGGGATATTTGATCGCGCGCCACGGTCCCTCGTACGTCACCGCCTGGAAGCGGTGCGATCCCATCAGCCGCGCCATCGCCCGCTCGTAGTGATCGTCGGTCGGCACGTCGCGGGCGTACTCAGCTTCGATCGCGTCCAGCAGCAGCGCCGCGTCGCCGTGAATGTGCGCCACGATGCTGACCAGGTCGCTCGGCTCGTTGCCCGCGCCCGGCTTCTCGACGATGTCCGTGATCTGCCCGCCATCTCCCAGAACCATGTACCCGCCGGGGAAGTAGTCCGTCACACGGTAGCCTGCCAGATAGCTCAGCGCCTCACCAGACTGGTACGCCGTAAGCATCCGCTCGTGGAGCAAGACATCCGTCAGATCGTGCACTTGCGTGATGTACAGCGCCCGGTTTCCGCCGCGCCGCAGCGTGTCGCGAAGCTGCAGCAGAGCATCGCCCATGCCCTTCGGCTCGGGCTGGACGACGATCTCGACTGCCATCCCTGGCACCGAACCGGCCAGCGTGCGGATCATGCCCTCGTTCTCCGGGTTGGCAACAATCACGGCTTCGTCCAGGCCAAGCTGGTAGTAGCGCTCGAGCTGGATGCTGAGCAGCGGGCGCCCCATGAACTTGATCAGCGACTTCTCTTCCAGCGGCCACAGACGCGAACTCGCCCCGCCCGCCAGGATCACTAACAGCGGCGATCGCACGGTTTCCCTCCCTCAGCACCGAGACACACAACCCGGCACGAGCCGCCCGGCGACGGTCCTGTGCCGGTTCCATTGTAATGTGACAGCCGTGTATCGTCCACCCATCCGATCAAGCGCGGGCTTCGTCGCTCGTCGCGGCGCGCAGCGGAACAGCCAGCGCCGCCCCCGCCACAAACCCGCCGATGTGCGCCCAGAACGCCACGCCCGTCGTCTGCACGGTGTCAACGCTCAGCGCCGCCACGCCGCTGATCAACTGCTGGATGAACCAGATGCCCAGGAACAGCAGCGCCGGAACCGATACGATCCCCACGCGCAGAATCAGCAGCCGGATGCGGTTGGTCGGGTACATGACCAGATAGGCGCCCAGCACGCCGGACAGCGCGCCCGAAGCGCCCACGCTGGGGATGGTCGAACCCTGGTTGGTGTAGATGTGCGCCGCGCTGGCCGCCAGCCCGGTCCCGATGTAGAACAGCAGAAACAGCAGCGGGCCAAGCCGGTGCTCGATGTTGTCGCCGAAAACCCACAAAAACAGCATGTTGCCGATGATGTGCGCCCAGCCGCCGTGCACAAACATCGACGTGATGAGGGTGTACAGATCGTCTCCACGCTGGATCTCGGCGGGAATCATGCCGTAGGTTGTCACAAAATCCTGAAGCTGCTGCGGGTCGAGCGTGGCTTCGTAAAGAAAAACGAGCACGTTCAGCACCACAAGCGCCAGCGTGAAAAACGCAAACCCGCGCCGTGGATAGTTATCGTCGCCAACCGGAAACATGGGTTCCCCCTCGTCTTGTCTATCCCAATACCCACGCGGTGCGGCGCACCGACAATCAGAATGTAGCAAAGAGCAATGCGCGCCCGGTAATCGCGCCGCGGCGCCGGGTCGGGCGTGCTAGCCGAAGGGGAAATCGCGCCGCGAACCGCGCTGCACCCAGATGCCCGTCTCGAACGGATCGCGTGGCGGCTCGCGGCGCAGCACGCCCAGCACCGCACCGCCGACCAGCCCGCCGACAAACCCGCCGACATGCGCCCAGAACGCGACGCCGCTCGTCTGCGCGGTGGCTACTTGAAGTTCGATCAGCCCGTTGAACAACTGAGTCAAAAACCAGATGCCCAGGAACATGTAGGCAGGGACGTACATGATCCCCCAGTACCAGACCAGCACGCGCACCCGGTTGAACGGATAGAGCAGCACGTAGGCGCCCATCACGCCGGAGATCGCCCCGCTGGCGCCCACGCTGGGGATGAGTGAACCCTGATTTGTGTAGATGTGCGCCAGGCTGGCCGCCAGCCCGCAGGCCAGGTAGAACAGCAGGTACAGCACCGAGCCGAAGCGTTGCTCGATGTTATCACCGAAGATCCACAAAAAGAGCATGTTCCCAAAAATATGCGCGAAGCCGCCGTGCACAAACATGGACGTGAACAGGGTGTACAGGTCGCGCCCCGCTTCGATCTCGGCCGGGATAACGCCGTACTTAAAGATGAACGCCTGCAGCTCGTCGAGCGGCAGCACACTCTGGTACATGAACACAAGGACGTTCACCACCACCAGCGAGACGGTCACCAGCGGGATCCCGCGCGCGCCGTGGTTGTCGTCACCAATTGGGAACATCGCTCCTGCCTTCTGCTGACCGGCGGGTAGATCGCGCCGCTGCGGGCTGCGCGATCGTGACACGCTGAATTGATGTTAGCCGATGCCCACCGGCGCGGCAACGCCTGCTGCCAGAAAACAAAACCGCGCCGCTCGCTGGGCAGCGAGAGCGCGGAAAATGATCCGAACAAGAAGACCCGCTACTCAGTCCCGGTTGACCGGATCGAGGTCCAGCATCCGGCGAACTTTCGCCACCAGGTCGTGATGGAGAATCGGCTTGGGTAGATAGTCGGTCGCCCCGGCATCCATACCGCTCATGACGCTTTTCGCGTCGCCGCGTGCGGATAGAATCAAAATCGGCAGGTCCCCGGTATCTGACCGCTGGCGCAGCACGCGGCACAACTCGATCCCGTCCATCCCCGGCATCATCACGTCGAGGATGATCAAATCGGGCGTTTCGAGTTCCAGCACGGCCAGGGCTTGATCGGCGTCCTTGGCTTTTAGCACCTCAAAGCCGCCGCGCTCGAGCATGATGCCAATGAGCGTCAGCGCGCCAATTTCGTCGTCAACCACGAGAATCCGCTTCATACCCGGGTGTCTCCATTCGCATTAGGGCAGATAGCCTTCCCTCGACTATCTGTGCCTTAGTGTAACATCAAAAGGGGTCGCTGCAACTGGCCCGCTGGAGCTACCGACAGCCGGAGTTCCAGGCCGGCAGCCCGGCGCGCCCGCCGCTACATGGCGATCGGCTCCTTTTCTTCCCGACACCCCCGAGCACCTGCGGCCCCCTGCTCGCTGCGCAGGCAGCCCTCTTTATACAACGCTTTCAATTCTTGCGCCAATCGCCTACAACCCCGACGATTGGCTTTTACGTACAGACTCCCTATAATCGCAGCGCTGAAACACTCCCAGGAGGGTGATCAAAACCGTTGCCGCTTCCCCAATCCGCCACCGTCGCCTACGGCGACATTGTGCTGCTGGTCGGCAAAGACCGCCGCACCTTCATCCGCACGGTGACCGAAGGCAAGCGCTTCGAGTGCCATCTGGGCTATCTGGAGTTCGATGCGCTGGTCGGCGTCCCGTTCGGCGCGCAAGTCCCGACGCATCTGGGCCACAAGATGTTCGTGCTGCCGCCCAGCACCAACGACCTGATCCTGCACCTGCAGCGCGAGGGGCAGATTATCTTTCCCAAAGACCTGGGGTACATCGCGCTCAAGCTGGGGATCCGACCGGGCGTGCGCGTGATCGAAGCCGGGACGGGCAGCGGGGCGCTGACGCTGACGCTGGCGCTGCTGGTCGGCGACGAAGGGCACGTCTACAGCTACGAGCGCCGCGCCAAGATGCAGGAACGCGCCCTGCTCAATGTGCGCCGCGCCGGGCTGCTGCACCGCGTCACCTTCCACCAGCGCGACATCGAGCGCGGCTTCGACGAGCGCGACGCGCACGCCTTGTTCCTCGATGTACGCGAGCCGTGGGACTATCTGCCGCAGGCGCGCGAGGCTCTGCGCGGCGGGGGGTTCTTTGGGGCTATCGTCCCGACCATGAACCAGGTGATTCAGTTGACCGAAGCGCTCTATGCCGGGCCGTGGTTCTTGCTGGAGATCGAGGAACTGCTGCTGCGCACATATAAGACCATCCCGGCGCGCATCCGGCCGGACGAGCAGATGGTCGGCCACACCGGTTATCTGGTCTTTGCCCGCGCCGCCGAGCGTGAAGAACAGGCCGCCTGGGACGCCGCGCTGCTGGCTGAGGGCGACGACAACGGCGCGGCTGAGGACGGCGATCCCCCTGACGACACGCCAGTCGGGCCGGAAGTCGACGCGGACGAGGACGCCTAGCGCCCGCCATACCCCCTGACACCGGCCAGCAGGGAGCAACCGGCCAGGCAACGAAAAAGGGGCCGGTGTGGCCCCTTCGAGGTAATGCCCTCAACCTGCTCCGGCACGCTGCCAGCAGGCGCTAAACCTCGTCTTCCTCGTCTTCTTCCTCGCGGCGGCGGATCAGCTCCGGCTCTTCCTCGCCGGCTGCTTCCTCTTCGGCCTCTTCCTCTTCCGGCGCTGCCGCCTCAAGGTAGGTCGTTGTGACCACCACCGTTTCGGGCGGGTCATGGTACGTCACGCCCGGCAACTGCGGCAGGTCCTCAACCAGGATCATCTGGCCGACTTCGGTCAATCCAGAGACATCGACCGTGATCTCCGACGGCAGATCGGCAGGCAGGCACTCGACCGTCACCGCAGTCAATTCGTGCACGATCACGCCGTTGTTGTCTTCCAGCGCGTCCGTGCTGCCGGTGAGCACCACCGGCACTTCGGTGCGGATCGCGACGTCCATTTGCACCCGGTAAAAGTCGACATGGAGTACATCACCGCGCAGGGGCGCTCGCTGGACGCTGCGGATCAGAGCGTTGTACTTCTCGCTGTCCACCATCAGCTCGATGATGTGCGATCCGCCAGCCTGCAGCAGCACAGGGCGCAGCTCGGCCCACGGCACCTGGAGCGAAATCGGCTCGAAATTGGGGCCGTACAACACCCCCGGGATGACCCCTTCGCGGCGCAGATGCCGGACTTCTTTGCCGGCTACGTCGCGTTTGGCTGCTTTGAGAACGATCGTCTCAGCCATGAAAACACTTTCTCCTCAATCTCTCAGGATGGCCGGCAGCGCACAGCGGCTCGCCGCGTCTCCCGCGTGGTCGTATCAACCCGACGCCCGCACACCACGGGCATCGTCAGTGATCGGCTATGGAATCACCCTGACGGACAGGGTGCAAAAACGCTCAGCGGAGCGGGTGCAATTGTAGCCAAGGCGTGCATCAGCGTCAATGGTCGATCGCGGCAGCCCGGCGGTTCGACGGCGCTGCGCCCGGCCTCTATAATTGGCCCCTGGCCGGACGCTCACCGCTGACAGGACCGGTACATGAACCGACTCACGCTGACCGAGCGGCTTACCCTGGCGCTGATCTTCGGGATCGGCGCCTGGCTGCGCTTCCAGAACTTCGGCGCGATTGAGGTCAACATCGATCAGGTTTACCCGATCTGGCAGGCGCTTCAGATGCTTGACGCGGGCGCCTTCCCGCTGATCGGCCAGGGTACGTCGGTTCTCTTCGCCAACCCGCCGCTGACAGGCTATCTGTTCGTGCCGGTGCTGGCCGTCGCGCGGCACCCCGCCGCAGCCTATGTCCTCACCGTGACGCTCAACACCGCGGCGCTCGTGCTGGCCTACCGCGCGCTGCGCCATCTGATCGGCCCGCGCCCGGCGCTGGTCGGCACGGCACTGCTCGCCGCCAACCCCTGGATCATTGAGGACAGCCGCCGCACCTGGGTGCAAAGCCTGACGCCTTTCTTCGTCTGCCTGGTTTTCTGGGCGCTGGTCCCGGTGCTGACCGGGCGGACGCGCCGCCCCGGTCGCCGCTTGCTGACCGCGCTTGTCGCCCTGGCGCTGTTCGCGCACACCTATCTGCTCGCCTACGCGCTGATCGCGCCGGTCGCCGTGCTGCTGGTCGTCTACCGGCGCCGGGTGCCGCGCCGCGCGCTGCTGGCCGGGGCGGCCGTGTTCGCGGCGCTGGCGATCCCCTACGGAATCGGGCTGGCGCGCGAGTGGACCGTCACGCAGCAGCGCGTCGAGCAGTTCGCCGGGGGCGATGCGTCGCTCTCGGACGAGGCGCTCGGGCACGCGTTGCGGCTGGTCACCGGCGCGGGCTACGCCGGGCAGCGCGGAACTCGCGCCCCGGCAGATGACGCCGCGCTGCGCGCCGATCTGAGCCGTCTCACCGGCGCGCTGTGGGCAGCGGTGCTGATCGCGGGCGCGCTCGGCGCGGCATGGGCGCTCGCGGGGCGCCCCTCGCCCGATCCGGCCCGCCGCGATGCCGCGCTGATCTTGCTGGTGTGGTTTCTCCTGCCGGTCCTGCTGATGAGCTACGTCTCGCAGGTCGTGCACCCGTTTTATCTGCTGCTGAGCATCCCCGCCGGGCACGGGCTGGCCGCCTGGGGAGTCTCGCCGCTGCTCCGGCGCCGGACGGGGGCGGCCCTGGTTGCCGCGCTGGTGATCGCGGCGGGGGCGCTCAACGCACTCAATACCGTGCGCTTCGCCCAGCAGTCGGCGGCCCTGCCCGGCGAAGATGCCCCGTACCTCTACCCCCTGGCCGAGTCTGCCGCGCTGGGCGCGCGCCTGCGGGCCTACCGCGATCCGGAGATGGCCGTCATCAGCCCAATGGACGAGTGGACGCCGGTGGCGCTGGCGGGCCGGGTCTTCCGCACCGAGCGGCTGGAAGCCTTCGGATCGGCGGCGCTCGTCCCGGCCGGGGGCGCGCTGTATTTCAACGCGGCGCTGCCCGGCGGTGAGCCACCCGCCCCGCCGCCGTATGCCCGGCCAGTGGGCGAGCCGCTGACGCTGCGCGACGGGACGGCGATCCTGTTCTGGACTGTGCGTCCGGCAGACCTGGCCATCGCTCACCCGGCGGATTTCCCGTCTGACATCGATGTGCGCTTTGCCGGGTGGACCCTGCGCGGCGATCTCGCACCCGGAGCCGCCGTCGTGCTAGACACGTTCTGGCGCGTGGACGGGCTACACCTGGACCGTGGAATCTGGGCATTTATCCCCTTTGCGCACCTGCTCGATGGCAGCGGCGAGCGGCTGGCCGTGGCGGACGGGCAGGCTATCTCCGCGCTCGATTGGGCTGTGGGCGATCTGATCGTCCAGCGCCACACGATCGCGATTCCGGCTGGCACGCGCGGGCCGTTTACCTTCAACGTGGGGCTGTTCGACGCCGTGCGCCAGCGCGACGACGGCACAGCGGGCGTCAACGCCATCTTCCGCGTTCCACACGGCGGCGAGACGCTGTTCACGCCCTACATCCACCTGGTTCCCCCAGGTGCCGCACCCGCCGATGGAAGTTGACAAGGCCAGCGCCCACCGCGATAATCGCCGCATGACCAGACGACACCTGACCCAACGCATGACCGCCGCGGCGCTCGCGCTGGTCATGCTGGCCTCGGCCTGCACCATGTCCAGCAAGACCGAGGTGATCCGGATCACGGCCACACCTCAGCCGGTCGAGACGACTCCCACCCGGCCTTACGTCACACCCACCCCGCCGGCCGTGCCCACGCCAACAGTCGAGCCGCGCGCGGCCATCGACGACGCGCAGCGCGCGCTGCGCAACGGCGATTTCGTCTCTGCCGTCACGTTCTTCGAGTCGGTCGTCCAGCAGAGCGGCGCGGACCCGGCGCTGCGCGCCTCGGCAGCGTACGGCCTGGGCGAGGCCAACCTGCGCGAGGGCCTCTACCAGCAAGCGGCCACCGCCCTGACGCGCTTCGTTCAGGAGTTCCCCACCGACGCGCGCGTGCCGCAGGCGTACTTCCTGCGTGGCGATGCCTACCTGGGGATGAGCCAGTGGCAGCTTGCCATCGACGACTTCATGACCTATCTGGAGCTGCGCCCCGGCCTGATCGACAGCTACGCTTACGAGCGCATCGGCGATGCCTACCTGGCGCTGGGCGAGCCGGAGCAATCGCTCGACGCCTACGCCAAAGCCGCCGAGGCCACGCGCGAGCTGACCTCGCTGGTCGCGCTGCGCGAGCGGCTCGCCGCCGGCTACCTCAACGCGGGCCAGCCGGCGAAGGCCGTCGAGCAGTACGACGCGATCCTGGCCGAAGCGCGCAACGGCCCCTACCGCGCCAGCATCATGTACCAGGCCGCGCAGGTCCAGATCAACGCCGGCAGCACCAACGCAGGCTATGCCCGGCTCCAGCAGATCGTGCAGGACTACCCCGACACGTACCCGGCCTATCAGGCGATGGGCATCCTGCTCGACGCCGGTCTGTCGATCGATCCCTACCGGCGGGCCGTCATCAGCTTCCACAACAAGGACTACCAGTCCGCCATCCAGCTTTTCAACGAGGCGACCAGCCAGAGCGGCAGCGCCCCGCCAGAGCTGCTGATGATGCTCGGCAAGGCGTACCGCGAGATCGGCAACTGGCAGGCCGCCGTGACCACCTTCCAGAACGTGATCGACACCTTCCCCACCGACCCCGCTTTTGGGCAGGCGCATCTGGAGCAGGGCCGCACCCACTTTTTGAGCGGCGACGTTCAGGCGGCCATCGACACCTATCTGGCCTTCGCCACCAATCATACCGACGTGCCCGAAGCCGCCGAGGCGCTCTGGCGCGCGGGCTATTTGTACAGCACGCAGAACAACGTCGAGCGCGCGCTGGCGACCTTCGACACGCTGGGGCAGAACTACCCCGGCACGTCCTGGGCGCAGGAAGGGCTGTTCATGGGCGCGACGCTGGCCTACAACCAGGGCAACATCGGCATGGCGGCCCAGCTTTTCAGCCGGCTGGCGACCATCGGCACCGGGGAATACAAAGCGGCTGCGTTCCTCTGGGTTGGGCGGCTGTACCAGCGCGACGGAAAGGAAGACCTCGCCCGGCAGGCGTTCCAGGCAGCCGCCGCGGCCGATCCCGGCGGCTATTACAGCCTGCGCGCCGACGATCTGCTGCATGGCCGCGCGCCGTTCCAGCCCCCTGCTGCGATCGACCTGGAAGCGGACGAGGCGGCGGAGCTGGCCCAGGCCGAAGCGTGGCTGCGCCAGACGTTCGGCATCGAGCACGAAGGCCCGCTCTATCCGCTCAGCGATGAACTGAAAGCCGATCCGCGCATGGTCCGCGGGCAGGAGCTGATGGCGGTAGCCGATTACGCCGCCGCCGAGGACGAGTTCGAGGCGCTGCGGCTCGATCGGCGCGACGACCCGCTGGCAACCTACCAACTGGCGCTGTTCTTCCGCGACATCGGGCTGAACAGGCTGTCGATCACCGCCGCCGCCACGCTGCTGACCGACGCCAAGATTGAGGACACCGCCGCGCCGCGTCTGCTGGCCCGCCTGCGCTACCCCGTCTATTACAAGGACCTGGTGCTGCCCGAAGCTGAGGCCAACAACCTCGACCCCCTGCTGATGTTCGCGCTCATCCGCCAGGAAAGCCTGTTCGAGGGGCTGGCCACCTCGCATGCCGCCGCCCAGGGGTTGATGCAGATCATCCCGGACACCGGCGAGTGGATCGCGCTGCAGCTTCGCTGGCCAAACTACCACAACAGCGACGTCTACCGCCCGTACATCAACGTCAAGTTCGGCGCGTACTATCTGCGCTGGGTGCTGGACCAGGTGGATAATGTGCCGCACGCCGCGCTGGCCGGGTACAACGGCGGCCCCGGCAACGCCATCCAGTGGCTCCGCATCTCCGGGCCGGACCTCGATCTGTTCGTGCAGACGATCAGCTACGACGAGACGCGCACCTACGTGCGGCGCATCTACGAGCAGTACAGCGTCTACCGCTGGCTGTACGGCGTCGAGTCGGTCGGCTGAGGGGCAGACTCAGTCCAGCAGGGCGTCGCGCACGCGCGGGCGATGGTTGAGCGCCGCCGCCAGTTCGGCGGCTGAGGTCACCGGCGCGGCGCAGACGAAATTCTCGCACACATACGCCGCCGGGCTGCCGTCGCGCAGGGTGCGCGTGCGCAGCAACGCGGGGACGGCATCCGGCCCGGCGTTGCCCGGCGCCAGCGCGACGACCGCGCGCGGGCGATACGGCTCGCGCACGACCTTCAACATCGCCATGATCTCCGGCTGGGCCGGATCGCCCACCAGCGCTACCTCAACCGGGCGGCGCAGCCAGAAGTCCAGCCCGATCAGCATCTGCCCGAAGGCCAGCGGATACTCGCCCAGCACGGCTCCCAGCGCGCGGTAAACGCCCAACGCCGCGTCTTCGTAGCGCGTCTCCGCCGTCCAGCCGGTCAGCCGCAGCAGATCGTAGGCGATCATAGCGCTGCCGGACGGCACGACATTATCCTGCACGCTGCGCGGGCGCATCACCAGCGCCTCGTGATCGTCGCTGGTGTCGTAGAAGCCGCCGTCTTCGGCGCGGAAGTGCTCCAGCACATGATCCGCCAGCCGCTGGGCAGCGGCAAACCAGCGTGGCTCGAAGGTGGTCATATACAGTTCCAGCAAGCCGTCGATCACGTGGGCGTAGTCTTCCAGATAAGCGTTGATCTTGCTGACGCCGTCCTTGTGCGACCGCCAGAGCCGCCCGTCCGGTGCCGACATCTCGCCCAACAGGAAACTCGCGTTGCGCAGCGCCGCCTGGCGGTAATCGTCGCGATCCAGCACGCGCGCCGCCTCGGCCAGTGCCGCCAGCATCATCCCGTTCCAGGCGGCCAGGATCTTCTCGTCGCGCAGCGGAGGCACGCGCCGCTTGCGCAGGGTAAAGAGCACCGTGCGCGCTGCGGAGACATCTTCGCGCATCTGCTCCACCGGCACGCCATGCCGCACGGCGACGCGCTCCAGCATGTCGGCCACGTGCAGGATATTGCGCCCCTCGAAGTTGCCCGCCTCGGTGACGCCCCAATAGACCAGCAGCGCGTCCAGGTTCTCGACCACACCATCCAGCGCCTCGCGGATCTCTTGCAGCGTCCAGACGTAGAATTTGCCTTCCTCGCCTTCGGAGTCGGCGTCCTGCGCGCTGTAGAAGCCGCCCGCGGGCGAGGTCATCTCGCGCAGCACATAATCGAGCGTGTCCTCGACAATCTCGCGGTAGAAGGGATCGCCGGAGATCTGGTAGGCGTGCAGGTAAACCCGCGCCAGCAGCGCGTTGTCGTAGAGCATTTTCTCGAAGTGCGGCACCAGCCAGCGCTCGTCCACGCTGTAGCGGTGGAAGCCGCCGCCAAGCTGATCGTACAGGCCGCCTTCGGCCATCTTGCGCAGCGTGAACAGAACCACTTGCAGCGCCGGTTCGCTGCCGGTTGCGTGGTGGAAGCGCAGCAGAAACTCGAGATTGACCGGGTTGGGAAACTTCGGCTTCTCGCGCGTCAGCCCGCCGTGCACCGGGTCGGCGCGGCGAATAAACGTATCCGCCGCGTCATCGAGCAGATCGGTGGTGAGCAGATCGGATCCGGCCGGGGCGACGCTGCTCAGCTCGCGCGACAGCTCGGCGATCAAGCTGCGCCCGGTATGCTCAACCTCGGCGCGCTTGTTGGTGAAGACATCCACCACCGCCTCAAGCACCTGCCGGAAGCCCGGCATGCCATAGCGCGGCTCCGGCGGGTAGTAGGTCCCGGCGTGGAACGGGTGCCCGTCCGGCGTCAGGAAGACGGTCATCGGCCAGCCGCCCTGGCCCCGGTTGAAGGCCAGCGTCGCCTGCATATAGATGTCGTCCACGTCGGGCCGTTCCTCGCGGTCCACCTTGACCGGGATGAAATGCTTGTTGATGTAGGCGGCGATCTTCGGGTCTTCGAAACTCTCGTGGGCCATGACGTGGCACCAGTGGCAGGCAGAGTAGCCGATGCTGAGCAGGATCGGCTTGTCGGCTGCACGGGCAGCGTCAAACGCTTCCTCGCCCCACGGGTACCAGTCGACAGGATTGTCAGCGTGCTGGAGCAGGTAAGGGCTTGTCTCGTTGCGCAGTCTATTGGCCATCACCACATCCTCAGTTCCAACCCATCCCATGCAGCGCCATCTCAGCCAAGATTATACGAGATCGCTCCCGCAACTCCCCAGCCGAACGCAAACGCCGGGCGCGCTGCACCCGGCGTTGAACGGCCGCGCTCCGTACCTGGCGCGTCAGCTTTCCAGCTCGGCTTCCAGCGTGATCTCGGCGCCCTTGAAAAGCCTCGAGACAGGGCAGCCTTCCTTCGCCGCCTGCGCCTGCTGCAAGAACGTCTCGCGGTCGATGCCGGGCACGCGCGCCCGTGTCTTCAGATCGATGCGCGTGATGCTGAAACCGCTCTCGCCGCGCTCGATGTGCACGTCCGCCGTCGTGTGGACGCGCTCCGGCTTGAACCCCGCGCGCTCCAGCCCCAGGGTGAACGCCATCGAGAAACAGCCGGCGTGCGCCGCTCCGAGCAGTTCTTCGGGGTTGGTCCCGGCGCCTTCTTCAAAGCGCGAGGCGGCAGAATAGCGGCCTTCGTACGCGCCGCTGCCAAACGACATCGTGCCTCCGCCTTCGCGAAACGAGCCATCCCACACGGCCTCAGCATGACGAACAGGCATACTTCCCTCCACAAGTAGTTTCGTATTATCCGCACAGCCAGATTGTAGCAACACTGCCCCTCAACAGCCGACCACCATCTGCCACGAATCAACACAACTGCCGGGCTGTTCTGGCCCGGCGGCTGCACACGAACGGATATGCTACAAGCCCGCAATCCCAACACGTCACGACGTGTCACTCCCAATCCTAGCAGCACGCGATCAAGCCACCATCAACGGCGCGCAAAAACCTGTAAACGCAGCCGCTCTGCCCCAGGCCGGAACTGCACACGGGCGCCTGTTGCTGCTACAATCTGGGCACGTCGACGCAGACATGAGATTGACCCAGCCATGCCTACTTTCCCCTCACCTCTGACTATTGTGTTCGACGGCGACTGCGGTGTCTGCCAGGCGCTGGCCCAGGCGCTGGCCGACCGAGACACCGCGCGCCGCCTGCGCTTCAGCGCCTACCAGCGGACCGATCTGGATACGCTCTCGCCCGGCCTCACGCGCGAGATGACGGCCCAGGCCGTGTACGCCGTCGCACCGGATGGCACGCGCTGGCATGGCGCGCGAGCGGTGTTTGAGGGACTGCGGCGGCTGCCGGGTGTTTGGGGATGGGTGGGGCGCCTGGGCGCTCTGCCCCCGGTCAGTTTGCTGGCCGAGCCGTTCTACCGGCTGGTGGCGCGCCACCGTACGCGGATCTCGCGCTGGCTTGGCCTGACGCAGTGCCGGCTCGATCTCTCGCAGCGCTCCTGATCGCCGGCGTGTGGAAAGCGTAAATTCTGCCCCAGCCTGCTCTTGCGCAGGCCGCGCCGGGTTATAATACGCGGCGGGATTGGGTCGCACTGGGAGTCAGCAGCACATGGCAGTTCAGCACTGGCCCATGCAGGGCCGGGTGTGCGTCGTCACCGGCGCCACCGACGGGATCGGACGCGAGACAGCCGCCGGGCTGATGCGCCTGGGCGCGACGGTGTGCGGTGTTGCGCGCGATTGGGACAAAGCCGCTCGTGTTGCCGCCAAGCTGCGCCGCGACGTGCCGGGCGGCACGGTGGACTTTCTGATCGCCGATCTGTCGGACATGGTCGAGGTGCGGCGGCTGGCCGACGCCATCACCGCCCGCTATCCCCAGGTGCACGTGCTGATCAACAACGCGGGCGCGCTGTTTCCCACCCGCCGCGTCACGCGCGACGGCTTCGAGATGACCCTGGCGCTGAACTATCTGGCCCCCTTTCTGCTGACGCACCGGATCAGCGCGGCGCTGCTGGCCGCCGCGCCCGCCCGCGTGATCAACGTCAGCTCGTCGATGCACGCCGGGGGGCGCATCAACTTTGATGACCTGCACGCCGAGCGCGGCTACAGCCCCTGGGTGGCCTATGCCAACAGCAAGCTGGCGCTGGTGCTGTTCACTTACGAGCTGGCGCGCTGTCTGGCCGGAACCGGCGTCACGGCCAACGCGGTTCACCCGGGCGTCGTTCGCACGGCGTTTTTCGGCAGTTCCAGAGACTACGGGCGGTTGAGCGCCGCCGAGGGGGCGGAGCCGCTGATCTATCTGGCCGCCTCGCCGGACGTGGCCACCACGACCGGCCGCTACTTCGACCGGCTGCGTGCGGCCCCCTCGGGCGGCCAATCGCAGGACCGTACCCTGGCCCGCCGCCTGTGGCAGACCACCGCCGCGCTGCTTGGCCTGGAAACTACCCTCTGCAAAGCACATCCCGGCTTGGAATCGGGCCCACCATTGCGCTAAAATCTCGCCAGACGATTGGCAGCGCACGCGCCGCACGCCGTGCCGTCCACAGCCGGTTGGCGCGCGGCTGCCGGTTCGCCATGTCCTGTATACATTTACCGCAGTAGCTGATCCAAGGAGGCAAGAGTTGAAAGACTACGGTCTGTATATTAACGGCGAGTGGGTTGACTCGGAAAGCAGCCGGCGCTTCGAGACCCGCAGCCCGATCGATGGCCGCGTCCTGGCGACCTTCCCCCTGGCCACACCGGGGGATGTTGAGCGCGCCATCGACGCCGCCGAGGCCGCCTTCCCGGCCTGGAAGCGCACGCCCGCGCCCCGCCGGGGCGAGATTCTGCTGCGCGCGGCGCAGATCATGCGCGCCCGCAAGAAAGAGCTGGGCGAGCTGGTCACCACCGAGATGGGCAAGGTGATCGCCGAGGGCAAGGGCGACGTCCAGGAAGCGATCGACTTCCTGGAGTACATCGCGGGCGAGGGCCGCCGCATGCTGGGGGAGACGACGCCGTCGGAGCTTCCCAACAAGTTCTGCATGACCGTGCGCCAGCCGATCGGCGTCGTCGGTTGCATCACCCCGTGGAACTTCCCGACCGCGATCCCGATCTGGAAGATCGGCGCGGCGCTGATCACGGGCAACACCATCGTCTTCAAGCCCGCCAGCCTGACCCCGCTGTGCGTCGCGCGGCTGGTCGAGATCTTCGAGGAAGCGGGTCTGCCGCCGGGCGTGCTCAACTTCGTGACCGGCAGTGGCAGCGCGGTCGGCAACGCGATCGTCGAAAGCCCGCGCGTGCGCGCCATCTCGTTCACCGGCGGCGTGCCTGCCGGGCGCGAGATTTACCAGAAGGCGGCCAAGTTCCTCAAGTCGGTCGAGCTGGAGCTGGGCGGCAAGAACCCGCAAATCGTGATGCCCGACGCCAACCTGGACCTGGCCCTGGAAGGGGTGCTCTTCGGCGCGTTCGGCACCGCCGGGCAGCGCTGCACCGCCACCAGCCGCCTGATCCTGCACCAGGACATCTACGACCAGTTCCTGGGCATGCTGGTGGATCGCGTCGAAAAGTTCAAGGTCGGCAACCCGCTTGATCCCGAGACGGACATGGGGCCGGTGGTCGATCAGGCGGCGGGCGAAGGGATCATGAGCTACATCGAGATCGGCAAGAGCGAGGCCAAGCTGCGCTTTGGCGGCGAGCGCCTGACCGGCGGTCTGTACGATCAAGGCTTCTATATCCAGCCGACGATCTTCGAGACCGAACACGGCACGCGCATTAGCTGCGAAGAAATTTTCGGCCCGGTGCTGAGCGTGATCAAGGTCGGCAGCTATGAAGAGGCGATCGAGGTGGCGAACGATGTCGAGTACGGGCTGTCGTCGTCGATCTACACGCGCGATGTCAACCTGGCCTTCCGCGCCATCGACGATCTGGTGACCGGCATCACCTACATCAACGCGCCGACCATCGGGGCCGAGGTTCACCTGCCCTTCGGCGGTACCAAGAACACCGGCAACGGCGGGCGCGAGGCCGGCACCGCGGCCATCGACGAGTTCACCGAGATCAAGACCGTGTTCGTGGACTACAGCAACCGTCTGCAGAAGGCGCAGATCGAGCACGATTAGCGCCGGACGCGCGGTGCTCACGCAGCATACAAAAAGCCCGCTCTCATTCGAGGGCGGGCTTCGTTTTTCAGGCTGGGGGACGTGGATTTGAACCACGACTGACGGATCCAGAGTCCGCTGTTCTGCCGGTTAAACTATCCCCCATCGACGAACGGCATTGTAGCATACCGCTCCCTGCTTGGCAAGGGTTTTTGCCCCGCGCGTGGCGAGGTGATCAGGCGCGGCAGCGGGCCGGCCCGTCAGGGGACTTCCGCTGGTGCGACGGTAGGAAGTCCGCCCGGCGCATGCTAGAATCAGACACTACTACTCCAGCGCGGCCACCATACCGCCATCCACAGGGGCGACACGACATGGTCCACAGGCACATAGCACCCTTGAAAACGGGCCTGGCAATCATTCTCGCAGCGTGCGCGCTGGGTGTGCCCATCGCCACAGCCATCGCGCAGGGCGATAGCATCCATCTGACCCAGACGGCAGAATACAACCTTGGCGTCGACTGCCCGGTGGCAGCC
The DNA here is from genome assembly GCA_020724465.1 of Thermoflexus sp. Classification (GTDB taxonomy): domain Bacteria; phylum Chloroflexota; class Anaerolineae; order Aggregatilineales; family Aggregatilineaceae; genus DYGX01. Next base: position 51,023 of record DYGX01000015.1, read on the forward strand.
GCGCTTGACCCGGCAGGGTCCACCCTGTGGGTGCTGGTGGACGACTGTTTCCAGTATGGATACGTCCTGCACGCCTATGACATCGCGACCGGGACGCGGGTGAACGTCGACGATCATCGCGCTGCGCTGTCGGCCCTCGATGGCGTCTTCATCGATCACTTCATCATGCCGTTTGGCTTCACTCCGGCGGGCGATCTGAGCATACGGTACTACGAGTCCGACGAGGCGCACAGCAAGAACCTGCTGATCCCACTGGCCAGCGGTGGCGAGGCGGTCGTCCAGACGAGCGCCACGTTCGACGCGCTGCTGGCCGCATACAGCGACTACCCGGAGTTCTCCGTGTACAGCCCCGACCACAGGCGGGTCGTGGCGTTTGGCGCGGCAAGCCTGCATATCCTGGACGTGGAAGCGGAAACTGAGATCGCGCAGATCCCGGTTGAGGGCGGCACAGATTACGTGTACGCGTCCTTTTCGGCAGATGGAGAGCGCCTCTACGTCATCCGCATCAATGACCCGGACAGCGCGACCGATCTCTCGTCGACGCTGCTCATCTATAGCCTGCCGGATGGCGAACTGCTCCGGCAACATGCCCTGCCCTCGTCCGCCGTCTGGCTCAGCCCCGACGAAACGCGGGCTGCCGTCCAGTTGTTCAGCACCAACATTGGCGAGCAGAGCGACCTGATCATCATGGCGCTGGACAGCGGCCTTACCAGCGCGGCGTCGTCCCTGCTGGAAGATCCGACCCCGGTGATCACCTGTCTGAACGATGGACGCAACGTGAGCGGCCTGGGGTATGTCTCCAGCGGGTATCTGAGTCTATCCAGCCTGGACTGGCTGCCCGACGGCTCCGGTCTGGTACTGACGCTGTCCGCCATGGGGGAAGGCTCGCAGAGCGCGTCGAGCTTCTGCAGCTTCAACTACAGCCGCCTGCGCACCTATACGGTGTCCGGCGCGGGGAACTGAATCCGGCGCGCCGTCTCTGGCCGGGGATGGTACCTAGCCGAGCGGTGCGTCCGGAATGATCGAGATGCCCACCGTTCCGGGGCCGCTGTGCACGCCCAGCGCGGGCGAAAGCTGCGCGATGACCCATTCCAGGACGGAATAGCGCTCCTCAAGCAGCGCGCGGAACTTCTCCACTTCCTCGCGGGCCGCCACGTGCATCAGCGCGGCGCGGATGGTGCTGCCTTCGGGGATGCGGTTCAGCGCCAGCGCGACGATGCGCTTGTACGCCGCCGCGCGCGAGCGGGCCACGCCGAGCGGCGCGGGCATCCCCCCGCGCATCCCGATGATCGGCTTGATGTCAAGCAGATCGCCCACCATGCTCGTCACCTTGCCGATCCGCCCGCCCCGCTGCAAGTATTCGAGCGTGTCGTTGGTGAAGCCAACGAACGCCTGCTCCGCGATCCGGCGGGCCACAGCGACCACCTCCGACAGCGACAGCCCCTGCAGCGCGGCGCGCGCCGCCTGGATAACGGCCCAGCCGTGCGCCATCGCCACCTGCTGCGTGTCCACCACCTCGATCGGGAAGCCGGGTAGCTCGGTCTCCGCCAGGCGCCTGGCAAGCAGCGCGGACTGGTAGCCGCCGCTGCCGGTACCCGTCATGCTGACGGCAACCGCGCCAGTTCCCCGGCGGGCGGCTGCGCGAAACGCTTCCAGATATTCACCGGCGCTGGGGTTGGCGGTCGTCGGCCATTCGGGCGCGCTCTTCAGCCATTCGTAGAACTCGTCCGCCGGCATATCGATGTTGTCCCGCAGCGTCCCGCGCACGCTGTGCACATAGTATGGCACGACCTCGATGCCCAGCTCAGCCGCCATCGCTTCTGGCACGCTTGCGCAGCTATCGGTCACCACAATCACCACGATCGGTCTCCCTTGCGAACTTCGTCGCCAGAAGGCGCGCCATCAGCGGAGCGCCTGCGTCATCCCCGGTCAAACAACCCGGCGCGCGCCTGCACACTCAGTATACAGGCAAGTACGAGTATACAGGCAAGTACAGGTTTGTGCTGCCCGATGCGACGCATCAGGTTACGCGCGCGGCACAGGCCAGAATTTTTGCAATATGCTTCTCACTAACTATAATGTGGACATTGGCCGATGCGTCCGGCACTCATGGAACTGAACATGAACACAATCCTTCATCTGGCTTGTCCGTGTCAGTCTGGCAGCCCACCCCCGGTGGTCTGTACGCGTGCCTATCGCTGACGCCAGCACGTCCTGTGGTTGGACAAGAAAGGCTCGGACCACCGTCCGGGCCTTTTTTTGTTCCCGGTTGACAGTCTTGACGGTCTGATTGGAGGAAACCATGAGCAACGTGTACGACGACATTCTTGCAGCGAACGAAGCCTACGCCCGCGCGTTTGGGGACAAGGCCAACCTGCCGATCCCGCCCGCGCGCCAGGTCGCGATCCTGACGTGCATGGACGCACGGCTCGACCCGGCCCAATTCGCCGGGCTGCGCGAGGGCGATGCGCACATCATCCGCAACGCGGGCGGCCGCGCCAGCGATGACGCTATCCGGTCGCTGGTGATCTCGTACAAGCTACTCGGCACGCGCGAGTGGTTCGTCATTCACCACACCGAGTGCGGCATGCAGACCTTCACCGACGAGGTGATGCGCGACCTGCTGGCGAGCAGCCTGAAACCGGCCCGGCTGGAAGCTGGCCGCTGGCAGGACCCCGGCGGCGGACCCGGCTCGCCCGAGGGCGAGTTCATCAACTGGCTGACGTTCAAGGACCTGGAAGAAAGCGTGGTCGCAGACGTGCAGCGCATTCGCAATCACCCGCTGGTTCCGGGCGACATCGCCATCTACGGCTTTGTCTTCGATGTGAAGTCGGGCCGCCTGATCGAGGTTCCGCAGGCCAGCGAAGCGGGCCGGCCTCGCTAGGGAGTGCCGCGCGCCGTCGCGTCCGCACCCGCATCCCGGCAGGGCCGCCCGCGCGGGTGGCCCTGCCCGCCCGCCCCTGCCCCGCGCATTTCCTGCGGATCGGAATTCATGCCATAATGACGGCGTCTATCCACTGCCCATCTCAGGGGGGCCTCGATGATCGATTCCCTCTTGCAAGACCTTCAAGACCCTGATCCCCAGGTGCGCGGCGAGGCGATCATCCGGCTTGCCAACCTGGGCGACCGGAACGCGCTGCCCGCGCTGGCGGCTGTGCACCGCAATGACCCAGACCCGCGCTTGCGCGAGCTGGCGCTCAAAGCCGGGCGCCACATCCAGCTCAACGCGCCGCAATCCGAGGCCCCAGCCGGAACGCCGCCGCCCGCGCCGAAGACCGTCGCGCCCCACGAGCGAGCGCGGGCACGCAGCCTGCTCGACGCCGCCGCCGGTTACCATATCGGCGGCGAGCACGCGCGCGCCATCGAAAGCCTGGGCCGCGCGCTGGACATCGACCCCGCGCTGTCGTCGGACGGCTTCGCCACGAACCTGGCCGCCGCGCTGACCGGCTTGCCGCGCACCGAAGCCGTCGCCGTGGTGGAAGACCCGGCCCGTCGCGCCGCGCTGATCGAGGAAGCCGGCGGCAAGAAAAAGAAGCGGCGCCCTGCCACACCCGATGCCGACGACACCCAGGATGCGACCTGGGGCAGCGTTCTGATCGACGCGCTGCTGTACGCGCTGGTCGCCGCGCTGAGCATGGCAGCGATTTTCGTGCTGTCGCTGGACATGCTCAAGGACCTGTACACATCCCTGCCGCCGGGCGCCACCACCGGATCGCTGACTGCCGACGAACTGGACCTGCTGACCCACACCGACCTGGCCGTGCTGCTCCCGTTCGCGCTGATCAGCGGGTTGTACGGCGGCGTAGCCCTGCTCTTCCAGGGCGCGGCAATTCACTTCGCGGCGATCACGTTCTTCGGCGGGATGGCCTCGCTGGTCTATTTCTACCGGCGCTTCATCCCGTTCCAGACGGGAGTCACGCTGGCCTACGCGGCAGTGTTCATCGCCATCGCGCTGCTCGGATCCGGGATTGAGCCGTGGATCATGCTAAGCGCGGCGGGTATGCTCGGCTCGATCATTGTGTTCTACCTGCTGGCCGAGCTGGTTTCGAAGGTCTATCGCTTTAGCTGGTGGTCCGGCTGCGGCACGATCGTGATCGGCGGGCTGGTCCTGGCGGCGATCTCGTTCGTGGGCACCATGATCCTCACCTGGCTGCTCGGCACGCTGATCGGGGCGGTCGTCTGAGCCGCGACGCCGGATTTCCTGGCCGTTAATCCTGCGGCTGAGCGAGCGTCTCCAGGCTGGCGATGGCCAGGTCGATGCGGCGCAGGGATTCGTCGCGGCCCAGGATCTCCATCGTCTCGAACAGGGGTGGCGCGACCTGCTGCGCTGTAGTCGCCATGCGCAGCACCCCGAACAACTGGCCCGGCTTCAGCCCAAGCTGCTGCGCCAGCGACCGCAGTGCAGGTTCCTGCGTCGCGGCGCTGAAGTCCGGCAGGGCGGCCAGCGTGTCGCGCGCCTGGCGCAGCGCGTCGAGGGTCTGCGCGGCGTCCATCTTGGGCTGGATCAGGGCATCCGGCGGGGCCGGCTCGAACTCCTCGGCGAAGAAAAAGCCCGCTACCGGGATCGCGTCGTTCAGCGTCTTGATGCGCGGCTGGACCAGCGGCACCACGCGCACCAGCCGGTCGAAGTCCACCCGGTACCCCGCGCGCTCGAAAACCGGCAGCAGCAGCTGCGCCAGACGCTGCGGGTCCATCTCGCGGATATACACGCCGTTGAGCCAGTCCAGCTTCTCGATGGGAAAGACGCTCGCCGCCGGGTTGACGCGGCGCAGATCGAAGCGCTCAATCGTCTCCTGGACGCTGAACACCTCGCGGTCGTCGCCGAAGCTCCACCCGACATTGGTCAGGAAGTTGACGATCGCTTCCGGCACGTAGCCCGCTTCCTGGAACTCGTAGAGTAGCACCGGAATCTTGCGCCCGCTCTCGGTGAACCCGGCGCTGCGCTTGGAAAGCTTGCCCTTGCCGCTCGGGTTGAGGATCACCGGCAGGTGCGCAATCTGCGGCATCTCCCAGCCAAAAGCATCGTACAGATTGCGGTGCACCGGCGCGGACGAGATCCACTCCTCGGCACGCAGGATGTGCGAGATGCGCATGAAGTGATCGTCCACCACGTTCGCCAGATGATAGGTCGGGTAGCCGTCCGACTTGAGCAGCACCAGGTCCTGAAGCTGTCGGTTGTCGAACGTGATGTCGCCGCGCAGCAGATCGTGGACGGTCGTCGTCCCCTCGACCGGCATCTTGAAGCGGATGACGAAGGGCGCGCCTTCCATCTCCAGCCGGGCGCGCTCGTCCGGCGAAAGATAGCGACAGTGGCGGTCGTAGCCGGGGTCTTCCTTGCGCGCGCGCTGCTCCTCGCGCAGCGCCGCCAGCCGCTCCGGCGTGCAATAGCAGCGATAGGCCAGGTCGTGCTCGACCAGCCAGGCCGCCCACTGCTGGTAGAGGGTAATGCGCTGGGACTGCACATACGGCCCGTACTCCCCGCCGACATCCGGCCCTTCGTCCCAGTCGATCCCCAACCAGCGCAGGCCATCGAGGATCAGTTGCACGGCGTTCTCGACGTAGCGCTTCTGGTCCGTGTCTTCGATGCGCAGGATCATCGCTCCGCCGTGATGGCGGGCGAAAAACCAGTTGAACAGCGCCGTGCGCACCCCGCCGATGTGCAGGGGGCCGGTCGGGCTGGGCGCGAAGCGAACGCGAACGGGCGTGTGCGAGGTCACAGAACGTCTCCTTGAAGCTAGCGGGTCTTGCAGCGCGCCCATTATACCAGATGTGCCGGGCACAAGGCGGGCCGATACCTACACATTCGCCGGACAATCTGTTACACTCATGCCCTCGAAACACACGCCAGGCAGAACCAGACCGGCACAATCGAACACCCGCAGCGAGAGAGTAGCGACTATGGCGAGCAGCGAAGAAATTCTCAAGCCCCGCAGCGATGACAGTGCCGCCCCGTCCGACGGCGGCGAGCCGTCCAATTTCATCTACGACATCATCGACGAGCACAACCGGACCGGGCGGTTCGGTGGGCGGGTGCATACGCGCTTCCCCCCGGAGCCGAACGGCTACCTGCATATCGGCCATGCCAAAGCGATCCTGATCAACTACCGCACTGCACAGAAGTACGGCGGCAAGTTCAACCTGCGCTTCGACGACACCAACCCCACCAAAGAAGAGCAGGAGTACATCGACGCCATCATCGAGGATATGCGCTGGCTGGGCGTGGATTGGGAAGATCGCCTGTTTTACGCGTCCGACTACTTCGAGCAGCTCTATGAGTGGGCGGTGCAGTTAATCAAGGACGGCAAGGCGTATGTGGACGACCTGAGCGCCGAGGAGATCCGCGAATATCGCGGCACGCTGACCGAGCCGGGCCGCGAAAGCCCCTATCGCAACCGCTCCGTTGAGGAGAATCTCGACCTCTTTGAGCGCATGAAGCGCGGCGAGTTTCCGGACGGCTCGCGCGTGCTGCGCGCCAAAATCGACATGGCGTCGCCCAACATGAACCTGCGCGACCCGGTCATGTACCGCATCCTGCATGAGGAGCATCCGCACCGGGGCCGCGACTGGTGCATCTACCCCATGTACGACTGGGCGCACGGCCAGTCGGATTCGATTGAGGGCATCACGCACTCGCTTTGCTCGCTCGAATTCGAAGATCACCGCCCGCTGTACGACTGGTTCCTCGACCAGCTTGGCATCCACCACCCGCAGCAGATCGAGTTCGCGCGCCTGAACCTGACGCACACCGTCATGAGCAAGCGCAAGCTGCGGCGGCTGGTCGAAGAAGGCTACGTTCGCGGCTGGGACGACCCGCGCATGCCGACGCTCTCCGGCCTGCGGCGGCGCGGCTACACGCCCGAAGCGATCTGGAGCTTCACCGAGGCGATCGGCGTCTCGAAGAGCAACAGCGTCGTCGAGCTGTCGCTGCTGGAGCATCACGTGCGCCAGGACCTCAACCGTCGCGCTCCGCGTGTGATGGGCGTGCTGCGCCCGCTGCGCGTGGTGCTGACGAACTATCCTGAGGGCCAGGTCGAGCAGATGGAAGCGATCAATAACCCGGAAGACCCGGCGGCAGGCACGCGACCTGTGCCGTTCTCGAAGGTGCTCTACATCGAGCAGGACGACTTCATGGAAAACCCGCCGCCGAAGTTCTTCCGCCTGGCGCCGGGCCGCGAGGTCCGCCTGCGCTATGCCTACTTCATCACCTGCGATGAAGTGGTCAAGGACGAGGCGGGCAACGTGGTTGAGCTGCGCTGTTCCTACGACCCCGCCACGCGCGGCGGCGACGCGCCCGACGGCCGCCGCCCCAAGGCGACGTTGCATTGGGTCTCGGCAGAGCACGCCATCGACGCCGAGGTGCGCCTCTACGACACGCTGTTTACCGTGCCGGATCCGGACAACCCGCCCGAAGGGAAGAGCTTCACCGATCTGATCAACCCGAATTCGCTCGAAGTCATCACAGGCGCCAAGCTGGAGCCAAGCGTGCGCGGCGCCGCGCCCGGCACCATCTACCAGTTCGAGCGGCAGGGCTACTTCTGCGTCGATCCAGACTCCACACCGGACACGCCCGTCTTCAACCGGACGGTCACGCTGCGCGACACCTGGGCCAAGATCCAGCAAAAAGAAGGCGGCGCATAGCTCGCCGTCTGTCGCTTCGCACCACAACGGGAGTCGCGAGCGTGCGGCTCCCGTTGCACTCCAACGTCGCGCCGGGGCCCGCGCTTGCTGTATACTCCCTGCCAGACCGGGTTTGTCAGCCTATGAGGCCGCCATGCCAGATCGTTCGAACGCGCGCCCGGCCCAGCCATTCCTCAAATGGGCGGGCGGAAAGGGCCAACTGCTGGCCCAGTACGAAGCGTTCTTCCCGACGACCCCCGGCGGGACCTATTTCGAGCCATTCGTGGGCAGCGGGGCTGTGTTTTTCCATCTTCAGCCGCGCGGCTTGTTCGAGCGCTATGTCCTGTCGGACTCAAACGCCGAACTGGTAAACCTTTTTCGCATCGTTCGCGATCAGCCTGACGCGCTGCTCGAACACTTGCGACAGCACGCTGAGCGGCACAGCGCCGAATACTACTACGCCGTGCGCGCCTGCGATCGCTCGCCCGACTGGAGCGCGACTCCCGCGCCGGAACGCGCCGCGCGGATGCTGTACCTCAACCGCACCTGCTACAACGGGCTGTGGCGCGTCAACAGCCGGGGACACTTCAACGTACCGCTGGGACGCTATCGCAACCCCGACATCTACCGGCCCGAGCGAATCCGCGCGGCGTCGCAGGCGCTCCAGGCCGCTGAGATCGAGGTCCGCCGCTTCGATGCGGTGTTGGACCATGCACAGGCGGGTGATTTCGTGTACTTCGACCCGCCCTATGTGCCCGTCAGCGACACGGCCAATTTCACCAGCTACGAGGTCGAAGTCTTTGGCGAACCCGAGCAGCGGCGTCTAGCTGAGGTCTTCGCCGCCCTGGCAGCGCGCGGCTGCCGGGTGATGCTTAGCAACTCCGACACCCCGCTGGTGCACGATCTCTACGCGGGCTTCCGGATCGAGCGGGTGCTGGCGCGGCGCGCGATCAACTCGAAGGCCGGACGTCGCGGCCCGGTGTATGAGGTCGTGGTGCTGAGCGGGTGATAATGACAGGGCATTGAAAACAGCGGGAGCAGCAAGCTGCTCCCCCTACACTGTTCTTCGCAGTTCTTCGCTGCTCTTTGCTGTTTTTGGCTGTTCTTGGCTGCCTTTAGCCGTTCTTGGCCGCTTCTGGCTTCCCCCAGCCAGACAACTCAGATCAATCAGATCAAGCGGTGACAGACGGAGCGCCCGCGCCAGGGCCTAGATGAACTCGCGCACGCGGCGACGCATGACCACGCTCTCGACCAGCCCGACGCCGATCAGCATCGTCAGCAGCGACGACCCGCCCGAGCTGACGAACGGCAGCGTCAGGCCGGTCACCGGCAGAATGCTGAGGTTCATCCCGATCGAGACGACCGTTTGGAAGAAGATCATGCCCGCGACGCCATAACAGATCAGGCTCCCGAGCGGATCGGCGGCCCGCGCCGCGCCGACCAGGCAGCGCCAGATGACAATGCCCATCAGAATAATGACGCTGGTCGCGCCGACGAACCCCATCTCTTCGGCGATCACGCTGAAGATGAAGTCCGTGTGGCGCACGCGCAGAAAACGCCCCTGGGTCTGCGAGCCGTTGGCGTAGCCCTTGCCCAGAAAGCCGCCCGACCCAATGCTGATCAGCGCCTGATCGATGTTGTAGCGCCGGTCTTTGTTGTCCGGGATGCCGTTGCCGTCCTCGTCGACGAAGACACACTCGCCGCTGCGCACCAGCTCCGGGTTGTCGGCGCAGCTTTCGCCCGTGTCGATGAAGGTGATGATACGCTGGCGCTGGTATTCTTCCATGTTGACCCACAGCACCGGCAGCATCACCAGCCCGATCAGCACCAGCAGAGCCAGATGGCGCAGGCGCAACCCGGCCGCCCAGGCCATCACAAACCAGACGAAGACCATCACGGTTGCGGTCCCCAGGTCCGGCTGCAAAAAGACCATCACGGTGGGCACCGCGATGTGAAACAACGACACGATCACGGTCCGCAGCCGGTTCATTTCCAGATACCGGTCGGCGAGGTGCTGGGCGAGCGTGATCACCAGCAGCATCTTGCCCAGCTCCGCCGGCTGGACCTGCAAACCGACGTACAGCCAGCTCTGCGCGCCCGCCTGCCCAACCACACCCAGCACAGCCACCAAGCCGAGGATGAACAGCACGAAACCGTAGATGAAACCATGCAGGCTGCCCAAGAGGCGGTAATCCATCGCGGCGACGGCAAAAACCACCCCCACCCCGATGATGCTGTAGCGGATCTGCAAGGGCACGCGCCGGATCAGTTCGGTATCGATTGCGTCCATGGTCGCGCTGCGGATCATCAGGATGCCGATGATCACCAGCAAGATCGTTGTGCCCAGCAGCACAAAATCGAAGTCGCGCCAGATCGTCCCTTTAGCCTGCATCCATCTGTTCTCGCCAGATCGCCTGGATAACAATCCCAATCGGAAACCGGCGCCCATTATACCGTCCCTTACTGCGCGTGCCACGAATCCATACGCCGCCGGGAAAGGCGGGGCGGGCGCACGGGCGCGCTCCGGGGGCGCTAGGGCGCGGGCGGCTCGGCAGGCGGATCGGTGTCGGGAACGGCGGCTTTCGTCGAGCGCGAACGGGACTTGCGCGGCGCGGACGCGGAGGGCTTGGCTGGCGATGCGGCGCGGGGTTTGCGGGGTTTCGTCGCGCGGGCCGGCTCTTCTGGCTCGGGTTCCAGTTCCGGGGGCGCTTCGACCGGGGGCAGCGCGCCGTAGCTGGTGTCGCGGGCCAGAGGGATGTCGGCGACCAGGTAATTCTCGCGGGCGCGTTGTTCCAGCTTGATGTGAACATGCGCGTCGTCGACGTCGAGATAGCGCTTGATCACGGCGATGATCTCACCCTGAAGCTGGGCCAGCTTTTCGGGCGAGATGTCGCTCCGGTCGCTGACCAGTACCAGCTTCAGCCGGTCACGGGCTGTATCGGCGCTGGTCGCCTCTTGCCGCCCCAACAGTCGATTCCAGAACGAAGCCATGAGTCGCCTCTCGTCATCACTAGGGCGCGTTATTTCGACGAGCCGAAGATCCGCGTCAGGCGGCTGAACCAGCCGTCTTTGCGCTCAAGCTGGATCAACGGCACTTTCTCCCCCATCAAGCGCCGCGCGACGTTCAAGAACGCATCCCCCGCAGGTGTGCGTTCGGAATCCAGTGCCAACGGCGTCCCCCGGTTGGATGAGATCAAAATGTGTTCGTCTTCAGGCACCACACCCAACAGCCGGGTGGAAAGTATTTCCAGCACGTCGTTGACCGAGAGCATATCACCCCGCCGGATCATCTCCGGCTTGATCCGGTTCAGCAGCAGGCTGGTCGGCAGACGTCGCGGATCAGCTTCGATCAGTCCGATAATCCGGTCGGCGTCGCGCACGGCTGAGACTTCGGGATTGGTGACGACGATGACCTCGTCGGCGGGCGCCAGCGCGTTGCGGAAGCCCCACTCAATCCCCGCCGGGCTGTCGATCAGAATAAACTCAAAGTCGGCGCGAAGCTGGCCGGTGAGGGAGACCATATCCTGCGGGCTGATGGCGGTCTTGTCACGGGTCTGCGCCGCCGGAAGCAGGTAAAGATCGGCCACGCGCTTATCCTTGACCATCGCCTGGCGCAGCTTGCAGCGTCCTTCGACCACATCCACCAGGTCGTAGACGATCCGGTTTTCCAGGCCCATAACCACGTCAAGGTTGCGCAGGCCGATATCCGCATCCACGCACACCACTTTCTTACCGAGGCTGGCCAGGGCGACTGCGATATTTGCTGTGGCGGTAGTCTTGCCGACCCCCCCCTTGCCGGACGTAATGGTGATGACTCGGGCAGTCATTCCCCCCAAACCTTTCGCGATTCTGCCGCCCTACCGGATCGGTGATGCACGCCAGCCCGCTATGTTCTCTTCATACACTGTATGCGTTTTCTGACAGCTTGCCAATCACACTCTAGTCATCAGCATTTGCGTTAGGGTTCCCACGCTTCGGCTTCGATGCGGCCGTTGCGCACCAGCGCCATTTCCGGGCGCGCCTTGCGGCGGCTGTCGTCGGGCGAGATGGTGATGTAACTGGCGATCCGGAGCTGGGTTGGCGCCAGGTTCAGCGCGCACACCACCGCGGACTCATCACCCCCCGCGCCGGCGTGTACCGTCCCGCGCAGCCGCCCCCAGACAATCACGTCGCCGCGCGCGACAATCACCGCGCCGGCGTTGACGTCACCCAGCACCACCACGTGCCCGTCGCTGCGCACCACGCGCCCGTTGCGCAGTGTGCGCTTGATCAACACCCCGCCCGTTCCGTGCTCTTCGGGGTCGATGGGCGGGGGCAGCTCGGCCAGCGCCTCAAATGAACTGTCGGGCGGCTCCAGCTCCAGCTCGGTCAGGCTGGTCTTCAAGCCCAGCTTGCGCGCCGATCCGATCGTCGCGGCGTCCTCGCTCAGCACGGCCAGCACCGAAACATCGCGCGCCGACAGCAGCTTGAGCAGATTCGCCAGCTCGTGGCGCCGCACTTCGCGCGGGCCGACCGCGAGCGCAACCCGGGCACCGCGAAAAAACGCGCTCTGCGCGTCGATCTGGGCCACCAGGCGCGCGGTCAGGTCCGGCCAGCGCCCTTCCGGCTTCATGGTGACCAACAGGCCCTGCTTGATTCCTTTGAGTGTGATGGAATCGTCCATGTAAGGCGGTCACACCCCTTCATGCCAGACAGCCGAGCAGCACGGAAAATCTGCGCGCTCGCGCTTTGATACAACTATACTCGATTTCGCGCGGTGTGCTATTTCGGGCTGCGCTCAGCCCGCCCGCGCGCGCTGGTTCTTCAGTTGGAAGTACGCGTCGAGCACCTCGCGCACGACCGGTCCGGCGACCAGCGATCCCTCGCCGCCGTTGTAGACAAACGCGATCACGATCACTTCGGGCGCCTCATACGGCGCATAGCCGACCATCCAGGCATGAGCGGGCCACTGGCCGGGCTTGCACAACCCCAGCGGATAGGCTATGTCGTCGCAATATTCGGCAGTGCCGGTCTTGGCTGCCACGTTGACATACGGCAGCGCCGCCCGCGATGCCGTGCCCTCTGTAACAGCCAGACGCATCCCCTGCTGCATCAGCGCCAGAGTCTCATGCGTGGCGAAGGGCGGGATGTAGTGCTTGGTACGCTGCACGCCCTGCTGCTCCAGCAGATCGCACACGCCATGACGGAAGCGATAGCCTTCTGGAATGTGCACCCGATAGCGCACAATGTCGGTCACGTCGTCGTCCAGGTTCGGATCGCGGTCGAACTGCGCCGTGTAGTTGCTCAGGTCAACACTGTTGCAGAAGTCCTCGTCGTAGTAGCCGCTGTCCGGCTCGCAGCGGCAGGCCAGGCTGTTTTCGCCGTGCAACAGCATGTCTTCCTGCAGAAACAGCACGGGCAGCTCGTCGCCCGGCGGCATGACCAGCGTCCGCACCACTTCCGGCTCGAACTGCTTGAGAATGTTGCCGTTCGCGTCCTGCAGGTTGCGGGCGATGCGCGGCTGGTAGATGATGCCACCATTGATCAACGGCACGATGGCGCTCAGCAGTTGCAGCGGCGTGGTTGTGACATACCCCTGCCCGAAGGCCGCGTTGTAGGTGTCGCCGGTGGACCAGCTTTCGCCGTAGTTGCGGCGCTTCCATTCGCCTTCGGGCATCCGGCCGGCCAGCTCGCCCGGCAGCTCAATCCCCAGCATCGAGCCGATGCCAAAGGCGGTCGCCCAGCGGTACAGGTCGGCGATGCCCAGCCCGCCGGGGCGCAGCAGCGCCGGGCTGACTTCGGGGTTGCCGCCGCCAACCTGGTAGAAATACACGTCGCAGCTCAGCGCGATACCGCGCAACAGGTCCACTTCGCCATGCCCGGCGCGATCCCAGCAGACGAAGGTCTGCCCCTGCGATTCGTCGCGCGGCGCGAAGGCGTTGGGCAGCACCAGGCTGCCGGGGTCGAACAGGCGCGTGGTGGGCGCAATGACGCCTTCCTCGACCACGCCCGCCGCCGTGATCATTTTCCAGACCGAGCCGGGTGGATACAGCGCGCTGATGGCGTGGTTGACCAGTGGACGCAGCGGATCTTCAAACTGCTGGAAGTAATACTCGCCGTCGATGGCGCGGGCAAAGCGCGTGTTGTCGTAGCTCGGCCAGCTCACCATCGCCAGCACCTCGCCATTGCGCGGATCCATGGCGATCACCACGCCTTGCTGCGTGACCACGCGTCCGGCGTCCGCATTGACCAGATTGATGCGGCGGGTGAGGGCGTCCTGGGCGGCCTGCTGAAGCTCCACATCGAGCGTAAGCTGCAGGCTCATGCCGGGCGTGAAGGGAACTTCGTCGACAAGCTGGAGCGGACGCCCGGCCACGTCGATCAGCCAGGTCTGCGTGCCGCGCCGCCCGGCCAGCTCTTCCTCGAAATAAGCTTCCACGCCGGCGTAGCCGATGCGGTCGAAAGCGGGGTTGTAACCCAGCTCGCGCAGGCGCATCTCTTCTTCAGGGCCAATCGGCCCCAGATAGCCGACCACATGCGCGGTGAGCGCGCCGGTCGGATATTCGCGCACGGAGGCGTCGAACACGTCAACGCCGGGCAGAAGCTGCGCTTCTTCCAGAATCCGGAAGGCGGTTTCGCGATCGATGTCCTGCGCGACCATCACCTCACGATACGGCGCGATACCCTGCCCCTCGCGCACCATCTCCTCGATGCTGCGAACGGTCGTGCGCCCCGCCGCGTCGGCCATGGCGCGAGTGGCGGGCACGTCGATCAGCGCCGACAGACGGTTGTAGATGGCCAGCACTTCATCGGGGTCGTCCGGCAGCTCCGCAGGAGTCACCGTCACGTTGTAGGCGGGGTCGTTCTTCGCCAGCGGAACCATGTTGCGGTCGTAAATTTGCCCGCGCGGCGCGGGAAGCAACACCCGCTGCAGCCGGTTTTCCTCGGCGTCGCGCACGAACTGCTCGCGCCGGACGAACTGCAGCTCGCCGGTGCGCATCACCAGCACCAACAGCGAGAACACAACAACAGCCCGGAACAGCCCCAACCGCCATCCCTGAAAGGGCATTAGCCGTCGGTCATTCATACGCTCTCTCACCCATCGCTACCAATACACCGGAATCGTTTGCTCACGACGCCCTGCCGGCCCTCACCCGATCCGGGTGCGATGCGGAACAACCAGACGATGCACCGCGCCCATCAAGCGGTAGACCGGCAGAATCAAGATGGCGTTCAGAATCGTGGCCGGCAGCGTCACGTACACCAGCCCCTGCCCCAACCCGACCGCCGACAGACCGAGCACCTGCAGCAGGGTCAGGGTGATCATGTGATACACGGCTGTCCCAACCACCACCACGACCAGCGGAACCAGCAGGTTCCCGCGCGCGACATTGCCGAAAATCGCGTCGGCGGCATAGGCGACGATCACCAGCCCCAGCGCCGACGTGCCCAGCGGCGCGACAGAGAGCAGGTCCTGTGCCGCCCCGCCGACTACTGCCCACAGCAGGGCATCGCGCACATCGGCCAGCAGCGCCCACGACATGACCAGCAAGAACACCAGATCGGCGGTGCCGTTCCCCAGGCGAAGCTCCGGCATGATCGTCGCATCGATGACGGCCGCCAGCAGCAGAATCGGGATACCGATATAGTTACCCACGGCAGCGCCTCTCGACCCCCCGCCCCACGTCCTGGCCGGGCATCATGGCGCGGCGGGCTGGCCGAATACCGACAGGTCGACCGGCTCGAAATCGATGATCACCTGGACGATCTCCAGCCGGTTGAAGTTCACCAGACTGCGCACGCGGGCTTCCTGGTACATGCCGCGCTGATCCAGCGCCACACTCATCACCTGGCCCACCAGCAGATCGGCGGGGAAGTTCTGCCCCAGGCCGCTGGTCACCACGTACTCACCCTCGCGCACCTGGGCATCAACCGGGATAAACGACATCAGCAGGTCACCGGTGAGCTGCCCCGAAACCACGCCGTCCGCCCGCGAATCTTGCAGCCGGACGCTGACCCGGCTCGACGGATCGGTGAGCAGCAGCACCTCGGCCCCGGTCGCCGACACTTTGGTCACACGCCCCACCAGGCCGTACTCGGTGACTACCGGGTCCATGCGCTCGACCCCGGCGCGGCGCCCGCAGTCGATCTGAATCGCGTTCACGAAGCCGGTCGTGTCTCGCCCGATGACGTCGCACGTCACGTACTCGCGGTCGGCTGGCCCCTGGCGGTTGTAATCGAGCAGCGCTGCCAGCCGGTCGTAGTCGTGCCCTTTCTCGCGCAGCACAGCCAGCTCGGCCTGGTAAACGGCCAGGGCTTCTTCCAGGTCGCGGTTGCGCCTCTCCAAACGCCGGAAGGTGCGGATGTCGTCCAGCAGGCCCGTCACGCCGCGCGTCATCCGGCTGACGACGCTCTGCACCCCATAGACCGGCACCGAGAGCGCGTTCTGCACCGGCCCCAGGCTGCCCTGCGCGCCCAGATAGACCAACAGCGCGACAATGACCAGCGTCATCGACAAGCTGAAGACGCGACTTCCGCGCACCAAGCTGTGTTCACCTCCTGCCTGCGTCTTGTGCGGGCGTCCGCCGCGACCCGCAACGCCCGCAGCCTCATTATACCGCACGGCCCACCAAGATCATGCCCCGAACCGGACGATTCGGGGCATGCCACAGCCGACGGAGCGGAGAGCGAGCGGCACAGGCTAGTGCTGCGTCGAGCCGCGCTCCAGACCGGCCAGCAGCGAGCGCAGGTTGTCGTAATCTTCCAGAATGCGCCCCGCGCCGCGCGCCACACACGTCATCGCGTCCTCGGCCAGCCAGACGCGCACGTTCACCTCATCGGCGACGCGCTCGCACAGCCCCTTGAGCTGGCTACCCCCGCCCGCCATGCAGATCCCGGATTCCATCAGGTCGGCCACCAGTTCCGGCGGCGTTTCGTCCAGCGCGTCGCGGATGGTGTCGACAATGATGCTGACCGAGGGATTGAGCGCCTCGCGCAGCTCGATCGACGACACCTCGACCGCTTCCGGCAAGCCGGTGATCAGGTTGCGTCCGCGCAACACCATCGTGCGCTCTTCGGGCAGCGGGTACGACGAGCCGATCTCGATCTTGGCGCGCTCGGCGGTACGCTCGCCGATCAGCAGGTTGTACTTGGAGCGCATGTACTGGACGATATCCTCGTCCATCTCGTCACCCGCCACGCGGATCGAGCGGCTGATCACAATCCCGCCTAGCGAGAAGATGGCAACTTCCGTCGTGCCGCCGCCGATGTCCACGATCATGCTGCCGCGCGTTTCCTGGATCGGCAGCCCGGCGCCAATCGCCGCCGCGACCGGCTCCTCGATCAGGTACGCTTCGCGCGCCCCGGCGCTGATCGTCGCATCGTAGACGGCGCGCTTCTCGACCTCGGTCACACCCGAAGGAATGCCCACCACCACGCGCGGGCGCGGGATCGGGACCCAGCTTTGCTCGTGCGCCTTGCGGATGAAGTAGTCGAGCATCGCTTCGGTGATCTCGAACTCGCTGATCACGCCGTCGCGCAGGGGGCGCACCACCATATACTTGGCCGATGGGGTCTTGCCGAACATCTCTTTCGCCTCGCGCCCCACACTGATCGGGCGGCGCGTCTTGCGCTCGATGGCGACATAGGACGGCTCGTTGATGACAATGCCCTTGCCGCGCACACTGACCAAGGTGTTGGCCGTGCCGAGGTCGATACCAATGTCCAGCGAAAAGAGGCCCAGAAGCCAGTCAAGAGGGCTAACCAAGTGGCGTATTCTCCTCTGTCAGGGTAGAGCGGTTGGCCGGGCGGCATTATACCACGCCACCCTATGAGTCGTTTGGGTCTTATCAAACACTCATTTAGCGCTCGCCCGCGTTTGTACCACGTTTTACACGAACCGCCAACCTGTGTCCCTACGCGGCACGCTGCGCTTCTTTAGCTGCTGAACGCCTCGATCTGCCTGCGCAGGTTGGTGCGGTCCACCTGCGGGTAATCGTCCAGCAGGGCGTCGAAGCGCTTCATATACTCGACCAGTTGCGGGCGCGTGTGTGCCTCGAAGCGCATTGTGATCGCCGGCTGCGTGTTGCTGGCGCGAACCAGCCCCCACCCGTTCTCGAACAGCGCCCGCGCGCCGTCCACCGTGACAACCTCGTAGCGATCTTGCAGCTTATCGCGCACGGCCTCGATGATGCGGAACTTGACATCGTCCGGCGCGCTCATGATGATCTCCGGCGTGGCGAGCATGTGCGGCAGCTCGTCCAGCATCTGCGACATCGACTTGTCCGTCTTGCTGAACAACTCCAGCACTTTGAGCGCCACCAGCGGCGCGTCGTCGAAGCCGTAATAGTCTTCGCCGATGAACAGATGGCCGCTCACCTCGCCCCCAATCGGCGCGCCAATCTCCGCCATCTTGGCTTTCATCAGGCTGTGGCCGGATTTCCACATGACAGGCACGCCACCCGCCGCGCGGATCACGTCCGGGAGCATCTGGCTGGTCTTCACATCGTAAACGACCTTCGCGCCGGGCATGCGGGTCAGCAGGTCGCGCGCCAGCAGCGCCAGCAGCCGGTCCGCCGCCACATGATGCCCCCGGTCGTCGATCACGCCGCAGCGGTCCGCGTCGCCATCAAAGCCGATCCCGAAGTCCGCGTTATGCTGGATCACCGCCGCTTCCAGGTCTTTCGTCAGCTCCGGATCTTCCGGGTTGGGCAGATGGTTGGGGAAGGTGCCGTCCGGTTCGCAGAACAGGCAGATGACCTCGACGCCCAACGCCCGCATCACCGGCGGGACATACGTGCCGCTCAGGCCGTTCCCGGCGTCCACCACCACTTTTAGCTTGCGGCTGCCCATCTTCACCTTGCCGCGGATCACTTCCATGTGGGTGTGGATCATGTGGTAATCCTGCTGCAGCTCGCCTTCGCCCTGGATGAAATCGTCGGCCAGGATCAGACGCAGCAGGTCCTGGATCTGCTCGTCGGCCAACGCCAGCCGCCCGTAAGCCATTTTGATCCCGTTGTATTGCGTGGTCAGGTGGCTGCCCGTGACCATGATCCCGCCGGCGTTTTCGTGCGACGCCGACGCGAAGTAGACCGTCGGCGTCAGCACCGGGCCAATGTCAATCACCAGCAGGCCGGTGGACAGCAAGCCCTCGATCACGCCTCGCATCAGCGGCGGTGTGGACTCGCGGTTGTCGCCGCCGACGAACACCCGCTCGATGCCCAGCTCGCGCTGGACGTAGGTGCCATACGCCTGCCCCACCAGCCGCGCCAGCTCCGGCGTAAGCTGCGCATCGGGGCCGGTGACCGTGCCGCGAATGTCGTATTTGCGAAAAACCTCAACCGGAACGTTTGCCATGTAGCGCATCCTCCTGATAGTGCCTTATCTCCACCCGCCGGCATCCCGGATCGGTCGCCTGCCAGCGCAGCGCGCTCGCGCCACAGGTCAGGCCAGGCCCGGCAGCGCCCCGCCGCGCGGCGGGGGCGGTGTCTCATCCTCTGGCAGCGGCTCGTTGAGCACCCAGCGGAAGCCATCCGGATCGCGCACCGAGAACTCGCGCAGCCCGTACCACTGGTTCTGCGGGGCGCCCTCGGTTGCGATCCCGCGTGCGGCCAGGCGCTCGTAGATCGCGTCGATACCGTCCACCGGAAGATACAGCCGGACACGCGGCGGCCCCATGCCGGCATCCGGTGCGAGATCGGCGCGCAACAGCCACACCAGGCGCCCGCCGTGCGACAGGCTCACCCACTGCAAGCCGTCCTCGTCGCGCAGCCCTTCCCCGTCCACCGAGAAGCCCAGCTCGCGGTACCAGTAGATCGAGGCGTCCACGTCCTGCACGGTTAGCTCAGCAATGATCGGTTTCACCGGGGCACTCCTTTACTGCGGCGCGCAGCCAGTACGAGGATTATACCTGACTTGCGGCTATGAGCCCCAGCCGGCCCGATACCAACGCCCTATCTGCCAAAGAGCATGGGCGTCGGTGTCGGCAGGAAGGGCGGCGGCGTCCAGGTGGGGACCAGGGTCGGGGCCGCCGGAGACGCGCCCAGCCATACCCGCCAGCGGCTTTCGATCTCGGCGGTCGGCAGGCCAAGCGCCTGCTCCAGCGCCTCGAAGAAGGGCACGTCGTCCGCCAGCAGAGCCATGATCGAGCGGTGCGCGTCCAGGCTGCCGGTTGACTCGCGCAGCCACGCGAAGAAGGAATAGCCGATGTCGTAGCCCAGGCGCGGGTTGGCACCGTCCACGCGCGGCGCATCCGGCAGCGGGACCAGCAGGGGCGGCAGCGCGCCGGACTCCGCCAGCCCGCGGACCCGCCTCAGATAATCGTAGGACTGCTCCAGCTCGAAGAACGTCGCGTCGCCCTCGGTGAACCAGCCCGGCACATCCATCCGCCGCCGCGACGACAGGAACTCCGCCTGGTAGAGGTGTTCCATCTCGTGCAGCACAATAGAGTAGGCCAGCTCGCGGTAGGCCGCGTCGGACGGTGGCCCGGTCAGCACCTGCGCGATCACACCCCACGCGTCGAAGGTTTGCCCCACCACAAACGAGGTCCGGCTGGTGGTACGATCCGCCGTGCGCCACTCCAGCCATGCCGCATAATCGCCAAACAGCACGATGCGCGGCCGGTAGGGCAGCGTGGCGCCCCACACTGCTTCGTATCGCCTGCGCTGCGCAGCCAGCGCGTCCAGGATCAGGCCGTGCACCGCGGCGGGCAGGTCCGAGGAAAGGACGACTGCATCGTCTGACTCGGTGCGGATCCAGGGGCGGGACAGGTCGGCATACTCGGCGATACGCGGCTCCGTCTCGAACGTGTTGCCCTCCGCGTCGCGCAGTTCCCAGTGATAGGCCAGCACCGACCAGGGCGGCAACATCAGCAGGCCGCTCGGCTGCCAGGTGGCGACCAGGTCTCCACGTGCCGTGTCAATTGTCGCTTCTTCGACCTGAATGTGACGGGTCGCGCCGGGGCGCAGCATCGGGCGGTACCACACCAGCCGCGCGCGGGTGATCGGCCCGGCGCTGCTGCGCGCATGCAGGCGAAAGATCAGGCCTGCGGGGTAGACGCTTTTGACCGTCGGCGTGCCGACGGTCCACACTGCCGCACTATCCTGGCGCGGATCGGGCGCCGCCTGAGCCGCCGGGAGTAGCCCCGCCAGCAGCGCCAGCACCAGGGACCAGACGGCGAACGCGCGGGCGCCTCTCATGCAGAGTCGTCCTTGTGATGAAACGCCCACGCCAGGAAGCGGTCGACGTCGTACTGAATCATGGGGCCGGTCAGGCCAACGATCAGGCTGTCCACACCGTGGCGGCCCCAGGGAATGCGCAGCAGCACGCTGCGCACGCCGGCAGCGCGCAGGTGGTTGAACAACTGCTCGGAATGGACGGGCGGCACCAGGCGGTCGCGCTGGCCGTGGATGATCAGCGTCGGCGGCAGGCCGGGGCGCACATAGGTGATCGGCGACGCCTCGCGGTAGCGCTCCGGGATTTCACCCGGCAGGCCGCCGAGCAACCTGGCGATCGCGCCGTCCGGATCGGCGGGCCACAGCATCAGGTCCGCCGGGGCATAGCTGACCACCACCGCCTTGACGCTCTCGTCCGGCGCGCCTGGTTCGCCGCCCGCGCAGCCGGCCGGGAAGCGCTCGTCATTGGCGGTGTAAGCCGCCATCAACGCCAGATGGCCGCCTGCCGAACGCCCCATCAGCGCGATGCGCTCCGGGTCCACGCCATAGCGCGCCGCCTGGCTCTTGACCCAGCGCACCGCGCACTTGACGTCTGCCAGCGGCGCCGGCCAGACCCCCGTCGTGCGGTACTGCACATCGAAGACGACGTAGCCCTGCGCGGCCAGCCAGCGGTCGTGCAGCCCAAAGGCATAGTTGCTCTTGTCCCCATGAAACCAGGCGCCGCCGTGCACCACAATGATCGCCGGCAGCAGCCCGGCGCGCTCTTCCGGCTGGTAGATATCGACGCGCAGCGGGTGGCCGTCCGGCGCCGCGAAGAGGACATCGCGCGTCTCGCGCACGCGGATGCGCAGCAGGTAGAGGATCGGCCCCCACAGGTCCGTCCGGTGCGATTGGGCGAAACGCCGGTGGACTTCGGCGGGAATCTGCCCCTGCCAACCGAGGCCAAGCCCTTCACGCATGGCTTCGGACATGGCGCGGTTCACGGCCTTGCGCCGGATATGCGGGCGAATCCCCAACGCCAGCCCGATCGCGCCCAGCAGCACGGCCCGCCCGGAGCGCGCGCGCAGCCCACGCCAGATACCCAGCCCGCCCGAAACCAGCGCCAGACCGGGGTTTTCGGTCGCGACAAGCTGCGCCCAATCCAGGCCCCAGCGCGGGGAAACATGGAAGGACGGCAGGATGCTCAGCAGGCCAAGCGCCGCCGAGAGCGCGCCCCACAGCGTGGCTTTGAGCTTGGGCATGATCCGGCTCCTTATCGTGCGGTGTATCGCCAAGCAGATTATACCATCCCGCCCTGGCGCGCCTACTGGCGAGGGCCGTGCCCTTAGGCGATCTGGCCCACATTGACGCCCGACCAGATTACCCAATGCAGAACCGTCCGGCTGGGCGATGACGTGCGCGCGAAACCTGCCTAAATTGGGACATAGCGGGGCAGACCGCAGCCTGCCCGCGCACAAGAGGATCGGAAGTCGGACTGCGGACTTTGTGTTCGGTAAGCAGGAGGATAATGTAATGAAACGGTTCGTATCATTCAGCCTGGCAACGTTCGCGTTGATCGTCGTGGCGGCACTGGCGCTTAGCCTGCCGCTCGCGCCAGCCGTAGCGCAGGACGGCACCACCCCCACGCCAACACCCGATCCCATGACCGGCCCCACCGGCATGGACCAGCCGGTCATCATCGGCAACGCCCAGTCTGAAGAGGCGCAGGTCGCGCTGCGCTATCTCGAGAACCCCGACGTGACGCTGCTGGCCGAAACGGTGACGTATCGCGACTGGACGCAGGCGCAGCCGCTGACCCTGCGTGACGACATCGTCGGCCCGGCGAACCTGCTGAACAGCGCGTTCTCTGACCACGAGATCACCATCAAGCGTGTGATCATCGCGGAGAATACCGTCGTGGTCGAGTACGACTTCACGGGCGTGCACACCGGGACGTTCCTCGGTGCGGAGCCGACCGGGCAAACCGTGACGGTGGAGATGGTCGCCATTTTCGAAGTGGAAGACGGTTTGATCACGCGCATTGACGTGTACTACGATGCCGCGACGCTGGCCCGCGCGCTAGGCTTCACGCTCCAGCCGCCGGGGGCTGCGCTTGGGCCTGACGTGACCGGGCCTGCCACCGGCGACGACGCCGCTCAAGGGGACGAGGAAGATGTGACCGCGCTCGCTCCTTCGCTGGTGGTGGAAGACCAGACGGTACGCGAAGATGGCTCCGTGCTGATCGCGCGTGCTGTCAGCCCGGTCAATGGCTGGGTGGTGATTCACGCCGACGACAGCGGCCGACCTGGGACGGTGATCGGTTACGCGCCGGTGGCGGCGGGCGATACGCGCGCGCTGGCTGTGCCGATTGACTCGAACGCCGTGACGGCCACACTCTTTGCCATGCTGCACGTCGACGAGGGCACGGCCGGAACCTATGAGTTCCCCGGCGACGATGTCCCGCTGACCGACGGGCAGGGGAATCCTGTCGTCGCAGCCTTTGCGGTGAGCGCGCCCGAAGGCACCGCCGCGCAGACGGTCGACGTGACCCTGATCGACGGCCAGATTCAGATGCCAACGTCGCTGGCGGCGGGTCGCATCCTGTTCAACGTGGCGAACAGCGGCACGATGGCGCACAGCTTCGAGATCGAAGGCGAGGGCGTGTCGCAGGCGCTGGCCAGCACGCTCCAGCCGGGCGAAACAGCCACGCTAGACATCGAGCTTCAGCCGGGAACGTACGAGGTCTACTGCCCGGTCGATGACCATGCCGAACAGGGTATGCGCCTGGAGCTGACCGTCCAGTAAACCGGCGCGGCGCACGTGCCCCCTGGGACGGAGAAAAAACAGCGCCTCGCACGTCGTTGCGAGGCGCTCGTTTCTTGGTGCTGCGGCGTGGTTGGGCGTCGGGCACGCTCAGACCTTGACAGCCTTCATCTCGAACGTCAGGCCCCGCTTGCCCGCGTCGATCCGCACCCGTGTGCCGGGCTGCGGGTTTTCCTTGAGCAGGTAATCCGCCAACTGCTCGCGGACATTGCGCTGGATGATGCGCCGCAGCGGGCGCGCGCCCCACTCCGGATGATCGTTTTGATCCAGCAGCCAGCGCTTGGCCTTGTCCGAAAATTCGAGCGTCAGACCGCGCTCGGCGGCCAGTTTGTTCTCTTGCTTGAGCAGCAACTCCAGAATCTGCGCCAGATGCTCGTCGCTCAAGGGGTGGAAGATGACGATCTCGTCCAGACGGTTGAGGAACTCCGGGCGGAATTCCGCGCGCACGAGCGCCATCACCTCGTCGCGCGTTTCCTCGTCGATCACGGTCGTTTCCAGCTCGTGCGCGCCGACATTGCTGGTCATGATGATCACCGCCTCGGAGAAGCGCGCCACGTTGCCCTGCCCGTCGGTCAGGCGGCCTTCTTCCATCACCTGGAGCAAGACGTCCAGCACGCGGCGGTGCGCCTTTTCCACCTCGTCGAACACCACGACGATATACGGCTGTTCGCGCACCCGGTCGGTCAGCTGACCGCCCCCCTCGTAGCCCACGTAGCCGGGCGGGGCGCCGATCAGACGGCTGACGCTGTTCTCGTCCATGTACTCGGACATATCGATCTGCAGCATGGCGTCTTCGCTGCCGAACATGAACTCGGCCAGCGCCTTCGCCAGCTCGGTCTTGCCCACACCGGTCGGGCCGAGGAACAGAAACGATCCGATCGGGCGCTTGGGGTCTTTCAGGCCCACGCGCGCTGTCTTCACCGCGCGGCTGAGCGCCATCACAGCTTCTTCCTGACCGATGATCCGCTCGTGCAGGTGCTCGACCATGCTCGCGTACTTGGTGCGCTCGTCCTGGCCCAGTTTGCTGACCGGGATGCCGGTCATCTGCGCGGCGGCGAGGGTGACGTCTTCCGCGTCCAGCACCGTATCCGCCACCTGGGCGCGAAAGCCCAGATGCGCCTGCTCGCTCAGGCTTACCAGCGACGCGGCACGATGGAGCAGGTGCTCGGCGCTCAGCGGAAGCGGCGTGCCGCTCATATAGCGCCGGGCCAGATTGGCCGCCACACGCAGCGCCTCGGGTGCGATCTCGATCTCATAGTCCGCAGCCAGGTGCGGCGCGATGACTTCGAGGATCTCGATGGTTTCGTTCACGTCCGGCGCGGGGACGCTCAGCAGCTGCGTATTCTCCGCAATGGCCGGGATCGTGCGCAGCCGCTCGTCCCACAGGGCCTGGGTCGTGCTGCCCATGATGACCGGGTCGCCCCCCAGAAACGCCTTTTGCAGCAGGGGCGCGGCCTTCGGAAACTCGGCCTTGAGCTGCCCGCCAAAGAAGCGGTGAATGTGCGGCACGAACAGGATCCCGCCGCGCGCGCGGTTCAGCCCGCTCTGGATCGCGCCGACCGGATCGTCGAGCAGCGCGCGCTCGTCCACCTGAACCAGATTGCGCAGGCCCGCCGGCCCCTTATCTTCTGCGATCAGCAACGCCAGGCTGTAGGCCAGCGTGCGCTTGCCGACGCCGTCCGGGCCGATCAGGATCACATGGCGGCTGACGGTCTGGCCGAGCATCTGGATCAGCTCGCGCAGCAGGCCCTCGCGGAAATAGACGGCGCGCAGCATCCCGGTGCGCGCGGCGGCGACCATATCGCTGCTGGCGCCGGTGTCGGTGCGGCGGATGACGGTTGTGCTGGTGGCCGAGGTGGTCAGCACCTCGCGGATGGCGCCTTTGGTGATGCCAAACTGAGTGAGGATGCCGGCAGTGCCCACCTCGCGCTCGGTCATCACGCCCAGCAGGTGATCGGTGTCGATGGTCGTCTGGTTGAGCGCCTGCGCCACGCTGAGCGCCTCGTCGAGCGCGATGACCATCGAGCGGCTGAGGTCCACCGACCGCTTGCCCGCGGCGATAAACTTCAGCTCGCCGCTCAGATCGCGGCGGCTCTGCACCGCCAGCTTGACCTGTCGCTCCAGCCGGTCGAGGTCCGCCCCGCGCTTCTCGGCAAAATAGCTGAAGATGCGTGACGCAGCGGTGCCCTTGCTCCGCAGCAGCGCCAGCAGAGCCGCTTCCGGCGTCAGCAGCGTCTTGCCATAGGCCGAGATAATGTCCACCGCGTCATCCAGAACCGCCTGCGTGTCTTTTGTCAGCAGGTTCGGATTAAGATTGCCCATTCTGTGCTTTCCCGGTCTTGGTCGATCTCGCGAAACGTCTCACCAAAGGTACTGCGAAACGCGCGCAGAAACAACATTGTCCGGTCGTTGTCGGGCTGCTATCCGCCGATTATCGGACAAAAAAGCGCCTCACGAGGCGGCTCCTGAGGCGCTGGACGGGCGGCAGTGCGTCTTACGAGGTTTCCGCCAGCCGGTAACCGATCCCGCGCACGTTGACGATGATGTTGGGGTTCTGGCCGGACGACTTGAGCTTGCGGCGCAGGTTGCTGACGTGCGGGCGAATCACCTCGCGCGCCTCATGCTCTTCCAGGCTGTAGCCGCGCACCTCGCGCACCAGCTCGGAGCACGGGACGACGCGCCCCCGGTGCGCCGCCAGGTACAGCAGCAGGTCGAACTCGGTCGGCGTCAGGTCAATCGGCTCGTCGCCCACCGAGATCTGGTAGCGGCCGGGATAGATGGTCAGCGGCCCGATGGTCATGGTGGTCACCGGTGTGACAACCGGCATGCCGGCAGCCGGCTGCCGGGAGCGGGGCTCGGCCTTCTCTACGTCGATCTGCTCGCCGGTGAGCTGCTCGACATTCTCACGGATCGAGCGCAGCAGCGCGCGCCGGTTGCGCAGATTGCGCGCCCGCTCAACACCGCGTGCCACGCTGTTGCGAATGTCCTGGCTGCTGCTCGGCTTGACCAGATAGTCGTGCGCGCCCAGCCGCAGGCTCTCAATCGCAGTTTCGAGACTGGCATAGCCGGTCAGCAGGATGACCACGGCGTCCGGCGCCTGTTCCTTGATCTTCGACAGCAGCTCCACGCCAGACAGGCCCGGCATCCGGATGTCGGTCAGGACCACGTCATACTCCTGGTCCTTCATCATTTCGAGCGCTTCTTCGCCCGACGCGGCCGCCTGCACCTGATAGCCGACGCGCTGCAGCGTCTTGCTGATCGAGTAGCGGATGGCCCCTTCGTCGTCTACCACCAAAATATAGGCTTCCTGCTCGTTGGCGGTCATTGGCTGCTCAAAATCCTTCTGCTGGATGATTTATCTTCGCTTAACTATATCTGAAGGTTTGCAAAAACGCAAGGTGGCGTTAATCGCGCCAGTTATGGTTTCACAAATCCGGCCCCGCGCGGCGCCAGCGCGCCGCGATCCAGCGGTAGCCCTCGCCTGCCGCCGAGGCGAACGGCTCCGCCACGCGCCCGCGCACGCCCTCAGCCGTCGGCGCGACGAACCACGCCGCCTCGCCATCAATCGCCAGCACCGGCACGCGGTCGCGCCAGGCGGCCGGCACTTTCATGTTGATCAGCGTGTCGCTCAGCTTCTGCGAGCGCCCGCCCATCCCGTGCGGGCGAAAGCGCTCGCCGCGCCGCCGCGTCCGCAGGCTCAACCACGCGCCCGGTGGAACGGCCAGCACCGCCGCCAGCGGATCGTCCATCAGCGCCGCCCCTTCGCCCGGATCGGCCAGCGGCCACACGTCGATCCGCCACCCCCCCGCTACCCGCCGGAAATGCTCCCCGGGCAGGAAGGGCACATCCGCTGTGCCCGGCTCCAGCGCGGGCGCGTCCTCGCCGGGCCTCTCCGAGACGTCCGGCACCCCCTCAGGCGCGATGGTGAGCGTGCCGTACCCGACGCGCAGCAGCAGCCCGCCGGGCAGGGTCGCCGCAGACCCGGTCGTACCCTCGTCCGCGATGCGCAGCGCCGCCTCGACCTGCTCGAAAGTGACATCGCGCAGTTCGGGCCGCAGGCTCCACGTCGCCGCGCGCAGAATGTATCGTTTCTCCGCCAGCGACAGCGCGGACCAGCCCGCCCGATCCAGAACCACGCCCTGCGGACCCATCGCGCGCGCCACCCGCTCCAGCGCCGCCTGGCCCACGGCGTGCACCAACTCTGCATCGGCGCGCAGGACGGCTGCCGTCCGCGCCAGCACGGTCCGGATGTTGGGGTTGATCGTCTCCAGCAGGGGAATGAGTTCGTGCCGCAGGCGGTTGCGAAAAAGGGTAGTGTCCTCGTTGGTCGCGTCGTAGCGCGGGTTCAGCGCGTGCTCGGCGGCGTAGGCATCGATGGCCGCGCGCGAAACGTCCAGCAGCGGGCGCACCAGCCACGGCCACAGTGGCGGGGCCGCCGGGTCCTCGGGCGGATCGAAGGCGATCGGCGCGTCGGGTAGCAAATGGTAGGTGTTCAGGCGCAGGCGCAGGAGCATCCCGCGCAGGCCGCTCAGGCCGCTGCCGCGCAGCAGGTGCATCAGCACCGTCTCGACCTGGTCGTCGCGGTTGTGCCCGACAGCTACCGTCTCCGCCCCAAGCTGGCGAGCCGCCCGCAGCAGGAAGGTATAGCGTGCCTGGCGCGCCGCCTCTTCGATGTTCAGCCGCTGCGCCCGCGCCAGCGCGCGGACGTCCGCGCGCCCAACAATGACGCGCAGACCCCACGCTTCGGCCGTGGCGCGCACAAACGCCGCATCGGACGCCCCGGCTTCGCCGCGCAGGCCATGATCGAGCGTCGCCGCCGCGACCGTCAGCCCCAGCCGCTCGCGCAGGCGGACCAGCACATGCAACAGCGTGAGCGAATCCGCCCCGCCGGACACGCCGACCACCACCGACGCGCCCGGCTCCAACAGTTTTTCGCGCGCAATTGCCGCCGCGACCTGCTCAACGACATCGACCATCGCACTCAGCGTTCCGGGCGCGCCAGCCGGCGGAAGTAGCCGCGCGAGATGCCGCGCAGCTCTTCCATCGTCACAAACGCTTTCGGGTCAATCCGGTTGGCGATCTCGACGACATGATTGACCTGCCGGTGACGGACAACCGCCGTCACCGTGCCAACCTGCCCCTCGGCACCCTGCCCCCAGCTTTCGGTCGCGCCGAAGCCTGCATCGCGCACGGCGACGGCGATCTCATGCGCGTGCTGTGGCGAGATGATCTGCACCGCCACGAAGCGAGTTACCAGGCGCTGCTCCAGCGCCAGACCGAGATAGCCGCCGACGCCGTAGCCGACGCTGTAGGCCGCCAGGTTCCACAGGTTGTCCAGGCTGCTGACCACGCTGCCGAGCGCCAGCGCGAAGATCAGCGCCTCGACCGTGCCGATGGCCGACGACCACAGCTTTTCACCGCGCACCATCATCACCAGGCGCAGCGTGGTGATTACGTTGCCAATGACACGCAGCGCGAAAATGCCGCCCGCCACGGCCAGGGTGTTCAAATCCATCCGTTCCGGTTACTCCTCACGCGGGCCAGACTTGGCCTCAATCTCGACGACTGGCATGACGCAGCACGAACAGCAGCGCCGCCCGGTGCAATCGCCCGGCATACCGCCGTGCGGGCAGGCGCCAATCTCGCACGCCCAACAAGCCCGCTGCGGCAAGCTGGTCTGCAGGCGCCTGCCGTGAGTCAATCCTACCGATGACGCACAGGCCCGGCCAGGGTGACCGGACGGCGGCTGCACGACGCTGACATGACGGAAGCCCGCTGCGCCGTGCGAGAGAACGGGCGGAGAGATCCGTGTCCCTTCCGCCCGCTCAACGTGACCGGCGCCTAGCCCTGGAACTGGTAGGGCTTCGAGACGCGCACAAACCGCCAGCGAACGGGCGCGCCCGTGTCTGGATGCGGGGGAAGCGGCTCGCCCTCGTTCAGGTGAATCACGCGGCTGAGATCGATGCGCGGCAGTTCTTCGGGACGATCGTTGACAAGCTGGTACGTTCCCGTTTCTGGAGCCAGCTCGCCGGTCAGATAGGAACTCCCAAGCCGATCGCTCATAAGGCGGTCTCCTCGCGTGCCAATGAAACGCAGATGTCCAGCGGATCTACCAGAATTGTACTTCCGACCCGGCCAGCGGGCCATTTGGCAGCACGGATATCAGAGCAGATCGACTTCTCGATCGGTGGGCAGCAGGGACAGCACGGGGATATGGCGGGTGTCGTCCAGGTCGACGGGGTCGACAATGCCCGGATGCCGGACCGTCTCGTCCGCTTCGGGCAGGCTCAGGGTCACCGGTGCGGTCAGCGGCAGAGTCATGGAAACGGTCGTCCCGCGCTGCGGCTGACTGGCGATGGCGATGGCACCGCCATGAGCCTTGATCACGCGCTGCGCGATATACAGGCCCTGGCCGGTGCCGGGCCGGCGGATGGGCGCGCCCTGGGCATTGCGCGGGGTGCCCCGGTAGAAGCGCGCGAAGACCTGGGGCAGATCGTCCGCAGCAATGCCGAAGCCCTGGTCTTCGACCGCGATCTCGGCGGCAGCCGGCTCGCGCAGCCGCACGCGCCCCGCGATCAGCACGGCGGTGTCTGCCGGGGAATACTTGATCGCGTTGTCGATCACGTTGCCCAGCGCCCAGCGCAGCCGCCGCTCGTCGCCCAGCACATAGTAGCCGTGCGGCGCGAACTTGACGCGCAGCCGGATGCCTGCCGCCTGCGCGAGCGGCTGCCACTCGCGCGTGACGGCCCCCAACAGGTCATTGAGGGCCAGAGGGCGCTGGTCGGTCGCCAGATCGCGCGGCTCGAAGGTGCTCAGGTCTTGCAGCGCGGCGATCACCTGCTGGACCGAGCGCGTGTTGCGCGTCACCTCGCGTGCCAGCGCCGCCAGCGACGGATAGCGGAGCAGGGGTCCAGGCGCGGCGACCTGCTCGCTGAGCTGGTCCAGCAGCTCGGCGCGCGCGCGTTCGCGCTCGACCTCAGCGGTCACGTCGCGGAACAGCACGACCGTGCCCAGCCGGACGCCGTGTGCGCTCATGAGCGCGGCGGCCTGCGCCTGGAGCATCTTGTCTTCCAGCGGCACGCGCGACGGATCGCCCAGCGCGTAGATGCCCGGTGCGAGCGCCGGCCCCAGCGTCATCCGGATCGCTTCGGGCAGCTCGTGCAGGCGCGCCGCCCGGAAAGCGCGCTGGCTGCCCAACAACCCTCGCGCCGCGTCGTTGATCATCACAACGCGCCCGTCGAGATCCTGCACCACCACGCCATAGGGGATCGACTCCAGCACGGCCAGCAAACGCGCCGTTTCAAGCCGCTGGCGCTGAAGTGAGTCGGCCATCGAGACGGCAGCCGCCGGCTGGTCAGGCACCCCCGCCGGAAAGGCGCTCCCGGCCTCGCGTCGCGCCTGGCGCACAAGCAGAAACCCGCTCACCTGCTGCGCGAGCGCGATCACGCCCAGGGCCGCCCCGCACGCCAGCACAGCCATGACCAGCGCGGGGGCGCGAGTGTGTGCGTCGATCGGATGCAGGGGCCGCTCGATCCCATCCAGCAGCGCCGCTGTCAGGCTGTAGGCGCTCAGCGTTATGCCGAGCACCACGGCCCCAAGCACGACCACCAGCCCCCACCGCACCCGGTAGGGACGGCCCGGCACAGAGCGGTCGGGTTGCTGGTCCGGCGGTCCGAACACCGGGGGGACGAAGCGCTGCATGGGGGGCAATCCTGTGTGCCAATGGATAGCCTAATGGTAGCCCGAACCCCACCCCGACGCAATAAATTTGTATGACAGTAATAGCATATTAAACAAAAATCGCGATGGGCACCGCCTCATTGCGGCACCGTTCGGGCGCGCAGCCAATAGACGCCGGACGTCAGCCCGCCCTGCGACGACTGGACCAGCAGACAATACGCGCCGCTCTGCGGCAGGCGAAACGTCAGCTCGGCGGTGAAGTCCGTCGCCGAGCGGTCGTCCGCGCTGGCAACCTCGCGACCGGACCGGTCAAAGAGGCGAATCAGGGGGTCGAGCGTGCCCTCTCCGCGCGCTTCGACCGTGATGTGCCACACCTGCCCCGCCTCTCCGTGAAACTGGTAACCGTGCTGCTCCCCGGCGTACGCCAGCTCGTTCCGGATCACCGCCGGCAGGGTGTGCCCGACCACCGGCACGTGGGGCGGCCACGCCCCGGACTCATCGCCGCACGGAACCACGGGCGGCGCGACGCTGGGCACCCGCACCGACTCGGTTTCCGGATCGGCACGCAGCATATAATAGACGAAGACGGCCAGCACAAGGGCGACCGCGGCGACAGTCAGCGCGCAGCCGCGCAGGGTCTCTTCCCAGCGCAGCCACAGCGCGCGCACCGGGCCGGGCGGTGGCGGGGACTTTCTGGCCCGGCGCCGGCGGCGCGGGCGCTCCAGCTTTTCCTCAGCGTGTGCGGCAGCCTGCGCGTAAACCTGCTCGTACAGCTCGTAGGCTGTTTCCGCGTCGTCGGGCGCCACTTCATAGCGGTCATCATACGCGTCATCATACGCGCCGTCCGTATCCCACGCATCGTACGCGCCGTAATCGTCTCGCTCGTTGTACTCGTCTTGGGGGGGATCGCCCTTCGGCATCCGGCACTCTCACTGCGCGCGGGCGTCAGCCGTCCATGATCGCATCCACGGCAGCGCGGACGGTCGGCGGGGCGATACGCTCGTCGGTCAGGTAATCGCGGCGCATGATCGCGTAGAGGGTGGGAATCTCGCAGATCGGCACCACCGGCCCTTCCGCCGAGAGCTTGGCGAACTCCGACGTGAAAACAACGATGGCGTAGACCGGCACCTGCGACAGACCGCGCTTGGCGAAGAACTTGCGCAGCGCGATCACGTCGCGCACGGCCTCGCGGGTGGGGTTGGTTCCCGCGGGGCGCAGCTGCCCCTTGCGGTTGATGATCCGCCACTCGCCGCGCTCGTTGATCCACGTCCCGGTGTAATCGACGATGCGGAACACCAGCGCGCCGGGCGGGCCGACCAGCACAGCGTCGATGTAGCCCACGCCGCGCTTGCTGACGTTGCGCAGATAGGTATAGCGGTTGTCCAGAAACTGGCTGAGCGCCTCGCCCACCGCATAGGCCAGCGGGTTATCTTTTTGAAGGGTCAGCGCGCGGATGATGATCCCGATCCCGGCGATCAGCGCCACAACCCCGGCGAAGATCAGCAGCGCGCGCAGCACTTCAAAGGCGAAGGTATGCCACAGCGGAAAGAAGAAGAACAGGATGCCGAGCGTCACCGCAATCGCGCCACCAAAAAAGGTGACGCTGCCGATAAAGAGGTAATAGCGCCCGCGGCGGGCGATATTGCGCGAAGGATTAATGTTCTGCATCGTCACCACCCGTCGGTTCACCCGGCCGCGCGCCCGGCGGCTCGCCTGCCGGCGGCGGTGGAGTCTTCTCACCCACACTGCTCGATCCGCTGGGCGGCGAGGCCGACTCAGCCGCCGGAGCCGCCCCCGCCGGCAGCGCGACCGACTCGGACACGCCCGCGCTGCTTGCTTCAGGTGGCTGCGGATCGGGGACCGCCTGCTTGCGCTTGACGATTACGCCTTCGATCATCTCGCGCAGCTCGGCCAGCGCAGGCAGCGGCTTGAACAACAGCAGGTCGGCTTGCGCTTCGGCGATCACATTCTTTTCCTGCTCAGGCGACAGCCGGTAAGCCGTGATGAGGACGATGCCAATCTGGCCGAGCCGGGCGCTTTGGCGCAGCCGCTGCGCGACCTCGGGACCGCTGAGTTGGGGCAAGCGCACATCCAGCAACGCCACTTCTGGCAGCTCGCCCCGCACCCGCCCCTGATCGACGTCTTCAACCCAGGCGACCGCTTCCGGCCCATCTACAAACGCGACGCCCTGAATCCCCCAGATCTCGAACATCGCCAGCAACAGCTCGTAGATATCAGGTTCGTCCTCGACAACCATCCACGTCGGCAACGTCACGCTCCTCGATGTCGTCGTACCAACGGAAGGCCATCGAGCGCCAGGACCGGCGCCGGGCGGCCCGTCAAATAATGTACACTATAGGCGCGGTGGCTTGAAACCGCAAATCTTCACCCATGCTGCATGCTGCGCCGCGGCATTGCCGCGATGCGGCTATGAAATCGCCCTGAATTCACCCGTCGCCCCGGCGCAGACGGAGCAAGCGGCAAAAGACAGGAGTGTTCCTCGCGCTAAAAAGCAGGTAGTATTAAAGTATTATAGAGTGCAGGCGCCCTGCCAACGACCCCGCCGAACGCAGATACACGCATGCCGGAGGGCTGGAGTGAAACCCTGGCTGGTTGTTGAGGACGAGGACGACATTCGCAACATCGTAAAAGTGATGTTCCAGGTGTGGCAGCACACCCCGATGGAGTTTCGCAACGGCCACGAAGCCTGGAACTGGCTGGATCAGGTGGAAGCCGGCCATTTCGAGGGGGATTTGCCTGAGCTGGCATTGATGGATATCCGCATGCCCGGCCACAAAGGTCACGAAATCGCCCGCCGTATCCGGCGCGTCGAGCCGCTGCGGCAGATTCCCATCGTGCTGATGACGGCCTTTACCCTGACGGAAAGCGAGCGCGACGCCATGCTGCAGGAATACGGCGTGGATCATATCATCTACAAGCCGCTGCCGGACCTGTTCGAGCTCAAGCGCACGCTCGATACAATCTACCAGCGCAAGGCCAACGCAAGCTAGCGCCGCGCGCCCAGCAGGCCAGCCAGAAGGCCGAGGTCAACCCATGTCCAACCCCCAGGACTCCGCCTCATCCGAACGCACGCGACCCATCGCCAGCATGCTCCAATCGGTCGACGCGCTCGGTTCGAACACAGGACGCCTCTTCGAGCGGCTCTACGGCGGGCTGCGCCGCAAGAGCCGCGCCGCCCAGACCGAGCGCGCGCCCCAGGCAGCCGTCCGCGAGCTGCAAGAGCTGGCGCGGACCCAGTCGACGGATATCGCCCGGCTGACCGGCGTGCTGGCCGCCATCAGCGAGGGCGTCATCATGCAGGACAACGAGGGGCGCGTGATCTTCACCAATCGAGCAGCGCGCGAACTGCTGGGGTCCACGCGCGCCTTTCGCGACAGCGAGCTGGCCCGGATGCTGGTCGCCGCCCGCCACCACACCGCGCTCGACGGCGAGATCACGCTCGGCAAAGCGCAGCGCGTCGAGATCAATGACCGCGTGATCGGCGCGCAGATCGCGATCGTCGCCGACTCCGAGGGCAACCGGCTGGGCACCGTGTTGATGCTGCGCGACGTCACCCGCGAGGCGCTCTCTGACCGCTTGAAAGACCAGTTTGTCACGCAGATGAGCCACGAGCTGCGCACCCCGCTGGCCGCAATCAAAGGCATGAGCGAGGTGCTGCTCGCCATGCCCGAAGACCGCCCGCCCAACCGCAAGTTCCTCGAAGCGATCAGCCGCAACGCCGCCGTGCTGGACCGGATGATCATCGAGCTGCTGGATATCTCGGAGATCGGCGCGGGCAGTTTCGCCGTGCGCGAGCAGGAGATCGCGCTGCCGCAGTTGGTCTTCAACGTCATTCAGGGGCTTCAGTCGCGCATCAACCGCGCGGAGCTGTCGCTGGGCGTGATGATCGTCAACGCGGATCATCGCTCGATCATCGGCGACGACCGGCGCCTGCAATGGGCGCTCGGCCACCTGATCGACAACAGCATCAAGTACACCGAGCCGGGCGGCCGGATCGAGATCGCGCTGGGCCGCCTGCGCGAAGGGTATATGCTGATCGAGGTCAGCGACACCGGCGTCGGGATCAGCCCGCGCGACCTGCCGCACATTTTCGAGCGGTTCTATCGCGGCGAGGCGCGCACGGCTTCCGGCAAGGTGATCGATCCGCGCGGGCTGGGCCAGGGGCTGTTTGTGGCCCGTGCAGTGGCCGAGGCGCACGGCGGCTATCTGAGCGTCGCCAGCCGTGTGGGCGAAGGCAGCACCTTCACGCTGGCCCTGCCAGTCGAGCGGCGGGCCGAGTCCGGCGTGCCCCTGCCGGAGATGCCGGCCGCCCCCGATCCGGACGCTGCCGCTGACCCTGACACCACAACGCGCCGCCATACCGGCCCCGCCAGCTAGCGCGTCCCCCGCCCTTCTCCACCCTGATCCTGCCCGGCGGCAGCGATCAAACAGGCCAGGTGGACCAGCCGATTCTGCGCCGCGTGACCCATGCGCACCTGCCCGTTTGG
Organism: Thermoflexus sp.; assembly: GCA_020724465.1. GTDB lineage: Bacteria > Chloroflexota > Anaerolineae > Aggregatilineales > Aggregatilineaceae > DYGX01. The sequence goes on from DYGX01000015.1 coordinate 86,781, forward strand.
CAGTACGCTGAGGGCATTGCGCGCACCGGCTCCGCGCCCGTGCGCGCGCCACAGTTGTGTTGGGTAGAGCGAGGAGAGTCAAGAATGGTTTCACGCCGCTGGCTGTTTCTCATGCTCGTTGTGGGTGCGGTGGTCAGCCTGGGACTGGCCGCCTGTGGGGATGACAATGGAGACGACGAGAGCGTCGAGCCGATCGCGACCGACGTCGGCGAGACCCTCGAAGACGCGGCAGATGACGCCGGCGATGCGCTGAACGTCGTGACAGGCGATCCGGATGCGGGCGCCACCGTCTTCGCCGAGCAGGGCTGCGCGGGCTGTCACAGCGTCGATTCGGACGCGGCGATGACCGGCCCGTCGCTGCAAAACATCGGGACTGTCGCGGAAGAACGCACAGAGCAGACCGCTGCGGAATATCTGCGCGAATCGATCACACATCCCGACGCGTATGTCGTCGAGGGCTACCAGCCGGGCGTCATGCCGCCCTATGACGAGCTGAGCAACGAGCAACTCGATAACCTGGTCGCCTATCTGCTCACACTGCGCTGATCCGCCCCGGTTTTCATCGCCCTCTGCGGCCCAGAGCGCTCAGGCTCTGGGCCGTTTTTTGCGCGGGCAGCGAGCGCCTGTTATTGGCAAATCGACGGCGGCTTGCTATCCTCACACCGGCGCCAGGCAATGCGCCTGGGCTGCTACATTTACCACCAATCAGGAGAGACCGCGCATGATCAAACCAGTCGCGACGGTAGATGTCGTCCCCAATCTACCGCCCAGTCTTGAGCGGTTGCGCGACTTGGCTTACAACCTGCGGTGGTCATGGGATCATGAAACCATCGCGCTGTTCCGGCGCCTGGATCGCAATCTCTGGGATCAGACCGAGCGCAACCCTGTCGCCATGCTGGGCCTGCTCAGCCAGGAAGCACTGCAAGCCGCGGCGGAAGATGAAGCCTTCCTGGCCCATCTCGATCGCGTTTGCAGCCGGTTCGATTCGTATATGAAACCGGCCAACAAAACCTGGTACGAGCGCCACTACGGGGCCGCCGAAAAGCCGTTCATCGCTTACTTCTCGATGGAGTATGGGCTAACCGAGTGCCTGCGCAACTATTCGGGTGGCCTGGGCGTGCTCTCCGGCGATCACCTCAAGAGCGCGTCGGACCTGGGCCTGCCACTGGTCGGGATCGGCATCCTGTACGAAGAGGGGTACTTTCACCAGTATCTGAATGCCGACGGCTATCAACAGCAGTCGTACCCGATCAACGACTACGCGAATCTGCCGGTCCAGCCGGTGCTCAAGCCGGACGGGTCGCAGCTGGTGCTGACGATCCCGATCGCCAACACCAGCGCGTCTGTGAACGTCTGGAAGGTCGAGGTCGGGCGCGTCACACTCTATCTACTCGATACCAACCACCCCCAGAACCCCGACTTCATCCGCGACCTGACCGACCGCCTCTACGGCGGTGACAAGCGCATGCGTATCCGGCAGGAGATCCTGCTTGGCATCGGCGGCGTGCAACTGATTGAAACGCTCGGCCTGCCGGTGACGGTTTTCCACATGAACGAGGGGCACAGCGCCTTCCTGGCGCTGGAGCGCATCCGCCTGATGATGCAGCGCAATCCCAAGCTCGATTTCTGGCAGGCGGCGGACATCTGCGCGGCGGGCAACGTCTTCACCACACACACGCCTGTCCCGGCCGGTCTGGAGCGCTTCGGCTACGACCTGATCGACGAGCATTTCGCCTATCTGTGGAAAGAGCTGGGGCTGACGCGCGAGGAATTTCACGACCTGGGGCGCGAGAACATGGGCGGCTTCGACCTGTTCAGCATGCCGGTCCTGGCGCTGCGCCTGTCTGGCGGGGCCAACGCGGTCAGCAAACTGCACGGCACCGTCAGCCGCGCCATGTGGCAGTGGCTGTTCCCCGCCGTGCCCGAACACGAGATTCCCATCAGCTCGATCACCAATGGCATCCACATCCAGAGCTGGATCAGCGGCGAGATGGCCGGCCTTTTCGACCGCTACCTGGACCCGGCCTGGCGCGAGGAACCGGATAACCCGGCTATCTGGCAGGAAGTCGAGCGGCTGCCGGATGCCGAGCTGTGGCGCTCGCACGAGCGCCGCCGCGAGCGGCTGGTCGCCTTCGCCCGCCAGCGCCTGCAAGAGCAGATGATCGCGCGCAACGCTCCGCAGTCCGAGATCGAGGGCGCGCGCGAAGTGCTCAACCCGGACGCGCTGACGATCGGCTTTGCCCGGCGCTTCGCCACCTACAAACGCGCGACCCTGCTCTTCCGCGACAAGGAGCGGCTGGCAAAGATTCTGAACGATCCCGACCGGCCCGTGCAGTTGATCTTCGCCGGCAAGGCACACCCGCACGATCACCTGGGCAAAGAGCTGATCAAGGAGATCGTCAAGACCGCCGAGCTGCCGGAGTTCCGGCACGCGATTGTGTTCCTGGAGAACTACGATATGGCGCTGGCGCGCTATCTGGTCCAGGGCAGCGACGTCTGGCTCAACACGCCGCGCCGCCCGAAGGAAGCCAGCGGCACCAGCGGGATGAAGGTTATCTACAACGGCGGCCTGAACGCCAGCATCCTTGATGGCTGGTGGGCCGAGGCCTACGATCCGACCGTGGGCTGGGCCATCGGCAGCGGCGAGGAATACAGCCAGGACGAATGGGACCTGCAGGATTACATCGAGGCGCAGGCGCTGTACAATATGCTGGAGATGGACATCATCCCTCTGTTCTACACGCGCGGGCGCGACGGCCTGCCCCGCGAGTGGATCCAGCGCATCAAGAACAGCATCGCCAAGCTGGCGCCCACCTTCAACACCTATCGCATGGTGCGCGAATACACCGAAACCTTCTACATGCCCGCCCATGCGCGCTTCCAGGCCCTGACCGAGCCGGATATTTCGCGCGGCAAAGCCTTCGCCGAGTGGCGCAAGCGGGTGCGCGAGAAGTGGGGCGGCGTGCAAATCCACACCGTCCAGGTCGAGCCGCGGCTGGTCAAAGTTGGCGACCAGATCGAAGTGCACACGCTCGTCAGCCTGGGCCAGCTTCAGCCGGACGACGTCCGCGTGCAGATCTACTACGGCAACCTGGACAGCCGGGGCAGCCTGATCGCCGGGGATACGCTGGATATGAACTACTGCGGCCCGGCGGATAGCCAGCTGGGCGAAAATGTGCACGAGTTCTGCGCCACCATAGGTTACACCACCACCGGCAAGCGCGGCCTGTCGGTGCGCGTCCTGCCGCATCACCCCGATCTCGCCAACCCGATCCAGACCGGGCTGATCACCTGGGCGTCGAGCTGAACGCGCCCACGTGGAGCAAACCAACACGGGCCGGGCGCGGCGTCTGCACCCGGCCCGTGTGTCGTCTCTATTGCGGAAAAGTTGCAGCACACCAAAGTGCTCATTAATATTTTGGAGCTAAAACATTCACCGGGCGGCGATCGGCCGCCGAGGAGACCCATGAGCCACGCAAACCGGGACGCGACGCCCACCATCCGCATGTACGGGGCCGACTGGTGCCCGGACTGCCGCCGCGCCAAAGCCTTCTTCGGCGAACAGCGCGTCCACTACGACTATATCGACATCGAGCAGCACCCAGAGGCGATTCGCGAGGTCGAGCGCATCAACAACGGCATGCGCAGCATCCCGACCATCATCTTCCCCGACGGCTCGATCCTGGTCGAGCCATCCGAGACCGAGCTGGCCGACAAGATCGGGCTGCGCCGCGCCGCGACACGCAGCTTCTACGATGTGATCATCATCGGCAGCGGCCCGGCCGGCCTGACCGCCGGCCTGTACACCAGCCGCGAAGGGCTGCAAACGCTCGTGCTGGAGAAGGGCGGGGTTGGCGGGCAGGTCGGCCTCACCCGCCAGATGGACAACTTCCCCGGCTTCGACACCGGCATCGAGGGGGCCGAGCTGGCCCGCCGGCTGCGCCGTCAGGCCGAGCGTTTCGGCGTGGAGATCGTCCAGGCGCAGACGGTTACCGGGCTGGCACAGGACGGCGCCTACCGGCTGGTGCGCACCGCCGACGGGCACGAGTATTGGGCCAGCGCCGTCCTGATCGCCACCGGCAGCCACTATCGCCGGCTGGGCGTACGCGGTGAGTCGCGTTTGCTGGGCATCAACATCCACTTCTGCGCCACCTGCGACGCTCCGTTCTATGTGGGCAAGCGGGTGTTCGTCCTCGGCGGCGGCAACAGCGGCTTTCAGGAAGCGTTGCACATCTGCCAGTTCGCCGACCACGTCACCATCCTCGAATACGCGCCGGAGCCAAAAGCCAGCCTGGTGCTGCAAGAGAAGATCAAAGACTGCCCGCAGATCGACGTGCTGGTCAACCAGGACGTGCGCGAGTTCCTGGTCGGGCCCGGTCCCCGGCTGGCAGGGGTGCGCGTGCGCGATCGAGTCACCGGCGAAGAGCGAATCGATCATCCGGACGGGGTGTTCGTCTTGATCGGCATGGACCCGAACAGCGAGCCGTTCGCCGACGTGCTGGAAACCGACGCCTGGGGCTTTATCAAGACCGACGAGACGCTGCAAACCTCGATTCCCGGCGTGTACGCGGCGGGTGATGTGCGCGCCGGCAGCGCCAAGCAGGCCGCCGCAGCCGCCGGTGAAGGCGCGACCGCGGCGCTGATGATCCGGCAGTATCTCCGCGCGCTGGTGCGGGTGTAGCTGAAGAGCAGCAAAAAGCAGCGAAAGGCAGCTAAGGACAGCTAAAAACAGCCAAAAACAGCTAAAAACAGCTAAAGGCAGCTAAAGGCAGCCAAAAGCTATTCTTTGCTGCTCTTTGCTGTTCTTTGCTGTTCTTTGCTGCTCTTAGCTCGTCAGCATATCGGCGGGCAGGTGAGGCACATAATTGATCCCGCGCAGGTCCCACAGACCATCCTGCCACGTCAGATAGTGCATCGCCGCGTTGTGCATCCAGATATGCAGGTGGTGGCACTGGAGCAGCATCCGGACCATCGTGCTGGCCGTGCCCCCATGGCAGACCACAATCACCGTCCGAATGGAAGAGGGGTTCTCAATCAGGCGGTTGAGCACGCGGCGCGTCTGCTCGGCGAAGCGCTGGTAGTAGTTGTCGTGGGGCAGCACATAATAGTGCGGCCCGGTGTCGGATGGGTGCACCAGGCGCGGGAGTTCCATCAGCAGATCGCGGTCAGTCTCCCTCAGGTCGTCGTCGACGCTGACGGGGGCGCCCACGAAACGGCTCAGGATCGAGGTCGTTTCGCGGGCACGTCGCAGCGGGCTGCACACGATCTGGCTGATGCCCGGCTCGTTCTCTTGCAGCCACTGGCCCAACAGCTCGACCTGGCGCTTGCCCAGCTCGGTCAAGTACAGGTTGTCACCTTGCTCGTCTATCCGGTGTTCCGCCTGTCCATGACGCACCAGAATCAAACGCATGGCATCCTCACAATGCAGTCGCGATAAGAAACCCAGCTTCCGCCAGCGGCGGTGGTCCCATAGCCAAAACACACTGTTGCCAAAAGCATTTGTCGAGGAAAAACAGTCTTTGGAGTGACGCCTTTCATTATACGCCCTATCCCACCCAGTAGCCATGCGCGAAGGCGACCGTGTAGAGCGCCAGCACCAACACCGAGCCAAGCGTCCACAGCCGGTCGAACAGCGGGTCGCGCCCGGCGAGCGCCAGCCCCAGAAACGCCGGCACGGCAGCCAGCGCGTAGCGGTTGAGGCTGACCAGCGTCCCGGTGACCAGCGGCAGAATCACCACTGCCACGCCGTAGAACGACAGCCCGGGCGCCAGATGGCGGATGCGCCAGCACGCCCACAGCACCAGCGCGGGCAGCGCCAGATCCAGGCCGATCTGCACCGCGCCCATCGGGTCGGTGAGCATCTGGCCCAGTTGGTGAGCCAGCTCGCGCGGGCCATCCGGGTTGAACAGGGCGCGGCCATAGCCGGCAAACGCCGCCGTCTGGTCCAGGCTGCTCAGGCGCAGAAATGCCCGATGCGCGATCCAGGCCAGACCCGGCAGCGCCAGCGCACCCAACGCGTGCCACGGCGGGCGGCGGCCCGCCCGCCAGTCCATGTACCAGTATACTGCAACCGCGCCAGCCAGCAGAACGCCGGTCGCGCGCGTGATGGCCGCCAGGGCTGCCAGCCCCCCCGCCGCCCACCAGCGCCGCCGCACGATCAGGGCCAGCGCCGGGATCGCCAGCGCCAGATACAGCGCCTCGGTATAGACCTGCAACAGAAACAGCGCCGTCGGGAAGATCAGGAGATACGCCGTCGCCCGCAGCGCATCGTCATCGGACGGCAGCACCGCCCGTGCCAGCGCGTGCATCGCCCAGGTCGCCGCCAGGCTTGCCACAATCGAGATCGCCAGCCCGGCGGCGGCGTAGTGCTGGATCGGCTCAGCCCACGGCATCAGCGGTTGCATGAGTCCCAGCGCCACACCGCGCATCAGGACGGGGTACAGCGGGTAATAGGCGGCGTCCTCGGCGCGGTGGTAGCCGAAGCGCGCCAGCCGCAGATAGTGGTACGAGTCCCAGCGCACATGCGACAGGCCGATCCCGCTGCGCGGCGTGTCCGTGGAGTGCTCAACCGTCCACCCGTAGGACGTATCCGGCCCGACGACGTCCACCCGCAGCCAGGCCGCGGCCTGGAACAGCAACAGCAGCGTAACCCAGCCGGCCCACAGCGCCGTGACGCGCCACAGCGGGCGCGGCAGCCGGCCGCGCAGACGCTCAGGCCAGCCAGAAGCCGTGCACATACAGCACCACGTAGAGCGCGAACCAGAGCAACGAGATCACCGTCCACACGCGGTCAAAGACGGGGCGCTCGCCCGCCCGCGCCAGCATCAGAAACACGGGTGCAGCGGCCATCACATAGCGGCTCATGCTGGTGAGCTGGCCGGAGCTGAGCGGCAGCCCGATCGCGGCCAAGCCGTAAAGCGCCAGGCCCGGATGCCGCCGCAGCGCCGCCAGACACAGCGCGAGCGCCCCCAGCGCCAGCGCCAGGTCAAGCGCGACATGCACCGCGTTTGGCTCGCGGAAGATGTAAGCTACGTCGCCCACCAGGTCAAACAGCCCGCGCAAGCTGAGGATCTCGCGGTTGAACGAGGCATAGACCGCGCCCGCGTCCACGCCCAATGAGGCGACGTAGCGGTTCCAGCCTACCCACGCCAGCAGGGGCGCGAGCGCACCCGCCAGCGCCCAGCGCGGCTGCCGGACACCATTCCACCAGTCGCGCAGCCAGACCGCCACATAGGGCAGCACCAGGAAGATCCCGACCGCGCGGGTGAGCGTCGCGATCACCATCAGCAACAGCGTCGCCGTCCAGCGCCGCCGGTACAGGCCCGCCAGCATCCCCAGGGACAGCGCCAGATAGGTCGCCTCGGTGTAGACCTGCGCCAGATAGAGGGCAGATGGAAAGATGAGCAGGTAGAACACCGCCCGCCACGCCGCGTCCGGACCAAGCCGGTCCCAGGCCAGCGCATACATCGCCAGCGCCGCGCCCAGCGACATACCCGCCGAGACGATCATCCCCGCCAGCGCGTAGGCAGCCCCGGCGCGATCCCCCGGCGCCCAGTCGCCCAGGCCGAGCGGCTCCAGCGCGACCGTGTATACAGCCCGCATCAAGAGCGGATAGACGGGATAAAACGCGGCGCGGTCGTCCGCTGCAGTGTAGCCTTCCCGCGCGATCGCCACATAGCGCGGGCTGTCCCAGCGGGCGTAGAACCACGGCCCGGTTTCCGGCCCGTCGGCAAAGGCAGCGGTCATGTCGCTGGTCCACGGATAGGCGAAATCGGGGCGGTCGAGCGTAAAGCGCGCCCACACGATCTGCTGGAACAGGATCAGCGCCAGATACCAGCCGAGCCACAAGGCAGCCACCGCGCGCCAGCGCGGGCGATCCGGCGCGGCGGTACGCGGGTCGGACGGCAAAATCTCCGGCAGGGTCACGGTGCCACGGCTCCCGGTGCGGCGGAGCGAACCCGGTAGGAGCGCGATTATACGGTGTTGCGCGGGCGCGGTCAACGCGTGCCGGCGACCCGGCTACCGCCCGTACACGGCAGGGTTGGCGCAGTACGGCAGGCGCTCGCCGCGCAGCCCGGCCAGCAGATTCTCTGCCGCCATGCGAGCGATGCGGGCGCGCGTCCGCTCGGTTGAGCTGGCGATGTGCGGCGCGATGACGCAGTTGTCCAGCGTCAGCAGCGGGCTGTCGAGCGGGATCGGCTCAGGGTCGGTGACATCCAGCGCCGCCCCGGCGATCCAGCCGTCCCGCAGCGCCTGGTACAGCGCCGCGTGATCGACCACCGCGCCGCGCGCCGTGTTGATCAGGATGCTGGTCGGCTTCATGCGGCGCAACGCGTCGGCATTGATCAGGCCGCGCGTTTCGGGCGTCAGCGGGCAGTGCAGGCTGAGGAAATCGGACTCGGCCAGCACATCCTCAAGCGAGCGCCGCTCGGCCCCGATGGCGCGCGCCGCGTCCTCGTCGGAGCCGCCGAAGTAGATCACGCGCATGTCGAAGCCGCGCGCCCGGCGGGCTACAGCCTGCCCGATGCGCCCCAACCCGATGATCCCCAGCGTCGCGCCGTACACATCCTGGCCCATGAGCAGCATCGGCCCCCAGGTTTTCCAACGCCCGGCGCGGACGTACCGCTCCGCCTCGGTGACGCGGCGAGCAGCCGCCATCAGCAGCGCAAAGGCGAAATCGGCGGTGGCTTCGGTCAGCGCGCCCGGCGTGTGCCCGACCGGGATCCCGCGCGCCGTCGCCGCCTGGATGTCGATGTTGTCGAACCCGACGGCCATCGTGCTGATGACCTTCAGGCGCGGCGAACCCTCGATCAACGCCGCGTCGATGCGGTCGGAGAGCAGGCATAGCAACCCGTCCACCGCCGCGCTGCGCGCACGGAGCGTCTCGTAGTCCGGCGGCAGTTCGTCCGGCCAGATGTCCAGTTCCACGTGCGGGCGGAGCAGATCTAGCCCGGCATCCGGGATCACGCGCGTGACAAAGACTTTCGGCTGGCTCATGTATCTCCCTCGTGTGCGTGCGGATCCAATCGCGGTGTCACCTCGGCCCCATTGTGCCCTGCCCCGCGCCTGCAGGCAACCCCGCCGCCCCCTGTGCTACAATGGCCGGGAGCGCATCGAGCGTCAAGGAGCGCAGGGAATGCGAAGCGCCCGGCACAACCTCCATACCGCGTGGCGCGGTGCCCGGTGCCTCGTGCTTGGATTTGGGCTGCTGCTGCTGGTCTGCGCCGGACTGATCGCAGCCGCGCGCGCCATCGGGCACGCCGGGCCGGACGCGCCGACCTATCTGGAGCCGGGGCCATCCTGCACGCAGCCCTGCTGGCAGGGGATCGTCCCCGGCGCCAGCACGCGCGAGCATTTCCTGCGCCGCGTCCAGGACGCCAGCCCTTACACCGGCTTCGCCAGCGACTACGGCGACGGCATCGCGGCACGGATCGAGCTGCACATCGCCGGGGCGCTGCGCCTGGCGGATGTCGTGCGTGTCTTCGGGCCGCCGGAGCGCGTCGGGTGCCTGGGCGCGGACGCCAGCGCGCTGTTTCCCGGCCAGAGCCTCGCCACGGCCACGCGCCTCTATTTCGCCGGCGGGCTGATCGAGGTCGACGCCGCCTGGCCGGACGAGCTGTTGCGCGTCGATCCGTCGATGCGCGTGCGGGCGGTGCGCTATTACGCGCCCGGCGAGCCGGTCTATCCCGTCGGCGCGACCGTCCCCTGGCAGGGGTTTACCTCGACGCGCGCCTACCTCCCCTGCCAGCCCTAGTGCCCCTCATCCCCCGGCCCCTTCTCCGCGCGCGGGGCTGAGGGGGCGACAGTAGAAAAAAGAAGGGTTCATCTGGCATACTT
>DYGX01000031.1 GCA_020724465.1 Thermoflexus sp.
CAAGCTCGAGGACTACGAGTATCCGGCCGAGGCGATCCAGGAATCCCTCAAGCATCTGCCGCAGGTAGGCTGACCGCGTGTTGCGCATCGCCTTCCTCGTCCTGCTGCTGGCAAACGCGATCCTGTTCTTCTGGGGGCAAGGACATCTCGCCGCGCAGGACGCGGGACGCGAACCCGGGCGCATGGCCCAGCAGCTCGCGCCGGAGAAGCTGCGCATCGTTCGGGCCGAATGACTTTCGTCGTCGGCCTGACCGGCGCCATCGGCAGCGGCAAGAGCGCGGCGGCGGAACGCTTCGCCGCGCTGGGCGCCGCCATCGTCGATGCCGACGTAATTGCGCGCGAACTGACTGCGCCGGGGGGTGCCGGCATTGCGCCGATCCGTGCCGCCTTCGGCGAGGAGGCGATGGCGGCCGATGGCGCGCTCGACCGCGCCGCGATGCGCCGTCTCGTCTTCGCCGATGCCGCCGCACGCGCGCGACTGGAGGCCATTCTGCACCCGCTCATCCGCGCCGAGAGCGAAGCGCGCTGCCGTCTCGCGGCAGCCGACTTTCCCTACACCGTGCTCGTGGTGCCGCTGCTGGTCGAGGCGGGCGGCTACCGCGAGCGCGTCGATCGCATCTGCGTCGTCGACTGCCCCGAGGAAGTCTGCATCGCGCGCGCCATGCGGCGCAGCGGGCTGACGCGCACGGAAGCGGCAGCGATCATGGCGGCGCAGGCGAGCCGCAGCGCCCGGCGCGCCGCGGCGGACGACGTCATCGACAACGCGCGCGGGCTCGCGGAACTCGGCGTGCAGGTGGCGGCCCTGCACGAAAAATATCGCCAACTCGCACAAGCGGCGCAAGAAAAACGGCGAACCCCGTGATTGCGGGCGTTTTCTGTCTGAATTCCGGTTGAGGTTTGGGGATATTTGGGTGAGAATCCGCCGAATTTACCCACGAGTCGCCGCGTGATCAGCTACGACTATCCACTCAACGAGCGTATCCGCACCCTGCTGCGGCTCGAGGACCTGTTCGACCGGACCCTGCATTTCGTCGAGTCGGACGACCCCGAGTCCCATCACGTCGCGCTGGTGACGCTGTTCGATATCCTCGAGGTAGTCAGTCGCGCGGAACTCAAGTCCGATCTGGTGCAGGAGCTCGAACGCCAGCGCCAGACCCTGCTGGGCTTCCGCAACAATCCGGACATTTCGGAAGAGGCGCTCAGCGGCGCGCTCTACGAAATCGAGCAGGCCTCGACGGCGCTGCTGGCGATGCAGGGCAAGACCGGTCAATACCTGCGCGAAAACGAGTGGCTGATGAGCATCCGCAACCGGGCCGGCATACCCGGCGGCGCCTGCGAATTCGATCTGCCGGCCTACCACTTCTGGCTCAATCGCGACAGCGCGCAGCGCCGCGACGATCTGGCCGGCTGGGTCCGTCCGCTCCTGCCGATCCGCGCCGGGCTCGGCATCGTGCTGCGCCTGCTGCGCTCGTCGGGTCGTCCCGAACGCCAGGTCGCGCCGCGCGGCGCCTTCCAGCTGATGCTCTCGGGCCGCAGCGCCCAGCTGATCCGCCTGCGCCTGGCACGCCAGCACGCCGTCGTTCCGGAGATCAGCGCCAACAAGTATGCCCTCAACATCCGCTTCACTCTTCCCGACACCGAGATGCGGCCCAGGCAGTCCGAGGCGGACATCGAATTCGAGCTGACCTTCTGCAACCTGTAGGCGGCGCTCGCCTCCCGCGCACCGGCAGAGGGCCGGATCTACGACCAGGCCGCGCGAATCGAAACCTGCCGCCCCGCCCCGACGCGCGACGAGGAAAACAAAGGGGCTTGCCCCGCAACTGAACTGATACTATATTCAGTGCCGATGAATCGGCGAATCAAACTCTTTACGGCGATCCGCGCAAACCCCAAAGCGGTTCGATTCGCGGACGCATGCAAGGCGGCGGAGTTGCTGGGGTTCACTCACAAAGGCGGGCAGGGTTCGCACCGCGCCTATGCGCGCACGGGCGAGCCGGTCGGCCTGAACTTTCAGAATCGCGGCGGCAACGTCCCGCCTTATCAGGTGCGGCAGTTGATCGCCATGATGGACAAATACGAGGCGAAGGCATGAAAAAGCAACCGCATTACCCTGTCGAACTGCATTGGAGCGCGGAGGACGAAGGCTGGATCGCCACCTTTCCCGATCTGCCCGGCTGTTCCGCCTGGGGCGCAACGGAAGCGGAGGCGCTGGCCGAATCGCACGATGCCGCTGCCGCATGGCTGAAGGCATGCAAGACCGCCGGCAACCCGATCCCCGCACCGTCGCCGCTGGCGGACGAAGCCGACTATTCCGGCCGTTTCGTCATGCGGATCCCGAAGCGCCTGCATGCCGATCTGGCGAAGTCGGCGAAGCGGCAGGGCGTGAGCCTGAATCAGTATGTCCTTTACCTGCTGACGGCGCGCGCTGCCGCCAGCGGCGAGGTGCGGGCGTAGTTGCCCGATTGCGGCACCGCGCATGTTCAAACTGAACCCTGGGCCGGAAGTAAAAACGTCCATTGCGATAGAAGAATATCGCAATGGCAGCCCTGACTATCTGATTGGCTATCTGCGATCTGGCGAACCCCTGACCCCGGCACTCAGGGATTTTCTTGCTCAAATACACATTTCCTTCTGCAACCTGTAGGCGGCGCTCGCCTCCCGCGCACCGGCAGAGGGCCGGATCTACGACCAGGCCGCGCGAATCGAAACCTGCCGCCCCGCCCCGACGCGCGGCGGGGAAAACGACCGGGAAAGCCGCCGGGATCGCCCATTGATTTCTGTAACTTAAACGCTACAATTACGCGTGTATCAGATCGAGCATTACCTGTCCCGCGATGGCCGCGATCTGTTCGCCGAATGGCTGGCATCGCTGGCGGATCGCCGGGCGCGGGCCTTCACCCTGGCGCGTGTCGGGCGCATGGAAGCCGGCGCATTCGGCGGCGACAAGCGCAAGCAGAAAGCCGATATCGAGAATGCCGTGGACTACTGGAACGACTGGCAAGAAAGGAACCGAAAATGAGCCGAGCATCGCGCCCCCATGCCGAAGCGGTTATCGAACTACTGCGGGACGATCCCGCCTTCGCCGACGAATACCTGCAAGCCGCGATGGAGCAAGCGGACGAAGAAGGCGGACGCGAAGCCCTGCTGTCTGCGCTGCGCCATGTCGCCGAAGCGCAAGGCATGGCGCAAGTTGCCGAGCGCGCCGGCATTCAACGCGAGAGCCTTTATCGCGCGCTGTCGCCGAAGGGCAACCCGACACTTAAAACGCTGGTCGCCGTGTTGGACGCGGCCGGCCTGCGCCTGGCGATCACCCGCCGGGACGAAGCGCACGCATGAAAACCGTTGTCCGCGATCCGAAGCGCCGCCCGACGCACCCCGGCGCGATCCTGGGGAGGATGTATTGCCGGCGCTGGGCCTGATGCAAACCGAATGCGCACACCGGCAGAGGGCCGGATCTACGACCAGGCCGCGCGAATCGCGGCGATGCCTTGCGCGCCGGCGCTCAATGCTTCCGGCATGGCGCCGGGCGCCAGCCCGCCGATCGCATAGACGGGCAGCGGCAGACCCGCGACGAGCCGGGCAAAACCTTCCCAGCCGATGCCGGCAGTGCCGGGATGCGTGGCGGTCGGCTCGAGCGGGCCGAGCACGGCGAAGTCGAGGCCGAGGCGCGCGGCCCGTTCGAGTTCGCTCGTCTCGTGGCAGGATGCGCCGACGAGCGGGAAGGGCGGCCGCCGGCTCAGCGCCATGAGCTGGCGCGCCGGCAGGTGCAGGCCGTCGGCGCCGACGGCGCGCGCGAGTTGCGCGTCGCCATTCACCAGGATGCGAGCCCCATGTTGCCGGCAGCGCGCCGCCGCGGCGGACACGAAGGCTGCGCGCTCCGTTGCGGGCAGACTGCTCTCGCGCAACTGCACGAGCCGGAGGCCGCGCGCGAGCGCCGCATCGAGCGCCGCCAGTTGCGCTGCAGCGCCGATCTGCCAGGCGTGGCTGATGCCGTAAAACTGCGGCAGCGCGAGCGCCGCGAGCACCGGCGCATTGGCCGGCAGCAGCGGGGCGACGCTGGTTGCGCCGGGCCGCTGCCAGGCGAGCGCGGCATGCACATGGTCGCGCAGTTCGCCGCGCCATTGGGTAACCCGAAAGAAATGCAGCCGCACGTGGGCGTGCGCATAGGCATGCTCGCGCACGATCCACGGCGTCGCCGCGACGAGCTCGATGCCGAGCTCCTCGTGCAGCTCGCGCACCATGGCGGCGCGCGGCGTTTCACCCGGCTCGACCTTGCCGCCGGGAAACTCCCAGTAGCCCGGATAGAGGGGGCCAGGCCCGCGCTGGCCGAGCAGGAACCGGCCATCGTCGCGAAAGACGACGGCGGCGGCCACGTCGGTGACCTTCATTTCGCGCTGCGCCGGCCGGCGTAATCGCGCGCGAACTGCCAGGCCACGCGGCCGCTGCGCGAACCGCGCTGCAAGGCCCACTGCAGGGCTTCTTGACGCCAATGAGGCCGTCCCGCCAGCGCCGACTGTGCGTCGACGCCGAACCGACGCAGCCAGTGGATGCAGATGTCGAGGTAGCGTTCCTGGTCGAAAGGGTAGAACGACAGCCACAGGCCGAAGCGCTCGGAGAGCGAGATTTTTTCCTCGCTGGTTTCGCCCGGATGAATTTCGCCGTCGTCGCTGCGCGTCGCTTCGAGGTTTTCCGCCATGCGCTCGGGCATCAGGTGGCGGCGATTCGAGGTGGCGTAGATGAGCAGATTGTCGGGCGCGCCGGCGATCGAGCCGTCGAGCGCGCTCTTCAGGGCCTTGTAGCCGGGCTCGCCGGCCTCGAAGGACAGGTCGTCGCAGAACACGACGAAGCGTTCGGGACGGCCCGCGACGAGATCGACGATCGCCGGCAGATCGACGAGGTCGTCGCGGTCGACCTCGATCAGGCGCAGGCCCCGTCGCGCGAACTTGTCGAGCACGCCCTTGACGAGCGAGGACTTGCCGGTGCCGCGCGCCCCGGTGAGCAGCACGTTGTTGGCCGGCCGGCCGGCGACGAACTGGCGCGTGTTGCGCTCGATGGCGGCCTTCTGCGCGTCGATGCCCTTGAGGTCGGCCAGCCGGATCTTGTGGGGGTGACGCACCGGATCGAGCCGGCCGCGCCAGCGGTGGGCGACGGCGCTCCAGTCGGGCGGTGCGGCGGGGGCGGGGAGCAGGGTTTCGGCGCGCGCGACGAGGGCTTCGAGGCGGACCAGCAGGGATTCAAGCGCGTCCATCGGGTAAGCTTCCGACCATGAAACGCCGCAATGTAACACTCCCCGCCCTGATCCTCGGCCTGCTGCTGTCCGGTTGCGCCGCCGTCCCGCCTGCTCCCCCGGCTTGTCCGCCCTGTCCCGACGTTGAAGCGCCCAGACCCGCCGCCGCGGCACTCGCCCCGGCGGACTGGTCCGACCTGCCGGACTGGGAAAACGAAGACCATGCGGCGGTGCGCGAGTTGTTCCACGCGCAATGCGCGACGCTCGGCAAGCGCCCCTTGTGGCTTGCGACCTGCGCTGCCGCAACCGCGCCGGGTACGCCGGAATCCGCACGCGCATGGTTCGAGACGCATTTCCGCCCGTGGCAGCTGGTCAATCCGGACGGCGGCCGGGAAGGACTGGTGACCGGCTACTTCGAGCCCGTCGTGCGCGGCAGCCGCACGCGCCAGGCGCCCTATCTCACGCCGGCGTTCGCCCCGCCGGACGACCTGATCGTCGTCGATCTGGCCGAGCTCTATCCCGAGCTCAGGCACATGCGGCTGCGCGGCCGCCTGGTCGAGACGGACAGGGGTCGCAGGCTGGTGCCCTACTACAGCCGTGCCGAATGGGCGGCCGAAGAGGAGCGCCGCGCCAGCCAGGCGCTGCTGTGGCTGGACGACCCCGTCGATTTCTTCTTCCTGCAGATCCAGGGATCGGGCCAGGTTGCGCTCGACGACGGAACCCGCATCCGCATCGGCTACGCCGACCAGAACGGCCATCCCTACCGCTCGATCGGCCGATGGTTGATCGAGCGGGGCGAACTGACGGTCCACCAGGCCTCGATGCAGGGCATCCGGGCCTGGGCCGCGGCGCACCCGCAACGCCTCCATGAATTGCTCAACGCCAATCCGAGCCTGGTGTTCTTCCGCGAGCTGCCCGTCGTGGGCGCCGGCCCGCCGGGCGCCCTCGGCGTACCGCTGACGCCCGAGCGTTCGATCGCCGTCGACCCGCGCCATACGCCCCTGGGCGCGCCGGTGTGGCTCGCCACGACAAAGCCGAACAGCGCACAGACGCTGATCCGCCTGATGCTGGCCCAGGATACCGGCGGGGCGATCCGCGGCCCGGTGCGCGCCGATTTCTACTGGGGCAGCGGCGAATCTGCCGGCGCCCTGGCCGGCAGGATGCGGCAGCAAGGCCGCATGTGGGTGCTGCTGCCGCGCGGACACACGCCCTGATGCGATTCGGGGAGTCTGCCCGGTCATCTTTCAGTGGACGTTCGCGCTGCCCCTGTCGAGCGCCCTTTCCAGCATCGCCGCCGGCATGAAACCGGGGATGCGCGTGCCGTCGGCGAAGATCATGGCAGGCGTGCCGCGGATGTTGAGCTTGCGGCCGAGCGCGCCGACCCGCTCGGTCGGATGGTTGCAATTCGCGCTGGCGGGCTGCTTGCCGTCGATCATCAGGTCATTCCAGGCCTTGGCGCGGTCGGGCGCGCACCAGATGTTCTTCGACTTCTCGGTCGAGTCCGGCGAAAGGATCGGATAGAGAAACGTGTAGACGGTCACATTGTTCACGCTCTGAAGCTCCTTCGCCAGCTTGCGGCAATAGGAGCAGTTGGGATCCTCGAAAGTGACCAGCACCCGCTTGCCGTTGCCCCTGACCTGCTTGACGGCGAGATCGAGCGGCAAGTCGGAGAACTTGACCTGCGCCAGTTTCTGCTTGCGCTCCTCGGTGAGATTCTTCTTGTTCTTGATGTCGAGAATGTCGCCGTTGATCAGGTAGCTGACCCTCTCGTCGGTATAGAGCAGGTCGCCGCCGATCTGGATTTCATACAGGTTAAAGTTGTTCAGCTTGCGCACGGCATCCGGCTTGACGCCCGGTCCGAACAGCTCGACCAACACCGGTTCGACGGCCTTCGCGACGCGCGCCTCGTTGGCAAGGGCGGCCTGAGCAATAAGCAGGGCGGCCAGGCCGCCGATAAGCGCTTTGATCTTCATGAATTCTCCAGAAAGGTTGGGGGTGGGCGCCTCAGCCCATCGCATAGCGGGCGAGCGCGTCCTTTATGACCGGCAGGCGGTCGAAGAGGTTCATCCCGAAATTGCGCAGGGCGCGCAAGGGTGCATTTTGCGCCTGCGGGGCGCCGAACAGCCGCTGCAGGCCATGGGTGACGGATTGTAGCGCCACCACCTCCTCGCGCCGGGCGCGCTCGTGGCGACGCAGCCACTGGAGGTCTCCGCAATCGACATGCTGGGGGCAGGCGGCGAGGACTTCGGCAAGGCTGCGCGCATCCTGGAAACCGAGATTGATGCCGTGACCGGAAAGGGGGTGGATGGTGTGCGCGGCGTCGCCGATCAGCGCCAGCCGCGGTGCGACCGTGTTCGGTGCGCGCATCAGGCGCAGCGGGAAGCCGGCCGGCGGCGTCACCGGTTCGAGTCCGCCGAGCCGATAGTTGCCGGCGGCGGCGACGCGCTCGCAGAATTCCGCCGGGGCGAGCGCCAGCAGTTCCTGCGCATGCGCGGTCGGCGTCGACCAGACCATCGAAACAAGATCGCCCGGCAGCGGCAGCCAGGCCAGCACGCCGTCGGCGCGAAACCACTGCCAGGCCGTCGCGCGATGGGGCTGGCCTGTTCTGAAGTTGGCCACCACGCCCATTTGGTCGTATGGCAGAGAATCGACATCGATGCCGGCAGCCGCGCGTGTCCAGGAATCGGCGCCATCCGCCGCAACGACCAGCCGGGCGGACAGGGAGCGTCGGTCGGCGAGTTCCAGCACGGCCTCGCCGGCGCCGATATCCAGCAGCGCGGGCTCGGCCGGGCACAAAAGATCGACATTGCCCTGGCGTCTAGCGGTTTCCCACAGCTCGCGCTGCAACGGCGCAGATTCGACGATCCAGGCCAGCTCTCCGACGCCGCAGTCATAGGCGGAAAAATCCAGCCTGCCGCCCCGGTCGCCGAACACCGACATCTTGCGCACCGGCTGGCAGCGCGCGCGGTCGAGGTGCCGCCAGATGCCGATGGCATCGAGGAAGCGCACGTTGCCCGGGCTGACCGCATAGATGCGGGCATCCCAGCCGACGGGTTCGACCGGCATGCGCGCCTCGACAACCGCCACCTTCAGGCGGCTGCGGCGGAGCGCGACGGCCAGCGCCAAGCCCGCAAGCCCGCCGCCAACGATGATCAAGTCGTATTTCACCCCCGCATTCTCGCGTCAGGCGCGCGAGTTGACAAGGCCGGCGCCGCGCCGGGATAATTTCGCCCTTCGACTCGGTGATGTAGCTCAGCCGGTTAGAGCGACGGATTCATAATCCGTAGGTCGAGGGTTCAAGTCCCCCCATCACCACCACCCCATCTTCGGAAGCCGGTCGCGTCGCAACCCCCGACATCCTGTCGAAAATTCGACAGATCTGGCTTCCGGCATTCGACCGCCTGGGCGAAGCGGGTTTGCGGAGATCGCCCGGAATTGACGATTTTTTCGACAAATCGAACTTCATCCGGCCGGATAACCTCTGGATACAAAGAGTGGCATAGAAAATGCGTGCAGCTCCTGGCTATTACTTTCGCGGAGTACGACAATGAAAACACAATCGGGCTTCACGCTGGTCGAAATCGCCATCGTGCTGGTCATCATCGGCCTGCTGCTCGGCGGGGTTCTGAAGGGACAGGAACTGATCAACAGCGCGAAGGTGAAAAATTTCGCCAACGACATCCGGAACGTCTCGACCTTCATTTACGCCTACCAGGATCGCTTCCGCGCCTTGCCGGGCGACGATCCGAGGGCCGACACCAATTTCACCGGCGGACAGCTGGGCCCTGCCGCCTCGATCGGAAACGCGCGCATCAACGGGGCCTGGAACTCAGCGGTCATCACCGAAGAAACCGCCCTGTTCTGGCAGCATGTGCGCCTCGCGGGTCTGGCCACGGGAACCACCGTGCTGCCTGCCAGCGGAGCTGCCGGGGATGCCTATTTTCCCCGCAACGCCGATGGCGGGCGGATCGGCGTGACCGGCGACCCCGTCACCCCGACGGGTGTGGTCTGGGCGGCAAACTTTTTCGTGTGCATGTCCGGCGTCCAGGGACGCTTTGTCCGTCAGCTCGACACCACGCTGGACGACGGCAATACTCAGACCGGCACCCTGCGCGTGATCGGGGCAGGAGAGGTGGCGGTCTTGGCGGCTGCCCCGTTCATAAACGTTGGACCGGCTGACGACGCTACCCTGTTCACCGTCTGCCAGGCCAACTGACTCCCTGCCCCCTTCCGACAAGGCCAGCCTCGGCGGGCCTTGTCGCCTCTACCCGCCCAGCAACCGTTCCTCCCCGGCCGCCACGGCGGCGGCGCTGCCGCGCAGCACCACGACATCGCCGGTCTGCAGGGTCGTCTCGCTGCCCACGGCCACGACCGGCTGGGTTCTGCGCCGGATCGCCGTCACGCCGGCGCCGACTTTCTCCAGCGCAAGCTCGCCGAGACTGCGTCCCACCGCCCAGGCGCCGGCGTCGAGCGTCACGGCGTGCAGGCGCGGCTGATCGGCGTCCGAGACGCTGGCGCCGGCATCGGTGGCGCCGTGGAAGAAGCCGCGCAGCAGGGCATAGTGCTGCTCGCGCAATTCGCGCAGGCGGCGGATCACCCGGTGCATCGGCACCCCGCTCAGGGCCAGCGCGTGCGTGGCAAGCATCACCGAGGATTCCAGCGCTTCGGGCACCACCTCGGCGACGCCCGCCTCGAACAGCTTTTCGGCATCTTCCTCCTCGCGCGAACGCGCCACGATCGGCAGGTCCGGGCGCATCGCCCGCACGTTATGCACGAGCCGCAGGGTGGTTGCGATATCGGCGAAGGTGACGACCAGCACTTTCGCCCGCATGATGCCGGCCGCCAGCAGGTTCTCGCGTCGGGTGCAATCGCCCCATGAAACGGGTTCGCCGGCGGCGGCGGCCTCGCGCACCCGCTCCGGGTCGAGGTCGAGCGCCACGAAACCGATCTTCTCGGATTCCAGGAAGCGCGCCAGATGCTGGCCGGTTTTGCCGAAGCCGCAGAGAATGGCGTGCCTGTCGCTCGTCACCGTGCGCGCGGCGATCTGGGTCAGCTGCATCGAGCGCAGCAGCCACTCCGAGGCAACGAAGCGCAGCACCAGCCGATCGGAAAAATGCACGATCAGGGGCGCGACCAGCATCGACAACACCATGGCGGCCAGGATCGGCTGGACCAGCACCGGATCGACGACACCGGTTTGCGTTGCCAGCACCACCAGGACGAAGCCGAATTCGCCCGCCGTGCATAGCCACAAGCCGGTGCGCAAGGCCGTTCCGGGGGTGCCGCCGAACATCCGGGAAAGCAGGACGACGATCGCCAGCTTGGCGCCGAGCAGCAACGCCAGCAGGGCCAGCAGGCGCGCCGCGTCGTTCCAGATCGCCTGCGGATCGAGCAACATGCCGGTGGAAACGAAGAACAGCCCGAGCAGCACGTCGCGGAACGGGCGGATGTCCTCCTCGACCTGATAGCGGTATTCGGTTTCGGAAATCAGCATGCCGGCGACGAAGGCGCCCAGCGCCGGCGACAGCCCCGCCACTTCGGTAAGCGTGGCAAAACCGAGCGTCACCAGCAGCACGTTGAGCATGAACAGTTCGCCCGACTTGCGTCGCGCCACCAGCCCGAACCAGAAGCGCATGATGCGCCGACCGAGAAACAGCACGAGGACGAGCAGGAGCGCGGCCTTGGCGAGGGCCTGGCCCACTTCGTATGCCAGGGTCTCGACCGGTTGCATCAGCGCGGGAATCAGCACCAGCAACGGCACGACGGCCAGATCCTGGAACAGCAGGACGCCCATGACCTCGCGCCCGTGCGGGCTGTCGAGCTCGCGCCGGTCGGCCAGCAGCTTCGAGAGAATCGCCGTGGACGACATGGCGAGCGCCCCGCCCAGCACCAGGCTCGCCTGCCACGACACGCCCCAGAGCAGGGCGCCGCCGGCGACCACGGCCAAAGTCAGCAGCACCTGCGCCAGCCCCAGGCCGAAGACGATGCGCTGCATCGCGAACAGGCGCGGCAGGGAAAATTCCAGACCGATGGTGAACATCAGGAAAACCACGCCGAACTCGGCAAGGCGGTGCGCGCTCTCGGTGTCGGGCAGCACGCCGAGCGCATGCGGTCCGGCCAGCGCGCCGACCAGCAGGTAGCCGAGGATCGGCGGCAGGCCGAAGCTGCGGCAGGCCGCCACGGCAAGCACCGCGGCGGCAAGCAGCAACAGGATCAGGTGCAGGGTCACGCGGGCGCTCTCGGCGGGGTTGGGGTCGTTATAATTTGCGCCAATCATAACCGTCTCGCGGACCGGCCGGCCGGCCGCAACCCCTCCTCAGCCCATGCCACCCATCCCTGCCGCGGAACATCTCCTCGCCCAGGCCCGCCGCGTTCTCGCCATCGAGGCGGCCGCAGTGGCGCAAGTCGCGGCTCGCCTCGATGCCTCGTTCGCCCGGGCGGTCGGCCTGATCCTCGCCTGTCGCGGCCGCGTCATCGTCAGCGGCATCGGCAAATCCGGGCATATCGCGCGCAAGGTCGCGGCCACCATGGCCAGCACCGGCACGCCGGCCTACTTCGTCCATGCCGCCGAGGCGGTGCATGGCGATCTCGGCATGATCGCGCGCGACGACGTGCTGATCGCGCTCTCGAATTCCGGCGAGAACGACGAGCTGCTGACCGTCGTGCCGCTGGTCAAGCGGCAGGGCGGCAAGCTCATCGCCATCACCGGCAACGTCGGCTCTTCCCTGGCACAGGAGGCCGACGCCCATCTCGACGCGCGCGTCGACGAAGAGGCCTGCCCGCTCAACCTCGCGCCCACGGCCAGCACCACGGCCGCGCTGGCTTTGGGCGACGCCCTCGCCGTCGCGCTGCTCGACGCGCGCGGATTCTCGGCCGACGATTTTGCCCGCTCGCATCCGGGCGGCGCGCTGGGCCGCAAGCTGCTCACCCATGTGCGCGACGTCATGCAACCCGCGGAGCGGGTGGCCAGCGTCGGCACGGACGCGACCATCCCCGCGGTGCTGGCCGCCATGTCGCGCGGGGGCATGGGCATGGTCGCGGTGCTCGACGCCGCGCACCGCCTGGCCGGAATTTTCACCGACGGCGACCTGCGCCGCGCGCTCGAGCGTCTGGGCGACCTGCGCCCGGTCGCGGTCGGTACGCTCATGACCCGCAATCCCCGCACCATCGGCCCGGAACGACTGGCCGTCGAGGCCGTCGAAATGATGGAGCGCCACCAGATCAATCAGCTGCTCGTCACGACCGCCGACGGACGGCTGGCGGGCGCCCTCAACATGCACGACCTGTTCCGCGCCAAGGTGATCTGATGGACTGCCAGGAACGCGCCGCCCGCGTGCGGCTGATGGGTTTCGACATCGACGGCGTGATGACCGACGGACGGCTCTACTTCGGCCCCGCGGGCGATTTCTCCAAGGCCTTCTTCAGCCGCGACGGCCTCGGCCTCAAGCTGCTGGCGAAGTCGGGCGTCAAGCTGGCGATCATCACCGGGCGCGACTCGACCATCGTCACGACGCGCGCCGCCAACCTGGGCATCGGCCTGGTGCTGCAGGGTATCGAGGACAAGCGCGCGGCGATGGCCTCGCTGCTCGCGCGCGAAAATCTCTCGTTCGAGCAATGCGGCTACATGGGCGACGACCTGATCGATCTGCCGCTCCTGCGCCGCTGCGGCTTTTCCGCCAGCGTTCCGGACGGCCACGAGCTGGTGCTGAGCCATGTCAGCTATGTCGCACGCGCCAGCGCCGGAGCGGGAGCGGTGCGCGAGGTCTGCGAGCTCATCCTGCGTGCGCAGGGCACCTGGGAGCGCGTGATGGCGCCCTACCTCGCCTGACCGGCTTCATGTCCATTCGGGCCAATCCCGTCGCCACGCTCTTCCCGCTGCTGCTGGCCGGACTGCTGGCCGGCCTGAGCTACTGGCTCGATCTCGCCAGCCGCGCGCCCGACCCGGCGGACGATGGCCGGCTGCGTTCGGACCCGGATTTCATCGTCAAACAGTTCGAGGTGCGCCGCTACGATCCCCAGGGCCAGCTGCAGCACACCCTAGTCGCCGCCGAGATGCGCCACTACCCGCACGACGAAAGCACGGTCATCCGCGCACCCCGCATCACCTACCATCGCGCCGCGCCCACCTTCGTCAGCGCGCGCGCGGCGCAGCTGAGCGGCAAGGGCGAGCACATCCGGCTGAGCGACGACGTGCGCATCGTGCGCAGCGGGACGGGCGGCCAGCCGGATACCGTGCTGACCACGACACTGCTCGATGTCTGGCCCGATGCCGAAACCGCCCGGACCGACGCGCCGGTGACCATCGCGCAGGGGCCGACGCGGATCTCCGGCGGCGGGCTGAGCGCCGACAACAAAACCTCGACCTATGTGCTCGAGGCGCCCGTCAGGGGCGTATTCTTCCGCAAGGAGAACCGCCCGCAACCTGCCAGCCTCCCCCACCGCTCCCGCTGACATGACCCCATCCGCCTTGTGCCGCCTCCCGGCAGCGATCCTTCTCGCGCTGCTCGTCGCCAGTCCCGCCCTGGCCGAACGCGCCGACCGCGACCAGCCCGTCCATCTCGAAGCGAACCGGGTCACCGTGGACGACGTCAAACGCGTGCACGTCTTCGAAGGCAACGTCGTCCTGTCCCAGGGCACCCTGACGATCCGCACCGACAAACTGGTCGTCACGCAGGATGCCGAGGGCTTCCAGAAAGGCGTGGCGACAGGCGGACAAGGCGGCCTGGCGCGTTTCCGCCAGAAGCGCGCGGGCAAGGAAGAGTTCATCGAAGGCGAAGCCGAGCGCATCGAACACGACGCGCGCAGCGAAAGGACCGAGTTCTTCAATCGGGCCTTCGTCAGAAGCGGCGTCGACGAGGTGCGCGGACACTACATCTCCTACGATGGCAAAACCGGTCGGTATCTCGTCACCGCGACGCCGGGCGTCGGTCCGGGCGGACGGGAAGGCCGCGTCACCGCAGTCATCCAGCCGAAAGGGGCTAAAACAGAGCCCCCCGCGCCAGGACGGTGACCCGGAGGTTGCGGCACGGCAACAAACAACTCCGGGCTCTCCCGTTTCCTGCCCGGAAGAATTTCCCGCCCCGGAAAAACATGGCTAACCTGCTGTATGATTTGACGCATGTGATCGAAACAAACTTACTTGTTGCACCGCACAAAATTTTGCTTGACTTCCGGAAACCCCTCCATATAATGAAGCTCATGATGCACTGCAACATGGATCTTGTGTATTGCATCGGGAATGTCTCAGCCTGTTTGCCTCACGGTCATAAACCTTCCACACATTGAGCTTTTCATTTTCAGGAGATCGCCATGTACACCACCCCCGAACAACTCGCCGGCGCCAACAAGGCCAATGTCGAGACCCTGCTGACCATCGCCAACACCGCGTTCGCCAGCGCCGAGCGCCTTGCCGCCCTGAACCTGAACACCGCGCGCACCCTGCTGGAAGACAGCGTCAGCAATGCGAAAACCCTGCTGGCCGCCAAGGATGTCCAGGAGCTGATGAGCGTGCAGGCCGCCCTGGCCCAGCCCGCCTTCGAAAAGGCCGTTTCCTACTCGCGCAGTCTGTATGAGATCGCCAGCCAGACCCAGGAAGAGTTCTCCAAGATCTTCGACAGCCAGTATGTCGAACTGAATCGCAACGTCGCTTCCGCGCTGGACAAGGCCGTCAAGAATGCGCCGGCCGGCTCCGATGTGGCCGTCGCCGCCGTCAAGTCGGCCATCGCCGCCGCCAACTCCGCCTACGAGACCATGAACAAGGCCGCCAAGCAGGTCGCCGAGATGGCCGAAGCGAACGTCGCCGCCGCGACCTCCGCGACCGTCAAGGCCGTCGGCGCGGCCGCGCCGAAAGTGAAGAAGGCCGCTTGATTCGGCGCGTCGGAGCGCCGTTATCGCCTTCAACGTCTCCTCCTCCGGTTCCGCAACGGAACCGTTTCAGCCCCGGCCCACAAGGTCGGGGCTTTTTTTGGTCGGGGCCGCCATTATGTCTCTGATCTTGAAAAACCTGTAAGGAGAGTGGCGTGCTTCAGCCGCTGCCGACTCGGGTATTCGTATCCCTCAGCCCCTCCACCCATGCCATCTGCCGGGGCAGGCACACCGTCTTCAGGTCGTAGTTGGCCTGCGCGAACGCCCGTGCATTCTGGCCGAGCCGCTGCCGCGCGGACGGGTTATCGAGGAGTGCACAGACCTCGTTGGCCAGTCCCGCCATGTCGAAGAAATTCACCAGCCGACCGGTCTCGTCGTGCCGGATCGCCTCGTGCAGCGGCTGGGTGTCGCTCGCCACAATCGCACACCCCACGCTCATCGCCTCCAGTAAGCTCCAGGACAGCACAAAGGGGTAGGTCAGATAGACATGCACCGCCGAGATCTGCAAGAGCGGGATGAAATGCTGATACGGGATGTTGCCGAGGAAATGCACCCGCGCCCAGTCGCCATCGGGAATCTGCGGACGGACCTCGGCAGCAAAAATGTCCTTCCACGTCTGCCCCCCGTGTTCCTCGACCGTGGGCCTCGCACCATAGCTCACATCGTTGCCGCCGACGATGAGCACCCGGGCGTTCGGTCGGCGCTTCAGCATCTCGGGCAGTGCCCGCATGAAGACATGGTAGCCCCGGTAGGGCTCGAGATTTCGGTTCACGAAGGTGATGACTTCATCCCGCTTCGTCAGGGTCAGGTGGCCGTTCAGCGTCAGGCTGACAGGGGGGTTCGGCGCGAGCGCCTGTGTGTCGATGCCGTCATGCACCACGGCGATCCTGCTGCGGAAAGGTTCGGGGAAGGTGCTGGCCTGCCAGTGGGTTGGGCTGATGCCGGCATCCGCCACCTCGAAGTGCAGCAGGTTGTTGAGGTTTTTCAGGCGCAGCCGGCAAGCATCGCCCGCATCTTTCGCCGGAAACTCGGGGTCGAAACCCACATCGGCCCCGTGCGGGCGGTAGAAGAACTCGCAGTAGATGCCGAGCGTTGCATCGGGCCAGACATCCTTCAGAAAGAGACTCTCGCCCCAGCCGTGGTGGGCGACGATCGCGTCCGGTGTAAAACCCTGCGCCTTCATCTGGAGCGCCGCCCGGAAACAGGCCTCGCTGCGGATGGTCTTGGTTTCGAAGTCGGAGACCCACGGATGCACGTTCGGTGTGCTGCCCCGGCTGGCCGTGTAGGGCACCAGCTTCACGCCCTGCCACGCCCGGGCGTCGGTCTTCTGCATCGTCATCGCCACGACCGAATGGCCGTGCTGCACCAGGGCCGGTGCCAGAAACTTGAACTGGCCGGGGAAATTTTGGTGGATGAAGAGGATGTTCATGGGATTGTCAGCCACGGGTTGGCGATCTGCAAGCCGTCAATCCCTTCAAAGTCGGACACATTACGCGTGGCCAGGGTCAGATCGTGCGTGAGCGCGATGGCAGCGATCTGGGCATCTTCGGTGCTGATCGGGCGACCGGCGCGTGTGCGCTGCGCGACGATGGCGGCGTAGTGGTGTGCCGTACGCGCATTCCGATCAAATGGCAGACAGCGCCCCCCGAAATCCTCTTCGAACATGGCTTGTGCCGCCCGTGCCAGCACCGCCTGGCGCTTCCCCGGAGGCATCAGCGCCAGCCCGAGCGCGATTTCGGCAACACTGATGGCACTGGTCCACGCCTGTTCGGCGGGGAGGCGATCCAGCCATGCCGTCACCGCTTCGGCGGGCTGCGGACGCATGAATTCGGACAGCACATTGGTGTCGAGCAGATTCACGGCGTCTCGTCCCAATTGGGTGCCCTACGCGAGACCTGGCGCGAGGGAAGTTCAAAGTCCGCATCGGCCACTTCCGCAAATCGCTGTTTCAGCCGCTGCCCCAGAGCGTGTGGTGGGGATACCCGGAGCAAGGCTTCACGAAGAATGCGACGGGCCTCCTCCTCCATCGACACCCCATGCTGTGCGGCACGAATACGCAGCGACTGCTTGATCGCGTCATCCACATTGCGAATCGTCAAAGCGGCCATGAAGTCACCTCCTGATTGATAGCAATGACTTCGTTGTAGGCATTGCTATCTTTCGCGTCAAAGTATCTTCAGCACATGCAAACTCATACCGGCGGCTACCCCGGAAAATGTACTGCCGCCAACTTCCGCATCTCTTCCTCCGACCGTGCGCTCTTACTGGCAAGCGCCCACAGGTCGAAAGCCGCCGGACGTGCTATCGAGGCCATCACCTTGAATCCGGCCGCCTTCAAGGTGCCCGTCAGGACTTTCTGTGTGAAACCGCAACGGTGCGCCATGAAGAGGTTGCCCCGAGCCACCGCCGACATGTCGGTCATCGTCCCGATCAGATCGGGATTGACCGATTCGTCGATGTCAAAACGGAGTTCCAGCCATTCATCCGTGCAGAAAGCGCGCGTGGTTTGGTCTTTGCGCTTGGGGCCGCAACCGACATGAAGGAAGGTATGGGGCATGGAACGGAGCCGTGAGAAAAGTCGGCATCGGCGGGACGGCCGGATATGCCCGCCCCGACGATTCAGATCGCGCCCAGCCGCTTGAACAGGGGGTGCTTGGTCTGGGCAAAGCCCGTCGCCAGGCCGCGCAGTTGTTCGAGCTGCTCGGCGGCATCGGTGACGGGCTTTCCCTCCTTGAGCAAGGAGCGGTTGAGGCGGCGCAGGCTGAGCTGGGCCGCATCGGGCCAAGCGGCTTCCTTGTGGCCATCGATGATCGCCGCAACGAAGAACCACTCCACTTCCGAGATCGACAGCGCCGCTCCCGCGCGCGGCAGGCTGATGTAGCGATACGGGGCGCCATCGCAGACGGCCTGGGCCAGCGCCGCGTTGGTGCTGCGCCCGGCCTTGCTGTCCTGCCCGGTCTGGTGCAATAGACACCAGCCGCCGTGCAGCAGCATCGACAGGGCTTGCAAGGTGTTGCCGGGCTGCTGGGCATCGCCGCTGCCCTCGATCAGTTCGCCCACGGAAACCCCGTCGGGGTGTTTCTGGATGCGTTCCAGCAAGGCGCTGTAAAACTCCGGCTAGCCCGACAGTTCGATGCCGCCGGCCTTGATCAGGTAGGGCTTGCCTTCCTCGGGGCGTGGCTGGGCAGGGTTGGCCACGAAGCGGAAGGCGCGCAGCAAATTCATCTGCTGGGCGGCCCAGGGCCGGCTGCGGCCCTTGACATACAAATCGCGCCGGAAGGACTGATTCACCGCGAAATCGCGCAGCAATTCCCGGATTTCTGGCGTGGCCTGGGCCTGCAAAAGCTCGCGCACCTTGGGCGTGTAGGACGATTCGAAAGCCTCCGGCAGCGTGGCCGTGCCCAGGTAGCCGAGCTTGACGGCCGACATGTCGTCCATCATCTGATTGACGAACAAGGGCTGCCAATACTGGTTGTTGTATTCCTGCACCAGATAGGCCGGATCGAGCTTTTCCATCGACTCCAGCCGCCCGGCCAGGCCGGGCAGGTTGCCGAACAGGGCCGGGGCTCCCTCCTTGAGGGCGGCCATGCTCTCGCGCGCCGCCTTGAGGGCCAGCGCGCCCGTCTTGCTGCGCTGCTCGAGCAAGACGAGGTGTTGAAACGGCACGGCCGCCAACCAGCCGGGAAAGGTGTTGTAGCTGTTGTAAAAGACGCCCCCCGGACGCAACACCCGACCGATCAGCGCAAACAGGCCGCGCTTGACGGCCGGTGCGATCCAGCTGGTGATGCCGTGCGACACGGCAAAGTCGAACTGGCCCAGGCAGGCCGGGTCTTTTTCCAGCTCGATGAAATCGCCCTCGATGAAGCGCACATTGCGAAGTCCGCAACTGCTGGCCAGATCGTTGGCATGGGCGATGTGTTCGGGCAGGAAATCCACCCCGACGAACTCGCTGTCCGGGTGGGCGGCAGCCATCAGGATCAGGCTCAGGCCCTGGCCGCAGCCGGCATCGAGATAACGGAAACCGCGCGTCGGCAACTGCTGGCCCTGGATCAGGGCGGCCCAGGCCAGGCGAAGGGGCGAGGTTTCGACATAGTAGCCGTAGGTATAGCCGCTGTCGGCGTAGTAGCCATGTTTCCAGTTCATGATGGGGTCTCGCTCCGGGGTTGCGCCGCTTGAGCATAGCACACGGCTGTCAGGGCTCGGCTGTCCCGGCTGTTGGGTGCGAAAACCGCGGTCCCGTATTATTCCGTTTATCAAAAAACCGTGGTCTGTCCCCTATTGGTCACAAAAACCGTGGTCTGTCCCCTATTGGTCAGTCCCCTATTGGTCAGGACAGTAGTGAAAAAAACTAAAAAAATGCGACTCAGCCCTCTCGCATTTCCCGTTCGGCTGCCTTGGCGAGGAATCCGGAACGGCTCAGGTGGTGAGCCTTGGCATAGTTGTCGATGCGGGTCACCAGATACGCCGGCAAGGATACGTTGAGACGCACGGGCTGGCTGCGGATCTTCGCCAAGTCGATTTCGACCAGCATCCAGTAGCCTCCCTGGAAGCGCTCGTCAGCGGCCCACTGTTCTGGTGTCGACGGAACAGGGATCTCCATATCCTCGCCCTCAAAATGCACCTCAACCGCCTCCTGAGCCATACCGGGCAGATCGGCCAGCTCGTCCGCCGCCGAGAAGCAGCCGGGAAAGTCGGGAAAGGTCAGTCCGTAGGCACTGCCTTCGTCCTTGTGCACATAGACCGGGTACAACATAGTCACCTCCAGTTCCAACCGGCTTGCCGGAAGATATTGCGCAGCGTGCCAATAGCCATATCTTTGCGTGGATGCGGCACGACCACGTGGCCGGGGTTGGCAGGATGCTTGAACTTCATGTGGTCACCTTTGCCGCCCACATGCTGCCAGCCCTCGGATTCCAGTCGTTTGATGATGTCCGCGCTTTTCATTTGTGTAACTATACATACCACATTTTGGCTGTCAACAAGACCAAAGGGATCTGGCAACCGTAGGGGAAAAGTCGGCGCAGCCTCTTCGGGCCGCTTCCGGCCTGACGGCCTCCCTGCTGGCGGGACGGCGTTTCAGGCAAAAAGCTCGCCGCTTGCAGGTGGTGGTGACGACTTCTTGAAGGGTCGCCCGGGCTTCCCGCGCACCACCCGCCGCCCCAGCATCCTCTCCACCTCCGCCGCAAAGCGACCATCGCCCAGGACAAAGTTCCCGTTGGTCGCCTGGCGAATCTCATCGACCAGCCCGGGCTCCAGTTCGTGGCGAAACAGTTCGCGATAAGCCGCATGGCGTACTTCGCTTTGCTGGCCCAAAGCAAGATAAAGCGAATGAGGGGAAATGCAGCCCTCCTCTCCCTGCGCATTCGCGCGGTAGCTCGACCAACGATACTCGGCCGGATGTTCCACCATGCACGCCCGCACTGGATTCAATTCGATGTAGCGGTAGCAAGCGAGCACATAGGCTTCCTGCTGCAACAGGCAAGAGCGAAACCGCCCCTCCCATAGCGTACCGCTACGCCGATAGGTGCGATTCACATATTGCACGTAGCGCTGGCCCAGCGCCTTCATCAACTTGCCCAGGCTATCGTCTTTTTCAGGCGTCAGCAGCAGATGCACATGATTGGTCATCAGGCAATAGGCATGGAGGGTGCAGCCGTGCTTTGCGGCCTGCTCGTTAAGGTGATCCAGATAGAAGCGGTAATCTTCCTCGGCATAAAAACACGCCGAGCGGTTGTTACCGCGCTGGATCAGATGAACAGGAAAACCCGGCAGCTGGATGCGTGCGCGGCGGGGCATCGTTATGAGGCGACCGTATCGAGCGGCAGCGAAAGCCGGTAGAGCGTTTCCGGGGCAATGTCGATTTCTCCTGGCCAGACGACGGTACCGTAATCGACCTGCGCCAGCGCGAAATAACCCGGATTTTCCAGGCGAAGATACACGGGCAAGTGCAGGTAAGGGCGCATGTCGAAGCGGCGCTTCCCGCCATTGGAAAA
>DYGX01000032.1 GCA_020724465.1 Thermoflexus sp.
CGCAGATGACCTGCCTGGGGTTGATGGCCAAGAAGATCATGGTGTCGCAGAGCACCTCCGGCGACGTGCCGGAGTCCGGGCTTGATGTCCTGAACCAGGACGGCGACTCGGTGGAGGTGGCGCTGGCGCGGCAGCTCGTTGTCGCCTGATGGTCTATTTTATGCCGACACTTCCCGGCAGGGAGGTGTCGGCTCCTGGTTTGGGAACGAGAGGGCCGACACGAGAATTCCCATCGATGACCGCAGTTGCCTGAACAGGCCGGCTATTAGCAGACGTTACAGGCGCGCATTCCGACGCTGCGCCTCAATGGCTTCCAGACGCTCCCTGGCCAATTCCGGATGATCTATCCAGGTTTCGCTTGGCATGGCAACCCGCATGCGGTACAGCCAGGGAAACGCGACTAACAGTATGCAGACCCATGCACCGAGGCTCGCGACACTTCCCATCGGCCCGCCGAATTCACCTACCCACGCCGTGACCAGTCCAGTGAGCGAGGAATCCATCCACCAGTCCATCAGCAGCAATCCCGAAACGGAAAACGACAGACCTGCAAGTTGCACCATTTCGTCGCGTTCCTCGCGCTGTCTGGCTTCCGCCTTCTCCACCCGCGCGATCCAGAACGCGTCCTTGTCCCTGAGTGCACGCAGCTTCGCTTCGTTCACCCTGACTTGCCCCGAGGCATATCTGCGCTCCGCTGTCTCGTATATGGGCTCAACGACGCGGTTCAGCATGCCGCTAAGCCGAGTGTTTTCCAGCAACATGAACGCGTACTCGACTATGTGGCGCACCAGCGGCGAAAGCGCCGCCATCCAGAAGACATAAGCCACCATGGCAAGACCGATTCTGGTGATATCGCTTGCGCCAAGTGCTGACCAGTCCATCGTCAACACATTTCGATTCGCGATCCACGACAAGGCAACATCGAAAGCTATGACCACTGACAACAAGGCCAATGCAAATCGAAACTCAGTCACCTTGTCGAGCAACCGCAGACCTTGTTCCGCTGCCCCATTCACCGTGCTCTCTCCATCCATGGTGCATTCTCCTCATTCAAAGCGGATTTCCTGCCTACCCAGCTGGACACGCACCCGAGGGTACTCTGACCCGACCAGGGTATGGTGGCCAAGGCCGCCGCAGATATGTGCCGCCGGGTGGCCGGTCGCCAAATGCACTTCCCGGATGCCGATGGCGGCGGCAAAACGCAGGGCGACGTCGATCAACTGGCGGGCCCGGCCCCGGCGTCGCCACGGCGGAAGCACGCTGGCGGCAAGCTCAGCCACGTCTTCGCACACCGCCAGATGTATGAAGCCGGACAGGCCGCCTCCCGGCTCGACGATGCCGAAACACGGATCTCGCGCGAAGTCGATACGCCGCACATATGCCGCGATGCCGGCATCCGACAGGGCCGAGGCGAAGCGGCTGTAGCGGTCGTCTGCATCCAGCGCCAGAAGGTGCTGGGCAACGGAGCGACGGTGGGTGGGCGTCAAGCGCAAGACGGGCCTGGCGGGCAACGGAATGCGGCGGATGGCGTCAGGCATCGCCTTTGCTGCTCCCTCTCGCCAGCCCCATGGCGGAAGCGCTATCCAATCCGATTGGACGCCCGTCTTCGCCGATTGCCACGAATACGAACGAAACCTGGGTGCATTGCCGGCGCTCGCCGCTCTGCGGCGATTCGGCGGCCATTTCGGCTTCGACTGTCAGTGATCGCCGCCGCACGTCGGTGACGCGGGCAGTGATTTCGACCACATCGCCGACCCGCGCCGGGGCGAGAAAATCCAGCCGCTCGCTCGACGCCATGACGAGGGGAAGTCTGGCATGGCGGGAGGCAGCCGCGAAGCCGGCTTTCGCCAGCCACGCCATGGCCGGCCCGCCATGAAGGATGCCCCGGTGATTGGCATGGCCGGGAAAAACGATCTCCGCCACGCAGCTTGCCGCAGTATCGACGCCCGGCTGGCACGGTGCCGGCGGCGGTGCGACGGCCTCGGTCGCCACCATGACGAATTGTCCGTACACGCAGGAAATGCGATGACCGGTCAGAAGATCCTCGGCCGCCAGCTCCGCGTCGATGGTGACGGAGCGCCGGCCCACGTGGACCACGATACCCGTCGTCTCGGTCAGCAAGCCGACCGGCACCGGGGCACGGAAGTCGATCCGGCTGACTGCGGCGGTGACGATGCTGCCGCGCAAGACCTTGCTGCCGAGGATGAAAGCCAGCTTGTCGAGCATGGCCAGGGCGGCACCGCCGAACAGGGTGCCGTGGTGGTTGGACTGGTCCGGCAGGACCATGTCGACAAGGGTCAAACGAGAAGATTCAAGATTCACGGAAACACTCCAAATGGCTGAGGGCAGGTGTTTCCGGAAGACGTACCCGGTCCCGTTTGCCGATGACGCCAACGGAACCGGCCCGATGCGGTTCGAAAGAAACGCTCGTGCATGCCGCTCTCCAGGGACACCCCGCCCCGAAACAAGAAGGGAAAAGCATTTCGCGGCAGGTCTCCTGGCTCTCGGGTCGTCGTCTTGCGCCGGCCTTCCCGGAAATGCATCCAGTGGCGCGGGTTGGCGAAAGACTCGCCGATCACAGTTGCGGGGGCAGCTTCGGAATTCGCTTCTGGCGCGTCACCGAATTCCCTCTTCGTGCCCGGCCTTGCCGGCCGGGCAACCGCGAAACCGATCAATCAAGCGTAGTGAGTCGTTGGTGTGTCAGTCGGCTCCTTTCCGGGAAATATCCATTTCTGCCCTCACCATTGAAGCGCCCCGCCCGTCTGATACTCGGTGACGCGCGTCTCGAAGAAGTTCTTTTCCTTCCGCAGGTTCACCTGTTCGTCCAGCCAGGGCAGCACGTTGGTGGCGCCGGGGTAGGGTTCGTCCAGGCCAAGTTGCCGCGCGCGGCGGTTGGCGATGTGGCGGAACTGGCCAATGTGCAGATCGGCCGAGTAGCCGAGGATGGGATCGCGCAGGATGTAGTTCGCGTAATCGGCCTCGGCGGCTTCGGCTTCCTGCCACAGCGCGGCGAGGGCGGCGGGATCGAGCGTCAGGTTTTCTTCCTGCAACAACTGACGCACGACGCGGATGCCGAAACCGCAGTGCATGACTTCGTCGCGCATGATGTATTGCAACTGCTCGGCCGTGCCTTTCATCAGGCCGCGCCGTTGCAGGGCGAAGATGGGCGAGAAGCCGTTGTAGAACCAGCAGCCCTCGAAGACCGCGGCGAAGAAGAGGTAGGAGAGCGCGAATTCGTGCAGGTTGTCCCGGTCGGCGAGATCGAGATCGGAGCGCAGGATGCGCTCCAGGCGCCGGTTGGCCAGAGCGATCTTGCCGTGGATGGCGGGCACGACGCGGTAGCGGTTGTAGATCTCGCCCTGGTCGAGGTTCAGCGTCTCGATGCAGTGCTGGTAGGTCCAGGTGTGCAGGGCTTCTTCATACACCTGGCGCGCCTGGTAGATCTGCAGTTCGGGCGCGCTCATCTTCTCCATCACGGCCAGGCCGATGTTGCGCATGGCGAGGATGTCGGAGGTGGTGAGGTAGGCGAGCACGTTCTCGAAGACGTGGCGTTCGGCGGGCGTGAGCGTGTGGTGGTAGTCGTGCACGTCCTGCGCCATGTTGATTTCCAGCGGCGTCCAGTGGTTGCGGTTGGCCTTGAGAAAGTACTCCCAGGCCCAGGGGTACTTGAAGGGCGCGAGCTGGTTGATGTCGGCGTGGCCATTGACCACGCGCTTGTCGGCGGCGCGCACCGGGGCAAGCGTGGGGGCCTGAAAAGTCGGCGCTGGCGGGGCGGCGGAGACGGCCCAATCGTCGAATGGCAGGTTCATGCGGAATGCTCCGTGGAAGGTGTTGGAAGGCGGCAGGTCTGCCGAACTGGCTGCGCAGCGCCGAGGTCCGCGAGTTCCGCGCACAGGCGGCCGAGCGCCGCCTCGTCGAGCTGCGGCGGCACGGTGCAACGGATTTCGTGGGGCAGGCCGGAGGCGAGCAGCAGTTCGAGCGATTGACGGGCGGCGCGGCCACCGTCGCAGCCGACGATGGGTGCGTAGTCAGCGAACGGCGCCTTGACGTCGAAGCCGGCCCAGTCGAGCAGCGGCAGCACGGCGGCCAGCCGTTCCGGGTAGGCGCCGGCCGTGTGCAGCGCCGTGGCGAAGCCGAGCGCGCGCACTTCGGCCAGCGCGGCCGGAAGATTGCGTTGCAGCAGCGGCTCGCCGCCGCTGAAGACGACGCCGTCGAGCAGGCCGCGCCGGCTGGCCAGCCAGTCGAGCACGTCCGCCCACGGCAGGGTACCCGCGCCGCGCGGCAGCAGGTGTGGGTTGTGGCAGTAGGTGCAGCGCCAGGGGCAGCCCTGGCAGAACACCACGGCGGCGAGCCGGCCGGGGAAATCGATGGTGGTGAACGGCACCAGGCCGCCCACCGCCAGTTCGGGCTCACGCATGCGCGGCCTGGGTCGGCTCGGCGAAGTGGCGGCGCTCGCCGTGCTCGCTCCGCTTGCCGGGGTTGAATTCGGACACGGGGCGGTGGTAGCCCATCACGCGCGTCCAGACTTCGCAGCGCTGGCGTTCGTGGTCCTGTAGCAGGGAAGAAGCGGTCTTGTCGGACATGGCGGTTTCCTTTCGTGGTGGATGAAACTCAATGGGCGCGGCGGGCGAGGAGTTCCTCGTCGCACTTCGGGCAGAACTCGTGCTCGCCGGCGAGGTAGCCGTGCTTCGGGCAGATCGAGAAGGTCGGCGTGATCGTGATGTAGGGCAGGCGGAAGCGGGTGAGCGCCGTGCGCACCAGCTGGCGACAGGCGGCCGGCGAGGAGAGGCGCTCGCGCATGTAGAGGTGCAATACCGTGCCGCCGGTGTAGCGCGTTTGCAGCTCGTCCTGGCGCAGCAGCGCCTCGAAGGGATCGTCGGTGAAGCCGACCGGCAGCTGCGACGAATTGGTGTAGTAGGGCTTGTCCTTCGTTCCGGCCTGCAGGATGCCGGGCCAGCGCTTCCTGTCCTCCTTGGCGAAGCGATAGGTGGTGCCTTCGGCCGGGGTGGCCTCCAGGTTGTAGAGGTTGCCGGTCTGCTCTTGGTAATCGCGCATCCTGTCGCGCAGGCGGTCGAGCAGGCACAGCGCCAGCGCATGGCCCTCGGGATGCGTGATGTCGCGCGCATCGTCGCTGAAGTTGCGCACCATCTCGTTGATGCCGTTCACGCCGATGGTCGAGAAGTGGTTGCGCAGTGTGCCGAGGTAGCGCTTGGTGTAGGGGAAGAGGCCGTCGTCCATCAGCCGCTGCACGACCTTGCGCTTGATCTCCAGGCTGTCGCGGGCCATGTCGGCGAGGCGATCGAGCTGCGCGAAGAGCGCCGCTTCATCGCCCGCATGCAGATGGCCGAGGCGTGCGCAGTTGATCGTCACCACGCCGATCGAGCCGGTCTGTTCTGCCGAGCCGAACAGACCGTTGCCGCGTTTCAGGAGTTCGCGCAGGTCGAGCTGCAGGCGGCAGCACATCGAGCGGATCTGGTTCGGCTTCATGTCCGAGTTGAGGAAGTTCTGGAAATAGGGCAGGCCGTATTTCGCGGTCATGGCGAACAGACGCTCGGCGTTCTCCGATTCCCAGGGAAAGTCCTGCGTGATGTTGTAGGTCGGGATCGGGAAGGTGAACACGCGGCCGCGCCGGTCGCCGGCGCTCATCACCTCGATGTAGGCGCGGTTGATCAGGTCCATCTCGGCCTGCAGCTCGCCGTAGGCGAAGGGCATCTCGATGCCGCCGATCGTCGGGATCTGCTCGCGCAGGTCTTCCGGGCAGACCCAGTCGAAGGTCAGGTTGGTGAAGGGCGTCTGCGTGCCCCAGCGCGAAGGCACGTTGAGGTTGTAGATGAACTCCTGCATGCCCTGGCGCACGGCGTCGTAGTCGAGCCGGTCCTTGCGCACGAAGGGCGCGAGGTAGGTGTCGAAGGAGCTGAAGGCCTGCGCGCCGGCCCACTCGTTCTGCAAGGTGCCGAGGAAGTTCACCATCTGGCCGAGCGCGCTGGAGAAGTGCCTCGGCGGATCGGCCTCCGGCTTGCCGGGCACGCCGTTGAAGCCTTCGTGCAGCAGCTGGCGCAGGGACCAGCCGGCGCAGTAGCCGGAGAGCATGTCGAGGTCATGGATGTGAATGTCGGCGTCGCGGTGCGCCTGGCCGATCTCGGGCGGATAGACATGGGATAGCCAGTAGTTGGCCACCACCTTGCCCGAGACGTTGAGGATCAGGCCGCCGAGCGAATAGCCCTGGTTGGCGTTGGCCTGCACGCGCCAGTCGGCGCGACCGACGTATTCGTCGACGGCGGCCGCCACGTCCACCAGGGTCTTGCGGTCTTCGCGCAGGCGGCGGTGCTGGTCGCGGTAGGCGACGTAGGCGCGGAAGGTGGCGAGGTGGTTGGCGTCCACCAGCGTCTGCTCGACGATGTCCTGCACCTGCTCGACGGTTGGCGCCCCTGTGTTGGCGGGGCCGTGGCGGTGGCGCAGCACCTTGAGCACGCGGGCGGTCAGCAGTTGCGCCTCATCGGCGTCGTATTCGCCGCTGGCGGCGCCAGCGCGCGTCAGCGCCGAGGCGATGCGCGCGGCTTCGAAGGGCTCGTCGCGGCCGTCGCGCTTGACGATGCGCCTGGGTAGTTCGGGAGCGGTTGAGCGGGATGTCGGCATCTGGGCGGAAATGACATTCATTGGCAGGCCTCGCAATCAGGGTTGTCGATGGAACACATCTTCGGTGCCGCTTCGGTGTGCGCGCCTTCCACCGATTTCTCGGCCTGGGAGGCGCCGAGGGTGCGCAGGTAGTAGGTGGTCTTGAGGCCGCGCCGCCAAGCGAGCCTGTAGAGTTCGTCGAGCTGGCGGCCGGAGGGCTGGGCGACGTAGAGATTGAGCGACTGCGCCTGGTCGATCCACTTCTGCCGCCGCGCGGCGGCTTCGACCAGCCAGTGCGGGTCGATTTCGAAGGCCGTGGCGTAGCGGGCCTTGAGCTCGTCGGGCACGCGGTCGATGCGTGCGAGCTGGCCGTCGAAATACTTGAGGTCGGCCACCATCACTTCGTCCCACAGCCCCAGGGTCTTCAGCTCGGCGGCGAGGGCGGCGTTGACGACGGTGAATTCGCCGCTGAGGTTGGATTTGACGTAGAGGTTCTGATAGATCGGCTCGATGGAGGCCGAGACGCCGACGATGTTGGAAATCGTCGCCGTGGGCGCGATGGCCACGCAATTGGAGTTGCGCATGCCGTGGGCGCGCACGCGCTCGCGCAGCGCTTCCCAGTCGAGCGCGCCGCCCGGCTCCAGCTCGACGTCGCCGCCGCGTTCCTCGCGCAGGCGGGCGACGGTGTCCGGCGGCAGGATGCCCTGCGACCAGTCGCTGCCGTCGTAGCTCGGATAACGGCCGCGTTCGACCGCCAGCGCCGTCGAGGCCTCGTAGGCGTAATAGCAGACCGCCTCCATCGAACGATCGGCGAACGCCACGGCGGCGTCAGAGGCATAAGGCAGGCGCAGCGCGGCGAGGCAGTCGGCGAAGCCCATCACGCCCAGGCCCACCGGGCGGTGGCGCAGGTTGGCGTTGCGCGCCTTGGGGCTGGCGTAGTAGTTGATATCGATGACGTTGTCGAGCATGCGCAGGGCGGTGCGCACGGTGCGTTGCAGCTTGGGCAGGTCGAGGCCGTCTTCCTTCAGGTGGGCGAAGAGATTCACCGAGCCGAGATTGCAGACCGCGGTTTCGGTGTCGGAGGTGTTGAGCGTGATCTCGGTGCACAGATTGGAGCTGTGCACCACGCCGGCGTGGCGCTGCGGCGAGCGCAGGTTGCAGGCATCCTTGAAGGTGATCCACGGATGGCCGGTCTCGAACAGCATGGTCAGCATCTTGCGCCAGAGCTGTACGGCGGGGATCTGCTTGAACAGCTTGATCTCGCCGCGCGCGGCTTTCGCCTCGTAGGCGACATAGGCAGTCTCGAAGGCCTGGCCGTATAGCTCGTGCAGGTCGGGCACGTCGGCGGGGGAAAACAATGTCCAGGGACCGTCCTCCTGCACGCGCCGCATGAACAGGTCGGGAATCCAGTGCGCCGTGTTCATGTCGTGGCAGCGGCGGCGCTCGTCGCCGGTGTTCTTGCGCAGTTCGAGGAATTCCTCGATGTCCAGGTGCCAGGTTTCCAGATAGGCGCAGACCGCGCCCTTGCGCTTGCCGCCTTGATTGACGGCCACGGCCGTGTCGTTCACCACCTTGAGGAAGGGAATCACGCCCTGGCTTTTTCCGTTCGTCCCCTTGATGCGGCTGCCCAGCGCGCGCACCGGCGTCCAGTCGTTGCCCAGGCCGCCGGCGTATTTCTGCAGCAGCGCATTCTCGCGGATGGCGGAGAAGATGCCGTCCAGGTCGTCGCTCACCGTGGTGAGGTAGCAGGACGAGAGCTGCGGGTGGCGCGTGCCGCTGTTGAACAGCGTCGGCGTCGAGCACATGAAGTCGAAGGAGGAGATCAGCTCGTAGAACTCGATGGCGCGCGCCTCGCGGTCCACCTCGTTCAGCGCGAGACCCATCGCCACGCGCAGGAAGAAGACCTGCGGCGTCTCGATGCGGCGGCCGTCGATGTGCAGGAAGTAGCGGTCGTAGAGGGTCTGCAGGCCGAGGTAGCCGAACTGGCGGTCGCGCTCGGGCTTGAGCGCAGCGGCGAGACGTGGCAGGTCGAATTCCGCCAGGCGCGGGTCGAGCAGTTCGGCCTCGATGCCGAGCCTGACGAAGCGCGGGAAGTAGTCGGCCAGCGGCTCGGGCGCGCCGCCGAAGACTTCGCGCTCCAGCGCCTGCAGTTGCAGGCGGGCGGCGACAAAGCCATGGTCCGGGTCGGTATCGATCAGGCTGCGCGCGGCGAGGATCAGCGCCTGGTGCGCCTCGTGCGCCGGCACGCCGTCGTAAAGCCCCTTGAGGGCGAGATCGACGATGCGTTCGGGCGACACGTCGGCGAGGCCCGCGCAGGCCACCGCGACGCTGGCGCGATAGGCGGCCAGGTCGAGGGGGCGGCGCTGGCCGTTCTCGGTGACGTGCAGGGCCGGGCCGCCCGGTGTGGCGGTCGTTTGCGTCGCGCGCTCGGCGGCGCGCTTTTCGCGGTAGAGCACGTAGGCCTTGGCGACATCGTGTTCGCCCGCGCGCATCAGCGCGAGTTCCACCTGGTCCTGGATGTCCTCGATATGCACCGCGCCGCCGTCGGGCAGGCGGCGCGTGAGCGCGGCCACCACCGCGGCGGTCAGGCGCGCGACGATCTCGCGCACGCGGCTCGACGCGCCGGCCTCGCCGCCCTCGACGGCGATGAAGGCCTTGATCAGGGCAACCGATATCTTCTCGGGATCAAATTTGGCGACGGCGCCATTGCGGCGGATGACCTGCAGAGTACCGGCACCGTCGGCGGCGAGGGCTACCAAGGAGTTCTGGGGCACGTCGATTCTCCGGACTGGGGGGCGGAGAATCGGAGGTGCGCGCCGGACGTAACACGGTGCCGTCCGGCCACAGCCGGTTGCGGTCGTTGCTCACGGTCGGAGTAAAACAAGGCCACGCACAAACCTCTCGTCAGGGACACCCCGCCCCATCGTTGGTTGGAAGGACGTTGCGGCAGGTCTCCTGGCTCTCGGGTCCTCGCGTTTCATCCGCCTTCCCGGTTCGAACCAGTGGCCAGAATGGCGAAACGCTCGCCGATGACAGTTGCGGGGGCAGCTCCGGATTTCAGGCCGTTGACCTGGCACCGGATTCCCTTTTAATCCCCGGTAGGGGAACCATCAACGCACCGAAGCTTAGCCGGACCGTGTCGAGTCTGTCAAGCAAGAAACCACTACATGTAGTCGCACTTGATTGATGAATGACTAGATATAGTGGTCCTCGTCTTCCAGGCGAGGCGGCTGCATGCCCCCCTGTCGATGGGCAAGTTGATCACGAATCCGGCGGGCAGCCTCCACCATGTTGCGCAGGGCGGCTTCGGTTTCCGGCCAGCGTCGGGTCTTCAGCCCACAGTCCGGATTGACCCACAGGTTCCCGGCGGGGATCACCGTCAGCGCCTTGCGCAGCAGGCGGACCATTTCCTCGACGGTCGGGACACGGGGCGAATGGATGTCGTAGACGCCGGGCCCGATTTCATTGGGATAGCGGAATTCGCCGAAGCCGCGAAGCAGCTCCATGTCGGAGCGGCTGGTTTCGATGGTGATCACGTCGGCATCCATGACGGCGATCTCCGGCAGAATGTCGTTGAACTCCGAGTAACACATGTGGGTGTGAATCTGGGTGTCGTCCGCCACGACGGAAGCCGACAGGCGAAATGCGCGGGTCGCCCAGGCGAGGTAGTCGCGCTGCCGGTCGCGGCGCAGCGGCAGACCCTCGCGGATCGCCGGCTCGTCGATCTGGATGATGCCGATGCCGGCCTTTTCCAGGTCGCCCACCTCATCGCGGATGGCCAGCGCGATCTGGTTGGCAGTGGTCGAGCGCGGCTGGTCGTCGCGCACGAAGGACCATTGCAAGATGGTGATTGGCCCGGTCAGCATGCCTTTCATCGGCTTCTTGCTCAGGCTCTGGGCGTAGGTCGTCCACGCCACGGTCATCGGGTGCGGGCGCGACACATCGCCGTAGATGATCGGCGGCTTGACGCAGCGCGAGCCGTAGGACTGCACCCAGCCGTCGCCCGTGAAGCAGAAGCCGGCCAGTTGCTCGCCGAAGTACTCGACCATGTCATTGCGCTCGGCCTCACCATGCACCAGGACATCGATGCCCAGCCCCTCCTGGACGGCGACGGCGTGGGCGATCTCCTGTTTCATCGCGGTTTCGTAGTCGACCGCAGACAGCTCGCCGCGCTTGAAGGCGGCGCGGGCGGCGCGGATTTCGGCGGTCTGAGGGAAGGAACCGATGGTCGTGGTCGGCAGCGCGGGCAGATTGAAGCGGGCGCGCTGCGCGGCCTGGCGGGCAGGGAAGGCGGAATGGCGGCGGTCGGCGTCGGGGGGCAGCGCGGCCAGGCGCTCTGCGACCGCCGGGTTGTTGACCCGGCGGCTGGTACGGCGCGCCTGGATTGCTCGGCGGGATTGCGCCAGGGCGCCGTCGTCGTCGGCGTCGCCGGCCAGCGCCCGCTGCAACACGCGCAGTTCGGCGAGCTTTTCGACAGCGAAGGCCAGCCAGCCGCGCAATTCTGCATCGAGTTGCGTTTCGCCGGCGACGCTGAACGGCACGTGCAGCAGCGAGCAGGACGGCGCCAGCCACAGGCTCCCGCTGCGCTTCTCGAACAGCGGGCGCAATTGCGCCAACGCGGCGTCGAGATCGGTACGCCAGACGTTGCGGCCATCGACGATGCCCAGCGACAGGACCTTGTGCGCTGGCAACCAGTCGGCAACCGCCACGACTTCCTCCGGCGCACGCACGGCATCGATGTGCAGGCCGGTGACCGGCAGACGGCAAGCGAGGTTGAGGTTTTCCTGGAGGGGCGAAAAGTAGGTGGCCAGCAGCATGGGGACGTTGGCCGCCGCCAGCCGGTTATAGGCAGGCTCGAAGGCCTGGCGCCAGGCCGGCGGCAGGTCCAGCCCCAGAATCGGCTCGTCGATCTGCACCCATTCGACGCCTTGCGCATTCAGGCGAGCGAGGATCTGTCCGTAGACTGGCAGCAAGCGATCGAGCAGGCTCAGGCGGTCGAAATCCGACGCCTTCTCCTTGCCCAGCCACAGGAAGGTCAGCGGGCCGACGAGCACTGCCTTGACCCGGTGCCCGAGGGCCACTGCCTCCTCGACTTCGGTAAAGAGGCGCTCGCTGGCCAGTGAGAACTCCGTTTCCGGCTGGAATTCGGGGACCAGGTAGTGGTAGTTGGTATCGAACCATTTGGTCATTTCCAGTGCCGGTTTGCCGGCGGCCGAGCCGCCTTCCTCGCGGGCGACCCCACGAGCCAGCGTGAAATGGCGCGCGAGTTCCGGCTCGTCCCCGCAAAACCCGAAGCGTGCCGGCTCGCAGCCAAGCAACTGGATGTGGTTGGCGACATGATCGTAGTAGGCGAAATCGCCCACCGTCACGAAAGCCAGTCCGGCTTCACGCTGTATGTTCCAGTGGCGGGCCCGCAGGTCGCTGCCGACGCCTTCCAGTTCCGTGGCGGTCATCTCACCGCGCCAATGGCGTTCGAGAGCGAACTTCAGTTCGCGCTGGGCTCCAATGCGGGGAAAACCGAGGGTATGGGTGTTGATCATCGTGAGCCTCCGTGTTCTGAAAGGCTTGGATGATGCGTTGGGGCTATGTATGATTCAAACGATATATTTTCTGCAATCGCATGAATAATTCTAATGATGAAAAGCCTCCTCGAACTGCGTCATCTGCGGACACTCGTCGCTCTGAGGAACGGCGGCAGCCTTTCGCGGGCCGCCGAGTTGCTCAGCCTGACGCAATCGGCGCTCTCGCATCAAATCAAGCTGCTCGAATCGGTCTACGGCGCGCTGCTGTTCGAGCGCAAGTCGGTGCCGCCGCGCTTCACCGCCATCGGCAGCCGCCTGCTGGAACTGGCCGATGCGCTCCTGCCCCGTGTGGATGAGGCGGAACGCGACATTGCGCGGCTCGCCGCCGGCACCGCAGGGCAGTTGCGCATCGCCGTCGAGTGTCATACCTGCTTCGACTGGCTGATGCCGGCGATGGACGCCTTTCGCGAACGCTGGCCGGAGGTCGAACTGGATATCGTCTCCGGCTTTCACGCCGACCCGGTCGGGCTGATCCACCAGGGGCGGGCCGATTTCGCGCTGGTCTCGGAAATCGACAGCGATGAGCGTGGCGTTGGCTTCCACTCCCTGTTCGGTTTCGAGATCGTCGCCGTCCTGGCCAAGGGCCACGCGCTGGCCAGCGCCCCTTGGCTGGAAGCATCGGACTTCGCCGATCAGACCCTCATCTCCTACCCGGTGCCTGACGAGATGCTCGACGTGGTGCGCCAGGTGCTGGCTCCGGCCGGTGTTCGGCCCAAGCGGCGCAGCACCGAGCTGACCATCGCGCTGCTGCAACTGGTGGCCAGCGGCCGGGGCATTGCCGCGCTCCCCCTGTGGGCCGTGCAAAGCTATCTGGAGCGGGGCTATGTGCTGAGTCGCCCCATAGGCCGCAACGGACTTCACGCCAGTCTTTACGGCGCCTGCCCGGCCAGCCTCTCCAGTGCCCCCTATCTGACTGATTTCGTCGGTCTCCTGCGGGAGACGTGCTTCCTGAGTTTGCCGGGGATCACGCTGCTGTAACCGGTACGCGGGGTCCGGGACGCAATTCGCGGCGGGAGAAGTCGTGCTGCTTGGCGAACGCCAGGACGCTGGCGGCGTGGGTCATTCCGTGCAGTCAGAACCGTTGGCTTGGGAATCGCCAACGGTCCGTGCGATGAATCGATCGAGCTGCGCGTATGCATCCGCCTCCGGGCGGAGCAGATACGTGGTCAGGATCGGCGACTCCCCGGCCAGCCGACGCGTGACAACCTCGGATCGGTGATATGCGATGATCTGCGCGTGACAGGCCAGGCCGAGCCCATAACCGGCCGCGACCAGCGCGAGCATGACATCGTTGCTGGCGACGTACTCCGCGATCGTCGGGTCGAAGCCGGAGGAGCGAAAGATGCGTTTGATCTGCCTGTGGCGGCCTTCGCAAGTCTCGGGGTGACAGAGCACCAGCGGATACTGCATTACCTTGTCGAGCGGGATCGCGCGAAAGGCCAGCAGAGGATGGCGCGCGGGAAGGACGACCAGGAGCGGGTCCTTCCAGACGGGCCGTGCGACCAGTCCGCTTC
Organism: Thermoflexus sp.; assembly: GCA_020724465.1. Classification (GTDB taxonomy): domain Bacteria; phylum Chloroflexota; class Anaerolineae; order Aggregatilineales; family Aggregatilineaceae; genus DYGX01. Next base: position 13,712 of record DYGX01000032.1, read on the forward strand.
CGCTCTCGTCCGAGCGGGCGAACCCGGCGTCGTACAGGTCGTTGCGGAGCCCTCTCACCTGCTGGGAGAGAGGGACCTCGAAGAGACGTATCTCGACTTCCGGCTCCTCCAACCTGCATCTGGCGAGCAACTCGGAGAGCCGCCTCGGCACGACACCGTCGGACAACGCGATGCGAAGCGTTCCCCGGAAGCCGGAGGCCGCCGCCCGCGCGTTTGCCGTCGCCTGTTCCACCGCGAGAAGGATGCGTCGCACGTCCTTCTGGAACACTTGTCCCGCCCATGTGAGGCGTGTCCCCCTGGGATTTCGTTCGAACAGCCGTACCCGCAGATCCGCTTCCAATTCCTTGATCGCTCTTGACAGTGGGGATTGTTCGATGTGCAAACGTTCCGCGGCACGAGTGAAATGGAGCTCTTCCGCCAGGGCGATGAAGCAGCGAAGATGTCGAAGGTCCATTTCTCCTCCTTCTCCATCAGGACTGGCGGTCCGTGGTCTCCTCCATGCTCGTGAGGATCGCCGGGGGGCGCGACCGACGCTCCCCACACCCCCGGTCATCGGCCATGGGCCGGATTGCCCGCGAGACACGCAGCACCCGTCACGTCCCCGGCTCGGTGACGAAGGCAAGCTTGAGAATTCCTGCACGCTGCACGGCTGCCATCACCTTGACAACGTTCTCGTAGGGCACCTTGCGGTCGCCCCGGATGAGTATTTCCGGCTGGGGCTGCCGGGCCGCAGAGACCCGCAGCCGGGACTCCAGCGCCGCAGCGGCGACCACCTCTTCGTTCCAGTGGATCGTGCCATCAGCGGTGATCGAGATGGTTACGCTCTTGGGCTGCACAATGTCCGGAGTATTGTCGGCCCGGGGAAGGTCCAGCCTCACCGAGTGCGTGAGCACCGGTACGGTGATGATGAAGATGATGAGCAGGACCAGCATTACGTCCACCAGCGGCGTCATGTTGATCTCGCTGACCATGTCTTCGTCGGCGTCGAGTCCGTTTCCAAAGGCCATGACGCCCCCCTCAAGCCTTGGCGGCTGTCCGCGCCGAACGAATGGCCGCGGTTGCCGTCGCGTCCCGATCCCTGTCACCGGGGCGAGCGACGGGTGAACCCGTCAGGAAATAGGCGTGCAGTTGGCGCGCGAAGCGGTTGAGCTTGCCCAGAATGCCCTTGTTGGCGCGCGTCAGGGCGTTGTATCCCAGCACCGCCGGAATCGCCACGGCCAGTCCAAAGGCAGTCATGATGAGCGCCTCGCCCACCGGTCCGGCCACCTTGTCGATGCTGGCCTGCCCCGTCACGCCGATGCCCACCAGCGCGTGATAGATGCCCCAGACGGTGCCGAACAGGCCGATGAAGGGCGCGGTCGCCCCGACCGACGCCAGCACGGACAGTCCGCTCTGAAGGTGCGCAGCGCTTTCGTCGATCGCGCCGCGTAGGCTCTCGGTCAGCCAATCGGCCAGGCTGATCTGGCCGTGAAGGTCCTCCTTGTTCACGACATGGTGGTCGATCGCCGCCTTGCCTTCTTCCGCCAGATGGCGGAAGGGGTTGAAACCAGTCGGGCCGTCGAACACGCGCAGTCCCTCACTGAAGCTGTGCGCATGCCAGAAATCCGCCGCCGTGCGGGCGGCGCGGCGCAGCCTGGCCACGCGCCATGCGCGGGTCACGATCACGTACCACGAGGCGATGGACATCATCAGCAACATGACGGCCACCGCCTTGATGACCGCGTCGCCTCCGTTCCAGAGCGATGCGAGACCATAGGGACTGTCGGGCATGGGAAGGACTCCTTGTAATGGTTCGAAAACGATTCGCGCGGCGCTACGAATCCAGGCGGAAATCGACGGGCTGCACGTACCAGAAGGGGATCGGCTCGTCGCCTCGCCGCGCCGGCACATAGCGCCACCGGCGCACCGCATCGAGCGCCACCTCATCCAGGCGGGGATGGCCGCTGGACCGCCTGAGCCTGGTCTCGCCCACGCGGCCGTCGGCCAGGATGTACACGTCCAGCACCACCCGGCCCTCCTCGCGAAGCCGCCTGGACAGCGACGGATAAGGCGGTGGCGGATTGTTCAGGTGCGCGGCGTCCGAACGCGGTGGCGTGACGGCTTGTGGCGCTTCCTTCGCTTCCGCTCGAGGCGCGGGAGAGGCTGCCGGTGGAGCGGAATCGGCGGCGATGGCGGGCTGCGCGGCGGCCTGCTGCGCGACGGGCCGCTCCGGTGGCGGTGCCGTCACGGCGCGCGGGGATGGCGGCCCGCTTGGCGTCGGCGGCAGCGGCTTGGGGATCTCCCTCGGCGCGGGAGTTGGCTTGGGGGGCGGAGGTTCTGCCTTGACCGGAGCTTCCGTGGGTACCGGGGACGCGGGAGCCACCACGGGCGCGGGCGCCGATACCAGCTTGCCCGCGATGGACGGCGGGACGACCGGCGGGACCGGGCGATGCGCCGTCGAGCTCAGCCATGCCAGCGCGGCGAAGTGCGCCAGACTGACAAGCAGTAGTGGGGCGGCCCATGCCACGACGGTCGTTCGCTCAGGCGCGGACGTCGGCATCGACCGCTCCCGGACGCCAGTTCTTGGCCGCCAACTGTGCGTCCCACAAGGCACGATAGCGCCCCGTCCGTGCAAGCAGTTCGTCGTGCCGCCCCTGCTCGACGAGGCGACCGTCCTCGATCACCAGGATGCGATCCGCGCCCACGATGGTCGACAGGCGGTGTGCGATGACGATGACGGTCTTGTCCCGAACCAGGGCATCGATGGCCCGCTGCACGGCCACCTCGCTCTCGGTGTCCAGGGCGGCCGTGGGCTCGTCCAGAATCACGACGGGGGCGTCCTTGAGCAGGGCGCGCGCAATGGAAATCCGCTGGCGTTCGCCGCCCGACAGACGGCCGCCGATGTCGCCCAGGGGGGTGTGCCAGCCCAGCGGCAGGCGTTCGATGAAGTCCAGGCAGTGGGCGGCGCGGGCCGCCGCCTCCACTTCGGCGTCGCTCGCATCCGGACGGGCCATGTGGATATTCGCCAGCACCGTGTCGTCGAACAGGTACACGTCCTGGAATACCACCGAGATCATGGAGTTGAGTTCATCGGGCGGGATGGCGCGGACGTCCACGCCACCGATGGTGACGCGCCCCTTCTGCGGATCGCCGTGACGCAGCAGCAAGCGGGTCAGGGTGGTCTTTCCCGAACCGGACGGGCCGACCAAGGCGGTGAGGCCCCGAGTAGGCAGTACGGCGCTGAAGTCACGCAGCGACGCCGCGGGATGATGCCGGATGCGTACCACGAGCTCGCGAACGTCGTAGAGGTCAAGGACGCCAGCGAACTAACGATCCCCCGTGCGAAAGCTCTGTTTGGCGCGGTCCAGCGTCAGCGCGACTATTCGCTTGTCCAGATTCTCCGCCATCCCGTTGACGGCGATCCGACGCTCGAATGTCTCGTCGTGGAGGTCGAGTGTGACGACGTACCGCCGAAGAATCCGGTCGGCATCCGGTACCGTGAGCGCTTGGCGCTGTGTGTCCCCAATGACCCCAAGAGGCTGATCGAGGTGTTGGCGCTGCGTCAGGACTTCCCGATCCTGATGCATCAGAACCAAGGCGTACCCGGCACCCCTGCGAGCCTATGCCTGTATTTCGAGGCAGCCGGAGCGGTAATGCGCACCTGGACGCCCGAAGCATTCCTTCGTCGCATCCAGTGGTGGCTGGAGAAGAGCGCCCGAGGCGAGCTACACGCGGCGGACCAGCCGGTTGAGCATCTCTTCTTTGCCAGCAAGTACGAACTCGTTCTGCCGTGGAATCTGACTGAACTCCGCAAAGATCCCGCTCTGCGTTTCGCCATCGTTCTCCGGCATGAACGCCCTGACGGCGGTTTCACTTGCTTTCTGGAACCCATTGTGAAGACCGCCCCGCGTGTCAAGACGACCAAGCACATTGAACTGGCGCTGCCCCCCATCGTGCACGGCCTCGTCGAGCGTGATCCTGTGACGCTGGGGCAACTGGCGGATGTACTGGCACGACGCGAGGTAGACCTGATTGGTCCTCTACGGGAAGCGCTACAGGCTGACATCGATGAAGCAGGCACGACCGCCTCGGCTGACGACAAGGGCACGATCATCCTCTTGCATATCCCCATTCGCCGAAGCGTCGATGCCGAGCCCGATGGCGTCGCGCATCGGGCATTCCTCGTACCGATTGGCGGCCTCGAACTCGGCATCGCCTGCGGTGCATTGTTTGTCCATGAAAAACGGTACTACAAGGACCTGCTGAACCAGCAACCAGCAACGGCATGGCGCGAGCAGCCCATCCTGCCCATGGCTGTCCTGACTCAAAACGACCGAACGGCGGCGATGCGTCAATCCGGGGTCACGGAAGAAGGGCCAGCGGGCGTATTGGTCGGCGCAGGCTCGCTCGGCAGCGCGCTGCTAAATCTATGGGGCCGCAGCGGCTGGGGACGTTGGACGGTTATCGACAAGGATCACATCAAGCCGCACAACCTCTCTCGGCACGGTGCCTACGCGCAACACATTGGCGAGACCAAGGCCACGGTGGTCGCAGGATTACATGCCGCCGCAATGGAAGGAGCGACCGAGATTGTCCCAGTAGTGGCTGATGGCTGCGACTTTGCACAGGCGGATGTTGCACAGGCGCTCGCCGGCGCCGCACTGGCCATCGACGCCTCGACCACACTTGAATACCCACGAGCGGCCAGCGTGGTCGATACCCTTCCGCGACATTTCTCCGTCTTCGTCACGCCGAACGGCAACGCTGCAGTGCTGCTTGCCGAGGATGCGAAGCGGATGCAACGGCTTCGCACACTGGAGGCGCAGTACTATCGCGCACTGATCCAGCAGGACTGGGGGAGAGTCCACCTCGACGGCCACGCGAGCACCTTCTGGAGCGGGGCGAGTTGCCGCGACATCTCAGTCGTGATGCCTTACTCGCGCATCCTGGGCCAGGCAAGCACGCTGGCGGAGCAGATCCAGGCCGCTGTGGCGCGCGAGGATGCCCTGATTCGGATCTGGCAACGCGATCCTGCGCGTGGCGGCGTCGAGGTGCATGATGTGCCAGCAGTGCCCGAGCGGCGTATCGCGCTGGGTGAGCTTGACCTCTATATCGACGACGGCGTCGAACAACAGTTGCGGACTTTGCGCCAGCAAAGCTTTCCCAACGAAACCGGCGGCGTGCTGCTCGGGTACTACGATTTCAACATCAGGGCTGTTGTCATCGTCGCCGGTTTGCCGGCGCCCTCCGACAGCAAGGCCAGCCCCGACTCCTTCGAGCGTGGCGTCGCCGGACTTGCTGAAGCGGTCAAGGACGCCGCCAAGCGCACCGCGGGCATGGTCGGCTACGTCGGCGAATGGCATAGCCATCCGCCTGGCCACTCCGCATCTCCGAGCCGGCACGACCTCGTGCAACTCGTCCATCTGGCACTCGGCATGGCCGATGACGGCCTGCCGGCTGTTCAGCTCATCGTCGGAGAGCAAGACCTGCAGATCTTGCAAGGTGCGGTGCAGTGATATGCCAGGCGAGATGATCTTGAAGATATGGGACGTTGAACATGGCGCCTGCGCCATGCTCACACATCGCTCTGCCTACGGCGTGGAAGGGCGCCTGGCGATGATCGACTCGGGTGACAACAGCACCACAGGCTGGAAGCCGAGCACCTACATCAAGCACTACCTGAAGCGCAACGTTCTGGACTACCTGTTCGTGACGAATGCGGACCTCGACCACATCAGCGATCTGAACAACCTGTGGAAAGAAGGAATCACAGTATCCACGTTCTTCCGCAATCGCAGCGTGTCACCCGAAGTCATGAGGATCATCAAGGAGGCCAGCGGCGAACTGACCGAGGACATCGAACGATACTTGGACATTCATGCCGGCTACGTCTACCCCGTGGACGTCCCCTTCGATGAGAGTATGGGAGGCATCTCGGTGCGGACGTTTTGGAACTCGACGCCACCCTTTTACGACACGAACAACCTGAGCATGGTGGCATTCTTCAAGTACGGGCCATTCAAGATTCTGTTTCCCGGCGACCTCGAAGAAGACGGATGGCTGGCGCTGCTCGAACAGCCGGCATTTCGAGCTGAGCTCATCGACACGACCGTGCTCGTGGCATCCCACCACGGCCGAGAGAACGGCTACTGCCGGGCGCTATTCGACTACTGTCACCCGCGAGCGATCGTGATGTCCGACAAAGCAATCGTCCATGATACGCAGGGGATGACTCAGACCTATCGCCAGCGCGTCATAGATCACTGGCCGAACGGAGTTCTTGTCGCCACGACTGGAAAACAGCGCCGTGTGCTCACGACGCGACGCGATGGCTGGATTCAATTCAACGTCAATGATCGTGGCGATTTCACCATCTATACGGAGTGCTATGGATGAGGGACACCAAAAACTACGGCAGCAAGACACTCAAGGGCCGCAACCTCGCATGGCTGGTGGCGACGCTCATCCTGGACTTCCTCGTCCTTCTGGTCCTTGCCTTCCACACCGCGATCGAGGATCTGACGCCGACTCGACTAGCGGCCGTTCGCGCCAGCCTGACCGCACTGTTGCCGATCCCGGTGTTGATCTTCTCGTCGCTGATTTCGGCCGACCACAAGGCCATCCTCGTATTCTGGCGCTGCAAGCATCCGTTGCCGGGTTCGCGTGCCTTTTCCGTGCACGCGCCGGCGGATCACCGCATCGACCTGACGAAGCTGAAAAAGAACGTCGGCGAGTTCCCGGTGGGTGAACGCGACCAGAACGCGAAGTGGTATGGCCTCTACAAGCAGGTCGATTCAGACCCCTCGGTCGTGGACAGCCACAAGAACTATCTGCTGTTCCGAGACATTGCCGCTATGTCGCTGCTGCTCGTGCCCATAGTACCCGCGGTGATGTATTTCAGTGGGTTGGATACGCCTCGCATTCTGATCTCGACCGCTTGGTTCCTGGGTCAATATCTGGTCGCGGCATTCGCTGCGCGCACGACAGGCATCCGCTTCGTGCAGAACGTGCTGGCCGTGCATGCCAGCCGGAAAGTGACGAACTCGCGGAAGAAGGAGGCTGATGGATAGGTTCTGGTGCAGCCTCGTACACAAGGTCCTCCAGATGGCAGCGTATTGATCTTGACGGGAGCTTCCAGCTTCCCCGTTTTTGCATCCTGAGCAGCCCATAACGCTCGCTGCTGTTGTCGCATCAAACCGGAGAGTGCCGATTCCGGTTTGACAGTCGCTTCCATCGCCCCCCCTGGAGTCGACTACCCACCCTGATCGTTTTCACGGT
>DYGX01000033.1 GCA_020724465.1 Thermoflexus sp.
CTGGCTCATCCTCCCTCACCCCGTTTCCTGTTTCAAAATTCGGGATGACTCATGGATTGCGCGGTGGGTCAGTTGGGGGGACTTAGGCGCGGAAACTAGGCCGTCTCGTGCGCGATCACCGAGGTGTGCACGTCGAAGCGCGGCGGGTTTTCCAGATGCTTCTTAACCGCGCACAAGTTCGCCGAGCGGATGACCGCGTCCTTGTACTGTTCCGGGAAATCCGCCGGAAGCTGAATGTCCAGCTCGATCTCGTCCACCATGCGCGTCAGCGGGTTGAAGTGGTTGCGCTGCACGATCCGCATGCCTTCGGTGGGCAGGCCGCGCTGCTGGCAGAAGCTCAGCACGTAGATCCCCGCGCATGTGCCGATGGAAGCCAGAAACAGGCCGAACGGCGCCGGGGCCGATCCGTCCTGATCGGTTGTGATCACCATGCCATCGGGCGTGACGGCGTCCACCTGGGCGCCGCCGGGAAAAACGATCTGCATCTCCATGTGTGCTCTATCCTCTGGTCTGCGTTGACAGGATGTCAAGGATGCGTTGCTGTTCGCTACCTTTCACAGTCGATATAGATGCGGCATGGCCCGAAAGGTTGTATGCGCAGCGCGGCGAGCCGTTGCGGTGCGGAAACAGACTGCCCGCGTTGTACAATCAGGTAGATCACGCCGTGTCGCCGGCGAGAGTTCGGTTGACAAGCCGCCGTGAATAGGCGACAATTCTGACGCAGTTTGGGTCCCTTCATGACCATCCAATCGCTGCTGTGGAGCGTGACACGATGATAAAAGATGTTTTGAAGGATGCTGAAGCGCGCATGAAAAGCGCGGTTGCCGTCCTCGAAGAGGACCTGATGGGCCTGCGCACGGGGCGTGCCTCGACCGCCCTGGTGGAGAAACTGCCGGTGGAATATTACGGGACGCCGACGCCGCTGTACCAGTTGGCGACCATCTCTGTGCCCGAGCCACAGTTGATCGCGATCCGGCCGTTTGATCGCTCCAGCTTGAAGGTGATCGAGAAGGCGATCCAGGCGTCGGACCTGGGGCTGACCCCCAACAACGACGGCCAGATCATCCGTCTGAACATCCCGGCGCTGACCCAGGAGCGCCGCAACGAGCTGCAGAAGATCGTCAGCCGCCGCGTGGAAGAGGCGCGCGTCGCCGTGCGCAACATCCGCCGCGCCGCGATCGACGACATCCGCGAGTTTGAGCGCGAAAAGCTGGTTTCGGAAGACGAAAGCAAACGGGGCCAGGAAGACATTCAGAAGCTGACCGACAAGTACATCGAGCTGATCGATGCCGCCGGCCGGCGCAAAGAACAGGAAATCCTGGAAGTCTGATCGCGGCGGGGCAAGCGCTGTTCGCAGGGAACCCGCCCCGATTGGGGAGAGCTAGAGCAGGCTATGGCTGATCAGGCAAACGGTCTGCCCGAACACGTGCCCTACCATCTGGCCGTGATCATGGACGGCAACGGGCGCTGGGCCAAGGCGCGCAACCTGCCTCGCCTGGCCGGGCACCGGGCCGGAGTCGAAAACTTGCGGCGGATTCTGCGCGCCTGCAGCGAGTTCGGGATCAAGATCCTGACCATCTACGCGTTTTCGACCGAGAACTGGGGCCGTCCCGAGGCCGAAGTGCGCGGCCTGATGAACATTCTGGAGTCCGTGATCGACCGTGAGCTGAACCAGCTTCACGCCAACGGCGTGCAGCTCCGGCACATTGGCGAGCTGAGCGGGCTTTCGCCGGTGCTGCAGCAGAAGGTGCGCCGTGCGATCGAGCTGACCCGCAACAACGACCAGCTTATTCTGAACGTCGCCTTCAACTACGGCGGGCGGCAGGAGCTGATCCAGGCGTTCCGGCGCATCGTCAAAGACGGCATCCCCCCCGAAGAGATCGACGAAACTCTGATCGATTACTACCTCTACACCGCCGGCCAGCCCGACCCCGATTTGATTGTGCGCACCGCCGGGGAGATGCGCCTGAGCAACTTCCTGCTGTGGCAGTGTTCCTACGCGGAATACTACTCGACCCCGGTCTACTGGCCGGACTTCGACCGCGAGGAGTTGCTTAAAGCGATTACGAACTACGCCCAGCGCGAGCGGCGTTTTGGTCTGGTCCCGCAAAGCAGCTAAGGGCAGCAAGAAACCGCTAAAGAACAGCCAACAGGTTCGACCCAACCGCTGCTTTGTGCTGTCGCTGATTTGCCGCTGTTTTTTGCTGTGCCAGGCTGTATTTGCCTGCATTCTGCTTGTGTCCGAGGCTGATCATGCTCCGAACCCGTGTGCTCGTTGCGGCGGTCGCGCTGCCCGTACTGACAACGATTATCGCGATCGGCGGATGGATCTTCGCGCTGTTCGTCTTCGGCGCGTTGCTGCTCGCCGCGTGGGAATACGTCACCCTGTGGCGTAAAGGGCAGCAGACCCCGGCGCTGTGGCTGGTCGTGGCGCTGATCGCGCTGGCCTTCGCCGCGACCTGGTTCGAGGAACCCGGCTGGCGCACCCCCGGCCTGATCACGCTGCTGATCGCGGGCATGCTCCAGGCGATCTGGGATATGGAACGCGGGCGCGCCGCGCCGATGAACAGCCTGGCGCTGGCCGCGTTCGGCGGGGTGTACCTGGGCTGGCTGGGCAGCACGCTCGTCGCGCTGCGGATGCTGGAGCGGGGCGCGCATCTGGTGATCTTCCTCTACGGCTGCGTCATCATCGCGGACAGCGCGGCGTATTTTGTGGGGCGCCGCTTCGGCAAGCACAAAATGTCGCCCCGCGTCAGCCCGAAGAAGACGTGGGAAGGCTTCATCGGCGGCGTGATTGTGACCCCGATCTTCGGCGCGCTCGTCGGGCTGCTGCCCGCGATCGAGATCATCACTCCGCTGCACGGCGCGCTCATCGGCCTGCTCATCAGCCTGGTCGGCCCGATTGGAGACCTGGGCGAGTCCGTCATCAAGCGGCAGGTGGGGGTCAAGGATTCGAGCAACCTGATCCCCGGTCACGGCGGTATTCTGGACCGGACCGACTCGGTGCTGGTCGCCAGCGCGGTGGGATATTACTATCTGCTGTGGCTCGTCCTCTGAGCGCCTGCCGGGCGGGGCAGCGGTCGTCGGGCCGCTCGGCTGCGGACGGCACAAAAACAGGCTAAAAGTCACAATGGCGTATTTGCGCAAGATAGTTTACAATAGGGTTCAGGTGGTTTGACCGCACGTCACACAATGCCCAATTGACAACACAATTCATTGTCTGAGCGTGCTCTACTCCTATCCGGTCGCCCACAATCTGTGACATTCCAGATTACAAGGTAACTCATTGGCCTTGTTGTTTATAGCTGAGTCGCTCAGGCGATACTCCTCGGTGTTTAACCATTTGGTAGCGACGTCATATGTCATCACAAAACGAAACCAACCCTGTCTGGGATGAAATGCCCCTCCCTCGCTCGGAGATTTCCAACATGGATATCGCACAACTCGAAACGCTCACCCTCGAAGAGCTGCGCAATCTGGCTCGCGAGGCGGATATTGCCGGTTTCAGCCGCCTGAAAAAGCAGGACCTGATCCTGCGCCTGCTGCGCGACAAAGCGGAAAAGCAGGGGCACAAGCTGCGCGGGGGGATCCTCGAAGTCATCGACGACGGGATCGGCTTCCTGCGCTCGGATCACTACTTGCCGGGGCCGGACGATATCTATGTCAGCCAGACGCAGATCCGGCGTTTCGGGCTGCGCACCGGGGATATGGTCATCGGGCAGGTGCGGCCCCCCAAAGACTCCGAGAAATATTACGGGCTGCTGCGCGTTGAAGCCGTCAACGGTCTGGACCCCGAGCAGGCCAAGCGCCGCCCCCGCTTCGACGATCTGACCGCCATCTTCCCCAACGAACGCTACAACCTGGAAACCAACCCGCGCATCCTCTCGACCCGGCTGCTGAACCTGATCGCGCCGATCGGGCGCGGGCAGCGCGGCCTGATCGTCAGCCCGCCCAAAGCCGGTAAGACGACCGTGCTGAAGGAAGTGGCGAACGCGATCAGCACCAACTATCCCGACGTGCACCTGATGGTCGTGCTGATCGGCGAGCGGCCCGAAGAAGTGACCGACATGGATCGCTCGGTCGATGCCGAAGTGATCAGCAGCACGTTCGACGAGCCGGTCACCTACCATGTGCGCGTGGCGGAAATGGCGCTGGAGCGCGCCAAGCGGCTGGTCGAGTCGCAGCGGCACGTCGTGATCCTGCTCGACAGCATCACGCGTTTGGCCCGCGCCTACAACCTGGTTGTCCCGCCGAGCGGCCGCACCCTGACCGGCGGCCTGGACCCGTCCGCGCTCTACCCGCCCAAGCGCTTCTTCGGCGCGGCGCGCAACGTGGAAGAAGGCGGCAGCCTGACGATCGTCGCGACCTGCCTGGTCAAAACCGGCAGCCGCATGGACGACGTGATCTACGAGGAATTCAAGGGCACCGGTAACATGGAGCTGCACCTCTCGCGCGAGCTGCAAGAGCGCCGCGTTTTCCCGGCGTTCGACATCACGCAGTCGTCCACGCGCCGCGAGGAACTGCTGCTTGGGCCGGACATCTTGCAGCGGGTGTGGATGATGCGCCGCATGCTGATGCAGATGCAGCAGCCGCCCGCCAACTACGATATGGTCAGCGCCACCGAAGCCCTGATCAACCAGCTCCGCCACACCGACAGCAACGAGGAATTCCTCGAGCAGTTGCTGCAGCACAGCTAAACGCCTGGCAGCCCGCCGCAGGAATTGCACACAAACCCCGCCTGTCTGCGCGTGCGGAAGGCGGGGTTTTCTGATGGCGCGGGCGGGTTACTCCCCGGCAGCGATGCGCCAGAGGTAGAGCGAGGCGGTCGATCCGTACGGCGAATAACGCTGCCGGTAGCGTTCAAAGGTCGGCCGGTCGAGCGTCGGGTGCCCGTAGAGGCGCATCATGCCGCGCCGGATGCCGAGATCGCCCCAACTGACCACGTCCGGGCGCTGCATGGCGAAGATCAAGACCATCTCTGCCGTCCACACACCGATCCCGCGCAGCGACGACAGGCGCGCGATCACTTCATCGTCGGGCAGATCGGGCAGCGCCGCCAGATCGAGCGATCCGTCCGCCACTGCCTCGCCGATGCCCTTGATGTACGCCGCTTTGCGCATCGACACGCCGCACTGCTGGATGTCTTCGATCGCCGCCGCCTGAATGGTCTGGGGCGTGATCGCGCCGAACCGCGCCTGCATCCGGTTCCAGATGGTCGCGGCGGCGGCGCCGGAGATCTGCTGCGCGACGATGCTGTGCGCCAGCGCCGCAAACAGATCGCGCATCACCGGGCGCTCGATCACGCCGATGCGGTCGATGGCACGCCCCAGGGCTTCGTCGCGCGCGCGCAGGTAGTCAAGCTCGGTCTGGCCGTAGCGAAACACGTCCATCTCAGGCCGATCGCTCGCGCCACTCGCGGATCGCGCGGGCATGCTCCGGATAGTGGCTGTAGGTATCCAGCCGCAGGCGGCGCCGGAAGCGCGTTTCCGTAGTGAACAGATCATCCGGCACGCCGTGCACGTATTCGATCAGGCGCCGGTGCGTGTCATCGAGCTGCGCCAGCACCTCGCTCAACGACAGCCCGCGCTTCCGCTCGCTCATCAGGGCGTTAAACGCGTTCAGCCCGCCGTAGGCGTCCGCGTAGCGCGGCGGCGTGACGCCCTCGCGAAGCAGCGGCAGCATCTTGAGCGCCTCTTCTTCCCAGGTGGTCACATGCGCCAGGATGTCCTTGACCGACCACGTCCCGGTGACGCCCGGCTCGGTCATCTGCGCCTCGCTCAAGCCGGCGTACGAGGCTTTCAGATCCGCCCACGCTTTTTCGAGCTTATCCAGCAACTGCTCTTTGGTCATGGCCTGCCCCCAACATATCGGACGAGTGTATGCCGGGAATTATCCCCGCAATGCTTGAGTCTCAAAATGGCTGAGAAGGGCTGAGGCATCAGAAGAGGCAGGGCATCACGGCTCGCCTGGCAGCAGCAGCGTCGCCGCCAGCCCTGCGTACACATCCGCCGCCACCCGCAGATCATCCAGGCGGACCGCTTCCTGGCTGGTGTGAACCCGGTTCGGGTCCCCTGGGCCGAATCCGGCGGTGGGGATGCTCGCCTCACCCATTGTGTAGACGCCATCCGTCGAGAAGGGCCAGTGTCCCACCGACGGTGTGACGCCGCGCACGGCCTGGACTGTCTGTTGCAGCGCCAGGATCAGCGGATGCGCGCGGTCCAGCACCCAGGCGGGATGCGCCTCGCGGGCGACGCGCACCGCGCCGGTATAGGTCGGCTCGTTGTAGGTTGTGATCTGCACGCGCGCCGGGATGTCTTCGCGCACGATCAGGCTTTCGAGCTGGGCCTGCGCCGCGGCGACCGTCTCGCCGAGTGTCAGACGGCGGTCGATGTAAACGCGGCACCGGTCGGGGATGGCGTTCAGGCTGGGGCCGTGCCCTTCGATCGCGGTCACGGCGATGGTCGCCGGACCGAGGAACGGGTCGCGCGGGAGATCGGCGGCCAGAAGCTGCACGGCGAACACCAGCCGGGCCGCGGCGTAGATCGCGTTGCGGCCCAGCGCGGGCTGGCTGCCATGCGACGCCTGCCCTTCGACCTGCACGCGGAACATCACCCGCCCGCGCTGCCCCCGGCTGATCTGGAGATCGGTCGGCTCGCCGAGCAGCACAAAATCGGGCCGGATGCCGTCTTCTTCGACCACGGCCCGGATCGCCAACCCTTCGCAGGGTTCTTCCTGCACCACGAAGGCCAGCACCAGCCGCCCCTTGAGCCGGTCCTGGTAGGGCAGCAGCTGGCGCGCGCCGTAGACCATGCTCGCCAGCGCGCTCTTCATGTCGATGGCGCCCAGCCCATAAAGCCGGCCCCCTTCGATCACCCCGTCAAACGGCGGGTGAGGCCATCCCTCGGCGGCGGGCGCGACGGTGTCCATATGCGCGTCGTAGAGCAGCGTCGGGCCGTCGCCACGCCCGATTGTGACCAGCACACTGCCCATTTCGTTGACGCGCACATCCGGAAAGCCGAGCGCGTGCAAACGCTCAACCAGCAGCGCCGCCAGCTCGCCTTCCTGGCCGGAAAGGCTGGGGGTCTGCACCAGGCGCTGCGCGAAGCGAGTCAAATCTTGGGCGGCGGCCCGCTCCAGGGCCAAACGTTTGATCCAGGCGTGGTGTGACGGCACGGTTACGACGCTCCATGAGCCAGCAGAACACGGGGGATGGTGCGCAGGATGATTTGCAGATCCAGCCCCAAAGACCAGTTGTCAATGTAATAGATGTCGAGCAGGCACATCTCTTCGAAGGGCACCTGATTGCGCCCGCTCACCTGCCACAGCCCGGTCAGGCCGGGGGTGACGCGCAGCCGCTGGCGGTGCCACGGCTCGTACAGCTCCACTTCCTGCGGGACAGCCGGGCGCGGGCCGACCCAGCTCATTTCCCCGCGCAGAATGTTCCAGATCTGCGGCAGCTCGTCGATGCTGAAGCGCCGGATCCAGCGCCCGACGCGGGTCACGCGCGGGTCGTCGGGCACTTTGGGATGGCGCGGATCGTCTCCCGTCTGGCGGACGAGGTCGGCCCACAATTCCTCGGCGTTGTTCACCATCGAGCGAAACTTGTAGACCTTGAACCGCTTGCCGTTGATGCCGACCCGTTCCTGCGCGAAGAGAATCGGCCCCGGCGTGTCCAGGCGGATCGCCACAGCGACGATCGCGCCGATCAGCAGCGCAAAGGGCGCCACCAGCAGCGTCAGCACCAGGTCCAGCGCGCGCTTGATCACCCGGCTGCTGGCCCGCAGACGCGGCTCGCCGTTCAGACCCAGCAGCGGGATGCCGCCCAGCATCTCGACCTGCACCTGGCTGAGGCTCAGCTCGAACAGGTCCGGCACGGTCCGGACGCGGATCCGCTTGCGCTCGCACTCGCGGATGATGCCGAGAATCTTGCGCTGGACGTGCCAGGGAAGCGTGATGATGACGGTATCGACCGGCTGCGTCTCGATGATGTGTGGCAGATTATCCACGCTGCCCAGCGCGGGGACGCGTCCCAGGTCCGTCTGGCCGCGCTCCGGATCGTCGTCCACGAAACCGATCACGCTGAAGCCGAGGTCGGGCCGGGCGACCATGGTTTGCAGCACCGAGCGCCCGACCGATCCCGCGCCCACCACCAGCACGCGCTCCACCCCGATCCCGCGCCTGCGCATCTCCGCCTGAGCCAGGCGCAGCACCAGCCGCCACGCCCCCACCAGGACGATCACCAGCAGGGCGGCCTGGACGATCATCAAACGCGAGAAGACCAGGGGACGCAGCAGGAAGCTGACAGCCATAACCACGACGGCGGTGTTGGTTGCGCTATTGCCGAGCGAAAAGACTTCGTCCCACCAGGTGCGCCCGCGCCGCTCCTGATAGAGCCGCGCGTTCTGGTTGAAAAGCAGCATCAGTCCGGCGAAAAGCAGCATATAGGGGATATAGGGCGTGAAGGGGGCGTCGTTGGCCTCGTCGACCGGCTGAAGGAACTCGACTTCATAGCGCAAATAGTAGGAAAGCAGAAACGCCAGCCCCACATGAAGTGCGTCACCCAGCATGACCAGGGCACGGGGCAGGTTGTAGATCCTCTTCTGGTTCATACTCAGCCGTTCTCCACCGGCTCGCCCAGCGCACGCCGGTAGCTGGCGACGGTTTGCGCCGCCGTCCGCGCCCACGTAAACTGCCGGGCACGCTCGCGCCCGCGCTCGCCTGCCGCGCGACGCCAGTCCGCGTCGCGAATCACACGCGCCAGCGCCTCGGTCCAGGCGGCCTGATCGTCGGGTGGCAGGCAGTAGCCGGTGTCACCGGCAGCTTCGGGCAGCGACGAAGTGTCCGCGACGAGCACCGGCGTGCCGCAGGCCATCGCCTCGATCACGGGCAGCCCAAACCCCTCGAAGACCGAGGGGTAGACCAGCGCCTCAGCCGCGTTGTACCACAGCGGCAGCTCGTCCGCCGGCACGTAGCCCGGCAGATGGACCGTTGCTGCGAGGTCGTGCTGCTCGATGGCGCGCAGAATATCGTTCACCATCCACCCTCGCCCGCCGGCCAGAACCAGATGCACCGCGCTGCGGTCGGCAGCCGGCAGCGCCGCGTACGCCCGCAGCAGCATCGGCAGATTTTTGCGCGGTTCGAGCGTCCCCAAAAACAAGATAAACCGCTCCGGCAGCCCGGCCCGCGCGCGAAACGCCTCGACCTCGGCGCGCGGCAGCGGCACAAAGGCCCCCCCAACGCCCGGCACGGCGACATCCACCCGATCCGCAGGGACGCCGAGCGTCCGGACCACGTCGCTGGCGGTGCTGCGCGAGATGGCGATCACGCGCCGCGCCCGCCCGCACGACCAGCGCGTCAGCAACCGCAGATACAGCCGGCGCGCCGCCGGGAGCCGCTCCGGCGCGTGCACGAAGCTGAGATCGTAGACCGTCACCACAAACGGGCGCCGGCTCAGCACCGGGGCGACAAAGGCAAGCTGGTGCACCAGGTCCGGCGCGGTTTGGGCCAGCGCCAGCGGCTGGACGAGCTGCTCCCAGGCGATGCGCGCCAGGGGGCGCTCCGTGCGCCAGGCGCTGCGCCGCACGGCCATCCGATCTGCGGGGAGCAGGGGCGCCTGAGGCCCGGCGAAGACGGTGTACTGCAGCGCCGGGTCGGCCTCGGGCAGCGCGCGCAGCAGATTCAAAATATAACCGTTGATCCCCGCGCTGCGGTAGCCCGCCTGCGCGGTCAGCAGGTGCGCGTTCAGCCCGATATGGAACCCTGCTCGTTGCATGGCGCGCATTATACCAGATAACGCAAGGGGTCAGGCAGGGCGGCAGCCAGCCGCCGCGAGGTCACGCGCCGGGCGGCTCGATCTGGGCCGGGGGCGGCGGAAGGCCGTGCGTGCCGCGCGCAGGCCGCCGCGCCCGGCGCGGGCTGAGACCGAACGCGCCGAGCAGAATGGCGCCCACGCCGAGCATGAAGCCCATCACCAGCAGGGCCGCCGCGCCCGAGATGAGCAACCGCATTGAGGGGTCGAGCGGCTCGTCCGCGGCGTCCGCCGCCTCGACCACCACCACCTCAGGGGCGGGCAGATCGACCAGAGGGATCGGCACCGCGCCGAAATCAGTAATGGTCAGGCGCTGGCCCGGCGCCAGGTTGAAGGTGCCTTCGTTCGCGGTCGTGGCGCGGTGGGTGGGGCTGTCGGTGAAGGTGATGGTATAGGCGCCGGAAAGCAGGTTTTCGAAGCAGTGCTGGTCCTCGCCCTCGGCGGTGACGTGCGAGGCGATGATCACGCCGCCGGTCGACAGGTTGACGTTGACGCCTGCCAGCGGCGGCTCGGCTTCCTCGCGGATGCCGTTGCCGTTGAAGTCGGCGTAGGTAGCGACGCAGATCGCGCCGGTTTCGGTCTGCGCGGCAGCCCGTGGCACCGCGGCGATCCACACCGCCAGCACCGCCACAAGCGCCCACCAGGCCAGGTTCGTTTGGAATACCGCGCGCCGCGCCATGCGGTCTGTGCCTCTCGTCTGCGTTCGGCTGAAAGTATAGCGTAGGGCAAAAGGCTGTCAACCGGGTTGCCGCCGCGCCGCCCCCTCAGTACACTGAACGCATGGCAGCCGTTGCCCTCTCGCCCCCTGCCGCGCCCGGTCGATGGGATCCGGATGGGGCTGGTGTTGCGTCGATCGCAGTGGGCGGCTTTGCCAAATAGGCCAGGGCGCGGTAAAGTGGCCCGCTGCCGGTTTTGGCCGTGAGACTTTTACTGTGACTGCGGAACGCGACGGGGGGTAGGTAGGAAGCATGATATGGCGCGTGAAGAATATCGCCGCGCAGAACCGCTGAGCGGCAAGCGCCGGGGTCGCTGGCTGAGCCGCGTGCTCATCGCCGGGGGTCTGCTGGCCGGGCTGGCTGTGGTAGCGCTGGCGCTCTGGCCGGAGGCGGATCAAACGCCCTTGCTGCCCACCCCGGCACCGACCGACCCGCCAACCGTCCGCCCGTTGGAAATCGCCGTCGTCGAATACCCGACCCCGCTGCCAACGCTGCCACCGCGCGCCGTTCGGGCGCCGGTCGACTGGGCCTTGCCGACCGCCGACCCCCAGACCGTGGCCGAGGCGCTGGCGCAGCCGGTCGGCGGCGGCGACGAGATCGTTCGCCGCGAGCTGAACCCACTGACGATTCTGCCCCCGCGCAGCCGCAGCGAGATCATCACCTACACCGTCAAGCCCAACGACACGCTGCAAACCATCGCCGAGCGTTTCGGCTTGCAGCAGTCAACCATCATCTGGTCGAACGATCGCTTTTACGTCAATGCCATGCGCATCGGGCTGGAGCTGACGATCCTGCCGGTTGACGGCGTCTACCACCGCGTCGACGAGCCGCAGACGCTGCGCAGCATCGCCGAGCAGTACGGCGTCGATCCGTACACCATTATCGACTCGGAGTTCAACAACCTGTACGGCGCCACCCCAGACGTGATCCTGCCGGAAGGCCTGTTCGTCGTCGTGCCGGGCGGGACCGGCTCGACCGAGCCGATCTACTGGGATCCGGGCATCGTGATGACGAGCGGTGACGACAGCAGCCAGCCGCGCGGCGCGGGGGTCCGGGCCGGGACGGAGACCGCGCTCTTCGCCGTGGGCGACCCCGGCTCGTGCGGCGTGCAGACGGTATCCGGCGGATCGCCGCCCGTCAACCCGCCGATCTACCGCAACTACCGCATCACGCAGGATTTCTCCTGGACGCACGGCGGGATCGACCTGGCCGTGCCGGAAGGGACTCCGGTCTTTGCCGCCGGCGGCGGGACGGTGATCTTCAAGGGGTGGAGCACGTGGGGCTACGGCTACACGGTCGTGATCGCGCACGGCGGCACGCTGAGCCTCTACGGCCATCTTAACGGCGCGTTCGTCGGCTGCGGCGAGGTCGTCACGCCGGGGCAGAACATCGCGGTCA
This sequence comes from Thermoflexus sp., assembly GCA_020724465.1. Taxonomy (GTDB): domain Bacteria; phylum Chloroflexota; class Anaerolineae; order Aggregatilineales; family Aggregatilineaceae; genus DYGX01. Next base: position 11,923 of record DYGX01000033.1, read on the forward strand.
CCGGCAACTCCGGCCGGTCGAGCGGGCCGCACCTGCACTTCGAGATTCGCGGCGGCAACGGCGCTCCGGTCAACCCGTGGAACTATCAGAGCTTCTAGCAAAAAGCGGCCCGAGACGGCCAGAAGCAGCGGCCAGCCGGAAATGGCCGCGAGCAACCACCCGGCGCCTGGAAAACGTCACGGATTTGCCGAGCGTTGTCGTTTCGCCGCGAGCCTCACGGCACCGGTATCTCAACGGGTCCGGCCACAAATGCCTGCCGCGCGTGCATGCTGAATTTCAGCGCCGGATCGGCCCCATCGACCACGACTTCCACCGGGAACATTCCTGGCGTGACGCAGAGCAGCATCGATAAGGTGGCCGTGTTGGCTTTCTTAGTCCCCGAATAGTTGTGGCAGATCACACCGCCTACAGCGCGATCTGCCCCACTGTCTCGGGTCAGGATCGTATCCGGCGGGATGCTGCCCCAAATCGTGAGCGGCAGGATGTACTCTTCTGAGAGTGTGAAGAGGTCTTCGGCCCCCACCAGCGCGGCGGGAATCCAGCTTTCATGCCCTTCGAACTTGAGGCGTTGGTCTACGCCGCGGCTCAGAAGCTCAAACGGAGGGCTATCGCGTCCAGGCCAACTCCAGCGCCCGTACCACGCCTGCTCGCTGACCCGATATCCCCCCTCAACCACAAAAACGCTGGCGCTGTCCACGCTTTGCATATCGGCTTCGTAGGTAAAAGTGAATGATTCCTGGGCGTAAAGCTGCATCAGCGCGTCACCTGCGATCAGTATTTCAGGCATTCCGTGGGATGGGGCAGGGATGATGTTGTCTGGATCGTTGTAGGCCCAAAACTCCAGACGAAGATCGCTGGTTTCCACTGAAAGCGGCAGCCCAAATTCCTGATCCACCAGATAGACGATGGTTTCGCCCAAGTCATCAACGCCTTGATATTTGAAGGCCGCAATACCGATGAAATCGGATTCTTCAACAAACCCGGCTGTCCGGGGCGAAAACAAATAGCCGATTGCGCCTTGAATCACTGGGACGCCGTTCTGACCCAGAGCACACGCGTCGGCAGCTATCTGATTTCCGGCGGTCTCAGCGCATGGCGCCAGGAACAGGCCCGGCAACTCGACCCACTCACGCGCTCCAATTCTGGTATAGATGATTTTTGGGGTATCTGTTCCCAGCTCCAGCATCCAGCTATCCGGATGATTGATACGCCTGCCGGACAGGGTCGTTTCGCCCGCGGTCAAGGTAAACCGATAACTTATCTGGAGCGCCAGACGCTGCTCGAGATTTTCCGCGTCGATGCTTGGCGCCTGCGCTCGCGCAGGCAAAGACAGCCTCGCCAGAGCGAGCACCAGCACGATGCATAACATTCGCCGCTTCATAGAGAGCCTCCCGAACCATTCCGAGACGATGCGGAACGCGTCCTTGCACAAACAAGACAAAGAGCTATCGCGAAAAGAGTCTGGGTTAACGAAGCGAACCAAGTCAAAAAGCGGTCGGGCGGCAGACAGACGCGGTATCCGTACTGCATCCCGAGACTCTGTTGTGCACTGCGGAGAGGGAAATCGGAAGTAACACCGTAGCGAAGATTACTCTCGCGCTTGCATGCATTCGAGCATCTTCAGCGTCCGCCAAAATCATCATAGCATAGTTTTTAGGCGATGGAATTCAGTCCCATATAAGAGGGTGCTGCGTGTTTCCGGCTGCCGGTTCTAGTTTCCTTGCCCGCACGTCGCCGCGCCCTCGCGCACGACGACATAGCCCTGGATCACCTCGCTCACCAGCTCGTCCGCGATGGTGGCGGTCACGTTGATATAGACCGTGTACAGGCCAGACAGCAGCCCGGTGGTATCGGCGAAGACCGAGACGCGCTCGCCGCTGGTGACGGCAGGCGGATAAACCTCGACGCGCGGGCCGACCGGCGAAACGGGCACCTCGACCCCGGCCCGGAAGCGGCCCGGATAGCCGGAGTTCGCCACCACGAACTCGCCGACCGGGATCGAGCCGGGGCACGCCAGGCTGGCTTCGGCGGTCATCCGCTCGGCGTGCAGGGTCAGGCGCGGCTGGTAGTCGCTGAAGCGGCGCGGCATCGACGCCACGCGCTGGAAGACGGGCAGCGGCGAGCCATCGCTGCGCAGCACGCTGAACCAGCGCATGTGGCTGCACTGCGGATCGACCTCGTGCGGATACAGCGACCAGTTGAGGTTCCACAGGAACATCGGCCCGGCCCACGGCCAGTTGCGGTCCGCCCAGTCAAACGCGCGCACGGTATAGTCGGCCTGGGTCTGGCCGGAGACGCGCAGCCAGGCGAACCCGGCGAAATTCGGATCGCTGTCGGAACAATGCACGCCGTCTTCAGACGGGTCGCGCAGCCAGCCGAACTCCGTCATCCAGATCTGCTTGTCGTAGATGCCGCGTTCCTCAAACAGCTCGCGGATCAGCTCCACACGACGAAAGACCAGCGTGTCGCGGGTCGGCGGCGTTTCGGGCGGCTGGTTGTAGCCGTAGGGATGGTAGCCGAACGCGTCGAACCACTGCGCCGCGCCGTTGTCCAGCATTTCCTCGGTAAACTCCAGATCGCTGATCGCGCGGCGATCTTGCGTGGTGAGGGTCGGCGCCAGCCCGCCCGAAACTACGATGATCGCCGGGTTGGCCGCCTTGATCTCGGTGTAGGCCACGCGCAACATCTGCGTGTATTCCCAGGCGTTGGGACCATGCGGCCATTCCATCGCCAGGTTCGGCTCGTTGTGGACCTCGATCGCGTCGATCCCCGCCGCCGCCGCGGACGCAGCGCGCTGGCGCACGCTGGCGCGGAAGGCGTTCCAGTTGGCGGGCCAGGGCAGGTCGATGCGCAGCAGGATGCGCTTGCCGGGGAACAGCGCCGCCTGCCCTTCCTCGTAGATTTTCACCCAGTCCATCCGAAGCTGATCGACCAGCGCGGGGCTGACCTGCGTGTGCGGGCCGACGTGGATGCCGTAGCCCAGGTGCGGCGGCGGCAAGGCATCGCGGGATTGCGCGCGCGCCGGCAGCAGCGGGATCACCGTCGCGGCAATCGCGGCCAGCAGCAGCAGGGAAAATAGGAGTCGCGTCATGGCTTTATCTTGTGCTGTGAACGAGTATAATGCAAATCGGAGCCGGGCCGGCCGCAGTGGAGCAGCAGCCGCTTATGAGAATCAGCACCCGCACACACCGATCGCTTTTGGGCGCGGCGCCGCCAATCCGCCACCCGTGGCAGGTCGTCCTGATCTTCTGCGCCGTCTATCTCGGCGTCATTCTGGCGCTCAACGAGTTCGACGTCAAAACGTTCGTCACCATTGGCTCATGCTATTCCTCGTGCGATTTCGATCTGTCCAGAGGCTGCCCGGCGGGCACAGAAAACGGGTATGACGGGCAGTACGCATATTACATCGCGCGCAACCCCGGCGGCTCGGCGGGCTGCATGGATGTCGCCGCGTACCGCTACCAGCGTATTCTGCTGCCCGCGCTCGGCTACGTCTTCTCGTTCGGCAGCGACGCGCTGATCCCGGTCGTGTTCGTGACGGCCAACCTGATCGCGCTGCTCGTCGGCGTGCGGCTGCTGGGCGATCTGCTGGCCGCGCTTGGGGTCAGCCGGTGGTACGCGCTGGTGTACGGGCTGTTCTTCGGGACGGTCGTCGGCGTGCGGCTGAGCACTGTCGAGCCGCTGGCCTACGGGCTGGTGATCGGCGCGGTGTGGGAGCACCAACAGCCCAAGCCGCGCGTCTGGCTGCAGGCGTTGCTGCTCCTGGCCGCCGCGCTGACCAAAGAGACCACCCTGCCGCTTGCAGCGGCCTTTGTGCTGTATGCGGCAGTCCACCGGCGCTGGGCCGAAGCGCTCCGGCTCGGCCTGGTGGTGGGGGTGCCGTTTGTCGTGTGGCAGGCGGCCCTGTACGCCTGGCTCGGCGCGCCCGGAATCGGATCGGGCGGAGGTGGGGCAACGCCGTTCGAGGTCATCCCGTACAACGGCGTGTGGCGGATCTTCACCGAGACAGGGAGCCTGGCCGTTTTCCTGGTGGTCGGCTCGCTGGCGTTCGGCGTTGCGGTGCTGCCCAGCCTGTGGGGGCTATGGGCCACGCTGCGCGAGTTCTGGCAGCGGCGGGCGGGCGCGCACTTCTACGCCTATCTGCACGCCGTTAACGCGGCGCTCTTGGCTTTTGTGCCTTTTTCGACTTACCGCGAGTTTCTGGGGATCTTCCGCTTCGCCGTGCCGCTGGTGCTGACTCACCTGCTGTTCGCCGGGCTGCGCTATCGCGGGCGGCGCGCGCTGATCTATTCGACCCTCTGGCTGCTCTCGCTGCTCTTTGTGGTTGCGGGATAGGTCCGCACGGGCGCCGGGTGCGGTTTTGCCGGGCCAACCGGTCCGAGTTATAGTGAGCGGGCGATTACCTTCCCGCAACGCGCACGGAGACAAAGCATGAAGATCATCGTTGTGCTGCCGACGTACAACGAAGCCGAGAATCTGGAGAATATGGTCGAGGCATTGATGGCGCTGCCCCTCGACGATGAACTGTCCGTGCTGGTGGTCGATGACAACTCGCCCGATGGCACCGGCGCGATCGCGGACCGGCTGGCCGGCGAGCATCCGGAACGCGTCGGCGTGGTGCATCGCACCGCCAAAGAGGGCCTTGGCCGGGCGTATATTCACGGGTTCCGCGAGGCGCTGGCGCGCGGGGCGGACGCCATTCTGCAGATGGACTGCGACTTCTCGCACTCGCCGAGCTACATCCCGCAGATGATCGACACACTGAAAACCACCGGCTGCGACATTGTGATCGGCTCGCGCTATGTCAAGGGCGGGCGGCTGGACGAAACGTGGGGCGTGGGGCGCAAGTTGCTGAGTTGGTGGGCCAACAGCGTCTATGTGCGCCTGATCCTGCGCACGAACACCCGCGACGCGACGGGCGGCTTCCGGCTGTGGCGGCGCGACGTGTTGGAGCGCATGAACCTGGACCGCATCCGCGCCAACGGCTATGTCTTCCAGGTCGAGACCATCTATGTCGCGGAAAAGCTCGGCTACAGCGTGCGCGAGATCCCGATCTACTTTGCGGACCGGACGGCGGGCACGTCGAAGATGAGCTTTCGCGTGCAGGTCGAGGCGGCGCTGCGCGTCTGGCAGGTCTGGCTGCGCCACCGCCACCTGACGCCCGCCGACCGACTCGTTGCCCCCGCAAGCGCCGAAGCCTCGCCGTGATGCGCCCCGGCGCGGGTGATGATGCGCAAACGTGCCCCTGATCTGCTTCTGCTGGCAGGGATGCTGATCCTGCCGCTGCTCCTCTTCGCCCCGGTGACGCTGGGCGGCAAAACGCTGATCCCCGCCGACAACCTCTACCAGTACGAGCCATGGCTCAGCGCGCGCGAGGCGGTCGGCGTGCCGGAGATCCCCCACAACGCCCTGCTCTCCGATCTTGTGCTGCAAAACTTCCAGTGGAAGACCTTCATCCGCCAGAGCGTGGAGCGGGGCACGATCCCGCTGTGGCAGCCGGAGCAGCTCGCCGGGACGCCCTTCCTGGCTGCCGGGCAGCACGCCGCGCTGTACCCGTTCAGCGCGCTGTTCCTGATCCTGCCGCTGCCCGCTGCCTACGGCTGGTTTACCGTCAGCCAGCTCTGGCTCGCCGGGGCGCTGATGGTCCTGTTCGCGCGCGGGATCGGGCGCAGCCGGGTCGCGGCGCTGGTGGCGGGTGTGGCGTATCAACTCAGCGCGTTCTTCGTGGTCAGCGCCGTCTTCCCGATGATGATCGCGGGCGCAGCGTGGCTGCCGCTGCTGCTGCTGATGATCGAGTTCGTCATCCGCCAGCGGCCACTGCGCGCCGGGCGCCCGGCATCCGTGCCGTGGATCGCGATCGGCGCCATCGCGCTGATGATGAACATCTTCGCCGGGCACGTCGAGATCACGTACTACACGCTGATCGTGATGGCGTATTACGCCGCCGCCCGCCTGATCGCGCACTGGTGGCGCGCGCGGGACTGGCGTTTTGTGCTGCGGCGCGGCGCGTACCTGCTGGCGATGGTCGCACTGGGGCTGGGGCTGGGCGCGGCGCAGTTCATCCCGCTCTACGAGCTGGGGACACGCAACTTCCGCGAGGACGCGGTCGATTTCGCCACGGTGCGAAGCTACGCCCTGCCCAAGCGGCACGTGCTCAAGTTCCTGATGCCGGACGCGTTCGGCAACCCCGCCGATCACAGTGTGCGCGACGTGTTCACCGGCGAGCGCGAGCCGCTCGACTGGACGCGACCCGATGGCACGCGCGTGACCGACACGGCCTTCGGCATCAAGAACCACGTCGAGGGCGGCGTCTATCTCGGCATCTTGACAATGGCGCTGGCGGCGATTGGGCTGTTCGCCGGGCGACGGGCAGAGCCGGACGCGCCCCCCTACCGGGCGATCCTCGGACTGCTGGCGCTCCTCTCGCTGACGTTCGCCTTCGGCCTGCCGACCTACGCCGCGCTGTACTACCTCTTTCCGAGCATCAATCAGCTTCACACGCCCTTCCGCTGGGTCTGGCCGCTGACCTTCTGCGCGGCGGCGCTGGCGGCCTTCGGCGTGGACGCGCTGGCGCAGGCGCGGCGGGCGCGCTGGCCGGTGTGGGCCGGCGGCGGGCTGATCGCGGCGGGCGCGCTGATCCTCGGGGGGCTGCTGGCCAGCCGCGCCGCGTATAGCACCTTTGCCCCGCTGGTCGAGCGCGTCTTCGAGGGGCTAACCGGCGCGCCGGACACCTTCCCGGACGCGCGCACCTTCTACAGCTACCAGTTCTGGAACGCCCTGGCGCTCGGCGTCTTGACGCTGGCGGCGGGCGCTGTGATCCTGCTCAGCCGGTCGGGCGCGCGGCTGCCGCGCCGCCTGGGTGGGGGTCCGCTGTGGGGTGCGCTGGCCGCGCTGGTGATCGGCGCCGACCTGCTGATCGCCGGCTGGGGCTTCAACCCCGCCGCCGACCCCGCCTGGCTGGACTTCACGCCCGCGTCGATCCACTGGCTGCGCGACCGCATGGCGAGCGAAGGGCCGTTCCGCTACACCACCGTCGACCAGGGCGAGCGCCCGCTGCACGCCAACAGCACATGGCGCTATGGCCTGCACGACGCGCGCGGCTACGACAGCATGATCCCGCGCCAGTACACCGAGTTCATGAGCCTGATCGCACCGCAAGGCGGGCTGCTGCACAACCGCGTCGATCCCATCGCCTGGGACAACACAAGGGCGCTGGCCTCGCCCCTGCTGGACCTGCTCAACGTGCGCTATGTCGTCAGCGATTGGGTCATCGAAGACGCCGAGGCGCTCGGCTACGACGAGGTGTACGTCGACGGCGCAGTGCGCATTTACGAGAACCGCGACGCGCTACCCCGCGCCTACACCCTGCCGTATTACGACCTGACGATGGACGCGTGCGGCGCCGTGCCGGATTCGTTCGCCACCATCGTCACCAGCCCGGCGTTCGAGGCGGACCCGCGCCGCGTGGTGATCGAGGGCTTCCCCAACGCCGAAACATGCGAAACGGCGTACGACTGGCCGACACCCGACCTGGAAGCCGACCCGCAGCCCGCCGCCATCACCGCCTACGGGCCGATCGAGGTGACGGTCAACGCGCAGGTCGAGCGCGAGTCGTGGCTGGTGCTGGCGGACAGCTATTACCCCGGCTGGCGGGCGTTTGTCCGGCCACGTGGCGCGGGCGAAGACGCCGAGCGCGCGCTGGATGTGCATCTGGTCAACGGCAATTTTCGCGGCGTGCGCCTGGAGCCGGGCGACTGGACGGTGCGCTTCCGTTTCAGCCCGCCCACCTTCCAGATCGGGGCGTTCGCCTCGTTCCTGAGCGGGATGCTGGTCCTCTTTCTGCTGATGCTGTGGGGCTGGCGGCAGATCTACCGCACCGACTACGAGGCCGACAACACCCTGCGCATCGCCAAGAACAGCCTGGCGCCGATTGTGCTCAATTTGTTCAACCGGGGGATCGATTTCGCCTTCGCCTTCATCATGCTGCGCATCCTGGGGCCGAAGGACGCCGGCATCTACTACTATGCGATTGTGGTCTTCGGCTGGTTCGACATCCTGACCAACTTCGGTCTCAACACGTTCCTCATGCGCGAGGTGGCGCGGCATCGGGAGTCGGCAGGGCGCTACCTGTTCAACAGCACCGCCCTGCGGCTGGCGCTGGCGCTGATCGGCGTCCCGCTGCTGGTCGGGTTTGTGTTGATCCGCCAGAACACAGTCAGCCCGGCGCTGGAGCCGCAGGCGATCCTGGCAATCGGGCTGCTCTATCTGGCGCTGCTGCCGGGCAGCATCAGCACCGGCCTGACCGCGCTGTTCTACGCCTTCGAGAAAGCCGAATACCCGGCGGTGATCACGACCGTCAGCACCATCGTCAAGGTCACGCTGGGGCTGGCGACGCTGCTGCTAGGCTGGGGCGTGCCGGGGCTGGCGGGCGGCGCGGTGGCGACCAATCTGGTCACGCTGAGCGTGCTGGCCTGGCTGGCGCGCCCGCTGGTGAGGCGCTTCGCGCAGCCGCTCGATGCGGATCTGATGCGCCACATGCTCGGCGAAAGCTGGCCGCTGATGCTCAACCACCTGCTGGCGACGGTCTTTTTCAAGATCGACATCGTGCTGATGGAAGCGATCAACGGGAACGTAGTCGTCGGCCAGTACTCGACCGCCTACAAGTGGCTGGACGCGCTGAACATCATCCCGGCCTTCCTGACGATGGCGCTGCTGCCGGTCATGGCGCGTCAGGCGCACGACGACCGGCCCGGCCTGCGTCGCAACTACACGCTGGCCGTCAAGCTACTGGTGATGGTGGCACTGCCTGTGGCGGTGGTGACGACCTTCATCGCCGCACCGCTGATCCACCTGCTGGGCGGGTCGGAATATCTGCCGGCGGGCGGGGTCGCGCTCCAGATCATGATCTGGAGCATCCCCATCGGCTGGATCAACAGCGTGACCAAC
>DYGX01000034.1 GCA_020724465.1 Thermoflexus sp.
TTCTTTTTTCTACTGTCGCCCCCTCAGCCCCGCGTGCGAGGGAGAAGGGGCCGGGGGTTGAGGGGCGGCATTGCCCGTTTACCCGCCTACGCACCGGAGCTAGCGGGCGCAGCAAGCCTGACCCCCTACACTTAAGGTCTGATTTCTCCCGTGATCCGGTCTGCAAAGTTTACCGCAGCCTCCGGCGGGCACGGCGCTTGTGCAACGTTTCACCATATCGGGCGTATTATAGGGATAGCATGCGTGGATCACACGAGGTGGCACAATGACTCCTGAAGAGGCAAAACCGCATCCCTGCGAAGTCTGTAAGCTGCGCCAGGAAGCCGAGGCGCATCCCAACACCTGGAAGGCGCGCCTGTGGCGCTGGCACACCAAGATCTGCCCTGGGTGGAAGTCGTACCAGCGCCATCTCGCGGCCCAGAACCGGTCCTAGCCGGGTTCGCCCGGCTGGGCGGGAGCAGGAATCAGCCGGGGCGCCACGCGGGAAGCGGGCGCCCCGTTGATCGTTGCGCTGAGCGGCTCGCTAGCGTCTCAGCGCTGCTTCGATGCGGCTGCGCAGCATCGGCTCCGGGGCGGCGCCGACGATACGGTCGATAACCTGACCGCCGCGGAAGATTAGCAGCGTGGGGATACCCTGCACCTGGTAGGCCACGGCAGTGTGCGGGTTGTCGTCGACATTGAGCTTGGCGACCTTGAGCCGCCCGGCGTAGTCCCCGGCCAGTTTCTCAACAACCGGGGCGATCATGCGACACGGGCCGCACCACGGCGCCCACAGATCGACCAGCACTGGCAGGTCGCTCGCCAACACTTCGTCGGCGAAGGTCGCGTCGCTCACCACAACCGGCTTGCCGGTCGTGCCTGCGCCCGGACGCGCCTGCGCCGGCCCGGCGGGCCGGGGGCCGCGCCCGAGCAGGTAGGCGACATGGTCGCGCACGATCTGTGAGGTGACCGGTGTCGCGCGCGTGACTTCCTGCCCCTCTCGGAACGTGATCAGCGCCGGTAGCGGCCCGCCAAAGCGGGCTGCGGCCTGCGGATTCTCCTGCGTGTTGAGCTTGGCGATCAGCACGCGGCCCGCGTCGGCCTGGGCGACCTGGCGCAAGGTTTCGTCCAGCGAGCGGTCGAGCGGGCTGCCGTTCCACAACAGCAGCGCGACCGGCATCCCGGCGTTCAGCACGCGGTCCAGACTCTGGTCGTTGGTGTTCAGCGGCTCGTCAAAGCGCGGCATGGCATCCTCGTGGTATCATGATTAGTGCGCGTCTGCGCACGCTCCCTTTGATTTTAGATGCGTCTGGCGCGCGGATCGTTCATTAGAAATGCGCAAAATCGCCGCGCCGTCAGGGGCCGGAGCCGCCCGGTTATTAGCCGTTTTGTGTCAGGAATAACCAGGCGAGGCGCTAAACGGGCGATTTTGAATACCATTTTTTGACAATTACAGGGCCTTTTGCTACGCTTGTGCGCGAAAGCACAGGTTCGACGGCCTCCGGCCAAGTGTTTGATTTGAGCAGGAACCGCCTGAGCCTCCTCCGGTGACGCGCATCAGGACGTACGCCCATGCAGCCCAGATTGGCCCCACAGGGGGTGCGTTCGCGAGCAGCGCAAGCGGTGATTGGGGAGACCGGTTGCAGCACCCTCGTGATCGTGCTCGTGGCGACCGGTGCAGGCTTGCTGCTGGATTTTCAGATTACCAATTTACATCCGGTTTTCAGCGTGGGGATCCTGCTGCTCAGCGTACCTGCCGCCCTGTACTGGGCGGTGCGCAGGACAGTGTCTATGGGCCAGAAGCGCCAGACTGAGTATGTGCGCAATCTCGCCCTGGCTGCGGTGGCAGGTCAGGCGGGGTGTTTGTCTGTAATTTTGATCTTTTTGGCCTTGTTCGCGGGGTTGTTCATCGATTCCCGGCTCAATACCCACCCGGTTTTTACGATTGGGCTGGTGCTGATCAGCGTGCCGATCAGCCTGTATGCGATGATCCGGATGGTGCTTTCTTCGGTCAGCGCCATCAAACTGACCCCGCCGGGAAAGCCGGGTGAGACCGCGCCCGCTGCGCCGGCTACCCAGACTGCGGAAACGTCTGCGAAGGCTTCTGCGAAAAAGGAGAATGGCTCTTGAAGGGAGTTCTGATACTTCTTGGCATCATTGCCGTGTCCATTGTGATGTGCGGCGTGATCCCGTTCTGGCTCATGCCCCAGCTTGGTGTCGCTGTGGCGCTGCCGGTCATCATGGTGCCCGGCGAGGTCGTGTGGGAAGACTTCCTCGGCATCGACGGGCTGACCATTACCAACACGCTGATCGGGACGCTGGTAGCGGACATCCTGGTGCTGATTTTTGCATTCGGGGCGGTCCGCAAGATGAGCATGGTGCCGGGGCGCTGGCAGGGTCTGTTTGAGGTGTTGACCGACGCGCTCTATGGCCTGGCGAAATCAACGGCTGGTCCCAATGCCCGCCGCATCTTCCCGCTGATGGCGACGATCTTCCTGTTTTTGCTGGTCGCCAACTGGATCAAGCTGGTGCCCGGCGCGGAGAGCATCGGGCTGATGCACTGCGCGCACGAGGGCATCAACGGCTACGAGCGGAACGGCGTCATCCTGAACGTCACCAAGCCGCTCGACCCAGGGACGCGCGCCACCGAGGCCGATTACGAGGCGTGCTATGCGGCCACGCACGGTAAGGAACACGCCGAAGAGGTCGCGCACGAAGAGGAAGAAGCGCCCGGCGCAGCGGCGGCTGGCGGTGAAGAAGCGGCTGCCGAAGTGACGCCTGAGCGCGAGACCAGCGCCGATGCCCCGCGCGACGATCTGTTCGCGGTCACGCCGTTCTTGCGCGGCGCGGCGACCGACCTGAACCTGGCGCTGGGGCTGGGCCTGATTGCGTTTGTCGCGATCCAGTTCTTTGGCGTGCAGGCGCTGGGCATCAGCTACTTCACCAAGTTCCTCAACACGCCCGCGCTGGAGAATGTCGCCAGGCGGCCGATGGGCATCATGGACTTCGTTGTCGGCCTGCTCGAGCTGGTGCTGGAGTTCGCCAAAATCATCAGTTTTGGCTTCCGTCTTTTTGGCAACCTGTTCGCCGGCGGCGTGCTGCTGTTCGTCATGTCGTTCCTGGTCTCGATGTTGGTTCCGGCTGCGGTCTACGTGCTGGAGCTGTTCGTCGGCCTGATTCAGGCGTTCGTGTTCTCGATGCTGCTTCTGATCTTCAGTTCAGTCGCGATGCAGGGCCACGGCAGCGAGCATCACGAGGCGGATCACTAGCCCAGGGTGATTCGCCTGGGCCTGGTTATGCGTTCACTTGAAGCAACACACGCTTCACACACTTGACCTATCAGGAGAGGATTTCATGGAAATTACGGGCAACCTTGTCGACGCTGCGAAGGCAATCGGAGCCGGTCTGGCGATGATCGGCGTGATCGGACCGGGCATTGGCATCGGCCTGTTGGTGCAGGGGGCGTTGAACGCGATTGGGCGCAACCCCGACGCTTCCGGTCAGATCACGACGAACATGATCCTGGGCATCGCCTTCGCGGAGGCCGTGGCGATCTATGCTCTGGTCGTCGCGCTGATCATCCTGTTCCTTTAGTCCCCAGCTCCGGAGGGTGATCAGTGGACGCATTAGGTATTAACGCTGGTTTTTTCATCGCGCAGATCGTCAACTTCGGCATCATCTTCTTCTTGCTGGCGAGGTTTGTCTGGCCGCGCGTGCTCAACATGCTCGACGAGCGGCAGGACCGCATCGCCAAGGCGTTGGAAGATGCACGCGCCGCCGAAGAAGCGCGCGCCAACGCCGAGCGCGAGCGCGATCGCATCCTGGCGGAGGCGCGGGCAGAAGGCCAGCGCCTGATCGATGAGGCCCGCCAGCGCGCCGACGAGCAGCGCAAGCAGATGATCCGCGAAGCCGAGCGCGACGCCGAGGAGCGCCGCGCGCAGGCACGGATCCAGGCAGAAGAAGAGCGCAACCGGATTCTGGGCGACGCGCGCGAGCAGATCGTGCGGCTGGCGATGGCTGCCGCCGAGCGATTGGTCGGGGAGGCGCTGGACGAGAGGGGACAGCGCACCGTGATCAAGAAGTTCTTTGCCGAAGTGCCGCCGGACGCGCGCAACCTGGGCAGCCATATCGAAGTCATTTCGGCTGTGCCGCTCACCGACGACGAGAAAGCCGAGATCCAGCGGGCGACCGGCGCGCAGTCGGTCGACTACCGGGTTAATCCGGAGATCCTGGGCGGCCTGGTACTGCGCGCAGGGGACAAGGTGATCGACGGCAGCGTGCGGGGCGACCTGGCCGCGCTGTCGAATCGCCTGCGCTAGCGCAGTATCTGGGCGGTGGTAGTCAGGGAAGCAGCGCCAGTGGTCGAAGACCCTGGCGTTTCCTTCTTGTGCCAGCCGAAAGCTGGCTGTGTGCGAGGTTGAGGAGGAGGGATATGCGGACCGTCCCGTTGGGGAATACCGGCGTGGATGTCAGCGCGCTCTGCCTGGGCGCGATGTATTTTGGGACGCGCAACGACGAGCGGACCTCGTTCGAGCTGCTCGATCAATACGTGGCAGCCGGCGGGACGTTCATCGACACCGCGAACATCTACGCGCACTGGGTCGAAGGCGGGCAAGGGGGCGAGAGCGAGAGCCTGCTTGGGCGCTGGATGAAGGCGCGTGGCAACCGGGCCGATCTGTTCCTGGCAAGCAAGGTCGGCTTCAACATGCCCGGCGTCGAGCGCGGGCTGACGGCGGCGCAGATCGAGGCCGAGTGCGAAAAAAGCCTGCGCCGGATGGGTGTGGAGACCATCGACCTGTATTACGCTCACGTCGATGACCGCGTCACGCCGCTGGACGAGACGCTGGCTGCCTTCGACCGGCTGGTGCGCGCCGGCAAGGTGCGTTTCATCGGCGCCAGCAACTACCTGGCCTGGCGGCTGGAACAGGCACACTGGGTGTCGAAGACCCACGACTGGGCGTCGTTCTGCTGCGTGCAGCAGCGCTACACCTACCTGCGCCCCAAGCCGGGCGCCAGCTTCGACCCGCAGATTTCGGCAAACGACGACCTGCTCGATTACGTCCGGGCGCGGCGGCACGACTTCACGCTGCTGGCCTATTCGGCGCTGCTGGGCGGGGCGTATGTGCGCGACGACCGCCCCGTGCCGGAGCAGTACCGGGGGCCGGATGCCGAAGCCCGCCTGCGCGTGCTGCGCGAGGTGGCGGCGGAAACCGGCGCGACGCCCAATCAGGTTGTGCTGGCGTGGATGATGCACAGCGATCCCCCGGTGATCCCGCTGATTGCGGCCAGCGAGCCGCGGCATCTGGCGGAGAACATCGGCGCGCTGGATGTCCGCCTGAGCGCCGGGCAGATGGAGCGCCTCAACTGCGCCGGAGCGTGATCGCGGGGTGCCAGCGTCTGTCACCTATGCGCCAGGGCTGCCCTGGCGCGTTTTGCTAGGCGAGGTGGGGGATTCCGGCGGCCCGACAGAGAAATCGTTTCTTCTGTACAATTACCGGTACGGGCCGCTGTCAACCGCGAGGAAGAAAGCATGAGGTTTCTCGAACTGCTGGCCGGGGTGCCGGGCGTGCTGGCGCTGCCGCCGACGGACGCCGAGATCACCGCCCCGGTGAGCGAAACCGCGCAGCACGTGCAGCCGGGCGGTGTGTTTCTGGCGCGTGTGGGTCGCTCGGTCGACGGACACGCGCTGATCCCCGAGGCGGTCGAGCGCGGGGCGGCGGCGGTGGTCGGGACGCGCCCGCCGGGCGAGGCCGAGTGCCCGGTGCCCTACGCGCAGGTGGCCGACGGGATGCAGGCGCTGGGGCCGCTGGCAGCGGCGTACTACGGCCACCCGTCGCGCCGGCTGACGGTGTTGGGCGTGACCGGCACCGATGGCAAGACAACCACCGCCACCCTGCTGCACAGCATCCTGATCGCTGCCGGATATCGCGCCGGGCTGCTCTCGACCGTCAGCGCGGTGATCGGCGACGAGACGCTGGAAACCGGCCTGCATGTCACGACACCCCCCGCCGACGAGGTGCAGATGTACCTCGCCAGGATGGTCGAGGCCGGGCTGACGCACGCTGTGATCGAGGCGACGTCGCACGGGCTGGCGCAGGGGCGCGTGGGGGGTGTGGCGTTCGACGTGGCCGTGCTGACCAACGTCACTCACGAGCATCTGGATTTTCACGGCACGTGGGAGCAATACCGGCGAGACAAAGCGCGCCTGTTCGAGATGGCCGCGACGTCCGAGCGCAAGCCGGGCACGCCCAAAGGCGCCGTGATTAACGCCGCCGATCCCAGCGCGGCCTATTTCCGGCAGATGGCGCGGGGCGTGGACCGCATCGTCACCTACGCCGCCGACGGCACCCCGGCGGATTTCCAGGCCCAGGCGATCGTCTACGGCCCGGACGCGACGCGCTTCACGCTGACCGGCCCCGGCAGGCTGAGCGTCACGGTGGAGTCGCCGCTGGTCGGGGCGTTCAATGTGGCTAATATCCTGGCGGCGGCTGCGGCGGTCTCGCTGCTGGTGCCGGATCCGGCGCGGTTGGCCGAGGCGATCGCGGCGGGGACGCGCCAGATGGCGCCCATCCCCGGCCGGATGGAGCGCATCGACGAGGGGCAGGACTTCCTGGCGATCGTCGACTTTGCGCACACGCCGAACGCCCTGCGCCGCGCGCTCGAAGCCGCGCGGACCATGATTGCGCCGGGGCGCCGCGTGATCGCCGTTTTCGGCAGCGCGGGCCTGCGCGACCGCGAGAAACGCCGCATGATGGCTGAGATCGGGATGGAGCTGGCCGACCGCTGCGTGCTGACCGCCGAGGACCCCCGCACCGAGTCGCTGGACGCGATCTTGGAGGAAATGGCTCAGGGCGCGATCCGGCGGGGTGGGGTCGAGGGGGAGACGTTCTGGCGCGTGCCCGACCGCGGGCGGGCTGTGGCGTTTGGCTGCTCGCTGGCGCGCCCCGGTGACGTGGTGATCGCCTGCGGCAAGGGGCACGAGCAGAGCATGTGCTTTGGCACCGTGGAGTATCCGTGGGACGACCGCGACGCGATGCGTGCGGCTTTGCGCGGTTCGCCGCTGCTGACGCTGCCGACCGCCGCCGCGCCGCCGGAGCTTGACGACAGAGTAGGATGAGCGATGCCTGACGACCGCGAGGCCGAAGTTCGCGAGTTTGCCCGTGCGCAGAACGCGACCCGCCTCCACATCCTGACCGCGATCACGCCCTTCTGGACGGCGCAGGATCGGTTTGTGTTGCTGGAGCGCGGCGGGCTGATCATGCTGGTGGCCTGCCGGGGCTGCCCGTTTCGCGCGCCGCTCTCGCGCGGGGAGCCGCAGCCGCTGGCCCCGGCCAAGCTGGAGCAGTTTCTGGCCGGGCTGGCTCCGCTGGGCGTGGAAACGCTGGACGATTACTTTCCCGAAGGCGCGCACGACGGGACAACCCTGGTTTTCGAGCGGCTGGACGAGCGCGGTTACGTGCAGATCGCGATGCTCAACCCGCCCCGCAACAGCCCGCACGCCCGCCTGATCGCAGCCTGGACGCGGACGTTCCCCGCAGTGCGCGATGCGCTGCGGCGCTAGCGATCCGTCAGCGATGCGTCAGGGAAACGCCGCGCGCCAATCCAGCCGTTCGCCAGCCATTGGTGCTAGGCTGGTGAATGACAGGCAGTTGATCGAACCGGGCCGGGCCGGTAGAATGGCGCTCGTCGAGGGATGCTGAACGGCCATGCTCGATCTGGGGATCGTGATCGTCAACTGGAACACGCGCGATCTGCTGCGCAACTGCCTGCGCTCGCTTGCGCATGCGACGGGCGTCTCGTACCAGATCGTCGTGGTCGATAATGCGTCGGACGATGGCAGCGCCGAGATGGTGCGCCGCGAGTTCCCGCACGTGACGCTGATCGCCAACGACGAGAACCGCGGCTATCCGGCGGCCAACAACCAGGGCCTGCGCCTGCTCGGCTTCGAGCGCGACGGCCCGGACGACGCGCCCCGCTACGCGCTGGCGCTCAACCCGGACACCGTCGTGCCGCCGGGGGCGCTGCATGAGATGGTTGCGTACATGGACGCGGACCCGCGCATCGGCGCCGCCGGTCCTAAGCTGGTGCTGCTGGACGGATCGCTCGACCTGGCCTGCCGCCGCAGCTTCCCGACCCCCGAGATCAGCTTCTATCGGATGGTTGGCCTGTCGAAGCTGTTTCCGCACAGCCGGCGTTTTGGCCGGTACAATCTGACATATCTGGACCCGGACGTTGAAACTGAGGTAGACTCGGTGGTGGGGGCGTTTATGATCGTGCGGCGCGAGGCGATCCAGCGCGTCGGGCTGTTCGATGAAGCGTTCTTCATGTATGGAGAGGACCTGGATTGGGCGTACCGCATCAAGCAAGCCGGTTGGACGGTGATGTACAACCCGCGCGTGACGGTGACGCACGTCAAACGAGCGGCGAGCCGCCAATCACGCCGGGCACAGCGCGAGTTCTACCGGGCGATGCTGATCTTCTACCGGAAGCACTACCGGGCGACGACGCCGTGGTGGCTGCACGTGCTGGTTCTGACGGGGCTGGCACTGAAGGGCGGCCTGCCGCTGTGGCGGGACCTGTGGCGCCCGACACCCGCCGCGCCCGCCTGATCGCCGCGCTCGACGGGCGCATCCGGGGCCTGCTGCATCTGGCGCTGCTCGGCTCGGACGCGCTGATGCTGGCGATCGGCTTTGTGCTGGGGTACATTGCACGCGCGCGTCTGCCCCTACCGGCTCTGCCGGTCAACCCGCCGCCGTTCACCAGCTACGTGCCGATGATGATCGTGCACGTCGTGTCGATTCTGCTGGTCTTCTACATGGCGCGCATGTACCACCAGCGCCGCGCCGTCAGCCGCATCGACGAAGGCTATGCGGTAGCGCAGAACGTCTCAATCGGCACCTTTCTGGCGATTGCCTTCGAAACACTCGCTTTCAAGAACAGCGCGCTGGAGCTGGACTATCCGCGCGGCGTGATCATCTACGCCTGGATCTTCGGGATCGGCCTGACCATCCTGGGGCGCGAGGCGCACCGCCAGATCGTGCTGCGCCTGCGCGATATCGGGCTGGCGCGCGACAACGTCCTGATTATCGGGTCGGGCGAGGTGGCGCGCACCATCGCCGAGAAGATCCGCTGGTCGCCCCATCTGGGCTACAACATCGTCGGCGCGGTGAACGGCACCGTCGGCGAACGCGTCGGCGATGTGCCGATTGTCGGTTCGACCGCCGATCTACCCGATCTGATCGACCGCTACGCGGTGGACGAGGTGATCATCGCCCTGCCCGAAGCGTCGCACCGCGAGCTGGTGCAGCTTGTCTCCAAGTGCCAGCGCGGGCGGGTGAACATCAAAGTCTACCCGGACATCTTCGCGTACATCGCCGGCGGCCTGACGGTCGACGACCTCAACGGGATGCCGCTGCTCTCGGTGCGCGACGTGGCCCTGCGCGGCTGGAAGCTGAGCCTGAAGCGCGGGATGGATATTGTCGGCGC
This sequence comes from Thermoflexus sp., assembly GCA_020724465.1. Taxonomy (GTDB): domain Bacteria; phylum Chloroflexota; class Anaerolineae; order Aggregatilineales; family Aggregatilineaceae; genus DYGX01. Next base: position 9,466 of record DYGX01000034.1, read on the forward strand.
GTTTGCCGGGCTGGTGTTGCTCAGCCCGCTGCTGGTGCTGGTGGCAATCCTGATCAAGCTGGAATCGCCCGGCCCGGTCTTCTTCTGCCAGGAACGCATGGGGCTGGACGGGCGCCGCTTCCCGATGATCAAGTTCCGCACCATGCGTGAAGACAGCGAGAAAGACGGCCCCGGCTGGACGGTTGAGGGCGACCCGCGCGTGACGCGCGTCGGGGCATTTCTGCGGCGCTCCAACCTGGACGAGCTGCCCAATCTGATCAACGTGCTCTATGGGCAGATGTCGCTGGTCGGCCCGCGCCCCGAGCAGCCCTATTACGTCGAGAGGTTCCGCGAGTTCATCCCGCGCTACATGGAGCGCCATCGCGAGAAATCCGGCATGACCGGCTGGGCGCAGGTGAACGGGCTGCGCGGCGACACGTCGATCCTGGAGCGCACCAAGTACGATCTGTGGTACGTCGAGAACTGGTCGCTCTGGCTGGATATCAAGATCGTGCTGCGCACCATCTTCCAGACGATCTTCCACCGCAGCAAGAACGCATACTGACCCGGCGCTTCCCGCTGCCGCCTCACCTGAGAAGGGCGATCGCGGCGCGTGTGGTGCAGGCCGCTGAAAGGGCACGATGGACCTGAGCGAACTGACCCGCCACATGCACGACTTCGTGCGCGCCAAGGGCTGGTACGAGCCGGACTCGCCCCGCCCGCAGACGCCACGCAATATCGCGACCTCGATCTGCATCGAGGCCGCCGAGATCCTGGAGCACTTCCAGTGGAATGGCGAGCTGCGCGACCGCGACGCGCTGGCCGGCGAGCTGGCCGATGTGGCGCTCTATCTGCTCCAGCTTGCCAGCGTGACCGGCATCGACCTGGAGCGCGCGATCCTCGACAAGCTCGCGGCGAACTATGGGCGCGCGTGGGACGCGCAAGACGGCTAAGAGCAGCAAGGAACAGCAAAGAACAGCTAAAAGCAGCGGAGAACGGCAAGAGAACGGAGAATGTAGCTGCTTTTGCTGCTTCTAGCTGCTTTTCGCTGTTTCTAGCTTTTTGGAGCCACACATGCGCGATCAACCCACCAACAACCGCCGCGTCGTCGCCGTGTATGGCAGCGCGGGCGTGCTGCCCGGCGAGCCAGACTGGCAGCTTGCCCATGCGGTCGGGCGGCACCTGGCCGCGGCAGGCTATTGCGTGCTGTCCGGCGGCTACAGCGGCGTGATGGCGGCGTGCAGCCAGGGCGCCGCCGAAGCCGGCGGGCACGTGATCGGCACGGAAGTCGGGCTGTTCCGGCAGCGCGGGCTGGAGCTGAATCAGTGGGTGGCCGAGCGCGTGCCGTTCGAGACGCTGCGCGAGCGGCTGTTTTTCCTGGTCCAGCGGCCGGATGCATTTGTGGTGCTGCGGGGCGGGGTTGGCACGCTGAGCGAGATGGCGCTGATCTGGAGCCTGCTGCAGGTTGGCGAGCTGTCGGCGCGGCCGTTCGTGCTGGTCGGGCCCATGTGGCGGCGGTTCGTCGAGGTCTTCGCCGAGACGGCGGCGATCAGTCCCGGCGATCTGCGCTGGCTGACCCTGGTCGACCGGGCAGACGAAGTGGTCCCGGCGCTGGAAGCGTGGTGGGCGTCGCCACCGGACGTGCCGCTGCGCCTGGGCGACCGCCAGCCCTGAGGCGGCAGCGCCGCACGGATCCTCGGAACCCGCGCGTCTGGTATCCCCGGCGCGCGATTTGTGGCACAATGAGAGCATGAACACCAGGACGGCGCGCCCATGCCGCCGGTTGTGGAGGGGGAGGGAGCCGCTCGGATGTGCCTCGACTGCCGTGCCGCGAGCAGGGTGCTCGATTATTTGTGGGACGATCCCGATTTCCGCGCGATCTTCACCCGCGAAGGCTACGACCTGGGGGCGCTGGCTCCGTTGCTGCACGAGGTGTTTGCCCCGGCCTACCGCCGCGTGCGCCGCTCGCTGGAAGGCGGCCCGCTGGAAGTGCTGGAAGCCGAGGTGGTCGAGGCCGTGCTGGCCCCGCTGAACGCGCTACCGCGCTTCCACGAGCTGTGGCGCGAATGGAGCCAGCACGAGCGCAGCCTGTTCCTGCGCGAGAACTCCGAGATGGCGCTGGGACAGCGGCTGGCCGAAGCATATCCGGCGACGCTCAGCGACGCCTTCCGCGATGCGTTCCGCGCTTATGTGCGCAGACGGATGGAGCCGTTGCCCTGATCGGATGGATTCCGCCTCAGCCAAAAAACGGCACGGGCGAGCGTCCCCGCCCGTGCCGGCCATGAGGAACGGGCTTATCGCCTAGGTTGTTCGTGGCCGGCCTATGAGAGCCAAATAGCCGGCGCCGAGCACGGCGAGCACGCCCAGAACGATACTGCTCCACAACGACGAGTCGTCATTGTCATAGCCGAGCACAAATGGGGCCACAATGGCCGCCACGCCGGCGATCCCTGCCAACCAGAACTCCCAGGTCGAATCATCGCGCACGAGCGCCTTGTAGATCATGCTGAGGGCGATGATGCCACCCAGGATGATGCTGGCCCACAGCGCTTCATCGATGTCGTCGTAGCCGAGCACAAACGGGGCGATGATGAGCAGTACTCCGACGATCGCAATAGCCCAGTACAAAATGCGGCGTGTGTCGCTTGACATGGTCTATTCTCCTGTCTCTCCTGGCGGATTGAGGCTGCGCTGAGCGCCCAGCAGGCAACAGAAGGGGAAGTGGGATGACCCGGTGGTTGGCACTGCTGGGATGCTGCACCAGCGTAGTACCTTTATCAACTACTATAATACAATTTTTCAGAGGCGAAGTACCCAAAGGTTAGGGTCTCGCTTGTGGGGGATGGCCACAGGGTAATCCTCTCAAAAGGGTTTTGTCCTGTTGATACTGGATGCAGATCGAAATCCACCGGCTCACCAAGGGTCAGAAGCGTTCAGAGAAATTGGGCTAGGCGATTACCTGAAGCACGTGCCGGTTTCTGGCGGCTGACGAGCTGTGATGGTACGATCCGCCGCGAAGCCAGTCGCAGCCTGCGCTGCCTGCACTGCTCCCCGCTTGCCCACTGGTCAGACACTTCCGCCTGTGCATAAAGCCGGAGGTTCGATGAACAACCAGGAGTCGGCCCTTCCGCAAGCGGCGCGTCTTGTTCGCGTCCTGGCCCTTGTGATGACGGTAGTCGCGCTATGGTTACCGCTGCGCCTGCTTTCCGCGCAGTCGGGCGAGACGGGTTCCGACGTGGTCGAGGCCGTCAACCGGTTTCGCGTTGAACAGGGGATGCCCGCCCTGGCGGTGCACCCGGCGCTGATGGTCGCTGCCCAACGTCATGCGGAATGGCTTGCGGCGAATCACCGGGGATCGCATATCGGCGAGGGCGGAACCATGCCGGAAGACCGCGCTGCCGCGGCAGGCTATCCGGGCATGGCACGCGAGAATGTCGCCTCCGGCGCACTCAACTATATCACAGCCACCTGGGCGGTGAACTCCGTCTGGGCGAATAGCCAGGGCCACCGGCTGACGATGCTGGCCGAGGCGGAGCATATCGGCGCGGGCACAGCGTGGGACGGCAAAGACCAGTATTTCGTTGTGCTGATTGGCTCTACCTCGGGCCAGGGGTTCGCCGCCATTGATGCGATCATGACCGGCCGGCAGCCAGCCCCAGACGCGGCGACTCCGCGTCCCCCCGGTGCTCGCCCTGGGCCGACCGCGACGAGCGTTCGCACGGTTGTCATACCGATCCAGATCGCGACGCCGCGTGAAGATGGTAGTCTGGTCCATGTGGTCCAGCCAGGACAAACTGCCTGGACTATCGCGGCAGTGTACGGAGTCAATCTGGATACGCTGCTGGCGATCAATGGCCTGAAGCGGTCGACCATCCTGCATCCCGGCGACGAGATCTATGTGCGCCTGGCGCCGGACGTGACGCCCGCTCCGAGGACCAGGCATCATGTCGTGACAGAGGGCCAAAGCGCCTGGGCCATTGCCGCCATGTACAACGTCACGCTCGAGGCGTTGTTGGAGGCGAACAACCTGGAGCGTCCAGCCATCCTGAAGCCGGGCGACACGCTGGTCATCCCTCGCTAGCCCGCCTCGAGCGTGGTACATCGCCTGCCTGCTACCATAACGCTCGCTACCAGACGAACGCGCGTCTGGCAGGGGCCGAGCACGCTCGGCCCCTATGTGTGGCATCAGAGCATCACCTGCGAATTCGGTCTGCAAAGCCCATGACAGCTTTTGGAGTTCTGGAGGGCAAGAACCGCTACGGGCAAAGCCCGATCCGCGTATCGGTCGCACCATCAGCCTGTGCGACGTGCACCGGCTCTCACGTGATGGCCAGCGGAATCACGGGTGGATTGCCGGCCGAAGCCGGCGTCAGCACGTCGATATCTCGAAATCGCGCCTCGCCTTCATGTTGGTGCGATTGCCCTGGGGGAGCGGTTATTCTCGGCGGTGACGTGCGCCTCAAATCTGGTACAATCTAGAGCCTGCGCCAGATCCATAGCCTGGTGGTGGATCGGGCGCATCTCACTTCTTTGAGCTTTGGTGCAGGAGTCTTTGTACCTGCCAGCGCGTGAAGGAGCAAGCGCATCGTGTCTCAGCAAGGCGTCACACCCCAAAGCGAAGACTTCGCCCGGTGGTACACCGATGTGGTGCAGAAAGCGGACCTGGCGGACTATTCGCCGGTGCGCGGCTGCATGATCATCAAGCCCTATGGCTACGAACTGTGGGAAGGCGTCAAAGCCGGGCTGGACCGCCGTTTCAAGGCGACCGGCCACCAGAACGCCTATTTCCCGCTGTTTATCCCCGAAAGCTTTCTGAAGCGGGAAGCCGAGCACGTCGAGGGGTTTTCGCCTGAGCTGGCCGTCGTCACCATTGGCGGCGGCAAGGAGCTGGAAGAGCCGCTGGTCGTCCGCCCGACCTCGGAGACGATCATCGGCTGGGCGTTCCAGAAGTGGATCCAGTCGCACCGCGACCTGCCGCTGCTGATTAACCAGTGGGCCAACGTTGTCCGCTGGGAGCTGCGGACGCGCCTGTTTCTGCGGACGATGGAATTCCTCTGGCAGGAAGGGCACACCGCCCACGCCACGCACGAGGAAGCCGAGGCTGAGACGCTGCAAATGCTCGGCGTCTACGAGGATTTCGCGGTCAACGACGCGGCGATTCCGGTCATTCCGGGGCGCAAAAGCGATCAGGAACGCTTTGCCGGGGCGGTGTTCAGCTACAGCATCGAGGCGATGATGCGCGACCGCAAGGCGCTTCAGGCGGGGACGAGCCACGACCTGGGCCAGAACTTCGCGCGCGCCTTCGACATCCGCTACACCGACGAGAACAACGAGCTACAGTACTGCTGGACGACATCCTGGGGACTCAGCACGCGCATGGTCGGCGCGATCGTGATGACGCATGGCGACGACAAGGGGCTGCGCCTGCCGCCGCGTCTGGCGCCGATCCAGGTTGTCGTCGTGCCGATCTACCGCACGGCCGAGGAGCAGGGGCCGGTGATGGACGCCGTCAACCGTGTGAGCACCGCGCTGCGCGAGGCCGGGTTGCGGGTGCACGTCGACGCGCGCGCCAATCTGTCGCCGGGCTTTAAGTTCAACGACTGGGAGATGCGCGGCGTGCCGCTGCGCGTCGAGATCGGTCCGAAGGATGTCGCCAACCACACCGTGGCGCTGGCCCGGCGCGATATCGCGGGGCGAGAAGGCAAGCAGTTTGTGCCGCAGGCCGGGCTGGTCGAGACGGTGCGCGCGCTGCTGGACGACATTCAGGCGAGCCTGCTGCGCCAGGCGACCGAATTCCGCGATCAGCATCTGCACGAAGTGCGCAGCTATGCCGAGCTGGTCGAGGTGGTTGATGACGAGTGGGCGCTGGCCTGGTTCTGCGGCGGCGCCGCCTGCGAGGCGAAGATCAAAGACGAGACGCAGGCTACCAGCCGCTGCTTCCCGCTCAAGCAGCCGCATCCAGGCGAAAGCGGCCCGTGCGTGGTGTGCGGGCAGCCGGCCCGCGAGATGGCCTATTTCGCCAAAGCCTATTAAGATGTGGGCCGGTCGCGCAGGTGAGCGCACCGGCCTTTTTCGTTCATGGTGGTACCGAACATGGGCGCCCTGGCGCCCGCACAGGAGAATAGCCCCGATGCCCATCTATATTTTGTTGAGCACACTGACCGAAACCGGGGTGCACTGCATCATCGAGCGTCCGTCGTGTCTGCGCGAGATCAGTCTGGATATCGAGAACCTCGGCGTGAAAGTGTTGGAGCAGTATGCCACCCTGGGCCAGTACGATTTCGTGCATGTGATCGAGGCGCCCGATAACGAGTCCGTGGCGCGCGTGAGCATGGAGCTGATCGCGCGCGGCAATATCAAACCGCTCAGCCTGCCGACCATCTCGCTCAACGATTTTATCAGCCGGTTGAGCATGGACCGCCAGCCTTAACCGCACCACTCGGTGATAAGCCGTTCGAGTAAGAGTTGTGGTTTGTGGTCCGGGCGTCGCATCTGCCCGCCTGAGAGGGGCCGGCGCTGGGGATAACAGAACAGGCGCTCCCAAGTTCGGGAGCGCCTGCTGCTGTCAGGATTTGATGGGGGCTTAGTCACGCGGGCCGCGATAGCCGCCACCGCCGCCGCGCCGCTCGGACCGGTCGCCGCTGCGATGCCCGCCGCCGCGTCCGCCGCGTCCGCCGCGCTCCCCGCGCCCGCCGCCGCGGCTACCGCCCCCACTGCCAATGCGCGGATCGGCGGCGCGCGCTTCTTCGAGCGTCCAGCCTTCCAGCACGGCCTGGCGGCTGAGGCGGATCTTTCCGGCGGGGTCGATGTCGGTGATCATGACCATGATCTCGTCACCGACGTGCACCTCGTCCTCGGTGCGTTCGATGTGATGGTCGGAGAGCTGGCTGATCGGCACCAGACCATCGTGACCGGGCAGCAGCTCCACAAAAGCGCCGTAGGCTTCGACGCGTGTGACGCGGCCGGTGTAGATCCGGCCCAACTCCGGTTCCTCGACCAGAGCCAGGATCATATCGCGGGCGCGGTCGGCGCTGGGGCCGTCGGTGCTGGCGATGAAGACCGTGCCATCTTCGGAGATGTCGATTTTGGTGTTGGTCTTGTCCTGGATGCTGCGGATGGTTTTGCCGCCGGGGCCGATGATCGTGCCGATTTTCTCGGTGTTGATCTGGAGCGTCTCGATCCGCGGCGCGTAGGGACTCATTTCCTCGCGCGGGGCGGGCAGCACGTCGGTCATGACCTTGAGAATCTGCAGGCGGGCGTCGCGCGCCTGGGCCAGCGCCTGGCGCATGATGTCGTCGCTGACACCCGCGATCTTGATGTCCATCTGCAGGGCGGTGATGCCCCGCTCGGTCCCGGCGACCTTAAAGTCCATATCGCCGAGGTGATCTTCCATGCCCTGGATGTCGGTCAGGACGGCGTAGCGCTCGCCTTCCTTGATCAGCCCCATGGCGATCCCTGCCACCGGGCGCAGGATGGGCACGCCCGCGTCCATCAGCGCCAGGGTGCTGCCGCACACGCTTGCCATGCTGGTGCTGCCGTTGGACGACATGACCTCGCTGACGACGCGGATCGTGTACGGGAAAACGTCTTCGTCGGGGATCATGGGGCGCAGGGCGGTCTCGGCCAGCGCGCCATGCCCGATCTCGCGGCGCTTGGGGCCGCGCAGGAACCAGGTTTCGCCGGTGCTGTAGGGCGGGAAGTTGTAGTGATGCATGAAGCGCTTGGTATCTTCCGGGTACAGCCCGTCGAGCGGCTGGCTGTCGCGCGGGGTCCCCAGCGTGCAGATGCTGAGCACCTGCGTCTGGCCGCGTTTGAACAGTCCGGAGCCATGCACGCGCGGCACAACACCGACTTCCGCCGACAGCGGGCGGATGGTGGTGTAGTCGCGACCATCGGGCCGGATGCCGTCTTCCAGGATGCGGCGGCGCACCTCGCGGCGATAGGTCTCGTCGAGCGCCTCGCGCACGTCGCGCAGGCTGAAGGCGACTTCCTCGGATTCCAGCAGCGTGCTCTCATATTCGGCCAGCACGCGCTCGCGCAGCTCGTCCAGGGCGGCGTTGCGCTCGGCGCGGTCCTGCAGGTTGGCGACGATGCGCGCCACTTCGCCCGCCACGCGCTCTTGCACCTGGCTGACCAGTGCGGCGTCGACTTTGGCCGGCTCGTAGGCGCGCTTGGGCTTGCCGATCTCTGCCGCCATCTGGCGCTGGATCGCGACCAGCGTCTTGAGATGCTCGTGCCCGAAGCTCAGCGCGCGGACCATCGTCTCCTCGTCGACCTCGTTCGCGCCCGCCTCGACCATGATCACAGCCTCGTCGGTTCCGGCCATGCGCAGGTCCAGCGCGCTGTCTTCCATCTGGCTGATGGTCGGGTTGAGCACAAACTCGCCGTCAATCAGGCCGACACGCACCGCGCCAATCGGGCCACCCCAGGGGATGTCCGAGATCATCAGCGCGGCGCTGGCGGCGTTGATCGACAGGATATCGGCGTGGTTTTCCTGGTCGTGGCTGAGGGGGGTGATGATCACCTGCACCTCGTTGCGCAGGTCTTTGGGGAAGAGCGGGCGCAGCGGCCGGTCGGTGACGCGCGAGATCAGGATCGCGGCTTCCGAGGGACGCCCCTCGCGCCGCATGAAGCTGCCAGGAATGCGCCCGGCAGCGTACAGGCGCTCTTCGTAGTCGACGCTGAGCGGGAAGAAGTCGATGCCTTCGCGTGCGGCGCTGCTCATGGTTGCGGTGGCAAAGACCAGCGTGTCGCCCACGCGCAGCGAGACCGCGCCGCCGGCCTGCTCGGCCAGCTTGCCCGTCTCGAAGATGAATTCCTTGTCGCCAACCATCACGCTGTAGCGGTGGCTGGCAGGCATGCCGGTGCCGTTCTGGTGAATTGAAGTGTCCATTCTTTCCTCCGTCTATGCTTGTGACCGCGCCCGGCACTGACTGCGCGGCCCGGAGGTCAGGGACTGGAACGTGGGGTCAAGCGCTGTCCACGGAGCTGCACCCCGTGCAGTCTTGACTGCAGGTTCCAATTCCTGCCACCCCGGGCCACCATGCCGTTTGCGGGATGGGCGCCACGCGCATGCGCGGCATGTGCCCTCGATCGGTTGCCCGACCACCTCTTTCCTGAGAGACCTGAGTAGTCAGCCAGCAAAAGCGCGGAGCAGCCCTCTGTTCCGCGCCTTCCCGTTGCACTTGATTAGTGGCGAAGCCCCAGCTTTTGGATCAACTCGCGGTAGGCCGCCGGATCCTTGCGGCTCAGATATTTCAAGTGGCGGCGGCGCTGGCCGACCAGCTTGAGCAGGCCACGCCGGCTGTGCTCATCGTGCTTGTGCACCTTCAGGTGCTCGGTCAGCTGCAAGATCCGCGTCGTCAGGAGCGCGATCTGGACTTCCGGCGAGCCGGTGTCCCCTTCGTGACGCGCGTACTCGTTGATGAGCGCTTCTTTTTCGGACTTGCTGATGCCCATTGATGCGTCCTCCAGCTTGCATGTCACCAGACGGGTCGGACGTAGACCCGCCGGTCGGGCGATGGTGGTTGCAACCGAATGGGATTATAGCAGCCCGCGCCTCGAATTGAAAGGCTGACATTTCAGGCGGGCATCCGGCCCCGCCTGGTGTGGTATACTCGGCCCTCTTGAACCGGATGTATCAATAGGGATTGAAAGGGTTTGCCGATGACCGAGCCACAGCACACCGTTCCCCGCTGCCTGGTATGCGAGCGCACCAGCGACGAGGTAGCACTTATCCCGGTGCGCTATGCCGGGGACGACCATTATATCTGCGCGCCGCACCTGCCGATCCTGATCCACCGCCCGGAGCAGCTTGCTGACCGGCTGCCCGGCGCGGAGCGTTTCGGCCCGTCCGCCGAGCATTGAGGGCGCAGCGCCGGGGTCTAAAGTTTGCGTAAGAAATGCCTGCCGGGCGGGCGTCTCGTCCGCGCTGTGCGTATACTCTGGTAGGACTGGAGTGCAACACGACGCGAGGTTAGGGAGCACACAACCGCATGTTTTCGACACTTCAAGCCCGCTGGCGCGGGCTTTTCCGTAATAACGCAGGGGATCAGGCGCGTATCACGTGGCCGCTGCTCAAACGGGTAATGCACTACGCGCGCCCCTATAGCTGGCAGATCGGCGTGCTGTTGCTGATGGTCTTTATCAGCACCGGTCTGAGCCTGCTCCAACCGCTCATCTTCCGCGATCTGATCGACAACACGCTCCCTCAGAAGGATCTGGGTCGTCTGAACCTGCTGGCAGCCGGTCTCTTGTTGCTCCCCTTGGTAGGGGGTGGGTTGAACATCTGGCGACGCAAGCTAAACGCGGACGTCAGCGAGGGATTGACCTATGATTTGCGACTGGATCTGTATGCGCATCTCCAACGCATGTCATTGCGCTTCTTCACCAACACCAAAACCGGCGAGCTGATGAGCCGCCTGAATAACGACGTGCGCGACGCGCACAAAGCCGTCAGCGACACGCTCCTCAACAGTGCCAACAATATTGTGCAACTGGTGGGTACGCTGGCCGTGATGATCGCGCTGGACTGGCGCCTGACGCTGGCCAGCATGGCCGTGCTGCCGCTGTTTATTCCCATTGCCAGGCGGTCGGGCGCGGCCCTGCGCGAGATCGCCCGCGAGTCGATGGACGACAACGCGGCGATGAGCGCAGTGATGCACGAAACGCTCAACGTCGGCGGGGCGATGCTCGTCAAGCTCTTCGGGCAGCGAGCAGTCGAGATAGAGCGTTTTGCCAGACATGCGCGGGCGGTGCGCGATGTCGGCGTGAAACGGGCAGTAGTCGGGACACAGCTCGCCGTGGTGATGAGCCTGGTGGGGGCGGTCGGCACTGCCGTGATCTACTGGGTGGGCGGTTATCTGGTGTTGAAAGGCGTGTTCACTATCGGCACGATCGTGGCCTTCACCGCCTACCTGACCCGCCTCTACACCACGCTGCAAAGTATTTCGAACGTGCCGGTCGCATTTGCCACGTCGCTCGTGAGCTACGAGCGTGGATTGAGGCAGCCACCGAGAGATGGCTGGAACAACAGTCGCATTTGCCACGTCGCTCGTGAGCTACGAGCGTGTCTTCGAGGTGATCGACCTGCCGGTTGATATCCCCGAAAAACCGGACCCCATTGTGCCAGTGACCGTCGAGGGCCGCCTGACATTTGAGCACGTTTCCTTCAGCTACTCGGTGGACGAACGGCACCTGCTGAGCCGGGTGTACCGGCCCGGTCAACTGCACAACATTGACGCGGTGCTCTCCGGCGAGGCGCGGCGCGAGCCGGTTGAGCCGACGCCCGGCCCCAGCCAGGCGCGCGAGATCGCGCTGGACGATGTGACGTTCACCAT
>DYGX01000005.1 GCA_020724465.1 Thermoflexus sp.
GCATTCGCGTTCGCCAACTCGACCGTTTCGCCGCTTAAATTGGCGAAGGTATTGTCTTCAGCAGGCGCTGCTGTTTCTGCCGCTGGCGCTGGTCTGGATCTGGGTGTTTTCCGGCGTGGTTTCGCTCTTGAGTGTTCTGGTCTTTCTGGCGGGTTATCTGCTCGCCATTTTGCTGAGTATTCAGATCGCGATCAACGCCTAGAGGTTGTTAGAGACCGTCTGAACAGTCTCATTTTCTCATCTCCGCACAGGTGGAGATGGACGAAAGACGCGCTTGTTTGGCCAGATGGGGATTGTTCTTGGCCAGCCTTCTCAAATGCTCTCTTATCCCCTTTGCAGACCGGGATTGTAGAGGCAAGCCGGCGCCAGGTGTAGGAGCCGGGCACGCTCGGCCCGCGACAAGACCGGCGCTTCCCCGTCAAGCTCACAACACGCTCTCGAGCGCCGGCCCGCTTGGCTTCCGGATCGCGACCCGCCTGCGCTATACTCTCGACAGACGAGAGCAGGTACGGCGACCGGACGGGGACGATGACCGAGCCGCGACAAGGGCTGGCGAAACTCACCTGGCAGGACCCGCAGACGGGTGAGCTGCGCGAATACGTGCTGGAACGCGGGGCAACCGTGACCATCGGGCGCAGCCCCAACAACCACATCTGCATCCCGGAGCGCCACGTCTCGCGCCAGCACGCGGCGATTCTGGACCGCGACGGTGTCTTCGTGCTGGTCGATTACCACAGCGCCAACGGCACGTTCGTCAACGAGCAGCCGGTCGCGGGGGCAGTTCCCCTGGCGTCGGGAGATATGATCCGGCTGTACGTGCCGGTGCTGACCTTCTCCGAAGGCGTAACCGAACGGGAACACGCTCATGCCGCCGCGTCTGGCACGCTGATCCGGGGCCAGGCCGGCGCCTATCCCACGCTGACCATCCGCACCGGTCCGCAGGCCGGGACCGTGATCCCGTTGCTGGCCCCGGTGGTGACCATTGGCCGCGCCACGCGCCATGCCGTCTGGGATATCTCGCTGCCCGATCAGGCGGTTTCGCGCCCGCACGCGGAACTGCGGCGCGCCGCGGACGGCTCGTGGACGCTGGCCGATCTGAACAGCGCCAACGGCACCTTCGTCAACGGCGCGCCGCTGGACGCGCGCGCTCCGGCTCCCCTTGAAGATGGCGACGCGATCACGCTCGGCCAGACGACGCTGGTGTTCCAGGCAGGGGTGTGAGTCTGATCGGCCCCATTCACGGAAGCGCCAGGCGCGCTCACCGTTCCTGCTCGACGAAGCGCACCTCGAACAGCTTGGGCCACAGCTTGCCGGTAATCAGAAAAACGTCGTTCTCCGCGTCATAGGCGATCCCGTTCAGCACGGCGCCGGCTGCCAGCCCGGCCCGCTCTTGCTCGGTGAGCAGCCCGCTGGCATCGATCACGCCGACCACCACCCCGTTTGTCTTGTCGATCTGCAAGATGTAATCGGTCTGCCAGACGTTGGCGTACAGGTGATCGCCCACGCACTCGAGTTCGTTCAGGTTGCCGACCGGCTGCCCCTGCAGCGTCACTGCGCCGCTGAAGATCAGTTCGAACGTCTCCGGGTTGCGCAGGGAGATAAACGGCGTGCCGTCCGTCATGTAGAGGATTTTCCCGTCGTAGCACAGACCCCAGCCCTCGCCCTCGTATTCGAAGGTGCCGATCTGCTCGAAGGTCGCGCGGTCGTACACGAACGCCACGTTTTCTTTCCACGTAAGCTGGATCAGGCGATCGTCCACCAACGCCAGTCCTTCGGCGAAGTATTCCTCGGGCAGCTCGATCTGCTGCTGGACTTCGCCGGATTGGGGATCGACCGCGCGCAGCGTTGACTCGCCGTAGCGCCCGGTGCTCTCGTAGAACAGGCCGTCGTGAAGCAACAAGCCCTGAATCCAGGCGTTGGGGTCGTGGTGGCGCACGGAGATGACCTCGGGCTTCAGGAAGCGCACAGGGCGCGACATCGGGTTTTCGCTCTGCGCGGCGGCCAGGCCGGGCGCCAGCGCCGCGACAAGCAGCATCGCCAGCGCGAGCAGCGGGAAGGTACGCTTCAACCGGTTCATTTACGACTCCTCACATGGCACTTGCGGCGATAAACAGATCACCTATTCCACAGGGCGCGGCGCGTCGTCGCCCAGCGTCAGAACGGCGATCATCTGGTCGTGCACGCGGCCGTTGCTGGCGACGATCTGGTGCCCCATCAGGGCCTGTTGCGAGCGCGCCCCGCTGTAATCGGTAACCCGCCCGCCCGCCTCTTCGACGAACAGAATCCCGGCCTGCACATCCCACGGGTTGGGGCCGGATTCCCAATAGCCCTCATAGCGCCCGGCAGCGACGTAGCACAGGTCGAGCGCCGCCGATCCCACACAGCGCACCGCCTGAGCGCGACGCAGAAAATGGCCGAACTGCGCCGCGTTGTTGTCCGGGTTGGTCCAGCGATCGTAGGGGAAGCCGGTGACCAGCATCGCCCGGCTGAGCGCGCTTTCGTCCGTGACGCGCAGAGGCCGCCCGTTGAGCGTGGCGCCGTGCCCGCGAATGCCCTTGAACACCTCGTCGCGCAGCGGGTCGTAGACGACGCCGAGCAGCGGGTTCAGGTCCGGATCGGACAGCGCCAGGCACACGGAGAAGAACGGCATGCGGTGCGCGAAGTTGACCGTGCCATCGAGCGGATCGACGTACCAGTGATACGGCGTGTGGCTGGCGGGCGTGCCATAGCCGCCGCCCTCTTCCCCGACGATGTGGGTGTCGGGGAACGCGTCGCGCAGCGCCCCGACGATGAAGGCTTCGGTTTCCTTGTCGGCGGCGGTGACGAGATCGATCACGGTGCTTTTGTGGGCGGCCTCGCGGGCGCGCTCGTAATGCTGAAGCAAGATTGCGCCGGCCTGCCGCGCGATGCTCTCGGCGATGTCCAGCGTAAGGGCGAGGTTCAGTTCTTCGACCTGGTCTGATGCAGCCATAAGCGGGTGTTATCCTTTGTTTGCAGAGTCCCGGCGGCCGCTGCGCCAGAAGGCGCTCTGACGCGGGCCGGACGGCATACGATGCGAATCGGGCGCATTATACCGCGCTGCGCCTGATCGCGAGGGCGCACGACAGAGCCGCCCGCGGGCGGCTCTCGATCAACGGGGCGCGCGGCGGCTCAGTCGAAACGCACCCGCACAAGCTGCGCAAAGCTCAGGTTACTGTCGGCAGCGACCACGTCCCCGTCGCTGAGCACGGCCAGCCCCGGGATCTCGTAGAAGACCCCTGGCTCAAAGGGCGGATGCTCTTCCTGCTGCGTGTCGAACGACATCAGATCGAACTGCGACGACCCGAACCGCCCCAGCAGCGTGCCATCCGGCGCGAAGTGATAGATCGCGCCGGTGGCGGGGGCGCTGACGTAGATCGAGCCGTCCGGCGCAACCGCCAGCGCACCCGGCCCGACGAACAGCACCGACGCGCCCAACCCCTCGCGTAGCAGCGCGCCCTGCGTGTCGAAGACGCGCACGCCCCCGTCGCCGCTGCTCTCCGCAGCGTAGAGGTAGCCATCCGGTCCAAAGGCGATCGCCGCGCTGTAAAAGTAGTCGGCGCGGCCCAGCTCGAAGGTGCGCAGTTGCTGGCCGGTGGGGTCGAAGACGACGACCTGCCCGATCTGCTCGTTCTCCGCTGCGCCCGGCGTCGAGATCAGGATGTAGAGGTTCGCATCCGGCCCGGCGACGATCTGAACGTTGAAGCCGACGGCATACCCGGCGCCGTCCGTGATGGAGAACGCCGCCCGCTGCGTGCCGTCCGGCGCGACCTGCGTCACCGTCCCCGCGTAATCGATGCCCCACAGCGTGCCGTCGGGCGCGGCGGTGATGTCCGCGAAGTAGTAGGGCGCGTCCGCTCCGCCCAGCAGCCCCTGGTAGGTGCCGTCCGCGGTGAAAACGTGCACGCCGGCCAGCATATCGAGCACATAGAGCGTGTCGCCCGCGCCGGAAACCACGTCGATGAAGCCGTTGACATTCCCCGGCTCGAACGCTTCGCCGCTCACCGGCATCTGCTGCTGCCAGACGACGCTGCCGGTTTCCACCGGCGCGGCGAGCGCCTGCGCGCTGAAAGACTCGATCACGGCCAGCAGCGTTGGCTCGGCGGCGGCCAGGGTGGCTTCGTCGGCGGCGGCGGCTGCGACCAGGGCCAGCCCGCCCGGCCCCAGATCGACCGCGTAGAGCGCCTGCGTCAGCCCGAAGGTGGCGCCGCTGGTTTTGACGACAAGCTTATCCCCGGCGCTGATCGCCTGCGGCGCTGAGAAGGTTCCTTCCGTGCCGAGCAGCGCGATGTAGTCCGCGATCAGCCCTTCGGCGTCTCCGTCCAGGCTGAGGCCCATCAGGGTGAGTTGCTCGGCCAGACCCGCCGGGGGAATCACGGCGACGGCGATTTGGCCGGGTTCAAGCTGCGCCGCGGTGTTGAGCGCGTCGAGCGCCGCCTGCGAGTTCGCCAGCGTGATCGTCCCGAACTGCTCGACCACCGCCCAACCAGCGGGATGCCGGAAGGTCAGCGCGCCGTCGAGCGTGGTATAGGTCTGCGACAGGTCGTCCTGGGCCAGGGCCGGGGCAGACACCGGCGCGGCCAGCGCCGCCAGCAGAAGCAGCCCGATCAGGCGGAGAGCCGTCTGGCGTGGTGCAGTGTGGCGATGAGTCATGATCCGTCCTTTGTCCGCTAACTCGTGATGTCGGGCGATGACGTGCCCGCCGATAATACCACCGATCGGCGCGTGGCCCGCAAATCGGGCGCGGCTAGCGCGCGAAATGGGCCACGCACTGGATGAAGGCCGTCTGCGGCAACATGTCGACCGGCTGCACGTCGATCAGGCGGTAACCTTTCTGGGCCAGGCGTTTGGCGTCGCGGGCCAGGGTCGCGGGGTCGGCGCTGATGTAAACCAGCGCGCGCGGACCCACCGCCGCCAGCGCGTCCAGGGCGCGCCCGTCCACGCCCGACGGCGGCGGATCGAGCACCGCCGCGTCGTACTGCTCCGCGAGCGCCGGAAGCACGGCCTCGACGCTGCCTTCGATCAGATCGACGTTCTCGAAATCGGCCAGGTTTTCGTCGGCGTCGGTCACGGCGGGCGGATAGCTCTCGATGGCGGTGACCAGCGAGGCGCGCTCTGCCAGAAAAGCGGTCAGCGTGCCGACTCCCGCGTACAGATCGAGCACCGTCTCGCTGCCGTTCAGATTCAGGCGTTCCAATACCAGATCGATCACGCGCTCGATCTGCGGCAGGTTGGCGTGAAAGAAAGCGCCCGCCGTTACCCGGAAGCGCCGCCCACGCACGCGATAGACGACATGGCTGGAGCCGATCAGGTTGACCGGCTCGTTGTCGCGGAGCAGAAAGTTGATCGACACGGGGCGATCTACCTCAAGCTCGGGTGCCTCGTCATCACGCGTGCTCAGAACGATCATCGGCGCACCTTCCGAGCTGGCGTGCAGGCGCACGCGCTCAAGCTCCGGGATCTCGTCCAGCGCCAGCTCCTCGAACAGCTCCATCAGCTCGGGCCGGATGATGTGACACTCCTCGATCGGGATGAGCGTCTGGCCGTCGGTGCCGGGATAGCACAGTCGCCCGGCGTCGTCGGTGTAGAAGGTGGTGCTCAGGCGATAGCCCCAGGCTTCCGGGCTGGGCACGGTCGGGTGCACGACGGGATTGCGAAAGCCGCCAACGCGCCGGAGCTGGTCGATGACGACGTCGCGCTTGAAATCGGGTTGTGCCTCGTACGCGATATGCTGGAAGGCGCACCCACCGCAGCGCCCCGGCCCGAAATGCGGGCAGCGCGGGCGCACGCGCAGCGGCGACGGTGTGAGTAGCGTCACGCCCTGTGCCAGCGCATAGCGCCCGCGGTCGTCTACGATGCGGGCGATGATCCGCTCGCCGGGGATGGCGTACGGCACGAAAACAGGGCGTCCCTGGGCGTGCCCCACCGCGCTGCCCCCGTGCGCCATGGCGTCGAGGGTTAGCTCAAAGGTGTCATCGGAGTGGCGGCGGGACATGGCGGCTCCTTGAACGCTTGGAAATCGGCGGCGAATCCGGCGCGAGTATAGCGTATAATCGGACGCAGCGGCGAACCGGTATGCCGGCGGGATGGACACGCGACAGGATGCGTATGGCAGAGGACAATCAACTGACCGGCGCGCGGCTTTCGGATCACCCGCATCCGCGCCCGGCCCTGCGCCGGGTGACGGGCTGGCTGATCGCGGGCGGGCTGGCCGGGATCGCTGTTGGAATTGCGGGCCTGCTGGCGCTGGGGATCGGGTACCGCCTGCCGCTGCTGGCGCTGGCGGCGGTTTTCCTGGCCGGGCTGGCGCCGCCGCTTCTGCTGCTGAGCGCGCTGCATCCGCGCGTCACCGTCTACGAGCGGGGATTATGGCTGCAGCCGCTGCTGTGGCGCGGAAGCTGGGTTCCGTGGGACGCGCTGGCGGGGATTCACGACCACACCCTGATCCAGCGCACTCGTCGCACCCGCTGGGAGCGTGAGCGCGAGGGGCGGCTCGTTAGCGTCGAGCATGGGCTGCCGCCAATCTACGCCGTCGTCGGGCGGATGGCGGGCCTGGGCCGCCGCCGCGCCTTCGGGATCGCCTCGCACAGCCACTGCGATTATCCCGCGCTGCTGGCCGCCATCCGGCGGCACATGCCGCGCCGCTGACCGCCCGGGCCGCGCCGGGAAGCGATTGCTTCGCCGGGCACAGGCCCCTATACCCGCTCGAGCTAACAGAACCCCACACTACATCATAAACCAACTCGGACCATCGAGCGTCTGCGAGGTTGCAGACTAACTCACTTGCTAAACCGCCTGGGGGCCATAGATGTTACAAGATCCAAGCATTTCTAATGGAATGTATGATGATAATCTGGGGATTGTTGGGGATGGGACTGTCTAGCGGAAGAGCGCTCGGCTGACCTCGTCGCCGAAGATGGCGATCGCAAAAAACAGCGCGATCAGGATGATGAGCGCGATCCAGAAGAACGCGCTGCTGCCCGGCTCGACCTGCGCCCGCGCCGCGACGGCTTCTTCCGAGGCCCAACCGTGCACGATCGCGAGATGGTCCGCGATGGCGCTCTTGAGATACGCCGTAAAGCTGGGAGCGATGCGCTGCCAGGCGCGCTGGCCGGCGAGGTACTGGTACACCGGCGGATCGTGACCCTCGCCGGCGCGCATAAAGTCGAAGGCGTCCTCGCCGTGCCGCGCGAAGACGATCGCGTCGTCCGGCAGCGGTGTGGACACGCCGCCGGCCCGCAGCATCTGTTCCGCGACGTCGCGCAGCGTGTAGAGGTGCGGCCCGCACAGGATCTCGGTCTCCGCGAACAGCTCGCCCATCCCGCTGCCCATCGCCAGCAGAAATTCGCGGTAGAGGCGGGGCAACGGGCGCCCGTGGTGCGCTTCCAGCGCGCGCACCTGATCTTCCGGACAGCCCTGGATCGCGTCTGGCGTGGCGATGTCCTGCTCGATCAGCACCCGCGCGATGGCGGCCATAGCCCCGCCGGGGGATGCAGGGGGCGGAGAGGGGTCGCTCATGGGGTGTCGTGCTCGCCTTTGGGCGCGACGGGCGCCGCGTTCTGGCGCCGCGCCGTGTTCACTTCCCGCTTGCTGCGGCGCACGGTGGGGTCTTCGTGGCCGATCAGCTTTTCGTAGGCGGCGCGCAGCAGAGCGGCGCTGTGCTCCCAGGCGTGCGTGCTGACCACCCACTCGCGCCCGGTGCGTCCCAACGCCGCCGCCTGCGCCGGGTCCTCGATCAGGCTAACGATCGCGTCGGCGAAGCTCTCGGCCGTGTCGCGCAGCAGTAGATGCTGGCCGTCCACCGCGTGCAGCCCTTCCGCGCCGATCGTGGTGCTGATCACGGGGCAGCCGCAGGCGAGCGCTTCCAGCAGCTTGAAGCGCGTGCCGCTGCCGCTGCGCAGCGGGCAGACGAACATGGTAGCGCGCTGCAAATAGGGCCGCGTGTCGTCTACCATTCCTGTCAGCGTGACACCGGGGATGGACTCCTGCAGGGCGCGCATCTCCGGCGTGGGATCCTTGCCCACCACCACGAACTGAAAGTCCGGGTAGCGGCGGCGCACCAGGGGCAGGATCTCCTGCGCGAAATAGAGCACGGCGTCGGCATTGGGGAAGTACTTGTAGTCGCCCAGAAAGAGCGCGGTCTGTGGCTCGCGCTCGACGGCGGGATCGATGTTGAAATAGCGCACGTCAACGCCGTTGGGCGTGGGCACCGTCAGCACGCCCGGCGTGGCGCGCCGGATCGCCGCCGCGTCCACATTCGACATCGTGCCCACCACGGTCGCTTCGGACCAGGCGCGCGGCTCCCAGACGCGCATCTTCAGCGCTTCCAGCGCGATGGCCGGGCGCGTGTACCAGGGTTGGGCCACGCGGGCGTGGCGCCCCCAGGCGACGTACTCGATGGCCGGTTCGGAGAGCAGCACCGGCACGTCCGGCTGCGCGGGCAGGTTGGGCAGCATATAGAACGATTCGACATGGATCAGGTCGATGCGGCGCTCGGCCAGCACCTGGGCGACGGCGGCTTCCATCGCCGGGGTGTGATAGAGGCGCATGGTGATCGGCTTGAGCGAGGTCAGGCTGAGCAGCGCGGCGCGAAGCGTGCTGGGGCTGGGCGCACGCGGGACGACGATCAGGTCGCACCACGCGTCCAGCGGCGTCAGATCGAAAGCCGTTTCTTCGGGGCGCCCAAAACAGACGAGGGTGATGGCGTAGTGCTCGCTCAGATGCTGGATCAGATTGTAGGTGCGGCTGCGCCCGCCGCTGGTGGGCGGGTACGGCACATAGGGTGTCAGCATCAAAACGTGCGGTTTGGACATGGGCGTGCTTCCTTGTCGTGTCTGCCGACAGTGTAGCAGGTTGGGCAAAGGGGCGTCAAGCGGGGGCAGGCCGGGCGCTGCCCAAGCGTAGTGACCGCCCGCCACAGATCCGGTAAACTTGCGGGGGTGTATGCAGGGCGGCGCACGCCCTATCGTGCAGAATGAGGAGCTGTCTCGCATGATTCGTCGTGAAGAAGCGGATGCGACCTGGCTGATTCATCAGGCCGCGCACGCCTATATCGCCGGGCAGATCGCCGAGCACTGGGTCGGCAACGGCTCGATGCAGCTCAGCCCGCGCGAGGAGTTGGTGCTGGCGGCCTATGCGCACGACAGCGGCTGGATCCGCGCCGAGCAGCGGCCTGTGCTCAACCACTACGGGCAGCCGGCCACTTTCACCGAGATGCGGCTTGACGACCACTTCGATATCTGGCGCGACAGCATCCAGATCGTCTTCGCCCAGAACCGGTACGCCGGCCTGCTGACCAGCCTGCACTGCTCGGCGCTCTATGAGCAGCGGCTGCGCTATGTGGACGATCCGCCATCGGCCAAGGCCCGCATCCGGCACTTCCTGGAAGAGCGCCACGCGTGGGAGAACCGCCTGATCGAGGCGCTCAGCACGCACCCACGCTATGGGCTGGCGGTGGTGCCGGAAGCGCTGGCGCTGAATCTGCGCCTGCTACAGGTGTGGGATTATCTGTCGCTGCTGGTGTGCATGGGGCCGGTCTTCGAGCAAACACTGGACGACGTGCCGCTACACGGACAGGAACGCGTCGTGATACAGGTGGCCGCCAATGGGCCGCGCGGTATCGCCATCGATCCCTATCCGCTGCGCCAGCCGCTCACGATCTGGATCGACGCGCGCCCCGTGATCGGCGGTCCCTTCGCGTCCGATGAGGACTTTCAGCGCCGGCTGGCCGAGACCGGCTACAAGCCAATGGTCTTCGAAATCGGGCCGCTGAGCGCGCGCAGTCCAATCAATCATGGGGACAGGTAAGGGCGGACGCTGTCGCGCAGCTCGGTGAGCGAGAACGGCTTGGTGATGTAGGCCGCCACGTTCTCCAGCGCGTCCGGCGCGTGCTGCGATGGCGGCTCGTGGTGGTTGGCGGAGAGCACGATCACCGGCGTGTGACGCAGGACCGGATCGGCCTGCAGAGCGGCGTACACTTCCAGGCCGTTCATGCCCGGCAGGTTGAGATCAAGCAGAATCAAGGCGGGCTGTTTGCGGCGGATCAGCTCCAGGCCGTGGAAACCGTCGTAAGCTACATGAAACGCGTTGGTCCACGGGCGCACGGTGACCTGAATCAGGCGGGCTAAATCGGGGTCGTCTTCCAGGCAGACGACGACCCGCTCCTGGCCGGAGGACATATCAATCATGCCTTACCTTTAATTCTTTACTTCCTTCAGGAATCCTGAGATTATTTTACCGGCAGACAATTAAACACCAAATAACGACCTATGAAAAACCGATAAAAATCTATTACAATGAGACGGGTATCCGGCGCAGAGGGGGGATGGGCACATGGCCGCTCGCAGTCTCAAGGTGCTGATCCTCGACACGGATTATTACGCCCGGCAGGCGATCAACAGCTATCTGGCGTGGGACCGGCGGACACGCGTGGTGCATCTGGCCGACACATTGCAATCGGTGATCGACTATGTCGAGCGCACGCCGGAGATCGAATGGCCGGATGTCGTCCTGCTGGATGCCGACGCCGCGGACTCGCCCGAAAACCTGGCGGAGCTGGTCAAGCGGCTCGAAGACACCATCCCGAACGTGATGACGCTGGTGCTGGACCGCAAGCTCAATCTGGATACCGTGCGCGCGGTTGCCCGCGCCAATGCCGACGGCTATCTGCTGCGCGACGAAGTGCGCATTCATATCGCCTGGGCTATCGTCTGGGCGCAGGATCACGACTTTGTCGTCACGGCCAGCGTCAAAGAGGCGCTGCACGACGAGTTTGAATCGCGCCTGTTTCGCTCGGCGACCGTTCCGGAGCGCCGCCAGTATCCGGAGCTGACCGCCCGCATCCGCCAGGCGCTGCAACTGTGCGTGGTCGAGAGGATGTCCGCTGAGCTGGCTGCCGATGAGATGGGCGTCAGCCCGCACACGGTGCGCAGCTACATCAAGCAAGGCTATCGCATCCTGGAAGCGTATGACGATACGGTCTATCCGCCAGATATGAGTCCGCAGGAGCGCGCGTTCATGCGCTTCACGGCGCTGGCGGACCCGGACGAGGAAGACGCGTCCCCCGACAACTCCGGCGACAGCGCAAGATCATAATCAAGAGGGCAATCAGGTCGCGGCGCGGGTGTGATGGGCCAGCAGGCGGAAGATCGTCTCGCGCCTGGGGGCTTCGTCCCCGCAGCTTCCATACACCGCGAACGCAGCCATCTCTTCGGTGACACGCACTTCGTGCAGCGCGTTGCGCGCGCGTTCTTCGAGCATCACCGTCCACGCGCCGTCTGATTCTGCGACAGCCACCCGCAGGCCGAGCGCGTCCAGCGCGCGGATGCCGGTGGCACGGCGCACGAAGTAGTCTGCCGCCTGGGCCGGGCGGGGATAGCTGCTTCGCCCCCGATACAGGTCCACCGTCACCAGCCCGTCGCGGCAGTCGTTCATCAGGGCGCGCGCCCGCTCCGGCGGCACGCGGCCATAGACCGCGCCCTGCGGGAAGCAGATCACGTTGGGGGCGAAGCGGTGCCCGCCGACGTGCGACGACTGCCAGACGACCGGCCCGCCGTGCTGCATCATTTCGATATGCACCGGCAACCCAAACACCGGGCAGCAGCGATCGCGCCGCCCGTGCATGCAGATCGTGAAGAGCGGCCTCGTCTGGCGATGGGCCTCGTAGCCGGGGGCGCCCTGGGCCACCGCGCCGAGGTCCAGACTCAGCAGATCTTCGTAGTCGGTGAGAATGAACTCGTAGAGCACCTGCTGGTCGGGATGGGTCAGCGCGACGAAAAAGCGCAGGCCGGGTGTCTGGAGACGCGGTCGCTGGCGGATCAGAAGCAGCCGCGCGTTGGGGATGAATTTGAGGTATGAATCGAGGCGCGCCTGAACCGTCTCGGGCAGGTCGTTGTCGGTGGTGGCGCGCGGCTGCCAGCGCCCCGGATATTCGAGCAAGAACCAGGTGGTGACGTGCGGGGCCGTCGCGGCCAGCGGCTCATCCACCTGGCGCGAGACAGCGGAGCAGTAGAAGTCGGTGCCGGGTTCGCCGGTCATGCGCTAAAGCGGCTCCTCGACCTCGTCCGCGGTCGGCTGTCCCAGGAAGCGCCGCAGCGATCCCAGCGCGGTGAAGCGCCGCATATAGCCGAGATTCTCCGGCGTGAACGGGCGCAGCGTGATCCCGAAATGCTCCACCAGCGCGTTGTGCTCGACCACGTTGTCGATCTTCAGCAGGTCGAGCAGGCTGGGCGTGACCGGCGGGTTGGGCAGCAGACCGAGCAGCGCCACGGCCGGGCGCAGTAGCGGGATCGGGACCTTGACTGTCAGGCGGCGCGCGCCGAGCGCCTGCAGCACGCGCCGGACGATCTCCTCGTAGGTCAACACTTCCGGTCCACCGATCTCCAGCTCGCGGCCGATGGTGGCGTCGTCGTCCAGCGCCAACGCGACCGCTTCCACCAGGTCGCCGACGTACACCGGCTGAAAGCGCGCCTGTCCGTCACCCACGATGGGAAAGATCAGCGGGACGAGCTTGATCAGCCGCGCCTGGACATTGGCGAATTCGTCCTGCGGCCCCCACACGACCGAGGGGCGGAAGGCCGTCCAGTCCAGCCCCGAGGCGGCGACATAGTCTTGAGCGCGGCCCTTGCTGCGCAGAAAGGGGTACGGCAGGCGGCTGTCGGCCCCGTTCTGGCTCATGTTGATGAAGCGCCGCACGCCGGCGGCGCGGGCGGCGTCCACCATGTTGATCGTGCCCTGGGTGTTGATCGCCTCATAGGTGGCGCGGCCTTTTTCCATGGCGATAGCGACCAGATGCACAACCGCGCTGACCCCGTCGAGCGCCGGGCGCAGCGTCTCGGGGCGCGTCACGTCGCCCTGCACCAGCTCAATCCGGTCCCGGATGGCTGCCAGCCGGGCGTCTGCCTTGTCCGGATTGCGCACCAGCGCACGCACCGGCTGGCCGCGCTCGACCAGCCGCCGCACCAGGTTGCTGCCGATGTAGCCTGAAGCGCCTGTGACCAGGATCATGCCATGTCCTTTCGCTGCGGGTGGATCGGGCTGCTGACTACTGCGATTCTACACAAAACCGGGCCAGGAGACCGTTTCCTGCCCGGTTTTTCACCAAACCTTGAGCTGTGCTGCTGGTTCAGACGCGCGCGCGGCGCCCCGTGAGCAGCGAAAGGACGAGGAGAACCAGGAAGACGACAAAAACGATTTTGGCGATCGTCGCGGCCACATTAGCCAGCACCGCAAAGCCAAGTATGGCCGCCACTACCGCGACGATCAGAAAGAACAGCGCCCAACCGAGCATATCGCACCTCTCCTTTAAGCATGTTTTAAAGTAGTGGATGAAAGATGCTTCGTGCGCGGCAGCGCCGCACACCCGGTATAAGGCCTCAACACTTTATTGTGAATCGTTCCTACAGAAGTTATGGCACATTTCCACCCGAACCGCAAGCCTCCAGGGGCGGTGCATGCTCGGCCTGCGTCAAAGGCGACGCTGTGGACGGGTAGAGATGGGTTGGCTAGCCCTGTGCCTCGACGCGCACCGTCGCCAGCGGCAGCAGCCCGTTTGCCGCACGGGGATCGGCTGGCGGCAGGCGGTCGGCGGGCGCGTCGACCGGGTAGACGGCGACCGCGATCGTGTACTGGCCCGGTGCGCTGCCCGGCGGGATGACCAGCCCGTGCGGGTCGATCACGACTTCGCCCGGCTGCCAGCCGGTCGTCAGCGCGCGGTTGTTGTCCGGCTCGGCGTCGTGCTGTGCGGCGAGCGTGCCATCCGGCGTGAGAAGCTGCACCGTGATCTTGTAACGCGTGCTGAGCGGGGCATCCGCACGCCAGAAGAGGGTCACGCCCAGCGCGTCGCCGGGATGCGCCCGGTCCGCGCTCATGCTCGCGCCGGTCAGAGTCATCGCGTCTCCAAAGCGCACGTCGAGCGCCGTCTGGGGCGTGCCGGATGGCCCGGCCAGGACCGCGTACTCCGCCAGGCGCACGTCGCCGTACCAGGTCGAGCGCAGGGGGAAGGCGCCTGCGTCGAGGGTGGCCGCCACCACCCGCCGGGGATCGCGCTCGTCCTCGCCCCAGAACAGGGCGAAGACGCGCTCGTGCTGCGTCAGCAACGCCTCGACCCCGGCGCGGGTCTGCGCATCGTCGCCCCCCAGGCCGCGCGGCAGGGGGTAGACCGGCACGGGACCGTCGTAGTAGTACGAGAAGACCTCGATCTGGTTGGGCGCGTCGAGGATGATCGCGTCGCCGGGCCGCGCCGCGTGCGCCAGCCAGGCGGCAATAGCGCGGTAATCGGCGCGGGCGGCTGCCGGATCGTGGTACAGCGTGTCCAGCGTGCGAAGCTGCGCCGCAAGCACGGCTGCGATCAGCAGTAGCGGAACCGCGACCAGCCAGCGCCTGCGCTCCCTGAGCGCCGTCCACCAACCCGCCGCGCCCCCGGCCATCCACAGGGCAGCCGCGACCGCCGCCGGGACCAGGAACTTGAGATTGGCGGGCCGGTACGCACCGGAAAGCAGCAGTCCGCCAACCGCCGCCGCGATCCAGACGGGCGGCAGAGCCGCGCGCCAGCCACGCGGCAGAGCGCCGTTCGCCCTCGCGCCGCGCAGCACGCCGAGCGCCAGCACGCCCGGCGCGATCAGCATCCCCCAGGGCAGATCGCGCACCCCGCCGCCAAGCGTGATCGCGCTCAGGCTGGCGCGCAGGCGCTCGAGAATGGGGCCGGTCGCCTGCGCGGCGGGCCAGGCCGTAACCTGGCTCCAGGCAGTGGGCAGCCAGGGCGCAAACAGCGCCAGCGCCAGCGCGTTGAGCGCCAGATAGGCGAGCAGGGCGCGGCGGGCGGCGTGCGCCTGACCGCGCCGGACCGCTCCCGCCGCCCACAGCGCGAACAGGGCACCCTGCGCCAGAAGCGTAAAGGGATAGGCGTAGTGGGTGTACAACCCCGCCGCGGTGAGCAGCGCCAGCGCCAGCGTCCGGTCCCATGCCGCGCGCGCCAGCCACGCGACGAAGACCAGCGTGCTCAGCGCCGCCAGCAGGCCGAGCAGCGCATACATGCGCGTTTCCTGGCTGTAATAGACCGCCAGCGGATTCAGCGCCACCAACACCCCGGCCAGCGCGCCCGCGCCCGGCCCGTACAACCGTCGCCCCAGTGCGATTGCGGCAGCCACCGTCAGCCCGCCCGCGAGGGCGGACGGCGTTCGCAGCGCCAGCTCGCTGGTTCCCGCCAGCGCGATCCAGGCTTTGAGCAGCAGGTAATAGCCGGGGGGATGGATGTCGCGCGCGGCGGCGTCGAGCAGGTCCGCGACTCCGCGCTCGGCCAGCCGCAGGCTGTTGCCCTCATCGTTCCACAGCGACTGCGCGTCGATGCGGTAGAACCGCGCGCCCGCCGCGATCAGCAGCACAAGCAATGCCATCGGCAGCAGCCAGCGGCGCGCGGTCGCTCGGGCCATGCCCTACAACCCCCAGCGGAGCGCGTAGGCGCGGATCGCGATTGTCGTCACGCCGATCAGCGCAACCATCGCTGTGAGCACCCAGGGCAGGCGCTGGCGCGCGCCGAAGTCCAGCACGATCAGGTCGTCCAGGCCGGTCCAGTCCGGCGCGGTGAGCGCCAGCGTGTGCGTGCCCGCGCTCAACCCCCCGGCCAGCGCGGCGCAGCCTGCCTCGCCCGGCGGCAGCGCGACCGCCCGCGCTTCCTCAGCGCCGATCCGCACGCGGACGGTCACCGGCGCGTCGAGCGCGGCGTGACACAGCGCGACGCCCGTGCCCTGGATGCGGAAGGTGCGGGACTCGCCTGAGTCGCTCGTTTCGCTGATGGCGTGGACCCGTGTGCTGTGCCGCCCGGCGCCGAGCGTCTTCGGCTGCGTGCCGGTGATGTACGCCTTGAGCGACTCGTAGACCGGCGTGAGCGTGAAGTCCGGCTCGACCATGCGGAAGTAGTACCAGCTCGCGCCGCGTTCGGAATCGTCGGCGCGCTTGAAGAACCAGTAGTTGATCACGCCGATCCAGGGCCATTCTTCGATGGCGCGGGCATAGGCCAGCGGCGCCCAGGCGGCGGCCTCGTCCATCGTCACGCGCCCGTACTGCTCCCAGTCCGTGATAGACGGATCGTCGGGGACCGGGTTCCACCCCGCCTCGCTGATCCAGATCGGCTTGTGCGCGTCGCCGTTGGCGATCATCATGTCGCGGATCCACAGGTGGCGCGGGTAGTTGATGGTGGTCTGGCGCAGGCGCCGGTCGGTCGGGCCGCTCCACAACCCGTATCCCTGCACGCTCAACACGTCGAAGCACGCGCCCGCGCCTGCCTGATACATGCGTTGCAAGTAAAGCAGGTCGTAGGCGTTGCGCCCGCTCAGGTCGATGGTCGGCCCCAGCGCGCCGGTGATGACCACGATCTCCGGGTCGATCGCTTTCAGCGCGTCGTGCGTGCGACACAGCATCTCGGTGTAGGCTTCCGCGCTGACGGTCTGGTCGCCCCACTCCGGATAGAGATTCGGCTCGTTCCAGACCTGGTAGTGCGTGATGCGTCCCCGGTAGCGCCCGGCGACTGCTGCCGCGTAATCCACGAAGTCTTGCAGGTCGGCGGGCGGCGCGAAGTCGCCGCTCACGTCGGGCGACTGCGCCCAGTCCGGCGGGGCGCTCAGCCGCGCGATAATCCGCACGCCGTACTGCTCGGCCAGATCGACGATCGTGTCGTACTTCTCCCAGGCGCTGATCGCATCCGGCAGGCCGTCACCGTCGCGGTCGTGGCGCCGGTCGATAAAGTCGCCCTTGCCATCGATCTCGATGTCTTCCCAGGGGAACTGCTGGCGGATCCAGCCAAACCCGGCCTCGCTGATCAGGCGCATCTGTTCCTCGCGCTTGCTCAGCTCGACTTCCTGCTCCAGAAACGTGTTCACGCCGAAGGGGTTGACGTCGGCGTGCGCGATCTCGGCGAACGGCTCGGTCTGCGGCTGGACGCGCGTCCAGCGGGCGAGGTATTGGCCGAAGCCGACGATCTGCCCGCCGGGGTCGGTTTCGCCGGTCAGCCGCCACAGCGCATCGTACACCCGGCCTTCGAAGGCCAGGTCAAGCGCGAGTGCGGCCCCGCCCAGCGCGATCAGAGCGATGAGCAGCGCCCAGGTCCGCAGGTGGAAGCCGAGCAGGCGGCGGCCAGAGGGTGACGTTGGGTGTGTCATGCGGGGCATTATAGCCAAAGGCGGCGCAAAGCAGCCAGAAGCAGCGACGAACAGCGAAAAGCAGGCGGCGCGATGGGCAGGCAGACGGAGCCTGCTGGACGCGTCGCCGCCAGAGCATGGCGAGAGCATAGCAGGCGCATGATGGGCAGCGAGTTCGGCGCCCGGTGCGTGTGGAGAACGGTGCTAGAATGAGACCATCGCGTATCATCCCCGTTGAGGGGGGAGAAAAAACCGGATGGGCACTTCACGCTCGCTTGTATCGTTCGTGTTGCTGGCTCTCGCGCTCAGCTTGCTGGCGCCAGGGCTGGCGGGCACTCGTTTCGTGAGCGCGCAGGCGGGCTGCGAAGGAGCACCGCCTCCGCGCCTGATTCCTGGCGAGCGCGGCGCCGTCAGCTTCACCGATGGGCAGCCGCTCAACGTGCGCGCGGCGGCCTCGCTGGGCGCCGCCCGGATCGGGCAGTTGCCGGAAGGTACGCTGTTCGACGTGGTGGAAGGCCCCGCCTGCGCCGACGGGCTGTACTGGTGGCAGATCAAAACATCCGATATCGCGGGGGTGATCGCGGAAGGGGCGGACGGCGTCTATTTTGTCGAGCCGATCGCCGAAGTGTGGCCGACGCCGTCGCAGGACAGCGGGCCACTGGTGCCACCGTTCGAGGGCGGGCCGCTGGCCGTCTGGGACTGGGCCGCGTTCATCGCCGACTCGTGGTACCAGGGCGTGCCGGACCCGCTGACCATCGCGCTGCCCGAACGCTATCAGGGCGACCTGCCCGGCCTGCCGGTCGATCTGAGCGCGGTGTTGTTCGTGGACGACGCCAAGCTGAACGCGGCGCAGCGCGCGCTGCTGGCGCAGAACGGGTTTGTGGTTGTGCCGGGCGGTTTTGAGCAGTTCCACATAGCCTACCAGGACTC
Source organism: Thermoflexus sp. (assembly GCA_020724465.1). Lineage (GTDB taxonomy): Bacteria > Chloroflexota > Anaerolineae > Aggregatilineales > Aggregatilineaceae > DYGX01. The sequence goes on from DYGX01000005.1 coordinate 18,081, forward strand.
AGCAGACTGGTCGATCGTCCCGCCGGGCTATGACTGGCAGGATGAAGCGACGGCCGGCGGGTACGGGCACGCCTACTTCGTGACCACGGACGCCGTGCTCCACGCGCTGCATTATATCTTCGACAACCTGCTGACCGACCTGGAGCGGGCGCGGTTTGGCGACCTGATGGTGCGCCGGGTGCTCGTTCCCACGCTGCGAGCGGCGCACGCCCAGACGGCCGAGGCCGCCGGTACGCCGCTGGCAGAAGCCGCGCGCGCGGCGGAGCTGTATCTGGCCGTGGGCCTGGAGCTGTACGCGCCCGGCGAAGCGGCGGCCATCGCCGGGCCGGATCTGGCTGCCGAGGCTCAGGCGATCGCGGCGCTGGCGCTGGCCGGCGAGGGCCAGCACAAGGTGCCGTTCCTGGGCGGTTATCGGGAAGACTTCAGCCAGTACCGCCCGCGCGGTCACTACGCGGGCGACGAGGCGCTGGAACGCTACTTCCGGGGCACGATGTGGATGAGCCGGATCACCTTTCTGGCGAGCGATCCCGACGCCACCCGAATCGCGCTGATGCTGCTGCGGGCGCTGCGTGCGGCGCCGGGCGCGCTTGAGGGCTGGACCACGCTGCACGACACGCTGAGCTTCCTGATCGGCCCGGTTGACGACCTGGGTCCGCCGGAGTACGCGCCGTTGGTGGATGCGGCATTCGGCCCGGAGATGCCGCTCGACGCGCTGGCGGACGGCACCCGGCTGGATGCGTTCCGCCAAGAGCTGGCCACACTGCCCGCGCCGCGCGTGAACGGGCTGATCGTCCCCGACGACACGACCGCCGAAGAACTGACCGAGGGTACGCGCGGCTTCCGCTTCATGGGCCAGCGTTTCACGCTCGACGGCTACGTCATGCAGCAGCTCATGTATCCCTACGTCGGCACGCGCGAGAACCCGCGCCTGCTGCCCCTGGGGCTGGATGTGCCCGCGGCGGTCGCCGGGTCCGAGGTGGCTTACCGGCTGGCCATCCAGGCAGGCGCCGGGGATTTTCTCAACTACGACACGCAGGTTCTCAAGCTGGCGTCCGAACTGGGTGTGCTGAGCGACGACCAGTGGCTGGAGAACACCTACGGCGCGTGGTTGTGGGCGCTGCGCCCGCTGTGGGGGCGCGCACCGAGTGCCGCCGCCTATCCAGAGCTGATGCTGACGGAAGCCTGGCTGCGCAAAGACCTGCAAACCGGGCTGGCAAGCTGGACCGAGCTGAAGCACGACACGGTACTCTACGTCAAACAGCCGACCGGTTTCGGCGGGGGCGGCCCGCCGCTCGCCAGCTTCGGCTATGTCGAGCCGAACCCGCTGGTCTTTGCGCGGGTCGCGGTCGTCGCGGCGCTGACCTACCAGGGGCTGGCCGGGCAGGGTTTCCTGGAGACGCCCGGCGAGGCTTTCCTCGATCCCGTGCTGACCACGCTGCAGGAGCTGCGCACCCTGGGGATGCAGTCGGCGCGTCTGGCGGAGATGGCCCGTCGCGAGCTGGCCGGCGAGCCGCTCAGCGAGGATGATTACTGGCTGATCCTGGGGTTTGGTAACTACCTGCACGGCCTGCTGTACACGCTCTGGCAGGGCGAAGGCGAGCCGGACCCGGTGGCGCTGGTGACGGATGTCGCCAGCAATCCGAGCGCGGGGCTGGCGTTGCAGGAAGCGGTCGGCAACGTGGACCTGATCTACGTCGTCGTGCCGCTGCCGGACGGCTCGCTGCAACTGGTGCGCGGCGGCGTGTTCAGCTACTACGAGTTCCTGCACAACATCAACGACCGGATGACGGATGACGCCTGGCGCGCGCAGGTGGCAAGCGGCGATCTGCCGCCCCGCCCCGCGTGGGCAAGCGCGTTCTTCAGCGATTGAGCGGCGCAAGCGCATCGGGCGGCCCACGGCCGCCCGATCTTTACACCCCTTTTACGCTGTGTTCCCCAAATCTATCCTAGAATGAAAGCAGCGCCCTGGGGCCGCTGGCCCTCGTTGCCCACGGAGGACACCATGAATCTCTCTCGCTGGCGCCGTGTGGTTCCGCTGCTGTTGCTTGGCCTGGCCGCCGCGCTGCTGCCGGTTACCGGCGGCGTCGAGCGCGCGGCAGGCGGCGGGCCGTGGTCCGCCTGGATCTACAACGACGCAACCGGCGCGCTGGTCCGTGTGTTTCCGGACGGCGTCGCGCCCGAATCGTACCTGTTCCCGCTGCCCACCGGTGTTTCGAGCCTGCCTTACTCGCTGGCGTTTTCGCGCACTGGCGACCGCTTCGCCGCCTGCCTGACCGATGACGCCGGGGTGACCTCGGTGCGCGTCTACGACATCTACGACGCGCTCTATCGCGGCGCTTACGTCGCGTCTGGGCGGGTGGAAGGTTGCTGGCTGGAAAGATACGCGTTTAGCGAGGACGGCTCGCAGTTGGCGTTTGGCCTGTTCAATCACTACCCGTTTGACGCGGATCCCCGGCCGGGGTGGGAGTTGATCGTGATGGATGCGCAGACGGGCGCGGTGCTGCACCGCCTGGCCGCCGACGACCCGGTCGTGACGGCGCTGGGGATCGATGTGGGCGGCACGATCCCGGCGGTGGTGACGTTCGAGATGCAGACGCCCGCCACGCCGGGACGAATCGCTTTCCGGCCGGTGCTGTACGGCATGGAAGGCATGCCGGAATACCACAGCCTGATCTGGCAGCTCGATGATGGCAGTGTGCGCGTCGAAGGGCTGCACGGTAAGGGCGTGCTGGACCTGCTGCTGCCAACCGGCGAGATGCTGTATCTGGACGAGTTCGACCATTTGCCGAAAGGCGTGCTGGAAGGGCCGGGCTTTCTCTACAACGTCGTGCTGTACGCCAACCCGTCGGGCGACCATTACCCGGTCTATCACGCCGGCGCGGTGGTGCTTGGCTCCCCGGCCTTCATCGACGACGGGCGCCGCTTTGCGGTCATGACCTATGCGCCGCCGGGACCGCCGGACTGGTTCGCGCTCGACCGCAACGGGACCAGCACGCCGCTGCCGGTTGAGGGCGAGACGTACCGCGTGTGGGGCACACCGGATGGCTACGTATATCTGGTGGGCGGCGGTGTGGAACCGGCGGTGCCTGCCGTGCGGTATGCGCGCTTTATGCCAGATGGCTCGCTCGAGACATTCGAGGCGTGGAGCGGCGTGCCCGGTGAATACTGGCGGCTGGTGTGGGTCAGCCCGCTGACCGGCGGCGAAGATCTGCCGCCGTTTGCGCCGATGCCGATGCTCGGCGAGCCGCCCGCCCTGCCGCCGACGGCGACAGCCGCGCCGGCTTTCCCCACGCCCACGACCACGCCCACCGGGTTGACGATCGGCGGCTACGCGGCGGTCAACACCACAGCCGGGGATATGCTGCGGGTGCGCAGCGGCCCTGGCCTGGAGCACGGGGTGCTGTTCCTGCTGCCGAGCCGCACAATTGTCATCGTGCGCGAGGGGCCGGTTTCCGGCAGTGGCTATACCTGGTGGCGAGTCGAGACGCTTGACGGGCGCACGGGTTGGGCCGTGGACGGCGTACCCGAAGGAGACGGCTGGCTGCCGACGCTCATCCCGTCGGCCGGGTGAGCAGCCTCAGGCACGATCGCGGGGGCATAAGAGAGCGGCGGGGCTTCGGGCGGCCCCGCCGCTGAGTAGTGGGGTCGGCCCCTGCCAGCCGGGTATTGACAGGGACCTGGGCCTCAGCGGCCCGTCCGGGTAGACGGACCGCGTGCCTTCAGTGTTGTTTAGCGGCCCTTGCCTTTGCCGGGGTTAGACTTGGGAGCCTTATCCGGTTTGGGAGCCTTGTCCGGTTTGCCCGTGGTTTCGGGCTTGCCGGGGGCCTTGTCTTTCGCCTGACCAGGCGGCAGCGGGCGGCCAGCGTCCATCGCTTCGACCTCAACCTCATCGCCGTCGTCCATGCCGTCGTCGGCCTCGTCGCCCTCGTCATCATCCGTCACGAACTTGACCTTCCCGGAGATGACCTGGCCGGGTGCCAGGGCGCTGGGGTGAACGTCGAAGTCCTTCTTGATCTGGCCCCAGCCCAGGCCGGAGCTCTTCATGTCCAGCAGGTCCTGGGCGGTGGCTTCCTGATCGTTCAGCTCGCCGAGGATCAGCGCGCGCGCGATCTCGCCGAAGCCGAAGCCGTCGCAGTGCCACTGCATGATCTGGCCGTAGGAAACGTCAAACGCTTCGGCCAGGCGGGCGCCCACCGGGTGCGGATCCGCACCGACGCAGACCTCGAATTCTTCCTCGTCTTCGGTGTCGCAGGCATCGCCAACACCGTCGCCGTCAGCGTCCGCCTGATCCGGATTGTAGACAGCCGGGCAGTTGTCCAGCGCGTCGACCACGCCGTCCTCGTCGGTATCGACCAGGTCCGGGTCGCAGGCGTCGCCGATGCCGTCGCCATCGCTATCCAGTTGATCGTTATTGGGGACCAGCGGGCAGTTGTCCAGTGCGTCGACAATGCCGTCGTTGTCCGTATCCATGAAGTCCGGGTCGCAGGCGTCGCCAACGCCGTCACCGTCGCTGTCAAGCTGGTCGGCGTTGGGCGTCAGCGGGCAGTTGTCGACCGCATCCGGCACGCCGTCCTGGTCGGCGTCCATGAAATCCGGGTCGCAGGCGTCGCCGATGCCGTCACCGTCGCTGTCCGCCTGGGTCGGATTGTATGTCAGCGGGCAGTTGTCCAGCGCGTCAACCACGCCGTCCTCGTCGGTGTCGACCAGGTCCGGGTCGCAGGCGTCGCCGATGCCGTCACCGTCGCTGTCCGCCTGGTCATTGTTGGCGACCAGCGGGCAGTTGTCCAGCGCGTCGACAATCCCGTCGTTGTCGGTGTCGATCAGGTCCGGGTCGCAGGCGTCGCCAACGCCGTCACCGTCGCTGTCCGCCTGGTCCGGGTTGTAGACGGCCGGGCAGTTGTCCAGCGCGTCGACAAACCCATCCTCGTCAGAGTCGACCAGGTCCGGGTCGCAGACGTCGCCAACGCCGTCACCGTCGCTGTCTGCCTGGTCCGGGTTCGGGATGGTCGGACAGTTGTCTGCGTCGTTGGGGATGCCGTCGTCGTCTGCGTCATCATCCAGCACGAGCGTCAGCGTGAAGAGGCTGTCGTCGCTCAGCAGATAGCCGGTGACGGTCACGACATCGCCCACTTTTAGGCTCAGCGGGTCGAACTTACCCGCCGGATCGACGCGGACGCCGTCCACCACGATGTAGCCTGCTGTAACAACCTGAACCTCACCCGTAATTTCGACCACCACGTCGAAGGTGTCGTCGCCGCCATCCTGCGCTTGCACTGCCGTTGGCGCCGGCATGTAGATCGCCATGCCGAGCACAAGCGCCGCCGTGATAAGAATGGCCTGTATTCCGATCAAGAGCTTCCGTTCGACCATGTGTTTTCTCTCCTTCGTTTTTCCGTCTCATGAATTTGGCTGGGACCGGCGCTTCAGCTCCGGCTTCAAGCCGGTCGGTGGGTGTAACCTGTGAGACGGATGCTTAAACGCCGCGCAGACGCGCAGCACTGAACCGGTCCAGCTACACGCTATACCGGGCGGCGCGGGGCAATTTAACTGGTACTTTAGTGCCAGAAACCGGGGTGTGAGAGAAAAAGCCGCGGGGCGATCGGCGTGATCGCCCCGCGACGCAGGGAAAAGCGCAAGGATTCGGACGCTGTTACGCGTTCCAGGCCGGGAGCAGAAGCGGCTGCCCGTTGGCCGTGATCAGCCAGTGCGGGCGCCACCCGATGCCGAAAATGCCCAGGTAGATATCTTTCTTGTACGGCGAGATGCGATATTCCTCAACCAGCGACGCCGCTTCGCCCCAGTAAGCGTTGGCTTCGGCCAGGGCATGCTGGAATTCCTGCTCCTTCTCGTAAAGCTGGCGCTCCAGCTCGGCGATCTGGGCTTCCGATTTGTAGATGTCTTCCTGGATATAGCCCTTGTAGCGGCGGGTGCGACTGACGCGCGACAGCGTGTACGTGGTGCGCCCGCGCAGCAAGCTGAGCAGCGCCTCGCCGGTGGTGAACAGTTCCTCGTTCTTGGCCTCTTGAAGCTGCTGGCGCTCGCCTTCCAGCCCACGCGCGATCTGGCGCAGGCGCCCCTCCAGTTTGTCGAATTCGACGGCATAGCGCCGCGTGATCTGGTCGACGGCCTCGTCGCGCCGCTGCCGGGCGATTGCCTGGGCCTGAACCAGAAAGTCGCGGCGGCGCATGTCCGGGCTGCCGTACAGGTCCAGCACGGGGTTATGGGGCACGGCGACGCCGGCCGTCTGGTAGATCGTCTCGATCAGATCGTTCTTGAGCGCGGTCAGGCGCCTGGAATCTGCCAGCCCAGGCGGCAGGTCCATGAAGGCCGCGTCGCCGGCGGGTTGCTGCGAGAGGCGTTTGGGATCGACCGGGGGCACTTCGTGCTCGTCCCAATGCACCAGCCCGGCGTTCGACACATCCGGGACGTGGTAGGCGTAGGTGCGTGTGAACGTCAGGTTCGCCTTGCGATCGGTGTAGCGCACATCGGCCTGGGCGAAGAGCACCGGGCTGTAGACCAGCCGCGCACCCCCCGCCGCCGGGACGGCCAGCCCGGTTTGCTGCTGCCACTGCGCGCGGGCCTGGTCGGGCATGCGTTCCAGCGGCAGATAGTACTGGTTGATCGAGGCCGCAACCGGCGGCGGGGCAGCATTGAGGCCCGCCATCTGAGGCTCCGGCGCGCGCGGAGCGACGACCGTCGGCAGGGCCGGCTCGGCAGGCGGGATGTCCTCGACCCCGGCAGGCAGCGAGACGGGCCGCACCGGCGGCGCGTCGAAGTCCGGCAGGGTTGCCGGGCGCGGTGTGGCCTGCGGTTCGGGCATCTCGGGCAGGGTGGCCGGGGGCGGTGTCGACCCGGCCAGGATGGGAGTCTCAAGAGGCCCGCCCTGCTCCGGCAGGCGATCGGGGGGTGGGGGTGCGGCGTGCCGCGCCTGCAACTCCGCGTAGGTCTGGTAATAGGGTTTCTGCCGCTGATCGGCCATCAACTGGCGGATCTGCTGGCGGGTGAGCGGCCCGCGCAAATAGCTCATCGCCCAGCGCGTGTGCATGGGGAACGCCCCACCGCTGTCGTGGACGTTGTGCATGATAAAGACGCGCGGGTCGATGCTGCTCAGCATGCGGTCGATGTCATCGATGTTGAACGGATGGTTGGCCGACTGAAGTGATTCCAGCCCGGTCAGCACGCGGTTCTTGTCGTTTTCGGTTTGCAGCTTGCCGATGAACCACGTCCCGGCGTTCGACAGGCCCTTGTAGTCCAGGTCGCCGGGGTTCTGCGTGGCAAGCACCAGCCCCACGCCGAAGGCGCGCGCCTGCTTGAGCAGCCGCAGCAGCGGCTCTTTGCTGGGCGGGTTGCGCGGGTGCGGCGGGAAGAAGCCGAAGACCTCGTCGAAGTACAGGATCGAGCGCAGGCTGGTGGTGCCGCTGAGGGTGCGCATCCAGGCCAGCATGTTCTCGAGCAGCAGCGTGACGATGAACATGCGCTCGGCGTCGTTCAGGTGCGCCACGTAGAAGATGCTGACGCGCGGCTTGCCCTCGGGCGTATAGAGCAGGCTCTGGATGTCGAGCGGCTCGCCCTGCAACCAGCTCTGGAAGCTCGGCGCAGCGATGATGTTGTTCAGGTCCATCGCCAGGCTGAAGCGATCTTTTTCGGGGAAGAACGTGTCTACGTCGAAGACGCCCAGCTTGGCGAAGGGCGGTTTCTGGACGCGCAGAATCACGTCTTCGAGCGTCAGGTCCTGCCCCAGGCGCCAGGCGTGCTCGAAGATGTTGGCGATCAGCACGTGCTCGCGGTCCTTGACCGGCTCGACCTGTTTGCCGACCAGCGCCAGCAGCGCGGTCACAATGCCGCTGATGCGCTCGCGATGCAGCTCCTCGTCGGCCTCGAACCCGTCGCGCGGGGCTTGCATGGCGTCGATGATGCTGACCGGCAGTCCGGAATCCGAGCCGGGCGTGTAGATGCTGAAACGGGCGTTGGCTTTGAGCCGCGCCAGTCGCTGCGGCGTGATGCCCCAGCTCGCCAGGCCGTCGCGCCACTGCTGCGCGACTTCCTGCGCATACTCGTCGACTTCCATGCCCGCACGCCGCGCGTCGTCGATGTTGACCCAGGGCGCGAAGTCTTCCGGGCGCAGTTCCGGGAAGGTCAGCATGAGGTTGGTGATGTCGCCCTTCGGGTCGATCACGATGGACGGGATGTTGTCCATCACCGCTTCTTCGAGCAGGGTGATGCACAGCCCCGTCTTGCCGCTGCCGGTCATGCCGACCACCACGGCGTGCGTGGTCAGATCGCGCGAGTCGTAATACACGATCTCGTCGATCAGCCGGCGGGTGGTCGGGTCGAAGCGGCGGCCAAGATAGAAGGTGGTGGGGGCTTCAATAAAGGGCATGCCGTTCTGCCTCTCTGGAACGCGCGTGGCTGCCGCGCGCGGGCTACCGTCGAACGATGTGATGCTAAGTTTAGCACGGATTTTCTAGGGTGGGGATGGATTTAACCACCGCCGTATCAGCCTCAGCCTGCGCTGCGGGCGATCGCTCCGGCATGCCGCGTGTCAGAGCAGGCGAAACCGGCGGTCGGTGTGATACTCGATCAGGACGGGCGTGCCGGGTTGCGGCAGATCGCCGGGCAGAAGATCGCTGCGCAGGCGGCTGGCTTCGCTGGTGATCGGGCGCCGCGCCGGAGTGAGGAAGCGGAACCGCACCGTCAGGCGGCGCTTGCCGTCCGGTTCGAGCCGGGTCTGGGCGGCGACGATCTGGCCGCGCAGCAGGCGCCCGCGCAGCGCCCCCCGGCCGGGCAGGCGCACGATCCAGTTCAGCACGCCGACCAGCAGCGCGATCGCCGCCGCACCCCCGGCCAGGATCGCCAGGCGCTCGCGGCGTGTGTCGTCCGGCGTCATCGCGTCCAGCCGCGAGCGAGCCGGATCGTCGCGCAGGTAGATGATCGGCACCGTCGGCGGGCGCGTTTCGGCCAGCCAGTCGTGCAGATCGGCGCTGATCCGCTGCTCGCCGAAGAATTCAGGCGCGTTCTCGGCCTCACTCGCCGGCGGCAGGCGAAACCGGTAGGCGACGGTATGCGATCCGCCGGACTCAGGGGCGACCGGCGCGCTGAGTCCGATGAGGTCCGCCTGGGCGGCGATGCCATTCTGACGCAGCCGGAACCAGTCGATCCACGCCGGCGCGGCCAGCCCGCTCAAGAACCCGGCGGCCAGCAGCAGCAACCCCATCAGCAGGCTCAGCGCCCGGCTGCCGCGCGGCGCCGGCGCGGCGCCCTGGCTCCAGTGCTGGCGGACGCGCGCGCGGTTGGCAGGGTTGAGCAGAAAGGCCGCGCCGGGTGTTGAGGTGCGCGGCGTCTGGCGGCCTGTGCGCGGCGAGGGAGCGGGAACCGATGGCCCCCGGCGGCTGAGCACCTGCCAGATCGCCTCGCGTACACCAGGGTCAGGATCGGTCTGGTACAGATAGTCGAAGACCTGCAGCACGCGCGGGTCGTCGGTGACGTGGCTCAGCACCTCAATCGCCTGCCGGCGCTCGTCGGCGTTGCCGCTGCGCAGCAGCTTGAGGCTTTTCAACACATCCGCCGATGTGGGAGAGGCTGCGTCGCTCATGGTGTGCTGCGCCTGCTCAGCAGGTAAACGCCTCGGATGGTAAAGGCTCGGCCTCGGCCCAGCGCCGCGCGAACTCCTCAAGGAACGCCTGGGCGATGTCGCGGTTGAACAGGATCAGCATGTTCTCGTCGTTGTTGTTGGTCGCGCTGCCGGTGAAGTTGAACGACCCAAACGCTACCGTGGTGTCGTCGATGATGAAGACCTTGTGGTGCAGGATATCCGGGTTGCCGTCCTGGCGGATTTCCAGCCCGGCGCAGGCCATCGGCGCGACAAAGCGGCGCTGGCTGCGCTCGACGATGCCGCGCACGTCGAGCACACCCGCGGCAGACTGCCCGATGATCACATTCATCAGGTCTTCGCGGGTGATCACAAACGCCATGAACCGCACGGTGCGTGCCGACCGCACCAGCTCGCTCAGCCGGTCAACCGGATCGCTCGGATACGCGGTCCAGGATGGGCTGCCCTCGGACTCGAAAAAGGTTTCGATCCGCGTGCCGTTGACGGTGATCACGGGGTTAGGCAGGTTGTTGGGCGAGGTGGGGCCAAACTGCCCGGCCCACATTTCGTCGAACTCCGCCTGGAAGTTCTCGGCGAGCTGGCGCGAGCGGATCAGGATCGAGCTGTTGTTATTGTTGTAGAAGCCGTTGTGGGTGATGTTGGTCGAGCCGGTCCAGACGTACAGCCCATCGATGATGAAGAACTTGTTGTGCATGAAGGCCCGCCGCGGCGCATCAGACCGGACCGGAATCCCCTCGAACTCCAGTTCCTCAATGGTCGAGTTGGGGCTTTCCAACCCGAACTCGTCATCGGTGACGATGCGGATCTGGATGCCGCGCTGGTGGGCGCGCAGCAGCGCATCCGTGACCGCGCGCGAGTCCATCTGGTACACCGCCAGGTCGATAGTGCTGGTGGCGTTGTCGATGGCGTTGACCAGCGCCGCCTCGACCGGCGAGCCGGTGAAGCGGGTTTCGTCGCGGGTGTTAATCGGCGCGGTGAAATAGAGCTGGTACCAGCCGCCGTCGATGCCGCCGGGGATCGGCACGGCCTCGCCGCCGGGGATGCTCGCGATCGGCGTGCCGGGGCTGGTGGGGACGGGCGTCAGCGCGATGGTCGGGAAGGGCGTCGGGACGGTGGTTGGGACGGCAGTCGCGGCAGGGGACGCAACGGGTGCCGGAGGTGTCTCTTCGGTTTCCAGGTTCAGCAGGTCGATGTTAAACACATACTGCGCGATCAGCACAATGCCGATCACCACCAGCCCGGTCACCGTCCCGATCGTGATGCGCTGACCGCCGGTTGGTCCCTGGCTCTTGCTTGAGCGCTTGCGGGTCATAGTCCCTCGTCTCCTTGTGGATGTGGTGTGTCCTCGTTGCCGTCACTCTCTGCCGGCTCGTCGGGCGACTCCGGCAAGGTGGGCAGTGCCCGAAGCAGCCGGCCCAGCAAGCTGGTATTGCGCTCCGGCCCGGCAGGTCGATCGCCGAGCTGCGGCGTGTCAGGCGCTGGCGGCGCGGGGTCGGGCGTGTCCGGCGGAGCCGGGGGTGGCGCGAGATCGGGTGGTTCCGCCGGGGGTGAGGGCGGCGCAGCGGGTGGAGCTTCCGGCGACGCAGCGCCCTTTGGTGTCAGCCGGGCGATCAGCTCGTGCAGCAGTTCGGCGTTGCTGTGGTTGGGGTGATCCGCGATCCACGCGGCGATCTCGTCATCGGATAGTACCGGCGCGTCCGGCCCGAACACCTCGCGGCTGAGCTGGTTGATCTTGGCGAAGGTGCGCGTCAGCCAGGCAGCGTCTTTTTTGTTGCGATACGTCACCACCCAGTTGATGCGCGCCATCAGGCGGCCCAGCGTGTAGGCGCTGTTGTCGATCTGCTCGCTGTCGGGGGCGACTTCCCCGGCCTGGGCGAGCCGCTGCGCGACCGTCCGGGCCTGCTCCGCGCCCCAGTTGACAAGCGGGAGCGCCTCGTCGTCGGTCAATCCTTCGCGCAGGCCGCTGTTTCCGGCCAGCGCGTCCTGGATCTGTTTGGTCCACCGGTCGAGCTGATCGGCCTGAAAGGGTGTCATGTAAAGTGACCTTGCCTGTTGGCTGGTGCAGTACGTTCATTCTAGCCGCGCCTGGGGCAATCAGCAATCTTCGGCGCGGGGGTGGGCCGGGAATTTACGCGCTCTGGAACGCTCCCGGCGCCGATTCTCGCCGGGGCGGCGCGCTGCGGTATACTGGGGAGCGGCATGTGAATTGGCTGTCATCGTCTGCGCGGGGTGTGATGGAGCGGCCTATGATCAAGGCTTTGGTGACCGGCGGGACCGGCTTCGTCGGCTCGCATATCGCGCGCGAGTTGCGGCAGCGCGGCTATCCGGTGCGCGTGCTGCGCCGCGCGACCAGCCGGCTTGATGCCATCGCCGATCTCGATGTCGAACACGCGATTGGCGATATCCTCGATTTCGACTCGCTGCTGGCGGCCATGGAAGGGGTCGATTGGGTGTTCCACACCGCAGCGGTGGCGGACTACTGGCGCAGCGAGCCGGACTGGATCTATCGCGTTAATGTAGACGGGACGCGCAACGTCCTGCGCGCCGCCGAGCAGACGGGCGTCCGGCGCGTCATCTTCACCAGCAGCGCGGCATCGATCGGCTACCGCACCGATCTGCGCCCGGTGGACGAGACGGTGCGCTTCAACTGGGACCCGCGCCTGACACCGTATGGGCACAGCAAGTTTTTGGCCGAGGCCGAAGTCTACCGCGCCATCCGGCGCGGGCTGGACTGCGTGATCCTCAACCCGGCGGTGATTCTGGGGCCGAACGACCTCAACCAGATTTCGAGCAGCGTGGTGATCGAAGTGGCGCGCGACCATGTCCCCCCGACCGTTCCGCCCGGCGGGGTCACGCTGATCGATGTGCGCGACGTGGCCGCGGCCCATGTCACCGCCGCCGAGCGCGGGCGCACCGGCGAGCGCTATCTGCTGGGGGCGGTCGATGTGACACACAAAGCCTGGATGCGCCTGACGGCGGATGCGGTCGGTAAGCCCGTCCGACCGGTTACCCTGCCGGCGCCGGTGGTCCGGCTGCTTGCGGTCCTCGCCGACCTGGCGCGCTGGACTGGCGTGCGGCTGCCGCTCGAGGGCAATCAGCTTCGCCTGAGCACGCGCATGCTGTTCTACAACTGCGCCAAATCCTGGCGCGAGCTGGGCGAGCCGCGCGTGCCGATCCAGCAGAGCATCCGCGATACCTACGCCTGGTATCGCTCGCGCGGCGAGATCTAGAGCGCTGCGCAGAAGCGCACGCTGTCCGGGCGAGGTGGGTTGTGGTCCGCCGCGCCCGCTTTTTGATTCTGTGCTATGCTGGCGCTGATTAGTGTTTGAGAAAGTGTTTTTCGGGAGGTCCGAGCACCATGGGTGAGTACCGAGCTGTCAATTACAAGGCCGAGCTGGTCGGTGTGTTGGGCGACCCGGTGGCCGAAAACCCGACCGGCGTGATGCAGGAAGCAGCGTTCCGCGCGGTCGGCCTGAACTGGCGCTACCTGACGATCCAGGTCAAGCCGGACGACCTGGAAGACGCCATCCGGGGCGTGCGTGCCTTTGGGATGCGCGGCATCAACCTGACCATCCCGCACAAGGTGGCGGTGATGCAATATCTGGACGAGATCGCGCCGGACGCGCAGATGATCGGCGCGGTCAACACCGTGCGGCGTGTCGGCGATCATTTGATCGGCGAGAACACGGATGGCAAAGGCTTTCTGCGCGGGTTGCAGACGGACGCCGGTTTCGACCCGGCCGGCAAACGCGTCGTCATCCTGGGCGCGGGCGGCGCAGCACGCGCCGTCAGCACCGAGCTGGTGCTGGCAGGCGCGGCAGAGCTGATCATCGTCAATCGTACGCCGCTGCGCGGCGAGCAGATGGTGGCCGATTTGCGCCACCGGACCGGGGGAACGGTCTCGCTCTTGCCGTGGACCGGGACGTACGTCGTGCCGCCCGACGTCGATCTGCTGGTCAACGCCACCTCGATCGGCCTTTACCCGGACGTGGACGCCATGCCCGATGTGGACCTGTCGCAGGCCAGAGCGGATCTGCTGGTCAGCGACGTGGTGTTCAACCCGCCCGAAACGCGCCTGCTACAGGCGGCGAAGGAGCGCGGACTGCGCACTCTCGACGGGCTGTCGATGCTGGTCTACCAGGGCGTGATCGCCTTTGAGCTGTGGACTGGCCGCGACGCGCCGGAGCAGGTGATGAAAGACGCGCTGAAAGAGGCGCTGGGCGTCGCGTAGCGCGGCTGCCGCTCAAACGATGCAACAAAGAGCCGGGCGGACCCACGCCCGGCTTTTTTGTTTTCCCCTCACCCCAAACCCCTCTCCCTCTTGCGACTGCGTCGCGGGGAGAGGGGCTTCGGTCGCCATGCCGCGCTCCCCGCGTGCGAGAGAGAAGGGGCCGGGGGATGAGGGGACAACCGCGCGGTGGGTTGGAGAACCGAAAACCGCAACCCCGGTTGGCAAAACAGGTTTATACTACACTTATCATCGATGCAACTGCTGCGGGGTTCCTATGCGACGCTCACTGCTGCCCTACCTCATGCTCTGCCTGTGCCTGTTTCTATCCCGCTCTCTTCCCGCTGCGGCTCAGTCGCCCGGCGAGAGAGACGCCGCGGCGGCTGTTATTGCCGCGCTGAATGCCTGGCGGCTGGAAGAAGATCGGTGGCCGCTCAAGCCCAACGACACCCTGCGAGCGATGGCGCACGCCCAGGCATCCTATTTGCTGACGCTGCCCACGCTGCCCGAGGGTGGGGATATTCACCTGGGGCGCGAGGGCGAGCGCCCGCAGGAGCGCGCCCGGCGCGCGCCGTACAACTGGCCAAGCTACAACCGCCCGGAGCAGATCGCCCTCACCGAAATCGCGTACGACGGCGCCGACGTGGCCGCCGCGCTGCGCTTCTGGAAAGACTCGGAGACGCATCGTGGCGCGGCACTCAGCCAGGTCTACCGCGAGATTGGCGCGGCGGCGCTGGCGCACGACGGCGGCTATTTGTTTATCGTCGTGCTGGGGGCCCGGCCCAACGTGCTTCCGGCCCAGGTCAACCTGGGAGCCGGGCTGCTGTATCTGTCGGACGAACGCTATACGTACGCCAGCGGCGGGCGCTGGATCCACGACGCGGCCCGCGTGCGCTTTTTCGACGCAGAGGGCCGCCCGCTGGGCAGCGGATGGCAGCCCTGGCAGATGACCCTGCCGCTGCCGCAGAACACAGGCGACCGGCTGTTCGTGATGCTCTCGGATGGTACGGTCGATGTGCTGACCGAGGTCCGGCTTGAGCGCGACGCAGCGCCGCTGCCCGCCGGGCTGGCCGCACTGCTGCCCACCGCCACCCCGCCGCCGACCGCGATCGCGACGGCCACGCCGCGCTCCGGCGCGCCTGTTCCCAGCAGCACCCCGATCATCGTGCCGAGCGCGCCGACCCCGCCGCCCGGCTCGGTCATCCCCACCCCTACGCCGCGCGGCGGCAGCGATCTGACTCTGATCTACGACGCCCGCTCGCTGACGATCTGGAATAGCGCCGGACGCGCGCTCGACCTGACCGGCCTGGTGCTGGAACAAGGGGATCGGCGCCTGCCCATTGGCGCGTGGCAGACCCCCTGGTTGAGCGGTTCGTTGCAAGCGTTCGCCGCGCGCGACTGCCTGCAGGTCTGGGCGTGGAGCGAGCCGACCGATCCGCCCGCGCCATCGGACTGCCGTTACGTGCGCGGGGCGATCACTATCGAGCCGCTGGACCGGCCCTGGCTTGGCGCGCCGTTCAACGTCAGCCGCAACGGGCAGCGATTGGCGGCCTGCCCGGTCGCGCCGGGGCGCTGCTCGTTCTCGCTGGACTAGAGGCTGTGGACCTTGCGGGACGGGCTGTGAGAGGAGCGATCCCGGCGCTGGTCAGCGCGAGATCAGGATGATGCTGATCAGGATCAGCGCGCCGCCTGCCGCGCCGAGCAGCGACAGCGTCTCGCCGAAGACGATCAGCCCGATCAGGATGCCGCTGAGCGGCTCGAAGAGCGACACGACGCTGACCACCTGCGCGCTGACACGCTCCAGCCCCATGAAATAGAACAGGTACGACAGCCCCAGCGAAAACACGCCGAGCGGAATCAGGATCGGCAGGTTGTCCGCCACGACGCCCGGCGAGGTGCGCAGCGCAAACGGCAGCATCATCAGCGTGGTGATGCCCAGGCTCCACAGCGTCTGCGTGTAGCCGTTGACGTCGTGGCGCAGCCGGCGGCCCAGCATCATCGCCAGGCCGTAGGTAATCCCGGACAGGGCCGCGGCAACCACACCGTCCAGCGTCGCCCAGTCCAGCGTGATCGCGCCGGGATCGGTCAGCATCACCATCCCGATCGCGGCCAGCGGGATGCTGACGCGGGTGTAGCGCGCGGGCGGCTCGTGCAGCAGCAGCGGCGCCAGCACGGCGACATATACCGGCGCGGAATTGACCAGCAGGGCGGCGATGGCCGCTGTAGTGTGCTGGATCGCGTAGGTAAACAGCCCGGCCGTCAGCCCGACGATCAACCCCAGCAGCGCCAGACGCCCCACCGCCGGGCGGTAGGCGCGGACGCGCAGCGCCGCCGGGTAGCGCGGCAGGAACAAACACAGAAACGAGAAGCCGAACAGCGAGCGGTAGAAGGTGATGCTGCCGACGTTCATCCCCTCGGTCAGCCGCACGAACAGGATCGCCGTGCTGAAGCAGATCGCCCCGGCGATAACCAGCAGGATCCCCTGCCACTCCCGGCCGCGGTCGGACGCGGCCCAGCGCGGTGACAGGCGCGCCAGCGAGCGGCCAGGCGGCGTGACGCCGGACGTGGCGGGATCACCAGCCATGGGCCGTCCCGAAAACCTGCGCCACCAGACCGCGGATCGCCGTGTAATCCGGCACGAGGACCGATTGCTCGTCAATCATGGTGGCGTAGACGTAGGGATAGCTCAGCACGCCATAGGTGATGTTATCGGCGGGGATGGCGCTGAATTCCGCAGCCAGGCGGAGTAGATCGGGCAGGCTGAGATCGGTATCCACATTGGTCTGAAGCTGCGTCCACAACGCCGGGGCGAACTCGATCAGCGCCGTGGCGAGACCCAGCTCGTCGATCTTGGCGCGGACGGCGGCGATCACCTGTTGCTGGCGGTGCATGCGCTCGCGGTCGTCCGAGTTGTGGCGGCTGCGCACGTATTTGAGCGCCGTGGCGCCGTCCAGATGGTGCCACCCGGCATCCAGGTAGAACGGGTCGTAGCCATACGACATGTCGGGGTAGGTGGGGTCGGCGATCGGCTGCTCCACCAGCACATCGATCCCGTCAATGACGTCGATCAGGGCGACGAAGGCCGCAAAATCGAACACGGCGTAGGCATCAACCGGGACGCCGAAATTGTAGCTGACGGTCTGGGCTGCCAGCGCGCCGCCCCGCCCGCTGTACTGCCCGGCAACATAGGCTGTGTTGATGCGATCGTTGCGATAGCCGGGGATCGTCACGTACAGATCGCGCGGGATGCTCAACACGCCGACGCGCTGGTTGACACGGTCCAGGCTGATGAGCATCATCACGTCGGTGCGGAAGAAGCTCTCCGGTTCTCCGGGCCGCCGGTCGCCCCCCATCAGTAGCAGCGTGAAGCGCGGCGCCGGGAGCGGCGTCGGCGTGAGCGTCGGCGTGGCCGTGGGCAGGATCCCGCGATCTGGTCCGGAACTGTCCATCGGGACAGGCGTACCCCCGCCGCCGAACGGCGTGATGGTCGGCACGGGCGAGGCGGCAGCGGTGGGCACGATCGGCGCGCCGGGCGCGGGCAGGACGCCGGGCACGGTCGGGGTGGGGGCGCTCTGGGCCGGCGGGCCGGCCCAGGTGGGCAGAGCCGCGCCCAGCATCAGCACCAGTGTGACAGACAGCAGCCAACGACGGAGCATGACGGCTTTCCTCAACCTTGACGCCGTTTGATCATACTCAGAACCCGGCCAAACGAAAAACACGCCCCGGCAGGTGAGGCGTGCCTGGCGGCGCGCGGGCGGCCAGCTACTGGTCCAGCTCGTCGCGCACGGCCTGATAGAGTGAGGCGGCCTTCAGCTCGCTGAGCGTATAGCACGGGCCGCCCAGCCAGTCGGCTAGCTGCTGCGCCAGCCCCTGGTCGAACGCCGCGTGCTCCATGTTGATCGTCACGTTGCGGATCTCGTCCTCTTTGATTGCCTCGGCGATGCGCCGCGCTTCTTCGAGCGGCGGCAGATGCGTCATCGAGACGTTGCCGGCGCCGTCGGTCAGCAGGATCATCAGCGGCAAGACATCCGGGTGGCTGAGCTTTTCCTTGTGGAAGACCTGGTGCGCCAGCCACAACCCGGCCGAGAGCGGCGTTTTGCCCCCCACCGGGATATCGGCCAGGGCCTTTTTGGCAAGCGTCACCGAGTTGGTGGGCGGCAGGACAAGCGAGGCGCGGTCCTTCTGGAAGACGACCAGCCCCACGCGGTCGCGCCGCTGGTAGGCATCGGTCAGCAGCGACATGATCGCGCCCTTGGTAGCGTTCATACGCTCGGCGACGGCCATGCTCCAGCTCGCATCGACCACGAACAGGATCAGGTTGCCGGACTTGCGAACGCGGATCTTGCGCTGGAGATCGTCCGTGCGGATAGCGTAGGCCAGCCCGTTCTTTTCGCGCTCAAGCTGGTGCGGCGCGGCGGCGCGCAGCGTGGCGTCGAACGCGATATCGTCGTGCCGGTTGCGAACGGGGCGCGCTTGGATATAGCGGCCGTGTTTGCTTTCCGTGCGCGTGCGGCTGCGACGGCCCGGAATACGCCGGGTCAGCCGGTCGAGCGGCGTGTCCAGGCGGCGCGGCGTGAACTCCTGGCCGGGATCGACGCGCTTTCCCCCTTCCCACCAGCGGGCGTCCTGGGGGTTGTTGAAGATATCTTGAGGCGCCGGCGGCGCTTCGGTGGTTGCAGTTTCGTCATCAGGCTGACCGGTTGAATCGGTCAGCCGCTGACTTTTTTTTCCGTGGCTCCGGCCGGGTCTTCGACGCTGGAGCGGACTTCGACGGCCTGGTCCTTGTCGTAGGTTTCGGCGATATTCTCCAGCCGCTCTTCTAGCTCGCCTTCGTAGAGCGTGGTTTCGCTGAACGGGCCGCGCTTCAGGCGGTGTGGCAGCGCCAGCTCGGCGGCCAGCAAAATGTCGCGCTCGGTGACGTGCGTCCGGCCTTCGAACGCCGCGTGCGCCCGCGCCGTCTTCAGGATAACCAAATCGGCGCGGTGGCCGTCCACTTTCAGGCTGGCGGTCAGGTTGGCGATGGTAAACAGATCGCGCCGCGTGTACTCGACGTTATCCACGATGCGCCGCCCGGCCTCGATCCGTTCGGACAGCTCGCGCTCCTGAGAGAGCCACTGCTGGCGGAAGGCTTCGGGGTCCGCGTCGTACTGGATGTGGCGCTCCAGAATCGCCATGCGATCGGCCGGGTTGCTGAGGCCGTGCACTTCGACCGACAGCGCGAAGCGGTCCAGCAGTTGGGGGCGCAGCTCGCCCTCCTCGGGGTTCATCGTCCCCACCAGGATAAAGCGCGCCGGGTGCTGGAAGCTGATGCCCTCGCGCTCGACGATGTTGATACCCATCGCCGCCGAGTCGAGCAGCAGATCGACTACGTGGTCGTCCAGCAGGTTGACTTCGTCCACATAGAGGATGCCCCGGTTGGCGGCGGCCAGCACGCCAGGGTCGAAGTGACGCTCGCCCTTCTGAATGGCCTTTTCGATGTCCAGCGTGCCGACGACACGATCCTCGGTGGCGCTCACCGGCAGATCGATCAAGCGGGTGCGGCGGGTCTTCACAGGCAGTTCCTCCCCGCGCGCCAGCCGCTCGCGGCACTCGGTGCACAGCCGCTCGGGGTGCTTTGGATCGCAGCTAAACCGGCAGTCCGCCACCACTTCGATATCCGGCAGCAGCGCCGCCAGCGCGCGCGCCGCGGTCGATTTGGCCGTGCCGCGCTCGCCGCGAATCAAAACACCGCCGATGCTGGAATTGACAGCGTTCAGGATCAGGGCGCGTTTCATGCGCTCTTGGCCGACAATAGCGGTAAAAGGATAGACAGCTTGTCGCACGATTGGCCTCGGGTAACTGAGTATGCGATAGCACGAGCGCTTCGATTATAACGCACCCGCTCCGGTCCGGGCAGGGCCGTTTGGTTGCCCTGCACAAGACGCCGGAGTCTCGCGCCACCGGGCGTGACGGATATCAACAGGTTATGCACAGGCATCCGCTTGTTTATCGACAGCCGTTCCACCGTTCCGCTGCCGGTTATGCACACCCGGGACGCACTTGCTGACAGGTTGTCGGCTGCCGTGACGGAGTCGTCCACAGTCTATCTACCGTGTTCTGTGGATTTATCGACAGTTTGTCGACAACCTGCCAACAGTTTATCGCCAGATGGGTGCGTAGGTGGCGTCTGGGTCGAAGAACTGCTCGGGCGCGCCGAAGGCGGGCTTCAGGTCGAACAGCCAGGTCGCCGCCGGATCGTAGTGAGCGAAGAACGGCCGCTTGACCCAATCCGGATCGCGCCCCTGAAGGAAACTCAACACAAAGACGCGCTGGCCGCCGATCTGGGTGACGCCGTTGATCAGGACCTTGCCGGGCGTGGCCGACATGACCGGCCCGCGCACCGTCCGCCCCAGCCCCGACACCTGGCTGTATGCCTTGCGGAAGATCGTGTAGGACTCGGCCAGCGGCACTTCGAAGTAGTTTTTCGGGCCGGTGTCGCGGCTGACGAACATGTAGTACGGAACCAGCCCCAGCTTGACGCCCTGCCGCCACAGCGAGGCCCAGGCCCGGGCGCTGTCGTTGACGTGGCGGATGATCGGCGCCTGCATGCGGATCTCGCAGCCGATTGCGCGCAGGCGGGCAATGGCGCGCTGCGCGACGGGCGTGGATAGCTCGCGCGGGTGGCTGTAGTGGCCCATGATTGCCACGTGGCGCCCGCTACGGATGATTTTCTCGAACAGGCGCAGCAAGTCGTCGGCGTCCTCGTCGGTGACGAACCGCTGCGGCCAGTAGGCCAGCGCCTTCGTCCCAATGCGGATGGTCTGCACGTGCCCCAGGTCGGGCCGCAGCAGCGGCTCGATGTACTCGCGCAGCGCCCGCGTCTTCATGATCATGGGATCGCCGCCGGTGAACAACACGTCGCTGACTTCGGGATGCACCCGCAGATAGCGCACCAAGCCGTCAACTTCCTTGGCGGCGAATTTGAGATCCGGCATGCCCACGAACTGCGCCCAGCGGAAGCAGTACGAGCAGTAGGCGTGGCAGGTCTGGCCGCGGCTGGGGAAGAACAGCACAGTTTCGGGATACTTATGCTGCAGGCCCGGCAGCGGCTCGCCGTCCAGTTCCGGCACGTTATGGGTGAGCTGCCCGGCCGGGTGCGGGTTATGGCGCAGGCGAATTGCATTGACGGTAGCGCGCAGTTCGGCTGCCGGAGCGCCCCGCCGGATCAGGCTCGACACGGTCCGGTAATCCGTGTCGGACAGCATCCCGCGCTGAGGGAACGTGAGCTGATAGATCGGATCGTCTGGCACCTTGTCCCAGTCGATCAGATGGTCGACAACGTAAGCGTTGGTGCGGAACGGGAAGACGGCTGAAACCACCTCGATCGTTTCGCGCAGCGAGCGGTCGAGCCGCTCCACTTGCGGAATGGCGCTCAGCGAGGTCCGCGTTACGGGCTGATAGGTGGTGTGTTGAAGCGCTTCGGTCATGGCTCTCTCCTCAAATTGCGGACGCCGGCAGTAGATCTGCCACGCAAGCCGGGCCACGGGAAGTCGATTAGGGCGGCGCGGGCGTCGTCCTCTGGCCGAAAATCCGGTTGGGCCGACAACTGAAGGACAGACGTCACCCGTCTGGGTTCTGTCAGACCAACAGCAGCCGCGCAATGATCGAGAAATGGCGTTGCGGAAACGAAGCCGGTTGAATGCAAGCAGCGATGTCCGGCTTGCGTCATCGGCCTGGGCAGAGCGGCTCAGCCTCTGCCCGCGCAGGCCGCTCCGTGGGGCCTGCGACCTAACCCTTTAGGGATCGCGTGCCAGCGGTTGTCAAACCTGCACACGATATGTTTCCATTATAGACGATCTTGACGTGCCAAGAATTGAATATCCATAGAGAATTATCTCGTCCTTACGCTTCTTCGGGAGTTAAAATGCGCATGGCGACAATTCTTTCTCAATGGTTAAGCAATTCTGGAAAACCGGCGCGATTCGTTTGATAATTACCTGTCCTGTGTGTATAATGCCAGCGCGTTTGCAGGTACCGGAGATTTAACCTCATGCAGTCCAACAACCCGAGCCTCGGTGATGAACGGCGCCCTGATAATCCGTTTGCTGCCGAGCAACCTACCGCCGATTCTCAGGAGCAACCTGGGATGATGGCCCACGACGAGTATCCGCAGTGGGAAGAGGACCCCAACTCCACCGGGTCCGCGCCTGAACCGGAAGCGGAGTCCGAAATTCCGGCTGAGGACGCCAGCAAGGCCGGCCTCGCCCAGGGTGCGGACGTCCAGGCGGACGAGGAGGTCGACCAGGCCGCCGAAAGCGTCGAGGCGGCTGCCGAAGCGGTCGACCAGGCGGACGCCGGCGACACAGCAGACGTTCGCGATGACTCCGGCGCTGACGAGGAAGCTGTCGACGCGGACGAAGCCGGCGAGGACACCGAAGCTGAAGCAGAGGAAGGCGAAGAACCGCCCGTCCGCAAGGGCCAGATCGTGGACGGCATTGTGCTGGACACCAGCCCGACCGAAGTCCTGGTCGATCTGGGCGACGGCATTCAGGGTGTGGTAGCCAGCCGCGAGCTGGAGCGTATGGATCGCGCCGCGCTCGAAGCGCTCAGCGTCGGCAGCCCGGTAACGGCGTATGTGCTCAAAGCACGCGGCTCGGATGGGCGCCCGGTACTCTCGCTCGCGCGCGCCGAAGAAGAAAAGAACTGGCGTCTGGCAGAAGAGCACTACCAGAACCAGAAAGTGTATTTCAGCAAGGTGGCCGGCTACAACAAGGGTGGCCTGATCGTGCGCTTTGGCAAGGTGCGCGGTTTTGTGCCGGCCAGCCAGGTCAGCCGCGACCGCCAGCGCCGCGCCGTGGGCGACAGCCCCGAGGAACGTTGGGGCCACATGGTCGGGGACGACATCGCGGTGAAAGTTGTCGAGATCGACCGCAGCCGCAACCGTCTGATCCTCTCCGAGCGGGCCGCCGCCCGCGAGGCACGCGAGCAGCAGAAAGCGCGGTTGCTGAAGGATCTGACGGTCGGCGAGGTGCGCAAGGGCCGGGTCATCAGCGTGGCCGATTTTGGCGCGTTCGTCGATCTGGGCGGGGCCGACGGCCTGGTGCACCTGACCGAGATCTCGTGGAAGCACGTGACGCATCCGCGTGAGGTGCTGGAAGTCGGGCAGGAAGTCGAGGTCGAGGTGATCAGCATCGACCCCGAGCGCAAGCGCATCGGCCTGAGCATGAAGCGCCGCGAGCACGACCCGTGGGATGATGTGGTGGCCCAGTACAAGATCGGGCAGCTTGTCCAGGCGACGGTGACCAAGCTGACGAAGTTCGGCGCGTTCGCCCGTCTGGTCGATTCGCCCGAGATCGAGGGCCTGATCCACATCTCCGAGCTGGCCGATTACCGCGTCAGCCACCCGCGCGAAGTCGTGCTGGTGGGCGATGTGCTGACGCTGCGCATCGTCAAGATCGACGCGGAGCAGCGCCGGCTGGGGCTGTCGCTGCGCCAGGTGGACTCGGCCAAATATATGGACCAGGACTGGCAGTTCTTCGCCGAGGACTATGCCGGCGAGGAGTTTGCGGACGAGCCTCAGGCAGCCGCTGAGGCGGAGCCGCAAGCCGAGCTGGAAGAAACCGCGCCAACCGCTGAGGCGGAGCCGCAAGCCGAGCTGGAAGAAGCCGCGCCCGCCGGTGAGATCGAGCCGGAAACAGAAGCGATCGAGTCGTCGGACGATGACGAGGACGATGATGACGGGGACGACGACGAAGACGACGATGATGACGACGATGACGACGATGAGGAAGACGACGACTAGCGTCCCCCGCTGATCGGTCGACGGTGGCCCTGCCCCTGCGTGGGACAGGGCTTTTCTTTTGCCCTACAGCGCCGCGCTGAGCAGGCCCATTCCTGCGCCGAACAGCACTACCCACGCCGAGTTAACCCGCCAGCGCACCAGCAGCACTGTTGCGCCCGCGCCGACCAGCACGGTGAACAGATCGACCAGGGCGGCGCGCCCCAGCTCCCACGTCACGCCGGCCATCAGCGCCAGCGCGGCGACGTTGACGCCATCCAGAAAGGCCCCGGCCCAGCGCGATCGGCGGATGCGCGGGATCAGCGGGTTGCTGAGCGCGACCACCAGGAACGCCGGAGCGTAGATTCCCGCTGTCGCCAGCACAGCGCCCGGCACACCAGCCAAAATATAGCCGATGAAGGTCGCCGAGGTGGAAAGCGGGCCGGGCGTAAACTGGCCGATTGCGATCGCATCCAGCAATTGCTGCTCGGTCAGCCAGCCGTTCGCCCGGACCAGATCGGCCTGCATATAGGCGAAGAGGACATAGCCCGACCCGTACAGCAGCGCGCCGATTTTCAGGAAGATCAGCGTCATGCTCCACAGGCTGAAGCCGGACGCGCTGCCGGATGCCAGCCCGCTCCCCAGCAGGGGCAGCGGCAGCCAGAGCGCCCTGCCTGCGCCGGACCGCAGATGCCGCGCGTTTTCGACCAGCATCACCGCCGCGCCGCCCGCCAGCAGCACGATCACGAAGTTGGCCCCGGCCAGGTGGGCGACCAGCGCCGCCAGCCCGACCAGCGCGGTTGCGACCCCCTTAACAGCTTTGCGCCCCAGCCCCCACAACGCCAGCACGATCAGGGGGATGGTCACCGGCTTGATGCCGTACAGCAGCCATTCGACGGCGGGCGTTGAGCCATACCGGACGTATCCCCAGGCAATCCCCAGCACGATGATCATCGCGGGCAGCAGAAATGCCACACCGCCCGCCAGCAGGCCGATCCAGCCGGCGCGCACAAAGCCCAGGTGCATCGACATTTCGCTGGAGTTGGGGCCGGGGATCAGGTTGGTGGCGCCGAGCAGATCGAGATAGTGCGCCTCGCTGACCCATTTGCGGCGCTCGACCAGCTCGTGCCGCATGATCGCGATATGCGCCGCCGGGCCGCCGAACGCCGTCAGGCCGATCCGCAGAAAGATGGTGGCGACTTCGCGCCAGTTCCCGCGTGGAGGCGTGGAAGTATCGGCCATCGGGTCAGGCGGGCCGGTCAAAAACGCTCGACGCCGCTGCCCGCCGCGGCCTGGCAGACGTACAACTGCGGCGTGAGGCCGGTCTGCGCCTGGTACGCCGGACCAACGGCCTGCACGAATGCGTCAACCGCGCCGTTCTCGACCAGCGCGACGGCGCACCCGCCGAATCCGCCGCCGGTCATGCGCGCGCCGTAGCAGCCGGGCTGGGCGTTCGCCAGGTCCGCCATGATGTCCAGCTCGCGGCAGCTTACCTCATAATCATCGCGCAGACTGGCGTGGCTTTCGCGCATGGCCTGTCCGGCGGTCTTCAGGCCGCCGCTGCGCAGCGCCATGGCGAAGACGTTGGTCCGCAGGTTCTCGCCGACGACATGGCGCGCCCGGCGGTAGAGCACATCCCCCAGCCGCTCGCGCGCGGCTTCGACCTGCTCGCGGGTGGCGTCGCGCAGGGCAGGCACGCCGAGCAGCCGGGCCGCTTCTTCGCACTGCTCGCGGCGCAGCGCATACTCGGAATCGACCAGCCCGCGCCGCTTGGCCGTGTCCATGATCACGATGCTGATCCCGCCGGGAAGCGGGATCGGCGTGGTTTCCAGGCTACGGCAGTCGATCAGCAGCGCGTGCTGCGCCACGCCCATCGCCGACGCCATCTGATCCATGACGCCGCACGGCATGCCGATGAACCGGTGCTCCACCTCGACCCCGCCGAGCGCGATCGCCTGCTTGGAGAGCGACGCCCCGGCCAGCGCCAGACCCAGCTCGATCATGACGACCTCGACCGCCGCCGACGACGACAGCCCGGCCCCAACCGGGATGTCGCCGCCCATGACCGCGTCGAAGCCGGGGACGGCGATCCCTTGCGCTGCCAGCCACCACATCGCCCCGCGCGGGTACCTGCTCCACGCCGGGAGTTCGGGATCGTCGAGGGTGTCCAGCGTGAAGCGCGTCTGATCTTCAAAGTCCACCGAGACGAGGTGCACCTGGCCGTCAGCGCGGGGCCGCGCCGCGACGTAGATCGCGCGATCGATCGCCGCCGGGAGCACGAAGCCGTCGTTGTAATCGGTGTGCTCGCCGATCAGATTGACGCGCCCCGGCGCGCGCGCCAGCAGGGCCGGGGCGCCATCGAAACGCGTGCGGAAAACTTCGAGCACGTGCTCGCGGACGGTGGATGTTCGGTCGTCGCTCATGCCTACTTCGCTTTCGTGTAATGCCGATCGCTCTGCTCGCGCAGCCGCGCCGCCGCCTGTTCGGGCGTGATATCGCGCTGGGGCGTGCCGAGCATCTCGTAGCCGACCATATGCTTTTTGATCGTGGCGCTGCGCAGCAGCGGCGGGTAGAAGTGGGCGTGCAGATGCCAGTACGGATAGTCACCGCCATCGGTGGGTGCCTGATGAAAGCCCATGCTGTATGGGAACGAGGTGCGGAACAGATTGTCATAGCGCACCGTGATCTGCCGCAGAGCGTCCGCCAGTCCGTCGCGCTCGTCCGCGCGCAGCGCGGGCAGGCTGCCGGCGGCGCGGTGCGGGATTAGCAGCGTCTCGAACGGCCAGATCGCCCAGAACGGGACGAGCACCGTCCACGTGTCGTTGGCGTAGAGGATGCGCTCGCCGCGCCGCCGCTCTTCGTCCAGATAGTCGCTGAGCAGGGTGCGCCCGTGCGCGGCGTAGTAGGCGCGCTGGGTGGTATCTTCCTTGAGCACCTCACGCGGGAGCCGCCCGGTGGCCCAGATCTGCCCGTGCGGGTGCGGGTTGGAGGCGCCCATCATCGCGCCGCGATTCTCGAAGACCTGCACATAGCCGATGAAATCTCGCCCGCCGAGGTCTTCCGTCTGCTCGGCCCAGGTATCGACCACGGGGCGAATCTCGGCGGGAGTCATCTCGGCCAGGGTCAGATCGTGGCGCGGGCTGAAGCAGATCACACGGGCGATGCCGCGCTCGCCCTGGATGCGAAAGAGCGGGTGCGAGTCCGGCTCGTCGTCGGGCGTGTCCGGCAGCAGGGCGGGAAAATCGTTGTCGAAGACGAACGTGCCGGTATAGGGCGGGTTGACCTGGCCGCCCGCGCGCGCGTTGCCGGGGCACAGATAGCAGCCCGGATCGTACGCCGGGCGGACTTCGGGCGGCAGCTCCTCGACCTGGCCCTGCCAGGGGCGCAGCGCGCGATGGGGCGACACCAGGATCCACTCGTTGGTGAGCGGGTTCAGCCGCCGGTGCGGGTGCTGGCTGGGATCGAACACGACTCTACCTCGTCACAACGCAAACGCTCGAACCGTGCCTAGTGTACAGAAGGCCGGCCATTCGCGCTAAGAATGCGGGTCGATTGCCCCGCGCATGGGCCGCTTCTATAATGGCGATGCAGACAAGAGGGACGCACGGACGGCGCGCTGCCGGCGCGCGGGAGACACTGGCGCCCACAAGGAGGACAAACACCCATGCTCAAGACAATGCGTCTTCTCGTTCTACTGGCGCTGTTTGCCTGGCCGGGCGGCGCGGCTGCCGCACAGGGCGGCGGCCTGGATCAAACCTATGTGATCGAGTCCGCCGGGATCACGCTTCACTATCCGTCCGGCTGGCAGATCGAGCGCGATCCAGAGGGCGCTGTGCTCCTGACCACCGGCGAGGTCGACCTGGCGCCGGGCTGGTATTTCCCCGAGCATTTCGACGCGTTGGGCATCACCCCTGGCGACGCGGCCAGCGCGCTTGAATACAGCTTCTTTCCGACCGATGAAGCTGTGGTGTTCGACCGGGCTTCGGTGCGGCGCGAGGTGGTCGAAGGGCGCGTGCTGACGCTCTATAGCTACGATGACCGCGACGAGCAGGGGCCTTACACGGTGGTGATGGCCGCGGTCGAGGCGCCAGACGGCTCGTTTTTTGTGGCCGAGATCTACCCGCTGCATGGGCTGAGCGTGCCGGACGCGGACCTGTTCGACGCGCTGCGGATTGTGGCCGCGGTGGAGATCGCCTCACTGGACGCGGAGCAAGCCGCGCCGGATGAAACGCGGGCGTTCGAGTTCTTCGAAACGCGCATCGTGGTCGATGTGCCGTCGGGCTGGGCCGACTATCTGGACGAAGACGCGTTCCTGACGCTGGAAAGCGCCGCGACGGTCTTTGAGCCGCGCTGGTACTTTGCCGACGAGCTGCCCGATCTCGGTCTGCCGCCGGGCGATGTGGTCGGCGTGTTGGGAGTCGTCGCCGGGCGCCTGAGCCTGACCCTGGACCCGGCGCAGGTCGAGATCGAAATCGTGCAGGGGCGCACCCTTTTCAGCGCCGTCTTTACCCGCGAAGACGAGCTGGGCGCCTACGAAACCCTGCTGGCCGGCGTGGTGCTGGATGACGGGTCGGTCCTGACGGCTTACGTCTACCCGATTGAAGAGGCCGTGCTCAACGAGCGGGATGCCGCGCTGGGCATTCTCGCGTCGGCGCGCATTGCCCCGCCGGTGTTCACCCCACCCGATGCCCCGCTGGATGTAGACTTCACGTTTGAGGGCGACGGTGTGCGCTTCGCCTACCCGTCCGCCTGGTCAATCGCAGACGATGACGGCTTCATCTACCTGTACAGCGACGTCACCTATCTCGACCCCTACTACACGCTGGCGGACGATCTGGCTGCGGACGGGATCGCGCCCGACGATCTGGCGGGCGGGCTGGAGTCGTTGTGGCGCTCGCTGTACGAGGACGAAGGGCTGCTGTTTGACCCGTCGGCAGTCGAGCAGACTACCGTCGAAGGGCGCGCGCTGGCCGTCTACCGCTTTGAGCATCCCGACGACACGGGCACGCACGAACACTGGATGACCGCCGTCCGGCTGGATGACGGATCGCAGTTCTACGCCGACGCCTACCCGCGCGATGGGGACACGCTTGAGGAACCCGAGCTGGCCCTGCGCATTACCGCCAGCGCCCAGATCAAGATCAGCGTTCCGGCGGCGCGGCGCTCACTGGCCTAGAGGTTATTTTCCCTCACCCCCGGTCCCTCTCCCGAAACGCAGCGCACCGGGAGAGCGATTTAGGGTGACGGGATTCGGGCAGCCCCGTGCAGCCGGAGCTGCCCGAATTCGATCGGCGCAGTGGCACGCGGCTATCCGGCTTAGCCAATCGGCTCCAGCCAGTAGACGGCCCCCTCACCTTCCGGCGTCCAGCCGAGCGCGCCGTTGTAGTTGACCTGCCACCAGATGCGGCCATCGTTGCCGCACTGCGGCCCGCTGACCACAGTGAACTCCGCGCCGCCGGGGATATAGGTGATGATCGTGCTGCCGGGGCCCGTCGCGGGCTGAGTGCGCAGCGCGTTCGGATCGCCTGGCGTCACGCGCGCCCGGATGCCCGGCACCAGACGGGTGATCTGGCCGGAGCTGCACATGAAGGGCGACACCCAGTAATCCGGGTTCTGGCCCTCGGCGGTCCAGCCGACCATCCCGGCATAGTTGACGCGCCACCAGTAGCGGCCTTCCGGCCCGCAGACCGGCCCTTCCAGCACGCGGAAGAACCCGCCGCCCGGGATCTGCCCGACGACGTCGCTCCCCTCGCCGGGGCGTGGCTGCGAGCGCAGCACGTTCGACGGGCCGGGCAGCACGAAGCCCGCGGCGCCAACTTGCAGGCGCGGCGCCAGCGTGCAGGCCACCGGCGGCGGCGGGGGATTGCCGGGCAATGGTTCGAGCCAGTAGGTCGCGCCTTCGCCTTCCGGCGTCCACCCAACCAGCCCGGAGTAGTCCACGCGGAACCAGTAGCGCCCGTCCGGGCCGCACACCGGCCCTTCCAACACGCGGAAGGCTCCGAAGGCCGGGATGTAGCCGATCACTGCGCTGCCAGGGCCGGTAGCCGGCTGGGTCCGCACCGCGTTGGATTCACCCGGTGTGACGCGGCCCTGATCGCCGGGGCGCAGGCGCGGCGTGAGCGTACAGGTGACGGGCGGTGCTGGCAGGCCCGCATACGGCTCCAGCCAGTAGGTGCTGCCGGAGCCTTCAGCGGTCCAGCCGATCAAGCCGTTATAGTTGACGCGCCACCACGACCACCCCTCGGGTCCGCACTGCGGCCCGCTGAGGACGACGAAGATTCCGCCGCCGGGGATCTGGCCAATGGCGCTGCTGTTGGCGGCAGGCATCACGCGCAGCGTGTTCGGCTCGCCCGGTGTAACACGGCCCAGGATGCCGGTTGTCAGGCGGGGCAGCGGGCTGTTGGCACACACGAAGGGCGCGATCCAGTAGGCGTTGCCCTCGCCCTCGGCGGTCCAACCGGTCATGCCCGCGTAGGAAACCTGCCACCAGTAGCGCCCGTCCGGCCCGCACTGCGGCCCGCCGACCACGGTGAAGAACGCGCCGCCGGGAATGCGCCCCAGGATCGGGCTGTCGGGGCCGGGGCGCGGCTGGGCGCGCAGCAGGTTCGGCAGGCCGGGCAGGACATACCCCGGCGCGCCCACCTGCAAGCGCGGCGCGAGCGTGCACTGCACCGGCTGGAAGTTGTACGGCTGCAGCCAGTAGATCCCGCCCTGGCCTTCCGGCGTCCACCCGATCAGGCCGCTGTAGTTGACCAGCCACCAGAAGCGCCCTTCGGGGTCGCAGACCGGCCCATCCTGCACGGTGAACACGCCGTTGCCGGGGATCTGGCCCAGAATCCGGCTGTCTGGGCCGCGCCGGGGCAGGCTGCGCACGACGTTCGGCAGGCCGGGTGTCACCTGGCCGAGGCTGCCGACCTGCAGGCGCGGGGCCGGCTGGCAGAAGGGCGCGCCGGCTCCGGCGGCTGCCTGGGGAGCGCCCGCGTCCAGCTCGAACAGCACTTCGGCGCCGGTCTCGCCCGCGGGCACCTGCCAGACCATCGTGCCCCACAGCACAGCCGCTTCGGACGGAGCATTGAGGTCTTCTGTGCCGGGAACCGGCTCGATGGCGCCGTTGCGCCAGATCTGCACCCGCTCGCCCACATGGGCGACCGACAGCCCATCCGGCGAGATGGCGACGATCGCCGCGCGCGGGTCACCGGTGGTGTCCAACGCCTGCGAGCTTTGGCGGTCGGGCGCCAGCAAGAACCAGATCGCGCGTTGGTCGCTTTCCGGGTCGTTGTTCGGAGCCAGCGCCAGCGCCGCGGACACCTCGCCCGCCGACGCACTGACCAACTGCGGCGGCGAAAGCATATCCTGCTGCTCGCCGGTCAGGGGATCGAGCAGGAACTGCTTGCCCGACGGGTACAGCAGCCCGATGTACTCGTGTCCCTCGTACACCATCCAGGCGTGCAACAGGCTGAATTCGGTGCTGGAGCTGCCGATCACATATGAGGCCAGTTGCGCCCCGGCCGGGTCGAACAGCGTCAGGCGCTCTTCGAACTCGCCGCTTTCGGGGTTGATCGCGCCAGGGTTATGCACGCTGATACCCACCTGGCCCCACTGCACTTCGTGCAGCGGGACGTTCCCGGCGTCGGCATAGGGGCCCGGCAGATTATCGGCGATGACGGTTGAGGTGTTGGCGGTCAGGTCGTGCACAACCAGCCGATACGTCAGATCGGCGGCGTTGACCTCGCTCCACGCCAGGCGCGTCCCATCCGGCGACCAGGCCGGTTTGCCGCGCATGATCGCGTTCTGCCACGCGCCGTCAGCGCCCAGGGCGGCGCCCGCAGGCTGCTCGGCGATGGTGCGCGACTGGCCGGTGGCCAGATCGAGCACGGCGATATTGCTGGGGATCACGCCCCCGACGGGCTGGCCCTGGGTCACGGCATCCACCGCCACGCTCGCCCAGGCGTTGTAGGCCACGCGCCCACCCCCCGGCGCGAGCGCGGGCTGGGTGATATAGCCCCAGGTAGTGAGCTGGGCCGGCGCGGGGCTGCCCAGCGTCCAGGACCACAGATCGCCGTTCTTGAGGATGATCAGCGGCTCGCCCGATGGCTGCGCTGCCGCCGGACGGGGCGCGTCGTTTCCGGGCGCCAGCAAGCTCACGACCAGCAGCGTGAGGGTGAGCGTCAGAGTAATCCACGGTCTTGCGCGCTGCATGTCCGCACGTCCTTTCGGTAGCAGAAGACTTGTCTCTGCAGATGTCGGTTGACTCTTCTCATCATACGGACGTTTGTCGTGCTGTTTTGGCCTGCTTCCAGGTCATTACTCTGCGCTCAGCCTCCCATCTCCCCACCGGACGGCGCGATCGGATTCGACCAGGTGACCTATGCCAAAACCCGTCACGTGCTTCATGTGCCGGGCCGATGAAATTCGTAAACTGGACCACAATGATTATGGAGCAGGCAACCCGGTGCGCAACTTCTGGCTGCCGGTGGAGGAACGTGATGCCCTGGAGCAAGTCGAACTATCCCGCATCGATGAAGAACATGCCCGCTGCGACCCGCAACAAGGCGATTGAGATCGCCAACTCGCTGCTGGAAGAAGGGTACGACGAAGGGCGCGCCATCGCGATCGCGCAGAGCCAGGCGCGCGAGTGGGCGCGCAACCATGGCGAGGCCGGGCATGCCGACCGCGTGCATGTCGAGCCGCACGCGCGCGGGTGGGCAGTCCGCAGCGAAGACGCGCAGCGCCCTGCCCGGGTATACGACCGCAAGGAAGATGCTGTGGCACGCGCGCGGGCGATGGCGCAGCGGCGCAAGGGCCGCCTGGTCGTGCATAAGACGGATGGCTCGGTCCAGGATAAGCGCGACTACGCCTAAACCGTGGACGACGAGGCCGGCACCAGCCGGCAGGGTTCGAGCAGTGTATTGTCAGTGAAGTGTATTGTCAGCGAGATAAAGGAGACAAATGCAATGGCCGATCCGATTTGGGACAAGATTGAAGGCAACTGGAAGCAGTTTCAGGGCGAGGTCCAGCGCCGCTGGGGCCGTCTGACCGATGACGACATGAAGGAAATCCAGGGGCGCCGCCAGATTCTCGAGGGGAAACTTCAGGAGCGCTACGGCAAGGCGCGCGAAGAAATCAACCGCGAGATCGACGAGTGGGCCAATGAGCTGAGGGTTTAACCGGATTCCGCCGGTCTAGCCACCTGAATCACCTGAAATCACCTGTAACGCACAACAGCCCCTGGCACGCCGGGGGCTGTTGGCCTGTGTGCCGGGCGCGCTTTGCTGAAATTGTGACGCACGTGACGGGAGAGGCGAAGCTGGATTGCGTCGTAGGGGCGATGCTGGCATCGCCCGCTGCCCCACCACCGCGCGTTTGATCCCCTATTTCAGCATGGGCCGAGCAAGCCCGGCTCCCTGCCGCGTGGCGCCGGGATTGCCCCCGGTCCGGGCTGCAAAGTGCATCACAGCGTCTAGCCGGCTTCCAGGATCAGGGGCCGCGTGACGATATTGCCCCCGACGCTGACATCCCGCGACGGCCAGCCATACATGGCGGTCAGCACTTCGGGCATCTGCCCCGCCGGGCGGACCAGCACGGAATCTTCGCTCTTGGTGCCGGAGATCGACGGGTTCCAGGCGCAGACCATGCCTTCCTCAAGCGTGAACGTCTCGCCGGGTGTGGCAAGGACTTCGCGCGGGGTATAGCCCGCCACGCCGCCCTGGTGATGGAACTGCCACTCGCCGTCGAACCCAACGCGCGCGTAGGCTTCCTGCGCGACGCGGAAGATATCTGCCAGGGTCGCGCCGGGCTGCGAGGCAGCGATCATGGCGGCGTCGACATAGGCGCAGGCGTCCATTTTGCGACGCAGCTCACCGGGCAGCGGTCCAAAGTGCACCAGCCGCGTCAGCGAACAGACCAGCCCGTGCTGGCGCCCGCAGAGCACCAGCATGGCGTAGCGGTCGATGATCCGGTTGGTGGGCAGGGGATGCCGCACGGTGTACACGCGCTCATCCGCAGCGACCAGCACGACGGTTGGGGTAATATTGAAGCGGCGCGTCTCGTAGCACAGCGCCGCGGCAGCTTCCGTTTCGCTGGTGCCGGGCGTCAGACGGTTCGCCGCGCGCTGCATCGCCTCGGCGCAGTTGACCGCCAGCGTCCTGAAGCGATCCTGTTCGGCGGGCAGCAGCCGCGCGCGCAGACGGGTGAGCGCGTTGCTCAGATCGCGCGCGTCGGGCCGTGGAAAATCCACCCCCAGCACGGCGCCGGCCGGGCGCTCGGTGGGCGCGTGCCAGGGGTCGATGCGGAGCGTGAAGCCGCGCGTGTCCAGGCGGTCTTCGGCGCGCAGCCGGGGCGCCTCGATCGTGGTCGTCCACAGCTCGCAGCGGTCCTGGGTGACGACCACACTCGCCGCGCCGAAGGGAGACGCGGTATCGATGGCGACCTCGGCGCCGCCTGTGATCCAGCTTACGTTCTCCACGCGGCGCAACCACAGCGTGTCGACGCCCTGCTCTTCCATCAGGGCGCGCAGGCGGGCCAGCTTGGTCTCGAATTCGAGAGAGCTAATCATGTGAATTACTTCCTCCACCCCATCAAAGTGTATTGGATGCTTTCAGCCAACATACGTAATTCTGCACTAGGACGCTATCTTCTCGCAACCGGCCCGGAACCCTAGCAGAGTCCCCTTGACAGTGCTAATTTTGCGCTTAGAATTAGCAATCGCCCTGGGAGACTGCTAATCTTGCAGACTTCTGATGCGGTTTATATGTGTTTCTTACACAACTGGGGTAATGATCAAAACGTGCGCTGTGAGCCTCACCTCGGGGCCGCACGGTGCGCAAAGTGCCCCACCTGTCCGCACGCACCGGACGGTTGTCTGACGGTGTTAACCATCGCAAATGCGAGCGACCAGTTACACAGCAGAGGAGTAAATTGACCCATGCCCAAGCAACTCGTTTTCGATCAAGAAGCGCGCACCAGCCTGAAGTCCGGGATTGATACGCTCGCCAGGGCTGTGATGACGACGCTTGGCCCCAAAGGCCGCAACGTAGCCATCGACAAGAAATTCGGCGCGCCGACCATTACCCACGACGGCGTGTCGGTGGCGAAGGAAATCGAGCTTCAGGACCCCTATGAGAACATGGGTGCCCAGCTTCTGAAAGAAGCGGCGACCAAGACCAATGACATCGCCGGCGACGGCACCACCACCGCCACCGTGCTGGCCCACGCCATGGTGACCGATGGCCTGCGCAACCTGGCGGCGGGCGCCAACCCGATGCTGCTCAAGCGCGGCATGGATGCGGCGGCGGAGCGCGTCTCGAAGGCGATCAGCGACATGGCGATCGAGATTAACACCAAGGAAGAGATCGCCTCGGTCGCGGCCATCAGCGCCCAGGACCGCGAGATCGGCCAGCTCATCGCGGACGTGATGGACAAGGTCGGTAAGGACGGCGTAATCACCGTCGAGGAAAGCAAAGGGCTGGAATTCGAGACGGAATATGTCGAGGGTATGCAGTTCGACCGCGGCTATATTTCGCCCTATTTCATTACCAGCCCCGACACGATGGAAGCGGTCATTGAAGACGCTTACATCCTGATCCACGACAAGAAAATCTCGGCGGCGGCGGATCTGGTTCCGATCCTCGAGAAGCTGCTGCAGATCGGCAAGCGCGAGCTGGTGATTATCGCCGAGGATGTGGACGGCGAGGCGCTGGCGACGCTGGTGCTCAACAAGCTGCGCGGGATGCTCAACGTCCTGGCCGTCAAGGCGCCGGGCTTTGGCGACCGGCGTAAGGCGATGCTGGGCGACATCGCGGTGCTGACCGGCGGCACGGTGATCACCGAAGAGCTGGGCCGCAAGCTGGATTCGGTCACGATCGACGACCTGGGCCGCGCCGGCAAGGTGGTGGCCACCAAGAACGAAACCACGATCGTAGACGGCGCGGGCGACGAAGCCCAGATCCGCGCGCGGATCGAGCAGATCCGGATCGAGATCGAGAACTCGACCAGCGACTATGACCGCGAGAAGCTCCAGGAGCGCCTGGCGAAGCTGAGCGGCGGCGTGGCCGTGATCGGCGTGGGCGCCGCGACCGAAGTTGAGCTGAAGGAAAAGAAGCATCGCGTCGAGGACGCGCTGAGCGCGACCCGCGCGGCGGTGGAAGAAGGGATTGTTCCCGGCGGTGGTGTGGCGCTCATCAACGCGATGCACGCGCTGGACGATCTGAAGCTGGAGACCGACGACGAGAACACCGGTGTCCAGATCGTGCGCCGCGCGCTGCAGATGCCGATGCGCGGCATCGTTCAGAACGCAGGCCTCGATGGCGCTGTGATCCAGCAGCAGGTCATCAACGAGCAGAAGGCGCAGAACAACCCGAACATCGGCTTCGACGTGATGACCGGCCAGTTTGTCGACATGATCAAAGCGGGCATCATCGACCCGGCCAAGGTGACACGCGGCGCGCTAGAGAACGCCGCCAGCATCGCGGGGATGATGCTGACCACCGAGGCGCTGATCACCGATGTGCCCGAGAAAGAGCCGCCCGTGCCCGCCGGTGGCGGCATGGATGGAATGATGTAATCTCACCAGGTGCCTGGCTCACCTTGAACGGCCGGGGACAGCCGCCACACGCTGTCCCCGGCGCGCTTTTGTGCGGCGCACGTTGACAATTCTGGTGGCTGGCGGCGTATCAGATCTTGGTTTGTGGGCAGGGATGCCCCAAGAAGAGGAGTTTTTTGGATGGAAGCGATTGACAAGCTCAACGCCCACCTGGCCGACGTGATTAATCTTTCGCGCGCGGCGGCCGTGCTGTCGTGGGATCAGCAGACCTATATGCCGCCCGGCGGTGCCGAGGCCCGCGCCGAGCAGCTTGCAACCCTCAGCAAGCTGGCGCACGAGCACTTCGTCTCCGAGGAGACGGGCCGCCTGCTCGAAGCAGCCGAGGCGGCTGTGCAGGGCATGAACGGGGACAGCTTCGAGGCGGCCCTGGTGCGCGTCGTGCGTCATGACTACGATCTCGAGACCAAGCTGCCGACTTCCCTGGTCGAGGCGATCGCGCGCGAGACAACCCGCGCGCACGAGGTGTGGGTCAAAGCGCGCGAGAAGGACGATTACGCCGCCTTCGCGCCGACCCTGGAGCGCATCTTCGACCTGATGCGCCAGAAGGCCGAGGCGCTCGGCTACCAGGATCGCCCCTATGACGCGTTGCTCGACCAGTTCGAGCCGGGGATGAAGACGGCGGACGTGGCGCGGCTGTTCGACGAGCTGCGCGCCGAGCTGGTCCCCTTCGTCCAGCAGGTTTTCGAGCGGCTGGACGCGGTTGATCACGCGATGCTGCACCTGGAATACGATGTCGAGAAGCAGGCGCAGTTCGGCCTGGATGTGGTCAAACAGCTCGGCTACGATTTCGAGCGGGGCCGCCAGGACAAGGCGGTTCACCCCTTCACCACCAACTTCTCGATCAACGACGTGCGCATCACCACGCGCTATATGCCGAACTATCTGCCGTCGGCGCTGTTCAGCTCGGTGCACGAAGCCGGGCACGCGCTCTACGAGCAGGGCAGCGATCAGTCGCTGGAAAAGACCATGCTCGCCGGCGGAACCTCACTGGGCGTGCACGAAAGCCAGTCGCGCCTGTGGGAGAATCTCGTGGGGCGCGGTCGTCCGTTCTGGCAGTACTTCTATCCAAAGCTCCAGCAGCTATTCCCCGAGCAGCTTGGCGGGGTCGATCTCGAGGCGTTCTACCGCGCCATCAATTTCGTCTCGCGCTCGCTGATCCGCGTTGAGGCGGACGAGGTGACCTACAACCTGCACATCATGCTCCGCTTCGAGATGGAGAACGACCTGCTGGAAGGCAAGCTGGCCTTCAAGGACGCGCCCGACGCCTGGAACGCCAAGATGGAGCAATATCTGGGCATTACCCCGCCCACCGACCGCGAAGGCATTCTCCAGGACGTGCACTGGTCGGCCGGCCTGGTCGGCTACTTCCCGACCTACGCGCTGGGGACGCTGCTCTCGGTCCAGTATTGGGATAAGGCGCTGGCCGATGTGCCGGAGATTCCCAGCGAGATCGCGCGGGGGAACTTCGCGCCGCTGTTGGGCTGGCTGCGCGAGAACATTCACCGTCATGGTCGCAAGTACTGGCCGGCGGAACTGACGCTGCGCGTGACGGGCGAGCCGATTCAGACGCGCTCGTTCATGCGCTATCTGCGCGAGAAATACAGCGAGATCTACGGGCTGTGAGCCGCCCGCGGCTGCCCGCGCAGCGCGCCAGGAACGACAACGCCCCGGTCAGGCGCCGGGGCGTTTGATTCTTGCGGCGAGGATAATCACTAGCGGCCGTAGAGCCAGTTGAGCAGGCGGCGCAGCAGGCCGGGCTTTTTCGGCTCGCGGATCACCGTGTTGCCCCGGTTGTCGATCGCGATCTGAAGCACCTGACCGCGCTGGCGCGCTTCTTCCCATTCCATCTTCCGGTCGCGCGGGATCAGATAGGCGCGCATCCAGCGGTCGTGCTCGGTCCCGCGGATCCGGGCGAGCTTCCAGTCGTCGTCATAAAGCTGGATGTTGTAAAGCAGCAGTTGGTATTGATCCGAAGGTGACAGTTCAACCGGCGTTTCCGTAAAGTCGTAGGGCGCCGGCGACGGCTCGGCCTCGACCGCGGCACGCGGCGGCGCCGGGGGTGGTGTGGGCGGCGCGTAGTCCGGCTCGGCCGGTCGCACGACACGGGTAGAGCGCACGGTGGCGGCCTGGCCATTGTGGCCGTTGGCGCGTCCGGGCGCGGGAGTCCGGTAGGCGGTCTCGTGCCGGGTGTGCGAGGCGTCGAGCGCGCTGGATGGCTCGTCGTGAAGCGGCTGCCAGTGGGCGTCGTGTTCGGGAGCGACAGGCTCGTAGACCGGTTCGCGCGCGCCGGTGCGCGCGGCGTCGACCAGCGACGCGCCGGCCATGCCGTCGATGAAATCCTGTTCCAGATCGTAGTCACGCGGATCGCGCCGGACGGATCCGCGCGCGGGCAGAGGGTGCTGATCGGATGGCAGCGTGGAATGAGTCTTCCAACGGGACTCAGGTCGAGACGATGCTAATCGGCTCGGTGCTCGATGGATATCGCGCGTCATGATCACGCACTCCTAACCTTGCGCCCGGGATGAATGAGGGTGGAAGTTCGTGCGGCGGGCAGATAGCTGCGCCACCGGAAAGCGATGTGAGATCGATGCGAAACCTCCACCGTTCAGAAACAGCGCTTGCCTATCCGCATTATACCGGTGTTCTAACCCGTCACATTGAAACGCGTGTTCGCTTGTCCCTACCGCCGCGCCTTCTCACTCCTGAATTCACACATTTTTCACATACCTTACCCAAACTTGTTTCAAACATACTGTCATTCTATGCGAATTTTCCAGGGGGTGCAAGCCGCACGCGCAGGAAATTCAGCAGATTTTTCGCTGGATTCCGGCACACGGGCCGTCACTCCGGGTCGCCCGTCCGCCTGAATGGCCGCAGCCGGTCGAGCCACCGAGCCGGATCGGCTGGCAGCAGGTGCGCGCCTTCGACGTGCAGGCGTCGGTTGCCGGCGGCCATACTCTCGACCGTGAACACCGGGCGTCCGTAGCGGCTGGCGAAGCGCGCAGCGTAGAGGCTGCCGCTGTCGGTCCCTGCTTCGACCACGATCACAACGTTGCTCAGCCCGGCGATCAGACGGTTGCGCGCCACCAGCGCCCCGCTGCTCGGTTCGGCAGCGGGATGCACTTCCGCCAGCAGCGCCCCCTGCGCGGCGATGTGTTCGGCGAGCGCGGCGTTCGCCGGGGGATAAACCGTCAGCAGCCCGCTGCCCAGGACGGCCACCGTCAGCCCGCCCGCTCGCAGCGCCCCTTGATGCGCCGCCGTGTCGATGCCAAGCGCCAGCCCGCTGATGATCGCCCACCCGTCGCGCGCCAGGCTCTCGGCCAGCCTGCCTGCCAGTTGACGCGCGGCGAGCGTGGGGCGCCGTGTGCCGACAATCGCCGCCGTGGGAGTATCGTCGCCGGGCAGCGCCGCGCCGCGCCAGAACAGCACGGCGGGTCCATCGTCCAGGGCGCGCAGCCGCGCAGGGAACGCGGCATCGTGCGGCAGCAGTGCCCGGATCCCTTCCGCCTGCCAGGCGGCCAGCGCCGCCTCAAGCGCGGGCAGATCGATGTTGCGGATGGCGGCAGCGGTCTTGGCGCCGACGCGTGGCACGGCGCGCAGCGCGGCCTCGTCGGCGGCGAACACGCCGTCCAGCGAGCCGAACGCCGCGATCAGGCGCTCGATAGTGCGGCGTCCTATCTTGGGGATCAGGCTCAGCGCGATCCACACGGCGCGCTGGTGCGGGGTCTGCGGGGCGATCATCCGGCTGGCTCGTCGTCAAGTCGCTCGTGCAGGGTCATGAACTGCCACGCGCTGAGGATGGAGAGCACGGTGGTCAGCACGAACAGCGCCTCGAACCCGATCGTCTTGGCGATGGCCCCGTTCAGCGCGCCCACGATGCTGACCACGCCGATCCAGGTGTTGAGCGCGCCCATATAGAGCGGCCGCTCGTCTTCGGGCGTGACGTTCAACCCCAGCGCCATGAGGTTCGAGAAGATCAGCCCTTTCTGAATCGCGGTCAGGGCATAGACCGGAATCATGTAGTATTCCGCAGCCCGCTCGCGCACGCCGAGTGGCAGCGCCAGCAGCAGCATGATCCAGCCGGCCGCCTGCGCCAGCATCCCAAACGAGACGGGCAGGCGGTTGCCGATGCGCACGCTCACCCGCCCCGCCGCCACGCTGAACACCGGGCGCAAGATCGAGCTGACCAGCAGGTACATGCCCGCCAGCTCCAGCCGCACGCCGAGCCGCTGGCTGGCATAGACGATGATCAGCCCGTTTGCCATGCTGGATAGCTCGAAGAGCGTGCGCCCTCGCACGTAATGCCGGTAGTTGCGGTCGCCGCGCCAGATGGTGCGGATCAGCTTCAGCGACAGGCGCGGGTGATTGTCGGTTGGCTCCGAAGGCGGCTCTTTGACCAGCGAGAAGGCGAAGAAACCGAGCATCTGCGTGACGCCCGCGACGATGAAAAGCAGGGCGTAATTGGTCGGGAAGTCGAAACGCGCGTCCGGGCCGGTGAAGTAGAGCACGACCGGCGCGCCGACAATTGCCAGCACGCCGCCCAGTGCCCCGCGCCAGCCGAAGACCAGTCCCCGCTGGCGGGCCGGGATGATCTTGGCGACCACCTCGATGAACGGCAGGCCGGTCACCCCCGCCGCCAGGCCGCCGACCACCACGAACAACATCAGCGTCACCAGCAGCAGCGGGGTGCTGCGCGACAGGAAGACCACAGCCACCAGCACGATCCAGCTCAGCATGCGCAGCACCGCCGACCAGTGATAGAGCGGCAGCGCGCGGCGCGTGCGCCGCAGCCAGCCAATCGTCCAGACCTGCGGCAGCGACCAGGTCGCGCTCTGTAACGGCGCGATCAGCCCCAGGATCAGCGGGTTCGAGGTCAGATGGGCGGCGAAGGCGGTCAGCACCAGATCGGGACTGGCGACGCTGTTCGTCGTCCCGATCATCAAAGCTCCGTTGAGAATTGTCAGGCGCGTGTTGCGGCGTGCGGTTGCGGGTGGTGTTGTTTTGGCAGACACTATGCGACCTGGTGCCGGGCGGGTTCCGGAGCCGCCGGTACCTGCTTCCTAAGCGAATCCACAGCGGAACATCGAAGCCTAAGCTTACTCGGCGTCGGCGTCGCTGGCAAGGCCGGTTGTCTTTTCGCGCGGGGCGCGCCAGAATCTGACCAGACGACTGCTCCGGCTCGCGCCGGGTAAGGGGAACGCTCCCATGACCGATCGCATTCGCGTGAGCTGTGCCAGCCTGTGCCGCATTGAGCACGAGGGCTGGTTCTTGCTGCTGCTCAACGCGAATCGCCGCCAGCGCGGGATCTACGTCCTGTCGCCCATTGGCGGGGCGCTGACGATCACCCGCTACGACCGCCTGGCCTCGTTTGCCGCCGTCCTCGAAACCCCGCAAAACGACGACCTGCGGCTGACTCTGCCGCGCGATAAGCTGCCCGCTTTCCGCGAGTGGTTCTATTCCGGGCAGGACCGCGAGCGCTCCCCCTTCCGCGAGCTGTACGAAGAGCTGGTCGACGAGACCCATCTGCTCGACGCGCTGGCGCCCGAAGATGTCGTCTGGCAGCATCTGTGGACGGTGGAAGAGGAAGCTGTCACCGCGCGGGGCGGGCAGATCGGCGTCTTCACGCACTATTTCCTTGAGATCTTCGGCGTAACGTTTGCCAACGACGCCGTCCTCAGCGCGCTGCTGACCGCTCCCCCGGAGAGCGGCGCGCGCTGGGTCACGCGCGATCAGATCGAAGAGGCCGCCCGCGTCGCGATCGTGGTCGATGGAGCGGAGCGGAACGTGCGCATCAACGGCCGCGCCATCCTGCACCCGCCGTAGCCGAGAGCTTGATCCACTCCGGATACAGCACGTACAGAGTCAGACCGGGTGATACAAGTGATGCTGCCGCCCGGCTGTTCTTGCCGCGCCCGCTTACCCCCACATCGTCCAGGGGTTGTTCGGATCGTAGGCGCCGTAGATCACGGTGATGCGCACCGTATCCGCCCAGGTGCGAAACGCCGCCTGATCGCCATTGAGACGCCAGCGCATCCGGCGCGGGATGCGCAGCCAGGCAAACCCGATGAAGCGCCGCTCCTGCCGGGTCGCGTTGCGCAGCAGCTCGAAGTACCAGCGCGGCAGCGCCTCGCGCAGATCGGGATGGCGCCGCACGATGAAATCGCTGATGAAGGCCATGATCGCCACCACGAAGAACGCGAGCGGGGCGAAGGTCGCGCCGATGTAGCTGTAGGGGGCGAGGGCGTCGCCGGAGAACAGCCCGCCGGAGATCGCCGCCAGCCCGGTCCATTCCAGGAAGCGGCACAGCGGGTAGACGCGGTGTTCGGCGCCGTAGTCGCGGAAGTGCGCCATCAGGGGATCTTTCCACAGCCCGCTGATGATCGCGCCGTAATACAGGCTCTGCGACAGCGGCGCGACGATCATCACGAAGGCGAGCAGCGGCGGGATAGCCATCAGACGGTCATCTTTAGCAGCGTCTTGCGAACAATAGGATGCCGCACCGGATCGATCCGGGGCTCCGATCATGATTCTACCCGGTTGTGCTGCCTGCGTCGCTAGAGTCTGTGACGCACTTTTCGGCCATCAGCCCTGCCCGCCGCGTGAGACGGGGAAGACCACCCCTCAACCCCCGGCCCCTCGGTGCGGGGAGAAGGGGAACACAACACGGCAACTGAAAGCCCCTCGCCCCGCGGCGCAGCCGCAAGAGGGAGAGGGGTTTGGAGTGAGGGGATGACAGTCGCTAGTGGATGGCGAGCGCGTCGAAGTCCAGCGGGACGACTTCGAACCAGGTGTTGCCTGGCTTGAGGGTCAGCGGCACCGAACGCTCCTTGTCGGCCCAGAAGGTCAGCATGTCGTCTTCCTGCCAGCGGTGCCAGTAGCCGCTTGTCTGCACGCCGTCGCGGATGATAATCACCGGCCCCAGCGTCCAGATCTGGATCTCGATCGAGAAGCTCCGCTGCCCCTGCCACTCGCTCTCGACAATGCTCAGGTCGGGCTGGTGGTGCGCGTAGAGGATGACGACGTTCGCCGCGGTAACCTGCTCGCCGTTGTTGGCGTCGGTGTGCGGCACGCCGTCGACGCGGCGCGCATAGCGCCCGGTCGCCGGGTCATAAGTCCATTCCACCAGGTCCGCGCCGTAGTCGATGGTGATCGTGCGGGCGGGCGGGCCGGACGGCGGCTCGACGGAGAAGCGCATCCCGCCCAGGTCCGGGCGCGGGCGGTTGACGCCGGCTGCCTCGGCGCGTGCCCACACGGCGGCCGGCACGGCAAACAGGTTATGCGGCACTTCAATGCTTGTGTCCCGGTAATAGAGCGGCGGGCCGGTGGTGACCCCCTCAAAGGCGCGGTCGGCAAACGGCAGGGACGCGATGCGCTGGCGGATCGGCTCGCTGGCGCCGGA
Organism: Thermoflexus sp.; assembly: GCA_020724465.1. Taxonomy (GTDB): domain Bacteria; phylum Chloroflexota; class Anaerolineae; order Aggregatilineales; family Aggregatilineaceae; genus DYGX01. Next base: position 61,676 of record DYGX01000005.1, read on the forward strand.
GTACACCAGCAGCGTGTCGTACATCGCCGGAATCTCCAGATCGATCAGCCGCGCGCTGCGGATCGACCCGACGCGGGGCGGGGTGTGCGTCCAGAAGATGGCGGTGAAGCGCGTCAGCGGGCCTTCGGTCAGGTGCTCGAAGACCAGATCGGCCTGGGAGATCCCCGCCTGGGGGCGGACCAGATCGGGCGCGTTGGAGATCTTGGCGGCCAGCGGGCGGCGCGCCAGCACAGCCGGGTCGTCGACGGGCAGGCCGGTCAGCGGATTGATCGCGGGCAGCAGGCCGTCGGGGCCGATGACGTCCGGCGGTGGCGTGGCGGTGATGACGATCGGGCCGCGTGTGGGTAGAGTGCAGGCGGCAGCCGCCAGCGCGCCAAACGCGACAGCCAGGGGGATGAGCATCTGGCGAAGCAGGCGGCGGGCCATTTGCCATTGCATCTGTTTTGCCTCACAATAAAGCACAGTCTTCGGGCTGCTCGCAGCATCCAGGCCGACCGAGCATACCAGATTTCACCGGGTTGGGGGAAGGGCACCAGGCCCGGCGCCTGTTTGGCTGGGGAGCATCGCAACTGTTAAGGCAGCATTGAGGCGGGATGTGATCGATGAAACGGCGGTCATGTTGACTACCATCTTCACGGAGAGTATGATCAGCGCGAATCTCTCCGCTGCTCGGTGGTGGCATGGTTGCAGTCGATCCGCTTCCAATGCGTTAACCCCGGGGTAGGAACGTCGACCATGGCGCTCAAAGGGAATCTGGCGGATTTCAGCACCACGCAAATCTTGAACCTGATCCATCTGGCACGCAAAACGGGCACGCTGCGCCTGTTCGAGCCGGTGGTGTCCGATGAGATCATCACGGACGGCGCGGGCAACAAACGCCGCCGCATTGTGCCGGGCGAGGAGCGGGCCAGCATCGCCTTTCGCGACGGCAAGCTGATCCTGGCGGCGATGGGCGACCAGGACGGCCACCTGGCGAACGTGCTGCACAAGGCGGGCAAGCTCAACGCCGAGCAGGCGCGCATCATCCGCGAGCGGGGGGCCAAATATTCCGACAAGGCGCTGGCGCTGATGCTGATCAACGCCAACTACGTGACCCAGGCCGACGTGGTGCGCAGCATCAAGCAGCACACCATCGACATCGTCTACGACGTGATGACCTGGGAGCGCGAGCCGTTTGTCTTCGAGGAAAACCTCACGCCCCCGCCGGATCGCATCACCGTGCCGATCGACCTGAAGAATGTGATCATCGAGGGAACGCGCCGCGCGCAGGAGATCAAGCCGCTCGAAGAAGAGCTGCCCAACCTCGATATGGCCCTCAAGTTCCCCGAATCCCCAGGCGAGAAGTTCCGCGGCATCCATCTGAGCGTGGATGAATGGCGCGTGGTGTCGTACATCAATCCGAAAAACTCGATCCGCCAGATCGCCAAAGCCTGTAACATGACCGACACGGAAATCCGGCGGATCGTGTATGCGCTGCTGCAGGCGGGGCTGGTCCAGCTCGTCCGGCCGCCGGGGATGCAGGCGCCCGTCCCCGCGCCTGCCGGCGCGGCCCGGCGCCCGGTCGTTGTCCCGCCATCGCAGGCGATCGAGCGCAGTGTGGTGGAGCGGCTGATCCAGCGCATCAAGGAAAGCTGAGCGAGTTTGGCCGAACGGGTGTTTTCTCGAGGTCTGCCGGCCCGGCAGAGCCGTTAGCATGGAAGAATGAGATCGCGCATGCCCATCCAAACCGTCAAAATGGTCGTAACCGGCCCCTTCAGTGCAGGCAAAACGGAGTTCATCCGGTCGATCAGCGAGATCGACGTGGTCACCACGGACGAGACGATCTCGCCGGAAGCCGCCGAGTACGGCGTGAAAGAACAGACGACTGTGGCGATGGACTTCGGCCGGATCACAGTCGATGACGACCTGGTTCTCTATCTGTTCGGCACGCCCGGCCAGCGCCGCTTTGACTTTATGTGGGAAATCCTGGCCGAGGGGATGCTTGGGTTTGTCGTGATGGTGGACAGCGCCAAGCCGGAGACCTTCCGCGAGGCGAAGAGCATTCTGGAAACCTTCCGCGCCTACGCGCCAACGCCGTATGTCGTCGCCGCCAACAAGCAGGATCATCCGGAGGCCTGGTCGCCGGAAGACTTGCGGATCGCCTTGCGGATCGAGGACCACATCAAGCTGCTGCCGTGTGTTGCGACAGAGCGGGAGAGCGTCAAGAACGTGCTCCTTGAGCTGTTGTATTCCATCCTCGACGAGATGGACGCCGGGCAGTAACGCGGCGCGCGGCGCGCGCACGCGGGCGGCTGGCAGGCGATCTGGGGGGCGCGCGACGTGCCATTACTGGTCACCGATCCCGGGATCATCCATTACGAAACCTATGGGCGCGGGCGCCCGGTCCTGCTGCTGCATGGCTGGCTCGGCTCGTGGGCGCTGTGGCGCGAGACGATCGAGGTCCTCGGTCGCGAGTTCCGCACCTATGCCCTCGACTTCTTCGGCTTTGGCGAGTCTGGCTGGACGCTGGGCCAGGAACCGCAACACCGCGCCTACGCGTACACCGTCCCCGTGTATGTGGAGATGGTGTACCAGTTTATGGAGCGGATGGGCATCGTGCGTGCCCCGCTGATCGGCCACTCGATGGGCGGGACGGTGTCGCTCAGCCTGGCGATCAAATATCCGGAGAAAGTCGTCAAAGTCGGCGTGATCGGCTCGCCGATCAATGGGGCGTCGCTCAATTTGCTGCTCAAGCTGTCGGGCAACCCGTCGATGGCGCGCTTCTTCTGGCTGTTCGGCGGGCGGGGGCTGCGTCTGTTTCTGCGCGGGTACAGCTACTTCATGGCGAAAGACGGGCGTGCCATGGGCCGCATGATCACCAAAGATGTGTCGATGATCAGCATGGAGTCGTTCTTTCAGAGCATCGGCACGCTGCGCCAGACCGACCTGCGACCGGATCTGCACAGAATCCAGGTGCCCACGCTGGGGATGTACGGCCAGCGCGACATCATCGTGCGCCCCAGCGAGCATCTGGTGCTCAAGGCGGGCGTGCCTCACGCGCAGATCGAGTGGTTTCCCGATGCCGGCCACTTCATTATGCTCGACGCGCCGGATCGTTTCATCACCACGCTGAGCGACTTCCTGCACAATTCGACCGAGCGCGCCGCCGGTGCGTGAAAGCAGAGCGACCATGCGCAAGTTCATTATCGAAGACAACCGCCTGATCGCGCCCTTCAACGAGCCGGCGCGCGATCTGAGCATCCTCAACAAGCCGCTGAAGATTCACCACGCCGACATTCTGGACGAGGTGATCGGCCCGACCGAGGTCGAGCTGCCGCTGAGCACGATTTATGACCTGCCGCATATCGCGCCGGGCCGCGACGAGTGCCTGGTCTACCGCGACAGCCTGTATTTCGATATCGAGTTTCTCAGCGAGTTTGTCGAGCAGGCGCGCACCAGCGGGCTGCCCAGCCGCGCCGTGCTGCCGGCCAGCGACGCGGCCTGGATGAAATACGCCGTCCCGCTTTCGCGCCTGGAGCCGGTGCGCGATATGAGCGGCGCGCCGCTGCACTACCCGCTCGACCTGTGGTATTTCCCGTACGGATATGTCGAGCCGCGCCAGTGGCGCGACGTGCCCATCTTCAGCGACTACCGCGAAAAAGGGTACTACAACGTCCCGGACTCGATGTCGAACCTCAAGCCGGGCGGCCCGCAGGGAACGGCCCAGCGCGACCTTGACCTGACCCACCTGCTCACCGAGCGCTCGGCCCTGTCGATCGACAGTTGGGTGCACCTCTACTTCGCCAACATCATCCTCGGCGTGTTTTCGCGCGGGAGCCGCTTCGAGGAATACCTTTCGCACCACAACCTCTTCGCGCTCAAGGTGCTGTTCCGCGCCATTCTGGAGCAGAAACAGCTTTTGTCGTGCTCCAAGCTCGTCCAGGTGGGCGAAGGGACGATCATCGATCCCTCGGCGGTGATTCTGGGGCCGACCACCATCGGGCGCGGTTGCTACATCGGCCCCGGCGTGGTGATCGACAACTGCGTGATCGGGGATTCGGTCAACATCGCGCAGGGCTGCCAGCTCATGCTGAGCGTGGTGGGCAACAACTGCTTTCTGCCGTTCCGCGCCGCGCTGTTCATGACGACCCTGATGGAGTACACCATCGTCGCGCAGAACACCTGTCTGCAGATGTGCGTGGTGGGGCGCAACAGCTTTGTCGGCGCCGGGACGACGTTCACCGACTTCAACCTGCTGCCCACACCGCTGCGCGCCATGAGCGCGCGGGGCGGGCTGGAAGACTCGGGCCAGCCGGTGTTGGGCGGGTGCGTGGGCCACAACGCCCGCGTCGGGTCGGGCATGGTGATCATGCCGGCGCGCATGATCGAATCCGACGCGATCCTGATCGCCTCGCCCGACCGGCGCGTGATCGCCAAGAACATCTCGTACGAGGAGAGCGATCATCACAAGCTGCGCCCGTCGATCGCCCGGCTGCACAAGCGCCGCTACCCGCGCCACGCGGAGTCTGAGGCGGCCTATCTGGAGGAGTGGGAATAGCGGCGCGGCGCGGCGCCAGGGTTACCCCAATATCGAACGCTCGACGCGTCTTGCGGTCGAAGTGAGTAGAAGACAGAGCTGACGTGACTGCACCCGACACCTTCGCCTTCATCATCCACCCGATTGACCCGAAGAAAGACGTCTCGCGCAAGTGGCCGCTGCTCGGCAAGGTGCTGACGGAAGGGCAGATCGATTTCTTTTCGCGTTTCTTCCCGCCGGTCTACATCTCGGAGATCACCGGCGTGCGCTCGGTGGCGACCGGTAAGACGATCACCGGCTGGTTCATCGCCTGCCCCTTTACGCCGAAGACCATGCTGAGCCTGCCGGTCGAGACGGTGTACCGTAAGATCGTGGCGTGCGGGCACAAGGCCGAGGCGCTCGGCGCGCGCATTCTGGGGCTGGGGGCGTACACCTCGGTAGTGGGCGACGGCGGCGTGACCATCGCGCAGCGGCTGGCGCTGCCGGTGACCAACGGAGACGCGTACACGATCTACATGGCGGTCGAGGCGGTGCGCGAAGCCGCCCGCCAGATGGAGATTCCTCTGCCCGGCGCGTCGGCGGCGGTCGTCGGCGCGACCGGCACGATCGCGGGAGTGTGCGCGCAGATTCTGGCGCGCGAGGTGGGCGAGCTGGTGCTTGTCGGGCGCCGTCCCGATGCGCTCGACGCCGTCCGCGAGCGGTGCGAAGGCCAGATGGCCCGCGTGCGCACCAGCACCGACATCGCCAGCATCTACCCCTGCGACGTGATCCTGACCGTCACCAGTTCGGTGTCGAGCGTGATCGAGCCGGAGCATCTCAAGCCCGGCGCGGTGGTGTGCGACGTGGCTCGCCCGCGCGATGTCTCGGTGCGGGTGGCGCAGATGCGCCCGGATGTGCTGGTGATTGAGGGCGGGATGGTCGAGGTGCCGGGGCCGGTCGATTTTGGCTTCGATTTCGGCTTCCCGCCGGGCAAGTCCTACGCCTGCATGGCCGAGACGATGGCCCTGGCGCTCGAAGGGCGCTATGAAGATTACAGCGTCGGCAAGCAGATCACGCTGGAGCAGGTCAGCGAGATCGGCGCGATCGCGGCGCGTCACGGCTTCCGGTTGAGCGGCTTCCGCAGTTTTGAGCGCGCCGTCCTGCCCGAGCAGATCGCCCAGGTGCGCGAGCACGCGCGGGCGGCGCGCCGCCGCCCATCCCCGATTTGAGGTGTCAGCGCGGTCCGGCATGCGCTGTGAGGCGCCTGGACTCTTCATGGTGCCTCACTGGTATTTCAACAAATTCGCCTGTATAGTTGGGGGCACACTGGCGGCAGGCCTGCCCTGGCGTTAAGGCTACGCCACGCCGCCGGCTGCGCATGACCGATCAGCGGAGCGCACGGCGCCCCTGTCGACCGACCGGCATGGGAAGGTGGATGCATGGGTAAAGGCAGAATCCTCGTTGTCGAAGATGATTTCGATATCTCGAATATGCTGCGCATCTACTTTGGCGGGCAGGGCTATGACGTTCAGGTCGCCCCGCGCGGCGCCGATGCCCTTATGCTGACGCGCAAGCAGCTTCCGCAGTTGATCGTGCTGGACATCATGCTGCCGGACATGAACGGGTATGACGTCTGCCGCGAGCTGCGCTCGACCACCCGCACCAGCCACATCCCCATCATCTTCCTGACGCAGAAGGACGAGCGCAGCGACAAGATCGCCGGGCTGGAGCTGGGGGCGGACGATTACATCACCAAGCCGTTCGACATCGAAGAACTCAAGCTGCGCGTCAAGAACCAGATCGAGCGCGCCGAGCGGGACAACTACACCGATCCCAACAGCGGCCTGCCGAGCAGCTCGCTGATCGAGGAAAAGCTGCGCGATCTCATTCGCGAAACCCAGGTGTGGGCATATCTCGATATTCGCGTCAACAACTACGACGCGTTCAAGGATGTCTACGGGTTTGTGGCGGCCAACGAGCTGCTGCGCTTTATGGCGCTGCTGTTGGGCGAGGTGGTGGACGAACTGGGCACGCCCGACGACTTTCTCGGCCACGCCGGCAGCGACAATTTCGTGGTGATCACCTACTCGGATCGCCCTCAGGCGCTGGCCGAACGCCTGACGCGTCGCTTCGCCGAGGGCGTCCAGCAGCATTACTCCTTCATCGATCGCGAGCGCGGGTACCTGCTGCGCGATGACGAGCGGGTGCCGCTGATGTCGCTGGCGGTCGGCATGATTTCGAACGCCAGCCGCCAGTTTGCGGATATTCGCGAGATCACCGAACTGGCGGCGGAGAACCGCCGGCGTGGCAAGGTGGACGACGACGAGCCGATCGCGGCCGAGTGGTAGACACGCCGGGGCCAACCACCCCCGCCTCGGTTAGGCTGGCCGGATCGGGATGAGCGCCGGCAAGCGAGCAGAAGGGTATGATAGAAGTCTACCTGATCATCACCGGACTGATTTTTGCCGCCTGGATCGCGCTGCTGGTGCGGCAGGCGCGGCGCGGCGCGGACGCTGATTGGGCTGCCAGCGCGCCGATTGTGCCGGTGAGCCTGGTTGAAGGGGACGAGGCGGTCATCGTCGCCGAAGAGCGCGGGCGCGTGGTTTATGCCAACGATCAGGCCCGCGCCTGGTTTGGTGCCGACGGCGGTACGCCCAGCCTGGCGTTGATGGCGCAGATGGTCCAGCCCGCCGATGCCTTCCTTGACCTTTTCGCCAACGCCGGGCACACGACAATCCGGCTGGGGCCGCGCCGTCTGGAAGCCGTCTCGCACCCGATCCCCGGTCCCGACGGGCCGCGCGTTGTGGTGGTGATGCGCGAGATGACCGGTGCCGCGCGCCAGGCAGCCACCGATTTCGACCCCCTGCGCGCGTTGATGCTTCAAACCGACATCGCCGTGACGGTCGGCGCCGGGCAGGCGCTGGGGCCGACGATTGACGGTCTGCTGCGCATCATCGAGCAGGCCGTGCCTTATGATGCGGCCGAGGTCCTGCTGTGGCACGCAGAATCGCAGACGCTGCGCACGGTGGGGCGCACGGCCAAACTGTCGGTGACCGGCTCGCTGATCCCGCCGGAAGATCAGGAGCAGGTCGCCTGCGCGGTGGGCGAGGGCTACAGCGGGTGGATCGCGCTCTATCGCCAACCCCTGCTGATCCACGACGCCACGGCGCGGCCCGACTATGCCCTGCGCCCCGGCCAGCCGCCGTACCAGAGCTTTCTGGGCATTCCGCTGCTGCTCGATGACCGGCTGGTGGGCACGCTGGAACTGACTCACCGCGCGCCGGATGCCTTCACGCAGCAAGACGTCGCCCTGCTCCAGGCGGTCGCCGGGCAGATCGTCGCCGCGGTCGAAGGGGCGCGTCTGCGGGCCGAGCAGGCGGCGCGGGTGCACGAGCTGGCCGGTTTGCAACACATCTCCGGCGCGATCAGCCAGCTTGGGGACCCGCCGCAGTTGTTCGCCCAGCTCACGCAGCGGATCGCGCATCTGGCCGACGCGGAGCTGTGCGGCATCCTGCTCTACGACGCCGACGAGGAGACCTATCGCAGCCAGGCCCCGTTTTACGGCGTGCCGGAGTCCCTGGTGCGCGGTCACCGCCTGAACATGACACCCGGCAGCGCGTTGTACGAGGCGCTGATGCACCGGCCCTGGTGGTACACCAACGATCCGGATTCACCCGTGACGGCTGCGCTGGGTTTCGACGACATCCAGGCGACCATCCCGCTGCGGCGCGTTGCCATCGTCCCGATGGTGATGGGGACGCGCCGGGTCGGGCTGCTGCTGGTCGCCAACAAGCACGGCGGCCAGCGGTTCAACGACGGCGATATGCGCGCGCTGATCGCCTTTGGCAACCAGGCCGCGATGGTGGTGGAGAACGCGCGCCTGTACGCCGACGCGCAGCGCCGCTCGCGCGAGCTGGGCGGGCTGCAACAGATCGCCCAGGCGATCGGGGCGCTGCGCAGCCCGGAGCAGCTTTACGGGCAGATCACGCAGCGAGTGGCCGCCCTGATGCAGGTCGAGATGTGCGGCGTGCTGCTCTACGATCCCCAGGCGCACGTGCTGGTCAGCCAGCGTCCCTTCTTCGGGCTGGAAGACGAGGAAAGCGTCAGCTTCTACCAGCTTCCGTCGCCGCCGGGCAGCGTGATCTACGAGCTGTGGCAGGACCGCCCGATGTGGTACTGCAACGATCTGCGCCGCGATCCGCTGGTCGGCGATACCGATCTGCTGCGCATGGCGAACGCCGTCGGCATCCGCCAGTTAGCACTGGCGCCCCTGATCGTGCGCGGGACGCGGCGCGGCGTGATCCAGGTGGCGAACAAGCGCGGCGGCGAGGATTTCACCGAAGAAGATGCCCGCATTCTATCGCTGTTTGCGGGGCAGGTGGCGATCTTGATCGACAACGCCCAGCTTTACGGCGAGATGCAGCGCCGCACACACCAGGCCGAGGGCCTGCGCGTCATCACCGAGTTCGCTTCTCAGGCGCGGCCCCTGCACGAGACGACCGAGCAGATTCTGATCGCCATCGCCAACCTGTACGAAGTCGAGCGCGTCAGCCTGGCGCTGGTGGATGACGAGCGCGGGCAGTTGGTCTTCGAGCCGGCCAACACCTGGGGCGCCGAGCTTGACGAACCGCTGGCGGTCGATCTGGTGGGGCCGGACGCGGCGCACAGCGTGCTGGTGACGCGCCGCCCGGCCATCAGCGTCGCGGGCAACGTGCCCGCGCCCTACCGTGCCGTGGCGAAGCGGCTGGGCTGGCGCGATGTCGTGCAGGTGCCGCTGGTGATTCGCGACCAGGCCATCGGCGAACTGGCGATTGCCAACCGCACCAGCGGCGAGCCATACCTGGATTCGGACCTGCAGCTTTTGGGCGCCATCGCCACGCAGATCGCGGCGATGCTGGATCGTCTGCGGCTCTATCAGACAACCGATGAAACGCTGCGCGCGCGCGTCGAGACGCTTGAGGCGCTCGGCCAAATCTCGCGCAGCCTGCATCAGACGCAGGAAATCGAGCGCATTCTCGACGAGGTGCGCAGTGCCGCGCTGCGCTCGACCGGGGCGCGGGGCGTCAGCATTGTCTTGTTGACGCCGCCGGAAGACTGGCCCGCGCCGGATGATCCGCTGGTGGAGCGGCGCTTCGGCGAGACGCAGACGCTGGGCGAGCTGGCGCCCATCGAGCGGGCGGCCCTGGACGCCGGCGAGCTGGTGGCGGTGGATGATTACGCGGCGAGCGTGTGGCTGCCTGTACCGGTCCGCGCGCAGTCGGCGGTTTGCGTGCCGCTGGCGGCGGACGATGTGCCGCTTGGCGTGCTGCACCTGTACAGCCTGGAGCCGCACGCATTCGACGCGCGGGCGCTCGGCTTTGTGTCCGCGCTGGCCGCGGAAACCTCTCTGGCGGTCGCCAACGCGCGCCGCTTCCAGGCCCAGCTCGAAGCCAACCGCCAGCTTCGCATCCGCGCCGACCGTATGGATCGCATTTTCGAGGTGGGCGAGCTGTTCCGCCGGGGCGCCTCGCTGGAAGAACTGCTGGCCGAGGTGGCCGAGGGCGTGCGCGAGACGGTGGGGTTCAACTCGGTGCTGATCAGCCTCGTCGACGAGGACGAGGGGGTTCTGCGCCGCACGGCGTATGCCGGGCTGTCGCAGGCCACCTTCGAGCAGATGCGCCGCGTCACGCCGCCGCTGGCCCAGGCCCGCAGCCTGATGCAGCCGGAATATCAGGTCAGCCACAGCTATTTCCTGCCGGCGGAAGGGGCCGAAGCGCTGATCGAAGGGCTGCCGACGCTGCAGGTGATTGAGGAGCGGATGGGTCCCGGCGCGCGGGCGTGGCACCCGGACGACCTGCTGCTGGTGCCGTTCTACGGCGCGGGCGGGCGGCTGCTGGGGCTGATGAGCGTGGATGAGCCGCGCTCGGGCCGCCGTCCCGATCAGGCTACGGTCGAGGCGCTGGAAGTCTTCGCGGGGCAGGCCGCCTTCAGCATCGAGAACTACCGCCTGATCGCGCGCATCCAGCAGGAAGCCGAAGCCACCCGGCGCGAGCGCGACCGCCTGGCGCAACTTCACCTGGTTGCCAGCGAGATCCAGCGCGCGGCGGACGTTCCCGCGCGCTTGCAGGTCGTCGCCGATGGGATTCACCAGGCCGGGTGGGGCAAGGTCTTCATTACGCTGCGCGACGAGCGCCTGGAGCCGACCGCGCTGATCCAGGCCGGTTTCACCCCCGAAGAAGCGAGCCGGCTCGACGTCCAGCCTGGCAAGGTCTGGCGGGCGTGGATCAGCGATCTGGCCTTCCACGAGCTGAAGCTCGGCGCGGGCTACTACCTGCGCTACGACCGCCCCTGGGTGCGCCAGCATGTCTACGAGGGCCGGCCGCCCGTCCCGGCGGAAGTCGGCCCTGGCGAGTGGCACCCGGAAGACACGCTCTATTTGACGCTGGTCGGACAGGATCAGAAGCGCATCATCGGCATCATCGGGATGCGCGATCCGGTGGATGGGCGTGTGCCGACCGCGTCATCGCTCCAGCCGTTCGAACTGTTCGCGTCGCAGGCGGCGGCAGCCATCGAGACGACCCGCCTGTATCTGGAGACGGTCCGCGCCGCCGAGCAGGAAGCCCGCCTGAACGCGCTGATGGAGGCGGTTTCCAGCTCGCTGCAGCCGGAAGCCATCATCGAGGCGATCGCGGTTGGGCTGCAGCAGATGATCCCGTTCACCCGGCTGCACGTCGCGCTGGGCGATCCGGACACGCCGCTGCTCGACGTGTGGCGGGCGCTCGTCGCGCTGGACGGTGCGATCGCGGTCGAACGGGGCGAGCCGCTGCCCGCCGAAGACACCGCCTTGCGGCTGGCCTACGACGAGCGCGAGCCGCGCATTTACGCGCTGGAGCGCGACGAAGCGACGCGCGCGCGGCTGGCGGACCTGCGCGCCTGGTACGGCGCCGGCGAGCGCAGCAGCCTGATTGTGCCGATGATCGCCGGCGGCCAGCCCATCGGCGCGCTGCACCTGGGCAGCGAGCTGGAAGGCGCGCCCGGCTTCCGCGAGAACCTGACGCTGATCCAGCGTCTGGCGAACCTGTCGGCGGTGGCGCTCGACAACGCGCGCCTGTTCGCGGCGGCCCAGCAGCGCGCCGCCGAACTGGACGCTCAGGCGCGGCGGCTGGGCCTGATCAACCGCGTCTCGACGCGCGTCAGCGAATCGCTTGACCCCGAAGAAATCTACCAGACCGCCCTCCACGAGCTACAGGCTGTGCTCGGCGCGCAGTACGGCGGCGTGGTGATCTACGAGGACGCCACGACAGGCCGCCTGGTGCTCGACACGCATCCCGAGGCCAGCGCTGAGGCCGACGTGCGCATCACCCTGGTCGACAACCCCTCGGTCGAGCAGGTGCGCCGCACCCAGCGCCCGCTGGTTTCACGGGATGTGATGGACGACCCGCGCTTCGTGCCGGATCGTCCTGTTCTGGGCGCGCGCGGCACCCGCGCTCTGATGGTCATTCCGCTGATCGTCGGCGACGAGGTGATCGGCTCGATCGGGCTGGACTTCACCGAGCCGCGCACCTTCACCGAGGCCGAGATCGAGCTGGCCGGGACGATCGCCAGCCAGGTTTCGCTGGCGCTGGACAAGGCCCGCCTGCTGCGCGAGGCCGAGCAGCGCGCCCGCGAGCTGGATCAGCAGGCGCAGCGTCTGGCGTTCCTCAACCGCGTCTCGGCCAAACTGACCGGCACGCTGGACCCGGACGAGCTGTACCGCATCGTGCTGACCGAGCTGCAAGAGGCGCTCGGCGTGCAGTACGGCGGCCTGATGCTTATCCAGGAAGACGGCGCGATCTCGCGGCTGGTGCTCAGCACGCACCCGTTCGACGTGGACGCCCCGGCCGATATCACCGTGCCGGTGCAGGGCAACCCGATCGCGGAGTACATCCTCAGCACGCACCAGCCGTTTGTGGCTGAAGACCTGCTCAACGACCCGCGCTTCGAGCCGATGTGGGAAATCCAAGAGGCGCGCGGCGTGCGCGCAATGCTGATCGTGCCGGTGATCATGGGGGGCCGCGTGATCGGCACGATTGGGCTGGACTCGAACGTGCCGCGCCGCTTCACCGAGGCGGAGATCGAGCTGGCGATGACGACCGCCAACCAGGCCGCGATCGCCATCGAAAAGGCGCGCCTCTTTACCGAAGCTCAGCAGCGCGCGATCGCGCTCGACGAGCAGGCGCAGCGCCTGGCCCTGGTGAACCGCGTCTCGACCCGCCTGGCGCAGACCCTCGACCCGCAGGAACTCTACCGCATTGTGCTGGCGGAGCTGGTCGAGGCGCTGGACGTGCAGCTTGGCGGCCTGGTCTTGTTCGAGAGCGAAACGATGGGCCGGCTGGTGCTCAGCTACCCGTTCGAAGCCGCCACACCCGATCTCACCTTGCGGCTGGAAGGCAACCTGTCGATCGAGCACGTCCGCAAGACGCACCGCCCGCTGGTGTCGGTCGATGTGCTCAGCGACCCGCTGTTCGAGGCGGCCTGGGATGTGCTGCGCCAGCGCGGGACGCAGTCGCTGATGATCGTCCCGCTGCTGGTCGGCGACACGGTGATCGGCACGATCGGGCTGGACTCGACCGTGCGGCGCGAGTTCACCGACGCGGAAGTCGAGCTGGTGCAGACGATCGCCAGCCAGGCTTCGCTGGCCGTCGAGAAGGCACGCCTCTACAACGAGACGCTCGGCCTGACGATTTTCAACCAGGCAGTGGTCGAGTCGATCCGGCAGGGGATCATCGTGCTGGACCGCGACCTGCACGTCCGCCGTGTCAACCGTTTCATGATCGAGCATTACGGCTGGGGGACGGACGCGGTGGGCCAGCCGTTGTTCGCCTACCGGCCCGACTACGAGCAGTTTCTGCGCCAGCCGATCGCTGTGGCGCTGGAGCGGGGCGAGCCGCAGGCGCAGTTCGAGGTGGAGCGCGGCGGCGGCAACGGCCACCGCTCGATCCGTAACTATTACGTCTATCCGATGCAGGAAGGCACGACCGTAACCGGCATCGTGCTGCTGGTCGAAGACGTGACGGAACGCGCCCTGCTCGAAGCCGACCTCAGCTCGCGCGCGATGCAGATGGCGGCGCTGTCCGAGGTGTCCAGCCAGATCACCTCGACGCTGGAAGCCGACGAGGTGGTGGAGCTGATCCTCGACGCGCTTGACCGCGTGATCCCCTACGACGGCGTGTCGCTCTGGCTGCGCGAGCCGGAGCGCGAGGAACTGCGGATCGTGGCTGCGCGCGGCTACCGCGACCCGGATTCGCCCGATGCCGACGAGCTGGTCGGCCTGAGCGTCGAGATCGCCTATAGCCCGCTGTTCCGCGAAATGGCCGAGCGGGCGCAGGTGATCAACGCGGGGGATGTGAGCGCGGGCGACGAGCGTTTCCCCTACGGCTCGGCGGCGATCTATAAGAACTGGCTCGGCGCGCCGCTGATCAGCAAGGGCCGGGTGGTGGGCGTGCTGACGCTGGAGAAGCGCGAGCCGCACTTCTACACCGCGCTCCACGAGCAGCTTGCGCTGACCTTCGCCAACCAGGCGGCGGTCGCGCTGGACAACGCGCAGCTTTTCGAGGAGACGCGCGCCCGCGCGATCGCGCTCGACGAGCAGGCGCAGCGCCTCGCGCTGCTCAACCGCGTGTCGCTGGCGCTGGCCCAATCGCTCGATATGGAGAACATCCTGGAGATCGCCCTGCGCGAAACCGCGATCGCGCTCGATATCTCCGAAGGCTCGGCCATGCAGATCGAGCATCCCAGCCAGATTGGCCACGCCGTTGTTGATTATCCGCGCGGCGATATGCCGCCGGACAAGGTCATTGACCTGAGCGCAAGCCCGATCTTCGAGCGCGTGCGCGACAGCCTGATCCCGCTGGTGATCGAGAACGTCTCCGCCGACCCGCACCGCGACGAGCTGCGCGCCATGATGCGCCGCGACGACGTGTCCAGCACGATGCTCGTGCCCCTGGTCATCGGCGGGATCGTGATCGGCATCCTGCGGCTGGACTCGGTCGAGCCGCGCCAGTTCTCGATGGCCCAGATCGAGCTGGCGCAAACCATCGCCAGCCAGGCGGCGATCGCGGTCCAGAACGCCTCGCTGTTCGAGCAGTCGTCGGTCCGCACGCGCGAGCTTGAGACGCTCTTTGAATCGGCCCAGGCCACCGCCATGACGCTCGACCTGGACGAGGTGACCCGGCGCGTGACCGAGCAGGTCTTCAACGCGCTGCGGGCCGATACCTGCGCGGTCTATCTGTGGGATGACGTCAACGACTGGCTGGAACTGCGCGGCGCGCTTCGCGCACAGGATGAGCAGGTGCCCGCCCGGTTGGGCGAGCGCGTCAACCTGGCCGAGTATCCGCTGCGCCAGCGCGCACTCGACGAGCGGCGCCTGATTGTGGCGCGCGCGGGCGACCCCGACCTGCCGCCGGGCGAAGCGGCACTCTTCACCCGCCACCAGTCGGCCAGCCGCCTGCTTCTGCCGCTGGTCGTCAACGAGGTGTCGATCGGGCTGGTCGAGGTCGAGACGCTCGACCCCATGCGCTTCTTCAAATCCGAGGAACTGCGTCTGGCGCGGACGATGGCGAGCCAGGCCGCGATCGCGATCGAGAACGCGCGCCTGCAAACCGAGACACGCCGCACGGTCGAGGAACTGTACATCATCAACGATCTCTCGGCGGCGCTGTCCTCGGCGACGAGCCTCGACGAGCTGCTGGCCGTGCTGGACGCGCAGCTTCCGCGCCTGACCAAAGCCGAGGCGATCTACGTGGCGCTGTACGACCGCGCGAGCGAGACGGTAACCTTCCCGCTGGCGACCTCGGTGCGCGAGGGGCGCGCGCTGGATCTGCCGCCGCGCCCGCTCGGCAACGACGAGTTCTCGGTCATCATCCGCCGCCAGGTCCCGCTGCTGCTGGTGGGCGATCGCGTCCGGGCGGTGCAGAGCAACCTGGGGATCCAGACGATCCTGCCGCCCGAGGCGCGGGCCTTTGTCGGCGTGCCGCTCTTCGCGGGCGAGCAAATCATCGGCGCCCTGGCCGTGCGCGACGACGACGACCCGCTGGCATTCAGCAGCGACGATCAGCGGCTGCTCACGACGGTCGCGTCGCAGCTTGGCGTGGCGATTCAGAGCGCGCGCTTGCTCGAACAGCTTCGCGAGCTGGCCGAAGACCTGGAGCGGCGCGTCGAG
Source organism: Thermoflexus sp. (assembly GCA_020724465.1). Lineage (GTDB taxonomy): Bacteria > Chloroflexota > Anaerolineae > Aggregatilineales > Aggregatilineaceae > DYGX01. The sequence continues at coordinate 77,350 of DYGX01000005.1, forward strand.
GAGCGCACTGCCGAGCTGGACCGCGAGCGCCAGCAGCTTTCGACCCTCTACCAGATCACGACCGAGCTGGCGACCAGCCTGGACATCCAGCGGCTGCTCAACCGCGCGCTGGAGATGGTGGCCGAGGCGACCGGCGCCACCCAGGGCACGATCTTCGCCCTCGATCCGGTCAGCGGGCGGCTGGAGATGCGCGCGCGCATCGGGTGGCCGCTGGATGAGGCCGCCCTCGAAGACGCGCCGCACTCGCTGGCTCAAGACGAAGGGCTGGCCGGTTGGGCGGTCCAGCAGCATCAGAATGTGATCGTCGACGACGTGCAGCAGGACCCGCGCTGGCTGCGCCTCTCACCGGCGGACGATCTGGCGCGCGCGGCGCTGGTCGCGCTGATCGCCGCGGCGGACGAGGTCCTGGGCGTGATGATGCTGACCAGCACACAGCCGGGTGCCTTCACCGCCGATCATTTGCGGCTGGTCAGCGCCTCGACCAACCAGATCGCCAACGCCATGAACAACGCCGAGCTGTACAGCCTGATCCGCGATCAGGCTGAGCAGTTGGGCGCCATGCTGCGCCAGGAACAGGTCGAGGCGACCAAGAGCGCCGCCATTCTGGACTCGGTGGCGGATGGGGTGATGGTCGCCGACCAGACGGGCCAGGTGATCGGCTTTAACTCCACCGCCGAGCGCATTCTGGGGCTTCCGGCCAGCCAGGTGTTGGGGCAGCAGACGTCCGCCGTGGCCGGGCTGTACGGCAGCAGCGGGCGCTGGCTGGAGCGCGTCAACCACTGGCTGGAGCATCCGCACGAGTACCAGCCGGGCGAGTTTCTCGAAGAGCGCCTGGAGCTTGAGGATGGGCGCGTGATCAGCGTGCGCCTCTCGCCGGTGTACCTGGGCGACCAGTTCTTGGGGACCGTGTCGGTCTTCCGCGACATCACGCGCGATGTCGAGGTCGATCGCCTCAAGAGCGAGTTTGTGGCGACCGTCTCGCACGAATTGCGCACGCCGATGACCTCGATCAAGGGCTATGCCGATCTGCTGCTGCTCGGCGCGGCGGGCGCGATCTCCGAACAGCAGCAATACTTCCTTGAGGTGATCAAACAGAACGCGGATCGCCTGAGCATCCTGGTTAACGATTTGCTCGACATCTCGCGCATCGACCAGCAGCGCGTCGAGCTGAAGTTTGACGCGGTCCCGGTGAGCGTGGTGTTGCAGGGGGTGCTGTCTCATCTGCGCGGGCGCAGCGAGGACGAGCGCCGCGATATGAACCTGGTTCTCGATTTGCCCGATGATGTCGACCTGACGGTGTGGGCTGACGAAGACAAGCTGGCGCAGATCATGACCAACCTGGCGGACAACGCCTTCAACTACACGCTGCCGGGCGGGACGGTAACGCTGGCGGCGCGCTCCGGCCCGGTCGGTGGTCGCGTGACGCTGACGGTATCCGACACCGGGATCGGCATTCCCCCCGAGATCGGCGATCGCGTCTTCGAGCGGTTCTTCCGCGGCGACGAGGGGCAGGAGCTGGTCATGGACACGCCTGGCACCGGGTTGGGGCTGGCGATCGTGCGCGAGTACGTGGTGATGCTTCACGGGCGCATCTGGTTCGAAAGCGAGGTCGGCAAGGGGACGACGTTCTATGTCGAGCTGCCCGCATCTGCCGCCGAGCCGCCCGCCGGTGAGGTTCAGCCGGACGCCCAGGCCAGCCCGCTCACCAGGGAGTAGCGAAAGCACGTATGGCGAAAATTCTCATCGCAGAAGACGAACGCGATATTCGCGATCTGATCGAGTTCACGCTGAAATACGCGGGACACGAGGTCATCAAGGTGCGGAATGGCGCCGAGGCGGTCGAGATCGCGCCGCAGGTCAAGCCGGACCTGATCGTGCTCGACGTGCGCATGCCGCGCATGACCGGCTACGAAGCCTGCCGCCTGTTGAAGGAGCGCGACGAAACGCGGCACGTCCCGATCGTGTTCCTTTCGGCCAAGGGGCAGCAGAGCGAAATGGAGTCCGGGATCGACGCCGGAGCCTACGATTACATCCTCAAGCCGTTCGCGCCGGACACGCTCAACCGGCGCATCGCCGAAATCCTGACCAAGTTCGGCATCGACGGAGCGTGACATGAGCCGCTGCCGAACCTGTGTCCCGCGCTCGCAGAGTTTGCCATGAGCGCCATCACCGTCGATTACGACCTGGTGCACTACGAGGTTCTGGGCCGCGGTCGCCCGGTGATCCTGGTGCACGGCTGGCTCGGATCGTGGCGCTACTGGATCCCCGCCATGCAGCAGATCAGCGTCAAATACCGCACCTATGCGCTCGATCTGTGGGGCTTTGGCGAGAGCGGCAAGGACCCGCGCCGGTATGCCTTCGACGCCCAGGTGCGCCTGCTCGATCATTTCATGGAGCGGATGGGGATCGCCAAGGCGGCGCTGGTCGGGCATGGGCTGGGCGCCGCGGTGGTCACGCGCTTTGCGCTGCAGGCTCCGGACCGTGTGCCGCGCCTGATGGCGGTCAGCCCGCCGCTGTTCTGGATACCGCCCGCGCCGGAGACGGCGCCGACGCCGCCTGCCCCTTCAGCCAGCACTCCACGCGCTTCGGGTGATGGCGTGGTGGACAGCGAAGCGGAGACAATCGGCCTGCGCACCGAGGATATGGCGGCGCGGCTGCGCGCGGCGCTGGAACGCGAAGCCGCGCAGCGGGACGCCGCGAGCCAGGCGCCGCCCGCCGCCGACCCTCAGCCGGCTGCGCCCCGCGCCAATCCCTTGCGCGCGCGGCTTGATACGCTGGACCCGGTCGCGCTGCTTCACCAGCACGTCGAGGCGGGCGCGGACCTCAACAAGCTGCTGGTCGAGGTGCGCAAAGCCGATCCGCTCGCCGTGGCGCAGACAATCGAGACGCTGGCCGGGGTGGACACGCTGCGCGAGCTGCAACGGCTGGCGATGCCGGTTCTGGCCGTCTATGGGGGCGGAGACACACTGCTCCCCAAGCCGGACGACGCGATGCTGGCCGCGCTGCGTGACGGGAACCGGCCCTTCCACGCGATTGAGTTGCCGGGGCTGCGTCACTTCCCGATGCTGGATGATATTGCCACCTTCAACCGCCTGCTGATGGACTTCCTCGAAGCGGCTGACCCGACCCGCGTCACGGTCAAGGAGCGCTGGGAGCGGCGGGTACGCTAGCGGGCGCGCCCTGCTTCCGCTTCGCTCAGGATGTGCTCAAGCCATTGCGCCTCAAGTTGATTGAGTTCCAGGCAGTCGGTGGGCCGGACGCAAAGCTATCCCCCTGCTTGCATGCATGAGAAAGTGCTCAGTCTCAGCTATATCCTCTACCCGCGCCGCTGATCGCTTGGCAGAACCCCGCCGCGTTGCTATAGTAAATGGTAACATCAGTTCGCCCGGGGGAGCTTGGGTTAGCCAGGCTGAGAGGTGCATCCGCCAGACGATGCCGACCCCAGGACCTGATCCGGGTAATTCCGGCGTAGGGAGGAGCGGCATGGCACATGACGTGAAACCACTCGCTGCGCCGCGGGTGGTTTTTGTTTAGGACGATCGCGCGCAGGGAGCAGAATGCGGGCGCTGGTGTTTGCGAACGGGGAACTGAACGATGGCCCGGCGGTGCAGGCCGCGCTGGACGGCGCGCGCGACGCCCTGGTCATCGCAGCGGATGGCGGGGCGCGTCTGGCGCTGGCCTGTGGCCGGACGCCCGCGCTGGTGATCGGCGATTTCGATTCGCTGTCGGACGCGGAAGTTGAGCACTTGCGCGAATTGGGCGCGGCCATCGAGCGTGTCGCTGCCGAGAAGAACGAAACCGACCTGGAGCTGGCGTTGCTGGCGGCGGCACAGCGCGACGCGGACCCGATCGATGTGCTCGGCGCGGCGGGTGGCCGGCTCGACCAGTTGCTCGCCAACCTCTACCTGCTCGCCATGCCCAGCCTGCGCGACCGAGCGGTGCGCATCGTAGACGGGCGTCAGACGCTGTGGCTGATCGGCCCCGGACGGCACCGGATCTCCGGCGCGCCCGGCGACACCCTCTCGCTGATCCCGCTCACGCCCGAAGCGGCGGGGATCACCACCGAGGGGTTGCAGTACCCGCTGCGCGGGGAGTCACTTTACATCGGCGCGGCGCGCGGCGTGAGCAACGTTTTGCTCGGCAGCGAGGCACAGGTGACGCTCGGCGCGGGGCAGCTTTTCGTTGTGCATACGGTGGGGCGAGCGTGACGATGTCCACTCTCTTGACCCGTCCGGTGGCGCGTCGCTGGCAGACGCTCTTTCAGGATGTCACCCGCGCGCTGGTGCTGGTGGTTGTGGGCGGGCTGGCGCTGACCATGTTCGTGACCGGCACGGCCCAACTGGTGCGCGAGGCCACCGAGACCAAGAACCTGAGTCTGGAAGATATCTTCCCCTCGCCGCGTGCCATCGCCGGCGCCTGGCAGGCGCACCAGGATTTGCTGCTCCAGCAGCATATCCCCCAGACGCTGTGGGAAACGCTGGCCGGCCTGTCGATCGCCCTGGTGTTGGGGCTGGTCATCGCCGCGCTGATGGATTTCTCGACCGTGCTGCGCTGGATCCTCTACCCGATCCTGGTGGTGTCGCAGACCATCCCGATTTTCGCCATCGCGATCCTGCTGATCCTGATCTTCGGCTTCGGGACCGGCCCAAAGATCATGGTGGTCGTTCTGTTTTGTTTCTTCCCGATCGCGCTCAACACCTTCGCCGGGCTGCAAGGGGCCGATCCGGAGCTGATCTCGCTGCTGCGCGCGATGGGCGCCAGCTCGTTCCAGACGTGGACCAAGGCGCGCCTGCCCGCCGCGATGCCCTCGTTCTTCAGCGGGCTGCGCATCGCGGCCACGTACAGTGTCGTCGGCGCCATCTTCGGCGAGTACATCACCGCGCAGTACGGGCTGGGGGTCTATCTCAAGCGGTCGTACAGCAGCTTCCGGCTGGATCAGGCGTACCTGGCGATCCTGCTCACGGCGCTGTTGAGCATGCTGCTCGTGCTGCTGGTCAATCTGGTCGAGCGGCTGACGCTGCGCTGGTACTACACCGCGCGCCGCGCGTCGTGGCGCGGGCCGGGCATTTACTGAGCGTCGATCGATGTGATGGAGTGAGGGTTTGGAAAGGAGCGGATCATGTCTCGGAAACTCAATGTGTTGGGCGCGGTTGTGCTGTGGATCCTGGCGCTGGCTCTGCCCGTCCGCGCGCAAGACGACGAAGAGCTGGCGCAGTACCTCGGCGGGGCGACCGAGTTCGCCCGCGCCGACGAGCGGACCGCCGTCACGCTGGTGCTCGACTGGGTGCCCAACACCAATCACCTGGGGTTCTACGTCGCCCAGGCGCTCGGTTACTATGACGAAGCCAACCTCGATGTGACGGTCCAGGAGCCGACCGATCTCCAGGTGGAGACCGTGGTCGTCAGCGGCGCGGCGGAGTTCGGCGTGAGCTATCAGGAAGTGGCGACCTATGCGCTGGCGGACGAGACGCCGATCATCTCGCTGGCCGCGATCATTCAGCACAACACGTCCGGCTTTGTGACGCTGCACGATCAGGATCCCATCGAGCGGCCCGCCGACATGGCCGGGCTGGTCTACGGCGGCTTCGGCCAGCCGGAGCTGGAACTGGCGGTGCTGGACCGGCTGCTGGAGTGCGACGGCGCGGAGCCGGGCACGATTGAGTATGTCGACGTGGGCTACGCGGACGCCATCCCGCTGATGGAGCGCGACCGCTTCGACCTGGTGTGGATCTATTACGCCTGGACGGGGATCGAAGCCGAGTTGCGCGGCGTGGACCTGGACGCGATCATGCTGATGGACTACCTCGACTGCGTGCCCGACTACTACACGCCGATCCTGATCACCAGCCATACCATGGTCGAGGAGCATCCGGACGTGGTCGCCGCGTTTGTTCAGGCGACGGCGCGCGGTTTCGCCTACGCGATCGCCTATCCGAACGAAGCGGCGGACATCCTGCTTGAGGCGGTCCCGGAGCTGGACGCGGATCTGGTGCACGCCAGCGCGGAATGGCTCGCCGCGCAGTTCATGGCCGACGCGCCGCGTTGGGGCCAGCAGTCGGTCGAGGTCTGGCAGGGGTTCAGCGATTTCCTGGTGGAGCATGGTATTCTGGACGAGGGGATCGACGCGGAAGCCGCCTTCACGAATGAATTCCTGCCGGGAACGGTTGACGAAGACGCCGGTTAGCGGCGCGGGAGACGGTGCGGCCTTTTGATGAGCGAGCGGCCCTGTATCGAAGTGCGCGCGGTGAGCAAGACCTTCCGCGACGATGGGCGCGCGGTCCAGGCGCTGGCGGATGTCAGCTTCACCGCGCGCTCCGGTGAGTTCGTGACGATTATCGGCCCCAGCGGCAGCGGCAAGAGCACGCTCTTTAACCTGATCAGCGGCCTGACCGAGCCGGACACAGGCGAGATCATGATCGATGGCCGCCCCGTCCGGCGCGATACCGGCCTGGTGGGGCTCATGCCGCAGCGCGACCTGCTGCTCCCATGGCGCACCGTGCTCAACAACGTAATCCTGGGCCCAGAGCTGGACGGCGTCTCGAAGCGGGCGGCGCGCCGCCGCGCGCGCGAGATGATGCCGCTCTTTGGGCTGGCCGGCTTCGAGAACGCCTATCCCGACACGCTCTCCGGCGGGATGCGCCAGCGGGCCGCGCTCCTGCGCACCTTCCTGACCGATCGCGATATCCTGCTGCTGGACGAGCCGTTTGGCCCGCTGGACGCGCTCACCCGGCGCGAGTTGCAGCGCTGGCTGCTCGACATCTGGCACCGCTTCCGCAAGACGATCCTGTTCATCACGCACGACGTGGAAGAAGCGGTGTACCTGGCCGACCGTGTGCTGGTCTTCAGCGCGCGGCCGGGGCGGATCGTCAAAGAACTGACGGTTGATCTGCCCCGCCCGCGCAGCTCGATCTCGCTGCTCTCCGAAGACCTGCGCCGACTGGAAGCCGAGCTGCTTGAGGCGCTCGAAGGCAACGGCCCGGCCTCAACGCCGGAGCGCGTCGAAAGCGACCCCGATGGCTCATGACCCCGCCGTCGAAGCGTACTGGCAGGGCTTTCGGGCGTCGCTGCCGCCGGACACGCCGCGCCCCGCTGGCTACAGCGCTGAAATGGCCGACGTGCCGGGGGCGCTGGTGCGGGATGGCGCCAAGACCGCGACGTGCAGCCTGTCGTGGGAATACGAGGCCGACGGCGACCCGCTGCCGGCCGTCTGCGAGCGTTTCCGCGTGGTCTACGGGGGGTGGGCATCTGCCTGGAAACTGATGCACTTCTAACACGGGCGATAACCTGATTCTAACCTTGATCGCGTATCATAGAGGCATCCAGGCGCCGGGCCACACACCGGTATGGGTCGGCGACGGGATGCCTCTGAAGGAAGCGAGTAGCAAGGAAAGATGAGTATGGCAGCGCCTGTTATCGCTGATACCAATGAGATGTCGCCCGAAGTGCGGGAACTGCTTGACCAGCGCATTGCCGAGCTGGTTGACCTGATTCGCAGCCACTACCGCCGGATCGAGGCGCTGAACGCCCGTATCGAGGAAGCCAAGGAAGAACTGCGTGTGCTGTTGGAGCAGCGCGGCGAGAACTGGTCGGACGATGAGGGCTACGCGCGGCTGGTCAGCGAGGGTGTGCGCCGCTGGTACGACACCCAGGCGCTGGATCGCCTGGTGATGAGCGATCCGCTGCGCCACGGATGGCTGGTCGATTACCGGCGCGAGACACCCATTCGCGGCGGTGTGAAAGTTCGCTAAGCGCGCCCGCGCGGCGTGTCAAAAGCCAGCGGGTGAGCCGGGGTGAGGGGATGTGCCCTCTCCGGCTTGCCCGCTGGTACTTTTTCTGCATTGTGCCGGGGCCGCGTTCCATCTATAGTAAGAAATGATACGCGCTACCTGGATGAAATCAGTATGACGCTTGATGACCTGCAAAAGCTGCCCCCTCAGGCTCTTGAGGTGTTCCGGTTCCTGGCCAGGCGCGACTACGCGGCGGCGAACGAGATCGCCGCGGCGACGGGGCTGAGCGATCGCGCCTTCGGCAAGGCGATCCGCGCGCTGGTGACGCGCCGCCTGGCGGAGATGCCCGCCCAGGGCGTCTACCGGCTGTCCGAGCGGGGGCGCGAGGCGCTGGCCGGTGTGGGATCCGGGGGTGGCGATGGGCGCGCCGCAGCCGCCGTGTCGCCCGCTGCACCGCCAGACACGCAGCCCGCGCCAGCGGCCCATCCGGAGCGCCGGTTGTCGGTGCTGGTGGCGCGCGAGTGGGTGCGGCATCTCCCTGCCAAGCTGATGGTCGGCTTCGACGCAGCGCCCGATGGCTCGTCGAACGCCCCGCAGCGTCTGCGGCTGTGCGTGCGGGCGCCTGGCTGCCTGGTCGAGCCGGACGAGCACTGGCTGGACGTCCCGCCGAGCCGGCCCGCCGGCCCGGTGCAGTTCCGCCTGACTCCTCACGAAGGGCACCGCATTCGCGTGCGGGTCGAGGTCTATGCCGGGCAAGCCGGGGACGGGCTGCTGGGCGGCCTGTATTTTGAAGTGCCGGTCAACGATCTGCCCACGCCGCACAGCGCCCAGTTTCACGCGCTGGGGGCGGCGGTTCCGCTGCGGTCCGGCGCGTAGCGGGCGTGTGCCTGCCGGCCCTCACATGCAATTCCGCGCGAAGCGACTATAATCTCAAGCACGCTATGTCTGCGGTTCATACGACAAGGGCGTGCTCTAAGTCATGGAGATCGGCCTGCCGTCCCGACACCTGTTGGGAGCCGCCGCCGTCGCTGCGCTTGTGGCGATGGCGGCCTTCCCCGCGTCTGCCGACGGCATGGCGGCGCTGGGAGCTGGCTGGCTGGCGATCTTTACCGCGCTGGGCCGGTTGTTCCGGCGGCGCGCCCGGGCGGAAAGCGATGTGGAGTCCGAGTTGCGCAAGTTTTCTCGCGCCGTCGAGCAAAGCCCCAGCACGGTGATGATCACCGACGTTCACGGGAACATCGAGTACGTTAACCGCAAGTTCACCGAGTTAACCGGCTACACGCTGGATGAAGTGCGGGGGCGCAACCCGCGCTTCCTCAAATCCGGCCATACACCCCCCGACGAATACGCCCGGCTATGGCGCACCATCAGCAGCGGCGGCGAGTGGCGCGGCGAGCTGCTCAACGTCAAGAAGAACGGCGAGCTGTACTGGGAGTCTGCCTTGATTGCGCCGATCAAGAACGCGGAAGGCCAGATCACGAACTATATCGCGCTGAAGGAAGACATCACGGCGCGCAAAGAGATCGAAGAAGCGCAGCGCGCCGAGCATGCCTTCGGCGCCGCGCTGAGCCGCATCTCCGCCGCGCTGAACAGCACGCTCGACCTTGACTCCGTCCTCGACATGATCCTGGCCAGCTTCGACGACCCGGTCGTGCCGCACACCGTCGCGACGCTGGCGCTGATCGAGAACGGCGTTGTTCAGGTGGTGCGCGCCTGCCCGCATCTCACCGAGGCGCACGGGCCGCTGCTCAAGCCGGCGCTGGTGCATGCCGCGCCGCTGCTGCAGCGGCTGGTGTCTCAACAGCAGCCGGTCGTGGTGGCCGACACGCTGGCCGACCCCGACTGGCAGGCCGCGCCCGGCACCGAATGGGTACGCTCGTACCTGAGCGCGCCGATCCGCAGCGAGGGCCGGGTGATCGGGCTGTTCAGCTTCTACAGCGCCAGGCCGGGGTTTTACGCGCCGCTGCACGCCAGCCGCGCCCAGGCCTTCGCCGACCAGGCCGCGATCGCGCTGCGCAATGCCCAGCTCTACGACGCGGTGCGCTCTCATGCGGACACGCTGGAGCGGCAGATCGCCGAGCGCACGCTGGCGCTGGAGCGCGAGCGCGCGCTGTTGCAAGCCATTCTGGACGCGATGGGCGAGGGCGTGCTCTACGTTGAGGAGAACACGATTGTCTATGGCAACCGCGCGCTGGCCGATCTACTTGGTCTGCCGCTCGACAGCCTGCTGAACGCCGAAATCGATACGCTCTATTCGCGGGTGGTGCGGGTCGGGCCGGAGTTTGCCGGGCTGCGCGAGGCGGTCAATGCGGCGCTGGAGCATCGCGGCCTATGGAGCGGCGAGCTGGCCCTCGAGCGCGCCGATGGAAGCGTGGTGGACGTGGCGGTGGTGACGGCGCGCGTCAGCGACGCCAGCGGTGAGCCGCTCGGACGGGTGAGCGTGCTGCGCGACATCAGTAGTGAGAAATCGCTCAACGAGCAGCGCGAGCGGTTTCTGCGGCACGCCGCCCACGAGTTGCGCACGCCGATCTCGAACTTTAAAACCCGCTTGTATTTGCTGCGCCGCCAGCCGGAGAAGCTGTTCAGCCACCTCGACGTTATGGAGCGCGTGGCCGACGAGATGACCGAGCTGGTCGAAGACCTGCTGGATATCTTCCGGTTGCAGCGCGGCGTCACTTCGGTGCGGCGCGAGCGGGTCGATCTGTGCAGGCTGGTGCGCGCCGCGCTCGCCGCGTGCCAGCCCACCGCGCAGCACCAGCAGGCCGAGCTGTCCGCCGAGCTGCTTGACGAGCCGGTGTGGATCTGCGCCGACGAGAGCCGCTTGCAGCAGGCGCTCTCGCGCCTGGTGGCGAACGCGCTCTATTCGGCGGGCGAGGGCGGGGTGGTCGAGGTGGCGCTGTCGGTCGAGCCGGACGGCGGTCCGGCCGTGATCGCGGTGCGCGATAGCGGCCCCGGCCTGCCCGCCGATGAGCTTCGGCACGTCTTTGACCCCTTCTACCAGATCGGTCAGGGGGCGCAGGGCGAGGGGGTGAGCCTGGGGCTGACGCTGGCACGCCAGATCATCGAGCTGCACCAGGGGACGATCCAGGCCGAGAGCCTGGTCGGCGGGGGGATGGCTTTTGCCGTCCGGCTGCCCATCGACACCGAATGCCCGGAGCGCGATCTCGGCGCCTCGCCACACAGTAACAACACCGATTGAACAGCCATGCAGATCACCGTCATCAAGAATGACCACCGCGGGCGCGAGGTGTGGCGCTATCACGGCACGCTGTTGGAGCGCGGTCCGACGTGGATCAAGCTGGAAGCGTTCTTCAGCCGGCCGGATGTGGTCACCGACTATCACATCTTCCGCCAGGGCGACCGCTTCATCGAGTGGTTTTACAGCGATCGCTGGTACAACATCTTCGAGATGTACAGCACGGCTGACGGTCGGCTGGTGGGCTGGTACTGCAACATCACCCGACCGGCGATCATCGAGCGGGACGTGGTGCGGGCCGATGATCTGGCGCTCGATGTTTTTGTGGCGCCCGGCGGCGCGCTGACCGTGCTGGACGAAGATGAGTTCGAAGCGCTGCCGCTGGACCCGGCCACCCGCCGGGCGGCGCGTGACGCGCTGGCCGAGCTGCGCGCGATGATCGCCGCCGGCAGCCCACCGTTTGAGTCGCTCCGGGGCTGAGGGCTACGCTACACGGCGCGATCAGCCGGGCAGGTTGAAGCCATCCCACGTCCCGGTGAGCGCGTAGCGCAGCGCGTCGATGCCGCCGATAAGCGCCAGCGCGAAGCCCAGCCCGGCCACGCCCGGCAGCGCGAGGTCGCGCCAGGTCTGTGCGGTGCCCTCGCGCCGGGTGACGCTGGTGAACACCACTGCGCCGACGAGCGCGAACATCAGCAGCACACCCGCCGCGCTGACGAACCCGGCGAGCCACAACACCGCCGGCAGTTGGGTCAGGACGGCCAGCCCGCCCAATATGGCGGTTCCCCACAGCAGCCCCAGATCGCGCCAGCTTGCGACCGGCGCGTGGCGCGCGGGCGCTCGCCAGACGGTCGCGCTGAACACCGGCAGCGCCAGCGTGATCATCGCCGTGCCGGCGGCCAGCCCGGTGAACAGGCGGAGCGTGTTGTGCGGCGGGTAGAGCGGCGTGTAGAACTCGAACAGCGAGAGATAGCTGTTCAGCCCATCGACCGCGATCGTGGCGGCAAGCGCGAGCTGGGCGGCGAGCAGACGCAGCGGCGGAAGCTGCGCGGCCCGCGGGCGACCCCGCGCCGCGAACACGCCCAGCCCGATCATCACGCCGAGGTAGATGCCGGTGCAGCGCGCGCAGAGCGGCAGGGGCTGGTTGTGCAGGTGGAACGACCGCTCGGCGATGCGGTGGCAGACGGCGTAGCCGATGGCGCTCGCCTTGCCCAGCAAGCCCGGGGGTGTGAGCGCCAGCCATGCCAGCGCGATAGCCGCTGTGCTCAGCACCAGCGTGCCCGACAGCAGGCGCGGGTAGAGCGCGGTCAGGCGACGGTCGGGCGGGCGTGAGGTGGTTTTGGACGGCATGGCTCTGAGAGTGGCAGCGGTCGGGAGCGGGGCGACCCGCCGCCCGGATCCCGCGCCGCGCGTGTTATAATGCCAGCCAAGCGTAACGTACATGCCGGGTCTAGGCAAGCTGGAGCGGGAGAGCAGCCATGCAATTCCTGATCACAGGCGGGGCGGGGTTCATCGGGCACGCGCTGGCCCGGCGCCTGGTCGAGCTGGGGCACAGCGTGCGCGTGGTGGACGACCTCAGCGCGGGCGACCCCGCGCGCCTGCCGGAAGATGTGATCTTCGCGCGCGGGGATGTCAACGACGTGCCGCGCCTGTGGACTCTGTTGCAGGGCGTGGACTGCGTTTACCACCTCGCGGCTCGCGTCAGCGTGCCCGAAAGCGTCCGCTATCCGCGCGAGTATAACACGGTGAACGTCGGCGGGACGGTCAGCGTGATGGAAGCCATGCGCGATGTCGGCGTCACGCGGCTGGTCTTCGCGTCGTCCGGCGCGATCTACGGCGAGCAGGCACAGCAGCCGCTACACGAGGCGCTCCCGCCCGACCCGCGCTCGCCATACGCCGTGAGCAAGCTGGCCGCGGAACACTACATTCACACCATTGGTCGGCTGTGGCAGGTCGAGACGGTCAGCCTGCGCATCTTTAACGCGTATGGCCCGCTCCAACAGCTTCCCACCGCGCACCCGCCAGTCATCCCGCAGTTCATCCGGCAGGCGCTGGGCGGTGGATCGCTCGTGTTGCACAATAACGGCGCGCAGACACGCGATTTTGTCTATCTGGATGATGTGGTCTCGGCGCTGGTCGCGGCGGCAACCGCGCCCGACGTCGACCGGCGCATCATCAACGTGGGCAGCGGCGTCGAGACCAGCATCCGCGAGCTGGCGCTGGCGGTTGGCGAGGTCACCGGGCGGGAAGTGCATCTGTTGAACGTGGGCGCCGAGAACGGCGGCGTCAGCCGGATGTGCGCTGATCTCACGCTGGCGCGCGCGCTGCTCGGTTACGAGCCAAAAGTCTTCCTGCGCGAAGGCTTGCAGCGCATGGTCGAGCAGGACGTGCGTTTTAACCGGCTGGCCTCGCGGGAAGCGTGACACCATGAGCCGGGTGAATCTTCGCGGCGTGTGCTTTGTGGTGGTCCTGGCGGCAGTGCTGCTCGCGCCCGCGGCGAGGACGCAGGCGCAGGGCGGGCCGGATTTCGCCGCAGCCATCGACCCGGAAGATGTGATGGTGCATGTGCGCGCGCTGTCGGTGGCGATCGGCGCGCGCCCGCCGGGCAGCGAGGCCGAAGCCCGCGCTGCGGATTATGTCGCCGTCACCCTGCGCGACTGGGGCTATGCGGTCGAGATTCAAACGTTTGAAACGCGGCCCGCGGGGGGTGGCGAGCGCGTGCTTTCGCGCAACGTGATCGCGACCAGGCCAGGCGGCGATCGACTGGTGATTGCCGGGGCGCACCTGGACTCGGTCGAGGCCGGGACCGGCGCGGGAGACAATGCATCCGGGGTGGCGGCGCTGCTCGCTGCGGCGAAGGCGCTGCGCGATGTGGAGCTGGCTCATACGCTCGTCTTTGTCGCGTTTGGCGCCGAGGAGCGCGGCGATCCCAGCGGCGCACAGGTCTACGTCGATCACCTGGGCGCGCGGGCGGCGGATGTGATCGCCATGCTGAACATCGACTCGGTGGGGGTCGGCGACGCGCTGTATGTATACGCCGGGGCGCCGGTGTCGTGGCCCGGCGGGCCGAACGCCGCGCCGGAGATCGGAACTGGGCCGGTCTGGGTGCGCGATCTGGCGCTCGACCTGGCGGCCGGGCTGGGGCTGACTTTCCAGACCAGCCCGCCGGAGACGTGGGGCGGCTATACCGGGGACTGGAGCGATCACTACGCCTTTGTCGAGGCGGGGATTCCGGTTGCCTATTTCGAAGCATGGCGGTGGGATGGGGCGCCCAACCCATGGTGGGGCCAGGAAACCGCGGACGGGGACATCATGCACACCGCGGGCGACGTATATGAGGCGGTCAAGCCGGTTCAGGTCGAGCAGGTGGCGGAACTGGTCGCGGCAACGCTGGCTGCCATCGCCAGCGGCGCAGCCGGCCCGCCCTAGAGCGTGTGATGGATTTGAAGGCCAGCGCCGGTGATGCGGGTTTCTCGCAGGAGCGCGGCTGGCTGTCCCCGTCCCAAACGTGTGACGGTCAAAGTTCACAGCAGCCTCTGGCGCCGCCCGCCTGATACGGGATTTTTTATAAGTCGTTGATTGTAAATAGGTGTCTCCTGAAATATAGTTATTAGAACAACACTTGAGAATCCGGCTGGTCACGCGGGGCGGTCTGGCGGACATATAAGGAGCATTTCATGAAGCACTGGTTAACGCTCATCACGGCTCTGCTCGTTCTGGCTCTGGCCGGCCCGGCGCTGGCCCAGGGGAATGCAACCCCGATCGCCTACGGCGAGACGGTTCAGGGGGAGATCACCAACGCCCAGTTCGAGGTGCCCTATGTCTTCACAGGGGCGGCAAACGAGATTGTAGTTATCTATATGGTTGCCGACGGCAACGATGACTTCTACGAGCCAAGCATCATTTTGCTGGACGCGGACAATACAGTCCTGGCAAGCGCCGATGGCTGGTACGACGTCACCCTGATGACCACCCTGCCGGCGGCCGGTGAGTATACCGTGCTCGCCAGCCGGAATGGGGGCCGGACCGGGGACGGAGTTGGTGCCTATTCGCTCTCGCTGGATGTCCTGAACACGATCGCTCTAGGCGAGATGCTCGAAGCGGAAATGACGAACGAAGACGCGGTCCGCTATGCCGTCGAGGTGACGGGCAGCTTCACGGTCGAGTTTGAGCGTGTCTCCGGTGATTTCGCGCCGGAGCTGACGATCAACGTCATGGACGAGAGCGGCGAGTTGAACCCGGTCGGCACGCTGCAGGGCAGCGCGTTGCGCAAGGTAGTCGTCACCATCGAGCCGGATTCGGACGTCGCACCCGGCCTCTACGTGCTCCAGCTTCAAGAGGGGCCGTGGGACTGGAACTTCGAAACGGTGAGCGTGCAGTACCGGCTGACGGTCACCCAGTAGCGCGGCGGGACAGTCCGGCGGGCGAGCCGATGCAGGCTCGCCCTTTTTGTTTCGGCGGCGCGGGGTTTATACTAGGCGGCTGCGCGGGACAGCGGTGAGGGGATCGTGATGGCCGACGGACAGCCGGCCGGCGCGCGGGCGCTCAACATGCGGCAGTTGGCGCAGGCCGCCGGCATTGTGATGCTGGCGTTTGTCGCCAGCGGGGTGCTTGGGATCGTGCGCCAGGCCGCGATCGGCGCGGCGTTTGGCGCGGATGTCGAGCTGGATGCGTTTGTCGCCGCCCAGCGCGTGCCGGAGACGCTCTTCGTGCTGGTGGCGGGGGGCGCGCTCGGATCGGCGTTCATTCCGGTGCTGGCGAGCTTCCTCGCGCTGGGCGACGCGGCAGGCGCCCGCCGCCTGACCGACGCGGTGATCACGCTGCTGGCGGCTGTCTCGGCGGTGCTCGCGCTGGGGGCGGGCATCTTCGCCGCGCCGATTGTGCGGCAGATCCTGCTGCGCGGCGCCGATCCCGCCACGCAGACGCTGGCGATCGAGCTGATGCGGATCATGCTGCTGACCGTGATCATCTTTGCGATCAGCGGCCTGTTTATGGGGCTGCTCAACGCGCACCAGCACTTTCTCAGTCCCGCCCTGGCCCCCAGCGCCTACAACCTGGGCTTGATCTTCGGCGCGCTGGTGCTGGCGCGCGGCGGCAGGGTGCACGGGCTGGCATGGGGCGCGGTGATCGGCGCGGCGCTCCATCTGCTGGTGCAGGTGCCCGCGCTGGTGCGCATCGGCTTTCGCTATCGCCCGCTGCCGAACTGGCGCGTGCCGGGCGTGGGCGAGGTGCTGCGGCTGATGGGTCCGCGCGTGCTGGGGCTGGGCGTGGTGCAGGTCAGCTTCTGGGTGAACACGGCACTGGCCTCGGGGATGTTGCCGGGCAGCGTTGCCGCGCTGAACAACGCGTTCATCCTGATGTTCACCGTGATCGGCGTGCTGGGGCAAAGCGTCGGCACGGCGGTTTTCCCCACCCTTTCCACCCTCAGCGCCCAAAAGGACACCGGCGAGCTGCGCCGCACCCTGGCGCGGGCGCTCGGCAGCGTGCTGTTCCTCTCGATTCCCGCCGGGATCGGCCTGGCTGTGGTCAGCGAGCCGCTCGTCGCGCTGATCTACCAGCGCGGCGCCTGGACGGCGACCGATACCGCCGGGACGGCGTGGGCGCTGGCCTTCTTCAGCGTCGGGCTGGCGGGGCACACGGTGCTTGAGATCCTGGTGCGCGCCTTCTACGCCCTGCACGACACCTGGACGCCGGTCAAGGTGGGCACGCTGGCGATGCTGCTGAATATCGCCCTCGCGCTGGTGCTGATTCGAGTCTTTGGCTATCCCAGCAGCACCGATTTTGCGCGCGGGCCGATCGGCGGGCTGGCGCTGGCGATGTCGATCGCCACCGCGCTGGAAAGCACCACGCTGTGGATCATCCTGCGGCGGCGCGTCGGCGGGCTGGACGAGCGGCGCGTCTTGAACGGGACCGCGCGCACACTGCTGGCGTCCGGCGCGATGGCTCTGGTGGCGTGGGCGGTCCTGCAGGCGGGGGCGGGGCTGCACGTGCTGCTGCAAGTGGTGGGCGCGGTCGGGCTGGGGGCGGTGGCGTTCTGGAGCGCGGCGCTGCTGCTCGGCATCGACGAGGCCGAGGCCGTGCCCCGGCTGGCTCTGGCGCGCTTCCGGCGGCGCGAGAGTCCGTGACACATGCGCGCGGGGCCGGTTCCCCGGCTGGCCCTGCCCGCGCTTCTATGCGAAGATCGGTACCAGTGCCGGCCCTGGCGGCCGCACGCGCGATCCGGATTCGCTGAGAGGAGCCTGGTATGCAGCCTGAGATTGCGATTATGGTCGAAGGGCAGATGGGCCTCAACTGGCCGCGCTGGCAGCGCATGGTGCGCGCCGTCGAAGATCTGGGCTTTATTGGCCTCTATCGCTCCGATCACTTCACCAACGCCGAGCCGCCGGACGAAGACTCTCTCGAAGCATGGACTTCACTCACCTGGCTGGCCGATCATACCGAGCGCATCGAGTTCGGGCCGCTGGTGTCGCCCGTCTCGTTCCGGCACCCCGCCATGCTGGTGCGGATGGCGGGGGCCGTGCAGCAGCTTTCCGGCGGGCGGCTGACGCTCGGCGTCGGCGCGGGGTGGATGGTTCGCGAGCACCGCAACTTCAGCTTCGAACTGCTGGACCTGGCCGGGCGTTTCAACCGCCTGGAAGAGGCGCTGGCAGTCATGACGCGCCTGCTGGCCGACGAGCGGGTCACCTTCTCCGGGCAGTATTACGACTTCCACGACGCGATTCTGCTGCCGCTGCCGGAGCCGCGCATCCCGATCCTGATCGGCGGCAACGGGATGAACCGCACGCTGGGGCTGGCCGCCCGCTACGCCGACGAGTGGAACGGCGTGTATCTGACGCCGGACGCGTTCGAGGCGCGCTCGAAACGGCTGGACGCGCTCTTGCGCGAGCGTGGCCGCGAGCCGGCTTCGGTGCGGCGTTCGGTGATGACCGGGCTGACGTTCGGTTACGATGAAGCCGATGTCCGCCGCCAGCTTCGGGGCCGCACCCCGGATGAGGCGCGCGCCGCCGGGCGCATCGTCGGCACGGCGGACGAGGTGCGCGAGCAGTTGGCGCGGCTGGCCAGCGCGGGCGTTCAGCGTGTGATGCTCCAGTACCTCGATTATGACGATTTGAGCCGGCTGGAAGCGTTTGCAGCGGCGGTTCTGTAGAAAGGCGGGCCGGAGCGCGATGTCCGCCTCGGTAGGGAACTACGGCCTTCGCGAGCACATCGGCATCGCGATCGACGGTGGCGGCGTGCGCGGCGTGATGGTCGCGCACGCGATCATCGAACTGGAAGCGATCCTCGGCACCCGCCCGCTGATCAACGATCCGCGTGTGAAGGTGCTGGCGGGAACCAGCACCGGCTCACTGATCGCGGCGGGTCTGGCGCTCGGTTTGACCGGCGAGGAACTTCTGGCGCTGTACACGCAGCTTGGCGAGCACGTCTTCTCTCAGGCGGGAACGCTGCGCCCCTTCGGCGTGCGCGTCCCGCTGCTCAGCCGGGGGCGGCTGCCGATCGGTCTGGTGCGCGCGCTGCGGCGTCTGCCGCTGTCGATCGGCGAGGTGCTGCTCTATGTGCTGATGCCGGCGCGCTATTCGCTCGACCCGCTGCGCGCCATCATCCGCGAGACGCTGGGCAGGAATTCGTCCCTGGGGCCGGATCCGACCCTGGCCGAGGTGGGCGCGTATCTGCGCGCCAGGCCCAACCGCCCCACGCTGATCATCACGGCGGTCGAAGTGGGGGCGCGGCAGACGCGCTTCTTGAAGACCACACCCGGCGAAACCTACGGCCACATGAAGCTGGCCGACGCGCTGCTGGCGTCGTCCTCGATCCCCACCTATTTCGACCCCGTCCCCATCCCACCCCCGCCCGGCGAGCGCCCGACCCGCTGGCTGGTGGATGGCGGTGTGGGCAACTTCGGCAACCCCGCGCTGGTGGTGGCGTGGGAGCTGTGCGAGCCGCATCCCCCGGCGCGCGGCTACAGCCCGGCTGACGTGACCCTCTACTCGTTCGGGACCGGCTATGTGCCCGCCGAGGTCTACGACAAAACCTACGGCGCGGCGCCCAAATGGTGGGCGCTCGATTGGGCGATTCGCGCGACCGATCTGTTCGTGGACGACACGATCCGCGAGCAGACGCGCAACCTTCTCGCGCAGTACCGGGGGATTGACCTGCGGCGCTTCCAGGTTCAGCTTGACCGCGTGGTGGAGCCGGATCGCTTTGACCTGCTCGACACGTATCTGCGCCAGAAGGGCGAGCAGCTTCGGCGGCTGGTGCGCCAGAACCGGCACGCGCTGCGACCTTTAGACGAAGTCGACCAGCGCCACGACCCGGAGCGGATTGTCACTGTGCCGCTGGAAAAGCTGCTCGGCTAACCGGCGGGTTGCCTACTCGTACAGCGGGCTGAGCGAGCCGTCTTCGTTGAGCTGTTGGACGCGCAGCTCGGCAGCATCGAGCAGTTGGCTGCAGTGGCGCGCGAGCTGCTGCCCCTGCTCGTACAGCGCGAGCGACTCGTCCAACGACAGATCGCCCGCTTCCAGCCGCGCGACAATGTCTTCCAATCGCCTGAAGGCGTCCTCAAAGCTCAGCGTAGTCTCGTCGTTCACCGTCTAACCTTCTGATCCATCAGCCGCGCGTGATAAGGGCCGGTTCGTCGGCAGGCGCCTGCCACGTCAACCCTCGCAGCAGCGGATTGGCGTCCGAGAAGAAGTTCTGGCAGCCCACCTCGCGGGCCTGCACCGCCGCGATGAGCGGCTCCAGATCGTCCGACGGAGCCAGCGTGCGCACGCGCTCCAGGTCTGCTTCGGCGGCGTCGGTTTCGGTGCGCTTCAGGCGCGTCTCGGCGCGCAGCAGATGCGCGATGACATGATCGGGGGCGCGGGCCAGCGCCTGCGAATAGGCCCGTTCGGCGCTGAGGTTGCTGCCCAGCGCGCACGAAGCCAGGCCCTGCACCAGATAGAGATCGGCATTGTTGGCGAAGAAGACCAGGCCGCTCCGCGTGGCTTCGAGCGCGTCTTGATAGCGGCCCAGCACCAGGCTGCTGAAGGCCGCCACCGTCACGCCGTAGGCGTTCTGCGTGTTTTCGCCGAAGGTCGCCGTGATCAGCCGGTTCATGAACGTGGCGTCCGGATATTCGCGCAGAATCACGTTGACCGACATTGCGGCGTCCGTCACGCGGCCCTGGCGCAGCGCCAACAGCGCGGCATAGACGTAGGGAAAGTTCGCGTCCGGCTTGAGCGCGATCGCCTGGTCGAAGTCGGCGCGCGCGGCGTCGAATTCGCCCATCTGGTAGGATACGGACCCGCGGAAGAAGAGCGAGAGCCAGTCGTCGGGATGCTGCTCGATGACGCGGTCGAAGAGGCCGCGAACTTCCCCGGCGTCGTCGCTGATGTTCGCCAGGACCATCAGCGGCATTGTCCAGTTGGCCGGGCCGATGCGCCGCGCCGTCTCGATATCGCGGCGCGCTTCATCCGGGTTCTGCAGGCGCTGGTTGAGCGTGGCACGCAGCACATACAGCAGCGCGTTGCCCGGATCAAGCTCCAGAGCATTATCGATTAGCTCGATGGACTGGCCGGGTGTGTCGAACTGGCCGCGCAGCGCCATGTGGACCAGGGATGCGACCGCTGTGCCGCTTACCTCTGCCGGGCGCACCTGCAAGAGGTCGGTGATCGCCAGCGTGCGCATGGTTTCGAACGTCGCGCCGTCGGCGTTTTGCAGCAGGCTGAGCGCGTTAAGCACGTAGGGCGCGATCGATTCGCGCCGCTCGTCGTTGACGTTCAGCCGCACGTTGGCGGCGCGCTCCAGCGTCTCGCGCGGGAACTCCAGATGCGGGAAGGCATCCAGCACGCCGATCTGAACCTCAGCCTGGATCTGGGTCGCGGTGTAATTGCCCCAGACGACGATGGTCGCGTCGTTGGCCTGAGCAGCCGCCAGTGCCGCTTCGCGGGAGCGGATTTCGTGAGGATATTCGCGCACGCGGATGTGCGAAAACGGCGCCACGACTTCCAGGTTCTGGCGCAGGTCGTCGGTGATGAAGCGCGTCACTTCGGGGCGGCGCAGCCCGGCAAGCTGCTCGATGCCGCCGATCTGCTCGAACGGCGCGATCAGGACCATGTACTCGCCGGGGGCAACCGGCTCCACCTCGGTGACCGGCTCGCTAACCGTTTCGCCGGCGGGGACGTCGACGGCGTCGCTGCCAGCTGGACCGGGCGCGGCAGGCTCGTCGTCGAACAGCGTCAGCAGGCCCACGATGACGATCGCGGTGATCGACAGCGCGACGACCACCACCATGACCGTAATCCACTGCCACTTGTTGGCGCGCGGCGCCAGATATTCCGGCGGGGTCATCATGCCCGGCGTGAGGGGCGTGCCCGAAGGGGTATACGGGCCGGGCGGCGGCCCGCCGCCAGGCGATGGGTAGATCTCCGGCAGGCCGTGCGTCTGCGGCTTGGCCGCCGCCTGGTGTTCTTCGGACGGCGTGGCGAAGCGGCGCGAGCGGCCCTCTGCGCCGGCGCCCAACAGCCCTTGCAGCGGCGTGTCCAGGCCGCGAATCAGCGCTTCCAGTTCCGCGCCGACCACGCGCACACTGCTGATGCGGCGGTCGCGGTCTTTTTCGAGCATATGGCCGATCAGCGCCGCCAGCGCGGGCGGAATGTCGTCGCGCAGGTGCGTCAGATCGGGCGTCGGCTTGGTCAGGATGGCGGTCAGCACCGCCGGCGTGCTGTTCTCGTGGAACGGGGGACGCCCGGTGAGCATCTCGAACAGCATCACGCCAAACGACCAGATATCTGCGCGCTCGTCCAGCTCCATGCCGTTGCAGGCTTCGGGGCTGAGGTAGGCGTAGGTTCCGATGACCGAGCCGGTCTGGGTCAGCCGGGTACGGTTGCCCATATGCGCCACACCGAAGTCGGTCAGGCAGGGCGTGCCGTCTTCTTTCATCAGCACGTTGTCCGGCTTCAGATCGCGATGGATGATGTTCAGGCGGTGGGCGCGGGTCAGTGCATCGGCCAGATCGAGCGCGATGTTCAGCACGTGCTTGATCGGCATCTTCTTCTCGCGATCGATCAGCTCGCGCAGCGACCCGCCGCCGATGTACTCCATCACCAGATAGTGGTACTCGTTCTCCTGGATGGCTGCCAGCATCTTGACGATGTTGGGGTGATTGAGCTGGCGCAGGGCCTGCCCTTCGCGCTGGAAGCGATCGAGGATGCTGCTGCTGTCCTGGATCACATGCGGATGCAGGCGCTTGATCGCGACAGCGTCGCCGGTGACGGTGTCGATGCCCCGGAAGACATCGCCCATGCCGCCCCGGCCGATCAACTCGCCTTGCTGGTACCGCCCGCCGATGAGAACTGGCTCGCTCATAGTGTGGCTCGCTTGGCTTTTTAGTGCCCCGGCTGTCGCTGCCGGACGGTGGCGATTAAGCGACCGTCGCGCAGCGTAATGGTGACGGACGTGCCTTCGGCGGCGTCGCGCGTGCGGCTGACGCGTGCGCCGTCGGCGGTTCGCGTGACGATGGCATACCCGCGCTCCAACAGGTTGAGCGGGTTGGCCGCCTCAAGGGCGCGCGTCAGGGCGGTCAGGCGCTGGCGCTCGCGGCTGACGGCGTGCCGCCAGTGGCCGTCCAGCCGCCCGGCCAGGTAATCGACGCTCTGCCGCAGATTCTGCACCCGGTGCCGGGGCGAGAGCCGCGCCAGCAGCCGCTGCTGCGTGACGAGGTCCTGCCGCGCCTGGGCGAGCCGGTCGCTCAGCGCCGCGTGCAGCCGCAGGCGCAGCCCGTGCACCATCTCAGCCAGCTGCGCGCCGTCCGGCGTGATCAGCTCCGCCGCTGCCGAGGGGGTGGGCGCGCGCTGATCGGCGGCGAAATCGACCAGCGTGAAGTCGATTTCATGGCCGACGCCCGTGACTACCGGGATGCGCGACGCGGCCACGGCGCGAACCACGGCCTCGTCGTTGAAGCACCACAGGTCTTCCAGGCTGCCGCCGCCCCGCGCCAGCAAGATCACGTCGATGTCGTCGCGCCGGTTGAGCCGCTCCAGCGCGGCGACGATCTGCGGCGGGGCCTCTTTGCCCTGCACCAGCGTCGGGCTGAGGACGACGGGCAGCAGCGGGTAGCGCCGCCGGATGACGTTCAGGATGTCCTGAAAGGCGGCGGTGGTGGGCGACGTGACGACACCCAGCTTGCGCGGGAAGGCCGGGATCGGGCGTTTGCGCGCCAGGTCGAACAGCCCTTCGGCGTTCAGCCTGGCTTTGAGTTCCTCGAACTGCCGGTTCAACTCGCCCAGCCCGGCGGGCTGCAGCGCATCGCACATGAGCTGGTACTGCCCGCGCTGCTCGTAGACCGTGATCTGCCCGTGCGCCAGCACCGCGTCGCCGTGCGCCGGCTCGAAGCCGAGCCAGGCGGCCTGCGAGCGCCACATCACGCAGCGCAGCTCGGCGTATTCGTCTTTGAGCGTAAAATACAGGTGGCCGGACGATGCCCGCGTGAAGTTGCTGATTTCGCCCCGCACCCAAACGTCCCCCAGCCGCGGATCCTGATCGAGCAGATCGCGGATATAGAGCGTAACTTCGCGGACGGTAAGCGCGTCGGGCATGATAGTCTTGAGGCACTCCGACCAGAAATCTTACAATGAATTGTAACCTATGCCTCACGGTTCGGCTATCGGCAGCGCTGAGTTTTGTGCTACAATCGGCGAAATTCTGCAAACCGCTATCTGGCACGCGAGACACCCTCGCCTGGGTCTGCGCTTTACACAGAATTACGACTACCGGGAGAACAACGGATGACAGATGCTGAACGTCAGCAACTGGCAGAACGGCTGAGCCGTTTGTCGCTCGCCGATGCGCGTAAAGAAATCCGCAAGCTCGACCGCGACGCCACGCTGAAGTATTTCCGCAACTCCATGTGGGATGAATACCACACGCTCTGGGTGCTCCCCAACCAGGACGTGGCGATCACGCTGGTCGAGAAGGCCGACGTCGACACGCTGGACCGGCGCGATTTCACCGGCCCCCCCTCGCGCCGGCGGCTGGGCGTCCAGTACCGGTATGTCGAGGCGCGTGTCGAGCCGCTCCGGCGCCCGGTCGCTAGATTCTAGAGGCTGTTCTCAGCTTTGCGGACCAAACCATTGGGGGGAAGCCGGCGTCCCGCGCAGGGGGCCGAGCTTGCTCGGCCCGTGCGAAGCACGAGGGCGAACGCGCGGGGATCTCGCCCGCTGACCCCCGGCGTACGGGCCGCCGGCTCTGGCAGCCCGGCTCAGTCTTCCAGTTCCTCTTCGGGGATCGTCAGCCCCAGAACATGATAGCCGCCGTCGATGTAGATTGTCTCGCCGGTGATCATCTTGCCGCCGTCGCTTGCCAGAAACGCCGCCACATTCCCGACGTCTTCCTGCGTGACTCCCTCGCGCAGCGGTGCGATCTTCTCGGCATAGCGCAGCATCAGCCGGAAGCCGGGCACGCCCGCCGCCGCCAGCGTTTTGATCGGGCCGGGGCTGAGCGCGTTGACGCGGATGCCCTGCGGGCCGAGATCGGCGGCCAGATAGCGTACGATGTTCTCCAACGCGGATTTGGCGATCGCCATGACGTTGTAGCGCGGCATAACCTTTTCCGCCGCATAATAAGTCAGCGCCATGATGCTGCCCCCGTCAGGCATCATGTCGGCGGCCTGGCGCGCCAGCGGGATCAGGCTGTAGGCTGAGATCTCCAGCGCCGTCCGGAACCCCTCGCGGCTGACATCGCGGAAGCGCCCGCCCAGGTCGTCGCCGGGCGCGTATGCGATGGCATGAACCAGGATATCGAGCGTGCCGAAGCGGTCCTTCGCTTTGGCAAACAGCGCGTCGATCTGCTCGTCAGAGGTGACGTCGCACTGCTCCACGAAGTCGATCCCGGCCTCTTCGGCGAGCGGGAAGACGCGCTTTTCCAGCACCTCTCCGGCATAGCTCAGCCCGACCGTTGCCCCCTCGCGCAGAAACGCCTCGGTGATCCCCCACGCGATCGAGCGCTTGTTGGCGACGCCGAAGATCAGCGCGTTTTTCCCCTCAAGCATACCCATAGGTGCCTCCTTGTGTGTTGGCAAAAAATCTAGCAGTGGTAACACGCCGCGCGGCGATGTGTTGCGGGCGGCGGAATCGGCTGCTCCTGGATCGGCGGTTTGTGCCGCGTGCTGCCCGACGCCGGACCGCGCGGCGAGTATACCGCGTGGCACGGGATCGCGGCAGCACCTCAGGGCCTGACGATGACCGGCGTGCCGATCTCGGCCCACTCGTACAGCCAGCGTGCGTCGGGGGTGCGCAGGTTGACGCAGCCGTGCGACATGGGCTGGCCGAAGTTGTTGTGCCAGTAGGTGCCGTGCAGCCCGTAGCCCTGGTAGAAGTACATCACCCAGGGGACGTTGGGCAGATAGTAATCCGGCCCGGCCATCGTCTGCGCGGCGAGCTTGTGATAGATCTTGAACTCGCCCTGCACGGTGGGGGTTTGCGGCAGGCCGGTCGAGGCCACCAGCGTGCGCAGCAGGCGCCCGTCTTCAAAGGCGTCGACTTCCTGCGCGCCCAGGCGGACGACGATCCCCTTGCGGCGCGCGCCGGTCTGCCCCGTCTGATCCGAGTCGGGGAGTTGGTAGCCCCCGGCGCGGTGTCCGGTGCGCGTCACGGGGATGGTCAGCCGCTGGCCGATGCTGATCAGGTCGGGGTCGGGCAGCGCGTTGATCTCCGCCAGCGTGCGCAGCGGGATCCCGTAGACGAAGCTGATGCCCAGCAGGTTCTCACCCGGCTGGACGATATGCGGGCGGCCCTGAGCGGCCAGCAGCGCGGGCGGGATCGCCGCCGCGGGCACGGGCGTTGGCGTGGGCGTCGAGGTCGGCGGGGGAGCCGGCTCCGGCGGCAGGATCGCGATATCGACCGGGCAGGGACGCGCCCCGCCGTTGAAGCCGCCCCCGGCGGCGAGCGAAGTCAGCGCGCCGCTGGTGATGTTCAGCGCGGCGATCTGCACCTCGCCCGGCCCGCCCACCGATACCAGCAGCCGGTCGGCATCGAGCCAGCCCCAGGCGATATCCGCCCCGGCCGCAGTCCGCAAGGCGACCGGCGCAGGCTGCTCGTAATCGAGCAGGTACAGGTCCGCCGTCTGGGGATCGGACAGGTCCGTCCACACGCTGAACGCGATCCGCTCGCCCGCCGGATCGAAGACCGGCCAGACCTCGTGGCCGAGATTGATCTCCGGGGGCAGGACGGGCACCTCGCCCAGGTCGCCCAGCTCGTCCTGGGTGATGGTCAGCATCAGGTGCCAGCGGCCGTCCTGCTCGCTGGCGAACGCGACCTGACGGCTGTCCGGCCCCCAGGCGGGCGAGGTCGCGCGCCCGGCGCCGGTGGTGAGCTGGCGCTGATTGGCGCCGTCCGCATCCATCAGCCAGATTGCCGGGATGCCCCCGCCCCGCGTCGAAACAAAGGCGATCGAGCGGCCATCGGGGCTGAAGACCGGCGCGAAGTTCATCCCATCCGAGTCCGTGAGCGGGATTGTTTCGCCAGTGTCCAGCCGCTGCAGGACGATCTGAAAGCCGCCGCTGGCGTCTGAGGCGTAGACCAGCAGCCGTCCGTCCGGCGAGCAGGACGGCTCGCGCTCGTTCGAGGGCGCGCCGGTCAGCGCGCGTACCGTGCCGTCCGGCGCGATCAGGAAGATATCTTCCTGGCCCCGCCGGTCGCTGTAGAAGACGATCGCGGGCGGGGTCGGTGTCGGGGGCGGCGTGGTGGGCGGGGGTGTCGCGGTCGGCGCCGGGGTGTCGCTGGGCGCGGCCTGGATGGGCAGGCCGCTGGCGGCGATGGCCGTGCTGGTCAGCGCGATCGGGTCGGGCGGCGGCGTGTCGGTGGCGGTCGGCGGCGGCGTTAGTGTTGGCTCCGGCGTGACAGTCGGCGGCTCTGGCGTCGGTGTCTCTGTCGGCGTGGGGGACGGCATAGGCGTGTAGGTCGCCACAACCACCGGTCGTGTCGCCGTGTGTGTTGGCGTTGGGGATAGGGTTGTTGTGCTGGTCGGGGTGGCGGCAGGAGAGGCGGGCGCTCGCGTGGCCCACAGCACCGGCGTGCCCAGCGTTGGCAGCCGGGCCAGGGTTGGCGGTGCGCTGTCTTCGGCGCTGCCGCCGCAGGCGCTGAGAAGCATCAGACCGGCCAGGGCCGCGATCGACGAGCGTTTCCACCCCCCTGAAAGCGTCACAGTGGGCCTCCTGGTTCTTGGCGGGATGCGACGGACGCCAGACACGCGCCATTGTAGACCAGCCCGCCGCGATCGAACAAGCGGCCCCTGAAGACCCTCTAAAGCTGGAGCAGGAAGCGCAGGCTGACCAGCAGCAAAAACACGCCGTACAGCCTGCGGACTGTGCGCGACGGCAGGCTGAGCGCGATCCGCGCCCCGAAAAATGCCCCGCCGACCAGCCCAACCGCGATCACCAGCGAATCGGCCAGCGAAACCATCCCGGCGTGGTAATAGGACAGCACCGCGCCGATGCTGACCGGGGGCATCAGCGCCGCCAGCGACGTCCCGACCGCCCGCTTCTGGCTGTAGTGCAGCAGCTCGACCAGCGCCGGGACGATCACCAGCCCTCCACCGATCCCGAACAGCCCGGCGGCGATGCCCGCCAGCGTGCCGACCGCGACCATGACGTACCATGGCGAGCGGGTGTTGTCGATCTCTGGGTCGGGCTGGCGCGCGAGCTGACCGCGCCGTTCCGCCATGATTTTGCGCGGCTCCAGGAAGCGCCAGCCGACGTAGATCAGAAAGGTGCCGTAGATGCGCTGCATGGTGGCTTCGGGCAGGCTGAGCGCGATCGCCGCGCCGAAATACGATCCCAGGACCAGCCCCAACGCCAGCATGATCGCGGCTGCGACGTCGAGCAGACCGGCGCGGTAATAGGCGCCAACCGCGAAAATGCTGAGCGGCCAGATCAGCACGACCAGCGACGTGCCCACCGCGTTTTGCAGCTCGAAACCGAAGAAGATCGTCAGCGCCGGCACGATCACAATGCCGCCGCCGATCCCAAACATGCCGGACAGAATCCCGGCTGCGACGCCCAAGATCAACAGCGCCAGCGGATAATCTGGCATAGCTTTGCTCCCGGTGGATAGAGAGGACGGCCTGTCGCCCCCTTTGCGCCAGGCCCGCTGCCATTGTATCGGCAAGGTCCGGTTCGGGAAAGTGTCGTCTCGGCGTGCGGCGGCTAGAATAGCCGGACACCCGCCACTTGCCACAGCACCAGATAGCCCAGCGTGAGCGCGATCAGCACCACCAGCACCACGGTCAGCCAAGACAGCATCCGCGC
The DNA here is from genome assembly GCA_020724465.1 of Thermoflexus sp. GTDB lineage: Bacteria > Chloroflexota > Anaerolineae > Aggregatilineales > Aggregatilineaceae > DYGX01. The sequence goes on from DYGX01000005.1 coordinate 105,548, forward strand.
GATGCGCGCCTGAACGTCCACCGGCTTGAAGACGTTTTCCAGAGATTCGGTCGCCAGATAGCGGAACAGCGCAGCGGCTTCGCGGTCCAGCGTGTGGTAATGCGCGGGGAACCAGTAGGCTACTTCCATGCGGGTCATCTGATAGCGGGCGAGGAGCGCGCCTTCGTGGGGCAGCACGGTCAGCGAGTGCCGGGCGCGGCGCGGGTCGAACCACGGGAAGCGCCCGCCGCGCTGACCGCTCAAGCCGGACGGATCGCCCGGCCGGGGCGCGAACCCGGCGGCGGCGAAAAACGGCGGCAGCAGGGTGCGTAGCTCGGTTTCGTCCAGAACCATCGGCAGGACGTAGTGAATCCGCAGCCGGTCGTCGCGCCAGCACCGCTCGGCCGGCAGCGAGGTCGGCAGCAGGTCCGGCTTGAACATCGGGTGTTCGTACGTCAACGGCCGGGTCGGCGCCCCCCTGGACTTCAACTGGCGCACCAGCTCCTCGACGGCCAGCAGGAAGGGTTGGCGGAAGTCGACCGGCGGGACGCCTTCGAGCACGGGCGGCAGCTCGGCGAGCTGGTGTTGTATCGCCAGGATCGTCTTGCCGCTGCGCAGCGCGCGTTCCCACAGCGCCAGCGTGTCGGGTGCGCTGAGCGCAGCAGGCGACGCCAGCAGCACGACGTGCGATGCGCCATCCAGCAGGGCGCCGTCGGCAAATGGCACGCCGGCCTGCGGGTCCGCCGGATCAAGCGCCGGCTCGACAACCAGGCCGCGCTGCTGAAGCTGCACAATCAACTGGGTGGCGAAAGGCGCGTCTTGCGGGCAAAACACGACGAAAATATGACTCATGAGCGCAATCCTTTGATGCGACTGGCTGAGTCGAGTCCCCCCGAACGCCTGCTATTATGAATGGCGGGGGGCGATCCGACAAGATGCACGGCGGGCGCGGCGCTTGTGGTGCGGATGCCCGTCCCCTGGTAGACTCTGGCGTTGTCCCGGCGCGATGGGCGGCGGGGAGCCACCCAGGCCGGCCGGAGATCGCTCAGGTTCTATCGCGAATTGAGCCAGCAGATCTGGGGAAAGAGGAGCATATGGCCGATCGAATCCCAGTGCTGATCACCGTCGAATTCAGCGATGCGTTGCTCGATACGTTCCGCGCCGTCTCGGAGCGCATCGAGCTATATTACTACCCGGCGCGGACGGCAGAGGACGTCCCTGACGACATCTGGGCCAGGGCGGAAGTGCTCTACACCAGCGCGGCCATCCCCGACCTGCGAGAGGCCCCGAACCTGCGCTGGATCCACGTCCACTCCGCCGGTGTCGACCATCTGCTCACGCAGCCGATCGCGGAGACCGAGCAGATCGTCATCACGAACGCCAGCGGGATTCACGCCACCAACATGGCGGAATACGCGTTTATGATGATGCTGGCGCTGGGGCACCGCCTGCTGGATGCGCTCCGGCTGCAAAGCGCGGCGGAGTGGGCCAGCGGCGAGAAGTGGCAGGCGCTGATCCCGCTGGAACTGCGCGGCAGCACGCTGGGGATCGTGGGCTATGGCAGCATTGGCCGCGAGATCGCGCGGCTGGCGAACGCCTTTGGGATGACGGTGCTGGCCGTCAAGCGCGATGTGCTCACCCCATCCGACGATCTGAACTACGCGCTGCCGGGAACCGGGGACCCCACCGGCGATCTGTTCAGCCGGCTCTATCCGCCCGAGGCGCTGTGCACGATGGTCCGCGAATGCGACTTTGTGGTGATCACAACACCGCTCACCGAGGCCACGCGGCAGATGTTCGACGCCGACGCGTTCGCTTCGATGAAGCCGACGGCCTACCTGATCAACGTCGGGCGGGGCGGCGTGGTGGACGAAGACGCGCTGCTCGCGGCGCTGCGCGCGGGCACGATCGCCGGGGCCGCGATGGATGTCTTTGCCGCCGAGCCACTGCCCGCCGACAGCCCGTTGTGGAAGCAGCCTAACCTGATCATCACGCCGCACATCTCGGGGATGTCGTCCGCCTATGCGGAGAAGGCGGCGGCCCTTTTCGTGGAGAACCTGACGCGCTATGTGGCGCGGCGCGACCTGCTCAACGTGGTTGATCGCTCGCAGGGCTATTAGCGAGGGGCGCAACCTCGCCGCCCAGGTTCGCGTAGTAGGTAGTAGCGATTGTTTAGCGGAAGCGAGTTCGTTTGGAGAGGATGACCATGGCAAAAGCAAGAACACGTCCACAGGCCCGGGCGACTGAAGAGAAGCGGTCGCCCTTCAGCGCCTTCTTGAAGCACCAGCAGAACGCACTTGAAGAGACAGGGAAAGCCTTCGTATCGCTGTTTCCGCCGGAGTTCCGCGAGCACACGAAGCGGGCGATGGAAGAGAACAAGGCCAGCTTCGAAGTGCTGTGGGACGGTCTGATCGACGGCCTGGAGCGAGGCCTGGAAAAGCTGCGCCCGGCACCCAAGGGCGAGACGCCGCCTCAGGCGAAGGTCAAGGTCGACGTCGAATAGCCGGAACGCTAACCGCCCGAAATAAAGACGCCCTGTGCCACGGCACAGGGCGTTGAGTTGACGAGACAATAGTCGACTAGCTGCCGAGCCGCACGACGTCCGAAGCCTGCGGCCCCTTCGGACCCTCAGTAATCGAGAACTCGACCCGCTCCCCCTCTTCGAGGTTGCGGTAGCCTGTACCGGAGATGGCGCTATAGTGGACAAACACGTCGGGGCCGTTTTCGGGCTGGATGAAACCATAACCCTTCTGGGCGTTGAACCACTTGACTACGCCGGTAAGACGTTCTGACATGTTGGTGGTACTCCTTGTTGTTCTAGAACTGTGAACATGTGGCGCGGGTTCGGCCCCGAGAAACATCTCGCACCCGGGGACTGTTGGTACGATCCACCGGGTGCGTTTGATCGATGCCGGTCATGCCAACAACCTGCTTCCACATTCGTTCATTGTAAACTGAGGTGCGGGCGCTGTCAACCGGTGGATAGAGTACCTTTTGACTATATACTTAGGTCAGTGTGCGTTGCCCGATAACAGCAAACGCAAGAAGGCCAGACCGCTCAACCCCAGGCCAATGGCGCTGAGGATGTGCTCGCCGCCCACGTACAGGATCGTCGTTGATATCAGCAGCGCCCCGAAGACCACCGCGTGCGTGGTGCGCTGGGGAGCGCGCTCCAGTGCAGCCAGGCGGCGCTCCAGATCGGGCGCGGGCACGGCGCGCACCACCAGGTCGCCGTGATCGGCCCGCCGCAGCACGTCTTCGGCGACGAGCGGAAGCTGAACCGTCCGGCGCAGCAGTTCCAGGCCGGACTCGCGCAGCGCCGCTCCCTGCTCGCCCGCCAGCAGCGCCACCAGCGCGCCCGGATGCAGCAGGTCGCGCAGCGACAGGCCGCCGGGGACCGCGCCTGCGTCCGCCCCGATCAGCACGCGCTTGACGAAGGGCAGGATCTCGTGCCAGGGGTCGTAATCCGGGTCGAGGCCGGTTGCCATGCCGGTCAGGATGCCAACCGCCCGCGCCAGATAGAGAAAATCCTGCGGGACCTGGAACGGGAGCGAAAAAAGCAGGTCGCTGAACTCGCGCGCCAGGCCGGCTGCTTCGGAGAGCGGCATCGCGCTGATCTCGGCCATCGTCAGCCCCCAGACGCGGTCGAAAGCGGCGCGGGTGGCCGCTTCGATCCGGTCGAGGTCCGCGCCGGGCAGCAGGATGCCCAGCCGCTCGTAGGAACGCACCAGGCGGCGCGCGTCCCGCGTGGTGAGTGCGATCAGCGTCTCGCGCAGTCCGTCGGCGATCTGCGGCGTCAGGTGGCCGACCATCCCAAAATCGACGAAAACCAGATAGAACGGGCGGCCCAGAAGGGGCTGGCCGTCGCGGTGCTGGCCGGTGGCGGGCGGCGCGTCCGGCGGCATGGGGTAGACAAACAGATTGCCGGGATGCGGATCCGCGTGGAAGAAACGCTCGACGAACACCATCTCCAGATAGGTGTTGACCAGCCGCCGCGCGACATCGCGCCGGTCGATGCCGGCGGCAGTCATGGCCTCGTAATCGGTGATCTTGATCGCGCCGACGTCTTCCAGTGTCAGCACGCGGCCTGTCGAGTAAGCGGGGTAAATCTGGGGGATGTAGATGCCGCCGTCCGCCGCGAACATGGCGCGGAACCGCTCGGCATTGTGAGCTTCCTGGTGGTAATCCAGCTCGGCCCACAGTACCACGCTGAACTCGTCCAGCAGGGCCGGGACATTGGCGCGGCGCCGGATGAAGGGGAATTTCATGGCCCAGCCGGCAACCACCGCCAGCGCCTTCAAGTCGGTCGCCACGACGGAGTGAATCCCCGGCCGCAGGACTTTGACCACCACGCGTTCGCCGCCGGGCAGGCGCGCGCGGTGCGCCTGGCCCAGCGAGGCCGCTGCCACCGGCTCCGCCTCGAACTCAGCGAAGCGATCCTCTAGCGGACCCAGCTCCTCTTCGACGCGCTGCCGGATCGTGGCGAAGGGGACGGTGGGGACTTCGTCTTGCAGGGTCGCCAGCTCGTCCAGCACTTCGGGCGGCAGGATATCGACCCGGCTGGAGATGAACTGCCCCAGCTTGATCATGACGCCGCCCATCGCCACGGCCATCTCGCGGAACTCCCGCGCCCACCGCCGCAGCCGGCGCGAGCGCCCGCGCCGGACAAGCCCCTCGCCGAGCAGGCGGCGCAGCACCACTTCCCACGCGATGACGCGCGCAAACAACCACCCCGCAAACCAGAGCGTGCGCTGGTAGCGGCGCCAGTGGATCGGGTAGGTGGCCAGCTCCGCCCACATGTCGGACGGCGGCCGCCCGGTCTGAGGCTCTGCCGTCTCAGTTTCGGCTTGGTGTGTCGCGTCGGGTGAAGTGGATGCGGAGCCGGGATTGTTCGAACCGGGCATTGTCGATATCCAGATTCCACAGCGCGTACGGCAGCACAATGTTGCGCCGGTACGGTCCCACGCGCAAGGTCAGCTCGTCGGCGGCGCGGTAGAGGTCGAGATCGCCTTTCTCGGCGAACGGCAGCGGAACGATCAGATAGTACCCTTCCTGTCCGTCACTTTCAATGCGGTGCGACTGCCCGGTGGTCATCATCTCGGCGGGGTTGCGGTCGCCGTAGAGCGCGTCGGCCAGCCGCCGCAAGCTGTCGAACCCGCCCATCTCTTTGTCAAACAGCGGCGCCTGCAGCACGGGCAGCGTCCCAAACGCTTCGGTGATGAAATCCAGGTTAGCCGCCTGCTGGGCCTTCCAGGCGTCAAAGAAGGGGTCGGTGACTTCGGGCGGGATGACGCGGTTGACCAGCACGGCGTCGACCGCATAGCCATACAGGTTGAGATATGTGTAGGTGCGCTGAGTCTCTTTGATCACCATGCGCTCCGGGTTGACCACCAGACGCAGGCTGCTGTACTGCGGGTCGGAGAGTAGCTGGCGCACCTGGTCGAGCGTGTTGAACAGCCCGTCGATGCTGTCGAGCGTGGCAGCGTCCGGCAGGTCGGCGCCGATCAGCGGCTTGGAGAGCGGGCGCAGGATGCGGCCTGCGCCGCGCACCAGCGACATCACGCGCTGGAACCACCAGCGCGACGTGTCGGGCAGGCTCAGCAGGCGCAGCGTTTCCGCGGTCGGCGCGGCGTCTACAATCAGCACGTCGTGCTCGCCTTCGCTGGCATATTTGTTGATCCACAACAGGTGCGCGCCTTCTTCCAGGCCGGGCAGAATCGTCACCTCTTCCGCGACGATATCCTGCACGCCGCGCGTGCTGAGCACTTCCAGCATGTAGCTCTGGATGCGCCCCCAGTATTTGTCCATCGAATAGCGCGCGTCGACTTCCTGCGCCCACAGATTATCTGCCAGCAGGACCGGCTCCGGCCCGATCTTGACATCGAGCGAGTCGGCCAGAGAGTGCGCGGTATCCGTGGAGATGACAATCGTGCGCAGGCCCATTTCGGCGCAGCGCAGCGCGGTCGCGGCGGAGATGCTCGTCTTACCTACCCCACCCTTGCCAGTATGTACGATAATTCGCATTTGCCTGCGGTCCTTTTCCCACAACACAACCTCAAACCGATCGCGCCGCATCGTCCGCCGCGCCGTCTACCTACCAGTACGCAAGGCGCGCGCGGGCGATGCGGCCTGTCCCTTTTTCCAATACAGATTTTACACACGCGCCGCCGGAGGTGGCGCCGGGCGGCCGCTCAGCCGATCAGGCCGCGATTGTAGAGCAGCAGCATCCCCAGCAGGTACAGAATCATGATCGCCAGCGCGTCCAGTTCCACGATCAGGCGGCGCGTGTGGCCCCAGGCCAGGTTGCGCGCCAGCGTCCCCAGCAGCGCCAGCGTGATCATGATCAGCCCCAGCGTGCCGGCGATCGTCATCGTCGAGCTGACTGCCGCCAGAAACCGCCCGTCCGTGTAGAACAGGTCGGTCAGGGCCAGCGCGAAGATATTAAACACATTGCTGCCGAACAGGTTGCCAACCGCCAGGTCGTAGGCCCCGATGCGCGCCGCCGAGATGGTCGTGATCACTTCGGGCAGCGAGGTGACGATCGCCACCAGCGCCACGCCGACGAAGCCGGTTCCCAGGCCGGTGATCTCGGCGATGTCGACCGAGCTGCTGACGAGAACGGGAGTCAGCGCGATGAGCGCCACCGAGGCCAGAGCGAACCCAAGCGATGCATAGCGCAGCGATGGCAACCCATCCGGGATCGCGTCCGGCTCGGCGGGCTGGCTGTCCGCGCCGCCGTCGCCGCCGAACATGAGCCGCGTGCCAAGCACGTAGACCCCCATCAGGACCAGGCTGTCCACGCCGACCCAGCCAACCGCCACGTCGATCTGCGCGACGATGAAAAACACCGCCAGCCCGGTGAGCAGCACAGCGACCGTCGCACTGAGGGCGTGGTTGACCGTGATGCGGCGCAGGATGTGCAGCCGGAAGAAGAGCAGGTCGATCAGGCCCAGCAGGAACATGTTGAACATCGTGCTGCCGAAGATGTTGCCGACGGTCAGGTTGGGCACGCCCTGGTCAATGGCGTTGATGGCGGTCAGCAGTTCGGGCAGCGAGGTTGCGGCGGCCATCAGCAGCGTGCCCACAAACATCCCGCCCAACCGGGTGCGAACCGCGATTACGTCGCCGTACTGCGCGAGCTTGGTCGCCGTATAGACGATCAGCGCCGCGCTTGCGAGGAACTCCAGCCAGATCATGCCTCATCCTCGCTCCGATCCGGCTCTTCGCGCGGGTTCTGCGAAACCCCCTTGACGATATCCAGCCGCCAGGCGGCCAGCACGCCGGTGTTAGGCTGATCCAGATCGCCCACGATTCGCTCTGCCGCCTGGGTGCAGGCGTGGACCAGGGTTTCGTCCGGCACGATGACGAACAGGGTGTGATGCCCGACCTCAACGTTGGCGGCGCCCATGCCGCGCCCAAAGGTGTAGCGCGCGCCGAGTACGCGCCGTCTCAACTGCCGCCGGTAGGCGCCGGTGGTTTCTACAATGGTCACGCCACTGACGCCGATCGCCCGCCAGGCGTCAAGCACTTCGTCCAGACGATCGGAGTCGTCTAACACGAACATCACCATGTACATCTGAGGGCTGTCCTTTCTGAGATGGGGTGCAGCACTGCCCAGTATAGCGCGGCGCGCGCGCGGGACAACGCCGCAGCATGGCCTCACCGGGCTGCGCGAAGTCGCCTGAGGATAGGACGAGTTCGGGGGCGGCCCCGTGGAAAAGACCGCCCCCTAGAACGGAGAAACCGTGCGCTCCGGCGCACGCAGCTAGGGGCTGCCGACTCCGCGCTGGATCATGCCCACCGCGAAGCCGTCCCCCACCGGGATGATGGTCGAGAGCAGCCGCTCGTCTTGCGCCATGGATTCGAGCAGCTCGCGGGTGGCGCGCGCGGCGGCGTCCGGCGTGTTGCTGAGCAGCTTGCCCTCGCGAAAGGCGTTATGACCGACGATCAGCGCGCCGACGGGCAGGTTGTCCAATGCCCAGGAAAGATAGGCCGGATAGCCGGTCTTTTCGGCGTCGATGAACATCATGTCGAACGGCTCGCGCCGCGCCAGCATGGGCAGCGTTTCGTGCGCCGAGCCTTCGACGATCTCGATCCGGTCGTCCAGCCCGGCCAGCACAAAATGCTCGCGCGCGATCTGCGCATGCGTGGGGTCCAGCTCCAGCGTGACGACGCTCCCGTCTTCGGGCACAGCCCGCGCCAGCCAGATCGTGCTGTAGCCGGCCAGCGTGCCCACTTCCAGGATGTGACGCGCCCCGATCATCCGGGCCAGGAAGTAGAGGATCTGGCCCTCTTCCGGCCGGATCTGGATCTCGGGCAGGCCCAGCTCGCGCGTGCGGCGGCGTACCTGGACCAGCACCTCGTCTTCGCGGGCGAACCAGCGCCGCGTGAAGACGACCAGGTCGCGCTGGGTGGCTTCGTCGAAAGTCAGGATGCGGTCGAGCAGATCAGTGTGAGACGACATGGTCAAGCCCTTGCTTCCGCTGTGTCGTGCAGAGATTCAGAAATTCGGTTCCCAGCGGTTGATGCCGCCGGGCAGCAACAGCACGCCGACGAAGATGATCACCGTCGTCGCCAGCACCACCAGCAGATCGTTCCGATAGCGGATCAGGTCCGGCGCAGACCGCCAGCGGGCCGGCAGGTGTGCGACGAACGCCGCCACGATCATGACGACCATGTGTTCAAAGCGGTAGCGCGGCCACAGATCGTTTTCGATCCCTTGCCACAGAAAATACACCAGCCCGATCAAGACCTGTATGTCTATGCTGATGCCGAACAGCATCATGAGGATCCGGCTAGAGCGATCATACGGCTGCCGGCCAAACAGCCCGACCGCCAGCCGCGCCGCCGCGACGATGGCCAGCACTACGATGATCCAGCGCCAGTCCGAATGAATACGGTACAGCGTGCTCATCACTGCCCTCCGGGGGATGGAATAAACGCTGCGCCCTGCCGCGCAGGGGTGGCTGCGCGCCGTGCCGGGCACCTTGTCATAGGGAGATTGTAAACCGGCCAGCAATGCTGCGCCCACTCAGAGCCAGCGGGGTGCGGAGCCAGGAATTCGTCCGGCGGGGTGTGTGGTAACAGCTCTGGACAGGCTAGCTGATCCAGTCGCGGTTGTGCGCATCCCACTCGCGATGGCGATAGGTGTTCTTGCAGTCGCGGCAGACCAGGGCGCTGTCGACGCGGCCGTTGTCGCGCCAGCGCCAGCGCACCCGGCCCATGTGGAAGCGGCAGGTCGGGCGGTGGCAGACCGGGCAATAATCGCCCTGGCCGAGCGAAGCATCACCATACTGGCGTTTTTCCGCTTCATTCTGCTCACAGATATGGCAGTATGGAACCGGCATACACTATCCTTACAAGATACCGTTACGCAGTCGCTAATCAAGCAGGACGTTATTATACCGTCTTCCCTTCAAAGCGGTAGAGTACTTTGGTGGCTCCGCCAAAGGTCTGATCCCGACCCAACGCCGGGCTGCTATAATGAGGCTGCTTGTCCAAACCCATCTCGAACCATCCGCCGGCGTGCTTGTCCGTGCCATCCGCGCGGGACTCGTGCCCCAGCCAGGAGAAAAACACACCATGAAGATCCGCTTCTACCTCAGCGTTTTAGCCACGGTCGCGTTGCTGGTCGTGGTGTCGCCCGCCGCCGCCCAGGACGATCTCTGCTTCGACAAAGGCGGCGTGTGGGACCCGGCTACCCAGCAGTGCACCATCGCGCTGGCCGTTCAGATCGATATCGACTATCCGCTTGAGCTGGCATCCGACCCGGTGATTGCCGAGGCGGTGGACCTGTTCCTGGAGAACGAGCGCGCCGCGTTCCTCGCCCCGTTGTTTGACCCGATGGTCAGCGCGTTCGGCGTGGGGCCGCTGACGCTGCAGATCGACTATGAGGTCTTCCAGTTCTCCGACACCGTGCTCAGCCTGCAGTTCACGATCTACACCTACTCAGGTGGCGCGCACGGCATGACCTACTTCCAGACGTTTACCTTTGAGCGCGAGAAGGGCATCGAGCTGCAGCTCAGTGATCTTTTCGTGCCGGAAGTCGATCCCTACGAGGTGCTGGAGCCGCTGGCCCAGGACGCGCTGTTCGCGCAGCTTGGCGACATGGCCGACTCGGACTGGATCAAGGGCGGGACCGCCCCCGTGCCGGAGAACTACCAGAACTGGGTGCTGACTCCGGACGCGCTGGTGCTGACCTTCGAGCCGTATCAGGTCGCGGCCTATGCCGCCGGCCCGCAGACGGTCACGGTTGCGCTGGCCGAGATTCAGAGCGTGCTGGCGCCGGAGTTCTACCCGGCGCTGGCCCAGTAGCCGTCGTTCGACCGTATCGCGTGGGGGCGCGGCGGCCCGTGTGCGGCGGTCCGCCCCCTTGACAGGCCGAATATGCCTGGTGTATGCTGTGCGCGTTGTTCGATTCGAGTGGCGAGCAGGAGGTCATACATGGAAACCCGGTGGAATGTCGCATCCCGTGCGGGTGATGGCCTGCCTGCCTGCCGCGCCGCGTAACGACGGTTCCCCGCAACCGACCGCCCTTTTCACAGGACGCTGAACCCGATCGCGCTGCCGGACGGCGGTAGACGGCCCTCACCCGAACCCGGTTGAGGGAGGTGCGCCGCGCCTGTTGGCTGTGCTGTGCCTGCCGGCGGCTCGATCCGAACGCCCCATATATCCCTCTCTCAACCGCGCCGAGCGGCTCGCGCACAGCCGGGCCGTCCGCCGACCGAGCACCGTAGGAGAACGGACCTGAGACGAGGGAACTCACCTTGAATCACAACGAGCCGTACGACGACCTGCACGACGCGTACGAAGACGAATACGAGCACTACGAAGCGCAGTTCAACCTGGGGCGTGCCGACCGCCGCGCGCGCCGCAAACAGAAACAACCCGGCAAGCCCCGCTCCAGGCCGGTCGCCCCGCAGGCGGTGGCGGAGATCGCCGAGGCAGCCGGGCTGGAAGGCGGCTTTGACCCGACCTACACCCCCTCGCGCTACGAGCGGGGCTGGCTGCTCGGGTCGCTTGAGCCGCTCTACGACCAGCAGTTGATCACCGATGTGCTGGCGCTGGTTAAGGGCGGCAAGGAAGCCAGCGTCTACCGCTGTGCGGCTGGGCCGGTGACCGGCGAGACGTGGCTGGCGGCCAAGGTCTACCGCCCGCGCATGTTCCGCCAGCTTCGCAACGACAAGATGTACCGCGAAGGACGCGCCATCCTGACGGCTGACGGGCGCCCGGTGAAGAAGACCGATCACCGCCTGATGCGTGCCATCGGCAAGAAGACCGCGTTTGGCGCCGAGGTGACGCACACATCCTGGCTGATGTACGAGGCTACCACGCTGCAGGCGCTCCACGCGGCCGGGGCAGCCGTGCCCCGCCTGTTCGGCAGCGGCGGCAACACGATCCTGATGAGCTACGTGGGCGACGAGCGCATGGCCGCGCCCGCTCTGGCCGAGATCCGCCTGGAGCGCGACGAGGCGCGCCGCCTGTTCGACGAGGTGGTGCGCAACATCGAGCTGATGCTCCAAAGGGGCCTGATCCACGGCGATCTGTCGGCCTACAACATCCTCTATTGGGACGGCGCGATCACGCTGATCGACTTCCCGCAAGTGACCGACGCCCGCACCAACCCGCACGCCCGCGCGATCTTCGAGCGCGACGTGCAGCGAGTCTGCGAGTACTTCGCCCGTTGCGGCGTCGAACGCGACGCCGGGGCGCTGGCCGCGTCCCTGTGGGAGCGTTTCTGGCGCGTTAATCTCGACGACTTGCTGGCCGACCTGTCGCGGCTGGATGAGTCCGAGGACTGAGGGCGGTGGCGATCCGGCTCGCGGCGTGGCAGGGTGAAGTTCGCCGCGCCGCGAGCCGGACCCCATCCATCCGCGCGGGCTTGACAGCCGGGCGCGTTTCCGCTTGGATCAGAATCGGTGCAACCGGCGCGCGCGGGCTGCATCCAAGCCAACAGACTGCGAAGATCATCTGACGAACGGCTTACGACAGGACAGATTCCCATGACTTCTGCCACCCAACGCACCCGCCGCGCCCGAACCCGCCCGGCGCGCCGCACGCTCTGGAGCGATCCGCGTGCCATCCTGGCGCTGGCGGTGATGCTCATCGCCGCGGCGCTGATCGTGATGTACCTGACGCGCGACACACCCGCGCCTTCGACCGGCCACCCTGCCCGTGAAACAGCCTACGATTTCCGGCTGCCGGGGCTGAACGGCGAGGTGGCGCTGGCGGACTTTCGCGGGCGGTATGTGCTGGTCAACTTCTGGGCGACGTGGTGCCCGCCCTGCCGCGATGAAATGCCCGATTTGCAGGCGTACTACGACACGTACAGAGATTTCGGTTTCACGCTGCTGGCCGTCAACGCGCAAGAAGACGCTGCCGCGGTCCGTCAGTTCGTCGAGGGTTTTGGCTTCACCTTCCCGGTGGCGCTGGACCTGACCGGCGCGGTGATGAAGCAGTACGGCACGCAGAGCCTGCCGACCTCCTACCTGATCGGGCCGGATGGACGGCTGGTGAAAAGCTGGGTGCCGGGCCGCCTGAGCCGGGCTACGCTGGAACGGGATGTTACACCGCTGCTGAAAAGCAGTTAAAGGCAGCCAACTACAGCTAAGAGCAGCTAGAGACAGCTAAAGACAGCCAACTACAGCTAAGAGCAGCTAGAGACAGCTAAAGACAGCCAACTACAGCTAGAAGCAGCTAAAGACAGTTAATAGCTGTTCTTCGCTGTATTTTGCTGCTCTTTGCTGCTTTTTGCTATTCTTCGCTGCTCTCAGCTTATCCGAACCACCTGCTGCGGTACGAGATTGGGGGTGGCGACCAGGTCGTAGACCATCGCGCCGGTGACGCGCACCGGGACGAACTCGCCCACCGGCAGCTTGCCCTCGATGAGCACATAGCCGTCGATCTCCGGCGCGTCGCGGTACGAGCGCGCCACGGTCAGCACGTCGCCGGTGGGATGCCCGTCCTCGTCGGTGGCGTCGGCGTAGCCCTCGACCAGCACCGTCAGCGTTCGCCCCACAAAGCACTGGTTGCGCGCCAGCGAGATCGGCTGCTGGGCGTTCATCAGCCGGTCCACCCGCGCCTGTTTGACCTCTTCCGGCACCTGATCGCTCAGCTCAGCCGAGGGCGTGCCCGGCTCGAAGCTGTAGGGGAAGCAGCCGACCCGGTCGAACTGCATGTCCTGTATGAACCGGAGCAGCGTCTCAAACTCCTCGTCCGTCTCCCCCGGATAGCCGACGATGAACGTCGTGCGGATGGCGAGATCGGGCATGGCCGCGCGCATTTTCTCGATGGTCCGGTACACCCACTCGACGTTGGCCGGGCGGCGCATCCGCAGCAGTGTGCGGCGGTCGGCGTGCTGGAGCGGGATGTCGAGATAGGGCACGATCTGGTCGTGCGAGGCCATCGTCTCGATCAGCCGGTCGGTGACGTAGCCGGGATAGGCATACATCACGCGGATCCAGGGCAGGTCTGGCACGGCGTGCACCAGCGCGTCGAGCAGCGTCGCCAGGCCGTCCTTCATCCCCAGGTCGTGCCCGTAGTCGGTCGTGTCCTGCGCGATGAGGATCAGCTCTCGCACGCCCCGGTCGCGCAGCTCGCGCGCCTCGTCCAGAATGCGCTCCAGCGGGCGGCTGACGGCGGTTCCTTTGATCTTGGGGATGGCGCAGAAAGCGCACGGGCGGCGGCAGCCATCCGCGATCTTCAGATAGGCGCTGGCACCCTGAATCGCCACCCGGCTCACGCCCTGTTCATCCGTGCCCACCGTCAGCGCCTCGTCGGGCAGGTGGTAGAGCGGCTCCGGGTGCTTGCGGGCGCGCAGCCGGCGGACCAGATCGACGATGTCCATCCAGCGCCGCGTGCCGATCACGCCGTCCAGCTCCGGGACCTGCGCGGGCAGCTCGTGGCCGTAACGCTGCGACAGGCACCCGGCCGCGATCAGGTACTGGCCGGGCGACTTGATCGCCGCCAGTTCGCGCAGGGCGTTGAGGCTTTCCTCGCGGGCCGGGCCGATGAAGCCGCAGGTGTTGACGATCAGCACCTCAGCGCGGGCGGGATCGTCCGTGCCGCGCAGGCCGTCGCCTTCGAGCAGGCGCGCCATCGACTCCGAATCGACCGTGTTCTTTGAGCAGCCGAGGCTCAGCAGATAATACGAGTTCGTGCGTTTGCGCATCCGGCACCGTCTCAGTCAGTTAGCAGCAGCTAAAGGCAGCAAAGGGCAGCTAACTACAGCTAGAAGCAGTAAAGACAGAATAATAGCTGCTCTTTGCTGTTCTTCGCTGTTCTCTGCTGCATTTTGCTATGAATTTGCAAGACAGACGCCGATTTTATCAGACGCGGCGCGCGCGGCACAGGCCGAACCGCGCGGGTGATGACCCGCTGCCGGGCGCGCGTTGTTGAATTCCGCGCGTGTTTGGGCGTAGAATGTGTTTGCGCCTTGCTTCACGAACTCCCCACCCGCGAGGATAAATAAAAAGATGCGTCAGACCCTACGTTTCTTGATGGCGCTTGCCATGTTATTCGGCTTGTGCAAATTGCCTGTCGTGGCGCAAGAGGCGACGCGTGTCGAGCAGGCGGTCGCTTTCCTGACCGCGAACAACATCCCCTCGGCGGCGTATGCCGAGCTTTCGACCGCGCTGAGCACAAACGACTACCGGAACGTCTCCGCCGTGCTGGTGAAATACGGCTACACGCCCGACCAGCTTAAGGCATTTCTCTCAGACATGAATCTTCTGCTCCTGCGGGCCGCGATCAGTCCTGGCCTCGACGACGAGATCTTGATCGAAGCGCTGGCGCTGGCGCAGTCCTATGGGTTGAATGCGCTGGATATGCAATGGCTGATTTCGATGGCGAACGATCCAGCGGGGATGATCGCGTACCTGACCGAGCGGGGTCTGACTTCCGAGCAGGCGGCGCAGTTTCTGGCCGAAACAGCTATCGTGCTTGAGGGGGTGAGCCAGCACCGACTGCAATATCACGTGATCAACGGGTTGCTGTTCACGTTCATCGACGACGCTGGGCTTCCGGCTGCGATGGTGTATGCCAGCGCCCACCTGCTGGACGATCCGGGCGCAGCAGCCACCTACCTCGTGAGCATCGGGTACAGCGAGGAGCAGGCGCAGACCTTTGCCGGTCTGATCCCAGGGCTGATCGAACGCGGAGCCACTTCTCAGGCAATCGAAGGCTGGACGGTCGGCAGCCTGCTGTACCGGCTGGAAGGGCTTGGGCTGCCGCCCCACTCAATCTACGAGATCGTCGCGTTGGGTAACATCGACGCGGTGCGCGGCTACCTGACCGCGAAGGGCTTCAGCGGCGATGTCCTTGAGCTGGCGCTGGTCCATATCGGCGGATGCATAGGGTATCACGGCGAAGCGTTGAACCTGGACCGGCTGCACGCGTTCCAGGCGCACGAGGCTACGAGCCTGCTGCGCAGCGCCGGAATCGCTCCATCCGACCTGCGCGTGATCCTCGCCCTGAGCGCGCATCCCGCCGCGCTGAGCGACTATCTGACAAGCGTCTATGCGCTGGACGAATCGCAGATCGGTGTGTTTGCGATGAATCTCAGCCAATCCACATTTGCCCGAACCGTCAATCCAGACGACGCGGAAGACAATATCTTCACGCTGATCGGCGCGCAATAATCAGGTAGTGGTCAGCGTCATTCGCAACCTGCACGTCGAACCCGGCAGCGGCGACCTGGGCGGCAGCCTCATTCACCGGTGGCAGCAGGTGGCGGCGGATGCGCGGGTTTTCGGCGCTGCTGTGGATGGCGTTGACCTGCTCGCGCGGGATATCGTGCAGGATGAACAGCACGCCGCCCGGCACCAGCACGCGGAGCATCTCGCGCAGGGCCGCGGGACGATCTTCAAGGTGGGCGAAGCAGTTGTGACAGGTGATGCCGTCGACGGTTTGGGCGGGCAGCGATAGGCGGTGCGCGTCGCCCTGGATCCAGGCGCGCACCCGGTTATCGTTCTGCTCCGCGCGGGCGAAAGCCAGCATGACGGTCGAGAGATCGAGCGCGATCACCTGCGCTTGCGGCGCGGCGCGGCAGAGATGCGGCAGAAAGGCGCCCGTTCCGGTGCCGATGTCGAGGATGGTGCGTGCTTCGCGGAACCAGGGGTGGTGCGGCGCCAGCAGGCGATCCAGGCGGGCGCGGCGCTCGTCCGTTTGCATGGCATGCCAGCGTGGGGCCAGCGCGTCGAAAAAGGTCGTCAGCTCGCGCAAAGCGTCGAGGTGGAGCATTCTATCTTCCCCTGAGCCGGGTCAGGGGGCAGTTGCCCGCTGGCCCTCGTATGACAGCCCAGCTAGTGTATCACCCGCCCGCTATTCGATCAACGCTGCCGCGCCAGCGTCAGCGAGACGGTGGCCGGCCGTCTTGCAGCCCGTCTGGCCGCCTGCTACACTACGCGTGAACGGCCTGAGAGAGCTTACGGACAGGATCAACGAGTGTCGTTAGCGGCTGAAAAAAGAATGGAGACAGTGTTGTGATGGTGTGGTCGAAAACGTCGATGTGGATCATGCGAGTGGTGGTCCTGGCGGCGATTCTGGCTGGCGGGCTGGGCGTGATCCCGGCCCGCGCGCAGGAGCCGGATGCCGTTGTGATCCCGGACCGGCTGAACCTGCGCGCCGGCCCCGGCACGCAATACGCGGCCATTGCCAGCCTGGCGCGCGAGACCGCGCTGGCCCTGCTGGCGCGCGAGAACATCCCGGATAACGGCCTGTGGGTGTTCGTCCGCACGCCGGACGGCACCGAAGGCTGGGTGCTGGCCGATTACCTGAGCGTGCGCGCGGATATCGACCTGGGCCGGCTGCCGGTTCGCCCCGCGCCGGGCGCTGCTCCGGCGGCTGATCCGCCTGTGCGAGAGGCCGAGGCGGCACCGCCGGCCTTCCCGGAAGGATCCGGCATTCCTGCGACGACCCGGTCCACTGTGAATTTTCGCGGCGGTCCGGGGACGGGCTATCGCATCCTGACGACGCTGCCGGGCGGTACGCCGGCCCTGGCGACGGGGCGCAACGCAGCGGCAACATGGGTCTTCGCCCGTGTGGGCGAGCAGGACGGCTGGCTGTTTGGCGAGCTGGTGCAGCTTTCGTCCGGCACGATCGGCGTGCTGCCGGTGACGAACACCACCATTGATGCCCCGGCAGGCGGTGCACGGATGCCCGCCCCGGTGGCGGGCGGCGCGGGGCTGCGCAGCTTTGGCTATGGGGCGCACGTGGAGAGCTTCGCTTACCCGCATCTGATGCACCAGGCGGGCATGACCTGGGCCAAGCGCCAGATCCGCTTTACGCGTGGCGCGCCCGGCGCGATCGCTGCCGGTGCTATTGATCAGGCGCACGCCAACGGATTCAAGATCGTGCTGAGCCTGGTCGGCGACAAGAACGACGTGCTCTCGCCCGGCTACTTCGAAGACTACGCGCGGTTCGTGGGCGAGGTCGCCGCGCTGGGGCCGGACGCGATCGAGGTGTGGAACGAGCAAAACATCGACCGCGAGTGGCCGAACGGGCACATCGATCCGGCACTCTACACGCAGCTTCTGGCGCAGGCGTACAACGCGATCAAGAGCGTCAATCCGAACGTCGCGGTGATCAGCGGCGCGCCCGCGCCGACCGGCGCCGAGGGCGCCTTCGGCACCGCCGCGGTGTGGAACGACGACCGGTACGTGCGCGGCATGGCGGCGGCGGGCGCAGCCCGCTATATGGACTGTATCGGCGCGCACTACAACGAGGGCATCATCGCGCCCAGCCGCACCAGCGGCGACCCGCGCGACAACTACTACACGCGCTACTTCTGGGGCATGGTTAATACGTACTATAATGCCTTCGGCGGGGCGCGGCCCGTCTGCTTCACCGAGCTGGGCTACCTTTCTCCGGAAGGTTACGGCCCGCTTTCCCCGGCTTTCGCCTGGGCGGCGAATACAACCGTTGCTCAGCAGGCGGCCTGGGTGGCCGAGGCGGTGCGGCTGTCGCGCAACAGCGGCCGCGTGCGGCTGGTGATCATCTGGAATATGGACTTCACCTACTACGGCGATGACCCGATGGCCGGGTACGCGCTGGTCCGGCCGGGCGGGTCCTGCCCGGCGTGTGACGCGCTGGCCCGCGTGCGCTGATGCGCTCGCCTGTTCGGGGGCGACGGCGCCCGCCGGATGGTGTACACTCGACCGGGGTTGCTTCGTGCGAGGCGACCCCGGTTGCGCGCTGAATGGTATTTTTGTTGCACAAGCTGCGTGAAGAACTGGCCGCATGAACACACCCCCTGATCCGATCTTGCCCAGGCACGACGCCCGGCTGATCCCCCGCCCGCCCAGGCGCCCGCGCGACTCACAGTCCCCGGCGCCGATCGCGCCGCCGCCCGTCCGCCCGCAGTTTCCGGCGGGTGATCCGGACGATCCGCCAGCACCCCCGCCGCGACGGCGCGCACCGCGCTTCGGATGCGGCCTGCCCGCGCTGGCTGTCGGCGCGATCACGCTCTCGCTGGTGTTGGTGGCTCTGTTTTTGCCGCCGCTGGCGCTCCACGAGGTGATCCGCGAGGCGCTGACCGACGCCGGGCCGTCCCCAACCCGCGATCCCCTCGCGGCGCGCGGGCTGGTGTTCGAGCCGCTGGCGCCGGACTCGCCGGTTGAGGCGAGCGGGCTGGCGCTCAGCGTGCCGCCCGGCGAGACGGGCCGCGGTTATCGCGTGCGGGTGGCCGCGCTCGAGCCGGCGGACTATCTGGCGGGGGATGTGCCCGAAACCGGCTGGAACTGCGCGCCCGATCTGCCCGCCGGGCACGCGCTCGCCAGCCGGGTGTATAGCCTGCTGCAAGAGGGCGCGCCGCCCGCCCGGCTGAGCCTGCGGCTTGTGCCGGTGGAAGGGGCGGCGCTGGAGCGCGGGCTGGAACTGCGCGTCTGGAATGCCACGCACGCGGCGTGGGAGTTCGTGCCGGGCCAGGTTCCGGCAGGCGATGGCTCCGGCGCGGTGCTGGTGGAGATGAGCTATCTGCCGCGCTGCGTGGCGCTGTTCCGCGAGCCGCCGTCGGCGCGGATCGTCGGCGTGACGCTCGCGCCGTCCGAGACGTTCGATCCGGCCCGCCTGCCCGAAGGCGCGCGCCTCTACCCGGCGACGGCGCGCCCGCTGCCGGACGGCCGTCTGCATGCCGTGCTGCCCGCCGGAGTCGAGCCGGGCGGCGCGTATCGCGTGATCCCCGTGGTTCAGAACTTCGAGGATCCGGCGGTGATCGATGTGGCGACGGTGCGCGCGCTGCTGGCGGATCCGGCCTTGCGCCAGCAGCACGTCCGGGCGGTGGCCGCGCTCGCGCTGCACGAGGAGAACACGTTTTCCGGCGTGGCGCTTGACTATCGCGGCCTGCCGGGCGAACTACGCCCGGCCTTGACCGCTTTCGTGCGCGATCTGGCGGCGCTGCTGCACGCCGGAGACGCAACCCTGACGGTTATTCTGCCCGCGCCCGTGTACGACGCGCCAGGGCGGCGCTGGCTGACGGGCGCGTACGATTGGGGCGCGATCGGGCAGGCGGCGGATCAGGTCGCGATCGCGCTTCCGGCCGATCCGGAGGCGTGGGAGCCGGGCGGTGTGGTCGAAGACCTGATCGCCTGGGCGACCGGGCAGATCAGCCGCAGCGATCTGTTGCTCGAAGTCAGCGCGCTCAGTATCGAGGATCAGGGCGAAGGGTTGTTTGTCCCGGTATCGCCAGGCGAGGTGCTGGCCCGCTGGAGCACGGTCCGGCTCGAACCCGCCGGGCAGGCCGGGGCCGGCCAGCCGGTCATCGCGCAGCTTGCCGGGGCAGGCGGCGTGACGCTGCGCTCCGGCGTGGACGAGGCGATCGTCACAGCCTATCTGGCGCTGGAAGACGCGGGCGGGAACGAGCTGCGCCGCCTGTGGCTGACCGATGCCGCGGCGCTCCAGGCCAGGCTTGCGCTGGCCGTGCGCGCCAACCTCGGCGGGGTGCTGGTGCGCGATCTGTGGCGGACGGGCACGCTGCCAGGGCTGGCCGAGGTATTGGCCGCGTACCGCGTCGGAGCCGGGGCCGCTCTGGACGCGTCCGATCTGGTGGTGATGTGGACGGTTCGCGCCGGAGATACCGTGATCGAGCAGAGCGCCACATCGCCCGGCGCGCTCTTCCGCTTTGAGGCGCCGGGGCACTACCCGGCGGTCAGCGTCGAGGCGCGGCTGGACGGGGCCGTGCTGGGCCGTGCCGAGCTGACCATCGCGCAGCCGGAACCCACCCCCGCGTCCCCCGATGACGCTGCTGCCACAACGCCCACGCCGGAGCCGGACACGCCGGATTCGTAACGCGGGCCGGGGAGATGAGGCCGATGGAGCTTGAGGATATCCTGTATGGCCGCGTGACGGTCGACGAGCCGGTGCTGGTCGCGCTGCTGGGCAGCCGGGCGGTGCGGCGGCTGCGCGGCGTGCTGCAGCACGGCATCACCGGGCTGCTCGGCATCACGCATCCGGTGACGCGCTATGACCATTCGGTCGGCGTGATGTTGCTGGTGCGGCGGCTCGGCGCCCCGCTGGACGAGCAGATCGCCGCGTTGCTGCACGACGTGAGCCACACCGCCTTCAGCCACGTGATCGACCACGTGCTGGGCGCCGCCGCCGAGCAGAGCTATCACGAGCAGGTCAAGGCGGATTATGTGGCGCGCACCGATCTGCCCGATCTGCTCGCCGCGCACGGCCACGACTGGCGCGCCTTTCTGCACGAGGACGGCTATCCGCTGCTGGAGCAGCCCGCCCCGGCGCTATGCGCGGACCGGCTCGATTACTTCCTGCGCGACTGCTATTACCTGAAGCTGGCCGGTGCGGGGGACATCGCGCACGTGCTGGCGCACCTGACCGTGCGGGATGGGCAGATTGTAACGGACGATCTGGACGTAGCGCGCTGGCTGGCCTACACCTATCTGGCGGCAGACGACGCGAGCTGGTCGAACTTCCGCGAAGTGGGGCTGTACGAAGTGACCGCCGAAGCGATCCGGCGGGCGCTGGCCTGCGGCGCGGTCGAGCAGGCGGATTTCTGGGGGACGGACCGCGCGCTGTGGGAGCGTTTGCGCGCCGCCGAGGACCCGGCAGTGCGCGCCCAGGTGCGGCTGATCTCGCCGGCGACGCAGTTCGTGTGGGACGACGCCGCGCCCGATTTCACCGTGCGCACCAAGCTGCGCACGCTCGATCCGGCGGTGCTGGTCGACGGCCCGGCGCAGCCGCTCTCGACCCTGGACCCGGCGTTTGCCGCACACCGCGCCCGCTACCTGGCGCGCAAAGACCGCGCCTGGCCGATGCGTGCCGTCCCACCACCGGCAGGTCAAGCGGGCGTAGGGTAAGCGTTTGCTGGGGCGGGCGTCGGTTGCGGTACAATGGTCCGGCACTGCGCCTGGGGACGCGCCACAATGGGCGGCGAACCGGGGCGGTGTATAATCAGGGTACCGTGCCGGGGAGTCGTTCGGCAGGCTGCTCTATCCACCCAAGCAATCGAGGAGGCCAAGCCTTATGCATGCATCTGCTGTTGCCCGCCGCCGTCAGCTTCGGGGATTTGTGATCGCGTGGTTGGGTATTACGCTGCTGATGGGCGCGCTCACGTTCGCCGGGATCTACTATGCGACCGGATTGGTAAATAACGGTAACAGCGGGGGCGGGGACGACCTGGGGGCGATCCCCTTGCCGCTGGCCGATCTGGGCGGCGAGCGTGCGGCAGAAGACGGCGCGCCGGACCTCTCCGACCTGGATGGCACGCCCGTTCCGACCAGCGCCGACGGCCAGGCGGCTGCGGTTGCGGCGCTGCCTCAGGTGGGCGCTGCCGGCGCGGCACGCCAGCCCGCGACTCCCGTGCCGTCGCCCACGCCGCGCGGTGGCGCGGCTCCGGCACAGCCGCCGGCTGCCGGGGCGGCGGCCGTTCCAATCAGCGAAGACTTCCAGCTTGGGATCCAGGTTCAACCGAACGCCGATCCGGAAGTGCATCGCGTCTGGATGGGCGAGGTGCGCGATAAGCTCAAGCTGAAGTGGATCAAGCAGCAGATCCGCTGGGAAGACGTCGAGCCGCAGCCCGGCCAGTACGACTGGCATATGCTCGACGTGACGCTCGACCTGGCGGCGGAGCACGACATCCTGGTCATGGCGAGCGTGCTCGATACGCCCGATTGGGCGCGCGAGCCGGGCGCGCCGCTCAGCAAAGAGGGGCCACCCGCCGACCCGCAGATCTTCGCCAACTTCCTGACCCAGCTTTTGACCCGCTACAAGGGCAAGATCCACGCCGTTGAGGTGTGGAACGAGATGAACATCGACCGCGAGTGGGCCTCGATCTATGGCCTGAGCGCGCGCAACTACGTCAATCTGCTGCGCGTGGCGCGCGACGCGATCAAGGCCGTCGATCCGAACATCATCGTGATCAGCGGCGCGCTCTCGCCCACCGGCGTCAACGATGGCGTGGGCGCGTATGATGACTTTGTGTACATGGACATGCTGATCCAGGCCGGGGTGCTGGATGTGGCCGACTGCGTCGGGGCGCATCACAACGGCTATAACATCGGCCCGAACGTCCCCTGGAACAGCGTCCCCAACGACCCGAGCGCCGTGTTCCGCGGCCCGTTCAACAACCCGCATCATAGCTGGTCGTTTTACAGCACGCTCAACGGCTACGCGCAGAAGATCCGGCAGGCTGGCAGCGATAAGAAGCTGTGCATCACCGAGTTCGGCTGGGCTGTTTCGGAAGACCTGGGCGGCACGCCGCAGAACTTTGAGTTCGCCCGCGACAACACGCTGCAAGAACAGGCGCAATATCTCGGCGAAGCGATCGAGCTGATGCAGGAGTGGGGCTTCGTCTGGCTGGCGTTCGTCTGGAACCTCAACTACGGGCCGCAGGCCGGTTGGGACCCGACCGACAACAACGTGCCCTACTCGCTGCTGCGCCCGGAGTGGCGCCAGTCTCCGGCTTATGACGTGATCGCAGCCTACAACTTCCGCGAGCAGTAGCGATCCGGCGCGTCCGGCCTGGCCGGAGCGAAGAACCAGACTTTGAGGGCGGGCCTTGTGCCCGCCTGATTTTGCGCGCGACGCCGCGCTGGACTGTGTGACCGCTCGAATCCACGACTGAGGAGTACCGCTGCGTTGACCGACCTGTATTCACCCGGCCCTTCACCCGCGCGCCGCACGCGCATGCGCCTGGTGTTTGCCGGCGCCGCACTCGCGCTTGCGCTGGGCGCGGCTGCCGGTGTGTGGTGGGCCGTGCGGCCGGGCGAGGATCTTGCCGCGCCGACCGCAACCCCGCCGATTCCGTCTGACCTCGCGCCGGACGCGGTGACCGACCCCCCCTTTCCCTCGCTGACGTACGGCATTCACACCTTTCTGTGGTGGAACGAAACGACGCGCACGTTTGATCTGGACATGGTGCGGCTGATGAACTTCACGCATGTCAAGCAGCGCTTCGCCTGGCTGGATGTTGAGCCGCAGCCGGGCGAGTGGCACTGGCAGCACGCCGACGCCGTGGTGGACGAGGTTGACTATCGCGGATTGGAGATTGTCGCGCGGATCGACGGCGCGCCGGATTGGGCGGTGCGCCCGCTCGACGCGCCCGACGACGCCCCGATCGATCTGGACGCCTGGGCCGAATACTGCGGCGCGGTTGCGGGGCGCTACCAGGGCCGGATCGCCGGGTACCAGGTCTGGAACGAGCCGAATCTGCGCGTCGAGTGGTATGGCAACCCGCCGAACGCCGCCGGATATGTCAGGCTGCTGCGCGCCTGCGCCGAAGCGATCCGCGCCGCCGACCCGGACGCGGTCATTATCTCGGCCGGGCTGGCGCCGACCGGCGGCCCCATGCCGGACGCCATGCCCGATCTCGACTACCTGCGCCAGATGTACGCCGCCGGAGCCGCGCCCTATTTCGACGTGCTGGGGCTGAACGCGCCCGGCTACGCGGCGGCGCCCGAAGTCTCGCCGGACGAAGCCGAGGCCACCTACGGCCACCGCTGGATGGCCTTCCGGCATGTCGAGGACGCGCGCGCGATTATGGTCGAGCAGGGGGACGCGGCCAAGCAGGTGGCGCTGCTGGAAGTGGGCTGGACGACCGACCCGCGCCCCGATGTGATCTATGCCTGGCACGCGGTCGACGAGGCGACTCAGGCCGCCTATCTGGTCGGTGCCTATCGCTGGGCGGCGCAGCACTGGCGTCCCTGGGTCGGGCTGATGGTGACGATCTACATGGCGGATATCAACTGGACCGAGGATGACGAAGAATACTGGTGGGCGATCAACACGCCCGGCTATCCACCCCGCTATCGCCAGGCGTACATCGATCTGGCGAACATGGAGAAGGTGATGGGCGACCGGGTGATCCCGGCGCGGGACCCCGGCGCGCCCGAAGCGCAATTTGTCCCGACGCTGTCGCCGCGCAATTCTGAATGAGCGGCGGCCGGCATTGCGCGCTGCGCAGATCGGAGTTAATTCGCGGCGGGTCGGGCGCTGGGGTTCCGGCGGCGGGTGAGTGTTTTCGGTTCCCACCGCATCAGAACGAGCAACACCACGAGCCACGCCACGACGCTGGTCACGCGTGGGTCGAGGTGCGAGCCGTCGTTGGGGAACAGCGACCAGCTCACGTTGTCCATGCTGTGAACGAGCAAAGCTGCGCCAACGCTCTGGCCCGTGTTGTTGAAGATCCAGACTATTAAGACGCGCAGAGCGATGGAGTAGATGCTGTGCCAGACGATCCAGTCTGTGGACCGGCCGGCCTGGATATTGGGCACAATGTGCCAGATCTGCCAGACGAGGCCCACAACCAGGCCCGCCATCAGGGCGCCCCAACGCTGCCGGAGCGGCTCGGTCGCGTATCCGCTCCACCCCAGCTCCTCAGCCGCGGCCGGGATCAGGAACATGAAGAAATAGATCGGGGCAGCGGCCAGGGAAACTTTGATCGGATCGGGTAGGGGCAGGCCGGTCCACCGCATGATAAGGTACGACGCCGCGTAGATGAGCGGGACGAGGACGAAGATGGCAAGGTACCAGGTTTTGCTGCCAATCCGCCTGTAATCGAGCGCCCGCTTTAGAAGCCGCGCTACACCGTGGAGACCGCCGGTGGAATAGGACAGAACAGACGCGGCGATGACCGGCGTCGTCCACATGAACGAGCTTGCGGGGAGATCCATTGGAACCGGCAGCTTCTCTCCCCCAAGCAGCCAGAACGGAACGGAGAGCAGGTAGACCAGCCCGAAATACTTCCACGGGAACTGCTCTTGCGAATCGTGAGAGCGCATCACCTGTCGTCCCTGTGCATGCATCGCGGATCGATCGCAGCGGACCTGCCCATTATCCACACTTGCCGCAAACGGACAATCACGCGCCCACGGCGGAGCGCCTGCATCCCGCTCTGGCGCCTGTTTGCCGCTTTTAGTCGCGCCGCCAAGCGTGTTACAATGGCACGTCATCGCGGCGCCCGATAGGCGCTGGCTGAGTAATGGTTCGAAACCCTGAAGGCGCCAGATCGCGGCGCGCTTCAGGTCAGGAGTAGCCTTGAATCGCAGACAAGAATACTCGCTGATCGTCGGGTTGCTTGTGATGGCGGCGGTGCTGCGGGTGTGGGACCTGACGCGCCTGCCGCCGGGCTTCAACACCGACGAGCTGGCGCATATCCGCATCACCGAGACAATCCGCCAGGGCCACATCGCGATCCACTATCAGGTGGGCGACGATGTGGGGCGCGCGGGCCTGTACGCCTTGGGCAACGCCATCCTGGTGTCGCTGGTTGGCGACGGCCTGCTCGGCTACCGGGTGCTGTCATGGGCGGCGGGCATGGTGCTGCTGGCGCTGGTTTACGCGCTGGCGCGGCGGCTGTTCGGCCCGCCGGTGGCGCTGATCGCTCTGGGACTGAGCGCGGTTAACTTGCAGGCGATTTTGCTGGCGCGCACCGTCACCCCGGAAACGCTGGTCCCGGCTTACATCACCCTGACGCTGCTGGTGCTGGCGCGCGCCTTCAACCTGCGGCGCGAGGTGCGCTTCCGCCTGCCGATGACGCTGCCCTTCGCCCTGCTCGGCGTGCTGTTCGGGCTGTCCGGCTACCTGCACTACGCCGCCCTGCCGCTGGGACCGATCGGGGCCGTGTTCTTTGGACACCTGCTGCTCACCCGCCAGCCGCTCTCGCGCCGGGTGTGGAACGCGATGCTGTTTGTGGTGGTGCTGGCCACAGTGGTTGCCCTGCCGTACCTGATCTCGACGGCGCGAGAGACGGCCATCAGCGAGCCGTATGTGCTGTGGACTGAGCGCCCGCGTTCGCTGTCCGACGCGATCGACGGGATGCTTGGCGCGTTGGGCGGGCTGGTATGGAAAGGCGACCCGCGCATCACGCACAACCTGCCCGACGTGCCGCTGCTGGGGCCGTTGATGGCGCTGTTGATGATTGCTGGCGTGGTGGAAGGGCTGCGGCGCTGGCGCGAGCCGCGCTACGCCCTGTTGCTGCTGGTCCTGGCCGCCGGGCTGGGGACCGATGCCTGGGTGCGCACCGGGCCGAGCTTCGCGGCCAATCTGGCGGCATGGCCGGCGGCGTTCATCTTTGCCGGTGTGGGGGCTGCCGTCCTGGCCCGCACGCTGCGCGGGCGCGGCTGGGCACATGCCTGGCAGCCGGTCGGCATCCTGTTGGTGGGGGCGCTGGTGGTGAACGTTCTGGTGACGCGGCACCGTTTGTTCGACACCTGGCGCGAACATCCGGAGATGGCTTCGGCCTATCACGCGCATCTTGGCTACATCGCGGCCTATCTCGACCGTTCCGCCGACGGCCTGCCGGTGTCGCTGTGCACGCATCCGCTGCGCGGCAAGAACGAAGTGGACCTGACCGCGCGGCAGATGCTCAACCTGATGATGCACCGCGATAACCTGCCCATCCGCCACTCGGACTGCGAGACCGGGCTGGTGTTTATCAACGCAGGCGCGCCGATGCGGTTTATCTACGGCAGCCCGCGCGGGCCGGAGATCATGCGCCCCGAGTTGAAAGCCTGGCTCGATCAGGCCCAGCCGCTGCCCGCCGACCACCTGCCCGACGGAACCGTGCTGTGGGTTGATGTCGAAGAACGCATCATGGACGCAGGCGGCTATGCCTGGGGCCAGCTCGCCGAGACGTATTTCGTCGGGCGGGACGAACCGATGCCTGTCCGCGCGCCGCTGGCGATCAAGCTCGAGCGCAACCTGACGTTTGCCGGGTACGATCTCTTTCCGCGCCAACGCCCGCCGGGCGGCACGCCGATCGTGCTGGTCACATACTGGCGCGTGGACGGCGAGGTGCCGGCAGACGCGGGCATCTTCGCGCATCTGGTCGACTATTGGGAGAACCCGGAAACGAACCAGATGGTTCCGCTGCTGGAGCCGTGGGCCGAGGCGAATTCGCTCGATGTGATGGCAAGCGGTCTGCAAAACCGCGATTTCTTCGCCCAGGTGCTTTATATCTATATGCGCGACGACCTGCGGCCGGGCAACTACGCGCTGGTGATCGGCGCGTATCAGGGCAACGTCTTCAACCGGCTGGGAGTGCTCGATCCGGCCACCGGCGCGCGGCGTGGCGACCGGCTGAGCCTGGGCACGATCGAGCTGACGGCGCAGACGAATGACGGCGGCCAGGCGAACTCCCCCTGAGGGACGCGTTCGCAGCGCGCACATCATGCCCACGACACGAAGCAGGAGCAGCGGTGATCACGCTTGACGGCAGCCAGGGCGAAGGCGGGGGGCAGATCATCCGCACGGCGGTGGCGCTGAGCGCGATTACCGGTCAGCCGGTCCGGATCGAGCGTGTGCGCGCCGGGCGCGAGAATCCCGGCCTGCGCCCGCAGCACGTCACGGCGGTCGAAGCGGTGGCTGCCATCTGCGGCGCGGTTACGCGCGGCGTCGAGGTTGGCTCGGACACGATCATCTTCGAGCCGCGCTCACCGGTCCGCGCGGGCGAGTACGAGTGGGGGGTGGGGACGGCCGGTTCGGCCTGCCTGGTGGCGCAGACCGTGCTTCTGCCGCTGGCGCTGGCTCAGGGCGCGTCCAAACTCACGCTGTACGGGGGCACGCACGTTCCGCACAGCCCGTCCGGTCACTATCTGCGCGACGTCTACGCGCCGATGCTGCTGCGGATGGGGATCGGGATTGAGATCTACATGGGCAGCTACGGCTGGATGCCTGAAGGCGGCGGGATGCTGACGATCTATCTGGAAGGTGGCGCTCGCCCGCAGGGCCAGCGCCTGCTGGAGCGCGGGCCGCTGGAGCGGGTGTTCGGCTACGCGGTCGGCTGCAACCTGCCCTCGCACATCCCGCAGCGCATGGCGAACCGCGCCATCAACCTGCTCGACGTGCTCGATGTGCCGCTCGATATTCGCCCGCAGCGCACACGCAGCGTCAGCACCGGGGCCGGGCTGTTCCTGACGGCGGAGTACGCCAACGGGCGGGCCGGGTTTGGCATGCTGGGGCGCAAAGGGATGCCGTCCGAAGAGGTAGCCGAGCGCGCCGTCACGCCGCTGCTGATGTTTCACGACAGCGGCGCCGCCGTCGACGAACGCCTGATGGACCAGTTGGTGCTGCCGCTGGCGCTCGCCGAGGGGGAAAGCGTCGTTTCGACCAGTGCCATTACCAGCCATCTGCGAACCAATATCGACGTCGTGCGCGCCTTCCTCGACCGCCCCATCGCAGTGGACGAGGAAAAACGCGTGGTGACGGTCGGCAGGCAGTGAAAGGGGTTTGGGCGGGGCGCGTCGCGCATGAAGCGCGCCGCCCCTGGCAATTATGTTTGAAATCGTCTTTCTAGGGACATCCGCCAGCGCGCCGTCGGTCCACCGGGGCCTGTGCGCGCAGGTAGTGATGGTGAAGGATCAACGCTTCCTGATCGACTGCGGCGAGGGCACGCAGCGCCAGATCTTGCGCAGCGGGATCGGGTTCAAGCGGCTGAACCGTGTGCTGCTGACGCACGGGCATCTCGATCACATCCTGGGGCTGGCCGGGCTGCTCAGCACGCTGATGCGCTGGGAAAGCCTGCCGGAGCTTGAGATCTGGGGTGGGACATGGACGCTCGACCGCGTGCAGGACCTGCTGCACACGGTCATGCTGCGCGGGGCGCCGCCGCCGATGCCGCTGCATCTGATCGATCTCAAGCCCGGCGTGCTGATGGAAGACCGCGACTACACCGTCTCGGCGTTTCCGGTCCAGCATCGCGGGCGCGATAATTACGGCTTTGCCTTCGTCGAGAAGTCGCGCCGGCCGTTTCTGGTGGAGCGGGCCGAGGCACTGGGCGTGCCGCCCGGTCCGGAACGGGCGCGGCTGGTGCGCGGCGAGTCGGTCCGGCTGGCGGATGGCCGGGTCATTGAGCCGGATCAGGTTTTGGGGCCGGATGTGCCCGGCGCCCGGCTTGTCCACATTGGCGACATCGGCGTGCTGGATGATACGGTGCGCCAAGTGGTGCGCGGCGCGCATACACTGGTCATCGAGGGGACATACCTGGATGTGGACGCCGAGATGGCCGAGGCATTCGGGCACATGACCATCGGCCGGGCGGCGCGCTTCGCCAGCGAAATGGGCGTTGAGACCGTGCTGATCACGCACGTCTCGCGGCGCTACCGCGAGCGCGACATGATCCGCGAGGCGGAGCAGTATCATCCCCGCGCCATCGTCGTGCGAGACTTCGACCGCTTTTTGATCGCCAAAGGACGCCCGGCGCAAAAGGTGAGCGCCGGACCTCAGCCCGCCGAGGATGAGGATCGGCCAGAGCTATACGGCCGGGAGAAGCGCCTGGTGGAGCTGGACTGAGCGGCGGGCATCGCCGCCTGAGAAAAAGGGCGGGCAGGGATCACCCAATCCCTGCCCTAAAACCGTACCACCTCATCCACCGGAGGGTCTTGCAGGCTTGCGCCTTGTGGCACGGAGTGCCACCCACAGAGGGTTAGTTCCGGACGCTGCTGACCAGCTTGTCCATCTCCGACCGCAGCGATTTGTACTGGTCTTCCAGCTTCTTGACCGCCTCTTTGACGACATCGCTGGTCGAGTCCCGGCCGGATCCGAAGGTGTCGCCGAGTTCCTTGCTGATATCCTTGCGGGTCTGTTTGCCTTTTTGCGGCGCGAACAGCAGGGCAACCACTGCGCCAATCGACAGCCCGATCAGCATGAACAACGTGATCTGGAGCACCTGCTGCTTGCGGGCGAGCTGTTCAGCTTCGTCGCTGTAATAGATTCGGCTGGGCATTAACTGACTCCTTGGTCATGGCCCTTCATGAACTGAAGTTGGCCCTATCATACGTCAGGCCCGCGCGCGCTGCGACCACCACCTGACCGGTTTTGGTATAGGTGAGATGGGGGATTATCTGTGTGTGGAGGCGCCGGGGTGTCAGTCGAGGTGCGCTGCGGCCAGGTCGTGCGTAAAGCGCCCGTTGACCAGATAAATCACTTCGCGGTCGGACCACTCGGCGCGCAGCCGCTCCAGCAAGTCCCCATCGGGGTCGCGTGCCAGCACGATCTCGCTGTCGCGGAAGGGGCTGGTGACGCCCATGAGGGTCGCCACGTCGCGCCAGTAATGCTCGCCCACGGCGATCACCAGAACCGGACGCGACGGATCCCGGCGGGCATCGTCCAGCGCGGCGAGCTGGCTGTGGTTGATCTGCCCGTAGCCGCGCAGAGGCTTGAGGCGAGCCGGGGTGTAGATCGCCAGGCTGTAGAGGGCGGCGGCGGCCACGACGAGGTAGAGCAGGCCGCCGGGGCGCAGCCCGCCGGATTTGACGGCGGGGGCATCGATCCAGCGCACCAGGGCGGCGACCGCCGCAGCGCTCAGCAGCGCCGCGGCGCCGATGGCCTCGGAATAATAGCGCGCGCTGTAGATATAGCTCCCGATCCAGTAGGCCAGATGCACACCCATCACACTGAGGACGAGCGCCGCCAGCAGCCACGTCCAGCGCCGCCGCGCCGCCAGCAGCAGCCCGACCGGCAGCAACACCCAGCTATAGCCCGGCGTGGTAACCAGGCAGGCGTCGTCTTCGACCGTCATCCCGTCGTCTGGCGGCGCGGCCCACCCGAAGAGATCGCGCACGGCGCACCTGCGGATCGACGCGGCGATCTTCCAGCCGGACTCCAGCGTGTGTCCGGCTCCGAACCGCCCGTACCCCGGCCCAAAGCCGACCCGGTCATAATCCCAGATATAGCGGTAGAGGTTGGTGTCCTTGTCTCCGCGCGCGAAGCGGACCAGATAGGCGGGGAAGCTTTCGCCGGGCGGCGCGCTGACGCTGTAGTTGAAGGCGGGCCAGCTCAGCCCGATGCCCACGGTTGCGATGCTGAGCACGACCAGCGGCGCCAGGACGCGCTTCAGCACCGCGCGGGCACGCAGCGCCGCCCACAACACCCGGCCCGCGCTGTAGAGCACGAACGGCGCCGCGACGCCGACGGCGGTCAGCGGGCGCGTGGCGATCAGCATCCCCAGCGCCGCGCCGCCAACCGCGCCCCACCAGACGGCCCGCGCGCGCTGCTCCAGCCGCCACATGGCATAGACGAACAACATCGTGAAGAACAGGCCCGCTGTGTGATTCATCAGCGTCCCGGCCAGCAGCAGCGCCATCGGACTGCTGGCGACCAGCAAAGCAGCCAGGGCGCCGGTTCCCGGCGAGTAGAGGGCGCGCCCCAACCGGTAGGTGAGCGCCACGGTGAGCATCATCAGCCAGGCGTTGACGATCCACGGCTGGTCGAGCGCGGTGCCGACCGCCAGCAGCGCCGGCCAGCCCGGCGGATATTTGCCGAAGCGTTTGCCGTCCTTGTTGATCAGAAAGGGCTGCCAGTAGGCGCGGGCGGGTTCGGGAGTCTCGATATACGTCTGGCCGCGCTCGAAGATGCGCGCCTGGAACAGAAAGGCAAATTCGTCTTCCAGGTGCGGCAAGCGGTCGAACACGGTCCGGCTGATGACGGCACTGGCAGCGAAAGCCAGCCACACGCATAGCAGTGTGATGAAGGCGGAGCGTTTCATGCCGCGAATTATACGCCCAGGGCTGCGGTTTGAGTAGCTGCGCATCCGGCCCGACCCGCCTGCGTGGGGCAGTCAGCGTTGCCGATCCGTAGGACGGGCGTACCGGCGCCGGTCGTGGCGCATTGGGTACAGGGATTGTGAACAATTTTACAATTGTGACATCGCTGAGAGAATCCGGCGCTGCGCAGCCGGTTCTCATGAGGAGGAGATCATGCTGAAGCGTTTCGCAATGCTGCTGTTCGTGCTGACCCTTGGCATGAACATGGTTCAGGCTCAGGAAGGTGAGCCGTCTCCGGCGGCGGCGGTCGAGGAGTTCTATACCTGGTACCTGGATTTCATCGGGACAGGTGAGGATTTCCGCAACCCGCTCGCCGAGCGCGCCTACCATGACAGCCTGCTGCTGACCGGGGAGTTCATTGCACAGGTCGACGAGCTGCTCGCCTCATTGGAGGAGGGCGGTTACGATCCCTTCCTGCAGGCGCAGGATGTCCCCACCTGGTTCCACGTGGGCCGCGCTGAGATGGCCGGGGATGAGCAGTCGGCAGTGGTGGCCGTCTACACCAGCTTCCCGGAGCATGTGCTGAGTGTGCGCGTTGTCCGGATGGATGACCGCTGGTTGATCGCTGGCGTGTCGCGCGGCGAGCTTGCCACACCGGAAGATGTGGTCAACAGCTTCTACGCGCGGCATATGGGATATATCGCGCCCCGGGACGAAGGCCGTTTCGTCAACCCGATGGTGGTCCGGACCTACCAGGCCGATCCGCTGCTGACCGGGGAATTCATCGCCGGTGTGGATGCGCTGCTTGAGCGGTGGCAGGCCGAGTACGGCGGCTATGTGGCCGATCCGTTCCTGTGCGCGCAGGCTGTCCCGTCTTCGCTGACGGTCGAGGAAGCACGTTATCGTGTGGACCGGCAGGCCGCTGATGTGGTGGTGCGGACCAGCTTCCCCGGCCACGCGGTGACGGTCGATTTGGTGCAGCGCGATGAGCAGTGGCTGATCAACAACATCCGCTGCGGCGAAACTCGCACACCTGAGGGAGCAGTCAAGAGCTTCTACGCGTGGTATCT
This sequence comes from Thermoflexus sp., assembly GCA_020724465.1. Lineage (GTDB taxonomy): Bacteria > Chloroflexota > Anaerolineae > Aggregatilineales > Aggregatilineaceae > DYGX01. The sequence continues at coordinate 138,531 of DYGX01000005.1, forward strand.
CGACTATCACCGCTGGAACGGTGAAGGCGAGCACCCGAACGCCCTGGTGGATCAAGCCTATCACGACAGCGATCTGCTGACGGCTGAGTTTGTGGCGCGCGTCGATGCGATGCTGGCCGGGATGGGCGATGGTGGCTACGACCCGTTCCTCTGCGCGCAGGACCTGCCGGACGCGGTTCGCGTGGTGGATGAGCCACAGATCAGCGGTGACAGCGCGCGGCTGACAGTCGAAACCAGCTTCGAGGGGCATGCGTTCGACGTGGTGCTGACCCGGATCGGGGAAAGCTGGCAGATCAGCGATGTGGTGTGCCAGCCCGCCGGAGAGAAGTAGCCCGCCCGGCACGCGCATAACCGAGACCGCCTGTGAGGGGAGCGCCTGCTGCCCTCACAGGCTTGATGCGGCTGCCAGCGTCATGCCCGGTGCTTTCCCCGGCGATCCGGTTGACATTCGCTGGGCGCTCTGCTACTATGTGCAGAACATCACGCATAGCTGAAAAGCGGTGACGGAGAAAAGTAGGCGCAAACGCCGCTGCCAGGGAGTCGGGGCCGCAGACTGGAAGCCCCGGCGAGTGGGCCTGCGCCGAAGTTCGCTCCTGAGCTGACAGGTGAACGTCCGGCCTGCCGGGCCAGTAGTCTGCTCCGCCCGCCCTGCGTTATCGGGGCAGCCTATCTCGCCGCTATGCGGCGACGTCGGCGTAATGAAGCGAGCCGGCGCGCGCTCCGCTCATGGGCGCACGCAGGCTAAGCAGGGTGGTACCGCGGGAACTCGTGTCTCGTCCCTGATCCGGCAGGACAGGCGGCGAGATTTTTTATTTTTGCACCGGAATATGCGACACTACAGGCGCGGCAGCCGGGCCGCGGGAGACAACAGGTGAGAGGAGTCCATGCTCGAAGAACTCGAAGCAACCTACGCGCAAGCACTGGATGAATTGAAGGACGTGCGCGACAGCGCGGCGCTGAAAGAGTGGGAGCGGCGCTACCTGGGCAAGAAGGGCGTCATCACCCTCGCGCTGCGCTCGACGGGCCAGCTTCCGCCCGAAGAACGCGCCAACTTCGGCAAGCGGGTCAACACGATCAAGAACGAGCTGAGCGCGGCCTTCGCCGAGCGCGAAGAGGCGGTGCGCCAGCACGAGCTGGCCCGGATGCTCGAAGAAGGCGAGATCGACGTGACGCTGCCGGGGCGGCCGGTCGCGCTGGGCGGGCTGCATCCCAGCACGCAAACTCTGCGTCGCATCGCCGCGATCTGGGCGGAGATGGGCTTTCAGGTCTACAGCAGTCCGGATGTCGAGACGGACGATTACAACTTCACCCTGCTCAACATCCCGCCGCACCACCCGGCGCGCGACATGTGGGATACGTTCCACACCACCACGCCCGGCGTTTTGCTGCGCACGCACACCAGCCCCGGCCAGATCCGCGCCATGCACGAGCTGGGCGCGGGCGGCACGCAGCCGGTTCGCGTGATCTTGCCGGGGATGTGCTACCGCTATGAGCAGATCTCGGCCCGCAGCGAAATCCAGTTTAACCAAGTCGAAGGGCTGGCGGTGGGCCGTAACATCCGCCTGACCGATCTCAAAGGCACGATTGCCGAGTTCGCGCGGCGGTTGTTCGGGCCGGAGAAGCGGCTCCGCTTCCGCGGCTCGTACTTCCCCTTCACCGAGCCGAGCATGGAAGTCGATGTCGACTGCATTTTGTGCGGCGGCAAGGGCTGCCCCGTCTGCAAGTACACCGGCTGGCTGGAGATCGCGGGCTGCGGCATGGTGCATCCGGTCGTGCTGGAAAACGGCGGCTATGACCCGACCGAGTGGAGCGGGTTCGCCTTTGGCCTGGGGCCGGAGCGGATCACGATGCAGATGCATGGCATCCAGGATATCCGCTATTTCTGGGCCAACGATCTGCGCTTCCTGGAGCAGTTCTAGCGCGGTCTTCGCGGCGATGCAACGCGCAGGAGAACATACCATGTTGTTGAACCTGAACACGATCTACGAGCCGCAGACGCTCGACGAGGCGGTGCGGCGTCTGGCCGAGGCGGGAGTTTACCCGCTGTACGGGGGTGTGGCGTTGCAGCGCGCGTCCAACCCCGCGGTCGAAGCCGTGGTCAAGCTCGACCGGCTGGGGCTGGACCGTCTCAGCGAGGCGGAGAACGCGCTGGCCTTTGGCAGCATGATGTCGCTGGAGCAGGTGCGCCGGGCGTGCCTGGAACGCGCCGCGCGGGTGCCCGTGATGCGCGGCCTGGCCGAGACACTCAAGGCCGACCAGCCCGAAACCCTGCGCAACACGATGACCCTCGGCGATCTGCTGGTTGAGCGCGATCCGCAGTCGCTGACTCTGACGCTGCTGCTGGCGCTGGGCGCGACGATCCGGCGCGCGGACGTGGGGATGCACCTGACGATGGCGTCGTGGTTGTCCGCTGAGGAAGACGTGGCACGCGCCCTGATCGCCGATGTCAGCGTGCCGCTGGGCGCGGTCCAGGCGGCGGTGGCGATCGAGAAGGTCGCGCGCACGCCCGCCGACGCGCCGATCGTCGCCGCGGTGGCCTATGTGGAACTGGGCGAGGGCGATCAGCCCGCCTACACGGCGCTGGCGCTGTGCGGCGCTGACAGATATCCGGTGCGCCAGCCTGGGGTCGAGCGCGTGCTGGATGAGACCGGGGATGTCGAGCGGGCGCTCGAGGCGCTGGCCGTCGATCCACCGGGCGATCACTGGGGCAGCCGCGAGTATCGGGCGGCTATGGCCCGCGTCACCGCCCGCCGCGCGCTGGCGGCGGCCATCGCACAGGCGCGGGCGGCTTGAGCGGCCGTGTGGCGCGGCCCAGGAGCAGGCAGGTAGCATGACGGTTGAGAATGAGGATGACCTGCATCGTCTGATGCGCATCGGGCAGATCTGCGCGCAGACGCTGGAGCATATGCTGGCCCATGTCGAGCCGGGTATGACCACGGCGCAGCTCGACGCGATCGGCGCGGCGTTTCTGAAGCGGCACGGCGCGCGGTCCGCCCCCATTCTGGCCTACCGCTTTCCGGGCCATACCTGCATCAGCCTCAACGACGAGGCCGCGCACGGCATCCCCGGCGAGCGTGTGATCCGGCCCGGCGACGTGATCAACATCGACGTCTCCGCCGAGCTGGAAGGGTTTTGGGCCGATACCGGGGCGAGTGCGCTGGTGCCGCCAACCCGTCCCGAACACGAGCGCCTGCTCGGCGCGACGCGGGTCGCCCGCGAGCGGGCAATCGGCGCGGCGCGGGCCGGGCAGCCGATCAACGCCATTGGGCGCGCTGTGGAAACCGCCGCGCGCGAGGCTGGCTTCCACGTCATTCTGGAGCTAACCGGACATGGTGTCGGGCGGCACATCCACGAGCCGCCCACCGTGTACAATTTCTACCTCAGGCGCGCGCGCCAGAAGCTGACGGATGGGCTGGTGATCACGGTCGAGCCGTTCCTGACGCCGGGCGCCGGGCGGGTGGTGACGGCATCCGATGGCTGGACGCTGCGCACCCGCGACGGTGCCGTCGCGGCGCAGTTCGAGCACACGATCGTGATCGATGGCGACCGTCCGATAATTGTGACGGCAGCGTGAACGACACAGGAGACGCAACCTAGATGAGAGTGCCGCTTTCGTGGTTGAAAGACTACGTGGATATCACGATCTCGGTTGAGGAGCTGGCCGAGCGGCTGACGCTGGCCGGGCTGGAAGTGACCTCGATCGAGTATATCGGCATCCCCCAGGGCGAGCCGCGCCCTGGGCTGGTGCTGCCCCCCTCGACGCACCTGGTGTGGGATCGGGAAAAAATCGTGCTGGGCGCCATCCGCGAGGTGAAGGCGCACCCCAACGCCGACCGGCTGGTGCTGGCGATGGTCGATTATGGCGGCGACGAACTGGAACAGTGCGTGACCGGCGCGCCGAACCTGTTCCCCTACAAGGACAAAGGGCCGCTCGATCCCCCGCTGCTGGCGCCGTTTGCGCACGAGGGCGCCGAAGTGATCGACGGGCACGGCGAAAACGGCGCACGGATGATCCTCAAGGAGCGTGTGCTGCGCGGCATTCCCAACCGCAGCATGGTCTGCTCCGAAAAGGAGCTGGGCCTCTCGGACGATCACGAGGGGATCCTGCTGCTCGAAGACGAGCGCTACCGCGCGTTTGCGCCGGGGACGCCGCTTCAGGATGTGCTGGGCGACGCGATTCTGGACATCGACATGCTACCCAACATTGCGCGCGCGTACAGCATCCTCGGCGTGGCGCGCGAGGTTGCCGCCCTGACCGGCGCGACGTTGCGCTATCCGCCGCTCGACGTGGTGATGAAAGGGCCGCCCATCGCGGGGCAGGTGCAGATCGCGATTGTGGAGCCGGAGCTGAACCCGCGTTTCACCCTGGCGCTGATCCGCGACGTCACGATCCGGCCTTCGCCCCAGTGGCTCCAGCGACGCCTGAAACTGGCCGGCATGCGCCCCATCAACAACATCGTCGACGCCACGAACTACGTCATGCTGGAGCTGGGCCAGCCGCTGCATGCCTTCGACTACGATGTGCTGGTCGAGCGGGCGGGCGGCGACGCGCCGACGATCATCACCCGCCTGCCGGAGCCGGGCGAGCGCCTGACGACGCTTGACGGCGAGGAGCACGTCCTCGACGACTTCAACATCCTGGTGGCCGACACCAAAGGCGCGCTGAGCCTGGGCGGGGTGATGGGCGGCCTGGAGAGCGAGGTTCGGGACGGGTCGGAGCAGGTGCTGGACGCGGTCGGGATCGTCGCCGGCGAGCCGGATAACGACGAGGTGCCGCCGCCCACCGGCAAAGCGTCGGTGCGCGGCCCGGCGACGCGCAATGTGCTGCTCGAAGCGGCGGCCTGGAATTTCATCAACATCCGCCGCACCATGCAGAGCCAGAAGATGAGTTCCGAGGCGGGGATGCGCTTTAGCCGGGGCGTGCACCCGGCCATGGCCGAGCGCGGCCTGCGGCGCTGTATCGAGCTGATGCGCCAGATCAGCGGGGGCGTGGTGGCGCAGGGGATCATCGACGCCTACCCGCTGCCCGCGCCGGTGATCCAGGTCGATCTGCCGCTGAGCGAAGTCTCGCGCCTGCTGGGCATCACTATCCCGAAAGACGAAGTGGTGCGGATTCTGCGCGGGCTGGAGTTCAGCGTCGAGGATCGCGGCGATTCGCTGCTGGTGACGGTCCCCGATCACCGGCTGGACATCGGCACGGGCCTGACCGGGCGCTCCGATCTGGTCGAGGAGATCGCGCGCGTCTACGGCTACGACCGCCTGCCGAACACCATCATTCAAGACGCGCTGCCGCCGCAGTGGGCGAATGTGGCGCTGGAGCGCGAGGAGCTGGTGCGCGATGTGCTGGCGAAAGCCGGGTTGCGCGAGATCGTCACCTACCGGCTGACCACGCCGGAGCAGGAAGCTCTGCTCACCCCGCCGGGCCAGCCTTCAAGCTGGCCTCAGGTGCCTTACGTGACGCTTGCCAACCCGATCACTGCCGACAAGACGGCCATGCGTCATACCCTGCTGGCCGGGATGCTGGCGGTTGCCGCCGCCAACGCGCGCCACACGGACCGCCAGCGTCTGTTCGAAGTTGGCCGGGTGTATCTGCCGGTTGAGGGTCAGACGCTGCCCGACGAGCCAACGCACATTGGCCTGCTGCTGACCGGCCCGCGCGACCTGCCGTCGTGGCAGGGCGACGACCGGCGCGGCCCGGTCGACTTCTTCGATCTCAAGGGCGTGATCGAGGCCATGATCCGCGATCTGCGCCTGAGCGGCGAGGTGGTCTACCGGCCTGTCGAACACAGCACCTTCCACCCGGGCCGCGCCGCCGAACTGGTGATCGATGGTCGCGTGGCGGGGGTGCTGGGCGAGGTTCACCCGCTGGTGCGCGAGGCGTTCGGCCTGGGGTTGGACCTCGGCAAACCGGTGCTGGCGGCGGAGCTGGACCTGGACGCGCTGGCTGCGGGCATCGCGCCGCTGCGCCATATCGCGCCGGTTCCGACGCAGCCGGCGGTGTACCAGGATATCGCGCTGGTGGTGGATCGCACGGTGCCGGCAGCCGATGTCGAAGCGGTGATCCGCGAGGCAGGCGGCGAGCTGCTTGAAGCTGTGCGCCTGTTCGATGTGTACGAGGGCGACCCAATTCCGCCGGGCAAGAAGAGCCTGGCCTACAGCCTGACCTACCGCGCGCCCGACCGCACGCTGACCGATCAGGAAGTCGCCAGGGTGCACGACCGGATCGTGCGCGCGGCGGAGAAGCGCCTGGACGCGGCGCTGCGCGCGTAGAGGCGGCTAAGAACAGCTCAAGACAGCGATATGCAGCCAAGAGCAGCAAGGACTAACCCCTGTGCTGCTCTTTCTGTTTCTCGCTGCTTTTTTGCTGCTCTTGGCTGTTCTTGGCTGCTTTTTGCCAGTTACATCTGCTGGCGGCGCAGCAGCGCCATCAGCGCCATCCAGCCCAGCGCGGCCATCCCGGCCAGGACCATGATCGCGCCGATCAGGTATGGCTGGCTGTTGGAGCCACCGGGAGATGCCGGGTGGGCGACCATCTGCGTTGGCGCGGGCAACGGTGTCAGCGAAGCCAGCAGCGGCGTGGCTTCCGGCGCGTTGAGCATGGCGACCGGGGTGCCGGTCTCGCTCTCGACCGGCAGCGCGGGCGTGTCCTGCGGCTCTGGCTCGCTGCGCGTCGGGATGATGATCGGCCCGCCGGATGGGGCGCCGGGGGTCGCAGTTGGCGTGCGTTCGCTCTCCGGCGCGCTTTGCGGCACCGGCCCGGTGTCTGTTTCCGCCGCAGGCTCTTCGGCGGCGGTGCCCACCGGCTCCAGCGTCGCGGTCGGCAACGGCGACGGCGGCGGGGCCGGGGTGTCGGTCGGCAGTTCGGTTGGGGTCGCGGTGGGATCGGGCGTGCGAATCAGCAGCTCGTCGCCGGGGTACACAATCGCGGGCCGCTCCATGTCGTTCAGATCGAGCAGCTCGTCGAGCGTCAGCCCGTATCGCGCAGCGATGGTCCAGGCCGTCTCCCCCTCGCGCACGCGGTGCGTCAGCGGGGGGGTGGGCGTGGGCGGCGGGGCGACGCCGGGCGGCAGGCGGAGCAACAACTCGTCGCCGGGGTGCACGATGTCGCCGCGCTGCAGGCTGTTGATCAGCAGCAGTTCGTCCAGGTTCAGGTTGTAGATCGCCGCGATGTCCCACAGCGTTTGCCCTTCCTGGACGAACACGGACATCGGCATGGTGGGCGTTGGTGGCGGTGCCATGCCCGGCCCCAACTGGATCAGGATCTCGTCGCCGGGGTGGATGACCATGCTCGGCCCCAAATTGTTGAGCGCGCGCAACTCGCCCAGGTCCACGCCGTACACCATCGCCAGATCCCAGACGGTCTGCCCTTGCTGGACCTGGTGGACGATGGAGCCATCCGGGCGTGGCTCGGCGCGCACGACCGGCACGGCGATGATGGCCGGCTCTTCTTCTTCCTGGCTGCCGGGCGCGCTGCCCGATCCGCCGGGGCTGGCTGCCGGGCGCGCCGTCGCCGGGCGACCGACGAGCAGCACATACAGATTCGTGCCGCCGGTGACCACGCCGATCCCGACGTGCTCATGGGGGGTTGCCAGCATGCCGCGCAGGTGAATGGGGCTGTTGGTCCACCAGTCGACCGCGCGCTGCGGCGACATGTTGCTGCCGCCCACGTAGTTTTCCAGCACGAAGCCGGAGTACCCGGCGGCGGTAGCGCGATCCTGCGGGCTGGATCCCCCCTCGCCGACATGGCCCCACTGGCCGGTGGCGATGATCCAGTTGGCGTGAGCCTGTGCGGCAGCGTTCAGCGCGGGGTGGGGAGTGAGCGGCGGCAATCCATACGAGGCGCGCAGCGCGTTCACAAGCGCGATCACTTGCGATCCGGCGTCACCTTGGGCACTGGCGGACGAGGAAGGCTCTCTCAGACCAGCGGCTAGCAAGAACAGTGTGACAACTACCAGTAAACGTCGCATCATGGAGTGACTATAGCGCGGCCTTTCGCGCCCCTCCAAAAATTAACCCGGCCTCTAGAGCGTGTGATGTCCTTTTCGGCCCTCAAAGCCCCTCGCCCCGCGACGCCGTCGCAGAGGGAGAGGGGTGTGAGGTGAGGGGGATCGCTCCCCGCGCCGCCGTCGCAGGCGGAAAGAGCCGAGGGTGAGGGGCAAACTCCCGTGAAGTTCATAACACCCTCTAGGAACCGCCGGGAAAGGGGGTAAGCGCCTGTCCGGCGGCGGGCACGCGGGCCGCCAGCCAGCCGACGATCCGCGCGGCCAGGCCCGGTTCGGCGGCGAGCAGGGCGGCTCCATGGCCGCCTGCCGGAACGATCACCAGCTCGTGATCGCCTGCCGCGGCCCGTTCGTCGAGCATGATGCTGTCGCCGGGATTGTTGCCGTCGTTCTGGCTGCTGACGATCAGCAGCGGGCGGCCTCCCAGGCGCGGGATGGCGGGCGCGCTGGTGATCCCGTGATAGTCCAGCCCTGGGCTGAGCAGGATCGTCGCGGCACACCCGGCGAAATCGGCGCAGGCGTTGAGCGCCAGATTGGCCCCGATGCTGGCGCCGCCGGTCACGATGCGGGAGGCGTCCACGCCCGGCAGCTCGCTGAGCAGGCGCAGCGCGGCCTGGGTGTCGGCGGGCATCTGCGCCCAGTCCGCCTGCCCACCCGAAGCGCCGTGCCCGCGCAGGTCGAAGGTCAGGACGGCGTAGCCGGCGGCGTGCAGCGCCCCCACGAGCGGTTCCCAGTCGGTCTGGCTGCCGCCGGCCTGGTGAATCAGCAGGACGCCCGGCGCGGGCCGCGCGACAGCCGCGTGATAGCGCGCCTGAAGCGTGGTGCCGTCCGGCGCGGTGATCGTCATCGGCAGGACTTCCTGGGTCGGCGCCAAGGTCGGCGTCGGCGGCTCGACGGACGGCTGTCCCTCGGCGGCCAGCGCGGCCTGCGTGGGGTTGCTGGCGCCGATCGACAGCCCGCCCTGTCCGTCGCCCTCAGGCAACACCGGCGCCACGGTGGGGCTGGGCGCCACGGTGGCTGCCAGGGTCGGCCACTCGAAGGTGGCGGTCGGCTCGGGGGCGCTGCCCACGTCGCACGCCGCCAGCAGACCGGCCAGCAGCATCCACCCCGCCAGCCAGCGCCAGCCGTGCCCGCCCGGCCGGATCATGCCGGGTCCTCGCTGCTCTTCTCGGCCAGCACGATCATGCGCGGCGTGCCGCTTTCAAACGGCCGCTGGTCGTAATCGCCGAAGATCTCCAGCACCGTCAGCCCGGCTGCCTGCAACAGCAACTCGGCTTCGGCGGGAAAGACGTAGCGCAGCTCCAGCGGGGCTATGGTGCGGCGGACGGTGCCATCTTCTGCCAGCTCGTCGTAGATCCAGGTGACGTGCAGGCGCTGCGCGGCGCGATCGATGGCGCTGACCGACTGCTGCATGACAAGGTGCCCGCTTTCCGGCTCGGTGAAGGTGCGCTCCAGCACGATCAGCCCGTCCTCGTCTTGCGCGCCGTAGGCGTCGGTGGCGTTGGGCAGATCGATCACAAGCAGCCCGTCGTCGGCCAGCAGCCGCCGGCAGGCCCGCAGCACGGCGAGCTGATCGGCCTGCTCCAGAAAGTGCATGAAGGTGTTGAAGGGCACTGCGATCAGCCTGAAGCGCCCGTCAATGGGCGTGTCGCGCGCGTCGCCGTGGATCAGCGTGACATGCCCGCGCAGCGACGGCTGCTCGTCGAGATGGCGCTCGACCCGTGCCAGCATCGGCTGCGAGCGGTCGATGCCGGTCACGCGGCAGCCCAGGCGGGCCAGCGCCAGCAAGACGCGGCCCGTCCCACAGCCGATGACCAGCGCGCTTTCGCAGCCGATGTCGTCCAGCAGGGCCTCGTAGAGCGCGATGTCGTCGTCGTAGGTGGCGTTTTCGGCATCGTAGAAGCGGGCGATCGTGTCGTAAAAGCGGTCGTTCGGGTTCATCCAGTCATCGTCCTCGGCCCGCAGCGCGGCGCCGGACAAATCGTGACAGGGCGGTCAAGATGCGCGCAGTGTAGCCTAAAACGCGGCCATCCTCAAAAAAAGAAGGGCAGGATTCGCTTGACTCCCGGTGGATTGTATGATAAACTAATCATATGATTGCGCAATCAATCAATTAAGCAATATGGGAGTGAGGATCGTCATGCGCCTAGAGACCCCACTGACCCGCATCTTGACCGAAACGCAGTCGTTTCCCACCATACGCTGCCCGGCGCAGATCCTGGTCGTCGATCGCATTGGCGGCCCGGCCAGCGTGTTGATGAATACCGTTAGCCTGCTGTTGGATGGCGAAATGTCGCTGACCGAAGTCGATCAGCGTTTCGATGTGCTTCGCGTGCTGGACTGCTTTTGCTTCGATCTGGTGGTGATTGGTGTAGAAGACGACCGCATGCTCGACCTGACGGTGCTGCCTGAAGTCAAGCGGCTGCGTCCTGAGGTGCCGGTGCTGGTGGTCGGCAAGCGCATTTCCAGCTTCTTCCAGCAGTACGCGCGCCATTACGGCGCGGCTGAGGTGCTGGATGTTCCGCACCGCGCGGCAGAACTGCGCGGCCTGGTCCGGCAGGTGATTGGCCGGTATGTGTTCGTCGATCCGCAGAATGCTTGCGGTGACTGAGTGCTGCGGCGCGCCCGGCCAAGCAAGCTGAGCGTGCCGCGGCACAGACCGGCACCGGCCTGGTGCGGGACCTTCCAGGCGTGCGCGCACGGGGGCACGCCGTCCACCATCACCGCGCCGGGTGCTATCTATGCGCTGATTCTGGCTTGACGCGCGCGCGTCGAGGCCAGTACGATCGAGGTAGACAGTACGCTGCGGACAGTTCCATTCCGCTCACTCTGAAGGTGCCTTATGCCGCTCCAAGTCATCGAAATGACCGACCCGCTGACCAATCTGATCCGCTTCCGGACCTCGCCGGTCTACGAGCTGATGCTGAGTCTGAGCGTTATGCTGCACCCCATGCGCCGCGACAGCGCGTGGGTCGCACGGGCACGCGAGGCGCTCGAACCGGAGTTCTGGGCCGAACTGGCAGCGGTGTACGAGCCGTACGGCAAGGGTGGCCTGTTTTTCGAGATGGCGATCGACTATCCTGATCACGAGGATGTCGAGGGGTTTTTCGAATATGTGCGCGCGCTGGATCCGGTGCATTTTGTTTTCTATCTGACCGGGCGTGTCGTGCCGGTGGAGCGCCTGGCCGCGACCAGGCTGGAGCCTGCCGCCGTGTGGGCAGCTCTGGACGAGGTCAAAGAGCTGTGCTACTGGCTCTACCAGGGCGATATCTCGCTCGAGCCGATTCTGGCCGATGTGCCCGCGTTCCAGGAACGGCTGACGGCGCTGTGGCGCCGCTATTGGAACACGTTCTTCCGCGACGAAATCGACGCGCTGCGCCCGCATTGGGAGCGCGCTATCCGCGATAAGGCGAGCATCCTTTCGCGAGCCGGCGGGCAGGGCCTGTTTGAATATGTGCTCGGCAAGTCCGAGCTACCCCCGCCTCTGCCGCCTGATCATCCCATCACCAGCATCGTTTTTATTCCCATCTACCTTATACCGTCTCCGGTGTACATGTTTTACGGCTACGGCAATGTCACCGTGCTGTTCGACAGCGAGCGCACCGAAGCGCGCCGCACCGAGATCGAGCGTGGCAAGGAACAGGCGCTGACCGTGCTCAAGGCGCTCAGCGACGGCTCGCGGCTCGATATTCTGCGCCTGATCGCACGGCACGAAGCGGAGATGCACGGCAAGAAGATCGCCGCCAAGCTCAACCTCTCGGCGTCGGCGGTCTCGCGCCACCTGAGCCAGCTTCGCGACGCCGGCCTGATCGAGGAGCACATGCACGAGGACCGCACCATCACCTACCGCCTGCAGCAGTCGGTCATCGAGCGCCTGCCGAACATGCTGTTCGAGTACCTCTGGTACACATAAACCTGGGCCCGGCGGCACATCCGGCGCATCACTGCCCCACTTTTTCGGGGTGCAACGGCAAACAGGGTGTGGTTTACTGGAGTCATCCAGCCAGCCGCACCAGGAGCAATCCCATGACTCAGCCGCCCTACACCCCGCCGCACGACCCGTACAATCGACCCGACGCCGCGTCCGTTCTCGGCTTGTTCACGACTAAAGACAGCTCCCGGCTGTGGGTGGTGCGCGCCGACGGACCGGATCGCGTTAGGCTGCACAGCCTGCGCCGGTGGAAGCTCGGCCTGATCGGGCTGCTGGCGCTGTTATATGGATTAGCGTCGCTGGTTCATGCGCTGGCAGGCTAGAGGGTATGCACGCTCTTGCGCATGCCGGTTCTGTGACGCGCACAGGGCGGCTTAGGCGAGACGCCTAACCAGGCGCCTCGTTTTTGATTCCGCCCTACTTGGGTGAGGCGGTGGGCGTCCGCGTGAGGCGCGGCGGCAGAAACGGCGTCGGCGACGGCGTGAAGGTGGCCGTCGGCGAGATGGTGGGCGAGGGCGTCCAGCTTGGCGTTGGTGTCCGGCTGGGCGTGGGCGATTGGGTGGGCGTGGGGGTGGCTGTTGGCATCGCAGTCGGCAGCGGTGTGTTCGTCGGCAGCGGTGTTGCGGTGGGCCGCCGGGTTGATGTCGGCGCGGGCGTGCCGGTGTCCGTGGGCGCCGGCGGGAGCGTGGGAGTGGCTGTGGCCGTCGGTGTGCTGGTGTCCGGCGCAGGAGTCAGGCTGGCGAGTGGCGCGAGCAGTTCCGCTTCCAGGCCGGCGGGCAGCGTTGCGCTGAGATCGAGGGTGGGAGTCAAAATCAGCGTCGCCTGTTCTGGCGACGCGATGGCGGTGGCAGAGGATACATGAGCGGAAAGCGTGTCGGGCGCCAGACTCGAGGTGGGCGGCTCTTCCATTGGCGGGCCGGTCAGCCCTTCGCGGGTGAAGGTCTGGTCGAAAAGCTGCCCGCGCGCGCCCAGCACGCCCTGGCGCTGGTTGTTGACCGTCAATTCCAGCGCGGCGGCGTTGCTGGCCCGCAGCCCGACGCTCTGCGTCCCCTCGAACTGCCACACCTCGCCAGGCCGCGCCAGCCCCTGCCGGGTCACCTCGCCGTCCACCGTGACGCGCAGCCAGGTGCGCTGCTTGACCACCACGCTGACCACGACGTTGGTGTTGGTATTGCCGGGCGGCGTGTAGGCCAGCTCCGGCGTGACCGGCCCGTCGGGCATCTCGGCGGGGGTCGGTGAGGCATCGGCTGCCAGGTCCACTGCCTGCTCCCCTTCGCCCGCGGGCGCCTGGACTTCGACGGCATCGTCCGGCGCGGCGGTCAGGTCGCCAAGACCGACGGCCTCGCCCTCAGCCGATTCGGAGAAGCGGTTGAGCAGCGCGGTGAGGCCCAACACGAAGACGACCACGATTGCCCCTGCGACCAGCACGATAGCCGTGTTGGTCAGCCATCCCCGACGGCGGCGCGGACGGGCTTCGGCGCGCTTGGCAGGGCCGGGGACTGGAGTCGCACCGGCGCGCGGGCCAGGGATTGGCTCCACCGCAGAGGCCCGCGCCGCACCATCCGGCTCGCGGCGGCGGCGCCCCAGGCGGCTCTTGGGTTCCTGGCCGGTCAGCTCGGATTCGAGGAGATCGAGGTCGAGGCCGAGGAAGCGGGCATAGTTGCGCAAAAAGCCCTGCGCCTGGACCGGCGTCATCTCCGAAAAGTCGCCGCGCTCGATTGCCTCGATGAAGCGGGCGCGGATGCGCGTGGCGCGCTCGACATCGTCGGGGGTCAGCTCTTTGGCTTCGCGTGCTTCACGCAGGCGCTGTCCCAGGGCTGCGAAATTCATACCGCACACTCGGCTTTCCGGGCGTGGATGTTCCTTACCGCCGCGGATGATAACCAAAAGCGGGTGATTTGACCATGTCCGCACGCGGCGGCGGTGGCCTGTCACCCGCTGGATAGGCTGCTCAGGGCGTTGCCTGCTAGATGGTGGCCAGCAGCGCCTTTAAATCGCCGCGGAAGTGCGCCAGAAAGCGCGCCCACTCGTCGACTTCGGCCTGCGTGATCGGCGGCAGGATGGCCATCCCCATATGCGGCAGAAGCGCGTAGGGCGGGCGATCGAAGGCCGTAATCAGGCGCTCGGTGTGGCAGCTTGGGCACGTTGCGGCCAGGACCCAGGACTCCGCGCTGTGGCGCACGATGGCGACGTCGTCGGCTGCATACGCGTGATCGCAGACGCTGCACGACACGTGCCGGACCACAAACGCGATCAGGTCACTGGTGCCGGAATGTTCGGCCAGCATGCAAAAGGTCAGGCTCCGAGGGTTACCCGGCGGCCTGGTCTTCCCCGCTCTCGGCTTCGACCGCTTCGGCAGCGGCCTCTTCGTCGGTTTCCTCGGCGCCCGAGGTCTCTTCGACCGCCGTCTCCGCGGCGTCTTCGGCGCGTGCTGGCATCAGGCCGCGCAGGCTGGGAACCGGCTTGCCCGCGAGGTAATCCTCAACTTCTTCTTCGCGCACAACCACCACGCGCAACTCCGGCGACACGCCGGCCCCCAGGCGCACGGGCACGGTGTGGATGCCCAGCTCGCGCAGCGGGCGCTCGCTGATGCGGCGGCGGTTGATGTCGATGCCGGTCTTCTCTTCGAGCGCCTTGGCGATGTCCATCGTGGTGATCGAGCCGTACAGCTTGCCGTTCTTGCCGGCCTTCACGCCGAAGACCAGCTCAACCCCGTTGATCCGGTTGGCAGCTTCCTGCTCGCGCTGCTGCAGCTCATCGCGGCGAATGGCCGCGTTTTTCAGCAGGTGCTCGTTTTCGCGCAGCGCGCCAGGGGTCGCCTTGATCGCCAGACCGCGCGGGATCAGATAATTGCGCGCAAACCCATCGGCAACTTCCACCACATCGCCCGCGACGCCATGCTTATACACGTATTCTTTCAGGATGACCTTCATCGTTCACGTCCTTGACGTCCCGTCTAGCAGGCCGCAATCATACCCCAAACGCCGCACTCACGCCAGGGTTGTTTTTCGCCGCTGCCGGTGCGCGCCGTTGAGGGAAGCGCCTGGGGGAAGCATGGGATCAGGGAAGGCGGAAGAAGACACGCAGATCTTCGCCATACTGCGCGACAGCCTCGTTCACCGCCAGCCCGACCGGCACTTTGTACACCAGCCAGCCCGTCTTCTGCGCGCCGCCGAGAATCTCGCCTTCCAGCACAGGATCGTCGATTTCGAGCGTGTAGTCCGGCGGGAACAGCACGCCGTTGCTGCCGACCAGCTGGAAGTTGTCGCGCAGTTCCGTCAGGTCGCAGATCTCCTCGCTGTCCTTGGTGCACAGCACTTCGAACTGCACCTTCATGAATTCCAGCGAGCTGTCGTCACTGGCGCCGGTCGCGCTGCTGGCGTCCGCAGTCACCGGACGGATCACGCTCAGCGCGCGGATCTCGTACTGCATCGTTTTGGCGAAGGTGCGCGCCGGGACGGGGTTTTCGCGGGTGCCCCGGCCTTCGTTCAGACGATCCGGTGCTGTCAGCGCGCAGGCCGCACCCGCAGCCAGCAGCATCACCGCAGCCAGGATCACCGGGAGCATCTCCCACCGTCGTTTCATGGTTCGAATTTCTCCGCGCTCAGCGGCTTATCGGGTGCGCCCGGCACCACAGCAGGCATGCAGTCCGGCACAAGACAGCCTTCCGGATCGCGCCAGCCAATCTGCCCGGCCATTCCGTTCGCGCTGTCGTTACATGCTTCATAGTAGTCGCCCAAACAGGGCGTGTCAACGGACGGGCGGCTGGCATGGCGGAAAATAAGCCGGGCTGCCTAAAGGCGGGTGGCCAGATGGGCCATTAGACCGCGTCTTACGCCTTGTGCCAGACAGCCGGCTCCGCGACCGAGCTGACGAGCATCCCGCCGGGTCGCCCGTTTTTGATGGCGACGATCTCCGCGATGATGCTCAGTGCGATCTCTTCCGGCGATTTGCCGCCAATGTCCAGCCCGATCGGGGTGTGGATGGGGGGAAACTGCGCCAGATCAAACCCGGCGGCGGCGGCTCGCTCGACCCGTTCCAGATGGCGCACGCGCTTGCCGATGGCGCCGATGTATGCGACGCGGTGCCCGCTCAGCGCCTGGAGCATGGCGTCCTCGAAGCGCGGCTCGTGGTTGAGCGAGACGACATAGGTTCGCTCGTCCACACCGACCCGCTGGACGACTTCCTGCGGCCAGGCGGCCAGCACCAGGTCGGCGTCCGGATGTTTGGCGCGCGTGGCGAAGGCGGGCCGTCCGTCGGTCACGATGGTGCGGAAGCCCAGCATGCGCGCAAAGCGCACCAGCGGCACGGCAGCCTGATCCGCCCCGAAGATCAGCAGCGTCGGCGGGGGCAGAACCGGCTCGAACAACGCGACGCGCCCGTCCGCATAGCTCACCGTCACCGGCTTGTCGCCGCGTAGCGCGGCCAGGGCGTCGCGGATGATCGGCTCCGGCAGTTCCGGGATGGCGCTGCCGGTCTGGAAGACCTGTGCGTGAACGGCGTCCGGCGCGGACGGGTTCTCGGGCGTGCAGAGGGTGACGTTGACGCGGTGCAGCGGCTCAGGCGCGGTGAGCAGCAGCAGGGTTTCGGGGGTCAGCGGCTCGACCAGCACGTCGATCTTGCCCTCGCAGTTGAGGCCGATCTCCACCAGCGGATCCTCGACCTGCTGGTAGTGGAGCATCAGCGCGGCGCCGCGCCGGATCACGGTCAGGCCGGTTTCGTAGACGTCCGTTTCGACGCACCCCCCGCTGACCGCGCCTACAAACCGGTTGTTGGTGGTCATCGCCATGCGCGCGCCGAGGGGCTGAGTGGACGAGCCGAAGATGCGCACGATTGTCGCCAGCGCCACCGGCTCGCCCGCTTCCAGCCAGTCCGCCGCCTGCTTGAGAACCTCTTGGGCCATACGTCGTGATCCTGTGACTACTCGCTGCCGGACGCTGCTGCTCTCATTATAGCGCGGCTGGCAGCCGGCGTCCGGTTGCCGGGGGCGTTTTCCCCTCACCCCAAACCCCTCTCCCTCTGCGACTGCGTCGCGGGGCGAGGGGCTTGAGTCGCCGTGCTGTGCTTTCCTTCTCCCCGGTCTGTAACAACCCCCGTGCCGAGGAAAAGGGCTGGGGTGAGGGGCGCGTAAACGTGTTCTAGCGGCGCTTGCCTTTCTTCTTGCCCTTGCGGCCCCAGCGCGGCCCGCCGCCGCCGGGGTCCATCTTGACCAGCTTGGGATGAAACTCGGCCAGGGCGATGACCAGGTCGGATTGCAGCGCCATGATCTCGTGAATGTCTTTGTACGCGTCCGGCGCTTCGTCCAGCCCGCCGGAGAGCAACTCGATCCCCAGGTCCTGCAGCCGGGCCTGAACGGTTTCCCAGTCGAACTTTTCGAAGGCCTGCTTGCGGCTCATGCGGCGGCCCGCGCCGTGCGCCGCGCTATTCAGCGCTTCGGGGTTGCCCAGGCCGCGAACGACGAAGCCCGGCGCGCCCATGCTGCCGGGGATCACGCCCAGGGCGCCTGCGCCGGCAGGGGTCGCGCCTTTGCGGTGCACGATAGCCTCGCGCCCGTCGACTTGCTCGCGCCAGGCGAAGTTGTGGTGATTCTCGATCCCGCCCAGCACAGGCGCGCGCACCGCGTCGATGATCTGGCGGTGAATGACGGCGTGGTTGGCGCTGGCGTAGCGCCCGGCCAGCTCCATCGCGGCCCAGTATTCGGCGCCGGCTTCTTCATCGAGCCACAGCCAGGCCAGGTGCTGGAAGTCTTTGGGCAGCCCGGCGCGCAGGCGCATGGCAAGCTGGGTGTAGTAATTCGCCATCTCCAGCCCGAAGCGCCGGCTGCCGCTGTGACTCAGCACGGCCAGATATGTCCCCGGCGGGATCTTGCCGAGCGGCGTGTCGATCTCGGAGTGGACGTGCAGCGCGCCGAACTCGACGAAATGGTTGCCAGAGCCGCTCGTTCCCAACTGACGGTGTGCAATATCCCGGTAGCGCCGCGCCACCGGGTGCTCGTTCCACAACGGGTCATCCATCACTTCGTGATCGCGGGGGACGGGCCATTCGGCACCCGCGCCGAACAGGGTCTGCTGTTCAAGAATGTCGCGGAACAGGGCGCGGTGCTGGTCCAGCACGCTGGGCGAGGCGTTGAAGACGGTCATGCGCATGCGGCAGGCAATATCGACGCCGACGGCGTAGGGGATGACGCTGTTCTCGGTCGCCAGCACGCCGCCGATCGGCAGGCCGTAGCCCTGGTGCGCGTCGGGCATCAGCGCTCCGCGCACGGCGACAGGCAGGCGCACGGCCCGCTTCATCTGTTCGAGCGCCGCCGGCTCGATGCCTTCCGCGCCCCAGACACGGTAGGGCGCGGCGGTCGTCAGGTCGTAATTGGCGTCCATAACCCGCTCCTCTGCTCGACATGTTGCGAGCGTCTCAGGGTTCGCGGTAGCTTGCTTTAAGTTGATTTTCGCGGAATATGAGGCTCCTGTCCAAAGAGCGTGGCGCGGCGGCTGAGTTGATTGCAGCCCGCGCCTGGCGCCTCCTCAAGCCTGCTCGCAAAATCTATTTCAAACCGTTCAAGACAATCGGTCCACGATCCACTGGCTGATGAGCGACAACACCCCACCCTTGACCAGACGCGGGCGCGGCAGGCGGCGCGCCAGGTCGCGCGGGTTGAGCCGCAGCGACGAATCCGCCCAGTGAATAACGCCCAGGGGCAAGAAGCCCAGGATAAAGACCAGTGCGAATTCCAGGCAATCCGCCAGCACCTCAGGCTCTAGCACGAACTCCCCATATGACTGCTTCCTCCTTCTCGAGGGCCGCATGGCCCTTGGCGGACGATAGTTTTCCAACTGCAAATGTGCTGAGCAGCGGGGCAGGCACCAGAAGGGCCTGTGTGGGAAGCAGCCAACACCCATACGTCTTGATCCGCACATGACTTCCCACACAGGCATCGAGTAAGGATGCTGAATCAATGCGCTGTGCGGTCATGCAGCCCGCTCCCGGCTCAGTCTCGATTGTTAAAGTCGTCTGGCCCCTGCTTTCCGGTCGGGCGGCGGCGTGTTCCTGTCCCATCCGCTATCCCTGCCGCGTGCCCGTCATTCCAATGCGTGCGGGCCGGTTGATGTCGCTGCGTTCTGTCGGGTGCGATTCGGTCGAGTGGCATCCGCCACCCGGCCGGACCGCGCCGGTGCTAGGCGGCAGATGCGAGGCGGCACTTCGCAGGCTGCGAAGCGGCAGGCCATTCGGCGCCGGATTTGACGTCATGGCGTGTCATCGTTCTGTTCTCGCTTTCTGTCCACAGCAGCCAGCACAACAGCTTCATGGTTCTGCCACCAGACATCGAATTGCACCGCTTTCGTCGGCGACAAAGCATGTACGTTCGGGTAGGCCGGGCAGAGGACCCGGTGGGCGAAGCCCGTGCGGTTCGTCGCGAACAAACGAACCGGGGCGCGACCCTGGTCTGTGGTGTCACGCCCCGGTGGGGGAATCAAGCGAAGCGGAGAGCGCGAAAGGCTAGCGCTGCGCCTCCTGGCCACGCAGGGCGTGAACCCCTATCCCATTGTCAGCGATCCCGCGGCTGGCTGGCAGCGCGCCACCCGGCCGGGCATACGCAAGGGCGTCCCTGTATACGGTTGTCTGGATGGCCGGCTCGACCCGCCAGTCAGGCTGGTCGGCGTCCGGGCCGTCGAGTTCGCCACTCGCACTCGCAGCAGACGAACCGAGATCCATGCTACACAGACCTTTCCACTTCTGTTCGGCTCAGCATCTCGAAGATGCTGGACCCTTGAATGAAGATGCGGCGCACCCCGGCGGGACGGCTGGCACGCAGGTAGCCTTGATCGATCAACCGCTGAAGCGTGCTCAGGCTGACGCCCAGCGCTTCGGCGGCCTCCTGCCGGGAGTACACGGCATCCTTAAGGATTACGGGTTTTGTGCCGTCCGACATGCCTTTTCTCCCGATAATCGCTCACAGTGTAGCACGCCGGGCGGCGCCTGTCAACCGCGAAGATCGTTGATTGTGGATTTTAGTCGTCTAACAAAGGGTCACAAAGGGTCATAAAGGGTCACGCGAGCGACGCGCGACCATCCTCGACCTGAGGCGCGGCAGTGTGCGCGTCCAGCCAGGCGGCGATGTCCCCCAAGACCTGGGCGTGCTCCGGCTCGTTGTGAATCTCATGGCGCAGCCCCGGATACACGCGGACGGTCAGATCCGCCGAGCCAGCACGGGCGCGCACGGCTCCGGCGCCTGCCGGCAGTGCGATCGGATCGTCGGCGCCGTGCAGCACCAGGCAGGGCAGGTGCAGCGCGGGAAGCAGCCGGTTCACTTCACGC
The DNA here is from genome assembly GCA_020724465.1 of Thermoflexus sp. Lineage (GTDB taxonomy): Bacteria > Chloroflexota > Anaerolineae > Aggregatilineales > Aggregatilineaceae > DYGX01. The sequence goes on from DYGX01000005.1 coordinate 158,775, forward strand.
ACGGCGCGATACAGTTCAGCCGACCACCCCAGCCGCAGCCGTCCGTAGTACACCAGCGGATCGGTCCGGTAGGCGGCGATCACAGCCGGATCGCGGCTCAAGCCTTCGAGTACGATCGGTGGGATCACCTTAACGGCACCGGCAACGCGTGCCAGCAGCCTGGCCACCGGGATCACGGCGCGCGGGACGGGCAGGTGTGGGTGCAGCGCCGTCCCGGTTGTGATCAGCCCGGCCAGCTCGCTCTGGTAAAGCAGCGCGAAGCGCAGCGCAATGATCGACCCCATGCTGTGCCCGTAGAGAAACACCGGTGGTTCTGGGTCGCGCGCCCGGATGTGCTCGAAGTAGAGGCGCAGATCAACGACGTATTCGTCGAAGCGGCGGATCGACACGCGCCGGCCCTCGGAACGGCCATGCCCCCGGTGATCGAGGGCGAACACCGCGTAGCCGCGCTCCACCAGATAAGCGGCGACGTGCTCGTAACGCCCGCTGTGTTCCCCGACGCCGTGCACCAGCAGCACGATCCCGCGCGGCGCGCGGTCGGGGCGCCAGGTCTGCGTGAAGAGCGCCAGCCCGCCCAGTCCGATGATCATCTCCCTGTGATGCTGCATGTACGCCATCCTTACCCGTGCCTATGGCCTGTTTGGGGGCGGTTGTCCCTCAGGCGGAATTATGAGCAGAGCGACGCATCTCGACAAGTCGGGCGGCGCGTGCGCGTATTCGGCGCGGGCGTGGTACACTCTGTTCGATGTTTCTCCATCCGGGAGACCGAGGAACGGAGCGACTCATCATGCCCGCATTCCCCTGCCCTCGTCTGTTCGCCGCCCTGGTCTTGCTGGCGGCGCTGCTCCTGGCGTCGGTCCCGGCGCTGGCGCAGGATTCGCCCGCCGCGCAGGTCGAGGCGCTGGCGCTGCAAGCGCATCTGCAAAACCTGCGCACCGGCAACAAGACCCTCTGGCTGGGCGGTCGGCTCGGAAACCCCCGCCAGATGCCGCCCCTCTCGGCGCTGGGCGACCGCTTCGACCCCTTCGTGCTGCCGGGGCTGGGCGAGTCCGAGGAGTTTAGCTCGCAGCACCTGACGCGCCCGGTGCTGCTGAACTTTTGGGCGTCGTGGTGCCCGCCCTGCCGGATCGAGTTCCCGCATCTGGCCCAGGTCGCGCTGGCGCCGGACGCTCACGCCTACGACGTGGTCTTTGTCAACATGTCCGATACCGAAGCCGCCGCGCTCGATTTCCTGCGCGACCAGCCACCGGGTTTGCAGGCTGTGGTCGATGTGGCGGACCGGCTGTCGCGGCGCGCGCGGGTGGTCACCATCCCGACCAGCCTGCTGCTGGACACCGACGGCACAGTGCTGGTGGTGCACATCGGCGTGGTTACCCCCACAGTCAGCGCCTTCCTCGACGGCGTGGCGGCGCACCCCGGCGAAGGCTCGTTCGACGCGTCGGCCTATGCGGATGTGGAACCGGGCGCAAACCTGCTGCCGGTCGATGTGGCCGGGGCGCCCGCGATCGCGTTCGGCCAGCGAGTGCTTGGAGCGCTGACCGATCAGGAGTTCCAGCACGCCTACCGCTTCGAGGGCCGGGCGGGCCAGCGCGTCGCGGTGAGCCTGACCGCCGACTCGCCCGATCTCGATCCCTATGTGGTGCTGTTGACGGCGGCAGGCGAACGCCTGGCCGAGAACGACGACGCGGGCGGCACCCGCGACTCGGCGCTCGAGGTGGCGCTGCCGGCGGACGGCACGTACATCGTAGTTGCGACGCGCTTTCTGGAAGCGGAAGGCTACTCCACCGGCGAGTACAGCCTGACCGTCCGGCTGGTTGACGGCGAGGGGGAGCAGACCGCCCGCGAAGGCTTCATCACGATTGGATCGACGGTAGTCGGGCGGGTGAGCGGCATCAACCCGCGCGCGATCTACGCCTTTGAGGGACGGGCGGGCGACGTGATCACGCTGTGGGTCACCCACGTGCCGGGCGATGTGGCGCTCCAGGTGGAGCTGAAGGGCCCCAACCTGCAACGCCTGGCGGTCAGCGAGCCGTCCCAGGGGGGCGAGGCGTCCCTGGTTGATTTCGTGCTGCCGCAGGACGGCATCTACCGGGTGACCGTGTTTCGACCGCGCAGCCGCGAGACCGAGAACCTGGCCTATACGCTGAGTCTGAGCGCTGCCAACTGAGGCAGCGTTCGTTTTTAGGTGCTCGTGTCCCACCGGCGATACCAGCCGGGAAAGGGTTCGAATTCTGCGTGAAAAAAGGTATAATCAGAGGCAGCCGCAGCCTAACAGCCGGTTTCGAACGAGTTTGTCAGGATACGACCGATGGTTGAAGGGCATGTTCTTCTCCTAAACGGCGGCACGTGGGAGCCACTCACCGTGATCAGCATCCCGCGCGCGATCAACCTGCTTCTGGGCGGAAAAGCGATTATGGTCGAAGAGACGGGGCGCTTCCTGCGGACGGTGCGCTCGCAGTTTCCGATCCCGTCCGTGATCGCGCTGCGCCGCTTTATCAACGTCCCGCGCCGGCACGCGCATTGGAGCCGTCAGGGTGTCCTGGCCCGCGATCACTACACGTGCATTTACTGCGGCGTGAAAGCGGGCGACGTGGTGCGGGGCAAGACGATCGCGCGCCGTGATCTGACGGTTGATCACATCATCCCGCTCTCGCGCGGGGGCAAGAATACCTGGTCGAACACGGCCTGCGCGTGCTTTGTCTGCAACCATCGCAAAGGCAACCGGCTGCCCGGCGAGGCGGGCCTGCGGCTGCTGTGGGAGCCGAAGACACCGCGTACCAGCTATCTGGTCCTGGAGATGGGCAGCGGGCCGGATACCTGGAAACGCTACATTGAGATCGATTGACGAGATCGATTGACGTGCTGGCCAGCGCGGCTCTCGATGCGATCCCAAAAACAATCGCCACGCGCTTTCACGTGGCGATTTCGTTTGGGGCGGGCGCCAGCTCACCTGCAGGCCGGGCGGGCGTCGCTCTAGTGGTGGTGGATGCGGCGCGGGTCGCTGCGCAGCGACCCGTTGACATAGGCTGCCAGCGCCTCGTCGACCGTGTGCTCGGCCACCAGGTACACGCGCAGCCCCATCTGCTCGGCGTGCGCGATCGCCGGGCTGCCCGCGCCGCGCACGATCATCACGTCGCAGTCGGCCAGTGCCTGGAACTTTTCGGCGTGATCGTGCGCGTGGTGATGAGCGTGATCCGCTGCGTGCGTGTGCTCGTGCGCGCCGTGCAGGTGGACGGCACCGGGGCGCTCCTTGGCGCGCTCCTCGCGGGCGACTTCGCGCCCATCTTCCAGCGTGACGACCACGACCAGCGGGGCGCGGCCAAAGTGGGCGCTGATGGTCGTGCTGTCGTCGCAGACAAAAGCCAGTTTTTCTGTTGCCATGCGGTTTACCCTCAATCTAAGCCGAGGCGATGAAGCATTTCCCGAATCGGTTGGATGACGCCGGGCAGCGCGGGGTTGCACGCTGCCGCGTGCGTTTCCCGGAGCCGGGCGAATGCTATAATACCTCGCATGGCAGGGCGATCAGGAGGTGAGCTTCATGAAACGCCGCATATCCTTGTGGGGGATGGCGATGGTGCTGGCGCTGGCGCTCGCCGTGGCTCCTGTGTTGGCTCAGGGCGACGAGGGACACGGCCAGGCGGATGACCGCGACACCGATCGCGCCGCGCGCTATGGGGCGGCGATTTACGCGGAGTTCTGCCAGGCCTGCCACGGACCGCGCGGAGAAGGGATCGCCGACGGGCCGGCGTTCCGCGCGATCCGCTATGATGCTGCGACGGCGCGCGAGGTCATCGCGCGGGGCCGCGATTCGGACCCCGACGACGGCGCGGCCATGCCCGCTTACGCGCAGGCGGCTGGCGGTCCGCTGAGCGAGACGCAGCTCGACCAGCTTGTCGCCTATCTGGCGACGTGGGAGACGGGTGACGTCCCGCCCTTGCCCGAGCCGAACCTGCGCCCGGCGGTCGAGCAGGTGCCGGATCATTTCGGGGACCCCGTGCGGGGCGCAGCGCTGTACGCGACCTCGTGTTACGGCTGTCACGGGCCGGAAGGGCGGGGCCGCGTCCCGCCGAGGTTCCCCGGCTTCGAGTACGTGCCCGAGACGTTCTTGCAGGCCGTCAGCCAGGGAACCGACGATCCGACGATGCCAGGCTTCGGTGTGGCAGCGGGCGGGCCGCTCGACGATCAGGCGCTGGAAGACCTGGAGACCTATGTCGCGTCGTGGAGCGTGACCCCGCCCGAAACCGGCCCCAGCCCTCAGGGCTGGAGCACGTTTCTGGTGATTCTGGGCGTGGCTGCGATTCTGGCAGTGGGCGGGGCGTACAGCATGCGCTCGCCGCTGAGCAGCTTGCGCGGCGAGGGCGACCGGGCGAGTGAGGATCGCAATGAGAACGGCGATGCCGGGGAGGACGCCTAGAGAATGGTGGTGGCTCGTGTGCATATCCGCCCCATGACCGACGAAGATCGCCCGTGGGCGCTTCATCTGATCGAGACAAGCTGGGGCGGGCTGCAGATGGTGTCACGCGGGGTGCTGTATGACATGCGTCTGTTTCCGGGGCTGGTAGCCTGGATTCGCGGCAAGCGCGCCGGCCTGCTGACCTACCGCCTGGACGAAGGCGAGTGCGAGGTGATGTCGCTCAACAGCGTGGTTGAGGGCGCGGGGGTCGGGACGGCGCTGCTGCGTGCCGTCGAAGACCTGGCGCGCGCGGCAGGCTGCCGGCGCGTGTTCCTGATCACGACCAACGACAACCTGAACGCCCTGGGCTTCTACCAACGGCGCGGCTACCGGCTGGTGGCGCTGCGTCCCGGCGCCATAGACGAGGCGCGCCGCCGGTTGAAACCCAGCATCCCGGAAGAAGGGTTCAACGGGATTCCGCTGCACGACGAGCTGGAGCTGGAGATGCCGCTCCGGCGCTCGCGGCGGAGATGACAGGTGGCACTGCAACCGGCGATCAATCGCTTGGATTGTATGGAAAAAAACTGATACAATAAACACTGTAATGCCGGGCAGGTTCGTCGAGACGTCTATGGTTTAGGGGTCAACGCTATGACAGAGCTTGAATGGGAAAAGAGTCAGGTCCTGCCGGCGCGGGCACGCGTGCAGTCGCAGGGGCGCTGGAAGTTCCTGATCATCGGCATCGTGATTCTGGGGGCGATCGGCTATCTTCTGTTTTCGAGCACGCTCATCGGCGCGCGCTATTACGTGACCGTCGAGGAGCTGCTGACTGACGAGGCCATGCACGGCAAGACGGTGCGTGTCTCGGGCGCAGTGGATGGCGATCCCGTCTTCAACCCGGAGACGCAGGAGCTGACCTTTATCGTCGCCAACATCCCGAACGACAACAAGGCGATCCGCGAGCAGGGCGGCCTGGCGATGGTGCTGCACAACGCCGTCGAGAACCCGGACGCAGTGCGGATGAAGGTCATCGCGCACGAGAAGGAAATCCCGGACCTGTTGCAGCACGAAGCGCAGGCGATCATGTCCGGCACGCTGGTTGAGCAGGGCGGCGAGATGGTTTTCATCGCGGATGAGATCACGCTGAAGTGCCCGACCAAGTACGAAGAGGATGTGCCCGAGCAGGCCGTCGGGTGATCACTGGCATCCGGCTGATGCTCACGAACGCCGCCCCGCGCGGCGTTCATTTTGACACGCGGCACGGGGTGCCTGTGCTGTCTGGTGCGAATTGGTGCAGGTTCGCGCCAGAATTCAGCCCATTTGTCACGCGGCGTTTTTCTGGCATCAGGTTCTGATCATATAGTATGATAGAACGAGTTCGTCGAAAGAATTTTGCAGAGCCTACGTTCGTCACAGGCAGCAGTGCGCGGCAGTGGACGTCGGCCAAACCCGGCGAGGGGGATGGCTGCCCAAGCATCTGACCGTTGCGGCTGCCTGGTGTTCTTTAAGGAGCCGTTGCAGCCATGATCGCAGAGATCGGCATCGTAACAACCGGGCTGGCGTTTGCCGCGGCGCTGTATGCGCTGGTGGCGGCGCTGATCGGGGCGCGCGCCCGGCGTCCTGCATTGGTCCTCAGCGCGCGCAACGCCGGGCTGGCGACGTTTCCCCTGTTGACCGTCGCCTGTCTGGCTCTGATCTACGCCCTGCTGAACCACGAATACAGCATCAGCTATGTGTGGCAGACCACCGATAACGCCACGCCGACCTTCTACCTCTACACCGCGCTGTGGGGCAGCCAGGCCGGGTCGCTGCTGTTCTGGTCGTGGCTGATGAGCGCGTTCACCTTTGCCGCCCTGCTCCTCAACTGGAACAGCGAGCGCCGGCTGATGCCATACGTGATCGCCGTGACCATGGCAACGCTGGGCTTCTTCCTGGTGCTGAACGTGTTCATCGAGAACCCGTTCGCGCGCTACTGGTTGGTGCCCGGCGAGATGCAGCCGGTTTCGTCGGTCTTCCGCCCGGCAGGCAACGCCGAGGTCTTTCATCCCGCCGACGGCACGGGCCTTAACCCGCTGCTGCGCCACCTGGGCATGGTGATCCACCCGCCCATGCTCTACCTGGGCTTCACCGGCTTCGTCATTCCCTTCGCCTTCGCCTTCGCCGCGCTGGCGACCGGCCAGCTCGGCGCAAGCTGGATCCGCGCGACGCGCGCCTGGGCGCTGGTGGCGTGGCTGTTCCTCAGCCTGGGGCTGCTCCTCGGCGGCCGCTGGGCGTATGACGTGCTGGGCTGGGGCGGCTATTGGGGCTGGGACCCGGTCGAGAACGCAGCGCTGCTGCCGTGGCTGACCGGGACTGCCTTCTTGCACAGCGCCGTTGTGCAAGAAAAACGCGGCATGCTCAAGTTCTGGAACATGCTGCTCATCATCGTTACCTTCTTGCTGGTGATTCTGGGAACTTTTGCGACGCGCAGCGGCGTGGTTAGCAGCGTGCATGCCTTCGCCGAATCCGAGATCGGCGCGCCGATGTTCACCTTCCTGGCGGCGGCGGCCCTGATCAGCGTGCTGCTGCTGGTCTGGCGGCAGGAGCGCGGCGATCTGCGCGGCGCGGACCAGCTCGACTCGATCTTCAGCCGCGAGAGCCTGTTCCTGCTCAATAACTGGATGTTCCTGGGCCTGACGGTCGTCGTGCTGTGGGGGACCTGGGCCGAGGCGATCACCACCATTCTGGTCGATCTGGGCCTGCGCGACACGATCATCAACCTGGGGCCAAGCTACTTCCCGCCGGTGGTCCGCCCGTTCCTGATCGGCATCTTCATCCTCATGGGCCTGGCTCCGCTGGCCGCCTGGCGCCGTTCGACCGCGCAGCGCCTGGGCCGGTCGAGCCTGATCCCCTTCCTGCTGGCGCTGGCGGTAGTGATCAGCCTGGGGATCACGGGCGTGCACAACGTCATGGCGCTGCTTGGGTTCGGGTTGGTGGCGTTCGCCGGGTTCGCGACCATCGCCGAGATCGCCAAAGGCGTCGCGGCGCGCCACCGCCGCGGCGAGGGGTATTGGGCGGCTTTCGCCAATCTGATCGGGCGCGACCGTCACCGCTATGGCGGCTACTTCATTCACCTTGGCATCGTGATCATGGGCCTTGGCGTGGTGGGCAGCACCTCGTTCCAGCAGGTGACCCAGCAGACGCTCAATCCTGGCGACCGGCTCACGCTCGGCGGATACACCATGCAGTACAACGGTCTGTTCGACGCCCAGGCCGAAGACGGGCGGCGCATGACGATCGCCCGCGCGACGGTGTATCGCGGCGACAAGATCGTCGATCATATCCGCCCGCGCCGCGACACGTTCTATACCTTTGACTCGGCCACCCAGAGCTTCACGCCGACGACCAACATGAGCATCCCCGGCGCGCATAGCACGCTGGCGGGGGACTTCTACGCGATCATCACCTTCTGGGAAGGCAACACGGTCACTTTTCGGGTCTATCTCAACCCGCTGATCAACTTTGTCTGGATGGGCGGTATCATCCTGATTCTGGGGACGATCGTCGCGCTGTGGCCGTCGCGCCAGCCGAGGGTCGCGCTCCAGACGGCGCCGGCTGTCGCGCCGGCTTCGGGAGGACGGTAGGCGATGAGGGAGCGGTTCAGGAACAATGCTGCGCGCTGCCTGCGCCGGGCGGTGCTGGCCGTTCTGGTGGGCGGAGTGCTGCTGGGCGGCGCGGCGACGGCTGCCGCACAAAGCGGAGAGGCGCTGCCGCCCGGCGTGACCTGGGACGACGTTAACCGGATTGCCCGGCAGATGTTCTGCGATGTGTGCGAGGGGATTCCGCTTGACGAGTGCGAGAGCATCGCGTGTGTGCAGTGGCGCGAGGAGATCGCCCGCCAGCTTGGCGAGGGCCGCACCGATGACGAAATCATCGACTATTTCGTCGAGCGCTACGGGGCAGAAGTGGCTGCCATCCCGCGCGATCCGGTTGACCGCCTGATCGCGTTCGCGGTGCCGTTTGTAATCGTCGCCCTGTTCACCCTGATTGGCGCTTTTGAGGTGCGCCGGTTGCGCCGGCGCGGGCAGCAGGCCGGTCAGGTCGCGCGGCGATCCGGCGTGCGCGCGCAGACGCGGCCCATTCCGGCGGACGTCGACCCGCAGCTTATCGACCGTATTGAGAGTGAGTTAGAGGGACTTGAGGCATGAGCGAGCAGGAGAACGTGATGCCTCCGGCCAGTGCGGATGAGCTGCCGGACTGGCTGGAACAAGTGGCCCAGGACCGCCCCCAACCGGATGCGCCGGTGCGGCAGCGTTTTTCGACGCTGGGGGCTGTGGCGGTGCTGGTCGTCATCGCGGTGATGTTTGTCATCGGCTACGCGCTGTACAAGGCGAATCTATCTACCCCGACCGAGGGACCGGCGCCTGAATTCAGCGCCGTGACGTTCGATGACGAGCCGATCTCGCTGCAAGGCTGGCGCGGCCAGACAGTTGTGCTCAACTTCTGGGCCAGCTATTGCGCTCCCTGCCGCGACGAAGCGCCGATGCTCGAGCGTCTGTGGCAGGAATACCGCGATCGCGGCGTTGTCTTCGTCGGCATCAACACCGACGACATCGAGCGCAACGCGCTGGCCTATCTGGATGAATTCGGGATCACCTACTACAACGCGCCCGATGTGAAGGGCAAGATCGAAAAGGACTACCGCATCACAGGCATTCCGGAGACGTTCGTGATCAACCGGCAGGGCGAGATTGTGCGGCATTTTCTCTCCACCCCGCGCGAGCGCGAACTGCGCGAGGAGATCGAGCGCGCGCTGGAGAGCTGAGGATCGGCGCAGTGGACAGCTAAGGGGCAGGCATGTCGGCAACGATAGTCATCTTGGCCGTGGTGTTCGGCGGCGCTTTGCTGGTGTTCGTGCTGCGGCCGCTGTTTCGGGTGGAAGCAGAAGGCATGAGCTGGGCGGGCCGCTACGGGACGCCGCGTCAGATCCAGACATTGGAGCTGCTGTGGAGCGAAAAGCTGCGCATTTTGCGCGAGATCCGCGACCTCGACTTCGATTACGACCTGGGCAAACTGGGCGAGCGGGTCTATGAGGAGCAGCGCGTCTATCTGTTCCGGCTCGCGATCGCCATCACCCAGCGGATCGACGAGTTGGAAGCGGCGATCGCCGAGCAGGAAGCGCGCGTCGAGGCGGCCGTCGCGGCGCTGCGCCAGGCGCCTCAGCGCCACTAAGCGGGTGTGGTCGGCGTGCGCCGTTTCCAAAACGGCCCGCGCGTGTCACGATGAAACTGTGGGAACCGGACAAAACTGTATGGTGAAACCTGTGGTCAATCGCCTGTTGTTTGTGAGCTTGGTATGTGTTGTGTTTGCGCTCAGCGCCTGCGGGATCAACACCTCGGGCGAGCCGCAGATCGTTCAGGAGCGCGAGATCCTGCCGGTGCCGACGCGGGCGGTCCAACTGCCGACGCCCCCACCGCTGAACCCGACCTCGGCCGCCCCCACCGCAGCCGCGCCGCCGCAGACCGGCGACGTGGTGCTGAGCGAGGAGATCGCCTCTGCGGATTTCAACCTGGGCATGGAGACATATCTGGCGGAGTGCGCCGCGTGTCATGGCGCGGCCAGCGGCGCGGGACCGTCGCTGTCGGTCATCCAGGCCGAGGCGGGGTCGCGGGTCGAGGGGCTTTCCGCCGAGGAATATGTCCTCCAGTCGATCGTTGATCCGGGCGCGTTCCTCGTGCCAGACTATGCCGACATCATGCCGAAGGACTACGCCGAGCGGCTGAGCCAGGAGCAGATCCGCGCGCTGGTGCGGTTCATCTTCGAGTTCAGCCCGCCGGGTATGGCAGCGCGGGCGGACGACGAGGACGGCGCTGAAGCGCCCGCCGTGGCCGAAACAACCGAGGTGGTGGACGTCACCGGGCGGCTGGTGCAGGGCACCGCCGGAGGCCGCCCGATCCCTGCCGATCAGCCGGTCTCGCTGTTTGTCCTGGATGGGACCGGGGCGGAGCTGCTCAGCCGCGAGACAACCGCCAGCGCCGACCACACCTTCATCTTTGAGGACGTGCCGCGCTCGTCCAGCTACATCTACATCGTGTGGATCAATTACGACGGCATCCCTCAGGGCGCGCAGATCCACCCCATCCGGGGCGATGAAGAGGTCATCTCGACGGATGTGACGCTCTACGAGCGGACCGCGTCGCACGATACCGTCGGCGTGACCTGGGCACAGGTGCTGCTCAACTACGCGCTGATGAACGAGTTTGGCCTGGAAGTCCGGCTCGATGTTGAGCTGCTCAACACAGGCGACCGGATCGTCGCCAACGAGAACGACGGGACCGGCCCGCTGCCGGTGTCGGTCGAGATCGAACTGCCGGTCGGCGCGTTCGGCATCCAGCCGATGCAGATGCAGGATAATCCACGCTACCGGGTTGAGGTTGTGAACGGCGTGCCGGTTGTCAAGGACACCTGGCCGCTGCGTCCCAACCAGGCGCACAAGATCACCGTGCTGTACTACCTGCCATACGAGGATGGCGCGGTGATCGAGCACAACTTCGACTTCCCGGTGATGGACGCCGCCGTGCTGGTTCCCAACGACACGGTGAAATTCGCCAGCGAGCAGTTCAGCGCTGAGGGCGAGTTCCGCTATCGGGCGCTGAGCGGCGGGCTGCGCGTCGCCGAGCTACAGCCGGGCGCGGAGATCTCGCCTAACGATGCGTCGCTGCTGCGCGCGCACGATCTGATCAACCCGCTGGCCGAGGGCGAGCGCATGGTCTTCACGCTGGAAGGGCGCCCAACGCGCACCGTATCTCAGGCCAGCGCGGGCGCGAGCGCGGCGGCTGATGACGACGAGAGCGTGCTGGAGATGCTGCCGTACTTCCTGGCCGGGTTGGGCGTCGCGATCCTGGGCATGGCGGGCGTGTTGTGGTGGCGCCAGCGCGGCGCGGTACACGCGCCGGCAGGCAGCCGGAAGGCGCGCCCCGCGCCGGGCGATGACTGGCGACCCCCCTCGCCGAGGGCGACCAAAGACGAGCTGCTGCGGATGCTGGCCGCGCTCGAAGACAGCTACGAGGCGGGCGAGGTTGATCAGAACACCTATGACGAACGACGCGCCTTGCTGATGGACCGCCTGCTGCCGCTCATGAGCGAGGACCGCGATGGTTGAGCACGAGGCGGCGCCCGGCATGATCGAAGTGCACAATCTGACCAAGGTGTTCGGCGTCAACCCCGTGCTGCGCGGCCTGGATCTGACGGTGGCGCGCGGGGAGTTCCTGACGCTGCTCGGCCCGAACGGCTCCGGCAAAAGCACGCTGCTGCGCATTCTCGGCGCGCTGTCGCGCCCGACGGCGGGCAGCGTGCGCATCGGCGGCTGGGAGCTGCCCCGCGAGGCGGATTTTGTGCGGCGCCAGCTTGGCGTTGTCAGCCACCAGCCCTTGCTCTACGACAACCTGACGGCTGAGGAAAATCTGATCTTCTTCGCGCGGCTCTACGATCTGCCCGCCGAGCAGCGCGCCGGGCGTATCCGCGCCGTGTTGCAGCGAGTCGGGCTGTGGCGCCGCGCCCGCGACGTCGTGCGCACCTACAGCCGGGGGATGGTGCAGCGGCTGGCGATCGCGCGTGCCGTGCTGCACGATCCGGCGGTGCTGCTGCTCGACGAGCCGTATACCGGCCTGGATCAGGATGCGGCGGCGCTGCTCGATGACCTGCTGCGCGAGGTCGCCATCGGCGGGCGAACCGTGATCATGACCACGCACGACCTGCGGCGCGGGCATCTGCTGGCAGATCGCGTCGCGATTCTCAGCCGCGGCCAGATCGCTTTCGACGCGCCGAGCAGCGCCATCGACCCGGACGCGCTGCCGTCCCTCTACGCCGACGTGACAGGAGCGGCCACGATCTCATGAGCGCGCAGGGCGAAACCACTCCGACAACAGCGGAAGCCGCCGTGCCGGTCCGGCGCGTCAAAGTCCGCCGCCCGGTGACGGCGTACTGGCACGCGGTGGCCGCGATTGCCTGGAAGGACGTGCGCGCCGAGATCCGCAGCCGCGAGCTGATCAACTCGATGCTGCTCTTCACGCTGATGACGGTTATGATCTTCAGCCTGGCGCTGGAGCTGGACTCCAACGCCCGCCAGACGACCGTCACCGGCGTGCTGTGGGTGACGATCGTGTTTGCCGGGCTGTTGGGGCTGAGCCGCAGCCTCGCCAGCGAGAAGGACAAGGGCAGCCTGGACGGGCTGCTGCTGGCGCCTATCGCTCGCAGCGCGCTGTTTTTCGGCAAGATGATCGGCAATCTGCTGTTTGTGCTGGTCATTGCGCTGGTGCTGATGGTGTTGCTGACCGTGCTGTTCAACATCACCTTGCTGCGGCCCCTGCTGCTTTTGCTGGTGGTGCTGGGCAGCATCGGGTTCACCACGATCGGCACGCTGCTGTCGAGCATGAGCGTGCACGCGCGCAGCCGCGAAACCCTGCTGCCCATTTTGCTTATGCCGGTTGTGCTGCCGATCGTGATCAGCGCGGTGCGGGGCAGCACTGCCGTGCTGAACGAGATGCCCTCGCAGGACTGGCTGCCGTGGGTCCAGCTTCTGTTCATGGCGGATGTGATCTACATCGCCGCCAGCTACGCGCTGTTCGATTACGTGGTGGAAGAATAGCGCGCCGCAAGAGGGGCGAGATTTTTCAGTTTGATCGGATAAAATTATCGCACGGTGCCGGCCTGCCGGCAGCAGGATATTGAGGAGCGAAAACAGGTATGGCGTATTCGGAGAAGCGCACGAAGATCTTGATGGGGCTGACGTATGCGGCGGCGGTGCTCTTTGTGCTGGCGATGCTTATGAACTTCTTCTACGTCGGCCCGGAGCGCCAGCAGGGCGAGGCCCAGCGCATTTTCTACGTTCATCTCAGCTCGTTCTTAGGCTCGTTTTTGGCGTTTGGCGCGGCGGTTGTGGCCGGGATCGCCTACCTGCGCTCGCGCAATCCCAAGTGGGACACGCTCGGCCATTCGGCGGTTGAGATCGGCCTGGGCTTCTCGACCATCACCATCGTGACCGGTATGGCCTGGGCGCGCCCGATCTGGAACACGTGGTGGACCTGGGACCCGCGCCTGACGAGCGTGACGATCATGTGGCTGGCCTACGCAGCCTACATGATGCTGCGCACCGGAATCGAAGACCCGGAGCGCCGCCGGCGCTTCGCGGCGGTGTACGCGATCGTGGCTTTTGCCAGCGTGCTCTACACCATCATTATCATCCGCGTCCGCCCGGACACGATCCATCCGGTGGTGGCCGGGCCAACCCAGGCCGAGCCCGAAGGGTCCTTCGAAGTCAGCGGGCGCATCCGCGACACGTTGTTTTTCAATATGTTCACCTTCACCGTGATCACGGTCGTTCTGGTCTGGCACCGCATCCGCCTGGAGAACTTCTCTGAGCGGGTCGCGCGGCGGAAGATGGAAGTGCTGGCCGACCTGTAGGCTAGAGGAGCGCACAATGGGCAAATATGCGGAGTACATGATTCTCGGCTACAGCGCGATGGCCGTGATTCTGGGCGGGATGATCGCGTGGATCTACCTGCGCTACCGGGCGCTGCAGCGCGAGGCCGCGCTGATCGAGCAGATGGCCGCCGAGGAAGGGCAAGACTGGGTCCACGCGGCGGTGGGCGCCACCGAGAGCGAGGCGCTGCCCGGCGAGGCGACGCCGGGCGTGTCTGGCATGGCGGCTTCCGGCACGGGGGCAGATCGCGCGCGCAGCGCCCCCCACGAAACCTAGCGGAGCGACGCGCAACGCACACCAGGAAAAAAAAGAGCAGCCAGGGTGGCTCGAAGCGCAACCCTGGCTGCTTTGTGGTGCAAGGTGGAGGTGCCGGGAATCGAACCCGGGTCCAAGAGATTCGCGAACAGACCTCTACAAGCTTAGCTGGCTCGTTAGCTTCGCGCCGCGGGTACCCGAGCCAACCAGGGCATGCCGCGGGCTAGCCGGTGGATTCTTGGCCGCTGCTTACCGGCGTCGCAGCGGGGCACCCTGCTCTTTGTGACGCCTGCTTGCCGCCCGAGCAGGGACGGTCGGGGCAGACGGGTCACCCTCGGGTGACCGGTGTCCGTCCGGCTACTTACGCAGCCAGAGCGAGACGAGGAGTGCTTTCGTTGGCACTTATTGTTGTGCTCTGGATTAACGAGGGTAGAGCGCCTCGGCTTGCAGTCTGGGCGCAGCCTCCCCTGTCGAAGCCTGTCACCCCCTGACTGGCCTAATTATACCATATCCGCGCCGCTTGTTGAGGGCGGAACTTTCAGAAGCGCGTTAGAAGCGCGCGGCGGGTCCGATTGGCGCGCGCTGCCCGCCGCGCTATACTTCCAGCCATGATCACGCCCCCTGTTCCCCGGTTCTGGACGCGCCTGGCATGGCTATCCCTGGTTGGCGCGGTGCTGCTTGGCGTTTCCGCGTGCGGCCCGTTGGGTGACGTGATCGGCCAGCGCGGCACGCCCGCGCCAACGCCGGAAGGCTTTGCGCCGACGCCGGGCGTCCTGCGCACGGCGACCCCCGGCGGGGTCTTATCGGTCTGGGTGGTCACGCCGCCGGGCGCGCTCGATCCGCCGGATACAGCCGTCACGCCGAACCCCGACGTGCCGGGCAGCCGGCCGGTCGGCCCGGCGGCGACAGCAACGGCCCTGTTCGCGACGATTGAAGCGGCGACCGCCGTCGCGGCAGCGCCGCCGCCCGCGCCCTATTATCAGCCCGACGAATGCCCGCCACCCGGCGTGCCCGCGCCGCCGGATCGCCCGGCCCATTTCAACGACTATAAAGACCGCATCGCGGCGTATCTGTCGGCGGGCGGCTCGCCGACTGTGCTCGAAGCCACGCTGCGCAACTGGGGGGCGATCACCGACCGGGGCGGCGTGGTCCAGGCGGATACGGACCTGACCGGCGACGGCGTGCGCGAGATCATCGTCACCTTCTACAACCCGCAGACTTATAACGACGAGGCGCTGCTCAACGCCGGGCAGATGCTGGTCCTGGGCTGCGACAGCGGCGGTTATCGCGTGCTGTACGAGACGCCCTTCAACCCGCTGGTGGCGCTGCCGGAATTGCTGCGCGTGGGCGACATGAACGCCGACGTGCGCGCCGAGCTGGTCTTCTTCACCGAGACGTGCAGCCGCTCGACCTGCGCCAAAGACGGCAAGATCCTGACCTGGAACGCACAGACCGGCGCCTTCAAAGAGTTGAATAACGGGCAGATCGTGGCGATTAACGGGCGGATCGGGATCGCGGATGTGGACGGCGACGGCGTGCTGGAGCTGACCGCCCAGATTAACCCGCCCCGGGCCGGCCTGGGGGCGCCCGCGCGCGTGGTCGATGTCTGGGATTGGACCGGCACGGACTACGTGCTGGCGCTGCGCGAAGAAGCCGAGTGACGGCGAGGGCTGCGTCGCGTGATGCCGGGCGAGCGCGCGCTGTACGATCGTTTGTGGGACGAGGCGCTGGCGTATTTCCGGGCCGGTCGTGTCGAGATCGATCCGCTCCTCGTCCGGCGCGAGTTCGATGACCGGCGCGGTCTGACCCTGGCAGCCCGTCTGGACGGCGCGGCGCTGGGGCGGCTGTCCGGCGTGCTGGACGATCTGCGCACGCTGGCGCCGGAGCAGCACATCTACCGCCCCGACGAGCTGCATATCACCGTGCTGTCGGTCATCTCGGCGGCGCCTGGTTTCGACGCCTCGCACGCCCCTGTCAATGCATACAAATCTCTGTTCGAAGCCTTGTTCGCGGCGGCAGCGCCGTTTACAGTACATCTGCGCGGGCTGACCGCGAGCCGAAGTTGCGCGCTGATCTGCGGCTACTCGCCGGACGGGGCGCTCAACGCCCTGCGCGACCGGCTGCGGGCCGGGCTGCGCGCCGCCGGCCTGGCGGATGGGCTGGAATTGCGCTACCAGAGCACGGCGGCGCATGTCACGGCCCTGCGCTTCCGCGCGCCGCCTGCGAACCTGGATGCACTCGCCGGGTACATCGCGGCGCGGCGCGATGCCGACTATGGCCCATGCCCGATCCACGCCATCGAGTTTGTGGTAAACGACTGGACCATGTCTCATGACCGGGTGCGCCTGCTCGCCCGCTATGCGCTTGGTGGGCGGGCGCCGGAGTAAGGAGAACGGATGATGCGCTTGGCGATTCTGGGCGATATCCATGGCAACCCGCTCGCGCTCGATGCCGTGCTGGCGGATGTGGCGGATTGGGGCGGCGCGGACGCTTACCTGCTGATGGGTGACTACAGCGGCATCGGCTACGACCCGCTGACTCCCCTGGAGCGCATCACGGCGCTGCCCAACGCGGTCTATCTGCGCGGCAACACCGATCGCGGGGTGGCGCACTTCGCGCTGGAAGAAGGCGAGCTTGCCGCCCTGGCAGGCGATCCGGCGCGGATGGAGCAGCTCGTCCGCATGGGGCGCAGCTTCGCCTGGACGCAGGGCTACCTGAGCGCACACGGCTGGATCGCGTGGCTGCGCGAACTGCCGCTCGACCACCGCCTGACCCTGCCGGACGGCACCCGGCTGCTGGCGGTTCACGCCTCGCCAGGGCGCGACGACGGCCCCGGCGTCAGCCCGGCGACCAGCACCGAACAGCTCGCCGCCCTGATCGCCGGCGCGGACGCCGATCTGATCGTCGTCGGGCACACGCACTGGCCGCAGGATCATCGCCTGGGCGCGGTCCGCGTGATCAACCCCGGCAGCGTGAGCAACCCCCCGGCGGGTGACACGCGCCCCAGCTATGCCCGTCTGGAAGCCGACAGCGCGGGCTACCGGGTCGAGTTCCGCCGCGTGGAGTACGATCTGGGTGCGGCGATTGACGCCGTCCAGCGCAGCGATCACCCCGCCCGCGATTACATCTTGAGTTTTCTCGAAGGCCGCGCGCAGCTTTCCTGGCAGCAAATTCTGGGCAGCGCGCCCGTGCCTTCGCCGTTTGTCCGCGAGCATCCCGCCCCTGTGGAGTGAGCACGTCATGAGCAGCGAGTTTCTCGATTTCTACGCGCAGCGCGCCGGCGCGATGGTAGCGCTGCTGGAGCGGTTTGTGTGCCTGGAGTCGCCGACGCACAGCAAAGCGCATGTCGACCGGCTGAGCGAAGAAGTCGCCGCGCTGTGCGAGGACCTGGGCGCGCAGATCACGGTCTACCCCCGCGCCGAGGTGGGCGACCTGCGCCTGGCGATCTGGAACAGCGACGCGCCCGGCCGCCCGATCCTGCTGCTGGCGCATCTGGACACCGTCTGGCCGGTCGGCACGCTTGAAACGATGCCGGTCCGCCAGGAAGGGGGGATCTTCTACGGACCGGGCGCGGTCGATATGAAGGGGGGCGTGGTCGTCGCGCTCGAAGCCATTCGCGGCCTGCGCGATCGTGGCGAGTTCCCCGCCCGCCCGATCTGGCTGTTCCTCAACAGCGATGAGGAAACCGGGAGCTGGCATTCGCGGGGCGTGATCGAGGATCTGGCCCGGCAGGCCGGGCTGGTGTTGGTCATGGAGCCGGCCACCGAAGAAGAGGCGCTGAAGACCTGGCGCAAGGGGATCGCCCGCTATACCATCACGCTGACGGGGCGCGCCTCGCATGCCGGCAACGCGCCCGAAGCCGGGATCAATGCCATCATCGAGGCGGCGCACCAGGCCCTGGCGCTGCACCAGCTCAACGACCTGCCCAACGGCACGTCGGTGTCGGTCACGCGGATCGCGGGCGGCATAGCGACCAATGTCATCCCGCCGGAAGCAACGATGCACGTGGATGTGCGCTTCCTCAAGGCGTCCGAAGCGCAGCGGGTGGACCAGGCGATCCGGAACCTGTCGCCGGTGCTGCCGGGTGCGCAGGTGACCGTCAGCGGCGGGATCGATCGCGGGCCGATGGAGCATAACGAGCAGATGGCCCGCACCTATGCCCAGGCACGCGCCATCGGGGCGGCGCTGGGGATGGACGTGCCCCAGGGCGGGAGCGGCGGCGCGAGCGATGGCAACTTCACCGCCGCGCTGGGCGTCCCCACCCTGGACGGGCTGGGCGCCGCCGGTACGGGGCTGCACGCCGCGCACGAGCAGGTCATCATCCGCTCGCTGCCGCGCCGGGCCGCACTGCTGGCGCGCATCTTGTGCGACTGGCAGATGGATGAGTCGCCCTCGCCCTAAAGGCTGTTATGAACTTTGCGGACCGGACCGGGGGCGGAAAGCCGGCGCCAAGCGCAGAGGTTGAGCTTGCTCGGCCCGTGCGAAAGACCGGGTCAAACACGCGGTGGTTGGACGGCGGGCGAGGCTTGCATCGCCCCTACGAGAACATCCGATGCCGCCGTTTCCCATCAAGTGCATGACGCGCCCTAGAGCGTGGGGCACTCCGCTTGCTCCGCAATTCCCGGCCCCCTCAGCCGGCGCGAGGGGCAAAAAGGCTTGACATGCGCTACGCGATCGATGTGCCGAATATGGGGCCGTTTGGCAACCCGCGCCTGCTGGTCGACCTGGCGCGCGACGCCGAGCAGGCCGGGTGGGACGGCTTTTTTGTGTGGGATCACCTGGGCGGGCGCGAGTGGAACCTGCCCATGGTCGATCCGTGGGTCGCGCTGGCCGCGATCGCGGCGCACACCTCGCGCATCCGGCTGGGGACGATGGTCACGCCGCTGCCGCGCCGCCGCCCGTGGAAAGTCGCCCGCGAGACGGTCACGCTCGACCACCTGTCGGGCGGGCGCCTGATCCTGGGCGTGGGGCTGGGCAGCGGGCGCGCGTCGGAGTGGGCGGACCTGGGCGAGGAAACGGACTTCAGGCGGCGCGGCGCGATGCTCGACGAAGCGCTGGCGATCCTGGCGGGGCTGTGGTCGGCGCAGCCCTTCTCGTTTCGGGGCGAGCATTACACGGTCGAGCGCGCGCACTTCCTGCCGGGGCCGCTTCAGCGCCCGCGCATTCCGGTGTGGGTGGCGGGCTACTGGCCGAACAAAGCGCCCTTCCGGCGCGGCGCTCGCTGGGACGGGATGTTCCCGCTGTTCCCCGACGCCGAAGGAGAGGCCCTGCGGACTATGTTCCGCGAGGCGGTGGCGTTCCTGCGCGCGCAGCGCGGCGAGAATCCCGCGCCGTTCGACATCCTGCACCGGGGCGTCACGCCTGGCGATGATCCGGCACGGGCGGCGGAGCTGGTCGCCCCTTACGCCGAGGCCGGCGCGACCTGGTGGGCCGAGGCGATCCACCCACAGCGTTTCGGCGTCGGGTGGGATGGCGTCTGGCCGCTGGACGCGCTGCGCGAGCGCGTCCGGCAGGGGCCGCCGCGCCTCTGAGCGGGGCCGCTACCCTCGCGGGCGTTCCAGCGCCCGCCGCAAGATCGCCTCGTCGAATCCGAACAGCCGCGCCAGCGTGCGTGGCAGGTCGGCGGAGTCGTCCGGCGCGAGCGGCACCGGAAACTCGCCGTCGAGCGTGCGCCGCACCAGCCCCTTGGCCTCGCTGTAGCGCAGCATCCCCTCGGCCCGCGTGCGCGAGACGATCACCTCGTCCAGAAAATAGCCGTCCGGCTCGTGATCGCGCAGCAGCCGCGCCAGGAAGGTATCGCTGTCCACCGGCGCGCCTTTGAGCACAAACGCCTGCTCGTCGAAGCCGTTGCGCCCCAGCCGGCGCACTTCCCAGCGCGGTCCGGGGCCGGGAACGGCGCGGAACACATACGCGGGGGTGATGCGCTCGGTGGGCGCGGTCGGGTCGAGCGGCAGCGCCGCCGGGACGGGATAACCCACGTCCGCCAGGTACGACGCGCCGTCAATCGCGACGATCGCGGCACAGTGCGGGTCGGGCGTGCTGCCCATGTCGCAAAAATGCAGCGTAACTTCGAAGCCGAGCGCCTCAAGCAGCGCCCGCAGCGCGAGGTTGCTCTCGAAACACGTGCCGCCGCTGCCGCAGCACAGCGCATCCGCGAAGAACCGCTCCGGCAGCCGCGCGCAGTCGGCGGGGGTGGCGCAGTTCTGGTGCGCGGCGATGCGCGAGGCGGACTCCCAGGGGATGCGCGCCGCCCAGGCGGCCAGAATCGCGTCCAGATAGTCGGCGGTGGGCGGCCGGCGGTCCAGCTTGAGGTGCGCCAGGATGGGGTCGATGTCGAGAGTCATGTGGTGCTCCTTGTTCGCGGTTACGAGGTCGGGCCGGGATCCGGCGCGGGCCGTGCAGCGCGGGCGGTGTCCAGGGCGCGCAGCAGCTCGGCGCGCGTCGTGATGCCGCGCATGGTGCGCATCCAGTCATCCAGATCGGCGCTGAGCGCCAGCAGCTCTTCCACCGCCGGGCCGATCGGGTCTTCGCCCCCTGCGCCCGGCTCGCCCTGGTAGCCGCCGTAGAAGGCGAAGTACGCCTGGTTGAGCTTGCGGATGGTGTAGCCGTGGGCCACAAATTCGCGCCGCCGCGCTTCCATATACTGCTCTGCCGCCGCGATCTGGCCGTAAGCGAGCATGGCGTCAACCGCGGCGCGGGTGGCGCTCAGCTCGCGCCCGAAGTCGAAAGGCGGGCCAGATCCCGCGTCGCCGGGCGCGGGGGATTCTGCCGCCAGAAAGCTCGGATACTGCGGCGGGAGCAGGTCCGGGTAATAGCGGGCCAGGACGCGCTGCGCGACGGCACGCCCGAAGAACGTCGCCACCGTTTCGTTGATGATCCGCGTTTCGGGGCGCATGGTGTATTCCAGCCCAAGCGGGAAGAACATCAGGTAGTGATGCGCCCACTCGTGCGCGGTCACTTCGACGGCGCGCGCCAGAGTCCGCGGCTCGACGATCATGCTTGGGTAGAGGCTGACGCCCCCCAGCGGCACAACCAGCGCGGAGACGCCCAACGCCCGGCTGACGCGCTCTTCCAGGGCTTCGCGCTCCGGGATTGAGAGCGGCTCCAGGCTGAGGTCGACTGCCAGCTCGATGCGGTCGCGCGGGGAGATCACCAGCAGGGTAGGTACTTCGGTGATATGCATCGACACCGGCGGCAGCACCTGGCCCAGCGTACCGAAACCCGCCTCGACCAACACCGTCGCGACCTGCCCCTCGATCACGCTCTCGACCAGCGGCTGGTCAGCGGCCAGCCCGGCGCGCAGCCGGTCGCGCTCGGCGGTTTGGGGCGCGCTGGCCCCGGCAGGATCGCGCTCGTTCGGGTCGGCGTAGGTCGCGTCGATGGCACGCTCCAGCGCCTGAACCTGCTGCAAGCGGTCGAAATAGTCCAGCACCAGGCGGCGGCGGGCTTCCTCATCCAGATACGGATGGACGCCGAGCAGCTCATGACGGGTTTTGGCCCACAGCGCCCCGATCTCCCAGCTCACATAATCGAACAGCACATCCTGAGCCAGCGTAACGGCGCGGTCGCGCAGCGAGACATCGCGCGTGACGCCGTCGCCCAGGGTGAAGATCAGCGCGATGGTCAGCGCAGTTCGCCACACGAAGCGCCACAACCGGCGCAGGATGCGCCGTATCTGGCGGGCGAGGGTGACGAGCGGCGGCGGAATGGCACGCATAGCGGCGCGAGTCCGGTTAGCTACGAGCGGAGCGCGGTCTGTCTGGGGGGAATTGTAGCAGACTTTGCCCCCGCTTCGGCAGCGCGGAGAGCCAGCGCCCGATCATCGCCGGGTGGCAGGTTGAGGGTTGCCGGATCGACCTGCAAAGATCATAATGATGCGCATGGCGACGGAAACGCTTCAGTACGGTCGGGTGATCTGGACCAATGTTGAGCGGGTGACGCCCCAGGATGTGCAAGACCTGCGGGAGAACTATCCGCATTTCCACCCGCTGGACCTCGAAGACCTGCTGAGCCGGATCGAGCGCCCCAAGCTGGACGAGTACGACGATTATCTGTTTGTCGTCATGCACTTCCCGCTGTGGGACCCGGTGCAGCGTATCAGCCGGGCCGCCGAAGTCGATATGTTTGTGGGCAGCGGGTATCTGATCACGGTGCACGATGGGACGCTCAAACCGCTGCGCCACCTGTTTGAGCAGTGCCAGACGAGCGAGGAACTGCGCGACCAGTACATGGGGCGCGGCGCCAGCAAGCTGTTTTACACCGTCATCGACCGGCTGGTGGACTATATCTTCCCGATTCTCTACAAAGTGGACGCCAACATCCGCGCCATTGAAGAGGACATCTTCACCGAGGACTCGCGCCACATCATTCAAGACCTGTCGTTCATCCGGCGGGATATCATCGCGCTGCGGCGCATCATCCGCCCGCAGTTGGTGATTGTGGAGAACCTGGAGAAGGTCGACCGCCCCTTCATCCGCGAAGAACTCGACGTCTACTTCGGCGACATCCTCGACCACCTGATCAAAGCCTACGAAATTATCGAGGACGATCTGGAGGTGATCCGCGGCTTGTCGGACACGGCCAATACCCTTGTCAGCTACCGGCTGAACGAGGTGATGCGCATCCTGACCGTGATCTCGGTGATCATGCTGCCGCTGACTTTGCTCAGCGGGATCTATGGCATGAACGTCGAGCTGCCGCTGGCCGAGTGGGACGTGGCCTTTGTGCTGATCATCGCCATGATGTTCACAATCGCCGTCACGATGCTGTCCTATTTCCGGCGTCGGGGGTGGTTGTGATACCCCTGCCCCGCGATCTGGAACCGGCTGAGACCATCCGGCACACCGCCCAGCTTCGCGCGCTGGTTGACCGGCTGCGCGGCACGCCCTTGCTGGCGGTCGATACCGAGTCCAACAGCCTCTATGCCTATTACGAGCAGGTGTGCCTGATCCAGCTTTCCACGCGCGAGCAGGATTACATCGTCGATCCGCTGGCGATCGACGACATGAGTCCGCTGGGCGAATTGCTGGCCGATCCGGCTACCGAGATCGTCTTCCACGCGGCGGAGTACGACATTATTTCGCTCAAGCGCGATTTTGGCTTTCGCTTCAGCCGCGTGTTCGACACGATGCTGGCCGCGCGCATTTGCGGCTGGGAGCGGGTTGGCCTGGGCAGCATTCTTGAGGAACAGTTCGGCATCCAGGCGGATAAGAAGTACCAGCGCGCGAACTGGATGACCCGCCCGCTGCCCCGCGATCAGCTTCTCTACGCGCAGATGGACACGCACTACCTGCCCGCGCTGCGCGACCGGCTGGTGGTGGAGCTGACCGCCAAGGGGCGTATGGACGAGGCGCGCGAGATCTTCTCGACCCTGCCGGACTTTCCGCCGGCCCAATACGAGTTCGACCCGGACGGCTTCTGGCGCATCAACGGCGTGCAGAAGATGCGGCGCAGCCAGGTTGCCGTGGTGCGCGAGCTGTATCTGCTGCGCGACGAGCTAGCGCGCCGCCGGAATGTCCCGCCGTTCAAGATTTTCAGCGATCGGGCGCTGGTCGAACTGGCGCAGCTTGGGCCGCGCCGGGCGGCGGATCTGGATGCGGTGCGCGGCCCGGCCAGAAGCCAGGTGCGCCGCTACGCCGAGGCGATCGTGCAGGCGGTGGCGCGCGGCCAGGCGGCCCGGCCGCCCCAGCCGCCGCGCCGCACCAACAAGCTGGATATGACGGTCCGGGCGCGCTATGATGCGCTGCGAGCCTGGCGCAAGGAGCGCGCCGAAGAGCGCGGCGTCGAGTCCGACGTCATCATGCCGCGCGATACGCTCTGGGTGCTGGCGCGGCAGGTGCCGCAGCGGGTCGAAGACCTGGACGACATCCCAGGGCTGGGACCCTGGCGGCGGGCGGAATACGGCGTCGAGTTGATCGAACTGCTCAAGCGCGTGTCGGAACAGGATTAGTCCTGGCGCTGCTGCGGCGGCGCAGGCGTCGTTTCAGACAAAGGACAGCGGATATGAAGATCACCTTTCATGGTGCGGCGCGGACGGTTACCGGATCGCAGCATCTGATCGAGGTCAACGATCACCGCATCCTGCTCGACTGCGGCCTGTATCAGGGCAAGCGCGACGAGTCGCTCCGCCGCAACCGCAATCTGCCCTTCGATGCGTCGTCGATTGACGTGATGGTGCTCAGCCATGCGCACATTGATCACAGCGGGAACATTCCCACACTGGTCAAGAGCGGGTTTCGGGGCGATATTGTCTGCACCTTCGCCACGCGCGATCTGTGCTCGACGATGCTGATGGACAGCGGCTCGATCCACGAGCGCGACGCCGAGTTTCTGAACAAGAAGCGGGCGCGCAGCGGCGAGCCATCTATCGAACCGCTGTATACCGTCGAAGACGCGGTGAACAGCCTGGAGTCGTTTGCCGCGGTGGGCTATCACCGCCAGCGCGAGATCGCGCCGGGCGTCTACGTCACCTTTCTCGACGCGGGGCACATGCTGGGCAGCGCGATCGTGGTGCTGGACATCGAGGATCGGGACGTGGGCCGCGATGTGTGTCTGGTGTTCAGTGGGGACCTGGGGCGCGCCAATATCCCTATCCTGCGCGATCCGGAGTCGGTCGATCACGCCGATGTGCTGATCTTGGAGAGCACGTACGGCGATCGCGAGCACGAGCCGTACTTTGACTCGGAGAAGCGGCTGGAGCGCATCGTCAACGACACGTATCGCCGGGGCGGGGCGCTGATCATCCCGGCCTTCGCCGTGGGGCGCACGCAGCAGTTGGTCTACACGCTGCACCGGATGATGGTCCGCCGCGATATTCCGGCGCTGCCCGTGTTCGTGGATAGCCCGCTGGCGATCAACGCTACCGCGGTTTTTCGCCTGCATCCCGAAGCCTACGACTCCGAGATCCGCGCTTTCATGCTGGCCGAAGGCGACCCGTTCGGGTTCGACTCACTGGTCTACACGCGCTCGGTCGAGCAGAGCAAAGAGTTGAACTTCCGCCGCGACCCGTTCATTGTCATCAGCGCCAGCGGGATGGCCGAGACGGGGCGCATCCTGCACCATCTGCGCAACCGCATCGAAGACCCCAGCAACACGATTCTGATCGTGGGATGGCAGGCGCCGGACACCCTGGGCCGCCGGCTGGTGGAAGGTGTGTCGCCGGTGCGCATCTTCGGAGAGGAATACACCGTGCGGGCGCGGGTCGAGGTGATCAACGGTTTTTCGGGGCATGCCGACCGCAGCGAGCTGCTGGCCTGGGCGGCGGCTATCAGCAAGCGACCGCGCCACACCTTTCTGGTGCACGGCGAAGAGGCAGCGGCGCTGGCCCTGGCCGACGGCCTGCGCACGGAAGCGGGCTATGAGGACGTGGCCGTGCCGGAGATGCATCAGTCGGTCACGATCTGAGCGAAAAGCAGCGAAGAGCAGCCAGGTACAGCAAAAAGCAGCAAAAAGCACAAGAAGCAGCAAGAAGCAGCTAAGAGCAGCGAAAAGCAGCGAAAAGCGGGCGACGCGGCGGTGTGGTTTTGCTGTCTCTAGCTGTCTCTAGCTGTCTCTAGCTGTCTTTAGCTGTCTTTAGCTGTCTTTAGCTGTTTTTCGCTGTTCTCGGCTGTTCTTGGCTGTCTTTAGCTGTTTTTGGCTGTTTCTTGCTGTTCTTCGCTGTTTCTTGCTGTAGTTTGCCGCGTTTTTCGGTTGACGAAATGGGGCCACTATGCTACACTGACACCCCAAAGTCAGCGAAAAAAGACGGTGCACAGTCGGAAAGGACAAGGGCCATAAGCACAGGAGAGTACCGGGTCAACGACCGAATTCGCGCCCGCGAGGTTCGGCTGATCAACGACGAGAACGAGAACGTTGGCATCGTTCCGCTTCAGAAAGCCTTGCAGCTCGCTCAGGAGCGTGATCTCGATCTGGTCGAGGTGGCGCCCAACGCCAATCCGCCAGTCTGCAAGATCATGGATTTTGGCAAGTTCCAGTACGAGCGTGCCAAGAAGGAGCGCGAGGCCCGCAAGCAGCAGAAGCAGGTCGAGGTCAAAGAGATCCGGTTACGCCCCAAGACCGACGATCACCACCGTTCGTTTAAGGTGCGCGATGCACGCCGCTGGCTGGAAGACGGGATGAAGGTCAAGGTGCGCATCCGCTTCCGGGGCCGCGAGATCACCTATCCGGAAATCGCGCGGGATATGTTGAGCGAGGTCGCCGAAGAGTTGAAGGATGTCGCGATCGTCGAGCAGGCGCCCAACATGGAAGGCCGCACGATGTTGATGGTGCTGGCTCCTGCCCCGGAGAAGAAGTAGCGGCTGCCGTCTGGCTCACTGGCAAAGGTTCTTGCGCCGCACCTCGCGTGCGGTGCACATGTGTTTATTAGGGAGTGCGTTCGTGGCGAACAAGCAGAAGAAGTACAAGCTGAAGACCTACAAAGCCGCAGCCAAGCGCTTCCGGGTCACGGGCAGCGGCAAGGTGCTGCGTACCAAGGGCGGCAAGAGCCATCTGCGCCGGCGCAAGTCCAAGCGCACGAAGGCCCAGTTCGATGTGATGCTGGAAGTCAAGAACAGCCGCGAGGCCAAGCGCATCCGCCGGCTGGCACCCTATCTCGGAAAGTATAAGCAGAATCCGCCGGCCTAAGTGGCGCGCGCCCGCCGGGCGGATGAGCAGAGGAGCGTAGTCGATGAGCCGTGTCAAGGGGGGCGTGGTCACACGCCGCCGGCATAAGAAAATCCTGAAGATGACGAAGGGCCAGTGGGGCACCAAGCACCGGCTCTTCCGGCGTGCCAACGAGGCCATGATGAAAAGCCAGTGGTACGCCTACCGCGACCGCCGCAACCGCCGGCGCGATCTGCGCCGCCTGTGGATCACGCGCATCAACGCGGCGGCGCGTCTCAGCGGCCTGTCGTACAGCCGTCTGATGCATGGCCTGAAGACCGCGAATGTCGAGCTGGACCGCAAGATTCTGGCGGATCTGGCCGTGCGCGACCCGCAGACCTTCGCCTCGATTGTCGAGCTGGCGAAGCAGGCGTAGTGGCCGCCCGTTCGCAATCTGATCGCAAAGACCGGCGTTCGAACGATCCGCCGGTTTTTTTGTTCGGAGCGAGAAGCAGCCAGGTACAGCAAAAAGCAGCACGAAGCAGCTAAGGGCAGCGAAAAGCAGCAATATACCGTAGAATAACGGCCGGACGACGCAAATTTCGCTGTCTTTACCTGTCTTTCGCTGTTCTTCGCTGTTTCTAGCTGCTTCTAGCTGCTTCTAGCTGTTTCTAGCTGCTCTTTGCTGTTCTTTGCTGCTTCCAGGGAGCGTGCCATGGTGGTGATCAGCAGCCCGCACAACGAGCGCGTCAAGCTGGTGAAGATGCTTCAGACCCAGGGCAAGGCGCGGCGCAAGCACCGACGGCTGGTGCTGGAAGGCGTGCGCCTGATGCAGGACGCGCTCGACGCGGGGGCGCGGCCCGACTTCGTGCTGCACGTGCCCGACGCCGACGCGCCCGGCACGCCCGCGTGCGACCTGCTGGAGCGCCTGCGCGCAGAGGGGGGCCGGGTGCTGGCTGTCACGCCGGAACTGATGGCTACGCTGTCGGACACCGAAACGCCGCAGGGTATCCTCGGCGTGTTTCCCTGGCCGGAGCTGCCCGTACCCGCCGATCCCGCGCTGGTCGTGGTGGCGGATGGCTGGCGCGACCCCGGCAACCTCGGCACGCTGATCCGGACCGGAGCGGCGGCGGGGGTGGACCTGCTGCTGTTGACGCGCGGCACGGTTGACCCGAGCAACCCCAAAGCGATCCGCGGCGCGATGGGCGCGCACTACCGCCTGCCGCTGCGCACGCTCGACTGGGACGCCATCGCGCGGACGTACGCCGCGCACCGCTTCTATCTGGCGGACGCCGCCGGCGAGCAGCTTTACACCACGGTCGACTGGCGGCAGCCCTCGGTGATCGTCGTGGGCGGCGAGGCGCACGGCTTCGCTGCGGCGGCAACAGCGATCCCTCACACCCGCGTGCGTATCCCGATGGTGTCCGGCGCCGAGTCGCTCAACGCGGCTGTGGCTGCTGCGATTCTGATCTATGCGGCGCGCGCGCATACCTTCGGGTGAGAATTTCGCTCTTTTTCACAAAATTCAGCGGCAGAGCCGTGTATACTGGAGGCGGACAAGGCGTGCCCTGGTGATGGACACGCCGCGCTCGCGATCCGCGGGTGGGGATGCGCTTGTTGGCGGTGCCGGACAACCGGCGTATCTGGAGACCGATCAACCATGCCCACCCCTTCCCCATCGCCTGAGGTGGCGCGCGCCGCGGAGCTGCTCAAAGCCCGCCAGCGCAACGCAGCCGGGCACCTGCTGAAGTCCTACCTGACTCGCAATCCGCGCGATGCAGACGCCTGGTGGCTGATGTCGCACGTCGTGTCGGATCCGGCGAACGTGCGCACCTGCCTGGAACGTGTGCTTCGTCTGCGCCCGGACGATGCCCGCGCGCGGGCGCGCCTGGCGCAGCTTGATCCCCTCGACGAGCCAGACGACTCGTTCTTTGTCGTCAGCCGTCCCATCACCGGCGACGCGGCCCGCACGCCCCCGTTTGTCACTGCGGTGGACGACCTGCCCGCTTCTGCCGAACCGGCCCGCCGCGAGCCGTCGCGGTTCGATCCCTGGGCGGACCTGGGCGAGTTCGATCCGTTCGCGGGGATCGACACCGGCGAGCAGAACCCCTTCGCGGCACCCCACGCCGGTCAGGCTCCGGGGACGGGCAGGCAGCCAGACTGGGGTCCGGGGTTGGGCTTTGTCAGCGACGCAGCGGCGGCCGGCGAGGGGATCGTGCCTGGCCGCGTGCACGACTACCCTGGCCGGCGCGAGCCGCGCGAGGGTGGAGCGTCCGGCATGCTGGTCGGCATTGTGGTGATCGGCTTCGCGCTGATCGCGCTGGTGGCGGTGCTGGTGGTGGTGGCCAAGCAGCGCGGCTGGTTTGGCCTGGGCGGCCTGCCGGCGATGCAGACGCTGGATGGCTGGACGTTCACGCTGGAGTTTCCTGAGAAATGGGGCGGGATCTGCAAGGCGGATCCGCAGGGTTATCCCGTCTGCGGCATCGCCAACGACCCGCGCTTCAATGAGGTCGATTTCTACACCGGGCAGGCGTTCGATCCCGGCCAGATGATCAGCAGTGCGATCGGCGGCCTGCTCGATTTCCGCGATCCGCCCAATCTGATGCTGTCTATCATCGCGATGGACGTGCTGGAATCCTCGCCGCGCTACAGCCGGGTAAGCCAGGCGCAGACGCTCTACCAGGCGTTCACGGAGTATGGCGGCCTGGAAGCCGACGACTACGTTGTGGACTATAAGGCGCGCGAGCAGGTGATCGACGGCTACGACGCGCGCGTGTACCGGCTGAGTGTCAAGAGCAAGTCCGGCGGCTTGAAGAACTTTGTGCTGGGGAATGACGGCGATTGGGCGCTGTACGATGTTTACGTGCCGCACGATGGGCGCATGTTCTGGCTGTCCGTCCAGGCGTTTTCCAACCAGGGCCGGGCGGAACTGCCGCTGGACACGATCGAGCACATAATCGACTCGATCCACTTCAAGGCGACCTGACCACGCCGCCGTTGAGCCGGCGGCCCGCCGGCATGTGGCGCGACCGCCGGTTTACGAGCCAGACGAGGATTCCGGCCTGGAAGACAGTTTCCGCTCCCGCGCCCGGCAGACGGGGCACCAGCGCGGATCGTTGACCTGGATGTCCGCCAGCACCGCCTCGACGTAGTCCGCAGCCAGCAGCGTGTTGATGATCCGCACGCGCTCGTCTTCGTTGTGCGCGAAGGCGATCACAATCGCCTTTGGCTCGTTCTCAAGGATGATCTCGACATGGTCGGCGTCGATCCCGGCGCGCGCCAGCGTCTCAATCAGCTCGGCGCGCCGCGCCAGCGTTGGGTCGGCTGCCGTGTTGGGTTTGTCTTGGTCGTTCGCCTGCTCAGAGGGCACGGCCCGAGGGGGCGCTCCCCAGGGATTGAACAGGGCTTCCCGGCCGGGACGCGGAGCCGGCGCGGCGGCGGACTGAGTTCCGTTGGCGACGAGGGGGTAATAGGGACGGCCCGCTTCCCAGGAATTAAAGCGTCGCAGCAGCTGTTCCAGAAACGTCCGCTGCCGGGCCGCTTCCCAATATTGCGGTGAGGTGGGCCGACCCCGGCGCCAGCGCAGCGCCGGATGGCTGGTTGCCGCTTCCAGGCGGCGGATCTGCGCCATCAAGGCCGCGCGCAGCGGCAGCCCAGGGTTGGCGTGCTGTTGCTGTTCGAGCAGCGACAGGATCAGCGCGCGCTCCGTCTCGGCGGCGCGCAGCCTGGCGTCGAGGCCCTCTGCTTCCAGCGCGTTGTGACTGCCCCGGCGGGCGCTCTGGAGACGTGCGATCTTGTGCTGAACCTCAGCCAACTGTGCCTGAAGAAAATCCCGTTCCTGCTGAAGACCTTCCCTGTTGTCCATCGTCGTAACTGAAAGCCCGATCTGGCCGGTGATGCGATTGCGAATGCGCCCCACCTGTTAGGGGGCGAAGGGAGCGGCGTTCAGGTGGAAAGGCAGCTGCCGAAACCACCACCAGCCAACAAAACAGGCGGTGCGAGCTGGGGCCAGCACCGCCCGTGATGGCAGATGTACACCATGCGCGGCAGCATCGTGTTCGGTTGGTAAATGCCCCACCCAATACTACCCGGCTTCCCCGGCCTGTCAAGGCAAAGTGGCGTGGATGCGCGGGACGGGGCACGCGCACTATAATCTGGCTGAGGATAGGCCGCATACCCGGCGGCGCGCCCGGTGACCAGGGAGACCGGCATGACCATGTTTGCGCGTTTCACCATCCCGCTCGAAACCGGATCGGCAGAGGCAGTGCGCGTGCCAGCGGGTGCCGATCCGCATGCGGCGCTGGCCGCGCTGAGCCTGCCCGGTTACCGGGCGGCGGTGGTCATCCACGGCGGCGCGGGGGGCATGGACCCCGCGCTGATCGACGCCGTGCGCGACTTGTTCGCGGCGAGCCTGGCCCCTTTCGCCGAGCGCGAGCGCGTGGTGATCGTGGATGGGGGCACGCAGGCGGGGACTATGGCGGCGATGGGCGCGGCCCGGCGCGCCGTGGGCGGGACCTTTCCGCTGATCGGGGTCGTGCCGCTCGGAGCGGTTCGCTTTCCGGGCAGCGGCGAGCCGGACGCCGGACGCCCGCCGCTTGATCCCGATCACTCGCATTTTCTACTGGTCGAGGGTGATAGCTTTGGGATCGAAAGCCCGCTGCTGGTCGGCTTGCTGGGGGCGACGGGGGTTCCTGGCGCGGCGCTGGTGGTCAACGGGGGGCCGATTGTGCGCGAGGAAATCGGCGCGCAGGCCGCTGCCGGGAACCCTGTGATCGTGGTCGCCGGGTCAGGCCGCGCTGCCGACGAGCTGGCCGACCCACACAGCGACCTGCGCCGCGCAACGCCAGGTCTGCGGCTGGAAATCGCGCATCTGGCGCAGCCGGCAAGCCTGACTGCGGCGCTGGAGCGCCTGCTGCTGGGCCGCTCCGAGCCGTAGACGCGGCGCGACCTAAAGCCCTCGAAGCTGCTGCCTCAACTTCTCCGTGCCGGTGACCCCCCGGTTAACCTGGCGCAGCGTGCCGCGCCCGTCGAGAACGAACGTGGTGGGGATGCTAAGCACTCCCCAGCGGCTGGCTGCGTCGGGCTGGTTGAGCGCATTGACCTCGATGACCTGCACGCGGCCGTTCAATTCGTCGAGCAGGCGCTGGATGGCCGGGCGCTGTTGAGTCTGGCAGGGGATGCAGGTTGGCGCGGTGAAGTACACAATCGCCGGGATGCCTGGTCGCAGCCCGTCCAGCAGCGGATCGTGCCCGGCGGCGCGCGCGGCACGCCGGACCTGCCACAGGCGCAGCGCCTGCCACGCCAGCACCCCCGCCCCCGCGATCAGCGCCAGGATCAGCGCCCGCTCAATCATCGCGACACCTCAGAGCGCGAGTGGCTAAAGCCCGGCACGCCGAGCCGGTTGAGCCAGTAATAGAGCGTGCAGCCGGCGCACCAGCCCGCGAACAGGTTGAGGCTCGCCAGCCCAATCACGACGATGATCAACGCCCAGCCGGCGGTCGCAACGCCGGCCAGCACCAGCAGCGTCCCCGTCGTGACCATCAGGCCGCCCAGAAGCTGGGCGAAGCGGTGCGGCTCGGGGTTGTCCGGAACGACGCGTGGCCGGACGATCCCGGCCGGTTTCAGCAGGTGGTGGTAGATCCGCGTGAACAGCCCCAGCGGCGGAACAGCCGCCGAGATCAGCATAATCGCGCCCGTTACACCGCTGAGCAGCGGGGCGGACAGCACAAAGGCCAGCACCAGCAGCGTGATCGTAGACGCCTGGTTGGTGCGGATGACGCTTTGATCGACAACACGTTCGGTGGTCATTGAAGCTCCTTGCCTGCGTGCACTTGCCGGATATGCAAACGGCCAACGCGCCAAACAAAAACGTGGCATCGCCCGGTGAGCGCGAGCAGAGTCTCTGCCCGCTTTGGGGGGCGTGTGCCACGCCGTTCAGCCGTTGGCCGGATCGTTCGCCGTGCGGTCGTCAGGTCTGAAGACGGTGGCTCAACGCCCCCGCTTCAGACACATGCAGACCTGATAGGTTCTCATCGTCTCGTGTCTCGACGTCATGTGGTCCATTCGCACGCGATTATACGAATTCTTCGCATGGACGTCAACATTAACGCGCGAGCCGGCCTGAGAGCCGGCCGGCTGCCTTACAGTGTGCGGGCGTAGAGGTGCTGCGTATACGGCTCGCGCTCCAGTTCGATCTCCATCTGCGCAAGAATATAGTCCCAAACAAACGTTACCAGTTCGGTGTAGCCATGGCCGGCGGCCCAGTCGCGCAGGGCCATGATCAGCAGCGGGCTGAGCGGGCGGCGCGACCAGACAGCCACATGCGCGCGCTGGGCGTGGTCGCGGTCCTGCTGCACCAGGGCATAGGCTTCCTGCCCGGTGACGGTGAGGTGCAGGCGTGCCGTCTCGATTTCCACAATCTCGGGCACGCTGTTCCAGAAGCCCGGCGGCATGCGGTCCCATTCCTGCCGGGCGTTTTGATAGCGTCCGAACGGCATGTGCCACCCGTCGATCTGGCGCGGATCGAAACTGGCCAGCTCGGCGGCTTTGTAGAATACGCGCCCTTCCTGAGCCTTGAACACGACGCGCTGCCCAACGTGCGCGCGGGTGAAGCGGTGATGCTCGTAGAGGGCGGCGTCTGACGTGCCATCGGCGACCGTCACGCGCTTGCAGCGGATCGCCTCGCCGATCTGCTGGATGTAAGTCAGCAGGGCGCTGCCCAGGCCGGCCTCGTCGATGTCCGGGTGCACGACCAGCTTGGCGATGTTGATATGATGGCCAAACGGCTCCGGCTCGTTGCCGATGTAGACTTCAGCCTCGGCCCCCACCCGCCCGCCAACCTCGGCCACCAGCGGGATGCCGTCGCTGCCGCGCAGCAGATTCGCCAGATGTACGGCGCACATTTCGACGCTGGCCCACGGCCCGGCGTTCTGCCAGCGCTCGAACAGCGTCAGCTCGTCGTAATCGGCTTCAATCAGCTCGCCGCCGGCCGTGCGCCGCGTCCAGGTCGGGACGTTGGCCACGACCAGCGCCGTGATCGCGCTCGCGTCGGCCAGGTTGGCTTGCCGCACCGTGATTTGAGACATAGCTTTACTCCTGCGGATAAGTCTATTCTCTCACTGCCGCCTGCAATCCAGCCCTGCCCTCACAGCAGATCGGCCAGCGCGATCTTCGGATCCCCTGCCGGGAACAGCACGCGCAGCAGGGGCAGGTGGCGTTCGTGATAGCCCGTGTCCAGATGATCGGCCCCGTACCAGCCCGTGATCAGCCGCACCAGAACGGTCGCCGGGACCTCAAGCTCGACCAGTTCCGCGTCGCCCTCGCCCAGAACGACCTCGGACTGATCGCTTTCCGTGCTGATCTGCAGCCGGAAGGCGCGGGTGGCAAAGGCGCTGTCCAGCCGGCGCTGCTCCAGGGTCGGGTAGAGCTGGGCGAGGGCTTCATCCAGGTCGTGCAGGCGCACCAGCCCGGCACCGGTGAACGCGCGCAGGGTCCCGCCGCGCGCCAGCGCGTGCTGCATCAGGGCGCTTTGCGGGTGGATGTACAGCCCGATGCGCTCCTCGCCGAAGGTCAGCGCGGTGTGCGCGATCGCTGCCATCAGCGCCTCGACCCCGTCGGCGTGATCGCCGGCCGCCTCGATCACGCAGAACGAGGCCGCGTCACTCTCGCGGAACCAGTTGACCGGCCCCTGCGTGATCAGGCGCGCATAGGCGACGACCGTGCCATCCACTTCTGCCACCAGGAAGTCATCCGGCTCGTTGCGGCCAATACGCGCCAGATAGTCAAGCTGCCATTCCCACAGCGCCTCGTCCCGCGCGATGAGATAGTGCCCGCGCGCACTGGCTGCCTCGTACAGCGCCGCCACATCCGCCAGGTCCCCCGCGTGATAGCGCCGCACCGTCACCGGCTGGCCGCGCGCGCCGAGCCGCTCGGCGGTGCGCCGCTCGTAGCTGTGAGCCGGGTCCCAGCGCCCGGCTTTGAGCATCGCCTCGGTGGCGATCTCGGACTCGAAGCTGGTCAGATACAGCCCGACGGCGTACTCGTACTGCCACTTCTCGCCCAGGTCGGGGAACCCGATCAGCAGGCCGAGCGCGGCGCCTTGCTCGGTCAGGCGGGCGTGTGCCGCTTCGCACAGCGCGTGAAGCAGACCGTGCTGCGCGGGCAGGTCCGGATCGGCAGACAGGGTCAGCTCGCCGGCGGGCAGCAGGCTGGCGCCAATGCGAAGCTGCCGGGGAATGATCGTCGCGTGGGCGGCTATCTCGCCGTCGTCGCCGTCGATCACAAAGCTGCCGTCCGGATCGAATCCGGGAAAGGTGCCGTACCAGGCGCCGATCAGTTCGCCATCGCTCGGTCCGTGTGCCCGGCAAAAGTGATCAACCAGTGCGGCGCGATCGTCGGGCCAGCGCAGAGGGCGGACCTCGTTTGGCATACGGATATCCCACCTGAGCAGCGTGAGCCAGCCAGTTTATCCCGCATTATAACGTCCCTGCCCGCAAGCGTGCTATTCGAGTCCGCGCCCGTAAACCCGATCGTAAGGTTGCGCCGCACCGCAGCAGCGGTAAAGTAGAGAGGCATCGTGGACCGGTAGACGGTGTGAAGGAGGTCAAGCTTGACTGCGGAAGGCCCTTACATTTTCGCCGGGACGTCCAATGAGCCGCTAGCCCGGGCGATTTGTGATCATCTCGGCGTGCCACTCCGTCCAACCCGCATCGAGCGTTTTAGCAATGGGACGCTGCGCGTCCAACTGGGCGAGAGCGTTCGCAACAAGGATGTCTACATCATCCAGTCCCTCACCAGCCCCGTACACCGCCACATGATGCAAATGTTGATGATGCTTGACATCGCGCACATGGGCGATGCGGCGCGGGTCACGGCAGTCATTCCATACTACTCGTATGGGCGCTCGGACAAAAAAGACGCCCCGCGCATCTCCATCACGGCCAAACTGGTCGCCAACCTGATCCAGACGGCGGGCGCCGACCGCGCGATCGCGATGGCGCTCCACTCGGCGCAGACGCACGGTTTCTTTGAAGTGCCGCTCGATCATCTGACGGCCCTGCGCGTGATCGCCGATCACTACAAAAAGCAGGACCTGACCGACACAGTCGTGGTGTCGCCGGATGTCGGTTACGCCAAGCAGGCGACCAAGCTGGCTTACGCGCTGCAGCTTCCGCTGGCAGTGGGCAGCAAGGTCCGTTTGGGCGACTCGGAGGTGGAGATCGCGACGGTGCTGGGCAGCGGCGGCCCGACGCCCAAGCGCGCGATTGTGATTGACGACGAGATCGCCACCGGCGGGACAATGGTTGAGATCGTGCAGGCGATGTCGCAGCAGGGGGTCGAGAAATTTTCGCTGGCCTGCACCCACGGGCTGTTCACTGGCAACGCGATCGAGCGCCTGAACGCGCTGTCGTGCGTGGACGAGATCGTCTGTACGGATACGGTCTACGCGCCGCACGCGATCAAGG
Source organism: Thermoflexus sp. (assembly GCA_020724465.1). Lineage (GTDB taxonomy): Bacteria > Chloroflexota > Anaerolineae > Aggregatilineales > Aggregatilineaceae > DYGX01. Next base: position 194,926 of record DYGX01000005.1, read on the forward strand.
GCCTGCGCAAGCTGCGGATCGAGTCCGTCGCGCCGGTCATTGGCGAGGCGATCCGCTGCAACCACGAGGGGCGCTCGGTGGGCGAGTTGTTCGCGTTCTGGACCGAAGACATGCCCCCGGAGAGCTGGTTCGGATAAGCTTCCCGGCTGCGGCACGGCAGCAGAAAGCGATCGTCGATGGGTGAGCCATATCGCGGTCAGGGGTTTGCGCTGGATGTGCCGGTTGGGTGGACGGTCAGTGCAAGCGCGGCGTCTGGGGAGACCGTGTTCGCCGGCCCGCCGGAAGCCAGCGCGCGTCTGAGCGTGACGCGCCTGATCCTGCCGGAGCAAGACGCGAGCGAGGCTCTCGCCGCGCAGGCGGACGCTCTGCAGGCGGCCCGCTTCCCCGGCTGCGATCTGGTCGAGGAAGCGGTGTTTGAGGGCGAGGACGGTTCCCCGGCGCTCCACCGCGTGCTGCGCCAGGGCGAGGCGCAGGTCGAGCTGCTGCTGGTGCGCGGACCGGCGGCGTTGTTCGCCGCCGTCGCGGAGCATCCCGGCGGGCTGGCGCCTGAGGCATCCGAGCGTGTCGAGCGTGACCTGATGCAGATGCTCGCCTCGTTCGCGCTCGACCGGGCCGGCTAGCGGTGACCGGGGCGCATGTGGCGCGGCGCAGAACGATCGCGACACTGGCGTTGCTGGCCGCAGTCGTGGCGCTGGCGCTGGTGTGGAGCGTTGTCCGGGAGCAGCGCGCGGTGAGGGGCGTCACCGGCTGGGTCAGCCCGATCCGGCGCAACCGGCTGCGGGCCATCTACGAGGCGGGCACGGCGCGCGGCAACCTGCCGGGCGTCTTTACCGTGGTGGGAGACAGCATCAGCGCGGACGCGCGCTTTCTGCAACCGATTGGCCGGGGCGACTATGACCTGGGCGAGTACGGCGCGCTGCAGGCGGCGATCGACGCGTTCTGGCAGCCGAACGGGCGCGGCGAGCCGCCTTTCGCGGCGCGATCGTGGGCGGTGGCGGTCGGCTGGACAACCGCAGACGTGCTCGACCCGGCCTGGGGCGTGTTCGGCGTGTGCGGCGCGGACGAATCGCCGCTGGCGTGCGAGTACCGCACCGCCCGGCCCAGCGTCGCCCTGATCATGCTGGGGACCAACGACCTGGCGGCGGGGCGCCCGGTGGAGAGCTACCGCGCTAACCTGCAGCGCATCCTCGACCTCTCGCTGGAGATGGGCGTGATCCCGGTATTGAGCACCATTCCCCCCCAGCCTGTCAGCGCCGAGCGCGACGCGCGCGTCAGCGATTTCAACGCGGTGGTGCGCGAGCTTGCTGCCGAGTACGCGATCCCGTTGTGGGATTACTGGCGGGCGCTGCAAGACCTGCCGGAGCGGGGCATCAGCCCCGACGGCGTGCATCCCAACGGCCCGCCCGATGGCCGCGCCGCCGTGTTCGACGACGAACACCTGGCCTACGGCTACACGGTGCGCAACCTCGGCGCGCTGGATGCGCTTGAAACCGTGCGGCGCGCTCTGGGTTAGCACCCGCTTCTTCGCCGCATGGAGCCTGCTATGCTGATCACCGCCCGGCCGCACACCCCGACGCGCTCGCTGATGTGGGCGCTGCTCATTTTGCTGCTGGCGGCGGCGCTGCGCGTCTCCGGCGCCGGTCACCGCGCCGTGTGGACCGACGAAGGCTGGACGGCCTGGGCCGCGCGCGATCACCGCCCGGCCGTGATTCTCGACAGGCTCGCTCACGACCGCCACCCGCCGCTGTACTATCTGACGCTCAGCGCGTGGTGGACGCTGGCGGGGCCGTCGCATCTGGCGCTGCGCTTCCCGTCGATCGCTGCCGGGCTGCTGAGCGTGGCGCTGACATACCGCATCGGCGCGGACTGGCTGGGGCGGCGTGCGGCGCTCTACAGCGCGCTGCTGCTGGCGGCGCTGCCCCTGGCCGTGTACTACACCACCGAGATCCGCACCTACGGCTGGCTGCTGCTCGGCACGGCGCTGACGTCCTTTTTCTTTCTGCGGGCGCTACGCCGGCCCGGCGGGCGCTACGCCGCGCTCTACGCGCTCAGCGCCGCGTTCATGCTGTACACGATCTATCTGGGCGTGCTGGTGCTGGCCGTGCAGAGCGCGGTCGGGCTGGTGCTGTGGCGCGGATCGCTGCGGCGGAAGGGGGTGCTGGTCGCGGCGTGGCTGGGCGCGCTGGCGCTGTTCGCCCCCTGGCTGGCCGTGATCGTGACCGTGCAGGCGCGCGATCTATCCGCCGGGATCGGCGGCTTTCCGGGCAGCATCGAGACCTCGCTCGACACGCTGCTGCCGGTGGCGCGCACCGTCTTCAGCGGGCAGGCGGCGCTGATCGGCGGCGCGTACCTGCTGGCGGTTGTGCGGCGGTGGCGCACCCCGCGCGCGCTGCCGGACGTGGCCTGGGCGTACATGGTGCTGGGTGGGGTGGGCGTGCTGGTGGGGATGATCGTCGCCAACCTGTGGTTCGGCGTGCTGGCGCCACGCACGCTGGCGTTTTTGACTCCCCTGCTGATGTTGGGGGCCGGGCTGGGCCTGAGCCTGCTTGACCGGCGCGCCGGGGCGATCCTGGCGCTGGCCTGGCTGGCGGTGATGGTTGCCGATCCGGGCACGATCCAGCCGCGCCTTGCTAGCGACCGCGCCGCCGCCGTGCTGGCACAGAACTATTCGCCCGGCGACGTGATCGTGCTGGAAACCGGCTGGGACGACAACGCCTTTCTCTACGAGATCGAGCGCGCGCTGGCCGATCCCGGCGCGCGCGTGATCCGCACGCTGCCCTGGGTCGATCACACGCGTCCGGTGCGCGAGTCGCCACTGGACCACCTCGGCGGGACGCTTGAGCGATCGCGCCGGGTGTGGGTGGTGCAGTGGCTCCAGCCGGGGCAGGTGCTGGCTGCACTGGACGGCGGCGCGTTTGGCTACCGGCGCGTGCAGACGGTCGAGGTGCCGGTCGGCGCAGAGTACGCCGCGCTCTATCCCGATCATCCGGTGATCCTGGTGGCGCTCTTTGCGCGGGCCGATCCGGCGACGTCCCCGCGGGTGTTTGGGGATGCCCTCGCGCTGCGCGACGCGCTGCTGCCGCCGCGTGTCGCGGCAGGCGGTCGCCTGCACGTCGATCTGTGGTGGACGGCCCAGGGGCCGTTGGAACGCGATTACTCGGTCGGGGTCTACCTGATGCCGCCTGACGCGGACATCGTGATCGCGCAGGACGACGCGCCGCCCGGCGATGTGCCCACTAGCGCGTGGGTTGCGGGTGCGCTGGTGTTCGACCGGCACACGCTGCGGCTGCCGGCTGACCTGGCGCCGGGCACGTATCGCGTCGCAGTGAGCGTCTACTGGTTTGGGGACGGGCAGCCGCTGCCGGTCGAGGGCGCGCCCTATGCCGTGGTCGGCACGATCGCGGTGCGCTAGGCGCGCCTGCGCTACAATAGAGCTTGAGCGGGCCAGAGGCCGGTTCGCGTGCGAATGTATTTTTGCGAGGGGAAGAGAGCTTTGCACCACATCACCGATCATCCGCTGGCGCTTGGCCGCCAGGAACTGATGCTGACCGATGTGATTCAGGTGGCGCGGCAAGGGCGGCCGGTGGAGCCGCTGCCGGCGGGCAGCCCGGCCAACGGCGCATCCGGGGCGCGGCTGGCGCGCGTGCTGCGCAGCGCGGCGTGGGTCGAGCAGGCGCTGGGCGAGATCGAAGCCGCCGCGAGCGAGGGCCGCGAGCCGCTGGTCATCTACGGCGTCAACACGGGCTTTGGCGACAACGCCGGACGAGCCGTCTTCCGCGATCGCGAGCTGGCCGGGCGGCTGAGCCGCAACCTGCTGCTGAGCCACGCGACCGGCGTCGGCGCGCACCTGCCGCCGGACGTCGTCCGGGCCGCGCTGCTGATTCGCGCCAACACGCTCGCCCAGGGCTATAGCGGCGTGCGGCGCGAGGTGATCAACACGCTGGTCGCCATGCTCAACCGCGGCGTGATCCCGGCCATGCCCGCCCAGGGATCGCTCGGCGCGTCCGGCGATCTGGCGCCGCTGGCGCATCTGGCGCTGGTACTCAGCGCGCCTGCGCCCGGCGAGGATCCGCACCCCGGCGCCAGCGGCCAGGCCTACTGGCAGGGCGTGCTGGTCGATGGGGCCGAGGCGATGGCCGCGGCGGGAATCCCGCGCGTGACGCTCGGCGCGAAAGAAGGCGTGGCGCTGATCAACGGCACGGCGGTGAGCGCGGCGATCGGCGTGCTGGCGTGGCACGATGCATTTCGGGCACTGGCCGCCGCCGAGATCGCGCTGGCCCTGTCGCTTGAGGCGCTGCGCGGCTATCGCGACGCGTACCTGCCGCACCTGCACGCAGTGCGCGGGCATCCGGGCCAGGCACGGGTGGCGGCGTTTGTCCTCGATCTGCTGGCGGGCAGCGACCTGGTGCGCGGCGATGCGGACCGCGACCTGGACCCGGCTGAGGGTCCGCCCCAGGACCCCTACTGCCTGCGGGCGGCGCCGGTCGTGTTCGGCGCGGTGCTGGACACGCTGGAATATGTGCGCGGCGTGCTGGAGCGCGAGATCAACGCCGTGACCGACAACCCGCTGATCTTCGCCGACGACGACGGCCCGCTGCACCTGCCACGCCTGAATAAGGCGGTGTCGGGCGGCAATTTCCACGGGGCGCCGGTCGGCTACGCAATGGACTTCATGAAGATCGCGCTGGCGGACCTGGCGAGCATCTCCGAGCGGCGCACCTTCATGCTGACCGATGCGCGGCTGAATCGCGGTCTGCCCCCCTTCTTGATCACCGATCCGCCCGGCGAGGAAGGGGTAAACAGCGGCCTGATGCTGGCGCAGTACACCGCCGCCGCGCTGGTCAGCGAGAACAAAGGGCTGGCGCATCCGGCCAGCGTCGACAGCATCCCCAGCAGTGCCAACCGCGAAGACCACGTCAGCATGAGCACCATCGCCGCGCGCCAGGCGGCACAGATTGTGGCGCACACGCAGACGGTGATCGCGATCGAGCTGCTGTGCGCGTTTCAGGCGGTCGAGCTGCGGCTGGCGGCGGACCCCGATCGGCGGTTGGGGCGTGGCACGGCGGCAGTGCGGGACGCGCTGCGCAGCGTCGAGATCGCGCCGGGCGTGCCGCTGCGCCCGATCACGCGCGATGTGCCGCTGGGGCCGTATATCGACGCGCTGGTCGAAGTGGTGCGCCGGGGGACGTTGCTCGATATCATTCACGCGCTGTGAGCCGTTTTGCCGACCTGGAGCAGACGATGATGGCCCAACCCAAAGCCATTCTGCGCGATTTCCCTGACCACCTCGAAACGGAACGGCTGATCCTGCGCGCGCCGCGCCCCGGCGATGGTGTGGCAGGCAACGAGGCGATCCACGAGTCGGCACGCGAGCTGCAGCCCTGGATGCCCTGGGCCAACCCGCTGCCCGCGCCGGAAGACACCGAGGAAGTGTACCGGCGCATGGCGGCGCAGTGGCTGACGCGCGAAAGCCTGCCGCTGATTCTGCTGCGCAAAGAGGACGGCCTGTTCGTCGGGGGCAGCGGGTTGATGTGCCGCGACTGGAACGTGCCCTTTTTCGAGATCGGCTATTGGGTGCGAACCAGCCTGCAAGGGCAGGGCTACATCACCGAGGCGGTGCTGGCGCAGACGCGCTTCGCGTTCGACGTGCTGGGCGCGCGGCGGATCGAGATCCGGTGCGACGCGCGCAACACGCGCAGCGCTCGCGTCGCCGAGCGCGCCGGGTACACGCTGGAAGGGCGGCTGCGACATTTCGCGCGCGCCGTGGATGGCACGCTGGCCGATATCTTGATCTACGCGCTGACGGCAGACGACTGACCGGCGCTAGCGGTTCGTGTTCATCGAAAGCAGCAGCGCGGGATGCGTTGCGATGCGGTGCAGGGCTTCGTCGCGCGTCTGGCAGAACACAAAATCGTGCTTGGCCGCGATCAGCCCCAGGCTGATGGCAAGCGCGCGCAGGTAGGGGTTGGCGCCAACCACGCCCACCACACTGACCCGCTCGTCGCTGACGACACGCGACTGTTGCAGCGGGGCGAACAGCTCGGCGGGGATGGTGAGCAGTTGAGTCAGGTCCAGCACGACCGCGACGCGACTTCCCGGGCGGATGGCGTCGAAATAGGGCGTTTCACGCTCACGCAGCGTTTCCAGATCGTGAAGGGTAATACGTCCGCTGAATTCGTAATAAAGCAGGGGTCCCGATTCGAGGTATTCGACGGTGATTGGCATAGCTGACGGGCGTCCTTCGCTGGCTGATAGTAGTCTATTGTAGGCGAAACGCGTGCGCGCGACAAGCTGGCTGTCCAGCGATCGTTCCAGACAGCCTGACTTCTGCGGGCTTCTCAGGCGGGCGCTTTACAACCCCAGGCAGGCCGTCTATACTTGAACAATGCAGCTACGAGGAGAATATCACATGCGCCGTCCTGTGCCGCACTCCCATTCCGCGCTTGCATGACGATCAGGCGACGCGTGCGCGATGCATGAGAAGCGAGGGCACCGGGCGCCCCGCTTTTTTTGTGTCCCCGCCCGGACCAGACAGGCGATATGGAGAACGAAGCATGGCAAAGATCGAGACGCGGCTGCCCAAAGGGATGCGCGACTTTCTGCCCGGCGAGGTCCTCAAGCGCGAGTATGTGTTCGGCGTGGTGACCGACGTGTTCCAGACGTTCGGGTTCGAGCCGATCTACACCCCCTCGCTGGAGATGTTGGACACGCTGTTGGGCAAGAGCGGCGAAGAAGCGGACAAGCTGATCTTCCATGCGCAGCACCCCGGCGGCAAGGAAGCGCTGGCGCTGCGCTATGACCTGACCGTGCCGCTGGCGCGCTATGTCGCCATGCACGAGCACGATCTGACGATGCCCTTCCGCCGCTATCATATCGCGCCGGTCTGGCGCGGAGACCGCCCGCAGAAGGGGCGCTACCGCGAGTTTGTGCAGTGCGATGTCGATATTGTCGGCATCGAGAGCATGGCCGCCGACGCCGAGATTATCAGCGTGCTGACGACCGTGCTCGACCGGCTCGGCTTTGAGGAGTTCACCGTCCATCTCAACAACCGCAAGATCCTGACCGGCATCGGCATTTACGCTGGCGTGCCGGACGCGCAGCTTGGCGATCTGTACCGCAGCATCGACAAGCTGGACAAGATCGGGCTGGAAGGCGTGCGGCGCGAGCTGGCGGCGGGCGGCATCAGCGACGAGGTCATCGCCCGCATGACCGACCTGCTGGCGCTGCGCCAGGGCGGGCTGGACGCGCTCGGCGACGTGCGCCAGCAGTTGAAGGACATTCCCATCGCGGTCGAGGGGATCGACGAGCTGGAGCAGATCGTCGAGTATCTGGACGCGCTCGGCCTGCCGCCGGAGCGGTACACGGTCGATCTGGCGATGGTGCGCGGCCTGGGCTATTACACCGGCCCCGTCTACGAGACGTACATCACCAAGCCGGACAACCTGGGCAGCGTGACCGGCGGCGGGCGCTATGACGGGCTGATCGGCATGTTCCGCAAGCAAAGCCTGCCGACGACCGGCTCCAGCCTGGGCATCGAGCGCATCATCGACCTGATGGACCTGCTCAACCTCTACCCGCCGACACTGACCGGTACGGTCGTCCAGGCAGTGGTAACCGTCTTCGGCCCGGAAACGCAGGCGGCCTCGCTGGCGCTGGCGAACGAGTTGCGTGCGGCGGGCATCCGCACCGAGGCGATCATGCAGCCCAACCGGGCGATCGGCAAGCAGGTGCAGTACGCCGACAGGAAGGGCGCGGCAGTGGTGGCTTTTCTGGGCATGGAAGAGCTGCAAGAGGGGATGGTCAAATTCAAACGCCTGCGCGACGGGCGCGAGGTGCGCGTTCTGCGCGCCGAGGCCGTGCGGGCGGTCAAAGAGCTGCTGCAGAGCAGCTAGAAGCAGCAGTGAAGCAGCTACAGGCAGCAAAGAACAGCCAACAGCAGCAAACGGCAGCGAAATGCAGCAGGGCGATCGAGGCGGTCGCCCTGCTTTCGCCTCCGCCTGTTGCTGAAAAGCGTTCTTTTGCTCTTGGGCTGTTCTTAAGCTGCTTTTCTGCTGCTCTTTGCCCGGCTATGCCTGCTCCCACAGATAGAGCATAAAATCCTGCTCCAGTGTGGGAGCGCCGGCGCGGTGCAGGATGGGCAGGATCTGCGCGCGGTGATCGGTGCCGTGGTTGACGACGTGGAGCAGAATCTCCCACACCGTGTTCGTGACCGGCTCCGGGCGGCGCGAGATGGGAAACGTCACCGGGCGGTGCAGATCCGCGTCGGTCAGCCCGTCGAGGAAGGCTTTAAAATGGGCCTCGATTTCATCCCATTTCGCCCGCGCTGCGGCCCTGGTCGGATAGTCGTTGTAGTTCAGGCGGTCGGGAAGCGGTGTGCCGGCCACGCGCGCAAGCCACCGCTGCTCGACGCTGGCGAGGTGAACCATATGATTTCGCACCGAGCCGATCGAGTAGTTCACCGGCGCGACGAACTGCTCGTCGGTCAGGTGATCGATGCACTCCCAGATGCGGCGGTGCAGCGCAAAGTGATACGCAAACAGCCTGCGCAGGTCGTCGGCGTTCATGGCGTCTCATCCTTCGACGCGGCCTCGTGCGCGTCCATCCGTCGGTTGAGCCAGGCATAGGGCAGATCGATGTTGAAGTAGATCTTGAACGGCGGCGTGCCGTCGGGGGCGTGCAGCGGGCGGACCTCGAACATATCCACCCGCCGTCCTTGGTAATCGATCAGCGACTGGCGGCCGGGTTCCAGCCCGACGATCCGCATGATGGTGTACTCTTCCGGAATGTCGATTACGATGAAGGCGCTGTCCGGCTCGCGGCCTGTTCCTGTGTTGAGGATCGCCTCGATCAGCCCCTTGGCGAAGGCGTGATGGTAGGCGGCGCGCTCGACGTTCTCGCGCATGGTGTGGACGTAGGCCGCCGCCATGTGCGCTTCGATGTCAAGGTAATTGGCGTGCAGCAGCTGCTCGGCGGCCTGGAGCGCGCCGTCCAGATCCGACGAGCGCAGCGCCGTATCCAGCGCCGCGATCAGGCCGCGCTGCTGCGTGTAGGGCCGGTATTGGTCGGAGCGCACGTAGGCCATGCGCAGGGCGTGAAAATCGGCGCTATAGGGATCAGCCTGAGCAGCGGCCAGCAACTCGGCATAGGTGGTCATGGGCGGGGGTCCTCCGGCCAGGGTGCGGTGCTCCAATCATAACCCGCCCGTGCTGCCTGTCAACGCCGCCGCAGCGCCACTACGCCTGCTGCCGCCCACAGCGCCCAGCCGGCGGCGGAGATCGCCGCGCCCGCAAAGAAAGACGTTGGCCGGTAAGTGAAGGTGACCGTATGCTCGCCGGGCGGGACGCACACCGCGCGGAGCGCGACATCGGCTCGTGCTATCTCCATGCGCTCGCCGTCGACCTCGGCGCGCCAGCCGGGGTAGAACTGGTCGCTGAGCACCAGCACGCCGCCCGCGCCGGTCGTTTCGATCCGCACCTCGTTCGCCTCGTACGAGACGATCTCCGCCTCGCCGCCGCCCGCCGGGCAGTCCAGCGCCCGGTCGAGGAAGACGGTTGCCCGCAGGTCGGTGGCCGGGTCGGCAAGCTGCGCGAGTACCGCGCCGTCATCCGGCTCGACGCGCACGTCGGCTGCGATCCAGGCGCGAGGGAACGGATCGGTTCGCTCGTAATAGAAGCTGTCGTACGCGATCCCGATCAACTTGTAGTGATCAGCGTTGTCGAGCGGCTCGGTTGCCAGCACATAGCGCACGCCAAGGAGCGTATTCAAGCGACTCTCTGGATCGTCCGAATCGCCAAGCTGCTGGAATTTGTCGAATGACGCGATCAGCAGCGGGTCGTAGCCCAGGACGTGATAGTGTCCGGTGACGCTGGCGCCGTTGACCGGCCCGCCCCAGGGCAGCCGCTCCAGCACGCGCCCGGCGTCGTCCAGCGGGATGTTCGCCCGCGCGCCCGTCCAGATCGGGGCTTCGGACGCCGGGCCGACTTTGATCAACGGCGTCGCGCCGTGCCAGGCGTCGAGGATGACAAAGGCGGCGGTCAGCGCCAGCGCCCAGCGTCCGAGCGCCGGGTCCGGCTGCGTCCACAGCCAGAGCGCGGCCCACACGCCAAGCGCGAACACGCCCGCCAGCGCCAGCGCCCCGGCGACCAGATAGGCGCGCAGGGGCATCGGCTCGACGTGGCTCGACGCGGCGTACCAGCCGGTGAAGAAGATCGCCAGCGCAAAGAGCAACGCAATCAACACGGGCAGCCACACGCGCAGCGCAGGGCGGAGCAGCGCGATCCGTTCCTCGACCGTCGCGCGCTGAAGCTGAGTTACCAGCAGCGCCGCCAGCCCGGCCAGCCCGATAACAACCAGCAGCAGGCCCCGCGCGGGCACGCGGAACGAGGTCCAGCCGGGGACCCAGTGCGCCACGACCGGCATCAGCCCGCCCTCGATCCCGACGCTGTAGATCGCGCCGAAGGCGATCAGCGCCAGGAAGTAGAGGTTCTCGCGCCGCGCCCGGCGGAAAGCCAGCGGGATCGCCAGCAGAGGCAGCAACCCGGCGTAGGCGGTGTATTCCTCGACGAAATCCGCGCCCCAGTAGTAATACGGCCCGGTCTGCGGGTTGCCGAACAGCCCCGGCACAACCAGCGTCAGCAGGTTGGCGGGCGGCAGCGCGTACAGATTGGCGAAACCCAGGCCCGCGCCCTCGCGCACGGACAGGCGCCCCAGCTCAGCCGCCGGGAGCGCCATCCCCGCGCCCAGGATCAGCGCGCCCGCGCCGGTAGCAACTGCTTTCCATGCGCCATGCCACGCGGCGCGGCGGCGCTCGCCTTCCGGCGCGGTGGCGGTGTGGTACAGCCAGAGCAAGACCCACGCCAGCGCCAGATAGATCAGCAGCGGGGGATAGCCCGCCAGCAGCGCGATGCCCAGCACACCGATTCCCGGCAGCAGCGCGTGCCATGTGCGGCTGTGAAGCGCGTGGCGGTAGGCAACGATGCCCCACGGCACCCACCCGGCGACCAGCATCAGGTTATAGTGGCCGGCGTAATAGCGCGCCCCGGCCCAGCCGCTCGTGGCGTAGATCACCCCTGCCAGCAGCGCGCCGCTGTACGTGCTGCCGAACGAGCGCGCGACCCGCGCCATGCCCCACGCGCCGAGCCAGGTATGCAGCGCCAGCATCAGCGCCATGGCCCGCTGCGTATCGGTCAGCCAGACGAACCACGTGCCGGGATAGAGCAGCGCGGCGTGCGGATTCCCGACAAAAGGATGGCCGATGAACTGGTGCGGGTTCCACAGCGGCAGCGTCCCAGCGCGGATCATCTGGCCGGTCGCCTGGTTGAGCGGGTAGAACATGTCGAGCAGGTCTTTGCCATTGAGCCGGTCGCCGGGCTGGAGCGGGACCAGCGCGGGGCGCAGCAGGACCAGCACCAGCGCGGCCAGGACGACCGGCAGCAGCCAGGGCCGGCGTTCGAAGGCGTTTTCCACTGTTGGACTCCTGGCCGCGGGTTAGCTGCCGAGCAGCTTGCGCTTGGCTGCCTCGAACTCGTCGTCGGTCAGATGGCCCTCGCGGTGCAGGCGGGCGAGCCGCTCGAGCCGGGCGACCAGGTCCTCTTCCGAGGGGCGCGGGCGCTGCGTCTGGCTCATGCGCACCAGGCCCTTGATCTGCTGGATGTAGGGCTGCACCTGCGTATAGGATTTCTGGTCGAAGAAGAAGTGATACGGGTGCGCCTGCTGGGCTTCCTGGTCGAACAGGAATGTCAGCGTGGTGTCGGAGAACGGCATGGCGTGATCGCGGGTGGTGATCCACAGGCAGGGGATGGGCCGCTGCTCGTGCTGGTACACATCCAGATCGGTGATCTCGTCGTAGCGGCAACTTGCCGCGCCGAACACGTGAATGAAGATCAGGCGCGTGTCCAGCGCCACCAGGGCGCCATGCTCGGTCAGCGAAAGCTCGACCGTCTGCATCCGCTGCCAGTCCGGGCGAGGGTTCTGGTTCTGGATGCAGAACAACACCTGTTCGTCCGGCTGCTTGAGCGATTCGAAGATACGTCGCTCGTTTCCGTGAAGAACCTCGACGCCGCCGATTGCCGTCGTCATAACCGCGCGCCACCTTTCACAATAAAGTGCATGCGCAAAACATTGTTCGCCGGTGCCCGCCAGGATCTCTGGCTGGCTGGATAGGTGTTCCCATTATACGGCGTTATCACTCCGCTGGCATCCGACCTAAGGCGGACTCTGGTTGCTCTCCACCGTGCGCTGCAAGCCCAGGATCAGCGCCTCTTTCTCCGCGTCGCTGAGCCGGGCCGCCGGGTTGCCCAGCCGGTAGGTGCCGGGCGGCATCGCCCCGCTGCGGATCTCGTCGGCGATGCGCTCGGCCAGCGGCTTGGGCGCGAACGGCTCGTCCGGGTCGATTGCGACGGCGTGCCGGTCCCACTCCGAGAAGTTGAGTGCCTCGCGCCCTTCGCTAACATCGTAGGCTAGTACCCACGAGATCGGTGCGATGCGCGCGTACCACGGCCAGTTGGTCTCGTTGCTGTGGCAGTCGTAGCACGCCAGAACGGTCAGCGCGCGCGTTTCGGGCGAGTCCCAGACCGGCTCGCGCACGACGGGCGGGTTGTCTTGCCGGACGGGGATCAGTTGAATGGCCGCCGCGACGATCAGCACGATCCCGGCGTTGATCAGCAGCGTTTGTCGCCACCAGTGGCGATCCGGCTGGGTGGGAAGGCGGGTCAGATGAATGCGGCGCAACGTGAATCCTTCCGGGAGCCAGGCACGGGCGAACGGGATTGGCCTCAATTATAAAGTCTTTGCCGGAGAATGCGCACCGCTCGACGTGCTGCACGGCGGGCCACAAGCGAGGCCCAGGGCAGGCGAGCATGCGCCTATGCAGCGGGGCGCCCCGTCCCGCGCGAGGCGCCCCGTGTGCTTTGGTATGCGAGCGGAGGGCTTATCCGCCGTTCTTGCCCGGTTTCCAGACCTGCCAGACTTTGCCAACCAGGTCCGGGCCGGGCTTGAGGGTCGGCTGGCCGGGCTGCCAGCCCGCCGGCAGCACTTCGCCGGTCGCGCGGTTGTGCTGAAACGCCTTGACCTGCCGGATCAGCTCGGAGATGTTGCGGCCAACGGGCGGCGTCATGACTTCCATCGCCTGGATCACGCCGTCCGGGTCGATCAGGAAGCGCCCGCGAATATCGACCCCGGCGTCTTCGTCGTAGACGCCGTAGACGGTGCCGATCCGCCCGCCCGCGTCGGAGAGCATCGGGAACGGCACGCCGCCGTCGATCATCTTGGACAGCTCTTCTTCCTGCCAGATTTTGTGAGTAAAGTGACTGTCGGTGCTGACCGAGAGGGCGTGGACGTCGAGCGCCTGAAGCTCCTCATAGTGGGCGGCAACTGCCGCCAATTCGGTCGGTCAGACGAAGGTGAAATCGCCGGGGTAGAAACACAGCAGAACCCATTTCCCGGCGTAGTCCGAGAGGCGGATCGTCTTGAACGTGCCCTGGTGGTAAGCGGTCGTCTCGAAATCCGGGGCGGGTTTGCCCACACGTGCGATCATACGCGGTACCTCCTGAGGTGCGGCTGAACCATCATCGCCTGCGGCGGCCTGCTCCGGGGACAGAATCGGCCCCACGGTCGGCGGTCGGGCGCAGGAACTCAGCGGATCGGTCATGCCTTGCTCCTTGCTGATTTGGCCTGACAGACTGCCTCTGCCCCTAGTATAGATCTGTTTGTGACCGATCGCACAATCTCTGGCGCGTGTGACGCACGCGACGGGAAGCGGCGGTGTGGGATGTTCTTGCCGGGGCGACGCTGGCATTGCCTGCTGCCCCACCAGCACGTTTGACGCCGTCTTTCGCATGGGCCGAACCAGCCGGCCCCCAAGCGTGGTGCTGGCTTTCTTCCCACGGTCGGGCCTGCAGACTTCATAACAGCCTCCAGCGCGCGAAACGGCGCTCGAATTCACGGCCAGATGGATTATTATAGGCGGGTGTTTCGTTTGCCGAGGGGAGATCAGAGCATGGGACGTGTTGAGAACAAGGTTGCGCTGGTTACTGGCGGCGCGCTGGGGATTGGCCGGGCGATCTGCGAGCTGTTCGCGCGGGAAGGGGCGGCGGTGGCCGTGACCGACATCCTCGAAGCCGAAGGGCAGGCCGTGGTCGATGCGATCGCGTCGGCTGGGGGCCAGGCGGTGTTCTGGCGGATGGACGTGGCGCAGGAAGCCAGCGTGCGGCAGACGGTCGCGGCGATCGCCGCGCATTTCGGACGGATCGACATTCTGGTCAACAACGCGGGCATCTCCGGCGCCGACAAGCCGCCGCACGAGATCAGCGAGGAAGAGTGGGACGCGGTCTTCGCGGTCGATGTCAAGGGCGCGTTTTTCTGCACCAAGCACGTCGTGCCGCTGATGCTGGCGCAAGGCGGCGGCTCGATCGTCAACATCTCGTCGATCTACGGCGCCATCGGCTCGGCGGATGTGCCGCCCTATCACGCTGCCAAGGGCGCGGTGCGCCTGATGACCAAGACTGACGCCATGTACTACGCGCGGCACGGCATCCGGGTGAACTCGGTGCATCCCGGCACGATCATGACCGAGCTGGTCCGGGGCATGGCTCAGAATGCGCCGGAAGGATACGAGGCGTATATGGCAGGTCGCAACCAGATTCACCCCATCGGCCACCCCGGCGAGCCGATCGACGTGGCCTACGGCGTGCTGTACCTGGCGTCCGACGAGGCCAGGTTCGTCACCGGCAGCGAGCTGTACATCGACGGGGGCTACACGGCCCAGTAGCGCCGCGCGTGGGCTGCGCGAGAAGTTGCAGAATCGTGTATGATCGGGCCGGGTGATGGGGCCGAGGCTCGCTGCGAAGGAACGGCTTATGATCAACCGGGTGGAAGACGAGCTGGTCGACCACGTGCGGCGCGTGATCGAGACGGCGCTCAGCCGCGAGCTGGACGTGCCTGTCGATCTGGAGCAGATCATGCCGCTGCAGGCGGCCCAGGCGTTTCTGGAGCGCCTGGCCGCGTATGTCGGCGAGCACCGCGCGCGCGAAGCCTTCGCACGCAGCGAAGCCGGGGCGGAGGTGGATCCCTTCGCGCAGCACCCGCGCAACCGCCTGAACGAGCTGACCGGCGCGGAATGGCTGTGGTTCACCAAGTCGGTGATGCGCACCAGCTATCCGTCGATCCTGGGGCACGAGTTGCGCAAGCGGCAGGGGGGCAACAAGCCGCCCCAACTGATGCAGGAACTGATCGAGTTCTTCAGCAAGCGCGGCGAGCTGGTGCTCGATCCGTTTGGCGGCGCGGGCGGGACGGCTCTGGGCGCCTATCTGGCGGGGCGGCGCTCGCTGAGCATCGAGCTGAACCCGGAATCGATCGCGATCTATCACGCGGTCTGCGCGCAGGAACACCTGACGCCGCATCGCTTCATCCAGGGCGATTGCCGCGAGGTGCTGCCGACGCTGCCGGATAATTCGGTCGATTTCATCGCCACCGATCCGCCCTACAGCCCCGAACTGGAACAAACCATGTCCGGCGAGCATCCTAGTGTCAGATACGGGCGCTCGAACCGGCGCAGCGGTTACATCACCTACAGCAACGACCCGCGCGATCTGAGCAAGTGCACCTCGTTCGAAGCGTTTTTCGACGCGCTGGACGAGGTCGGTGCGCAGATGCTGCGCGTGCTGCGCCCGCGTCGCTATCTGGCGCTGATCCTGCGCGACGCCTATCAGAACGGCGAGTATGTGCACACCTCAGCGATCGTAGCGGAGCGGTATCGCGCGCTGGGCTGGCGCTTCAAGGGCGAGAAGATCTGGTACAGCACCGGGACGCGCATCCGCCCCTACGGCTATCCGAGCGCCTACGTGCCGAACATCATCCACCAGAACATCCTGATCTTCCGCAAAGACTGAAGGCGAAGGCTTGGCGCGGGCTTGCATTTGGCCTAAAAACTAGGGTAAGAACACGAGTCACACGGGGCGTAAACGGCGATGGATCCACATGTCGGCAGGCAGTTGGGGCAGTATGAAATCCTGGAGTTGATCGGCAAAGGCGGGATGGCGACGGTCTACCGCGCGCACCAGCCGAGCATGGATCGCGATGTGGCGATTAAGATCATCAACGCGGAGCTGGCCGCCGAGCCGGAATTCGCCGAGCGGTTCGAACGCGAAGCGCGCATCATCGCCCGCCTGCAACACCCGCATATCCTGCCGGTGTTCGACTTCGGGCGCGAGGGCGACGTGACCTTTCTGGTCATGCGGCTGATGGAAGGCGGCAACCTGGCGCGCGAGCTGCGCGACGGGGCGCTGCCGGTCAAACGCGCGGTCGAGCTGACGCGCCAGATCGCCTCGGCGCTGGATTACGCCCACCTGCGCGGCATCGTCCACCGCGATCTCAAGCCGACCAACGTCCTGCTGGACAACCTGGGCAACGCCTACCTGACCGACTTCGGCATCGCCAAGATGCTCGGTGGCGGTCCGACCACCGGCCTGACGGCTACTGGCGCGGTGATGGGCACGCCCACCTATATGGCCCCGGAGCAGTGGCGCGCCGAGCCGATCGACGGCCGGACGGACATCTACGCCCTGGGCGTGATCCTATACCAGATGCTGGTGGGGCAGGTGCCGTTTTCCGCCGAGACGCCGCACGGCCTGATGTACCAGCATCTGGACATGGAGCCGCCGCGCCCGCACACGCTCAAGCCCGATCTGCCGCTGAGCATCGAGCCGGTGATCGCCAAGGCGCTCGCCAAGCGCCCCGAAGACCGCTTCGCCTCGGCCAGCGAGCTGGCGATCGCGCTGGAGCAGGCGATCCAGCAGCCGGCGCGCCTGCCCGAGCAAACGCTCTTCGAGCAGGGGCGCAGCGGCGTGACCGCCGCCGAGCTGGACGCGCTGGAAGATCGCCGGGTGGAAGAGGAAATGATCCGGCACGGGGCCGGGGCCGAAGCGCCCGACGAAGCGCCGACCATGCCCGAGGAACGGGTGCCTGCCCCGGCGACTATCGCGGCGCCGCCGCGCTACGTCCCGCCACCCCCGCCGCAGCCGGTCCAGCCGCCGCCCACCTATCAGCCGCCGGTCCAGCCGCCCGCCTACACGCCCCCCTACAGCGGCTACGACTACCAGCCGGAGCCGGAGCGCATGGCGCTGGGGCGCTGGCTGTGGGGGATCGCCATCGCCGCGGCGGTGATCGTGGCGCTGGGCGTGATCGTGGTGCTGGCGACCGGTCTGCTGGGCGGAAACGATGGCGAGCGCGGCACCACGCCGACCGTGCCGGTCGAGTCGCCCACGCCGCTGTACCGGCCCAGCGCGTCGATCCAGTCTCCGCCCAACAACACGCAGGTCGAGCTGGGCGATACGGTCGAGATTCAGTTTACGGTGCGCGATACGCAGGGGCTGACGCGCGTCGAGCTGCGGCGGCTCAACCGCGTCATCACCAGCACGCCGATCGGCGGCCAGCAGCTTTACCAGGGCTATTTCACCTACGAGCCGGATAGCACCGGCACCCACACGCTGGAGATCGTGCCGTGGCGGGATGATGTGCGCGGTGATTCGGCGACTGTGACGCTTCAGATCGTCGCGCCCTGACGCCGTCTCAGCCGGTCAGGATGCGCGCCATCGTCGGGCCGTCGATGTTGCCGCCGGAGAGGATCACGCCGACGCGCCCGCTCGCCTGGATCGCGCCGCTGAGCAGCGCCGCTACGCCGAGCGCGCCCGATGGCTCGACGACCAGCTTGGTGCGATAGAACAGGAAGCGCACCGCCTCGATGATCGCGTCCTCGCTGACCGTCCGCATGTCGTCCACGTATTCGAGCACCAGCGGGAACGTCACCGCGCCGAGCGACGGCGTGCGCGTCCCGTCGGCGATGGTCGGCGGGTTGTGGACGGTGTGCAGGGTCCGCGTGTGGAACGAGCGCGTCGCGTCGTCGGCGACTTCCGGCTCGATCCCGACCACGCGGCAGCCCGGTGCCACCCCCTTCGCCGCGATGGCCGATCCGCTGAGCAATCCCCCGCCGCCGCACGGCACCAGCAGCCAATCGAGCGCCCCGGCGTCCTGAATGAGCTCGAGCGCGGCGGTCCCTTGCCCGGCGACGATGTTCGGGTCGTCATACGGTGGAATGATCGTATAGCCGTGCTCGGCGGCGAGGGCTTCCGCGATCTGCTTGCGGTCGCCGGTGGCGGGGTCGTAGGGGACGACGCGCGCGCCGTAGCCCTCGGTGGCAGCGCGTTTGATGGCGGGCGCGTTGTCCGGCATGACGACGGTCGTCTGCACGCCGAGCAGCCGCCCCGCCAGCGCGATCGCCTGGGCGTGGTTGCCGGACGAGTAGGTGATCACGCCACGCGCGCGCTGCTCGTCGGAGAGCAGGCTCAGCGCGTTGAACGCGCCGCGAAACTTGAACGCGCCGCCGCGCTGGAAGTTCTCGCACTTGAGCAGGACTTCAGCTCCGGCGAGGGCGTCCAGCGTGCGGGAGTGGTGGATCGGCGTGCGGTGCGCGTGTCCGCGCAGGCGCTCGGATGCGGCAAGGATGGCGGGGAACATGGCGCTAGTCCAGTATGCTGGCGAGGTCAAACCGGCGATTTTAACCTGAAAGAAATGCGAACTGTACTTATTCTGAACAGAACATACGGTCTATTGTATCCTATAATGGCTTTAGGCGGGTTGGTGAACGGGAGAAGAAATGAATCACCCTCAAGACACTACGCAAGCCGTTTACGATTTCATTCGAGCATATTACCGGGAAAATCGAAAATCCCCCAGTATTCGTGAGATCGCCTCGGCGTGCTACGTGTCAGTCGGGACGGTCTTTCGCCACCTCGACCGGCTGGAAATGAAGGGCTATATCCAGCGCGAGCCTAACCAGGCGCGCAGCATTGTGCTGCTAAAAGAGGACGGCAACCCCTGAAAATCTCCTCTAAAAAGTGAACAAATGTTCGAACATTTGTTCACCATTTCGGAGACCGAATCCGATACCCTAAAGGCTAACGACCACCGGTGGTCTGCAAAAGCCAATCAGTCGAAATGAGGGTATCAAACATGGCTATCACGTTTAAGTTCGTAACCGGTAATGAGGCGCCTGGGCCATTAGGTGTGTTGGCGATAGCTGAGTATCCGAATCTGATGGTAGGAACAGACTGTGACACTCCGGCTGACGTCAAGCTTCTCTCTAACTGGCACTTTCGCGTCGAAAATGTGCCCGAAGTTGACGTATTTCCGAGATATTTGTATGGCCCTGCCCCAGCATACGGAACCTGGTACAATCCAAGCGCAACTTCGCAACGCGCTGACTTCAAATGTAACGATGACTTCAATTGGCCAATGCACGTTGTGCAATCCTCTGGTGCCAACGGCTATACTTGGGATATCTTTGTGGCGCCATACCTGGGTGGCAGCTACATCCCCGGTATTGAACCGATGTTGCCTCTTCAAGGCACTGGATTCACGCTAGAACTCGCCCGGGGTTCAGAGCACTACATGCTCGTCCTCTCTGAGGCTATCCCTCTCTTGTTCCCGATCTTTGGCGGAGCCAGGGGTGGCAAGAGCCATGCCGCCTTTTATCCTGCGCTCTTTGGATGGACCTACAAGGACCCAACCCATCCTGACGGACCAACGGCACATGCGGCAGTCGATATTATCCCGCGTGGTCTATTTGCCAGTGGGGATCCTGGAGCAGATTGGGATTTAGTCCCCGCGAATGCGACATACAAAAACGTATACGCGGTCGTTAGCGGAACTGTGCTGCTTGAGGATGTTCCGGGACAACCGGGCCTCAAAGATGTGATCATCGTCACAGACGCTAGTTCGCTGTTTCCTAACTTGCAGTTCATTCATGCCCATATTGAGCCGGCTCCGTCACTCACTCACTTCGGTGCAGTGCAGACTGGTGATCTGATAGGAACGATTCTCAATCACACGGAAGATGAACGTAGCGGGAAAACCCATCTTCATTTCGAAGTGAAAAGAAGAGTGACAAGTGATGATCCTGTAGATGCTCGCCAGTTTATCTATCCCGGATTGACACCTAGTCCGTAGGTTGCAGAAAACGGGGTGTGGCGAGCGTAGCCACACCCTACTATCCCCTTTTACTCCGCCACCGCCCAAACTTCTATCCGGTTGGTAACGGTTTCATCGTAAGCCGACACGAGCATCAGCGTCCCCGCCGGGTTGAACGAGACACCTAGCACGGCGTCTTCACCAAAGGCTATTTCACCGACAACCTGGCGGCTGTCATAGTCGAGAAAAACGATAGTCTTTTGATACACTTGATCGAGCAAGCTGACCGCAAGCAATACTCCGTCCGGGCTGAAGGTTACGGTTTTTGCCGTGTGATCGTCTACCGGTATGGTGCTGAGATTCAGAGTGGTCAAGTCGAGCAAGGCGACCGGGGCAATATCCCGGAAGACTCCGGTAAACAGAGAGAATGCCGCGGCATCTCCATCCGGCGAAAACGCAATATGCTGGGGTGGGTTGACCAGGAAATTCAGCGGGGTGTTTACGTCGAAGGCCGCCAGCCCTGTGCCCGTTTGGGTATCCCACACGCGCACGGTGGTATCGTTCGGGTCATGGCTGGTCCCGCCATTTCTACCGCCGGAGATCAGGCGTGTGCCGTCGGGTGAGTATGCCAGCGCGCCCACGCGAATATGCCCGCGCAGCGCTGCCAACGGCTCGCCGGACGTAGCATCCAACAGATAGATGCTCCTGCTGTGCAGGTAAGCGAGCGCCCACTGCGAGAGGTCCGGGCTGATCGCCGCAAGACCGGTATAGCGTTCCAAGTCGTCGATCTCAGCCCGCGCGGGAGTCGTCTTGATCAGTTGGGCGTCTGCCAACGACCAGAGTTGCAGCGCGCCATTGGTGGGATCGACCAGCGCCAGGGCCGTGCTGTCCGGGCTGAACGCCAGCGCCCCTGAACGCTCGAATGGCCCATCAGCGGTCGGCGGTAGGGCCAGCGGCGCACGTTCTGTGTCGAGATCGTGCACCCAGATTGCCTGTGGCGTGCTGATGGCGAGATACCGTCCGTCCGGCGACCAGACCAGCTCCACTGGCGTGTCGCACTCGAACGAGACGACCGGCTCCAACTGGTCGAGCGTATCGCGGGTGATCGGTGCAACCTGTCCGCGCGGCCATTGCTCCGGCGCACAGGTTGGCTCCGGCGGCTGCGCGTTTCCGGCCAGGGCCAGCGCGTGCAGCGCCAGGATAACGGTGAGCAGCAAGCTCGACATGGCGAAATCTCCTTTCTATCCCTCCACCTTCTCCAGCGTCAGGATGTACTCGCCGCGCCCGCCGAAGCGCGTCGCCTCGATGGTGTACGTCCCCGGCCCGCTGAGCGCGAATTCCAGCACCGCGTCGCGCTGGCTGAACCCTTCCGGCGCGAGCGACCCCACGTCGTCGTTGACTGCCAGCTCGCGCTGGTCGCGGCCCAGCAGGCGCACCAGCGGGTCAAGCTGTCCCTGGCCGCTGGCATCCCGCATGGTGATGCGCACGCGATCCCCCGCCGCCGCCTCGAAGGTATAGCGATGCACCGGATAGCGGTTGTTCAGCGCGCCGCGCACCGTCTGGCCATAGCTGATTTCCCCGCCACCCGCTGCCGGATCGACCGCGAAAGCGTCAGCCGCATCCCCGGCCAGCGCCTCGCGCGCCAGGGGCAGGTTGCCGTCGCCCCGGAAGCTGAACGCCTGCACCTGCGAATAGCCGGTTACCGGGTTCGTCTCGGTCGCGTAGACGATGCCGGTCGGCCCGACGACCAGCCCGGCCGGGCGCAGGTATTCGCCGTGCAGGAACTCGCCGCCGCGCTCCTCGTCGTAAGGGAAGCCGAACAGGTCCAGCAGCCGCCCGCCCGTGCTGAACTCGGCGAAGCCATAGCCTTCCAGCCCCGGCGCGGCCAGCGCGAGGATGATGCTGTCGTCCGGCGCGATGGCGATGTCGAGCGGCGTTAAGCCTTGCAGCACCTCTTCCGCCAGGCTGACTACCAGCGGCTCACCGTCCGCGTCGATCACGTTGATCGCGCCCGCCGCGCCGGTCAGATAGAGCGCGCCGGTCGAGTTGTTGTAGTCGATGCGGATCCCGGTCAGGTTCGGGTTGATGGTGTCCAGATCGACGGACAGCAGCAGGTTGCCGACCGCGTCGAAGCGGTAGAGGCGGTTGCGGGGGCCGGTGGCGTGCCCCTCGGAGACGGCCCACACGTCGCCCTGCTGTGTCACGGCGATGGTGCGCGGCATCCCCGGCGCGAACTCGCCCTCGCCGTCGCCGCGCCGGCCCCAGACGCGCACGAAGTTCCCCGCGCGGTCCACGACCGTGATCGCGCTGTCGGTTCCGGCGGCGTTGGCCAGGTACAGACGCGTATCAGGTCCAATCGCCACGTCTCCATAGTCCGCCTCGCCCCAGGGACCCATATAGCTGATATGGGAGCCGTTGGTCATGTTGAGCGTCAGCACGCCGCCCGGACCGGCAGCCAGATACATGACGTCGAACATGTCGTACGTCAGGCCGCCCAGGACGACCGGGCGCCCGTCCGCGGGGGGCGGTGCCTGATAGTGCCACATCACGCCGCCGTCGTGGGCGTTGACGGTGTTCACGAGATCCCGGTCGCGCTCGGGCAGGCTGAACTCAAGGGACCGGGCGAGGGCGTCAAGCTGCGCGCCGGCGCCCGCCTGCCAGACGGGGGTGGGGGCCATGCCGCGCACGATCGCGACGCGCCCGCCCGCCACCGCCAGCAGCGCCACGCGCGTGGTCAGCCCGTCACGCTCCAGCGTGATCTCCGTCTGATAGCCGCTCAGGGCGTTGCCCCAGGCGGCCGGCTGCGCGGGCGGGACGGATGCGACGGGGCCCGCCAGGCGCGCCAGCAGATCGGGGAGCTGCCCGGCGTCGGTGATCCCAAGCTGGCTGAACGTGCCGAAGATGATGCGCAGCACCAGACCCTGCGGGGTGACGCCCTCGCGCGCGGCGGCGAGATCGTCGGGCGCAGCGGCCAGCAGCCCGCTCTCCGTCGCTTCGACCTGCCAGCCGGCGGGGAGATCGAAAGCGACGCCCAACTGCGGGTTGTCGTAGCGCGAGCCGTCTTGCGCCTGAGCATGCCGCAGCGTCGCGGCCATCAGCGCGGCCAGGCAGACCAGCGCCAGCAGTCGGAAGCGGCGAGTGCTCATGAATCCTGCTCCTTCGTGTGCGAACTCTGCCGGATACGGCGTCTTCCGCGGTGCGCCCATTCGAGGGCTTCGCGCAGATTGTACCCGATCCGGCGGGGCGGTAGGCGGATCGTCGGGCAGCCGTCCGGCAGACGCCCGCCAAGTAGCCTTGTGACTCGCTCTTCGCGTGCGGCGTACATAAAACTGAATTTTTTGTGAAAAGCGTCAATAGGGGGGCTTGATCGCAGATTAAGACTGGGTCTATACTGTTAACTGTTAAAACTTTAAATGAGGTCCTTTAACATTTGTCCGTTGTGGGGGGATGGGCAGCCAACCGTCACAGAAGCTTCGTCGCACAAACCAACGGTTCTTCGGGGGGGCCGCCCCGGCAGCCACTGTGCCGGGCGGTGCATGACACAAAGGATCAATCCGGATGTACACCAAAAATGAGCTGATGTTTCCGCACTATGTGATCCCGCATCTGCGCGAGGCGCGGGATGGGTCTTGGGAAAGTCTGATCGACCGCGTGCTGAGCCTGCCCGAAACACATGAAGAAGTGCTGGCGTTTATGCTGACGATGATCCGCCTGAACGGCTGCCTGCCCTGCGAGACAGACAGCTACCGGGCGATGCGCGGCTGCGCCATGTGCTCGCTGCAGACGCTGCGCCGCTTCAAAGGCAGCGATGCGGAGCTGCTGGCCGCTTACGATCAGGCGCTGGAAGATGTCCGCCGCTACCTCGACCGCTCAGAGCCCGCCTTTGTGCCTGCTCCGGTGTCTGTTGCTCAGGCGGTCTGACCACATCGCAACCTCTCGCCACCCGTCATAATCTGCATTATAATTCCATTGAGATCAGCGTTCGGATGCGACCCGGTTCAGCCGGGTTCGCGTGCCTGCTGGCCGCTGCGGGCACCGACGGGTCGCCCGGACGCAGGCCCTCTCATTTCGTCAGTTACTCGCATGACCGGGCATCGCCTATGCAGATCCAATCGGACTCCGGCGCGCAGCGCGATCCGCAGCAGGCATTTCCGACCCTCTATCATGCCGTGCACTGGGATAGCGTGAACCGCGTCAAAGACTATCTGTACCAACAGCTTGCGCCGCTGCTGGACGACGCGCTCGAACGTCTGGAGAGCGCCGATCGCGCCGAGATCGCGAGGGGGCGCACGGCGCTGGTGCCGGTGGTGCAGCGGCTGGCGTTGGCCCGGAATGCGCTTGCGGCCTGGGCGGCGCTGATCACGGTTGAAAGCGGCGGCATGGTGCCCGAAGCCAAGCGACTGCCGCTCGCACCGGCGATGCTGCCTGCCTGGCTGCTAGATTACGTGCGCGCCCGGACGACCCTGTTGGTGGACTACACGCGGCCCGTGTACGTGCATGCCGAGGTGTTCTACGAGACACTGGTGCTGTTCAGCCAGGTCGGGGACGAGATCGGCGCATTGCTATCGATCACGCTGGCGGATGCTGCCGAGCTGCCGCGCGGTGTCTGGCTGCGTGCGGTGTTCGTCCCGCCGCCGCCCGGCCCATACAGCAGCATCAGCACGATGCTCAACGCGCTGGCGTCGCGGCGCGATACGGACGACATCGCCTTCCGCCTGAAATTCGCCGCCAGCCTGCTGAAGATCAACGAATCGCGGCTGGTGCTTCAGAACAACCGCAAGACCGGCGAGCAGGCGCTGGCCGCGCTGCTGCCCACGTTGACGGCGGACGATCTGCGTGCGGCCCACGGCGACGCCCGGCGGCAGCGGTTGCGCCTGGTCCGGATCGCTGCGCCCGCCGGGTCGCTCGACGCGGCATCATCGCCGCGCCTCACCCCGCTCCAGCCGCCCGTTGATCCCGATGACAGCGCGTCGGCCCAGCCGGGCAGGACCGGCCCGTTAGGACCGTTCTGGCTGGATGATGAACCGGCTGCCGATCCCGGCACCCCGGTCCCCGCGTTTCCGCCCGGCGCGCTTGAGACGTGGCTGGATGACGACCTGCTCGAAGCCGCTAACGGCGACCCCCCGCAGGGAGATGGCCTGTCCCCGCCCGCCCAACCCTGACGCGCTGCCCGTATCCGTGATCTCCCGTCGCTGACGCGTGATGTGCAGTGTGCGCGGCCTTTTTTTCGTGCCGGCGTCCGCGGACACGCTATACTGCCTGGGTTGAACGGCTTGGATGTGGGGGTGTGGCATGCGGTCGAAACTCAACCCGACGACGACGCTGTTTGCCGGTCTGGCGGCGCTGGAACCGGGGCAGCATATCCTGCTACTGAACTGCGGCGATCCGGCCCTGGCTCGTTGGGCGATTGAAGCGGTGGCGCCCGATGGGCGCGTGATCGCGCTGCACAGCTCGCACCGCGCGCTAACGGCGCTGGCGCGCGTCCCCGGCCTGGAAACGTCCGACAGCGTCTATCCGGACCCGGCGCGGCACGGCCCGGCGGATGTTGCGCTGCTGGAAATTGCGAAGGGGCGCGAGGCGAACCGTGCCTGGCTGTGGACCGCCGCGCAAAGCGTGCGGCCGGGCGGGAGCCTGTATCTGGCCGGGGCGAATGCTGCCGGCGCGAAGTCCACCCTGAGGGATGCCGAGGCGCTGCTGGGCGCGGCGCCGGTGTTGGGGCACAAGGGCGGTCACCGGCTGGCGCTGGCCACGCGGCCCGACACCCTGGCGCTGCCGCCGGCCTGGGGCGCTACGCGCCCCTGGGAAGCGCGCCCTATCCAGTTGGCGCGACCGGACCGCACGGTCACGGTGATGACCATGCCCGGCCTGTTTAGCTGGGACGAACTGGACGAAGGGACCGCGCTGTTGCTCGACCATCTGGAGTCGGGGGAGGTGCGCGCCGGGATGCGCGTTCTGGATGTGGGCTGCGGGTACGGCATCGTCGGGCTGGTGGCTGCGCAGGCCGGCGCTCAGGTGACTCTCGTGGACGACGATTTGCGCGCCGTGGCCTGCGCGCGCGCGAGTGTGCGCCTGAATCACCTGGAAGACCGCTGCACGGTTCTGGCCGGGGATGTTACCGAAGGCATGGCCGGGCAGCAGTTCGATCTGGTGCTGTCCAACCCGCCTTTTCACCACGGGGTTGACGTGGCAACCGGCACGGCGCAGCAGATCGTGCGCGAGGCGCGCGAGGTGCTGCGGCCCGGCGGGCGGCTGGTGATTGTTGCCAACCGCTTTTTGCCCTATCACCGAACCATCGCGGACGTGTTCGGTGCGGTGCGCATCGTGAGCGAAACCTCGCGCTATTATGTGCTGGAAGGGGTGCGCGCTGCCCCGTAAGCGCGGTGGCCGAATGCGCCCCATTTGCGCTAACCTTTGGATGGAAGCATCGGCGCATTTCCGCAGTGAGCCTGCAAGCCTGCGATTCATAATTCCTGGCGACACAATATAAGGAGCAACTGCCCATGGCACAAGAGTATGATGTCGTTGTCCTGGGTGCGGGGCCAGGCGGCTATATCGCCGCGATCCGCGCCGCTCAGTTGGGCTTGAAGACGGCCATCATCGAGAAGCAGTGGTGGGGCGGTGTTTGCCTGAATGTCGGATGCATCCCGTCCAAAGCCTTGCTGCGCAACGCAGAACTGGCGCATATCTTCCAGCACCGCCTGAAGGAGTTCGGCTTCCACGCCGAGGGCGGCGTGTCGGTGGACTACAGCGTGGCCTACAAGCGCAGCCGCGAGGTCTCGAACCGCCTGACGAAGGGCGTCGGCTTCTTGATGAAGAAGAACAAGATCGACACCTACCAAGGCTGGGGCACGATCCAGGACAAGGCCACGGTGTCGGTTGAGCTGGAAGACGGCAAATCCGAAACGCTGAAGACCAAGAACCTGATCATCGCCACCGGGGCCGAGACGCGCCTGCTGCCGGGCACACAGCTTTCCGACAACGTGATCACCTACCTGGAAGCGATCATGTCCGACACGCTGCCCAAGAGCATCATCATCGCCGGCGCCGGGCCGATCGGGATGGAATTCGCCTATGTGATGCATGCCTACGGCGTCGATGTGACGGTCGTGGAATTCCTGGGGCATCTGCTGCCGCTGGAAGACGAAGAGATCTCGACGGAAATCGAGCGCCAGTACAAGAAGCTGGGGATCAAGTTCATGACGGGCACGCGCGTCGAGGGGATCGAAGACACCGGCAAGGGCGTCAAGGTCACTGTGAGCAAGGACGGCGAGTCGCAGGTGCTTGAGGCGGAGAAGGCGATGCAGGCCATCGGCTTCAAGCCGCGCCTTGAGGGCTATGGCCTGGAGAACATCGAGGGCCTGGCGATCAACGATCGCGGCGCGATCGAAATTGACGAGCACATGGCGACGAATGTCCCCGGCGTGTGGGCCATCGGCGACGTGACCGGCAAGCTGATGCTGGCGCATGTCGGCAGCGCGCAGGGGGTCATCGCGGCGGAGTCAATCGCCGGGGTCGAGACGACCACCCTCGATTACACCATGCTGCCGCGCTGCACCTACTGCCAGCCACAGGTCGCCAGTTTCGGGTATACTGAAAAGCAGGCGCGCGAGCTTGGCTACGATATCGAAGTGGCCAAGTTCCCCTTCCAGGCGAACGGCAAGGCACTTGGCCTGGGCGAGCCGGTCGGTTTCGTCAAGCTGATCAGCGACAAGCAGTACGGCGAGCTGCTGGGCGGCCATCTGATCGGCCCGGACGTCACCGAGCTGCTGCCCGAGCTGACGCTGGCTCAGAAGTGGGAGCTGACCGCCTACGAGCTGGCGAACAACGTCCACGCCCATCCGACGCTGTCCGAAGCCCTGATGGAAGCCGCCCATGGCCTTGAGGGTCATATGCTGAATCTGTAAACTGTGATCGGGGCAGAAAGCCGGCCAGGTTATGTGAATGGATAAGACGCGCAGTATTCTCGATGCGCCTGATGGGGCGACATTTGGCGAGCCAGATGCGCGCCGGCTAACCGGTCCGGAAACGCCCTATGTCAGCCAGCAGGAACTGCGTGTCGCGCTGGATGAAACCCTGCGCGACACGCTCCGTCCCCTGACGCTGGGGCTGAGCGGCAGTTATTTCATCCTCGCGCTCGGCACGCTGATCTTCGGTGTCGGCGCCGAGCACCCCGTGGTCCCCATCACTACCTTCGTCACCAGCGCGATCATGCTGGGCGCTCATTTGGCGCTGCGCCGGTGGACGCTGCCCACGCGCTGGATTTATCCCTTCGGGTTGGGGCTGGTGATCCTGTTCCTGGCCGTCAATTCGCTGCTCCATCTGGAGCTGCGCGCCGGCCAGGTGACCAACTACGCCCTGCTGATCGCCGCGGCGGGATTCTTTGTCCTGTCGCTGCGCTGGCTGCTGGTCATCCTGGCGCTGTCCGCGGCGACCTGGCTGGTCGTCGTGTGGCAGCTCTACCCGGACACCAACCCCATGCAGGTGGCGCTCTCGCTGCTCGGATCGCTTTCGGTCGCGCTGATCATCCACTGGACGCGCGTGGATACGCTGCGCCGTTTGCAGCGGCTGCGGCTGATCAACATGCGCGGCAAAGCGGAACTCGAGCGCAGCGTCGCGGAGCTGCTGCAAAGCGAAGAACGCTTCCGGCAGCTTGCCGCGGCAACCTCGGAAGGCATCGCGATCCACCACGACGGCGTCATTGTGGACGCGAACCCCGCGCTGGCGGAGATGTTCGGCTATTCCCTTGACGAGCTGATCGGCCGCCCGGCGCTCGGCCTGGCAGCGCCCGAATCGCGCGACGCGATGATCCGGCGGCTGCATAACCTGGAGCCGGCGATGGAAGTCGTGATCGGGCTGCGTAAGGACGGCAGCCAGTTTCCGTTGGAACTGCGCAGCGCCCGTGCGCCAAGCCAGGGTCATATGGCGCGCGTGGTGTCCATGCGCGATATCACCGAGCAGCAGGCGGCGGCTGCCGAACGCGAAAAGCTGATCCAGGAACTGGACGCTTTTGCGCACACCGTCGCGCACGATCTGAAAAGTCCGCTGAGCCTGGCGCTGGGCTTTGCCGAGATGCTGCACGACGAGTACCAGTCGTTCAGCGAAGAGGAGCGCCAGCACTACCTGGGGCTGATCGTGCAGGGCGTGCAGAAGATGAACACTATCATCAACGAGCTGCTGCTGCTGTCGCAGATGCGCAGCAGCCAGATCGCGGTCCGGCCGCTGGATATGGCCGCGATCGTGCGCGAAGCCCAGGCGCGGCTGGCCTACCTGATCGAGGAGCAGCAGGCGACGGTGGTGCTACCGGCCTCGTGGCCGGTGGCGCTTGGGTACGCGCCCTGGATCGAAGAGGTCTGGGTCAACTATCTGAGCAATGCGCTGCGCTACGGCGGCACGCCCCCGCACGTCGAGCTTGGCGCGACGGTGCTGGACGATGGCCGCGTGCGCTTCTGGGTCCGCGACAACGGCCCCGGCCTCAGCCAGGAACAGCAGGCCAAGCTCTTCACGCCGTTTACCCAGGTCGGCGAGGTCAACACCAAGGGGCACGGCCTGGGTCTTTCGATTGTGCTGCGCATCATCGAGCGGCTCGGCGGCGAGGTGGGCGTCGAAAGCGCCCCCGGCCAGGGCAGCGTCTTCAGCTTCACGCTGCCCGCCGCCCCTCAGGCGTCCGAACCGGTTGTGTCTGACGCCGCGCCCGCGCGCCAGCACACCCCCTGAGCCGGTCTCACGGCCCTGCCACATGCTGTCACTCGCGCTATAATTCCCCAGGCTGACGGCCGTGGCGCACAAGGGGGTCGCCCGGACGATGTATAAGATCGCGGTGTTTGGGTTCTACGAGCCGGATCAGGCACGTGTCGTGCCAGACTGTGAAGAAACGTATCTGTCCCCGGTCGATACTGAATCGTTCATGCGGCTGGTCTGGGAGATGGAGCCAGCCGAATCGCGTATTGGACGGGGAAGCGCCGCCCCGTGTTTCGTCAAGCTGACAGGTGTGGCTTCGCAGCCCGTCTATGTCCAGTCGCTCAGCGACCGGATGGCGCCGGGCGCGGCGCTGCTGCGTTGCGACGGTTACGTCGTGATCATCGACGCGGTCAAGATCCTCGCCCCGCGTGCGATCGGCACTGCGCTACGCCGGATCGCTGCGCAGCACCCAGACGCGCACGTGTTCATTGCTGCCGGGCGCCAAAACGAGCCGGACGCGCTGTCTTCGGTCGAGATTCGTCAGATCCTCGGCCTGCATCCCGATCTACCGGTCTATCCCTATGTGCCTACCGAGCCGAAAACCGTGCAGCGCCTGATCCGGCGGCTGGCACGCTATATCGACGACCCGCAACGGTGCGCGCCGCCGATTTTCGCCGGGGAAGTTCTGGCGGCTGCTCCCAGGCCGGAGCGCGTCCCCGGGCCACACCCCGCCCCGGAAGACACGCCCGCCCCGGCGCTGCCGCAGGTGCACGGCATCACTCAGGTGGGGATCGCGGTGGCGGACCTGGCGCGGTCGCTCGACTTCTATCGCGGTCTGCTGGGGTTTCGCGTGCTGGGCGAGTTCGACTGGCCGCCAACGGGGCTGACCGTCACGCATCTGGCGGCCGGCCGGACGCTGCTGGAACTGGTTAGCGGCGGCGCAGTGACAGGGGAGCCGGATCCGCCGGGCGACCCGATCCGGCCCGGCGCGCGGCATATCACGCTGCATGTGACCGGCCTGGATGCGATCGTTGAGCAGTTGGTCTGCGCGGATGTGCCGCTGATCTACGAGCCGGACCGCCTGATGGATGGGGTTCGGCTGGCCGTCGTCGCTGACCCCGACGGGACGCCGGTGGTGCTGGTCGA
Source organism: Thermoflexus sp. (assembly GCA_020724465.1). Classification (GTDB taxonomy): domain Bacteria; phylum Chloroflexota; class Anaerolineae; order Aggregatilineales; family Aggregatilineaceae; genus DYGX01. The sequence continues at coordinate 225,712 of DYGX01000005.1, forward strand.
AGGCGAGATCGTCTATACCCGGCGCTGAGCGCCGCGCATTGTGAGAGGGAGCATGATGCCACTGCACCGCTTTTCCCCTAACGGGGCAATCCCGGCGGATTATCACCTGCACACGGTCGATAGCTGCGATTCGGACGCGAGCATGACAAGCATGTGCGCGCGCGCAGTCGAGCTGGGGCTGGCCGAGATCGCCTTCACCGAACATTACGATCTGAACCCGCAAGACCAATGTCCAGGGTTCTACCAGCCGGCGCGGTTCTTCGAGCGGCTGGAAGCGGCGCGGACGGCGTTTGGCCCGCAGGGTTTGACCATCCGCGCCGGGGTCGAGCTGGGCGAACCGCATCTGTACCGCTCCGCCCACCAGGCGACACTGGATGCCTGGCCGTACGATTTCGTGCTGGGCAGCCTGCACTGGTGCGGCCCCTGCAACGTCTTCGACCCGAACTACTACGCGGCGCGCAGCCCGGCCGAAGCGTTCGCGCCCTATTTTGCGGAGCTGGCCGGGATGATCCGGGGCGGCGGGTTCGAGATTCTGGCGCATGTCGACGTGATCAAGCGCACCGGGTTCGACGTGTACGGGCGCTTCGACACGCGCGAGTGGGAAGACCTGTACCGTCCGGTCTGGCAGGCGTGCATCGAAACCGGGATCGCGGTTGAGATCAACACGGGCGGCTACCGGCGGCGCGTTTCCGAGCCGCATCCCGCGCTCGAGGCGCTGCGCTGGTATCGCGAGATGGGTGGCGAGCTGCTGACACTGGGCAGCGACGCGCACCGCCCCGAGCACATCGCCCACCGGTTCGGGGATGCGCTGGCGCTGGCGCGTGCCGCCGGGTTCGAACGGGTATGTACCTTCGAAAGACGCCGCGTCGCCGGTTGGGTGATGCTCTAGGTGCTGCAGTCGCGCGGGAGAGCAAACCGGTCCATAATGACAGCCATTCTGCAGCGCAGGGAGGAGACCCGTGCAAGACTCAACCAGCGACCAAGAACAGAGCGTGCAGGTTTGCGCCCACTGCGGAAATGAGAATCGGGCAGGGACCACCTTCTGCGAGCGGTGCGGGGTTGCGCTGGTGCCGGTTCCGCTGGCAACCCGCCAGCTCGCCGTGGACGAGGCGGCGCGGCTGTCGAGCAGCACCCTCGGCCCGGACGGTTTGATTATCATTCAGGTTGGCTCTCAAACTGTCCCGATCATGGTCCGGGTCAAGAAAGAGGTCATTCTGGGGCGCGTGACCGATTTCTCGGAAGGGGTGACGTACATTAACCTGACGCCATACGGCGCCGAAGAAGGCGGCGTCTCGCGGCGTCACGCCCGCCTGATGCGCGACAACAACGCGCTGTATCTGATGGACCTCAACAGCACCAACGGCACGCGTCTGAACGGCGAGGCGCTGCCGGCTTCCGTCGAGCGGCGCGTGCAGGACGGTGATGAGATTATGTTGGGCCGCCTGAAAGTGTATGTCTACTTCAGCCCCTGAGCGACGCGCGCGTATGCCTGTTCGACGTCCTCGTTTTCAGGGTGTGTTGCTTGGCGCGGCGCTGGTGCTCGGCCTGTTGCTGAGCGCCTGCGGCACGGCCGGGGGCAGCCGCGCGCCGGTCTATCAGATGGCGACGCCGATCCCGCCAGACGCCGGGTTTGTCAGCTACCGGCACGCGTCGGGTGTTTTCACCGTGCGCACCCCGCCGGACTGGATCGCCAGCGAGCTGCCCGATCGCGACGGCGTGCGCGTCCAGTTCACCGCCGTCGAAGCGGGGCAGGCCGTCGCGCGGCTGAGCGTCTACATTGTCAACACCGGCCAGCCGATGACGCCGGAAGCCTTCGCCCAGGCAGCCGGCGCCTACCAGCCGCCCGAAGATCTGGCCGCTTTTACCTGGCAGGAGATCGACCGGACCGATCAGCGCGACGGCAGCCGGCGCCTGACCGGCGTGCGCACCTATCCCACGCTTGGCGCGCGGGTCCTGAACATCTTCTTGCAGGGCGACGGCACGTTTTTCAGCGCCCTGGAAGTGGACCTGACCGGCGCCAGCGAGGCCCAGCTTGCCACGCTGCAGGCGGTGGTCAACACCTTCAGGGTCAACCCGAATGCCGAGCTGGCGATCGGGACGGTCCAGCAGGCGGCGGCAGGCGTAACCTCGTCCAGCGGCGTGATTGCGTTTACCGGCTACCTTGACTGGACCGACCCGAGCGGGATCTTCCACCTGACCGGCGAGGCGATCAACACCGCCCACTACCCGCTGGAAGCGATCCGGCTATCCGGCGTGCTGTTCGATAACCAGGGTCGCCGGCTGGCCGAGCAGTCCGACATCCTCTCGGTGGATGTGCTGGCGCCGGGCCAGGGTGTGCCGTTCGATTTGCGCTTTGAGGGGGGCCGGCCCGCCAGCTTCGTGCGCTACGAGTTGCAGGCTGCCGCGCGCGCCGCCGATTTTCTGCTGGCCAGCTTCTACGGCCCGGAGAACTTCGTTATCGCCAACGATGAGGCGGTGTTCAGCGCCCAGCAACATCTGGTGATCCGCGGCCAGCTGGCGAACGTGGGTCCGCAGATCGCCGAGCAGGTCAAAGTCATCGCCGCGATCTGGGACGACGCCGGGCGCGTGGTGGGCACCGAGACGTTGTTCATCGTCCAGCCGCAGCTTGTCCCGCAGGAAGCGGCTACCTTCGAGATCCCCTTCTACGCGCTGGGTGGCCCGGCCGTCAGTTATACGCTGACGGTGGTTGGAACGGCTGCCGCCGAATCGCCCTGAACCTGCCTGGCCTGTTGGAGGTCGCCCATGCAGCCTATCACTCGCACCCTGGCGACGCTGGCTCTGTGTCTTGTTCTGCTTGCCGGGGCGCGGGCCGGAACGGCCCCCGCCCAGGACCCCGGCCCCTACACCCCCGGCCCGACGTTGGGGCGCGGATTGTTGCGCAGCGTCGCGTGGAGTCCGGACGGCGGCGCGATCGCGGCAGGCGGCGCGCTGGGCATCTGGCTCTACACGCCCGAACTGGACGATCTTGGCCGGCTGCAAGGGCACACGCGCGCGGTTTACGATCTGGCGTGGAGTCCGGACGGGGCGCGGCTGGCGAGTGCCAGCCACGATCTGACGGTGCGCGTCTGGGATCGGGCGACGCTGGCCGAGCAGTGGACGCTCGAAGGGCACACCGACCTGGTGATCGCGGTGGCGTGGAGTCCCGATGGGCGCACGCTGGCGAGCGGCGGGCACGATGGGACGATCCGGCTGTGGGACCCGGCGACCGGCGTGCCCGGCGCGGTTATCGACGCGGAGCAGGGCTGGGTCACCGATCTGGATTTCAGCCCGGCGGGCGACTGGTTGCTCAGCGCGGGGCAGGATGGGACGGCGCGCCTGTGGGACGCGGACACGCTCGCCCCAGGGATGCGCCTCGATGCCGGAAGCCCGCTCAGCGCCGCGCGGTTCAGCCCGACCGGCGCGCAGATCCTGACCGCGAGCGCGGATGGCACGCTGCGGGTGTGGGATGTGGCGTCCGGCGAGCTGCAGTATGCCGGGGTGCTGCATCCCGGCGGTGTGGCCGACGCGGCGTGGAGTCCGGCGGGCGGCGTGCTGGCCGCGACGTGGCGGCTCGGCGGCGGGATGGGCGCGCTCGATATCTACGCCCCGCAGAGCACGGGCGACGCGGCGAAGCCGCTCGGCCATATGGTCGGCCACCTGGGCGACCGGCTGAGCTGGTCCCCACAGGGCGATCTGATCGCGGCGCTCGGCTGGGATTCGATGCTGAGCGTGTGGAGCGCCCTGGCCTGCGCGCCGAAGCTGTACCGCTTCGAGCACACCGACTGGATCACGGCGGTCGGCTGGAGCGCGGACGGCCAGCAGGTGATCGGCGTCAGCAGTGACGGGCTGGCGCGCCGCTGGGATGCGGCGAGCGGGGCGCTGCTTGGCACGTCGGTGTACGAGCCGGTTGAGCCGGCGGCGGATGCGCTCCGCCCGGATGGGGCGCGGCGCGCGGTTGCAGGTGCGGACGGCGTCGCGATCCACGACACGGCCAGCGGGGTGCTGATCGCGCAGTTGCCGGGCGCGGCCAACGCCATCGCGTGGAGTCCGGATGGGATGCGGCTGGCGGTCGCCCTGCGCAACGGGACGATCCGCATCTGGGAGGAGTGATGAGCCTGCGAGGGCGTGTGAGCTGGTTCGAGGCGGTCGCGCTGGTGGCGCTTGGCGCGGCGGGGGCGCTCGTGGTGGCGGGGCAAGCCAGCGCCGTGGCCCTGATCGCGCTGCTGGTGCTGATCTACTTCGTGTGGATGGCGCGGGGCATGATCGTGCAGGCGCGGCGCTACCGGCCGGTCGAGCCGCCCGGCACATGGGCGATCACGCTGTGGGCGAATCTGGCGCTGACGGCGCTGGGGCTGGGCGCGTTCGGCTGGTATCTGGCGGGCGGGGGTGTGCGGGCGTGGGTCCCGTTTCTGATCTTCATCGCCGGGGTGATCGCGTTGCGCTGGTGGCGGCGCGGCGTGGTCGCCCGGTTGTATAGCTGGCGGACGCCCGCGCTGGTGTTGCTCCAGCAGGGCGAGTATCGCAAGCTGGTGCGCGAGCTGGAAGCCGAGGCGACCGCCGGGCGCGGTCACCCGGACAAGCTGGCGATGGTTGCCCTGGCGTATATCGAGCTGAACAAATGGGATCGGGCCGGCGCGCTGCTGGAACAGGCGCGCGCCCTGGCGCCCGATTACGCTTCGGTCAACGGGGCGCTCGGCTCATTGCGACGCCACCAGGCGCGCTACGCCGAGGCCGCCGATGCGCTGGAGCGCGCGCTGCGCTTTGAGGACAGCGCCAACACACGCTATTACCTGGGGCTGTGCCGCTTCCTGGCCGGGGACTACGCCGCCGCCCGCCCCGCGCTGCAAGCTGCTCTGGCCGACCCCACGCTGCTGCGCACCGGCCAGGTGTACGGCGCGTTTGCGCTGGGGCAGATCGCGGAGAGCGAGGGGGACGCCGCTGCCGCGCGGGCCTGGTACGAGCGCATGGCCGAGGCGGCGCCGAAGGCGCTCCCCGTGCTGGAAGAAGAAGCGCGCCGCCACAAACAGACGCCCTACGGCGACACGCTCAAAGAGCACGTGCGCGCCATGCAGCGCATCATCGCGCGCCGCCCGCTTGAAGAAGCAAAAGGCAGCTAGAATCAGCAAAGAGCAGCAAGGAACAGCAAGGAACAGCAAAGAACAGCGAGGAACAGCAAGGAACAGCAAAGAGCAGCCTGTTTCTCGCTGTTTCCAGCCGCTTATAGCCGCTTATAGCTGCTTATAGCTGCTTTTGGCTGTTTTTGGCTGCTTTTAGCTGTCTCTGGCTGTTTTTAGCTGCATCTCGCTGCTTTTGGCTACAACAAGGAGCAAACATAGATGGCAACGGTGGGCTATATCGGCCTGGGGATCATGGGCGCGTCGATGGCGCGCAACCTGATGAAAGCCGGGCACACGCTGGTTGTGCACAATCGCAGCCGCGCGATTGTCGACAGGCTGGCAGCGGAAGGGGCCGTCCCCGCCTTTTCCCCGCGCGAAGTGGCCGAGCAGGTCGAGTTCGTCTGCACCAACCTGCCGGATTCGCCGGATGTCGAGCAGGTCGTCCTGGGACCGGACGGCATCATCGAGGGCGCACACGACGGGCTGGTGTACATCGATAACAGCACCATCAAGCCGGAGACGGCACGCTACCTGGCCGGGCGCCTGGCGGAACGCGGCGTCCCGGCCCTCGACGCGCCGGTGAGCGGCGGAGACATCGGGGCGCGGGACGGCACGCTGACGATCATGGTCGGCGGGCCGTACGACGCCTTCGAGCGCGCGCTGCCGCTGTTCGAGGCGATGGGCAGGACCGTCACCTGGATCGGCGAGAGCGGGGCCGGGCAGATCGCCAAAGTCGCCAACCAGATCATCGTGGCCGGCACGATGGTCGCCATGGCCGAAGCGCTGGTCCTGGTGCAGAAGACCGGCGTCGATCCGGCGCGGGTGGCGCAAACCATCAGCCGGGGCGCGGCTCAGTGCTGGGCGCTCGACAACAAGCCGCCCAAGCTGTTCAAGCGCGATCTGTCGCCCGGCTTCAAGGCGTACATGCAGGCCAAGGACCTGAAGATCGTGATGGACACGGGCCGCACCCACCATGTCCCGCTGCCGCTGACCGCGGTGGCGCACCAGCTTTACGAGGCGATGGTCGCCATGGGCAACGGCGAGCTGGACAACAGCGCCGTGATCACCGTGCTGGAAGCGCTGGCCGGGGTGCAGATCGGCAGCGAGGGATAGGCGCCGGCCCCAGCCGCAAGGGGACAAAAGCCGTTTGTGCAAGCAAAACAGAAGATTCCATAACGTCAGGATTAAGCCTGGACACCCGCCCCGGCCCCGCTATAATACGTCGGGCCAAAATGATGGGTAAGCGAGTGGGGATTTTGGGGTGGAGAGTCAATCTGAGACGGAACATTTTCTGCGCCTGGCGCTTGCTCTGGCGAAACAGGCTCGCGCCCAGGGCAACGAGCCATTTGGCGCTGTTCTGGTGTATGACGGCATCGCCGTACACCAAGCGACCGACCGGACGCTTGAACTCTGCGATCCGCTGATGCACGCCGAGATCGCCTGCATCAGCGAGTATTGCCAGACCTCGCACCAGATTGCGCTGGAGAACTATACGCTCTACACAAGCTGCGAGCCATGTGAAATGTGCGCGGGCGCGATTCGCTCGGCGAAGATTTCGCGTGTGGTTTTCAGCGTCTCGCAGGCGATGTTTGACCAGCTACGCGCCGGTAGCCCCAACTGCGGCGGCACCCGACTGCTGGTTGAGTCCGGCTCTCCGGTCGAGGTGATCGGGCCGCTGCTGGCAGACGAGGGTCTGGCCGTCTTCGAGGGCTATGTGTTTGAGTCCAAGCAGGCGCGCTACCACCGCCGCATGGCAGCCGGGGGACGCGAGGACGCACCCGCCGGGCCCGAGGCGCCCGGCCGGTAGAGGCACAGATGCAGGCGCGCGCCTGACGGAATCGCGAACGGCGGGGGGTATGCTCCCGCCGTTTTTGCTGATTTCTTACACTGTTTTTACGCGCTGTCGAGGCTCATCTTACACGGATGTGGTAAGAATCTCGCGTTACAGATGGAGCAGGTCGAATCCGATGCGCTGCAGCAGCCCGGCGCGTCATGGTGGGAGGAGACGGTCCATGGCAGAAGAAACCGTTGAGAACGCGCAAACCTATACCTTTCAGGCAGAAATCCAGCAGCTTCTTCGCATCCTGGTTCACTCCCTCTATACCCAGAAAGAAATCTTCCTGCGCGAGCTGATCTCGAACGCCTCGGATGCTTTGAACCGTGTCCAGTTCGAGATGCTGACGAATGCGAACGTGCTCGATCCCGATGCCGAGCTGGGCATCTGGATCGCGGTCGATAAAGACGCGCGCACGCTGACCATTACCGACACCGGGATCGGAATGGACCGCGACGAACTGATCGACAACCTGGGGACCATCGCCCAGTCCGGCGCGGCGCGCTTCCTCAAGCGCCTTGAGGAAGAAGCGCCCGACTCAGCCGTGCGAATGAGCGATCTGATCGGGCAGTTTGGCGTCGGGTTCTATTCGGTTTTCATGGTGGCCGAGCGGGTGCGCGTGGTGTCGCGCTCGGCGCGGCCGGATGCCACCGCCTGGGCCTGGACCTCGGACGGCAGCACCACCTACACGATTGAGCCGGCGGACAAGACCACGCGCGGGACCGAGATCACGGTCTTTCTGAAAGAAGACGCCGAAGAATTCCTGCGCCCGTACCGGCTACGCGAGGTGATCAAAACGCACTCCGACTTCATCCCGTTCCCGATCCGGCTGGATGGCGAGATCGTCAATCAGCGCACCGCCATCTGGCGGCGGCCCGCCGGCGAGCTGAGCGAGGACGACTACCGTGCCTTCTACAACCAGCTCACGCTCGACTTTCAGGATCCGCTGCTCCATCTGCACATCGCCTCGGACGCACCGGTCCAGTTCTACAGTCTGCTCTACATCCCATCCAGGGCGAACCGAGGCATTCTTTCCGCGCGGACCGATCATGGCCTGAAGCTCTACGTGCGCAAAGTGCTGATCCAGCAGCACAACAAGGACTTCCTGCCTCACTACCTGCGCTTTGTGGACGGCGTGGTGGACTCGGAAGATCTGCCGCTCAACGTCGCCCGCGAGTCGATCCAGGCGACGCGCATGATCAAGCGCATCGGCGCGTCGATCAAGGGCAAGCTGCTCGGCGAGCTGGAGCATCTGGCCGAGACTGACCCGGCGCGCTATCTCGAGTTCTGGCGCGAGTTTGGCGTTTTCCTCAAAGAGGGCATCGCGACCGAGCCGGACGATGTCGAGCGCCTGGCCCCGCTGCTGCGCTTCCATTCCACGCTCAGCGACGGCGAGCAGCCGACCGTTTCGCTGCGCGATTATGTGGGGCGGATGGCGGACGATCAGACCGAGATCTATTACGTGCTGGCGGACGATCTCAAGTCTGCGGCGAGCAGCCCGCACCTGGACCCGTTCAAAGCGCGCGGGCTGGAAGTGCTGTACATGATCGACACGGTGGACAGCTTCATGCTGCTCAACCTGCGCGAGTTCGACGGGAAGCGCCTGCGCAATGTCGACGACGCCGGGCTGGAGCTTCCGCAGCGCGAGGAGGCCGATGCCGAAAGCGACCGGCCAGCCCTGGACGATGACGCCTTTGAACAGGTGCGCAAGCGTTTCGCCGATGTGCTGGGCGAGCGCGTGCTGGAAGTGCGCGCCTCGCAGTTGCTGACCGAGAACCCGGTCCGCCTGGCGACGCCGGAAGGGCAGCTCGACCGCAACGTGCAGCGTGTCTATCGCCTGCTGGAGCGCGAGTATCACGTCCCGCAGCGTATTCTGGAGCTGAACCGGCGCCACCCGCTGATCCATAACCTGGCGGCCTGGATTCGCGAGGAGCCGGACGCGCCGATCATTAATGAGGCGATCGAGCAGTTGTATGCGGGGGCGCTGTTGGTGGACGGGCTGCACCCCAACCCGGCCGAGATGGTGTCGCACATCCACACGTTCATCGAGCGTGCCACCCGCCGCGCCTAGTGCCCGGCCTGAGCGGCAGAGAGGTTTCTTGTAAGATCGCGCCTAGTGTTACGGTGTTGTAAGTAAGGACACCGGGGACAGGCGCGTTTGCGCTCTCAACAGAGGAGGGCGAACCCGGTCCGTGCGCCGTCTTTCAGGCGGCGCCAGAGGCGGGTTTCCCTCACGGTTTGATGCCCTTCTCCGAACTGCGGCGCGGCGCGGACTTCGCGCGAACCACCGTTCCGGTTTATAGTGGGGGCGTCAATCCGAAACTGTTGCCGAACCGGAGTCTATGTCCGAAACCCCTGAACGCGAGCTGATCGCGCGCGCCCAACAGCGCGATCGCGAAGCCATCGCCGAGCTGTATCGCCGCTATGTGCAGGCTATAGCCCGGTACATCGCGTATCGGGTGACGGATGAGGCGACGGTCGAGGACCTGACCGCAGAAGTCTTTCTGCGCATGATCGAGGCACTGCCCCACTACCAGGTCACCGGCGCGCCTTTTGAAGCCTGGTTGTATCGTATTGCGGCGGCGCGCATCGCCGACTACTACCGTCAGACCGGCCGCTATCCGCAGGACGAGCTGAACGATGGACTGAGAACAGGCCATCCGGCGCTGGAAACGTCTATCGAGCAGCGGGAAGAGATCGAGGCTCTGCGCGCGGCGCTGAGCAAGCTCTCGGTCGAGCACCAGACGATTCTCGTGTTGCGCTTCATCGAGCGCAAGAGCCACGACGAGGTGGCGCGTATCATCGGCAAAAGCCCCGAAGCCGTCGCCACGGCCCAGCATCGCGCCCTCAAGCAGTTGGCCCAACTTCTGGGGACAGACAAAGCCGACCGCCACTATCTGCGGGGAAACATGCATGATACCTGAATCCCCCAAACACTCTGATGATCTGCGGCGCCGTCTGGATCGGGCCGTCCCGCCGGGCACGCGCAACCTTCCGCCGCGCACGCCCGAGGATGACGATCCGCTGGTGGACGTGGCCCGCCGGCTGGCGCGCGCGCCGCATATCACGCTCTCCGAGCAAGCCGTCGAGCGTATCCAGGCACGCCTGATGGCCGAACTCGCCGGAAGCGCCGGGCGCGGGCAGCGCCACGCCTCGCCCATCCTCCGCGCTACACGCTGGCTGGCGTTGGCGGCGGCTGCTTTTGCCGTGCTGGTGATGCTGGCGGGCGGCGCCGCGATCGCGTCCGCGGACAGCCTGCCCGGCGAGCCGCTCTATCCGGTCAAGCGGGCGGTTGAGCGGGTGCAGCTTGTCCTCGCGGCGCGGGCCGACGAGCCGTCGCTGCGCGTCGATCTGGCCGCGCGGCGCGTGGACGAGTTCGCCGCGCTGCTGGAACGCGACCGGGTCTATCCCCAGGCGCTCGAAGAATCGTCCGCCGAACTGGAGCGCGCCCTGGAGCTGGCCGGTCCCACCGTGTCGGATCCGCTGCAAGAGCGCATCACGACTCTCGCGCTGGAGCAGGAAGCGTTGAGCATCCAGGCGCAGGCGCACGCCGTCGCAACCGAAACCGCGCAGCTTGAAGCAGTGATCCAGCGCAGCCGCTCGATCCGCGCGCGCGTGGCGCAGCCCGGCGAGCCGCCAGCCGGTTCGGGCGGGCGCCCGCCGGTCACGGTGACGGCTCCGCCCGTGCTCACGCCGTCGCCCACGGCCACGCTTACCGCGACGGCAACTCTGACGGCCACCCCAACGCCCACCGCGACACCGACCTGGACATCCACGCCCAGCCCGACGCCGACGGTCACGGTGACCCAGACGCCCACTCTGACCCCGGATCTGCTCTCGCCAGGACCCGATCTGCCCGTCCCGCCGGGGAGCGGCCCACCTGCTCCACGATCCGGCACGCCGACCCGCACGCCGCCCGGCTGGGGTCCGACGCCGGGCCTGGGTAATAACCCGCCGGGATTGGGTGGCGAGCATCCCGGTGTCGGGAACCAGGGCCGCCCCCCTCGGTCTGATGACAAGCGCTGACGGGAATCAGCGCCGGCGAGCACCACGCCCCAGCAGACACACAGAGGGCCGGATCGCGCGATCCGGCCCTGTCGCTTCTTGGGCTGGTGTGCAGTCGCCAGGCGCCTACTGAGCCGCCGGCGTGTAGTCAAGGAACCACTTGTAATAGAGGTAGTCGAGGAAGCCGTCGGTCTTCATGCTGGCGATGGCTTCGTTGATCGGCTCGACCAGCTCGCTGCCCTTGGGGAAGATGAAGCCCATCTCGTCTTTGGAGATCGGGTCGCCCACCAGCTTGACTTCCTCGCCGGTGGTGCTGATGAACCCGGCAGCAGCGGACGCGTCGGCAGGCATGGCGTCGATGTCGCCCACGATCAGCGCCTGGACCAGCGCGCCGAACTCGTTGTAGACCACGCGCCGCTCGTCGGGCACCACCCCGTCCGTCACGAAGAAGCCTGCTGTGCCGGCCTGCACGCCCAGGATCAGGTCGTCGTTGGCGGCGAACTCCTCGATGTTGCTGAAGCGGTCCTCGTCAGCGCGCACCAGCAGGTACTGGTCGAGGTTGATGTAAGGGTCGCTGAAGTCGACGATCTCGCGCCGCTCAGGGTAGATGCTGATGCCGGTCATGCCCATGTCGTACTGGCCTTCGCCGACGGACTGGATCATGGCTTCCCAGCTGACGTTGTGATAGACCGGCGTGCAGTTGATGCGCGCGCACAGCTCCGCCACCATGTCGTACTCGTATCCCATCACCTCGCCGGTGGTGGCCTCTTCAAACTGGAACGGGATATACAGGTTCTCAACCGCGATCGCGATTTCGCGGCCTTCCAGGTCCGGCAGGCCCGCGTACAGCTCGCCGGTCTCGGGCGAGTAGTTGATGAACCACTTGTAATAGAGGTAGTCGAGGAAGCCGTCGGTCTTCATGCTGGCGATGGCTTCGTTGATCGGCTCGACCAGCTCGCTGCCCTTGGGGAAGATGAAGCCCATCTCGTCTTTGGAGATCGGGTCGCCCACCAGCTTGACTTCCTCGCCGGTGGTGCTGATGAACCCGGCAGCAGCGGACGCGTCGGCAGGCATGGCGTCGATGTCGCCCACGATCAGCGCCTGGACCAGCGCGCCGAACTCGTTGTAGACCACGCGCCGCTCGTCGGGCACCACCCCGTCCGTCACGAAGAAGCCTGCTGTGCCGGCCTGCACGCCCAGGATCAGGTCGTCGTTGGCGGCGAACTCCTCGATGTTGCTGAAGCGGTCCTCGTCAGCGCGCACCAGCAGGTACTGGTCGAGGTTGATGTAAGGGTCGCTGAAGTCGACGATCTCGCGCCGCTCAGGGTAGATGCTGATGCCGGTCATGCCCATGTCGTACTGGCCTTCGCCGACGGACTGGATCATGGCTTCCCAGCTGACGTTGTGATAGACCGGCGTGCAATTGATGCGCGCGCACAACTCCGCCACCATGTCGTACTCGTACCCCATCACCTCGCCGGTTTGCGGATTCTCGAACTGGAAGGGGGTGTAGAGGTTCTCGACGGCAATGTTAATGGCGCGGCCTTCCAGATCCGGCAGTTCGGGGTAAATCGGCCCGGCAGCAGAGGCCGGGATCAACGAGGCCGCCAGCGTCACAAGCAGCAGGCCCGTCACCACAAGTCTCTTGCCAAACATGCGCTGTTCTCCTCATGCTCACCTGTACACATTGTTGGACTGCATGCTTAGTTTAGTGTCCAACCTGCGCTTCTGCAAGCAATCCTCTTAGAAGATGCGCCCAAAACCGCCCGGCTGGCGCGCCCCCTCGGGGGTGGATCAATGGCAACCTGCCACGTGACTTACGGCACTGTGAGCGGGCTTGCCCGCGATCTACCATAGTCGCGATAACGATTTGTGAAGGAGATCACAAATGGTGTACGCAGGGCTGGGGATCGCGGCTGTGTTGTGCGCGATCCTGGCAATTCGAGCAACCCGTCTTCTCTCGGCGGCGCTGTGGCTGGCCGGGGTGAGCGCGCTGGTGTCGATTCTGCTCTACGAGCTGGGCGCGCGCCAGGTGGCCGTGATCGAGCTGAGCGTTGGCGCCGGGCTGGTGACGGTGCTGTTTGTGTTTGCGATCAGCATTGCCGGCGACGACGCCCTGGGCGAGCGCACCGCGCTGCCTCGCTGGCTGGCCGCCGGCGCGGTCGGCGCGCTGGTGATCCTGCTGGTGGGCATGGCGCTGCCCGTGGATGATGCGACGGTCGAGGCTGCCGGGGGGTCGGTGCAGGCGGCGCTGTGGGATCAGCGGGCGCTGGATGTGCTGATCCAGATCGTGCTGATCTTTACCGGGGTGCTGTGTTTGCTGGGTCTGCTGGCCGAAACCCGGCCGCTGGCGTTTGCTCCCCCGGCGGCGCGATCGATCGCGCGCCAGGACGCGCTGCCCGCCGGGCACGAGCAAGTCGAGCCGGTGCGCGAGCCGGCGCTGGAGGAAGTTCGATGAGCACGCTGGAAATCATGCTGGTCAGCGCGTTTGCTCTGGTGGGGGCGGGGCTGTATGGCCTGCTGATCACCCGCAATCTGATCAAGGTTGTCATCGCGCTCCAGATCATGGTCAAGGGCGCGCTGGTGGCGCTGGTGGCTGCCGGGCAGGCCAGCGATCAACTCGCGCTGGGGCAGAGCCTCGCCATGACCGTGATTGTGGCGGACACGGTTGTCGCGGTGATCGGGCTGGCGTTTGCCGTCCAGGTCAAGCGCGTGCGCGGCACGCTCGATCTGCGCGCGCTGGCGGAGCTGCGGGGGTAAGGCGATGGCGGACTGGCTTATCGGGTTGACGATCGGCCTGCCCTGGATCGGGGCGCTGGCCGTCTGGCTGGCGGGCGATCGCCGCGCCGAGATGCAGCACCGGCTGGCGGTTGTGTTCTCGGTGGCGGCGGGCGCGGCGGCGCTGCTCCTGCTGCCATCCTATGGCGACGCCCCGGCGCTGAGCATCGAGGTCGGTAGCGTGTTTGGCACGCTCACCTTCGTGCCGGACGGGCTGGGCGTTTTTCTGGCGGCGGTGGCGACGGTTGTCGGCAGCCTGGCCGTGATCTTTTCGGTCGATTACATGCGCGGCGAGGCGAGCCTGGGCCGCTATTACGCGCTGGTGCTGCTGTTCATCGGCGCGATGGTCGGGCTGGCGCTCAGCGGCAGCCTGTTCCTGCTGTTTGTGTTCTGGGAAATCACGGCGCTGTGCTCTTACGCCCTGATCGCGTTCTACAACGACGATCCGAAGGCGGTCGCGGGCGGCCTGCGCGCGCTGATCATCACGCAGTTCGGCGGGCTGGGGCTGCTGGCCGGCGCGCTGATCGCTTACGCCTATTTCGGCGATACGCAGATCAGCACCTTCCTGGCGCGGGCAGACACGCTGCCCGAATCGATGCTGGCGCTGATGGCCTTCGGGGCGCTGGCAGCGGCGGCGGCCAAGTCTGCCCAGGTGCCGTTCCACACCTGGCTGCCGGGCGCGATGGAAGCGCCGACGCCGGTCAGCGCGCTGATCCACGCCGCGACGATGGTCAACGCGGGCGTGTACCTGCTGGCGCGCTTCTACCCGGCGTTCGAGGGTGTGGCGGGCTGGACGACGGCGGTCATACTCGTTGGGCTGCTGTCGGCCTTTCTGGCGGCGCTGATGGCCCTGGTGGCAATCGATCTCAAGCGCGTGCTGGCCTATTCGACCATCAGCCAGCTTGGCTACATGGTCTACGCGGTGGGCGTAGGCGGCGTGTTCGCCAGCCAGTTCCACCTGCTCAGCCACGCAGTCTTCAAGGCGCTGTTGTTTCTGGCGGCAGGCGCGGTGATCCACAGCGTCGGCACGCGGGACATGCGCCAGATGGGCGGGCTGCGCCGCGAGCTGCCTTTCATCCGGACGGTGTTTGTGATCGGCGCGCTGGCGCTGGCCGGGCTGCCGCTCCTCAACGGCTTCTGGAGCAAGGAGTTGGTGCTCGAAGACGGGCTGCATCACGGGCCGGTGTGGGCCTATGCCGGGATGCTGCTCGCGGCGGGCATCACCGCGCTGTACACCTTCCGCATGGTGTGGTTGGTCTTCTACGGCGAGCGGCGCGGCGCAGGGCACGTCCACGCGCCGGGCCTGGCGATGAAGCTGGCGACCGGCATCCTGGCGGCGGGCACGCTGACGTCCTGGCTGCTGGCCGGCGGGTTTGGGAAGATGCTGGCCGAGAGCCTGCCCTTCCACGACCTGCACGCGCCCGCCGCGCTCGACCTATACGAGACGATCGTGACCGCCCCGGCGACATACCTGGCGCTGGCGGTCATCGCGCTGGGGCTGGCGGCGTGGTGGTGGCGCGACCGGTTAGCGGGAGCGCGCGACGCACTGGCGCCGCTGGCACGCGCCGCCGAGGCGGATTTTGGCTTCGAGGCGCTCAACCGGCGCATCGTGACCGCGACGGCGGCAGCCGCCGAGTCATTGCGCGCAACGCAGACCGGTCTGCTCAACTGGAATGTGCTGGGCATCGTCGGCGGGCTGGTGATTGTGCTGGCCGTGCTGGCGTTGGGAGCGTGAGACGATGGGTGAGATGACCGCTTTAACCTGGATGATCGCGCTGCCGCTGCTGGCGACGCCGGCCATCTATCTGATCGGGCGGCTGGCGCGCGACAGCAGCCGCGCCGCGCGGTGGACCGCCCTGATCGCGCTGCTGCTCGCGTGGATACCGTTCGCGCAGGCGGCGGCGGACCTGCATGACAGCGGGACGCAGATCTATACCCTGGGCGCGATCGCGCTGCGCCTGGACGATTTCGCCCTGCTGCTGGCGGCGCTCTCGCTGGGGCTGGGCACGCTGGTGACGCTCTATTCCGGCCCGTACATGCAGGCCGAGGACGGTCAGGAGAAGTACTACGCCTCGCTGGTGGCGGTCGTCGGCGTGATGATCGGCCTGGGCTGCGCGGCGGACCTGTTCAACCTGTGGGTGTGGTTCGAGGCGATGGCGGTGGGGACCTTCCTGCTGGTCGCCTTCTACCACGAGCAGCCCGCCTCGCTGGAAGCAGGCGTCAAGTATCTGGTGCAGAGCGCGGTCGGCTCGGTGCTGGTGCTGCTGGGAATCGCGCTGGTGCTGGCCGAGACCGGCACGCTCGACCTGGCCGCGATCCGCGCGGAAGCGAGCAGCACAACGCTGCTGCTGGCGGCGGGCGCGCTGATGACGATTGGGTTCGGCGTCAAGGTGGCGATGGTCCCCATGCACACCTGGCTGCCGGACGCGCACTCGCAGGCGCCCAGCGGGATCAGCGCGATGCTCTCCGGCGTGGTGATCGAGGCCGGGCTGGTAGCGCTGCTGCGGGCGCTCGGCGCGCTGGGCGGGGTAACCGGCTCGTGGGGCGAGCTGCTGATGCTGTTCGGCGCGCTGAATATGGTCGCCGGGAATCTGCTGGCGCTGCGCCAGCAGCAGGTCAAGCGCCTGCTGGCGTATTCCAGCCTGGCGCACATCGGCTATATGCTGCTCGGCGTGGGGATCGCGGTCTACGCCCGCGAGGCTGCCGGGGCGCAGGGCGCGCTGTTCCACATGCTCAACCACGGGCTGATGAAGGGGCTGGCCTTTCTGGCAGCCGGCGCGCTGCTCTACACGCTGCACATCGCCGCCGGCGATCACGGCCCGCTGACGGTGCGCGATCTGGACGGCGCCGCGTCGCGCTACCCGCTGATCGCGCTGGGCCTCAGCGTGGCCGTGCTGGGCCTGGGCGGTCTGCCGCCGCTGGCGGGCTTTATGTCGAAATGGCAGATTTTCGCCGCCGGGTTCGAGACGCGCAATCACTGGATCGAGGCGCTGGCGATCTTCGCCGGGCTGAACAGTGTGCTCTCGCTGGGGTACTACGCGCCGCTGGTGAACGCGGCCTACCGGCACGCGCCGTCCGAGGCGGTGCGGCGGGGCAAGCCGGTCCCGGCGCTGCTTCAGGTCCCGGTCATCGCGCTGACGGTCGCGGTTGTGGCGGTGGGTGTCTGGCCGCCGCTGCTCCAGTGGCTTTCGGAACCGGCGGGACGGGCGCTGCTGGCAGCGTTTGGCTTCTAGCCGCGCCACAGACAAGGGAGAGACGAAGCGATGGAAGACATTCTGCTGGCGCCGCCGATCGCCTTCTGCATCTACCTGGTGCTGGTCGGCGTGCTGTCCGGGTTTGGGCGGCTGCTGGCTGGACCGGCCAGCGCGCCGTCGGACATCAAGGTGAGCACTTACGCCAGCGGTGAAGAGGCGCCCGTGCGGCCGGCCGTGCCCGGCTATCGCCAGTTTTTCGCGATCGCGCTGTTCTTCGCGGTGCTGCACCTGGGCGTGCTGATGCTGGGCAGCAGCGATCTGTCGGCGGCTGCCGCGGCGTATCTCGTTGGGCTGATCCTGGCGTTGCTGGCGCTCATTCTTGGCTAGCGGGCCGTAGGTAAGGGGAGCGGAATGACACTCAAACTCGACCAATCCTGGCAGGCGGCGCTCGACAAGCTGAAGACCTGGGCGCGGATCAACTCGCCCTGGGCCATTCACTTCAACAGCGGGTCGTGCAACGGCTGCGACATCGAGATCCTGGCGACGCTCACGCCGCGTTATGACGTGGAGCGCCTGGGGATCAAGTTGCAGGGCAGCCCGCGCCACGCCGACGTGCTGATCTGCACTGGCCCGGTAACGCGCCAGGCGCGCGACCGGCTGGTGCGCATCTACGAGCAGATGCCCGAACCGAAGTTTGTAATTGCCGTCGGGTCGTGCGCGCTGTCGGGCGGTGCCTTTCGCGGTTGCTACAACATCCTGGGCGGCGTCGACCAGGTCATCCCGGTGGATGTTTATGTGCCGGGCTGCCCGCCCCGCCCAGAGGCGATTATCGACGGGGTGGTGAAGCTGCTGGCGAAGCTGCGCGGCGCTGACCCCTCCGACACGCCGGTGGTGTTCGATCCGGACAGCGCCGGAGAGGCCGCGATCCTGGCCGGTGAAGACCCGGTCGAGGGCCCGGCGCACGCGCAGCAAGAAGAAGAGGCGATCGCGTGATGGAAACCGACACCTGTTTGCAGAAGGCTGCCGAGCTGCTCGCGCCGTGGGCGCAAGAGACGATCGAGCCGGAACCCGGCCGCGTGGATGTGGCCGTCGCGCCGGGCGACCTGGTCGCGGCGGCGCGCGCCCTGATGGACGCCCGCTGGGGCTATCTGACGGCCATCACGGGGCTGGACCCCGGTGAAGAAGACGGACGCCTTGAGGCGCTGTACCATTTCGCGTGCGGCGCGGCAATCGTCACGCTGCGCGTGCGCGTCCCGCGCACCCGCCCCGCCGTCCCGTCCCTGATCGACGTCATCCCGTCGGTGAGTTTCTACGAGCGCGAGCTGATGGAGATGTTCGGGATCGTGGTCGAGGGCACGCCGAACACCGACAGGCTCTTCCTGCCGGAAGACTGGCCGGATGGCATCTACCCGCTGCGCAAGGACTTTCGCATGGAGCAGTTGGGCGGGTAGGAGACACGAGCGATGGCAAGCGAGAAATTTGTGATCCCGATTGGTCCGCAGCACCCCGCGCTCAAAGAGCCGGGGCACTTCGAGTTCAACGTCGATGGCGAGATTGTCACCGATGCCAGCGTGCGCCTGGGGTATGTGCATCGCGGCATTGAGAAAGGGGCCGAGACGCGCAACTTCGTGCAGGCGGAATATCTGGTTGAGCGCATCTGCGGCATTTGCTCGCACGTCCACGCGACCGCGTTCTGCCTCGGCGTCGAGCGGCTGGCGGGGGTCGAAGCGCCGCCGCGCGCCCAGGCCATCCGCCAGATCGTCGCCGAGCTGGAGCGCATCCACAGCCACCTGCTGTGGGTCGGTGTGGCGGCGCACGAGGCCGGTTTTGATACGCTGTTTATGTACACCTGGCGCGACCGCGAGACGGTGATGAACCTGCTGGAAGGCATCACCGGCAACCGCGTCAACTACTCGGCCAATGTGCTGGGCGGCGTGAAGTGCGACATCGGGCCGGAGCAGGCCGAGGCGATCCAGATCGGGCTGAACTTCCTTGAGGAGCGCACGCGCCACTATCTGGAAGTGGTTTCCTCCGACGCGATGTTCCTGCGGCGCACGCGCGGCATCGGCGTGATGACACGCGAGGACGCCGAGCGGATGGGTGTGGTCGGTCCGACGGCACGCGCCTCGGGCGTGCCGCGCGATGTGCGCATCGACGCGCCCTATCTGCTCTATGCCGAGCACCCTGTCGAGCTGGTGATCGAGGAAGCGGGCGACCTGGAAGCGCGCTTCAAGGTGCGCGTGCGCGAGCTGTTCGAAAGCTATCGCGTCATCCGCGAGCTGCTGACCGCGCTGCCCGAAGGCGAGCTGACCGCGCGCATCCCGCGCCGCATCAAGCCTGCCGAAACGATCAGCCGCGTCGAGGCGCCGCGTGGTGAGCTGTTTTACTTCATCAAGAGCAATGGCACGGACTCGGCAGAGCGCGTCAAGGTCCGTACGCCGACCCTGCCCAATATGGCCTCCGTTCTGGCGCTGTCGGTGGGACACCAGCTCGCCGACGTGCCGATGATCCTGGCCGGTATTGACCCGTGCTTCTCCTGCAACGACCGCATGGCTGTCGTCAAGCGGAATGGCGACGAGCAGGTGTGGACGTGGGAGCAGCTTAGGCAATATGGGATTGAGTACTACCGATGAGCACGCTAACTGCGTTGATGGCGCTGCTGTTCTTTCCGGGCGGGCTGATCATTCTGCTGGTGGGGCTGGCCTATGAATGGGCCGACCGCAAGCTGGTGGCCCGCTTCCAGAACCGGATCGGGCCGCGCTGGTTCCAGCCGCTGGCCGATATCGTCAAACTCCTCGCCAAAGAAGAGGTCGTGCCTCAGGGCGTGCATCCGGGCCTGTTCGTGACCCTGCCGGTGATTGCGCTCTCCGGCGCGCTGACCGCGGCGCTGTATGTGCCGGTGTTTGGTCTGGCGCCGTCCTACAGCTTCTCTGGCGATCTGATTGTGACGGTCTATCTGCTCAGCCTGCTGACGCTGTGCACAGGGCTGGCCGGGGCCAACACGCTGAACCGCTTCTCGCTGATCGGGGCGACGCGCACGCTGACCCAGCTTTTCTCGTACGAAGCGCCGTTTTTGCTGGCGCTGCTTGGCCCGGCTCTGGCGGCCGGAAGCTGGCGCATCAGCGCCATCGCGGACTACGGCGCCGACCGCTGGCTGATTCTGGCGCAACCGGTCGGCTTCGTGGTGGCGCTGATCGGCCTGATGGGCAAGCTGGAGCTGCCGCCGTTCGACGCACCCGAAGCCGAGACGGAGATCGTCGCCGGTGCGCTGACGGAGTACAGCGGGCGTGGGCTGGCGCTTTTCCGCCTGGGCAAGGGCGTGGAGTTGGTCGTCGGCCTGACGCTGGTTGCGGCGTTCTATCTGGGCGGGGTGGCGAACCCGATCGCGTTCTTTGCCAAGACGCTGGCGCTGCTGGGGGTGCTGGCCGGCCTGCAATCGCTGCTGGCGCGCCTGCGCATCGACCAGACGGTCGGGCTGTGGTGGCGCTACGGCACGATCCTGGCGCTCGTCCAGTTCCTGATTTTGATCGTGTGGAAGGGGTTGGCGGCATGAAAGTGATGACGATGTGGCGGGACGCGCTCGACGGGCTGGTCAAATCGCCCGCGACGCAACGCTACCCGTTTGTGCGCGCAGTGGCGCCGGATCGGCTGCGCGGGCAACTGCACTGGAACCCGGAAAGCTGCACCGGCTGTGGCCTGTGCGCCAAAGACTGCCCGGCCGAGGCGATCGAAGTCATCGTGCTGGATAAGAAAGCCAAGCGCTTTGTCTTCCGCTATCATGTCGATCGCTGCACATTCTGCGCGCAGTGCGTGGCAAGCTGCCGCCAGGGCTGCCTGGAGATGGCCAGCGACGCGTGGGAGCTGGCCGCAACCGATAAAGACGATTTCCTGGTGCACTATGGGGCCGAGGAAGATGTCGAGGCCGTGCTGGCAGGCGCGCCTGCGGCAGACGCTCCGGTCGCGGAGTAGCGCGCCGCGCGTGGCCGTCGTCGGCGTGGGGCACGAGCTGAACGGCGACGACGCCGCCGGGATCGCGGTCGCCCGGTCGCTGGCCGGGCTGGCGGCCCCGCACGACCGCCTGCTGGTGATCGACGCGGGACCGGCGCCGGAGAACACGACCGGGCTGCTGCGCCGTTTTGGGCCCGACCTGGTGCTGCTGGTCGACGCGGCGCAGATGGGCGAGCCGCCCGGCGCGATCCACTGGCTGGACTGGCGCGAGACGGACGGCATCAGCGCCTCGACCCATACCCTGCCGCTGCACCTGCTGGCGCGCTATCTGGTGGCGGAGCTGGGCTGTGATGTGGCGCTGCTCGGCATCCAGCCCGCCGCCAACACCCTCGATGCGCCGCTTTCCCCGGCTGTATCACAGGCCGTCGCGTCCATCGTCGCGGACCTGGGCGCGGCGCTGGTGCCCGCCTGAACGCTCAGTCGAGCGCAAGCCGCGCCGCAGCCGCCTCGTCCACCATCCACACCAGCCGCCCGGCAACAGGCCGGATGCGCTGCGCAGGCAGATCGTCCGGCCGGGGCGGTCCCTGCACCACCGCCGCCAGGGTGTGCGCTTTCCCTGCTCCCTCAACCATGAACACCACCCGCCGCCCGGCGTTGATCGCCGCCGCGGTCAGCGTGATGCGCCAGGTGTGCAGTTTTGGCACGAAGTTCGCCACCACCCAGCGATCGGGGTCGGCAGCGGCCAGCGCCTCGGTGCCCGGAAACAGCGAGGCGGTGTGGCCGTCCGCCCCGATCCCCAGGTGAACATAGTCGAAGCGCGGCTGCGGCTCGCCGGGCGCAGCGGCGCCGAAAAAGCCATGCAGCAGGCGGTCGTAAGCATCGGCGGCCGCATGCGGATCCAGCTCGCCCTGCATGCGGTGAATCTGCGCGGGCGGGATCGGCACGCGGTCCAGCAGCCGGGCGCGCGCCTGCCCGTAGTTGCTGTCGGGATGGTCCGGCGGGACGCTGCGCTCGTCGCACCAGAAGACGTACACGCGGTCCCACGCGATCCGGTCGCGGAAGGGGGGCGATGCCAGCGCGTCGAAGAGCGGGGCGGGCGTCGAGCCACCGGAGAGCGCGATCGCAAACCGCCCGCGCCGGGCGATCGCGTCCTGAGCACAGGCGGCGATGTCTTCCGCCACCGCCTGCGCGAGTGCTTCGTGACTGGGAAAGACTTTAATCAGGTCCATCCGTCCCCTCATAGCCGTGGCAACCGCGCCGCCACACGCGGCCATCGCGCGCGATGAACGTCTCGGCCTCGGCTGGTCCCTCGCTGCCGCGCCGGTAGGTGGGCAGCGGGTCGCGCTGCGCGTCGGCGGCGCACAGCAGCGGGTCGATCAGCCGCCACGCCGCTTCGATTTCGTCGGCGCGGGTGAACAGCGACGCGTCGCCGTTGAGCGCGTCGAGTAGCAGCCGCTCGTAGGCATCCGGCAGGGCATCGCCGCCAAACGACGAGCGGTAGTGAAACTCCATATTCACCGAGCGCGTCTCCTGGCCGGACCCCGGCACCTTCGCCTCGAACTGCAGATGAATCCCCTCGTCCGGCTGGATGCACAGCGACAGCACGTTGGGCGAAAAGCACGCTTCGTCCGGCTCCCGTCCGAACATCATCACCGGCGGGCAGGCGAACTCGACGATGATTTCGCTGACCTTATCGGCCAGCGCCTTGCCCGAGCGCAGATAGAACGGCACGCCCTGCCAGCGCCAGTTATCGATCATCAGCTTCAGTGCGGCGTAAGTCGGCGTGCGCGAGTCCGGCGCGACGCCCTTCGCCTGGTGATAGTCCTCGTATTGCGCCAGCACCGCATCGCCGGGATCGATCGGGCGGATCGAGTTGAGCACCTTGACCTTTTCGTTGCGCAGCGCGTCGGCGCTGAACGAGGCGGGCGGCTCCATCGCGATCAGGCTGAGAAGTTGCAGCAGGTGGTTCTGGAACATATCGCGTACCACGCCCGCCGCGTCGTAGTACCCGCCCCGATGCCCGATATCGACCGTTTCCATCACCGTGATCTGCACGTTATCCACGTAGTTGCGGTTCCAGACCGGCTCGAAGATCGTGTTGGCGAAGCGGAAGAACAGGATGTTCTGCGCAGTCTCTTTGCCCAGGTAGTGGTCGATGCGGTAGATCTGGCTCTCGTCGAAGGCGTGATGCAGGATATCATTCAGCTTGCGCGCGGAGTCCAGGTCGTGCCCGAACGGCTTCTCGACTACGATCCGCCGCCACCCGCGAGACTGGTCGGTCATGCCCAGGCGCCCCAGATGCTCGATGATCGGCTGGTAGAGCGAGGGCGCCACGGCCAGATAGCACAACCGGTTCGCCTGGCGGGTCCCCTCGATCGTTTCCAGGAAGGCCTCAAGCTGCTGGTAGCTGTCGTCCACCAGGACGTCGTGCGGCTGATACCAGATCCGCTGCGAAAACGACTCCCACAGCGCCTCGTCGGACGCGGAGCCGTTGCCGTCGATCAGGCGTTTGCGCAGGTGGCTGCGGAACTCGTCGTGCGAATAGGGTGAGCGCGCGGTGCCGACGATGTGCAGGTTGTCCGGCAGGCGATCTTTCGCGTAGAGGTTGAACAGCGCCGGGATCAGCTTGCGCTCAGTCAGATCGCCGGACGCGCCGAAAATCACGATGGTGGTGCTTGACTCGGGTCGAGTCATCGGTCCTTTACTCTCCACAGACAAAACCCATCCATGCCGGCGCAACTATAGCGAAGCGTAGGAGTCGTGTCGAGCGGCGGCCAGGCGTTCAGCGGGGAATCAGTGCATAGATCACAAAGCCGTGGGCCGGGTCGTGATAGTCGAGCGCGGACTGCACCCCGGCGCGGGCCAGCGCGTCCAGCCAGGGCGCCGCGTGCCCGGCCGAGGGCGCGGCGAAATAGCGCGTGTCCACCCGCCCGGCCATTTCGGCGGCCAGGGCTTCGGGCTGCGGACTGTAGACGACGAGCGCGGCGGGTTGCTCGCCCAGGTAGAAGGCCAGCTCCCAGCCCAGATCGTGCTCGTAGATCACCGCGCCGGTCCGCTGGCGGTTGAGGTAGTCCGCCAGAGCGTCGATCCCGGTGTGGCGGCCCCGGTCGCCCCCCAGCGGCGCCTGACCGCGCAGCGCGCCGAGCACGCCGGGCGACATCGCCACGCTGGCCAGCGCCAGCAGCCCAAGCGACGCTGCCGGGTTGAGACGCGCCGCCCGCACCGCGCGCACAGCTCCCCGCGCGCCGAGCAGCAGCAGGAACGGGACGAGCGTGTGTAGATAGCGATCGTAGGTGTTGACCGCGATCAGCCAGTGCGCCGCCAGAAACGCGACCGCCCAGGCCGCGATCGCGCGGTCGGCGGCTGCGGCGCGGGTGCGCGCCCGCCCGCCGATCGCGATCCCGGCAGCCGCGCCCGTCAGCAGCGCCGCGTTGAGCGCCCGCGCCCCGGTGAGGTGATGTAGCCAGCCGGCCCAGGCGTCCAGGCGCGGCAGCAGTTCGTCGGAGCGGATCAGACGGCCGGGGTTGTTGCGCGCCGCGTTGAGCGCCCAAAAGCTCTGCGGGGCGCGGGCGGCGTCCCACAGGGCCAGCAGCGCCAGCCCGATCAGCAGCGGCCCGGCGAAGCGGCCAAGCCGCTGCAGCGCGGCACGCGGCGGCTCGTCTTCGCGGCTGGTCTGCGCCAGCCCCAGCGCGACGATCAGCGGCAGGGCCAGCGCCGCGTTGAGCTTGGTGGCGACCATCAGCGCGGACGCGGCTCCGGCCAGCGCCCAGCGCCCGCGTGCCGCCAGCAGCGCCGCCATCACGGCCCACAGCGTCGCCTGCACGTCGGTGAAGGCGGTCGCCGCAAACGCCAGATCGTACGGCGAGAGCGCCAGCAGCAGCGCGGCCAGCAGCCCGGTGAACCGGTCGCCACCGAGCGCCAGCGCCAGACGGTAGAGCGCGGCGAGGGTCAGGATGCTGGCAAAGACGTTGGGCAGGCGCGCCGCGAACTCGGACGGCCCCAGAAGCGCGAACGAGGCCGCGACGCTGTAGATCGCCAGCGGCGGCTTGTCGAGATCGGCGCGACGCAGCAGCACATCCCCCCACGCGCTGATCTGGCGGGCCTGCGCGGCGAAGAGTGCTTCGTCGGGATGCAGGCGGACGTCCACGCCCAGCAGCGCCAGCCGCAGCAGCGCCCCGATCAGAATCACAAGCGCCGGCAGCAGGACCGGCGCGGCGAAGGTGCGGCGGGCAGGGGACGGGGCCAGCGTCAGTCGGTGAAGCGGTAGCGGAACAGCGTCCACATCGCGATCACGCCGTCTTTCCACGTGATCTTTTTGCCCTCTTCCCATTCGCGGCCATTGTACGAAATCGGCACCTCATAGATGCGATAGCCGCGCTTGAGCACCTTGGCGGTGATCTCCGGCTCGAAGTCGAAGCGACGCGAGCGCAGCGGAATCTCGCGCACGACTTCGGCGCGGAAGACTTTGTAGCACGTTTCCATGTCGCTCAGAATGGCGTTGTAGAGGATGTTGGTGACGAATGTCAGCGTGCGGTTGGCGACCATGTTCCAGAAGAACATCGCCTTGCGCGGTCCGCCCAAAAAGCGCGATCCGTAGACCACCTTCGAGATGCCTTCTTCAATCGGGCGCAGCAGGATCGGGTATTCGCGCGGGTCGTATTCCAGATCGGCGTCCTGAATCAGGAACACGTCGCCGGTCGCGGCTTTGAAGCCGGTGCGAACCGCTGCGCCTTTGCCCTGGTTGTGATCGTGCAGGATGATCTTCAGATCGTCGCGCGGGTCGATCTGCGCCAGGACTTCGCGCGAGCCGTCGGTCGAGCCGTCATCGACGACGATGATCTCGTGCGCCAGTCCGACGGCGCGTACTCGATCGATCACCGTGGCAACGGTTGGCCGCTCGTTGTAGCAGGGGATTATCACGGAGAGCTTGAGGTCCACAGCGCCATCCTTCCCAGGCGTGTCGATCCGCGCGCAGCGGCGCCAGTATACCCGAGGACCACGCGAGAATCAACCGCCGAACCCGGCGCTCAGAGGGCGGCTGGCTGACGGCGCGGGTTCGCGGGTGCGCCTGCCGCCGCTTGGCGCGGCGGGCGCAGCGCGGTAATCTAAGGAGTGCGCGGGGCGGTCCCGCGCCTGGCAGTTGAGAGGGTGCTGTGGCTCAAGCGCAAGAAACCTTGACGATCCGCGCGCAGCGGACCGATGACCAGGATGAGTTGTTCCTGTTGCTGACCAACGAGGCAGCGCTGCTCGATTCGGTCGAAATCCCGTATATGACCGAAGAAGCTTTCCGCGATCGCTTCAGCAACCCCCCGGCTGGCACGCACGTGCTGATCGCTGAAAGCGTGCTGCCGAGCGCCCGCCGCCGGATCGTGGGCGCGGCCTGGCTGCAGGTGCGCCGCAAACGCACGCGGCACGTCGCGCGTCTGTCGCGGCTGTGCCTGCCGCAGGTCCTGCGCGGCGACGGCGAGGCGCGC
Source organism: Thermoflexus sp. (assembly GCA_020724465.1). Lineage (GTDB taxonomy): Bacteria > Chloroflexota > Anaerolineae > Aggregatilineales > Aggregatilineaceae > DYGX01. The sequence goes on from DYGX01000005.1 coordinate 252,062, forward strand.
CTGATCGAAGCGGCGCTCGCGCTGGCGGACGACTGGCTCGGATTGCGGCGCGTCGAGCTGGTCGTCTTTGCGGACGATCCAGATGCCGAGGCGTTCTACGGGCGCTTCGGCTTCGAGCGCGAGGCGCTCATGCGGCGCTATGCAGTGCGGCGGGGCATCTACGCGGACGCGTGGCTGCTGGCGCGGCTGCACAGGCCGGGTCAGGCGGTGCAACCATGACCCGGCGTGTTCGTCGCCCCGTGATCGTGCGCGGGCAGGAAGCGGAAGACTGGGAAGACATTGCCGCCATCTTCGAAGGCGAGCGGGTCATTTTTGGAACCTTGCAGCTACCTTACCAGTCCCGCGATGCTATCCGCGACCGCGTTGAGAACCCGCGCCCCAATATGCACGCGCTGGTCGCCGTGGTCGATGGACGCGTGGTCGGGTCGCTGGGCCTGGAACTTGGGCAGGGGCGCCAGGCGCACACGGCACATCTGGGAATGATGGTTCACGACAGCTACCAGGGGCAGGGTGTGGGGACGGCGCTGATGGAAGCGGCGATCCGGCTGGCCGAGGGTTGGCTGGCCATCACCCGCCTGGAGCTGATCGTCTACACCGATAACGAGCCGGCGCTGGCGCTCTATCGCAAATTTGGCTTCGAGATCGAGGGCACGCTGCGCGATTTCGCTTTTCGCGACGGTCGCTATGTGGACGCGTATCTGATGGCGCGGGTGCGCACCGAGGAGCCGTCGTGAGCGCGCACCAACCCTCCCATCTCGCCGCTTCGCGCGGTGAGCCGAGCTATGTCTGGCGCGACGGCCAGGAGCGCCGCCTGCGCATGATCCGGCACTGGGTCGATCTGCACGGCGCGTGTGTGCTAGAAGCGGGCTGCGGCGTGGGCGCCTACAGCAGCCAGATCGGGCGCCGCTATTCTTCGTGCGTCGAGGCGTTCGATATCGAATTCGAGCGCGTGCGCGAAGCGCGGCGCGATACCCCGCATGCCGTCGTCGCGGCTGCCGAAGCCGTGCCCTATCGCTCCGATTTGTTCGACCTGGTGATCTCCAACGAGGTGATCGAGCACGTGCAGGACGACCGCGCCGCCGTGCGTGAGATGGTGCGCGTGCTGCGCCCCGGCGGGCGGCTGGTGCTGTTCTGCCCCAACCGCTGGTATCCGGTCGAGCAGCACGGGTGGTACTGGCGCGGCGAGTACCGCTTCGGGAACATCCCGCTGATCAACTACCTGCCCGACCGCTGGCGCGATCGCCTGGTGCCGCACGTGCGCACCTACACAGCGCGCCGCCTGCGCCGCCTGTTTGACGGGCTGCCGGTGCGCATCGTGCATCATAGCCGCATTTTCGGCGGCTATGACAACATCATCTACCGGCACCCGCACGCCGGGCGCTGGCTGCGCGATTTACTGTACCTGGCCGAGCGCACCCCGCTGCGCGTGCTGGCCCTGTCGCATCTGCTGGTCGTCGAGAAGCTCGACGAGCGCGCGCCCGCGCCTTAGTCGAGGGGGTCGGTCGAGCGCACCAGGTTCAAACCGGACTCTGCAAATCGCTCCAGATACTGGTTCGCCATGGCGTCGAAGTCGATCTCCGGGTGCTGGACGGATGACATGCAGTCGAGCAGCACATACCACTTGCGCAGATGCTCGGCTTTGCCGTGGTAGTGACGCACAACCGAGGTCAGCGTTTCCAGCACGCAATGGCTTTTCGCCTGCCCCGCGACGTAGATGCGATCATAGCTCATCAACCGCTTGAGGAACTCGACGTTCAGGTCCCCCTGCGGATCGTCCACGACCTTTACTTCCGGCTCCAGCAAAGAGTAGAACTCGGTTTTGGGGATCATGCCTTTGTGCAGGAAGGCCGGTTCCGAGGCGCGCGCCGCGGCGTGGTACGCGATGGCCTCGTACAGCGCCGGGGTGATGGCGTGGCCGAGCGTGCCGATCATGGTGTGGTAGGGCCAGATCATGAGCTGCTTCTTGGCGTCGGTTTCCAGCTCGTGAACGTAGCGGTGCGACCACTGCGGCTCGAAAACGGGCCGCCAGTCCCCGCGGTCCACCGCTTCGCGCGTGATGACGGTGAAAGGCGCGGGATGGTTGCCCTGCGGATCTACCCACCAGCTGGGGTAGAAGATCTGCGCCGGGATATGGCTGTCGAGCGATGCGGCGATGGCGCTGATCCGGTCGATGTTCCGGAAGATCCACTCGATCGTGCGCCGCGTGTCGTCTACGGCTCCCGGCACGCTGAGCGCACCGTCGGTATGAATAAAATCGACCTGCGGATCGACCAGCAGCAGAATCACGCGCTGCTCGTCCTCGCTCGCCGGCGGCAGGTTGGCTGCCAGGCCCGCTTCAATGACGGCCTGAGTCCGGGGCACGTACAGCGTGCCGACATCTTCTGCGTGGTAGAAATCAGGCAGTGTGTTCATATTAATAATTATAAGGGGATCCGGCCTGCGTCTACCAGAGGGCTGCGGCGGGCGCGCCGCTGACCGGCCCGGACTATTGTGACGTCAACGCTTGTGTGATAAAGTCTCAATAAAAGAAGATGCGCTTGTTTGCCGCGCGACGTCAATCAGTGGGGGGACCGGTTAGCGCGTCCTGATTATGAGTTCGGCAACCGTGATCTTCTGAGTCCCCGGAGAGCGAGCCACCTGTCTGGCATGAATCCTGCACCCGAGCCTGCCCGATCCGGTCCACTCAACCTGGCGGCAAGCTGGCAGGTTGATCTACCCCTGCAGGCGGCGTTGATTGACGCCGGGCTGGGGGTGGTGGTCGTCTTCGGCGGGGTGATGCTGGCCCTGCGCTCCGCCGCACTGGACTGGCGGGGGGTGGGGTTGTTCGCCCTGCTGTACGCGGTCTGCCTGCTGCTCGCTGCCGAGCCGCCATCCACCCTGTGGGTCGATTTCGCGCTGATCCCGGTTTTCGCAGCGGCTCTGGCGCTGGATCTGGCCGGCGAGTTGAGCGCGATCGTCGGCGGCGCGGTGCTCGCCCTGCTGCTGGCGTGGTTGTGGCCGCGCGTCTGGCCTCGTACAGGTGCGGCGCCCCGGCTGCCGATCTGGCCCGTCGGTGTGTACGGCGCCGGTGCGATTGTCGCCAACGCCGTCCACCACCTGGCCGGGGGGACGATCGCCGCGCCCGATGCGCTGCACCCGATGGCGGTGGTGGCGGTCGTCCTGGCCGGGGCGGCGTTGGCGCTGGTGGTGGGCAGTCTGATTCTGGTGCGGCTGGTTGCGGCGCGCCAGATGGCGTGGATCACCCCTGTGGCGCTCCGTCGCCTGCTGGTGACGCAAAGCTTTTCGTTGGTGCTGGGCGCCCTGCTCGGCTGGTCTTACCTGGCGCATCGGGACCGGCCGTGGATTTCGGTTATGGTGGTTGGCGCGATCGGCGGCGGACTGGGGCTGCTGCACCTGGTGGGACGGACGCGTTTCGCACTGGAGCAGCGCGTGAGGGAGCTGGCCGCGTTGAACCGGATCGGGCAGGTGCTCACCGCCGATCTGGCGACCACACCGCTGTTCGACGTCATTCACCAGCAGGTCCGGCTGTTCTGTGACGTGCCCACCTTTTACATCGCGCTCTACGATGCGGCGCGCGGGCGTGTGAGCTTTCCCTATGTGTGGGACAATGGCCGCCCGGTGCAGTGGGCCAGCCGCGCCTTCACCAACGGCGTGACCGAGCACATTATCCAGACGCGGCGCTCGCTGCTGCTCAGTGACGGGCTTGCAGCTCAGGTGCGGGCGCTCGGCCTGAGCGTTTATGGCCGGGTGCCGGCGTGCTATCTCGGTGTGCCGCTGATCGTAGGGGACGAGGTGATCGGCGTCATGGCGCTGCAGCACGACTCCAACCCGCGCGCCTACGGGGAATACGAGCGCGCGCTGCTGGAGACGATCGGCCTGCAGGCGGCCGTCGCGCTGCGCAACACCTGGCTCTACGAAGAAGCACAGACGGTGAGCGCAGAATTGCAGGAGCTGGTTGCCAGCTCGCGCGAGTTCAGCGCCACGCTGGACCTCTCCGCGCTGGCCAACAGCATCGTGCGGCGGCTGCAGAACGCGATTCCGGCGAGCGGCGTCTCGCTGCTGGAATGGTCGGCGGGCGGCGATGGGCTTCGTCTGCTGGCCCACGTTCCCGCCGATTCGAGCGATCGGGCACAGCGGTTGCTGGACGTGCATCATGCCGATCTGCGCGCGTTGAATGGCGCGACGCACCGGCAAACGCTGGCGCTGCGCGAGGATGGCAATGTGCTCCAGGTGTGGGCGCTGCCGCTGGTCGCGCGCGAGCGCCCGGTCGGGCTGGCTCTGGTGTGGGATCCATCCGCCGACGCCTGGCCGGAGAGCGCGGGGCGGCTGGTCGAGGGGATCATTCACCAGGCAGCGGTGGCGCTCCAGAACGCCCAGACGTACTATCGGGCGGATACCTCGCTGCGCGAGCGCGTGATCGAGCTGAGCGCGCTGGAAGTGATCTCGCGCCATATGGCGGCCACGCTCGACCTGGACACGATTCTCAACGACGTGCTGGCTGCCGCCATGTCCGCCATCGACGCGACGCTCGGCTGCTGCGGGCTGGTGATGGACGACGAGCGGTTTATGCTGGTCGCCATGCTTGAGCAGAGCGGCGCGCAGATTGACCTGCCGGTGATCCGGCGCGTGGGCGAAGGGGTGACCGGGCGCGTGCTGCGCACGCGCCGGCCGGTGGTGGTGGACGATGCGCAGGCCAGGCCGGGCGTCACGCCGCTGTTTTCCGGCATGCGCTCCGAGCTGTGCGTGCCGATCATGCGCGAGGGACGCCCGATCGGCGTGCTCGACTTTGAGGATCCGCGCGCGAACGCCTTCAGCGAAGCGCATATGCGATTTGTCAGCATGCTCGCCGAGCATGCCGCCATCGCCATCGAAAACGCGCGCCTGTTCACCGACCGCCGCCGCCAGATCGAAACGCTCGTCAGCCTGCGTCGCCTGTCCACACACCTGCTGGCTGCCGCGCGGCAGGAGCCGGTCGCCGAGGCGATCGTCCGCTATGCACGGGATATCATTCACGCCGAGCGCGTGCTCCTCTACTGGACCGGCGAGGGCGGAGAGCCGCTAGAAAGCGCGCCGGACCACGACTGCCCGCCGCCGGATGAGATCGTGCGGCGGGTGGCGCAGACAAGCCAGCCGTATTACTCGCTGGATGTCTCGACCCTGCCGGTGTATCAGGTCTTCATGCCGCTGGATGATTTCGAGGCGCGCGCCTGCGTTCCCATCCGGCATCGCGACCGCGTGCTCGGCGTGTTGGACGTCCTGATCACCGATTCCGTCTACTACACACAGAATGAAATCCAGGCGCTCGAAGTCCTGGCGGACCAGGCGGCGGTGGCGATCGAAAGCATCCACCTGAACGACGCGGTGCGCGCCGGGCGCGACCAATTGCAGGCGATTCTCGACTCGACACGCGAAGGCATTCTGCTCTTTGATCTCAACGGGCGCCTGCTACGCGCCAACCCTGCCGCCGAGGAGATGCTGGGGCAGTCGCTCGCGCCGGTGATCGGTCGCAGCTTTGTGGAATGGCTGCGGATCCAGGGGGCAGCCCGGCTCAAAGCGCTGACCGGCTATACGCTGGCCGACCTGCGGCGGGATCTGCGCGCCGTCAGCGCGGACCCGCGGCGGATCACCCACCGCCAGTTTGAGCAGCAGCGCGACGACGGGACGCGCTACATTGACGAGATCGCCGCGCCGGTACTCGACGAGCGCGGCGAGACAGTGATCGGCCGGATGCTGGTCTGGCATGACGTCACCGAGGAGCGCAAGCTCGACGATCTGCGCCAGGAACTGAGCAGCATGATCGTGCACGATCTGCGCAGCCCGCTGACGTCGATTATCAATAGCCTGGCGATGGTGGATGAGCTGCTGGCCCAGGAGCAGCTTGACAGCGACACCCTGCGCGAGGTCATCGGCATCGCGGCGCAGAGCAGCCAGAACATGCTGCGTCTGGTCGAGTCCCTGCTCGATATCGCCCGGCTGGAGCAGCGCCGGGTCGCGCTGAATCTGAGCGCCTGCCCGCTGCAGGACGTGATCGACGAGGCGTGTGCCTCGGTGCTGAGTCTGGCTGTGGACGCGGACATCACCCTCGACACCCACATCGCCGGCGACGTCCCGCCGGTGTGGATCGACCAGGAGCAGATCCAGCGCGTGCTGGTCAATTTGCTTGACAACGCGCTGCGTCACACGCCTGCGGGTGGCCGCGTGATGATTGAGGCTGCCCTTCTGGCCGGGGACAACGGCGTGCGGGTCGCCGTTTGCGACTCTGGCCCTGGCATCCCGCCTGAGGAGCGCGGCATAGTATTCGAGAAGTTTGTCCAGCTCGACCGGCCGATTCTGCGCGGGCACAAAGGCTCCGGCCTGGGGCTGACGTTCTGCAAGCTGGCGGTCGAAGCGCATGGCGGCCGGATCTGGGTCGAAGACACGGCGCTGGGCGGGGCGGCGTTCTGCTTCACGCTGCCGGTGGCGGACGGCGGGCGGGCTGCGCGCAACGCCACTCTCCAGACAGATCGCACCCTCACGTCGAATTAAGCGGCAAATTCAAGAAAAATTCACTCCGCAGGATGCCTCAAAAACGACTTCTCATGATACTCTTCTAAGAGAACCCATTTGTTCCGGTGCCGTTCTCGGGTATCATGGAGCGGGGGCAAAGTCCAAACACCGGGTGGGGAAATTTTTCGAGCATGATCAGACACGCTCAACTGATCGGGCTGGCCTGGGCAGCGACCATTGTGGCGCTTGCCCTGCTGCTGGCAGATATCCCCGCTGTGCCGGCCAATCTCCCGGAATGGCTGTTCTTTGCCGCGCTGGTTGCGCTGCTGGCGAATCTCGGCAGGCGCACGACGCGCGGCATCGTCACCCCCGCCTCAACCGGCGCGCTGCTGGCCTATCTCACGCTTGGCGGAGGGCAGTCTGCGGCGCAGGCCCTGTGGTGCGCGGGCGTGGGCGCGGCGCTCGGCCATGCGGTGTGGTTTGTGCGGCTATCTCTGAGCGGCGCGGGCCGGGGCGAGCAGGTGCTGCTGGCCCATCACCTGCTGCTGGCGACAGCGCGTCTGGTGCTGGGGCTGTACGCGAGCGGGGCGCTATATGCGGCGCTCGACGGCTCGCTGCCCCTGCGGACGCTGTCCGGCTCGGATGCGCTGCCGCTGGCCGGACTGTTCGCGGGCTATCTGCTGGTCGCGTTCGCGCTGCTGTTTTTGGAGCGCCTCAGCGTGGGGCTTGGTCCGCGCCGCGCTGTCCAGCTCGAATGGTCGATTCTGGCGGCGGTGATGCTGCCGTCGCTGCCGTTCGCCGTGCTGGGAGCCGTCGCCTACCACACGCTCAGCGCAGAAGCATTCGCCCTGCTGGCCGGCAATCTGCTGGTCGTGGTGATTGCCATCCGCATGACGACCGATGCCCGTCTGCGGCTGCGCCAGCAGGTCGAAGAACTCTCGTCGCTGTCGGCGGTCAGCCGCGCCGCCTCGATGGCGCTGCCGCTGGACGACCTGCTCGAACTGGTCGGGCGGCAGGCGTTGCGTATGCTGGATGCCAGCGCGTGCGAGGTGGCGCTGCTGGAGCCGGATCGCAAGACGGTGCGCGTGCTGGGCCTGGCCCGTGAAGGGAACGCGGCGTACGGCGAGCCGCGATCGCTGGGCAGCGGCCTGCTCGATCATGTGATCTTCGAGCGCGCGCCGCTGCTGGTGGCCGACCGTGTAGCCGCGCGCGCCCGCATCTTGCAGCTTGACCCCCCTGATCCGCCGGTTGAATCGTGGCTAGGCGCGCCGCTGCTCGCCTCGGACGGCGTGCTTGGCTGCCTGGCGGTGATCTCGCGCGATCCTGCCCGCCATTTCGACGCGCGCGACGAGCAGCTTCTCAGCACCCTCGCGGTTCAGGCGGGCGTCATGGTCAGCAACGCGCGGCTCGATGCGCAGGCCGAGGATCGCGCACAGCGCCTGGCCCTGCTCAACAACGTGGCGACAACCCTCAGCGGCACGCTGGAAGTGCAGCCCCTGCTCGACCTGATCACCACCTCGGCGCTGGCGGTCGGCTCGTGCGACGGGGTGGCGCTCTACCTGTGGCCCGAAGGCACTACCCACGAACTGGTGCTGGTTCGCAAGCGCGGCCTGAGCGATCACTTCGCCACTGCGCCGCCCGATCCGCTGCTGCTGGTGGCCGACGACCTGGCCCGCCGACGGCAGCCGCTGGTGGTCAGCGATGTGCGCGGCGACATGCGCGCGCGGCATCTGCGGGCGCGCATGGAAAGCGAAGGCAAGCGCGCCTGGATCGAATTCCTGCTGCGCAAGGGCGACGAGCTGTTGGGCGTGCTGGTGTGCTACTACGCCGAGCCGCGCAGCTTCAGCCCGGATCTGCTCGAACTGTTGCGCAATTTCGCCAGCCAGGCCGGCCTGGCGCTGCGCAACGCTCAGCTTTATACCCGGACGCACGCGGCGCTGCAACGGCGCGTCGATCAGTTGTTTGCCCTGGCCGAGATCAGCCGCGAGCTGGCGGCCATGCTAGACCTCAACCGCCTGTTCCAGCTTGTGCTGGACCGCGCCGCCGAAGCGACCGGCTCGCAAAGTGGGGCGCTGCTGTTGCGAGCGGCGCGGCGCGGGACGCCGCCGCGCGTCGTGGCCAGCCGGGGCTTCGACCCGGCGCAGTTCGACCCGATCAGCATTCTGGTCGGGGCCATCGCCTACACCTACCAGACCGGCTATCCGACCCTGATCCCGGACACGATTCACGAAGACGAATACATCCCCCTGGTCGAGGGCACGCGCTCGCAGTTGAACGTCCCGATCGTGCGTGGCGACGACGTGCTGGGCGTGATCGTGCTGGGCAGCGACCGCCCGAATTTCTACGACGAGGACGATCAGTCATTTGTCACCCAGCTTGCGACCCAGGCGCGCATCGCCATCGACAACGCCCGCCTGTTCCAGCGCATCGAAATCGAGCGCGACCGCCTGCAAATCATCCTCGACAGCATGAAGGAAGCTGTGGTGCTGATCGACGCGGCGGGGCGCTTTGCCCTGGCGAATCCACGCGTCGAGGCGCTGTTGGGGCTGGACCCGGCCGGGTTGATCGGGCGCCCGGTCGCGGCGCTGGCCCGCGATCCCGCGCTGGGGCTGGCGGAACGCTTCGGCTTCCAGGCCGAGGCGCTGGCGCGGCTGGCGACGATGCTCGAAGAAGGGACCTGGGACGAGGCAGCACCGGACGGCGCGCGCACCGGCTACGAGCTGTCGACCCCGCGCCAGCGCTGGATCGACCGCGTGGTTGTCCCTGTGCGCGATGGAACCGGCACGGCAATCGGCCTGCTGCTGGTCTTCAGTGATGTCACGCACGAGCGCGAGCTGGCCCAGGCGCGCGAAGACCTCAGCCGCATGATCGTGCACGACCTGCGCGGCCCGCTGACCGCGATCTCAACCGGGCTGAAACTGCTGCGCGACACCGCGTCCGGACACGGCGCCATCGGCGAGACGGTGATCGAGACGACCGACACGGCGATGCGCGCCGTGCGCAAGATGCTCGGCCTGGTGGATTCGCTGCTGGATATCGCCAAGCTGGAAAACGGCGTGATGGACCTCGACTGCGAGCCGGTGATCTTCGGCGCTTTGTGCCAGGATGTGCTGGCGGAGTTCGCGCCGCTGGCCGACGAGCTGGCGATCGAGCTGCGCGCCGACCTGCCCGACGATCTGCCCGCGCTCTATGTCGATGAAGAGAAGATTGAGCGCGTCTTGCTGAATCTGGTCGATAACGCCACCAAGTTTGTGCCGGCTCGCGGGCACATCGTCGTGCGTGCCGAAGCCCTGCCGCAGCAGGACGGCGAGGGGCCGATGGTGCAGATCGTGGTTGAGGACGATGGGCCGGGGGTCCCCGACGAGGACAAAGAGCGTCTGTTCAACCGTTTCACCCAGCTTGGTTCGCGGCAGGGCCGGCGGCGGGGAACCGGGCTGGGGCTGGCGTTCTGCCGGCTGGCGGTAGAGGCGCACGGCGGGCGCATTTGGGTTGAGGATGCGCCGGGGGGCGGCGCGCGCTTCGTCTTTACTCTGCCTGCCGTCAATGTCGCCAAATGGGAGCTGACCGACGATTTCGACTGGAAAATCGAGGCCGAATAGCCTGCCTATTCGCGGCGCAGCAGGTCTCTGAGCGCGAGCAACAGGTCGGTGATGGTGATGATGCCGACCAGTTCGTCTCCATCGATCACCGGCAGCCCGCTGATCTTGCGTTCCAACAGCAGCGTGATCGCATCCTCAACCGGCGCGTCCGGCCCGATGGTAAACGGGTCGGGCGTCATGCACACTTCGACGGTGGTCTGGTTGACGAGCATGTCGTCCTGCCAGCGCTCGCGCAGGATCAGCGGCGAGTTGAGCGCGAGCCGCACGTCGCGATCGGTGATAATCCCGACCAGGCGGCCGTTTTCGTCGACGACGGGCAGCCGGCGGCATTCGCAGCCGAACATATACTCCTGGGCCGTGCGCAGGGTGTCGTCGGGCCGCACCGTAGTCGGGTTGGGGGTCATGACCTCACGCACCAGCATGCTTGTCTTCCTCACTTCGCGCGCCGACGCCAAAGAGCGGCTCAGGGGTGGTGGCGCAGCACGCGCTCGTAGACGTCGAGCGTCTCGCGGGCGGCCCGCTGCCACGAGAAGCGCCCCGCTCGCAGCGGCCCCTGGGCTGCCAGGTGCGCGCGCAACGGCTCGTCGGTCAGCACCAGGCGCAGCACCTCGGTCATGTTCTCGACGTCATATGGGTTGAAATAGCGCGGCACGTCGGCGCCCAGCTCCGGCAGGCTGGACTCGCGGCTGCTCACCACCGGGACGCCGCAGGCCATCGCTTCGAGCAGCGGCAGCCCAGCGCCTTCATAGACCGACGCCATGACGTAAACCGTGGCCGCCCGGAAGACAGCGGGCAGGTCTTCGTCCGGCACGAAGCCCAGCAACCGCACGGCGCTTTGCAGCCCCAGCTCTTCGACTTTCGCGAAGAACTCGTCGTACATCCACCCTTTCGACCCCACCACCACCAGGCTCAGGTTGCGGTTGTCTTTGCGCAGGTTTGCCAGAGCTTCGACCAGGCGGGTGAGGTTTTTGCGCGGCTCGATGGTGCCGACGCTCAGCAAGAAGCGCTCGGGCAGGTCGTATTTAGCGCGGACGCGGGCGACCTCGCTGGGCGGCACGACGCGAAAATGCGGCGCAGCGGCCTCGTGCACCACGGTGATCTTGTGGTCCGGCGTGCCGTAGTGCCGCATGAGGTCGTTTTTGGTGGCCTGCGACACGGCGATGATCGCATCGGCGCGGCGCACGAACAGCGGCACGGCAAGGTTGAGAAAGTAGTAATTGAGCTTCTTGTGATGCTCCGGAAAGAGCTTGAAGATCAGGTCGTGGATGGTCAGCACAGTCGGGATGTCGCGCAGGGGGAGCAGCAGATGCTCGGTGGCGTGGAAGATCGCCGCGCCCGGCACCAGCCGGCTGAAATCCATGCGCAAAAGCTGCCCCTGCCAGACAAGCATACGCCAGGGTTTGTAGCCCATGCGAAAGGCACGCTGCGGCAGATGGCGCCATGCCTGGGGGACGCGGGCCTGCGCGGTGCGATTGTAGAACAGGGTGGGCGGCATCTCCAGCTCGGCAACGAGCGCGTCCGCAAGCGAGCGCGTGTAGCGCCCCAGCCCGGCGCGGCTGTTGACGGCTGCCGAAACGTCAAGATAGATGGTCATGCGCGCTGCCTCACTTTTCGGACAGTGCCTGCTCGCGATGCCTCACCACGGACCAGACGAACCGGGGCAGGCGCAACATCCGCCGCCAGCGCCACGGCTCGCGATAGAGCCGGTACAGCCATTCCAGACCCAGGCGCTGCATCCAGCGCGGCGCGCGTGGCACCCTGCCGGCGGCGAAATCGATGGCGCCGCCCACGCCGATCGCCACCTTAACCGACAGACGCGGCGCGTTGCGCGCGATCCACAGATCCTGACGCGGCGCGCCATACGCCACGAACAGGATGTCCGCCTGGCTGGCGTTAATCCGCTCGACCAGCGCATCGTCCTCAGCCGGGTCGGGGCTGCCCGCGTAGGTGCCCACGATGCGCAGGTCCGGATAGCGCCGCGTCAGGTTGGCGGCGGCCTGCTCCGCCACGCCGGGCGCCGCGCCCAACAGGAACAGCTTCCAGCCGGCCTGCGCCGCGCGCTCTGCGATCAGCGGCAGCCCATCCGATCCGGTCACCCGCTCGGGCAGCGGGCGCCCCAGAAAGCGCGCCGCGAGCAGCAGCCCGACGCCGTCCGCCACGCACAGATCGGCCTGGCGCAGCACGCGCATGAACGCGTCGTCATCCTGCGCGATCATGACGAATTCGGGGCTGGCGGTGCAGATCTGGTAGGTGCGGTCGCCCCGCGCGATCCAGGTGGCGATGGTGTCGAGCAGGCCGGAGAAGGTGATGGCGTGAACCGGCACGCCCAGGATCACGACATGCGCGTCCGGCCGCTTCCAGTCAGGCTCCATCGCTGGTGCGCTCCTGCCGTCGTAGAAGATCGCGTCGCCTGACGCGCATTTTACCCCCACGCGGCGCTTTGGGCGAGTGCGCCCGAGTTGCCTTCCGCTTGCCCGGCGTTACAATACAGGGTGGACGGAGGCCACTGCTCATGGATGAAGAGCGCGACACCCTGCCCGCCGAGGATGAGGCGCGCGACGACGCTGTTGACGACATCACTGGCGCTGTTGCCGATGCAACGGTCGAGGATATCGTCGACGCGGCTGCGGACGACACCGCTGCCTATGCCGGCGACCAGGCGGACGAGTATGCTGGCACGTATGCGGCTGAGGACGGCGGCGATTTCGGCGGCGGGTATGGCGACGAGTACACCGGTGCCGCTGAGGACGCCGGCGCGGCGGCGATCGACGAGGCACCGTCCGGCGATGTGGGCACGGTCGAGCCGGGCGCCGCTGGCTGGCCGCTGGCCGATGAACCATCCGCGGGCGTGCCGTCGCCTGCGCGGGTCGCGGGCGAGCCGGCGGCCCTCGACGAGGGCGAGCGGCTGCGCCAGCCCCGCGCGCAGCGTTTCCGCCGCCGCCTGCGAACGCAGATCAGCATGCTGCCGCTGGCGCTGGCGCTGATCGCGCTGGGCCTGTATCTCAGCGCGCGGGCCTTCGGGGTGGACGGGCTGCCCGACCTCAGCGATCGGACGCTCGCGCTGGGGTTTGGCGGCGTGCTGGCGTTCACCGCCGTGTTTCACGCGCTGATCTTTGGCCGGCGCGAGCGCGGTTTGCTGTTCGTCGGTCTGCTGGTGTGGGTGACTGCCGGCCTGATCTACGGCCTGGTCACTTACATCGAGGCCGAACCGGACCCGGCTGAGTGGTGGCCGATCGTGCTTGTGGCGCTGGGCGTGACCTTCTTCTTGACCTACTTGATCGAACGCGGGCACGAGCGGCCGCTGGTGCTGCTGGCCGTGCTGACTCTGGTGGCGGCGGGCACGGCCTTTGCCGTGACCAGCGGGACGATCGAGCAGCGCCTGCTCGACCGCGCCGCCGAGTACTGGCCGCTGCTGCTGTCTGTTCTGGGGCTGGGGCTGCTGCCGCTGGCGTTTCGCCGGAGAGCGCGTTAAGGGGGCGTGATGCGGCCCTTGACCATCGCGGTAGACGCCAGCCGGACCACTATCGCCCGCCGGACCGGGACTGAGACCTACGCGCTGCAGTTGATCCGCGCGCTGCTGGCGCTGGAAACACCGCACCGCTACCTGCTCTATTTTCGGGACTCTCCCCCACCCGATCTGCTGCCCGCCGTTCCGCACGCCGAGCAGCGCGTCATCCCCGCGCCGCGCCTGTGGACGCATGTCCGCTTCGCGGCGGCGCTGTGGCGGGTGCGGCCCGATGTCACCTTCGTGCCGTCGCATACGCTGCCGCTGGCCTTTCCGGGTCCGGCTGTCGTCACCGTTCACGATCTGGGCTACATCTACTTCCCCGAAGCGCACCCCGGCCTGAGCCGCCGTTATCTGGACTGGTCCACGCGTCACAGCGTGCGGCGAGCCACCCGCGTGATCGCGGATTCGCTGGCGACCTCGCGCGATCTGGCGGCGCACTACGGCGTGCCGCAGGACAAGATCAGCGTGGTCTATCCCGGCGTGGATGCGACGCTCGCACGGGTGACGGACGGCGAGCGGCTGGCGGCGGTGCGCGCGCGTTACGGCCTGCCGGAGACCTATCTGCTCTTTGTCGGCACACTCCAGCCGCGCAAGAACATCGCCCGGATCGTGCGGGGCTACGCGCGCTGGCGGCGCGATGCGGGGCGGGATGATATCGGGCTGGTGCTGGCGGGGCAGCAGGGCTGGCTCTACGACCCGCGCTGGGTCGAGGGCGTGGCGGGCGTTCATCTGCCGGGCTACATCGACGACGCCGATGTCGCCGCGCTGTACAGCGGCGCGCTGGCGCTGCTCTTCCCGTCGCTGCACGAGGGGTTTGGCTTTCCCGTGCTGGAAGCGATGCGCTGCGGCACGCCGGTCATCACCAGCAGCACGTCGTCGCTGCCCGAGGTGGCGGGCGATGCCGCGCTGCTGGTCAACCCCCGCGACGAGGCGGCGATTGCCCGCGCCATCGAGCGCGTGGTGGCCGACGAAGGGCTGCGGGCGGCGCTGGTCGCGCGGGGCTACCGGCAGGCTGAGCAATTCTCGTGGCAGCGTGCCGCGGCGCAGACCGTGCGCGTCCTGGAGCTGGCTGCTCGCTCCCGTCACTAGAGCGCGTGATGCACTGTGTGGGAAGCGGCGGTGTGGGATGTTCGCGTGGGGGCGATGCTTGCATCGCCCGCTGCCCGACCACCGCGCGTGTGAAAAGCGCGTGGCAGCCACTAGGACCAGAGTCCCGTTTCCGAAGTTGCCGGACGTTCTGCCGGTCCGGTATAATCCCCGCCTATTCTGGCTATCGTATGGTGAGGGGAATAGAGACGTCATGAAGAAACGTACAGGTTATGGCCTTCTGACGGTCCTGGTGCTGGCCCTGGCGCTGGGCGTCTTGCCAGTTCCGGGGGCCCGGCTCCCCATCGCAGAGGCGAACCCCGGCACGCAGTGGAACGCATCGTACTTCAACAACCGCAACCTGCAAGGGTCGCCCGTTGTCACCCGGATTGACGATCGCATCGATTTCAACTGGGCGCTTGGCTCGCCGGATCCGGCTGTGCCGGCGGACAACTTCAGCGCCCGATGGACCAAGACGGTGAATTTCCCTGTGGGCGGGCGGTGGACGTTCCGCGTCGGCGCCGATGACGGCGTGCGGATGTGGATCGACACCACCCTGATCATCGATCAGTGGCACGGCACGCCGGCCGGCTACACCACCTACACCGCCACGCTGGACAGCCTGACCGCCGGCCCGCACGATTTGAAAGTGGAGTATTACGAAGAAACCGGGCTGGCAGGCATTCAGGTGACGTGGGAAGGCCCCGGCGTCACCACCCCGGCTCAGCCCGTGCAGCAGCCCGGCGGCAGCACGTGGAACGCGCAATACTGGAACAACGCGAACCTGTCCGGCAGCCCGGTGATCACCCGCGTGGATAACGCGCTGAACTTCCAGTGGGGCGCGGGCGCTCCGGACCCGGCCCTGCCTGCCGACAACTTCAGCGCGCGCTGGACCCACAACGGTAGCTTTGCCATCCCCGGCTGGTGGCGCTTCACGGTGCGGGCGGATGGCGGCGTGCGTGTCTGGGTGGATACCACGCTGATCATCGACCGCTGGGGGCCGACATCCGGCACGCAGACCTACACGGCGGACCTCTACGAGCTGACCGCGGGCACGCACGAGGTGCGCGTCGAGTATTTTGACGACGGCGGCAACGCCGAGATCTGGATCCATTGGGAAGCCATGAACCCGGACGGCACGCCGCGAGGCGACGGCAGCGGCGCGGGCCAGACTGGCGGCGACCCGTCGGTGAAAGTCTGGGCCTCGGTGACGGCAACGCGTCTCAACGTGCGCAGCGGACCCGGCACCGGCCACCCGGTGATCGCCCAGATCGAGTATCCTAAGAATTACATTGTGCTGGGCGCGGTGCCCGATATGTCGTGGGTGCTGATCGATCTGAAGGATGGCCGCGAGGGGTGGGTCAGCAACGAGTGGGTCTACCTCTGGGCCGCCGACTCGACGCTCAACCAGGACCTGGACGGCGACACCTACCAGGATTTCGTGTTCAAGATCCCGCGCGTTCACGTGGACGTGCTGCCGGGACAGTTCACGGCGGTTGCCAGGCCGCAGGTGCCGGTCAAAGGCCGCGTCAACGATAACCTCAACCTGCGCGACGGCCCGTCGGCCTTCGCCTCGCGCGTGATTGGCACAGTGCCTGTCGGCGCGAGTGTGGACATCGAAGCGCGCAACCGCAACGGCGCGTGGTATCTGGTGGACTATCAGGGCGTGCGCGGCTGGCTGTCGGCGATGTTCGTCAGCCTGACCGAGGGCCGGGTCAGCGACCTGCTCGTCAGCACCGAGGTCGTTCCAGCGCCGCCGACAGGCCAGGTCTTCGTCCCGGTGACCGACCAGGGCAATCCGGCGGTCACCGTGCGCGGGCGGGCGCTGAGCAACCTGGTCTTCCGCAGCAACGCCACCCTGACGGCCGATGAGCTTGGGCTGATTCCGCAAGGCACCGAGTTCGTGATCGAGGCACGCAACCGCAACGGCGCGTGGTATCTGATCACCTATGAGGGACAGCCGGGTTGGGTCAACGCGGCGTTCGTGCGGCTGATCGAAGGCCGCGTGGCGGATCTGGTGATCCGCTAGGCGTGGAAGGTGTGATGCAAGTGCCGCCCCGCGTCGGCGTTGATGCGGGGCGGTTTGTTTCTACGAGTCATGGGCGATGGGTATTGACTATCTGGTTCACTATGATTGCGAGCCGAAGCGCGCGCTGACGGTCGAGGGCATGATGGCGCGGCTGAAAGGGCGCGAGCGTGCCAACGCGGTGATCCAGCTCTACCGCGACCAGGGCGACAATCGCTCGCCGCGCCAGATGGGGTTCGAGATGGTGCGCCGCGCTGCGGATGGGACCGAGGAACAGGAAGTGATCGTCGTGCAGGATCTGCTCGACGCGGCGCGCGAGCTGGATCCCTGGGCGCCGTACTGCTCGGGCTGTCCGGCCAACCACGCCGGGCGCCCGTTCGGCTGCGTGGGCACGATCAACTATCCGCTCTCGCTGGCGGGCGAGCGCTGGCTGCTCGACCAGCTTCCCGGCAACGAGCACCCGCTGGTCTTCCTGCTGCTGCAAAAGGCGATCCTCGAGCAGGGATATCGGGGCGACGCGGGCGCGCGCCTGCGCGCGCAAACGGGCGTCTTCTTCGAAAGCAGCCAGGCGCCCGAACGCGCCATTGACGGCTTTGTCGTGACCGGGGATCAGGTCTTCGAGATGCTGTTCTTGTCCGGCCACATCCGCCCGGCGCATGGCGTGCTGCTGCTCCAGTTCTTCGACGCGATCTACTCCGACCTGGACGCGGATGTGATGATGCAGCTTGCCGTCCCGCCCTCGGTAGAGTGGATCGATCAGACGGTGCCGTTTCTGCACACGCCCGCGCCCGATGACGACGAAACGATCCGCGCGCTGAAGGCGTTCTTCTACGCGCTCTACACCGCCTACCGACTGGAGACGACGCTGCTGCTGGATGTCTAGCGGGCGGCACAAAGGTGGGGCGAAGCGGCGGGACGCGGTATACTTACAGGCGCATCCATCAGCGCCCATGCAGCGCCCGAGACCGCCAGCCCTTTTATGTATATCGAACATCTTTCCCTGCAAAACTTCCGCAACTACGCGCGGCTGGAAGTATCTCTGCCGACTGGACCGATCCTGCTCTACGGTTCCAACGCGCAGGGCAAGACCAGCCTGCTCGAGGCGATCTATTACCTGGCGACTTCGCGCTCGCCCTACACCACGACCGATCGCCAGTTGATCAACTGGAACGCGGACCCCGACCTGTTGGCATTCGCCAAGATCGGCGCCGAGGTGGTTTCCGCGTTTCGCCCGCTCAGCCGTGTCGAGGTGACGCTGGTGCAGGAGCCGGGCGCGCTTCACAGCAGCCTGAATGGCAGCCGCCTGCAAAAGGAGATTCGCATCAATGGCGTGCCCCGGCGCGTGATGGACCTGATCGGCCAGATCAATGTCGTCATGTTCCTGCCGCAGGATCTGGTGCTGGTCGAGGGCGCGCCGTCCGAGCGACGGCGCTACATGAATATCACGCTCTGCCAGACGGATGCGACGTATTGCGAGGCGCTGGCGACCTTCGAGAAGGCGCTGACCCAGCGCAACGCGCTGCTCAGGCGCATCGCGGACGGCGAGGCGCGCCCCGACGAACTGGGGTACTGGAACGAGCAGCTTGCCCAGGCGGGCGGCGTGCTGATCGCCGGGCGGCAGCGCCTGCTGCGCGATCTGGAAGTCAAGGCGCGGCGCGTGCACCGGGATCTGTCCGGCGGGGACGAGGACCTGGAACTGAGCTATCAGCCCAGCTTCTTGCCGACCGCCAACAATTCCGGCCAGCTTTCCTTCCAGGTGCTTGGCCTGGACCTCAACCGCCAGTTGAAAGCCTCCGACATCGCCGCCCAGTACGTTGAGACGCTCGAAGCACGCCAGGGCGAGGATATCGCGCGGGGGATGACGCTCATTGGCCCGCAGCGAGACGAGCTGCGGCTGCTGGTCAACGGGCGCGACCTGGGGTTGTATGGCTCGCGCGGGCAGGCGCGCACGGCGGTGATGAGCCTCAAGCTGGCCGAGCTGGAATGGATGCGCGACGCGGTGGGTGAATGGCCGATCCTGCTGCTGGATGAGGTTATCGCCGAGCTGGACGCCGCGCGCCGCGCCTATCTGCTGGACCGCATCAGCGGCGCCGAGCAGGTGCTGCTCACGACCACCGAGCCGGACATCTTCACCCCTGAGTTTCTTCAGAAGGCGACGCGCTGGCACATTCGCCAGGGCCAGATCATCATGCCTCAGGATGGCTCCGGTTGAGCAGGGGGCGCTTGGTCGGAACCCCTGGCCGGCGCGGGTAAGCGGGCGGCGTGGCGGCGCTCTTGCGGATGACGACCAGATAGTGCGTTTCGGCGACCTGCGGCAGTTCGACCGGGATCACCCGGTCCACACGCCCGCCCAGAATCTCCAGCGCTGTCTCGGCCTGGCGGACCTCGGCTACTGCGCTTTCGCCCTTGAGCGCGACGCACTTTCCCCCCACCCGGCACAGCGGCAGCAGGTATTCGGACAGGGCCGGCATCTGCGCCACGGCACGCGCCAGCGCGACATCGTATTGCTCGCGATGGCGCGGGTCCTGCCCGGCTTCTTCGGCGCGGGCGTTGACGACCTGGACGTTGTGCAGCTTCAGGCGGTGGACGATATGCTCCAGAAAGGTCGTCTTCTTGGCCGTCGCTTCGAGCAGAGTCAGTTCGATGCCGGGGGCGACCAGCCGCAGAGGCAGGCCGGGAAACCCCGCCCCGGTCCCGACGTCGATGACGCGCAGGCCGGGTTTCAGGCTGATGGCGCGCAGAACGGAGAGCGAGTCCAGAAAATGGCGCATCTCGATTTCCTCGGGCGCCGTGATCGCCGTCAGGTTGAACTTCTCGTTCCAGGCGAGCAGCTCGTCGGCATAGATGCTGAACGCGCGCTGCGTCTCCGGCGAGAGGTCCAGCCCCAGCAGTTCGCGGCTGCAGCGCACGAGGAGATCAATGTTCATGCATGGCTCGCTATCATGCGGCAGGCAAAACCAAAATCCTAATTGGCGCAGTGCCCGTCATCTGCCCGTCATTATAGCAGGCCGCCGCCCCAGACCGAAACCGCGCTGGCGATCCGGCCCGGTCTGGCGCTAAGATCACACCAGAACGCCCTGCGGCAGGAGGGAAAGCCCATGCCCTACAGCGGAACGATTCAGCGCGTGGTGAGGACCGGTAGCGCGATCACACTGATCCTCGAGACGGAGATCGGGCCGCGCGGCGTCGCGCTGGAGCGCCCGGAGTGGCAACAGTTGTTGCAGCAGGCCGGCGCCGACGATCCGCAGGCGCTGGTTGGCTGGGAAGTGGACTACGACCCGGCGCACGACCGGTTGGAGCTGCTCGATCCGAATCGCGCCACCGACGAGCCGGATCCACCGGACGGCGCGCCTTAGGGGCTGTTTCCCCTCACCCCAATCCCCCGCCCTCTGCGACTGCGTCGCGGGGCGAGGGGCTATGAGCTGCCGCGTGCTCCCCTTTTCCCCGCGACGAGGGAGAAAGGGATGCGGGGGTAGGGCGAAGAGTTCATAGCGCGCCCCGGCTGCCGCAGGCCAAGCGTCGAGCAGGCGTGGGCCGGTTGTGTGCCGCGCCGGGCCGATTTTCCCCTACAATGAAGCTGGAACTGGACGCACAGGGTGGCCGGATGCGCGAGTTGATGAACCGGATCGGGCAGGTCTGGGCGCAGCGCCCGCGCTGGCAGCGTGCGCTGTTGCTGGCGGGCGTGCTGGTGATGATCGGCGCGAGCGCGATCTACGCCTGGCTGTGGCACGATCTGCCGTCGATCGACGATCTCGAAGCGGGACTGGCGCTGCCCAGCACGCGCATCTACGACCGCAACGGCCGCCTGCTGTACCAGATCGCGGACCCGCAGACCGGCGTGAACCAGGTCATCGCGCTGGACGAGCTGCCCGCCTGGCTGGCGCAGGCGACGCTGGCGACCGAGGACGCGAACTTCTACCGGCATCCGGGGGTGGATCTCGAGGGCATCGCGCGGGCGCTGTGGATCAACCTGCGGGGCGGTGAGGTCGTCGCCGGGGGCAGCACCATCACGCAGCAGGTGGCGCGCAATCTGCTGATGGACCCCGATCAGCGCGCCGAGCGCACGTTGCAGCGCAAGCTGCGCGAGAGTGTGCTGGCGCTGAAGCTGACCGCCCGCTATTCGCGCGACGAGATCCTCGCGCTCTATCTCAACCAGACCTACTACGGCAACATGGCCTATGGCGTTGAGGCGGCGGCGCGCGCTTACTTCGGCAAGCACGCAGCGGAGCTGTCGCTGGCCGAGAGCGCGATGCTGGCCGGGCTGCCTCAGGCGCCGTCCCGCTACGACCCGCTCACCAATCCCGTCGCGGCCAAGGCTCGCCAGCGGGTGGTGCTGGACTTGATGGCGCGGCACGGCTATATCACCCAGGCCGAGGCCGACCGCGCCTATAGCGAGACGCTGCAATACGCCGCCGTGCCCTATCCCATTGAGGCGCCGCACTTCGTCGCCGCCGTCTGGACGCAGCTTCAGCGACGCTTTCCGCAGGCGCTGTATGAAGGCGGGCTGGAAGTCATCACCACCCTCGATCTCGACTGGCAGAACGCCGCGCAGGACGCGGTGCGCCGCCACCTGGATTGGCTCAACAACCCCCCTGCCGGGGTTCCCCCGCACAATGCGCGCAATGCCGGCGTCGTCGCGCTGGACCCGCACACCGGACATATTCTGGCGATGGTCGGCAGCCCGGACTATTTCGACGAGCGGATCGATGGCGCGGTCAACGCGGCGCTGGCCCCGCGCCAGCCCGGCTCGGCGCTCAAGCCGTTCACCTACGCCGCCGCGTTCGACCCCCAGCGCGACAACCCCTGGACCCCCGCCACGATGATCCTCGACGTACGCACCCCGTTTGTCACGCGCCGCCTGGAAAGCTATACCCCGGCCAACTTCGGACTGGTGGAGCATGGCCCGGTGTTGGTGCGCGAGGCGCTGGCATCCTCGTACAACATCCCGGCGGTGGTCGCGCTCGATCACATTGGGGTCGATAGCCTGATCCATCTGCTGATGCGTCTGGGTATCACGACCCTGACCGATCCGGGCCGCTACGACCTGTCGCTGACCCTGGGCGGGGGCGAGGTGCGCCTGCTCGATCTGGTGGTGGCCTATGGGGCGCTGGCGAACGGCGGCTACCGCGTCGAGCCGGTCTATCTGCTGTCGGTGCGGGCACGCGATGGCACGGTGCTCTACGAGTGGGCGCCGCCCGCGCCCGCCGACCCGGTCATCGACCCGCGCGTCGCCTTTCTGATCACCGACATCCTGAGCGACAACGAGGCGCGCATCCCGTCCTTTGGACCGGCCAGCCCGCTCAACATCGGGCGGCCCGCCGCGGCCAAGACCGGCACGACGACCGATTATCGCGATAACTGGACGGTGGGCTACACGCCGAATCTGGTCGTCGGCGTGTGGGTCGGCAACGCGGACAACACGCCGATGGTTGAGGTCAGCGGGATCAGCGGGGCGGGTCCGATCTGGCACGAGGTGATGCGGCGGGTGTTGATCGGCCAGCCCAGGCTGGCGTTTGCCGTCCCGGACGGGCTGGTGCGCGCTGAGGTCTGCGCGACCAGCGGCCTGCTGCCCACCGAGTATTGCCCCAAGACGCGCTGGGAATGGTTCATCGAGGGCACGGTCCCCACCCAACCCGACACGTTGCACCGCCCGTTTGTCATCGACCGGCGCACCGGCCTGCTGGCCGACGAGCGGACTCCCCTATCCGAGCGCGTCGAGCGGGTGTATCTGGTGTTGCCGCCCGAAGCGCAGGACTGGGCGCGCCGCCACGGGCTGCCTCAGCCGCCGGTCGATGTGCACGTGCTGGCCGGGGACGAGGCGCCGGTCCGCCTGCTGGCGCCCGATCCCTACACCGTCTATCGCCTGACGCCGCTGGTCCCTGCCGAGACGCAGCGCATCCGCCTGCGGATTGCGGTGCCGGCCGGCGCGCAGCGCGTCGTCTACCGGATCGATGGCGAGCCGGTCGCGGCTGTCGAATCCGCCCCATTTGACGCGTGGTGGGTGCTGGAGCCGGGCGAGCATACCCTCACCGCCGGGGTGACGCTCGACGACGGGCGCGTCCTCGAAGCCGGGCCGGTGCCGTTTCGCGTCGGCGCGTGGGTTCCCCCGGACGAACGGGCTATGTCGGAGGTGATCCGGTGATGCTGGCCGCTCACGGCTCGGTCGCGTGCAGTCTCCGCAAGCTGGTGTATGATTGAGGATATCTGCAAACTGGAATAGGAACCTGCGAGGGCGGCTATGACCTCACGCTGGACGGTGACGATGGCGGTCGGGCTGCTGGTTTTTGCCATCGCAGCGATTTGGCTCGCGACCGAGTTAAGCGAGAATGGAAGCGGTCTGCTGTTGGGGCCGGTTGTCGGTCTGGTGGTGGGGGCCGGTTTGGTGGTGGCCGGCTGGTGGCTCCGGCAGCGACACAACCGGGGCGTGTTCGACGCGCGCGATCTGCGGCGGACGATGATGCCCGCGGCCGGCTCGCCGCCCGCGCCGCGCGACCGACCCAAAGAAGAGACCGATCTGGATCGCGCTGCGGACGAGCGTCCGGCGCCGGCGGGGCCGGTGACGCGCGGATGGGACTACGCGGGAGACGCTGCTGTGCCGCCCGCTCCGTCACCCAGGGCGGACGAGCTGCCCGGCGTGGAGGCCGGAGCGCCCCCGGCCCCACCCGCATCGCCAGGCGGGCTGCCCGCCGAGCCGATGCCGGACACCTCTGACTCCGCGCCTCAGCCCCCGGCCCGCGTCCTGTTCTCCGCCTATTACCCGCGCGAGGTCAAGCCCAACGACTGGCAGCCGCTGCGCGCGTATATGCTCAAGGACTGGGCGGAAGACGCTGTGCGGAGCGATGCGCGGGCGCAGTTCGGCGCGCGCGGAGATATCCGCGCCACCTCGCGCGAGGCGCTCCAGCCCGTGCCAGAAGAGGCCCTGGTTACCGCGATCCCGGCCATTTCCGGGTTCGAATTCGATCCCCCGCAGGTGTCATTGCGCTTCCGCCAGGACTGGCGCCGCTTTGATTTCGAGTTCCGCGCTACCGAGGCGCCGCTGGACGCCAGCGCGGACGGGCGGATCACCTTCCTGGTCGAGGGGGTGATTGTGGCCGATGTGCCGCTCTCAGTTTACGTCAGCGAGACGGCGGGCGAGGCGGTGCTCGAGCCGGCAGCGGCGACCGCCACGCCCTATCCGGCGATCTTCTGCAGCTACAGCCATAAGGACTCCGCCATCGTCGAGCGTGTGGAGCGCGCCAGCCGCTATTTTAACCTCCGCTATCTGCGCGATGTGACCGCGCTGCGCAGCGGCGAGAACTGGAACGCGCGCCTGCTGGAGCTGATCGACAGCGCCGACATCTTCCAGTTGTTCTGGTCGCGCCATGCCGCCGAGTCGGAGTATGTGCGCCAGGAGTACCAGTACGCGGCGGCGCTGCGTCGCCGGGGCGTCAAGAGCGCCACGTTCATCCGCCCGATCCGCTGGGAAGAGCCGATGCCTGCTCCGCCGCCGCCGGAGCTGGCCGAGCTGCATTTCGACCTGATCCCGGAGCTGGCCCGGACCGACTAGTTCCGGTCTGGCCGCCAGATGTACCACCTGCCCGCAAGGACACGGCGGGCGTGGCGGTGATCCTCATTTAGGCTGCCGACCGATACTTCTCAATCGCTGCCATCCCCGGCTATACTACAGGTACACAGGGCTGTTTCGTCTGGGCCGGCGAAGCGGGCCGAATGCTGCCGCGCGCACGACAGCAGATGTGAAAAGGGGGGAAGTGACACAACCTGAGCTTTGCGGCGCCGATCATCGCGGTGACGATCGCTCGTCTGTCGTCAACGGGGTGGTGGTTCACGGCCTGCCGCCGGATTGGCATCCGCAGTACATCCCCACGCTGACTGCCCTGCAAAACGCGGCTGGCGCGGCGGTCGACCGCGCGACGGTGACCGTGCTGCTTTTGCGTGACGCGCCCGCGCTGTTGTGCGAGCGTCTGGAGGATATCGCAGGGGTGATTCACGCCGCGCTGCCGGTTGACGGCCCGCATCAGGCGCGCGCGATCCGCCTGGGGCTGGAGTTGGACGCCACGCTGTGGATGCGCAGCGGCAAGCTGGAGATCTGGCGCGACCTGATCCTGGCGATGCTGGCCGCGGCAGGCCGGTTGGGCGATCGCGCTTTGCTGGGGCGGGTTTACCATGCCTGGGCGACGTACCTGTACCTGACCGAGCAGCGCCCCGGCGCACACCGCGCCTTGCAGGCCGCGCTGGAATACGCGCGCGCATCCGGCGACGAGGGGCTGATCCTGCTCCTGCTCGCCGAGCGGTTGTACCTGGCAATCGGGCGCGTGTCGATCGAGACGCTTCAGGCGCGCGGGCTGGCGATTGTCCGTCTGGCGTGCCACCGCCGCGAATACTTCACCGCCGCACGTGCCTTACTGGCACTGGCCCGCGCGTGCCGGATCGCGCTGCTGCCTGAGCCGTCGTTCGCCTACGCGCAGCAGGCGCTGGTCGTGCTGCATGTTCTCGGACTGCGCGATCTGATCGATCAGGCGCTGCACTTCATGCTGTTTGCACTGCAGATCGAGGGGGCGCCCAGCAGCGCCGGCTATCGAGCCGCGCTGCTCCGGCGGCTGGACGCGCTGCATGCGCAAGAGGGGTATCCCTGGCTGCGCGAGATGACCGCGCTCCAACATGCCCTGTACGCGTACCACGCGGGCCAGTACGACGAGGCGCGGCGCTGGGCCTTGATTGCCCTACGCCGCGTGCCGCGCAAAAGGATTGGAGCGCGACTGTCTGCGCATCCGCCACCTGCTGGGCATGATCGCGGGGCAGCGCGGTCGCTACGCGGCCGCCGAGCGCCATTTGCAGGCGGTCTGGGCATACACGGAAGCACACCAGTACCGCGAGTGGATGGTGCGCATCCAGATCGGGCGGGCCAGCGTGCGCGTCAGCGCGGGAGACCATGCGGGCGCGTGGATCGAGCTGGAGCGTGCGCGCGAACTGGCGGGGATGCTGCCCGCCGGCCAGGTGCGCGATGTCCGGGTCCGCTGGGTGGAGATGTGGGGCGAGCGGCTGCAGCGCTGCTCGGCAGCGCGATAGAGCGCAGCCCGTCGCTGCCGCGGGCGTGAGCCGGGCGCTTGACGCACGACTCACCGCACAACAGAGCGCTTTTCCAGCCGGTCGCGGATGGCGCGCACCGCGTCGCGCGTGCGGATGGTTTCCTGGCTGATGTTGATGCGCTGCATGTTGTGCCACCCGAACGTGGTCATGTACTCGATCGTCAGCGCCCCCCGGTACCCCACCGCGTGCAGGTCTTCGAGCAGATCGTTCAGGTTGAGCGTGCCCTGGTCGTGGGCGGTCTGAAGCTGGCCGCGACGCGCCTGGCGGATGTGCACGTGCGCCACATGCTCCAGCAGCGGCGCGACCTCGCGGCGGACGATGCCCTGGCAGGTGAAGTGCGCGTAGTCCAGCGTCAGGCTCAGGCCCGGGGCGGCTTCGAGCAGCAGCAGCGCGTCTTCGGGGCGCTGCGCCACCGAATCCAGGTGCGGCTCGAACGAAATGCGCAGATCGGTCTCGTCCACCGCGTCAAGCATGCGCAGCAGGGCGGGGATCGACCGGGCGAGGCTGTGCTCGTGCCCGTCGGGGTGGATGATGCCCGGCGAGACGGTGATGCCGGGCGTGCCCAGCGCCAGCGCAAACGGCACCAGTTGCTCGAATAGCTCCAGTGCCGCTTCGCGCCGGTCCGGTTCGGGCGCGTTGATCTGCGGCAGCATCAGGTAGAGATCGGTCAGGTGCAGGTTGAGGCGCGCCAGCAAACCGCGGATGACGGTGGCCTGGGCTTCCGGCGTGTGCGCGGCGCGGGCTGCATCGAGATGCGGGCCGGTTCCCAGGTCGATGGCGCGGAAGCCCAGCCGGGCGATTGTCCCGGCGGCTTGTTCCAGCGGCAGATTGTTGTACGCCCAGGCGTGGCAGGCAATCAGCATCGTGTCCTCTTTTCGAGGCGGCGCGATCCGATCGGCGATCTGCGGGTCATTATATGACGGCGCCGCAGCCGGGGCTACCGGGGCAGTCAGGGGCCGGTAACCGCTATCTGCAGGGTGTAACCGTCCGGCGGGGGCGGGACGGCGACGACCAGCGGCTCGACCAGCTCGTATTCGCAGCCCGGCTCGACGGCCAGCGCGAGCGACAGCGTCTGCGTGCGGGTGATGTCGTCCTGCGCCAGCCCAAGCACCTGAAACGCGGCATCGCACCCGGTCGCCGCGTGGATCGCCCCGGCGAGCACGGCCCCGCCGAAATCGAACGTGCCGCGCGCTGCGGGCCGGCGGCACAGGCCGGAGTTATCCACCCGGTCGTAGAATGCGGCGAGGGCGTCGGGCGTGTCCCAGACGAAGGTCTCGCCCGCGCTGGCAAAGAGGAATTCGCTGCACACGCCGTCGAGCAGCGCCGTGTGGTTGGCGAACGTTCCGGTCATCGCCGCTAGCGCGGGGGTCGGCGCGGGCGCTGCGGCTCGCTGAGCGGCATCGGGCGTGGCGGTGATGACGACCGGCTCGCGCCGGTCCAGCACGCCGCACGCGGCGATCAGCGCGCTCAGGCAGCCCAGCAGCAGAACGATTCGCAGGCGCATCCGTCCGCATCCTTGTCGATCACACCGGCTCTTCCCTCGATTGTAGCGCACTTCGCGGCGGCGCCGCGCCCGTCCGGACGCGCGCGGCGGTGGACAGACATCCCTGGCGGGCGTATACTCACCCCTGATCCGGACACCAGGCCGGGGCGTGTGGGGCACCGGCCAGCAGACAGAAAAGCGGGCGATTTCGATGGATGCTTCCCAGGCCTATGTGGCAATCGAAGGCGTGATCGGGGTGGGCAAGACGACGCTGGCTCGCATGTTCCATCAGACGGTGGGCGGGCGGCTGGTGCTCGAAGTCTTCGAGGAAAACCCGTTTCTGAGCGATTTCTACACCGACCGCGCGCGCTACGCGTTCCAGACGCAGATATTCTTTTTGCTCAGCCGCTACCACCAGCAGCGCCAGCTCCGGCACATCCCGCGCCCGGTGATCAGCGATTACATGTTTGAGAAAGACCGCCTGTTTGCACAGGTCAATCTGCGGGGCGACGAGCTGAAGACATATTACAGCGTGCAGGAAGCGCTGGCCGAGAACATCACCCCGCCGGACCTGGTCGTCTACCTGAAGGCCAGCACGGAGACGCTGATGGATCGCATCACCGCGCGCGACCGCCCGTACGAGCGCAACATGGACCCGGCCTACATCGACAGCCTGCGCGTCGCGTATGACGCGTTCTTCGCCAGCTACCAGGACGCGCCGGTGCTGACGATCGACACCAACAATCTGGATTTCGTCAAGAACGAGGCCGACCGCGAGGCGGTCTTCAGCCAGATCCGTGGGGCGCTGGGCGAGGGGCCGCGCCAGCCCGCGCTGCCGGGGCTGGATCGCGAGGTCGCGCCAGTGGCGCCGACCGGGGCACAGCCGGCGGCGGCGCAGTCATTTGATCCCGGCGCGCGCCGCCTGGTCGATTACCAGCGCCTGCACCGCGAGCTGGACCGCGACAAAGGCTTCTCGACCGACCCGTATCTGAACTTCATGCTGCTTCAGGAAGAGGTCGGGGAGCTGGCGCGGGCCTTTCGCCAACACTGGCTCGCCGCGCAGACGGGCCAGACCGATGCGGCGCTCCCGGCGCTGCGCGAGGAACTGGCCGACGTGCTGGCCTATGTCATCAAGCTGGCGAATTACGCGGGGGTCGATCTCGAAGCGGCTTATCTGGAAAAGATGCGCCACAACCGCGAGCGCACCTGGCACCCGGCGGACACAGGGGGAGACGCGCCATGATCGCACCTGTGAATACCGACAAGAAATTTGTCGCCATCGCGGGCAATATCGGGATCGGCAAATCGACGCTGACCAGCATCCTGGCCGAGGCGTTCGGCTGGAAGCCGTTCTACGAGGCGGTGGACGAAAACCCCTACCTGGCCGATTTCTACGAGGATATGACGCGCTGGAGCTTTCATTCCCAGGTGTTTTTCCTCTCGCGGCGGCTGCAGCATCATCGCCAGTTGGTGGACCACCCCGGTTCGGTGGTTCAGGACCGGAGCGTGTACGAGGACGCCGAGATCTTCGCCTGCAACCTGTACCAGCAGGGCTTGATGTCCGAGCGTGATTACCGCGCCTATCACGACCTGTACGAGGGGATTCGCGCGTTTCTGCCTCCGCCCGACCTGCTGATCTACCTCAAGGGCAGCGTCGAGACCCTGCTCAGCCGGATCCGGCTGCGGGGCCGCGACTATGAGCGCGAGATCTCGCCGCAGTATCTGGCGCAGCTCAACGCCTTGTACGACGCGTGGATCGAGCGTTGGGAGAGCTGCCCGGTGCTGGTCGTCCCGGCAGACACCATCGACTTCCAGCACGACGCGGCAGCCCGCACGCTGGTGATCGACGGCGTGCGAGATGCCCTGCGCCCGGCCCGGATCCACGTGCTCCGCCAGCCGTGAGCCGCCCGGCTGTCCAGCGGAGTCTGTGCTAGAATACACCTGTTGGGCGCAGGAGAGACCGGCATATGACCGCAGCGCAAGGGATCCAGGCTCGTCTCAGCGAGACGCTTCGGCTCACGCTTGTCTACCGGCTGGCGCGCGAACTCAACGCGGAACTGCGCTCTGCGGATGTGGTGCGGCGTGTGCTGCACGCCACGGCAGAGGCGCTGGGAACCCCGTACGCGAGTATCGTCAGCTTCCGGCGGCGCGAGCTGCACGATGTCTACGTGCTGGGCGGCGGCACAGGCAGCGATCCGCGCCCGGCCCTCAGGCGCGTCCTGAAAGACGGCCTGGCAGGGTTTGTGCTGCACAATCACCGGACGGTGGTTGTCAACGACATCACCGCCAACCCGTTGTGGCTGCCGCTGCCGGACGAGCCGCTGTCGCCGCAGTTCGGCTCGGCGCTGTGCGTGCCTCTGATCCACTCGGGCGAGGTGGTCGGCGTGATGACGCTGGCGCACCCCGCGCGCGGCTACTTCACCGCAGACGCGATCAATTTGACGGCCACCATCAGCGAGATGGGCGCGGCGGCGCTGACCAATACCCTGCTGCTGGAATCTGCCCGCGAGGCCGAACAGCGTTACGCCGCCCTGTTCGACGATGCCATTGTGCCGATCATCATCACCGATTTGCAGGGGGCGATCCAGGTCGCCAACCAGCGCGCCTGCGAGTTCCTGGGCTACAGCCTGGAAGAGCTTCAGCACCGGACGATTTCCTCGATTCACCGCGTCGGGACCGGCCCACTGATCGGGGACCGCTTCGATCATCTGCAGCGCGGGCTGGAAGTGCGTTTCCGCTCGGTGGTCTGGCGCAAGGACGGCACAAGCTGCGCGGTGCAGGTTTATGCCAAGCGGCTGAATCACGGGGCCGGGTCCGACCAGATCCAGTGGATCGAGCACGACCTCAGCTCGCAGATTATGGTCGAAGAGATGCGCCGCGACATGAGCGCGATGGTCTACCACGACCTGCGCGGCCCGCTGGGCAACGTGTATTCCAGCCTGGAAGCGCTTAACCGGCTGCTGGCCGACGACGCGCGTCCGCAGGTGCGCAACCTGCTCGACGTCGCCTGCCGCGCCAGCCAGCAGGCCCGGCGCCTGGCCGATTCGCTGCTCGATATTCAGCGGCTGGAAGAGGGGATGCGCCTGCGCGACCGCCACAATAGCGATCTCAACGCGCTGGTGCGCGATGCAGTCGAGCAGATGCGCCCGCTGGCCGACGAGAAAAACATCAGCATGCGCCTGGCGCTGGCATCCGATCTGCCGCTGATCTACATCGAAGCGGATATGATCGAGCGCGTGATCAGCAACCTGATCGACAACGCCATCAAGTACTCGCCCGATGGGAGCGTGATCGTGATCAGCACGGCCAGCAGCGGCAGCGAGGTGTACGTGCGCGTCAAGGATACCGGCCCCGGCATCCCGCCGGACGCGCAGCAGTCGATCTTCGACAAGTTCTCGCGCGTGCGCTACCGCGACGTGCCGCGAGGGGTTGGCCTGGGATTGGCGTTCTGCAAGCTGGCTGTTGAGGCGCACGGCGGGCGCATCTGGGTGCGCAGCACCGGCACGACCGGGTCGGTGTTCACCTTTGCCCTGCCGGTCGACGCTCCGGCTACGAACGAGCTACCGTCTTTGGGGATGGGTCTGACGTGATGCGACCGGCACATCGAGCGCCGCGCCGCCTGAGGATGTGCGGCGCGTTGGGAGTGGCTTTCATCGTGGCAGGCGCGCTGCTGGCCGCGTGCGGGGGTGAGGCGCAGCCGGTGATCGTCACCGTGCCGCCCAGCGCGACCTGGACGCCATCGGTCACGCCGACCGACCCGCCCGCCGCCGCGGCCCTGCCAACCGCGACCGACATGCCGACTCGCCCGCCGAGCACGCGCACGCCCGGCGCGCCCCCCGCCTTTCCGCTGGTGCCGACCATCCCGCCGCCGCCGGAAACGCTGACGGCCACCGCCGCGCCGACCTTTGTTGCCGCGGCGATTGAGTATTTCACCACCGACAGCGCCTCGGTGGCCCCCGGCGAGAACGTCACGCTGTTCTGGCGCGTCAACGGGGCGGACCGCGCGCGCATCTACCGCGTGGACGAGGACGGCGAGCGCCTCTTCCGCTGGGATGTCATGGGCACCGGGCAGTTGACGGTGGGCACGCGCGCCGCCGACCGGGATGTGGCCCGCTTCCTGCTCACCGCGCAGATCGGCCAGACGGAAGTCGAGCAGCTTTTGCAGATCCCGCTGCGCTGCCCCGATCTGTGGTTCTTTGACCCGCCGCCCGACGCCTGCGCCGCTGCTCCGGCTCAGGTCACGCTGCAGGCGGAGCAGACCTTTGAGCGCGGGCGGATGGTGTGGGTCGCCTCGCTGGGCCGGGTGTACGTGATCTTTGAGGACGGTCTGCGGCCCGGTTGGGCGCAGTACCCGGACGAGTTCAACGAAGGCGACCCGGAGCGCGATGATTCGCTGGTGCCCCCACCCGGCCTGGAGCAGCCGATCCGGGGCTTTGGGCTGGTCTGGCGCAGCAACCCGCGCGTGCGCGAGCGACTGGGCTGGGCGCTGTCGCCAGAAGTGCCCTACGAAGGTATGGTACAATCGGACGCCGCCGAGCCGAGCGTGGCGACGCTCTATCTGCGCACGCGAGACGGCGGAATCCTGGCGCTCAACGCGCAGACAAATGAGTGGGACGTATTGTATGCAGCGCCGAACGCGGACTGATCCGCCGGCGCGGTAGAGCCAGATAGGAAGCAGGATGCTCAACGAGCCTTCGGTCTTTTCCACCGGGCAAACCGCCGGTGAGGAACCGGCGCCACCTTCGCCCGCGGTGATGCCGCAACCCAGCCCGTCGGTCCCAGAGCTGGACGCTGCCGTCCACGCTGTGATGGACGTGCTGCAGGTCAACTACGATCCGCCGCCGCCGGCGAAGGCCGTCTTTACCGGGCGCCTGCGGCTGGACAGCGAAGCGGCGTTCGAAAAGCTCGACGCCGCTTTTGCCGCGCAGGACTATCACGCGGTGCTGACCACCGACGACGAAGGCCGCCATGTGATCCTGGCGATCAAAGGGCGCATCCGGCCCGGCCCGCGCCCGTGGTGGCCGAACGCCCTGTTGCTGGTCCTGACGTTCCTCAGCCTGCTCTACGTGGGCGCGGCGCAGCAGGCCAGCATCGACAACCGGACGACAATTGTGCTGTGGCAGGGTCTGCCTTATGCGCTGAGCTTGCTGCTGATTCTGGGCACGCACGAGCTGGGGCACTTTTTCGCCGCGCGCCACCACAAGGTCAACGTCACGCTGCCCTATTTCATCCCCATGCCGCTGTTCTTCTTCGGCACGCTGGGCGCGTTCATTCAACTGCGCGAGCCCATGCGCAACCGCAAGATCCTGTTCGACGTCGGGGCTGCCGGTCCGCTGGCCGGGCTGGTGGTGGCGATCCCGATCCTGCTGATCGGGTTGGCGACGTCCAACATCGAGCCGATGCCCAAGGAGCCGTTTATCCTGGAAGGGGACTCGCTGTTCTACGCGGCGGCGAAGTGGCTGGTCTTTGGACGGTTCCTGCCCAGCAACGGGGAAGACGTGTTTATCAACCAGCTTGCCAAAGCGGGGTGGACCGGCCTGTTCATCACCGGCCTGAACCTGATCCCGCTGGGCCAGCTTGACGGCGGGCATGTCGCCTATACGCTGCTTGGCCGCCGCGCTCAACGGTTGTATATGCCGCTGATCGGCGCGTTTCTGCTGCTGTCGTTCTTCAACTCGTCGTGGCTGCTGTGGACCATGCTGCTTTTCTTCCTGGGGCGCGTGTACGCGACGCCGCTGGACACGGTCACGCCGCTGGACTCGCGCCGGCGGCGGCTGGGGTGGTTCACGCTGGCCGTCTTCGTGATGGTCTTCGTGCCCGACCCGCTTAACCTGATCCAGCCCTAGGCCGCTACTATGCCTCGCAAAGCCGCTTCATCGAGTTCTCAGCAGGGCAAATCACGCGCGGCGCGCGCATCTGGGACCGGGCGTCGCCGGACCAAGACCCCGCCGCCCCCGTCCATGCGCGAGAAGGTCGTCCACCGCCTGCGCGTGGCGCGGCGATTGGGAGTGGCGGTGCTGGTCGTCATCGCCGCGC
Organism: Thermoflexus sp.; assembly: GCA_020724465.1. Lineage (GTDB taxonomy): Bacteria > Chloroflexota > Anaerolineae > Aggregatilineales > Aggregatilineaceae > DYGX01. The sequence goes on from DYGX01000005.1 coordinate 285,373, forward strand.
TGGATGTGCTGTTCATCGCCGGCGCGCTTTCTCCGGCGGAGATCAAGGCGCTGTGGCCGTTCGCGGCGCTGCGCTCCGGGCCGCACTTCATCACCGACCCGGACGCCCCGCTGGCGCCGTTTTATGCTCCGGCGGTGTTGTACTGGCGCGACTCCATCGAGCGCTGGGCGCGCGAGTACACCGTCAACCCAAACGTGATCGCGATTGTGATGCAGATCGAGTCGTGTGGGGACCCGGACGCGGTGTCGAGCGCCGGGGCGATGGGGTTGATGCAGGTAATGCCGTTTCACTTCGAGAACGGCGAGAACATGATCAATCCTGAAACCAACGTCCGGCGGGGCATGACGGTTTTTCACGAGTGCCTGAGCGTGTTCTCCGGCTGGGATCTGGGCCTGGCCCTGGCCTGCTACAACGGCGGGCCGAGCGTGACACAGCGGGCCTTCAACACCTGGGCGCGCGAAACGCAATCCTATTATCGCTGGGCGACGGGAATGTGGAGCGACGTGCGGGCCAACAACAGCTCCAGCGCCACGCTGGATAACTGGCTGGCATCCGGGGGTGCGCGGTTGTGCCAGGAAGCCGAACGCACGCAGGCGGCGCATGCCTCGGCCTATGCTTCTCCTGAGGGCGGTATGTCGCTCGCTTCGGCAGCCGTACCCGGTTCATAGGCGCGGTAGAGCACCAGCGGCACGGCGATCAGCGGCGCGTATTGGCGCACCAGGTCCTCGAACATCGGCCATTCAAGCGCGTCCACCAGCGGCAGCAGCGCCAGGCTGCGCAGCCCCTCGCGCCTGCCGTGATGGTAGAGGTAGAGCAGCGCCGCCTCGATGTAGCGGGGGCGGGGCGGACCCTGCGGCGTCTCGCGCACGATGAACGCTGCCAGCCAGGGGGTTCCCTCGCGCCAGAACCACACGCTGCCGGGGTGCAGCCGCCCCGCGCGCCCCTGGCGCCGGTATTCGCTGACAAACACGGGATAGCGGTCTTGCAGGCGCGTGAAGACGGGTTCCGCGGGCAGGCGCCCGGCGGCGTTCAGGCCCAGCGCGGCGGTCTGCGCCTGCGTGGCGAAAATGTCTCCGGAAACGACCGTCAGTCCCATCCGTCTCTTGCCTGGTATGTGGTGACCGGGAACGAAAACGCCGGAAGGTGCAGCGTTGCCCTTCCGGCGTATCGCGTTGAGTCAAGCGGCCAAGAGAAGTCTTACGCCGTGGGGGCGGCCATATTCAGCGCGAGCGTCGGCTGAATGCGGATGCCCGGCCCCATCGTCGAAGTCACGACCGCGCGGCGCAGGTAAGTACCTTTGGCGGCGGCGGGTCGTGCGCGGCGCACGGCATCCATCACGGCAGCCATGTTGCCGAGCAGATGCTCTTCGGGGAAGCTCGTCTTCCCGATCGGGACGTGTATGTTGGCGGTCTTGTCGTTGCGGAACTCGATGCGGCCCGCGCGAGCTTCTTCGATGGCACGCGGAATGTCTTCCGCCGGGATCAGCGTGCCGGCTTTGGGGTTGGGCATCAGGCCGCGGCGGCCAAGCACCTTACCCAGCCGCCCGATCTTGCGCATCATATCCGGCACGGCGAGCGCAACGTCGAACTCGGTCCAGCCCTCATCCGCGATGCGCGCGATGACTTCGTCGTCGGCGATGATGTCGGCGCCGGCTTCCTGGGCAATGCGGGCGGCTTCACCTTCGGCAAAGACCAGGATACGCACCGTCTTGCCCAGGCCGTAGGGCAGGAGCACGGTCGTGCGGATCTGCTGGTCGCTGTGGCGCGGGTCGATGCCCAGGCGCAGGTGCAGTTCAACCGTCTCGTCGAAGTCAGCGAAGGCCAGCTCTTTGACGAGCTTGATCGCCTCTTCCGGCGTGTACTGCCGGTCGCGGTCGATTTTCTCGAGTGCTGCCAGGTATTTCTTGCCGTGTTTTGCCATGGGATGATGAGTCTCCTTGTGGTCCTGGCGGGCGCGCGGCGCCCTCCCACGCATACGAAATGTGAAACCGAACGGTTAGCCTTCGATCAGCACGCCCATGCTGCGCGCGGTACCTTCGATCTGCCGCATCGCGCCTTCGATGTCGATGGCGTTGAGGTCCTTCATCTTGATCTCGGCGATCTCGCGCACCTGCTGGCGGGTCAGCTTGCCCACCTTATCGCGGTTGGGCTGCGCCGAGCCGCGCTCCAGGCCGGCAGCGCGCCGGATCAGGAAAGCGGTCGGCGGGCTTTTGAGAATGAACTTGAACGAGCCATCGGTGAAGATCGTGATCTCGGCAGGCACGATCTCGCCGATGCGGTTGCTCGTCCGGGCGTTGTACTCCTTGCAGAAGGCCATCAGGTTGATGCCGTGCTGCGCCAAAGCGGGGCCAATGGGCGGCGCAGGGTTGGCTTTGCCTGCTTCGATCTGCAGGGTGACGACAGCTTTGACTTTCTTGGCCATGTTTCTTGTTCCTTACACTGTTGGCAGGTATCCAGGGCGGCCCCAACGCGGACCGCCAGCGGTCAGAGGCGGGGCGAGCTACGCGCTCAGGCCTTTTCGACCTGCAGGAAGTCCAGCTCGACCGGCGTTTCGCGGCCAAAGAACGAGACCAGAACGCGCACTTTCGCCTTTTCCATATCGATATCACCGACCGTTCCGATAAAGTCGTTGAACGGGCCGTCGATGATCCGTACCTTTTGGCCGGGGCGGAAGGTCACCTTGATCTTCGGCGCTTCCGCTTCCATCCGCCGCATGATCTGGGCGACTTCCTCAGGGCGCAGCGGGGTCGGCTCGTTGCCCATGCCGACAAACCCGGTGACGCCGGGCGTGTTGCGCACGACATACCACGAGTCCTCGTCCATGATCATCTGGACCAGGATGTAGCCGGGGAAGACGCGGCGCTCGATGGTGCGGCGCTTGCCCTCGCGAACCTCGATTTCCTCTTCGGTGGGGACCACGACGTCGAAGATTTTATCCTGCATGCCCATCGTCTCGATGCGCTGCTCGATGGCATGGCGGACCTTGTTCTCCTGCCCGGAGTAGCAATGGACAACGTACCAGTGGCGCTCGTCGTCGTGCTCCTCGGTGTCCAGGCCAGCAGAGAGCAGCGTGTCGGCTGGCTCGTCCGAGGCGGCGTCGCGCTCGCCGGGCAGGTTGTCGTCGTCTTCGTCCAGATACAGGGGTTCTGGGTCGAAGTCCACGTCGTCGTCTTGATAATCATCCACAAACATTGCTACAGCCTTTACACTCAGCACCAGCGGGCGTTATCGATCGAGTCCCGGCGCGGCACAGCGCAAAGCCCGGCACCGCAGCGCGACACCGGTCTGTGTGCGGCCGTTCCGCGCGCCCTAGATCCGGTGGCGAAACAGCGTCCAGGTGCCGCCGACGACGGCAATCACCGCGACGGCGACAATCAGAAAGGTGGTTTCCGAATCCGGGTGGAATGCCTTCTGGAACCACCAGGACAGGAAAGTGTCGAGCAGCCCCAGCGCGATAGAGAAGAAGATGGTGACGCCCAACACCACACCCGTCAGGCGAAGCGTTTCTTCCCGCGTCGGCCAGGTAACCTTCTGGATCTCGGTGCGAACGCCGTGCAGATACCCCGCGATGCTGCGCACAACAGGGATCCGCTCGATCAGCCCCTGCGACTGGGCGCGGGGTTTGGCCGGCTGGCGCGCGGCAGTGGCGCTGCGGTCGCGGCGCCCCGTTTCGGCCGGGGCGACGGTTCCGTTTTCGGCCGTGTCATGGATGCTGCGGGTGCGTGTACGTGCCACAATAAACTCCTCGGCAATAGTCTCAATCGCCTATATCTAAGACACCGTCGCGAGGACGGTGTCTAATCGTAGCGAGTGGTTTGGTTAGGCAGGGGAGGCAGGACTCGAACCCGCAGCCTACGGTTTTGGAGACCGTTGCTCTGCCAAATTGAGCTACTCCCCTGGATCATGGGGCAAGCGTTCACCCCAACACAACTCACTAAGCGCTTAGCTCACTTAGTCTCACGATGCAGCGTGTGTTTCCGGCAGCGCGAGCAGTACTTCTTCAGCTCCAGGCGCTGCGGGTCATTTCGCCGGTTTTTCATGGTGGTGTAGTTCCGCTCCTTGCACTCGGTGCAAGCGAGGTGGATCACCATCCGGATGTCTTTCTTCTTCGCCATAACTCACCCACACCTGCCCGGCGATTGGCCGGGAGCAGGGGCCAGCAGTGCCGCCGGCCCCTGAACGAAGCTACTCAAGGATTTCGGTAATGACACCGGCGCCGACGGTGAGACCGCCTTCGCGGAT